>MKWE01000031.1:156039-273167 GCA_001899585.1 Rhodospirillales bacterium 70-18
CGCCATTTCCCCCCGCCGGGGCCGCCGTCGCGCAGCCGATCGACCACAACGGTCTCCAGCCCGCGCCGATACAGCGCCGCGTGAAGATTCGAGCCGATAAAGCCGGCGCCGCCGGTGACCAGGATCATCCGGGCACGATATACGGGTCTGCGCGCCGTGGCGGAAGCCGCCCAATGCCGGGCCCGCCGGTGCCGCGCCAGAAGGAGCCTGCCATGACCGACCAACCCGCCGCCCATCCGGACCCGCAGCCGGACCATGTCACCCCGCCGGCCGGCCGGCCGCGGCTGATCGACGACCTGGCCGGGGTGGCCGGCGGCGCCGTCTCCGCGCTGATGGGGCTGAAGCAGGAAGCCGGCGCGATCGGCCGCGCCCGCGTGGACGAGGCGATCCGCCGCCTGGACCTGGTGCGGCGCGAGGAAATGGACGCGGCACTGGAAATGGCCGCCCGCGCCCGTGCCGGGCAGGAGGCCGCCACCGCGTTGCTGGAAGCGATGCAGGCGCGGCTGTCGGCGCTGGAGGAGCGGGTGGCGGCGCTGGAGTCGCAAAATCTGCCGGAGGGTGGCGGCGGGCCTGGTATGATCACTTGAGGGACGAAGCTGGTACGGCGTATGAAGTAGCCGTGATCTTGGTTTGATGCCCTCTTGCGGCGCGGTTTAACGGGTCGGTAGTCTATCCGTCGTGTCGATTCGGGTTTCCACCCCCATATCCGGGGGCCCGGACGCCGCGCTGCTCGTGGCCGTGGCCGCTATTCGGGCTAACAGCGGCCTTCCTTCAGGCGGGAGACCTCGGATGACAGCTATGATGAGCTTCGCCCACGACACCGCAGCCAACCCGCTCGACGTGATGGAGCAGATCGTCGCCGCCAACGAATGGGCGTGCGACCGGCGCAGCGACTCGGAAATGGCGGCCGAAGCGCCCGGAAAATGGTGCGATTACGGGCTTTATTTCAGCTGGTCGCACGAAATCAGCGCCATGCACTTCACCTGCGCCTTCGACCTGAAGGTGCCCGAGAAGCGCCGGGCGGCGCTGTACGAACTGCTCGCCCTGGCCAATGAGCGGCTGTGGATCGGCCATTTCGGCATGGATGCCGATGACGGCATGCCGGTGTTCCGCCATTCGGTGCTGCTGCGCGGGGCGCCGGGCGCCTCGGCGGAAAGCCTGGAGGACATGGTGGACATCGCCATCACCGAGTGCGAGCGCTTCTTTCCCGCCTTCCAGTTCGTGCTGTGGGGCGGCAAGGGCCCGGCCGAGGCGTTGCAGGCCGCCATGCTGGAATGCGTGGGCGAGGCATGAGCGCCATTCCTCCGATCCTACTGGTCGGCTTCGGCAAGATGGGCGGGGCCATGCTGGCCGGCTGGCGGGAACGCGGGCTGGAGGCGGCGGTCGCCGTGGACCCCTCGCTGCCGCCCTCGCCCGGGCCGGAGGTGACCGTGGTGGCCGATGCCGCCGCCATCCCCGCCGGCTTCGCCCCCGCCGCCGTGGTGCTGGCGGTGAAGCCGCAGAGCGCCGGCGAGGCGCTGCCGTTGTATGCCCGCTACGCCGGCTCGGCGGTGATGCTGTCGATCATGGCCGGGCGGACCATCGGCGGGCTGCGCGGCCTGCTGGGCGAGCGCGCCGCCATCGTGCGCGCCATGCCGAACACCCCCGCCGCGGTGCGCCAGGGCATCACCGTCGCCTGCGCCGGCCCCGGCGTCTCGGCCGGCCAGCGCGCCCTGTGCGACGACCTGCTGGCGGCGATCGGCAAGGTCGCCTGGGTGGAGGACGAGGGGCTGATCGACCCGGTCACCGCGGTGTCCGGCGGCGGCCCGGCCTATGTGTTCCTGCTGGCCGAACTGCTGGAACAGGCGGCGATGGAGCAGGGCATCCCGGCCGACCTCGCCCGCCTGATGGCCCGCCAGACGGTCGCCGGCTCCGGCGCGCTGCTGGCCGCCAGCACCGAGGACGCGGCCACGCTGCGCCGCAACGTCACCAGCCCCAAGGGCACCACCGAGCGGGCGCTGGCGGTGCTGATGGAGAAATCCGCCTGGCCGGAGGCGATTTCCCGCGCCATCGCGGCCGCAACCGAGCGGTCACGCGAACTGGCGGGCTGATTCGGCATCACGCGGGGTGACATTCCGGCGCCGAATGCCCATCATCGGTGCATGGACGACACCAGCTTCGACCGCGCCCTGATCGCCGCCGCCTTCGCGCGCATCGGCGCGTATGGCTGGCACCGGCTCAACTTGGTGGAGGCGGCGCGCAACGCCGGGCTGGACGTGGCGCGCACCCGCGCGCGCTTCCCCGGGCGCTGCGCGCTGCTGCTGCGCTTCGGCAGCCTGGCCGACCAGGCGGCGCTGACCGGCGCGCCCGCCGAGGGGCCGGTGCGAGACCGGCTGTTCGATATCCTGATGCGCCGCATCGACGTGCTGCAAAGCCACCGCGCCGGCGTGGCCGCCCTGCTGCGCGCCCTGCCCACCGACCCCGCCGCGGCGCTGCTGCTGGGCTCGGCCAGCCTGCGCAGCATGGGCTGGATGCTGGACGGCGCCGGCGCCTCGGCCGCGCCGCCGCTCGGCCTGCTGCGCGCCAAGGCGCTGCTGGCGGTCTGGCTGTGGACAATGCGCGCGTGGCAGCGCGACGAAAGCGAGGACCTCTCGGCCACCATGGCGGCACTCGACCAGGCCCTGGCCCGTGCCGAGCGCGCCGAGTCATGGCTGCACCGCCGCCCTCCGGCCGCGCCGCCCGCCCCGGAGCCGCATGCCGATGCCGTGCCCGCCGACCAGCCGCCCGCTGACCACCCGCCCACCAACCACTCGCCTGCCGAAACCGTGCCGCAAGCCGACCCGGACCCTCCGGGCTGAAGGAACACAGCCATGCCGAGCGACTTCCCGAACCCCTTCGCCAAGGCGATGGACCAGGCCAAGACCGCCACCGAGGAATTCACCAAGCTGTTCGGCCAGATGCCCCAGGCCCCCGACGCCGAGGCGCTGATGACGGCACACAAGCGCAACATGGAAGCCCTGTCGGCGGCCAACCGGATCGCCCTGGAAGGCGCCCAGGCGGTCGCCAAGCGGCACATGGAAATCATGCAGCAGACCATGGCGGAGCTGACCGAGACGATGCGCGCCCTCGCCTCGCCGGACGCCCCGCAGGCCAAGGCGGCGCAGCAGGCCGAACTGCTCAAGCGCGCCTACGAACACGCCGTCGCCAACACCCGCGAACTGTCCGACCTGATCCAGCGCTCCAACGGCGAGGCGCTGGAAACGCTCAACAAGCGCATCGCCGACGCGATGGACGAGGTGAAGTCGCTGGTGGACCAGGCCGCCGCCGCGAAGAAATAAGACCGCCGCCGACGGAGCGACCGGCCAAGCCAGACAAGACCGGGCTCCGCCCGGACCCGCCAGGGGTTCGGCTCCTGGCGGGGTGCGGGACAACGCCCCGCCGCTTGCCTTTGGCATAAGCCCCACCGGGACGACACCTACACCGGCAGAGTGATCCGCGCCCGCAGCCCGCCCATCGCACTGTCCTCCAGCACGATATCCCCGCCATGCGCGCGCACGATGTCCAGCGCGATGGTCAGGCCGAGCCCGGTGCCGCCGCCCGGCCCGCTCTCGAACGGGCGGAACACTTCCTCCCGCCGGGCCGGCAGGATGCCCGGGCCGTCGTCGTCCACCGTCACCTCCACGGCATGCGGCCCGGCCGTGGCGGCGGCAAGGCGGACATGGCGGCCGTGCCGGCGGGCATTGTCCACCAGGTTGGTCACCGCCCGGCGGAATCCGTCCGGCCGCAGCATCACCGACAATTCCTCCGGCACCTCCAGCGCGATGTCGGCCCCGGCACGGCGGGCACGCGCGGCCACCTCCTCCAGCAGCAGCGGCAGGTCCGCCGGCTGGGCCGGCTCCTCGCCCACCCCGCGCACGAAGGCGAGATAGCCGCCGATCATGCGGTCCATCTCCTCCAGATCCTCGGTCATGTCGGCGATGTCGCGCTGGGTGTCCTCGCGCACCGGCAGCATGGCCAGCGCCAGCCGCAAGCGGGTCAGCGGCGTGCGCAGGTCGTGCGACACGCCGGCCAGCATCTCGGTGCGCTGCGCCAGGAAGCGGCGCACGCGGGCCTGCATCAGGTTGAAGGCCGCCGCCGCCTGCCGCACCTCGGTGGCGCCCTCCGGCTTGATCGGGCCGATGTCGCGCCCGGTGCCGAACGCCTCCGCACCGGCCGCCAGCCGGCGAATGCCGCGCACCTGGTTGCGCATGAAGACCGCCGCGATGGCGAACAGCAGCATCGCCGAACCGACCAGCCACAGCACGAACAGGTAGATGGTGCCGGTGTACAGCCGCTTGCGCGGGGCATCGACCACCAGGATCGAGTCGCCCCACTGCACCCGGATCACCACCGAAAGCGGATCGCTGCGCCAGTCCATGGCGAAGGGCAGGCGCACCCGCTCCTGCAACGCCGCCGCCAGATTGGCCTGCACCGGCGCGAACAACGGCGGCCGTTCATGCTCCGGGCGCACCCGGCCCGGCTCCAGCCGCATCGTCATCTCGAAATACTCCCAGCCATTGGCCAGAATCCAGGCCTGGTCGTCCGGCGAGGGATAGCGGTCCAGCAACGCCACCGTCACCGCGATCTCGCCGGCAATGGCACTGGAAAACCGGCGCGACACCACATCCAGATGCGTGCCGTAGAAAATCTGCAGCGCCACCGCCTCGACCAACACCAGCGGCACCAGAACAATCAACAGCGACCGCCCCAGGAAACTTCGCGGCACCAGCCGCTTCACCACCCGACTCTGCGGCGGCAACGGCACACGCATGCTCAGGGTTCCGAAGGGGTGGGGAGGAAGCAAGCAAGGCCAGGGGCGTTGACCCTGGACCCCAGCAGGGCGCTGCCCTGCACCCGCAAGGGGTCAGTGGACCCCTTGACCCCGCGACTTGGTTGTCTTCGCCAAGGGGGGGCGACCGAGCGGTTGCCGGCGGCACGGTTGCCCCCCCTTGGCGAAGACAACAAAACGAATGGGTCCAGGGACCACTGTCCCTGGCGGGGTGCAGGGGCGGCGCCCCTGCCGGGTCCAGGGCAGCGCCCTGGCCTTGCGTCCTTCCTTCCCACCCCTCAGACCCCGGGCTTGAGCACGTAGCCGCGGCCGCGGACGGTGTGCAGGAAGCGTGGTTCGCGGGGGTCGGCCTCGATTTTGCGGCGCAGGCGGGTCATTTGCACGTCGATGGCGCGTTCGCCGGCTTCATCCATGTCCAGCGCGGCAGCGATGTCCTCGCGCGACAGCACCTCGTTGGGCCGGGCGGCGAGCGCGCCCAGCAGCGCCGCCTCGCCCCCGGTCAGCCGCATCGGACCGGCCGGGCCGCGGAGTTCGCCGCGCTCGCGGTCGAAGGACAGCGGCCCCAGCGGTAGCGGGCCGGCGGGCGGGCCGATCAGCGGGGCCGGCGGCGCGGCGCGGCGCAGCATGGCGCGGATGCGCAGCACCAGCTCCTTCGGCTCGAACGGCTTGGGCAGGTAGTCGTCCGCCCCCGCCTCGAAGCCGGCGATGCGGTCTTCCGGGGCGCCGCGCGCGGTCAGCAGCAGCACCGGGATGTCGCTGTTGTCGCGGCGCAGCGACTCGGTGAGTTGCAGGCCGGTTTCGCCGGGCATCATCACGTCCAGCACCATCAGGTCGGGCTGCACGAAGCGCAGGTGGTCGCGCGCCGCGGCGGCGTTGGCGGCGGCGGTGACGCGAAAGCCGGTCTCGCCCAGGTAGCGGGCCAGCCGCTCGCGCAGCCGGTCGTCGTCTTCCACCACCAGAATCAGCGCGTCCTCGGCCATCGCGGCCTCCCTTTGCTGCGCCCTACCGGCTGCGCGGATCGCGGCCGGGCGGGTGCCTCTGGTCCATATAGGCGCGCGCGCCCTCGTCCATGATACCGCGCATCACCCGGCGGAAGCCGTCCACCGCGCTGCCGCCGGCCTCGCGGTAGGCGGTCACCAGCCGTTCGCGCTGGCGTTCGAACAGCCGGCGCTCCAGCGCCTGGCCGGCCGGCGTCAGCGTCAGCAGGCGCTGGCGGCGGTCGGCGTGGCCCTGCGTCTGGGCGACGTGGCCCTGCTCCACCAGCGCGCTCAGCACGCGGGCGAGGCTTTGCTTGGTGATGCGCAGGATGGCCAGCAGGTCGCTGACCGCGATGCCGGGGTTGCGGCCGATGTAGTGCAGCGCCCGGTGGTGGGCCCGGCCCAGCCCGAGTTCCTCCAGGATCACGTCGGCGGCGTTGGTGAAGTCGCGGTAGGCGAAGAACAGCAGGTCCTGGGCGGCGCGGATCTCCTCCTCGCGCAGGAACAGCAGGCTGGCGCCCGCCGGGGCTGGCTGGGAGGCGTGCGCGGAGGCGGCGCGGGCATCGATCGGCTTCGGGCCGCCCTTCGGGTCGGGCATATCTGGCATACCTCGTATTTACGGCAGGAATATTGACGTAGACGACACTCGATTATAGCTTCCGGCCTTGTAGAGCAACAATCTTGCGAGGAACCATCCCATGGCGCTTGTTCCTTTCGACGACCGTGACGGCCAGATTTGGCAGGACGGCGTGATGGTCCCCTGGCGGGAGGCCCGGCTGCACGTTCTGTCGCACGGGCTGCACTATGCCAGCGGCGTGTTCGAAGGCGAGAGGGCATATGCCGGCAACATCTTCAAGCTGCGCATGCACACCGAGCGCCTGTTCAATTCCGCCCGCATCCTGGGCATGGAAATCCCCTACACGACGGACGAGATCGACGCCGCCTGCATGCAGGTGGTGGCGGCCAACGGGCTGCAGGACGCCTATGTGCGCCCGGTCGTGTGGCGCGGGTCCGAGATGATGGCGGTGTCGGCGCAGAATTCGCGCATCCATGTCGCCATCGCTACCTGGGCATGGCCGGCCATGTTCGCCGACCGCATGAAGGGCATCCGGCTGGACCTCGCCGAATGGAAGCGCCCGCACCCGGAAACGGCGCCGACCGCCTCCAAGGCCTCCGGGCTGTACATGATCGGCACGCTGTCCAAGCACGCCGCCGAGGCGAAAGGCTTCCAGGACGCGCTGATGCTGGACTGGCGCGGCCGGGTGGCCGAATCGACCGGCGCCAACATCTTCTTCGTGTTCGACGGCGAGTTGCACACCCCCACGCCGGACTGCTTCCTGGACGGCATCACCCGGCGCGTGGTGATGCAGCTGGCCCGGCGCAACCAGATCAAGGTGGTGGAGCGGCCGATCCTGCCGGAGGAGCTGCCGCGCGCCAGTGAGGTGATGCTGGTCGGCACCGGCGCGGAAGTGACGCCGGTGCGCGAGATCGCCGGCCAGGTCTACACCCCCGGCCGGATCACCCAGACGCTGCTGGACGACTACGAGAAGCTGGTGCGAATGAACCCGGCGGACGTGGAAAAGCGGCTGGCCGCCTGACCAGCCGGGGCAGCAAAGGCGGCAGCAGCACCAGCCAGGCGATCCGCGCCTGGTAGCGGTGATGCGGCCCCGACAGCGCCCCGCAGGCGAAGGCGTTGGCCAGCAGCGCTGCCAGCACCAGTGCCGGCAGCGCCGCGCGGGTGGGGTCCGCGCCGCGCCCGCCATGGGCGTGCAGCGCCCGCCCGAGCTGCCAGGCGGTGGCCAGCGCCGCCGCCAGCAGCAGCAGGCCCTGGGCGGGGTTCAGCGGCGCCGCCACCGCCTCCAGCCGTCCGTTGGCCTGCAGCGCGGCATGGAAGCGGTCCATCTCGGCAGGCGGGAAATAGGCGCGCAGGCTGCCGGTGACCGAGGTCTCCAGCCCGTCCGGCTTCAGCACGTCGCCCAGCCGGACCATCGAGAGCTGACGCAGCGTGTTGGCCAGCGCCGTCCGCGCCACCCAGAGCGGCTCCTCGCGCAGGGTGCGGGCGACGATGGTGCCGGCCTCGGCGGCGAAGCGCTCCGGCCCGCCCGGGGCGGTCCAGACCGGGCCTTGCGGGTTCCACATGAAATCGTCGCTGTCGGTCGGCAGCCGGGCGGCGAAGGCGCAGATATGCCAGCCGGCCTGCGGGCAGGACCGGCGGATCACCGCGGCGGCCGGGCCGTCGCCCACCAGCCGGGCGAGGGCGAACACCGCACCGAACGGCGAGACTCCGAACCGGCCGAAGCCGACGGCATTGGTCAGCACCAGCACGGCCAGCGCCGCCAGCAGCGGCAGCGCCATGCGCAGGGTGCGCCGGCCGGGGCGCAGCAGCAGCCCGGCCGCGATGCAGGCGGCGGCGATGATCAGGTGCGTCAGGTGGAAGGCGATCGCGGCGGTGGCCAGCACGCCCACCCAGGCGCGCTCGCGGGTAGACAGCCGCACCCCGAAGCCCAGCAGGAACAGGCACAGCACGGTGACCGGGGCGAAGATGTCGGGCATCAGCAGCGACACGAACCAGGGGGCGGCGGAGCCGGCCGCCAGCACCGCGCACAACAGCAGGTGCCCGCCGGCGCGCGCCTGGCCCAGCGCCTTGGCCGTCAGCCACAGCAGGTGCGACAGGATCAGCCCCTGTGCCGCCAGCGGCAGCCACAGGCTCACGCCCTCGTGGAACAGGCGCAGGAACGGGCCGTAGGTGAACGGCTTGTCCCACACCATGCGCGGTTGGCCGGCCTGCACCAGGAAGGCGTGGGTGTCGGTGAACAGGATCGGGTAGCCGTTCACCAGCGCCGGCCAAACCAGCAGCATCGCCCCGGCCAGGACGGCGAGCGCCACCGCATGCTGTCGAACCCACGCGGCGCCCCACAGGGAGCGGGCAGCGGCAACCAACCGGAGCGACACTGCGCGGCATCCTTATCGCCTATGCCGTCACCGCCGCCGTGTTCCTCGGGCTGGACGCCGTCTGGCTCGGCACGATGGCGGGCAGCCTGTACAAGCCCCGCCTGGGCGCGCCGCTGCCGGAGCAGCCGGACCTTCTGGCGACGAGGCTATTCTACGCGCTTTCCGTCGCCGGTGTCGTGGCTTTCGCGGCGGCGCCGGCTTGGCCGCGTGGCGAGACGCTGGCGGACTGGTCGCTCGCGGCGCCTACGACATGACCAGCCTGGCCGCGCCGCGCGGCTGGTCGCCACGGGTGGCGGCGATCGGCATGGCCTGGGGCGCGGGGGTCGCGGCGGCGGCCGCGCTGGGCATGCCGGCCACCGCACGGCTGGCATCCCCGGCGGCACCGCAGCGGGCGATCAGGCCGGCGGCGACGCGCGCCGCGACGCTGCCCCAGTCACCGGGCGCCGACTGGCGGAACAGGCGCATGCCGGCGTACCAGGGGGAGTCGGCCCGCCCGGCCATCCAGCGCCAGTCCGGCGCGAAGGGCAGCAGCAGCCAGACCGGCTTGCCCATGGCGCCGGCCAGATGCGCGACGGCGGTGTCGGCGGCCACCACCAGGTCCAGCCCGTCGATCAGCGCCGCGGTGGCGGCGAAGTCGGTCATGTCGGCGGAGCGGTCGGGCAGGTCGTAGAGCGCCGCCGCCTCGGCACCACGCGGGCCGTGTTGCAGGCTGGTGAAGCGCAGCCCCGGCGCCGCCTCGGCCGCCGCCAGGATCGCCGCCACGGCGCGGCCGGGCAGCGAGCGGCGGGTGTCGTTGCGATGGGCGGGGTTGCCGGCCCAGATCAATCCCACGCGGAGCAGCCCCCCACGAGCCAGACCTGCGCGGGTCACCCGGCGGCCGGGCGGCGGGCACAGGTAGCCCTCGGGCGCGGGTATGGTCTCCGGGCGGGTGCCCAGCAGGTAGGGCAGGCTCAGCAGGTCCGCCCAGCAATCGGTGGCCGGCAGGTGGCCGGCATTCGGCACGATCTCAGCCGGCAACTGCGCCAGCAGCGATGCCAGGGCGGGGGCGCAGGCCAGCACCACGCGCGCGCCCATCGCCGCCAGCACCGGCACGTAGCGGGCGAACTGGATGGTGTCGCCCAGCCCCTGCTCGGCGCGCAGCAGGATCGACCGTCCGACCAGCGCGCCACCATCCCAGGGGGTGCCGTCCAGTGGACGGAAATGCGCGGCGAAGCGCAGATGCCGCTTGCGCCACTCGAAATCCGCCCAGCCGGCGGCGAAATTCCCCGCCAGCAGATGTGCCACCGCGCGATGCCAGTGCGCCACCGCCATCCCCGGCCGCAACGCCAGCGCCCGGTCGCAGGCGGCCACCGCCGCGGGCAGCCGCCCCGCCTCGGTGAGTACCGCGCCCAGGCTGGCATGCGCCTCGGCGAGGCCCGGATCGCGGGCGATCGCCTCGTTGAGGTAGTTCTCCGCCGCCGCCGGCCGGTCCAGGTCGGCGGCGGCATGGCCCAGGTTCATCCAGGCGCGCGCGTGGCCCGCGTCCAGCCGCACCGCACGTTGCAGGCTGTCCAGCGCCTCCCCGGCACGGCCAAGCGCGCGCAGGGCGGTGCCGGCGACGAACCAGGCCTCGGCCAGCGCCGGGCCGCAAAGGGTCGCCGTGCCGGAGGCATCCAGCGCCTCGGCGGCCTGCCCGGCATGCAGCAGCGCCATGCCGAGCCCCGTATGCGCCACCGCCGAGTCGGGGCGCAGCGCGACGGCGGCGCGATAGGCGTCCACCGCGCTGGTGGCATCGCCGGCCGCCAGCAGAATGCTGCCAAGAGTGACGTGCCCTTCCATCAGGTCTGACCGCAGCGCCAGAGCGGCGCGGCACGCCGCCTCCGCCTCCGCCAGCGCGCCCTCATCGCGCAGCACGTTGGCCAGGTTCACGCCGGCGGCGGCATCGTCCGGCCGGGCCGCCAGCACCGCGCGATAGAGGTCGATCGCCTCGCCGCGCGCGCCGGTGGCGGCGCAGGCGCGGGCCAGGGCACGGCTGGTGTCGGTGTCGTGCGGCCGCAGCGCCAGGGCGTAGCGCAGCAGCATCTCCGCCTCCGCGGCGCGGCCGTCGGACAGCGTCAGCAGGCCGAGTAGATAGGGCGCCATCGGTTCGCCGGGCGCGCGGTCGAGCACGCGGCGATACAGCGCCTCGGCCTCCGCCAGCCGGCCGTCGCGGTGCGCCCGCAGCGCGGCGGCAAGCTCGTCGGCATCGCTCGTGCAGGACATGTCCACGCCCATCTCCGTCCAGGCTGCCGGCGAGTATCGGTGCCAACCTTGAACGAAGGGTGAAGACAGGAAAGTATGCCAACCTCTGCGATTGGCCCGTCGAAGCAAGGCAAGGCCGGGCTCTGCGTTGCCTTCAGCCCAGCGCGCCCCACCGGGCGGCGGCCGTGTCGTCCGCCTCGCGGGCGTCCACCCAGCCTTCCTGGCCGTCGGCGAAGCGTTCCTTCTTCCAGAACGGCGCGCGCGTCTTCAGCCAGTCGATCAGGAAGCCGGTGGCGTCCAGCGCCGCCTGGCGGTGCGCGGCGGCGGCCAGCACCAGCACGATGCCCTCGCCAGGGCGCAGCTCGCCGACCCGGTGCAGCAGGGTGCAGCCCAGCAGCGCCCAGCGCGCCTCGGCGGCGGCGGCGATGCGGGCCATCGCCTGCTCGGTCATGCCGGGATAGTGCTCCAGCGTCATCGCGGTGATGGCACGGCCATGCGCCTGGTCGCGCACCGTGCCGACAAAGCAGCCGATGCCGCCGATATCGGCCCGCCCGGCGCCCAGCGCGGCGATCTCCGCGCCGATGTCGAACGCGCCCTGCTGCACCCGCACGGTGGCCATCTCAGCCGCCCGTGACCGGCGGGAAGAACGCCACCTCGTCGCCCGGCGCCACCGTCGTGTCGGGGTCGGCGAAGTCCTGGTTGACCGCGCAGCGCACGCTGGCCGCCATCGCGAAGGCGGCCTCATGGCGCGGCGAACGGGTGCGCAGCCAGGCGACCAGGGCGGCCACGGTGTCCACCTCGGCCGGCGGCTGCACCGCTTCCTCCCCGGTGCCGACACGCTCGCGCATCCAGGCGAAATACAGCACGCGCAGCGGGCGGGGCGCGGCGGTCATGGTCTCAGCGCGCGGGCGCGGGGACGGTGATGGTGCTGCCATCCGAGCCGATCAGGGTCAGGCTGCCATTGGCGTTGGGCATCACGATGCCCTGCTTGCCGTCCGGCAGGGTGTAAGTTTCCACCCCGTTGGCGCCGACGGTGGTGGTGGCCGGGCCGCCCGGGGTGGTCAGCACGCGGCCATGCGCCGGGGGCGTGAGGGTGGCCGGGATCGGCCGCGGCCCGGCCATGCGCGGGCTGGTGCCGGGCATCGCCCCGGTGTCGATCGGCGCGCCGGCCTCGCGCTGCAGGTCGGACAGGGTCTTGGCGGGCGGCAGCGGGCCGGGCCAGACATTGCCCGGCTCGGGCAGCAGCGGCGCGGCGTCGGTGGGCCGGCCCATCACGCGCTGCATGTTCGGGGCATCGCCCACCGGCTCGTTGGGATTGGTGCGCAGGCTGACGGTGTCGGAGATGAATCCGCCGAACCCCGCGCCGGGGTTGCCGACATAGTCGCAGCCGGCCAACAGGATAAGGCCGAGCAGGGCAATGCGCCGCATGTGTGGGAATTCCTTGTCGCGAAGTCCTGGTTCGGGTCGCTCCGGGCCAAACATCCGGCCCGGGGGCGACCGGTCGCAGGCAATGTGCCCTCTGCGCGGGTCCGGCTCAAGCTTCATGCTGCGCCGCGGCGGGCAAATCGAGATGGCGGCAGGCCCAGGCGGCCACGGCGGCCGGATCGTTTAGCGGCAGCAACGGCCGGTCGCAGGGTTGTTCGGGCGGCGCGTCGCAGGCCACGGCGACGATGTCCGCCCGCTCCGACCACAGCGGCGGACGGCCCAAAACGGGGCGAAAAACCTCGATTTTGGGGTGCGGATTGGCCTTGAATCCCTCCACCAGCACCAGATCCACCGGCGAAAGCCGCGCCAGCAGGTCCGGCAGCCCCGGCTCGGCCTCGTCGCGCAATTCGTGCAGCAGCGCCCAGCGCCGGCCGGAGCCGATCAGCACCTCCCGCGCGCCGGCCTCGCGGTGGCGCCAGCTGTCCTTGCCGGGCTGGTCCAGGTCGAAGCCGTGATGCGCGTGCTTGACGGTGGAAACCGCCAGCCCGCGCGCGGCGAAAAGCGGCAGCAGGGCGGTGAGCAGCACCGTCTTGCCACTGCCCGACCAGCCGGTGAGTCCCAACAGCCTCATTCGCGCACGGGTGCCGCGGCGTGGCGCAGGCCGGTGGTCAGGTAGTCCCAGCCGGTCAGCAGCGTGAGCGCCGCCGCCACCCACAGCATCGCCTCGCCAATGGTGGACACCGGCAGCCAGGGGATGCCCAGCAGCACCGCCGAGCCGTCGCCGGCCAGCAGCGCGCCCAGCGCGCCCATCTGGAAGCCGGTCTTCCACTTCGCCAGCCGCGTCACCGGCAGGCCCACGCGCACCCCGGCCAGATATTCGCGCAGGCCGCTGACCAGGATCTCGCGCAGCATGATGACGATGGCCGGATACAGCCCCAGCGCGCTGAGATGGCCCATGCCCACCAGCATCATCAGGGCGGCGGCGACCAGCAGCTTGTCGGCGATCGGGTCCAGCATGCGGCCGAGGTCGGAGGTCTGCTTGCGGTCGCGCGCCAGCTTGCCGTCGAAATAATCGGTGATGCCGGCCAGGCCGAACACCACGCAGGCGGCGAAATCGGTCGCGGGCGTGCGCAGCGCGGCCAGCACCACCATCAGCGGGATCACCGCGATGCGCGACAGGGTCAGCAGGTTGGGCAGGTCGGTCAGCATGCGGGCGCACAGTAGTGCGTCTTTGGGCCAAGTGAAAACGCCCCGTCGCGCCGCGGCGAGGGAAAGTTGACCGCGCCGCCGGGCTGACCTATCGAATCGGACATGGAACCGTCATTCTCCGGCATCTGGCCGATCCTGTACGCCTTCTTCACCGCGCAAAACACGCTGGACCGCGCCGCCATGCGCCGGCAGACCGAGATCTGCGTCGCCGGCGGCAGCCACGGCCTGGCGGTGATGGGCCTGGCCACCGAGGTCGCCAAGCTGTCGCCGGCGGAACGCCGGCAGGTGGTGGAATGGACCGCCGAGGACCTGGCCGGCCGGCTGCCGCTGGCCGTCACCATCTTCGGCGCCACGCCGGCCGAGCAGTCCGAGGCGGTGGCGCATGCCGCCGCCAACGGCGCCGCGTGGGTGATCCTGCAGCCGCCGCGCCAGCCGGGCATCAGCGAGGACGAGCTGCTGGCCTTCTTCGGCACGGTGATCGAGCGGTCGCCGGTGCCGGCCGGCATCCAGAACGCGCCCGAGCTGATCGGCATCGGCCTGTCGCCCGGCGGCATCGCCGAGCTGGCGCGCCGGCACGCCAATTTCCGCGTGCTGAAGGGCGAGGCGCCGACCACGCTGATCGCCCGCGTGGTGGAGGAGACCGGCGGCAAGCTGGCGGTGTTCAACGGGCGCGGCGGGCTGGAGCTGCCCGACAACCTGCGCGCCGGCTGCGCCGGGCTGATCCCGGCGCCGGACTGCTTCGAGGCGCAGGTGGCGATCTACGAGGCGATGCGGCGCGGCGACGAGGCGGAGGCGGAGCGGCTCTACCGCGAGATCCTGCCGGCCATCGTGTTCGTGATGCAGTCGGTCGATCACCTGATCTGCTACGGCAAGCGGCTGGTGGCGGCGCGGATGGGCATCGCGGTGCACGACCGCGCGCCCGGCCTGCTGCCCAATGCCTTCGGCGAGGCCGCGGTGGGCCGCTTCGCCCGCGCGCTGGGGCCGTATCCGGCCTGATATCCGCCCCAGCGGGGGAGCGCCCGGCCCTGTTCGCCCCACAGGATCGAATGGTCAAGCCGCCAGGATGGCATCATTTGATTGTATGCCGTCGTTGCGCCGTCAGGCGGGTGTAAGCTTGCGCGGCCAGGATCGCCGATCCTTGCCGAGGAGTGGCCATGCGCCTGCTGGTGATCGAGGACGAACCCAACCTGGCCGCGCTGGTGCGCGCGGCGCTGGACCGCGCCGGATTCGCGGTGGACCACGCCGCCGGGCTGGCCGAGGCGGATGCCTGCCTGCGCATGGCCGCCTATGACGCGCTGGTGCTGGACCTCGGCCTGGGCGACGGCTGCGGCCTTACCCTGCTGCGCCGGCTGCGCGCGCGGCATGACGGGGTGCCGGTGCTGATCCTGACCGCGCGCGACGCGCCGGAGGACCGGGTGGGCGGGCTGGACACCGGGGCGGACGACTACGTGATCAAACCGTTCCACATGGATGAGCTGGTCTCGCGCATCCGTGCCCTGCTGCGCCGGCCGAACGCGGCGCTGGGGGTGCGGCTGTCGCTGGGCACGGTGGTGCTGGACACCGTCACGCGCACCACCCAGGTGGGCAGCGAGCCGCTCGGCCTGTCAGCGCGCGAGACGGCGCTGCTGGAGCTGCTGCTGCGCCGGGCCGGCCGGGTGGTGCCGCGCGAGGCGCTGGACCAGGGGCTGTACGGCATGGACAGCCCGGCCACGCCGAACGCCATGGAGGTGCTGGTGCACCGGCTGCGCAAGCGGCTGCAGGATGCCGGGGCGGACGTGGCGATCCATACGCTGCGCGGCGTCGGCTACCTGCTGGCGGCGGCGGAGTGATCCGGGCGGAGTGGTGGCTGTGGCGCCGGCTGGCCTGGCGCCAGGCGGCGGCGCTGCTGCTGGCGATCGCGCTGGCCGCCGGCACGGTGGCGTGGCGCACCGTGGCCACCATCCGCTCGCTGGACGACGTGGCGCTGCAAAGCCAGGCGCGGCTGGTGGCCGACCAGCTTTCCGCCAGCCCCGACGGGCGGCCGGTGCTGTACATGCCGCCCTCGCTGGCGGCGGCCTTCGCGACCTCGGACGGCGAGAGCCTGTACATGGTGTTTGACGGCGCCAACCGGGTGCTGCTGGCCTCCAACCCGGCGGCCGAGGCGCTGCTGGCGCCCTACCTGCCGCCGCCGCCGCAGACCGGGCTGTTCCGGGTGCCGCCGTCGGAGCGCTATCCCGCCGGGCTGCTGGGCGCGCTGATCACCGCCGGGCCGAACGGCCCGCTGGGGGCGCATCCCTGGCGGGTGGTGGTGGCGCAGGCGCAGGAGCAGCAGGAGGCGCTGCTGGCCAGCCTGCTGCGCGAATTCCTGGTCAGCACGCTGTGGTTCCTGCTGCCGATCGGCGCGCTGACCGTGCTGGTCGGCGTGCTGACCACTCGGCACGGCCTGCGCCCGCTGCGCGACGCCTCGGCCGCCGCCGCGCGGATCGGGCCGCAACAGGCCGGGATGCGCCTGCCCGAGACCGGCCTGCCGGGCGAACTGGCGCCGCTGGTGGGCGCGATGAATGGCGCGCTGGCGCGGCTGGAGCGGGCGCTGGACGCGCAGCGCCGCTTCGTCGGCGAGGCGGCGCACGCGCTGCGCACGCCGCTGGCGGTGCTGACCGCGCGCATCGACGCGTTGCCGAAGGACAGCGCCCCGGACACGGCCGCAGCACTGGGGCAGGATGCCGACCGGCTGGCGCGGCTGGTGGCGCAGATGCTGACCATGGCGCGCCTGGAGGAATTGCCGCTGGACGTGTCCGGCCCGGTCGACCTGGCCGAGGTGGCGGTGGAGGCGATCAGCGCCCGCGCCCTGCTGGCCATCCGCGCCGGGGTGGAACTGGTGCTGACCCGGCCGGATTCGCCGCCCGCCTGGCAAGGCAACCGCGACGCGCTGGTGCTGGCGCTGGGCAACCTGATCGACAACGCACTGACCCATGCGCCGCGCGGCACGGTGGTGGAGGTGGTGGTGCGCCCGCCGGCCCGGCTGTCGGTGCTGGACCGCGGCCCCGGCGTGCCGGAGGCGGAGCGGGCGACGATCTTCACCCGCTTCGGGCGCGGGCGCGGCGCGCCGGCGGGCGGTGCGGGGCTGGGCCTGGCGATCGTCGCCCGCATCGCCGCCGCGCATGGCGGTTCAGCGCGGGTCGAGCCGCGCGAAGGCGGCGGCGCGGCCTTCGTCATCGACCTCGCCGCGCCCGCCATCATGCCGGCCGGGTAGCTCGGCCGGCTTGCGCCCGGTGACCATCGCCGCCACCAGGTTCTCCCGGTGCAGCACGCTGGACACCACCACGCCCACCAGATGCAGCCCGATCAGGATCAGCAGCAGATGCGCCGAGATGTGGTGCAGGTGGTCCACCCAGGGCACGCCGAACCAGCGGTCGGTCTCGGTCATCCAGCCGCTGCCGGCGACCAGCACCAGCATGGCCAGCAGCAGCGCCACCATGGCGCCGCCGGCCGGGTTGTGGCCCAGATAGCGCGGCGCCCGGCCGCGGCGCAGCGCGCCCAGATACGCCAGCACCGCGCGCGGGCCACGCACGAAATCGGTGAAGCGGGCATGGCGGGTGCCCACCAGGCCCCACAGGATGCGGGCCGACACCAGCGCCAGGACGGCATAGCCCAGCGGCTCGTGCAGCCATTTCTCGTCCGGCGAGAGGAAGGTGGCGCTGAACAGCGCCACCGTGCCCCAGTGAAACACCCGGACGAAGGGGTCCCAGACGCGGATATGCGCGCCGGGAGCGGCCTTCGCCACCGGGCCTACTCCCGGTTCATGATGGCGCCGGTCGCGCCGTTCAGTTCCAGTTCGAAGCGCTTGCCCTTGCTGTCCAGGCCCTTGGCCTCCCAGCAGCCGTTATGCGTCGACAGGCCGCGAACCTGGGTATAGCCGCGGGAGTGCAGGCTTTTGGTGATGGCGTCGCGCGTCATCATGGCGCCGGTGATGTGGCAGGACTCCTCGGCCGAGGCGGTGCCGGCGAGGCCGATGGAACCGGCGAGGATGGCGGCGGCGAAGGCGATCTTGGTCAGGCGGGGCATGCGGAACTCCGATGCGCTGTTGAACACCAGGCCACCCTGCGCCGACCGCCTTACACCCGCCTGACAGTCTTCCCGCCCTATCCCGCACCCTGGACATGCGCGCCCGGATGGAAATGCGCGTAGACCCGCCTTGCAATCTCGCGCGACACGCCGGGGGCCGCCTCCAGGTCGTGCAGCCCGGCCTGGCGCACCCCGCGCACCGAGCCGAAATGGTTCAGCAGGGCGCGCTTGCGGCCCGGGCCGATGCCGGCGATCTCGTCCAGCTCGCTGGTCACCAGCGTCTTGGAGCGGCCGGCGCGGTGGGTGGTGATGGCGAAGCGGTGCGCCTCGTCGCGCAGGCGCTGCAGGAAATACAGCACCGGGTCGCGCGGCGGCAGCTGGAACGGCTCCTTTCCCGCCATATGGAACCATTCGCGGCCGGCGTCGCGGTCCGGCCCCTTGGCGATGCCCACCAGCAGCACGTCGTCCACGCCCAGCTCCTCCAGCACCGCGGCGGCGGCGGAAAGTTGGCCGAGCCCGCCGTCGATCAGCACCAGGTCGGGCCATTCGGTGGCCTCGCCGGCCGCCTCCTCCTTCAGCGCGCGGCCGAAGCGGCGGGTCAGCACCTCGCGCATCATGGCGAAATCGTCGCCCGGGGTGATCGGGCCGCGGATGGCGAACTTGCGGTAGGCCTGCTTGCGGAACCCCTCCGGCCCGGCCACGATCATCACGCCATAGGCATTGGCGCCCATGATGTGGCTGTTGTCGTAGACCTCGATGCGCTCGGGCGGCGCGGGCAGGCCGAACAGCGCGGCGGTAGCCTCCAGCAGCTTGGCCTGGCCGGCGGTCTCGGCCAGCTTGCGCTCCAGCGCCTCGCGGGCGTTCAGCTCGGCATGGGCGACCACGGCGTGCTTCTCGCCACGCCTGGGCACCACGATCTCGACACGCTTGCCGGCGCCGAAGGTGTTGGCCTTCAGGCTGAGCGCCTCGGCCACCAGATCCTGCTCGGGCAGTTCGTGGTTCAGCAGCACCAGCGGCGGCGGCGGCTTGTCGTCGTAGAACTGCGCGACGAAGGCGGCCAGCACCTCCGGCGCCTCCTCGGCCCTCAGGTGGCTGGGGTAGTAGGCGCGGTTGCCGTTGTTGCGCCCGCCGCGGATGAAGAACACCTGCACGCAGCTTTGCCCGGCGATCTGCCAGGCGGCGATCACGTCGGCATCGGTCAGGCTGGCCGGGTTGATGATGTCGGTGCCCTGCACATGGGTCAGCGCGCGGATACGGTCGCGGATGGCGGCCGCGCGCTCGAACTCCAGCGCCTCGGCGGCCTGCTCCATCTCGCCGGCCAGGTCCTTCTGCACGCTGCCGGCCTTGCCGGCCAGGAACGCCTTGGCCTGGCCGACCAGCCCGGCATAGTCCTCCGGCGAGATCCGGCCCACGCAGGGCGCCGAGCAGCGGCGGATCTGGTGCAGCAGGCAGGGGCGGCTGCGGTTGGCGAACACCGTGTCGGCGCAGGAGCGCAGCAGGAACACGCGCTGCATCGCCGTCACCGTCTGGTTGACCGCCCAGGCGGAGGCGAACGGGCCGTAATAGCTGCCCTTGCGCACCCGCGCGCCGCGATGCTTGGCGATCTGCGGGAAGGGGTGGTCCTCGGTCAGCATCAGCCACGGGTACGACTTGTCGTCGCGCAGCACGATGTTGAAGCGCGGCTTCAGCCGCTTGATGAGGTTGGCCTCCAGCAGCAGCGCCTCGGCCTCGGTATGGGTGGTGACGATCTCCATCGCCACCGTCTCGGACACCATCCGCCGCAGCCGCTCGGGCAGCCGGCCGATCTGGGTGTACGACACCACCCGCTTCTTCAGCGAGCGCGCCTTGCCCACGTACAGGGCATCGCCCTTGGCATCGAGCATGCGGTACACGCCGGGCGACAGCGGCATGGTCTCCAGCGCCGTCTCGATCACCGCGACGCCCTTGATGGCGGGGGCGGCCGGCGGCTGGTGGGGCGGGGATTCGGTCATCCGCAGAGCATTATGGGACTGGCTGCCCGCAACTCAAGCGGGGCTGCCGAGGAGGCCCCGAACCATCCACCAGTTCTGTGGATAAGTTTGTGGGAAACTGCCGGACGGCGGGTCCTATCCCGCGGATTTGCTGCCTTCGCCGGGTATGCACATTTTTGTGGCAGAGAACTTAACCCACTGAATTCATTGCATTCGAATGTGAAGATGCTGTCACAAACTGAAAACAAGGCTGCATGTGGCTGGAATCAAACGCGCTCGGCGGCGCAGGGGACAATTTCAGCGGCGCCGGCGCTCGATCTCCACGCCGGCGCTGGTGGCATCGGCGAAGATGTCCAGCTTTTCCACACGTATGCGTGCGGAAACCACCCGCTCATCGGTCAGGCAGGATTCGGCAATCCGTTCCGCCAACGTCTCGACCAGCCGGACGTGCCCGGCCGCCACGATGCGCCGCACCGCGTCGGCCACCGCGCCGTAATCGACCACCCGGGACAGCTCGTCCCGCCCCACCGGGGCGCGCGACAGCGCCAGCGCGCCGTCGTCGGCCACCGCCAGATCGACATTCACGCGGATGCGCTGGGGCGTGTCATGCTCCTGCGGGTAGACGCCGATGCTGGCCGGCAACACCATATCGCGCACAAAAACATGGCGCAGGCCCAACGCGGCATCGGCGATGCGCTGCGTTTCCATTGTGCTACTCCTCCGGCGCCGCGCCGGTCGCGGGCCCCCATTGCAGATGCTGCCCGCCGTCCAGTGCCAGCATCTGCCCGGTGACCGAGGGCAGCGCCAGCAGCGCCAACGCCGCGCGCGCCACCTCGTCCGGGCTGGTGCCATGCCGCAGCGGCACGGAGCGGGCCTGGCGCTCGAACTGCGCCTGGGTCTGCCGCGGGCTGGGCAGCGCCGGGCCGGGACCGATCGCGTTCACCCGGATGCGCGGCGCCAGCGCCAGCGCCAGGGACTGCGTCAGCGCCCACAACCCGGCCTTGGAGACGGTGTAGGAGACGAAATGCGGGGTCAACGACCATACCCGCTCGTCCAGCATGTTCAGCACCATGCCCTCGGCCTGCGCCGGCAGCGCGCGGGCGAAGGCCTGGGTCAGCACGAAGGGCGCGCGCAGGTTCGGCTCGATATGCCGGTCCCAGCTCTCGCGGGTGGCGTCGTGCCACTCGTCGCGCTCGAAGGTGCTGGCGTTGTTCACCAGCACGCCGAGCGGCCCGAGTTCGGCCTGCGCCGCCGCCGCCAGCCCGGCCACCGCCGCCTCGTCGCCCAGATCGGCATGCAGCACGCAGGCGCCGGCGCCCAGGGCGCGGATGTCGGCCGCGGTCGCCTCGGCCTCGGCGTGGCTGCCGTTGCAGTGCACGGCGACGGCAAACCCGGCCTCGGCCAGGGCCAGCGCGATCGCCCGGCCCAGCCGCTTGCCGCCGCCGGTGACCAGGGCGACGCGGGGGATGGCGGGGGGGATCATCGGCGCTCCATGACCCGGCGATGTAGAACCGTCGGGGCCGATGTTCAAGCGACGGCGCCGGCGGGTCAGCCCATCGCGTCGTAGAGCTTCGGCTGCAACGTGCGGATCATCGTGTAGTTGAAATATTCCGGCCGGGTCGCGTTATCGACATCGTCGTTCTCGGAATCGACGATGTCGTTCCACATATACGGGGTGGAAACCGGCGGCTCGACCGCGCCGAACAGCGGCTTGCCCGCCCCCCAGGAATGGCCGGCCGGCCCGCCCAGCGCCTTGTACAGGTCCACCAGCGGCAGGGTCAGCGTGTTGTTGGTCTCCGCCCACAGCGCGATCATCATCCACTGCACCCGGTGGGTGCTGCGGCCGTGCTGCTTGCCGGCGAAGGCGATGTCGTCGATCGGCTTGCCGGCGGCGATATAGCCCAGGAAAATATCCGGCGAGGCCGGGCCGAGTGGGGACGCGACCTCGAAATTGAAGTTCCGGTCGGTCTCCATCTTGGCGATCGACTGCTTGAAGCCCTCGAACGACCCGGTATCGAGCGCCTTGGCCAGCGCGTCGAGGGCGGCGGTCACCGCCACCTCGTCGCACAGGAAGTCATAGATCGCCTGGTAATCGTGGCGCTGGTCGGCGGTCAGCGTGTTGAAGCGTGCAAGCTGGCCCGGATGCGGCCCTGTCCACGGCATGTCGGAACTCCGTTCGGCACGGCCGCAGGCTTAGCCGAAATCATGCCGAACCCACAACGACACTCACAACATCGTGTAGCCCGCCGCCCGCCTCACGCCGTCCGGTCGCCACCCGCCCCCAGCGCCGCCTGGGCCGCCGCCAGCCGCGCCACCGGCACCCGGTAGGGCGAGCACGACACGTAATCCAGCTCGACCGCCTCGCAGAACGCGATGGAGGCCGGGTCGCCGCCATGCTCGCCACAGATGCCCAGCTTCAGCCCCGGCTTGGTGGCCCGCCCGCGCTCCACCGCGATGCGCACCATCGCCCCCACGCCCTCGACATCCAGCGAGATGAACGGGTCCTTCGGCAGGATGCCGGCATCGACATAGGCGGGCAGGAACTTGCCGGCGTCGTCGCGCGACAGGCCGAACACCGTCTGGGTCAGGTCGTTGGTGCCGAAGCTGAAGAAATCCGCCACCTCGGCGATCTTGTCCGCGGTGATGCAGGCGCGCGGCAGCTCGATCATGGTGCCCACCGAATACTCGATGGTCATGCCCGCCTCGGCGAACACCGCGGCCGCCGTGCGCTCCACCTGCGCGCGGGTGATTTCCAGTTCGCGCCGGGTGCCGACCAGCGGGATCATGATCTCGGGCACCGGCGCGCTGCCGGTCTCGCGGGTGATGGCGATCGCGCCCTCGAAGATGGCGCGGGCCTGCATTTCGTAGATCTCGGGATAGCTCACGCCCAGGCGGCAGCCGCGATGGCCCAGCATCGGGTTGGCCTCGGCCAGTTCGCCCGCCCGCTGGCGCATGGCGGCCACATCGGTGCCCAGCGCCTCGGCCACCTCGGCCAGTTCCGCGTCCGCATGCGGCAGGAACTCGTGCAGCGGCGGGTCGAGCAGGCGGATGGTCACCGGCAGCCCGGCCATGATGCGGAACAGGTCGGTGAAATCCTGCCGCTGGAACGGCAGCAGCCGCGCCAGCGCCGTCCGCCGGCCGCGCTCGTCGCCGGCCATGATCATCTGGCGCACCGCCAGGATGCGCTCGGGGTTGAAGAACATGTGCTCGGTGCGGCACAGCCCGATGCCCTCGGCGCCGAATTTCAGCGCCGTCTCGGCGTCCAGCGGGGTTTCCGCGTTGGTGCGCACCTTCATCCGCCGGGTCTTGTCGGCCCAGGCCATCAGGGTCGCGAAATCGTCGCTCATCAGCGGCTCGATCATCGCCACCGCGCCCTTGAACACCTCGCCGGTGGCGCCGTCGAGCGTGATGATGTCGCCGGCGTTCAGCACCATGCCGGCGGCCGTCAGCGTCTGCGCCCCGTAATCGACGGTGATGCCGCCGGCGCCGGCCACGCAGGGCCGGCCCATGCCGCGCGCCACCACGGCGGCGTGGCTGGTCATGCCGCCGCGGGTGGTCAGGATGCCGCGGGCGGCATGCATGCCGTGGATGTCCTCGGGGCTGGTCTCGATGCGCACCAGGATCACCGCCTCGCCCTTGCCCGCGCGCATCTCCGCCTCGTCGGCGTTGAACACGATGGCGCCGCTGGCCGCCCCGGGGCTGGCCGGCAGGCCCTTGGAGAGCAGGACGCGCGCCGCCTTGGGGTCCAGAGTCGGGTGCAGCAGCTGGTCCAGCGAGGCCGGGTTCACCCGCATGATCGCCTCGGCATGGTCGATCAGCCCCTCATGCGCCATGTCCACCGCGATGCGCAGGCTGGCCTGGGCGGTGCGCTTGCCGTTGCGGGTCTGCAGCATGTACAGCTTGTGCCGCTGCACGGTGAACTCGATGTCCTGCATGTCCTTGTAGTGGCGCTCCAGCGTGGCGCGCACCTGCATCAGCTCGGCATAGGCGGCCGGCATGGCCTTTTCCATCGACACTTCGCCCGGCTTGGCGCGCGCCTCGGCCATCGGCTGCGGCGTGCGGATGCCGGCCACCACGTCCTCGCCCTGCGCGTTCACCAGGTATTCGCCGTAGAACACGTTCTCGCCGGTCGAGGGGTCGCGGGTGAAGCACACGCCGGTGGCGCAGTCCTCGCCCATGTTGCCGAACACCATCACCTGCACGTTTACCGCCGTGCCCCAGTCGGCCGGAATGTCGTGCAGCTTGCGGTAGGTGTTGGCGCGCGGGTTCATCCAGCTGCCGAACACCGCCCCGATGGCGCCCCAAAGCTGCGCTTCCGGGTCCATCGGGAAGGGCTTGCCGGTCTCGGCCGCCACCATATCCTTGTAGCCGTCCACCACGATGCGCCAGTCGGCGGCGGTGAGCGCGGTGTCCTCCATCACGTCGCGGTCGAGCTTGATGTGCTCGATGATCTCCTCGAAGCGGTGATGGTCCACGCCCAGCACCACGCCGCCGTACATCTGGATGAACCGGCGATACGAATCCCAGGCGAAGCGCGCGTCGCCCGAGGCGGCCTCCAGCCCGGCCACCGTGTCGTCGTTCAGCCCCAGGTTCAGCACCGTGTCCATCATGCCGGGCATCGAGACCCTGGCGCCGGAGCGCACCGAGACCAGCAGCGGCTTGTCCTTGTCGCCGAACACATTGCCGGTGGCGGCTTCCAGCCGCGCCAGCGCCGTCTTCACCTGGCCGGCGAGTTCAGCCGGGTATTGCTGCTGGTTGTCGTAGAAGGCGGTGCAGACCTCGGTGGTGATGGTGAACCCCGGCGGCACCGGCAGGCCGATGCTCGCCATCTCGGCCAGGTTCGCCCCCTTGCCGCCCAGCAGGTTGCGCATCTCGGCCCGGCCGTCGTTGACGCCGGCGCCAAAGCTGTAGACCCACTTCGTTGTGCCCTGGCTCATGATCCGACGCTCCTTCAGCCTTCGATCCGGGAAAAATCCGCCGCGAGGTTCATGGCGGCGCGAACATGGTGCAGCAGTCGCAGACGATTCCGGCGCAATTCGGGCCGCGGATCGTTCACGGTAACCTTGTCGAAGAACGCGTCGAGCGGCGCGCGCAATTCCGCCAGCACGCGCATCGCGGCGGTGAAATCTTCAGCGAGCACAGCAGCACCGACGCGTCGGCGTATCTGCTTGACCGCAGAGGCCAACATCGCCTCTTCAGCTTGTTCGAGCGCGCTCTCATCGAGTGGCCCATCATGCGGCCCGTCCTTCTTCTCCTCGATGCGCAGGATGTTGGCCGCACGGCGATATGCCGCCAGCAGGTTGGTGCCGTCCTCGGTGCCGAGCAGGGCGGTCACCGCATCGGTGCGGGCGAGCAGGCGGGTGAGATCGTCGTCGAGCCCCACGCCCAGCACGGCCGCCAGCACGTCGTGGCGCGCGCCCTCGGCGCGAAGTTGGACGCGCAGGCGTTCGAGCACGAATCCCGTCACCTCGCCCACGTCGCACGGCGCGGTCAGGGCGGTGCTCGCCGCCGCGACAAGTGGCCGCAACTCCAGCCGCAGCCCCCGCTCACGAATGATCCGAATCACCCCCAGCGCCGCCCGCCGCAACGCATACGGGTCACCCGACCCGGTCGGCTTCTCGCCAATCGCGAAGAACGCGGCAAGCTGATCGATCTTGTCCGCCAGCGCCACGCTCACCGCCACCGGATGCTCCGGCACCGCGTCGCCCGGCCCCTTCGGCTGGTAATGCTGCGCCACCGCCTCGGCGACGGAGGCCGGCTCGCCATCGTGGCGCGCGTAATACCCGCCCATCACCCCCTGCAACTCGGGGAACTCGCCCACCATGCCGGTGGTCAGGTCGGCCTTGCACAGCCGCGCCGCCCGCCGCGCCACCCCGTCGGCGCGCACCAGCGGCGCGATCCGCTCGGCCAGCGCCTCGATCCGCCGCACCCGATCCCCCTGGCTGCCCAGCTTGGCGTGGAACGTCACCCCATCCAGCGCCGCCACCCGGCTTTCCAGCGTCCGCGTCCGGTCCAGGTCCCAGAAATGCCGCGCATCGGCGAAGCGCGCCCGCAGCACCCGCTCATTGCCGGCCACGATTGCCGCCCCGCCGTCGCTGCCCGGCACATTGGCCACGAAGGCGAAATACGGCGCCGCCCCGAAGGCGTCGCGCAGCGCGAAATAGCGCTGGTTCACCCGCATCGAGACCTGCATCACCTCGGCCGGCAAATCCATGTAGGCGGCGTCGATCCGCCCGATCATCGCCACCGGCCATTCCACCAGCCCGGTCACCTCGTCCAGCAGCCCGGCGTCGTCCACCACCGCCAGCCCCTGGTTCGCCGCCTTGTCGCGCAGCGCATCGGCGATCAGCCGCCGCCGCTCGGCGGCATCCACGACCACGTGGCGCGCCCGCAACTCCGCCTGCCATTGCGCGCAGGATGCAACCGCGAAGGTGCCGGGCGACAGGAACCGATGCCCCTCCGTCAGGTTGGACGAAGCAAGCCCATGCCCGTCATCCGCGCCCTCGCGCAGGTCGAACGACACCACCGCCCCATCCAGCAGGCAGGTGATCCGCCGCAGCGGCCGCACCCAGGTGAACTGGCTGGTGCCGCCCCAGCGCATGGATTTCGGCCAGGGGAAGCGCCGCAGCAGCCCGGGCAGCGCATCGGCGATCAGCGTCGCCGCCTCCACTCCCGCCACGGCGCGATGCAGCACCCAGAACTCGCCCTCCTCGCGGAGATCGGCCCGGTCGGCCCCATGCTTGCGTAGGAACCCGGCCAGCGCCTGCTCGGGCGCGCTGCGCCGCGGCCCACGCTCCACCGACTGGCTCGCCGCCACGCCGGGCGCCATTTCGGCGGCATAGGCGATCCGTCGCGGCCCGTGGAACACGCGCACGGATGCCGGCGACAGCGCCCCCAGCGCCTCGCCCAGCAGCCGCGCCAGATCCTCCGCCGCACGCGCCTGCATGCGGGCGGGGATTTCCTCGGAGAACAGTTCAATAAAAAATTCGGCCATGGATCACGATCGCAAAGCGGGTTCGATATCGGTCAAGGCGAAGTCGTTGCCCTTGAACAGCAGCGGCGCATTTTCGCTCCTGGCGACGGCATAGGCGATACAGTCGCCGAAGTTCAGCCCCGCCGGATGCCGTCCCTTGCCATACCGGCGATAGGCACGGCGGGCCAGGAATGCATGCTCGGCAGCAAACGGCACGATGCGCAGCAGGTCGCCTGTCGTATAGCGGAGTAGCTTGTCATCCGCCGCCGCCGCGGCGGCCTGGTCGTTGCGCACCATGGTTTCGAGCTTCATCGCCACTTCAAGCCAGTTGGAGGCGGGAATCCGCGGCGATTCGGCCGCGGCGATCGCATCCGCGAACCGCTCCGCCTCCGGCTCGTCCAACAGGATGGCCTGCACGGCGGATGCATCGACGATCATGTCGGCAAGCCGTCCTGGTCATACAGAAAGGAGTGGTCGGATGTCGGCAGCGGCCGCGCGAGTTCGCCACGGATATCCGCGGCGATGCCCAGGATGCGGTCGCGCCGGTCCTTCACGGCAAGCCGCCGCTTCACGCCTTCCCGCAACACGTCCAGCACCGCCTCGTTCATCGGCTTGCCGGTGAGCGCCGCGAGTTCCGAGGCCAGGCGAACCGCGTCGTCGCTCTCGATCCGCAGTTCAGCGCCCATGCGCCACCTCCCCGTCCAGCCAACCCTCGCAACACCCCTTGGCCAGCGTCCGCACCCGGGCGATGTAGCTCGCCCGCTCGGTCACGCTGATCACGCCGCGCGCGTCCAGCAGGTTGAACAGGTGGCTCGCCTTGATGCACTGGTCATAGGCCGGCAGCGGCAGGGCGCGCGCCAGCAGGGCGGTGCATTCCTGCTCGGCGTCGGCGAAATGGCGTTGCAGCATCGCGATGTCGGCCTGCTCGAAATTATAGGCGCTGTATTCGCGCTCGGCGAGCAGGAACACGTCGCCATAGGTCACGCCCCCCGGCTTGCCCTTGAGCCCGTTGAAATCCAGGTCGTACACCCGCTCCACGTTCTGCACATACATCGCCAGCCGCTCCAGCCCATAGGTCATCTCGAAGCTGGGCAGCACGGTGGCGATGCCGCCGACCTGCTGGAAATAGGTGAACTGCCCCACCTCCATGCCGTCGCACCACACCTCCCACCCCAGGCCCCAGGCGCCCAGCGTCGGGCTTTCCCAGTCATCCTCCACGAAGCGGAAATCGTGCAGCAGCGGGTCCAGCCCGATGGCACGGTAGCTGTCCAGCAGCAGCGCCTGCGCGTCCGCCGGGCTGGGCTTCATGATCACCTGGTACTGGTAGTAGTGTTGCAGCCGGTTCGGGTTCTCGCCATAGCGCCCGTCGGTCGGCCGGCGGCAGGGCTGCACATAGGCGGCGGCCCAGGGCCTGGCACCCAGCGAGCGCAGCGTGGTGGCGGGGTGGAAGGTGCCGGCGCCCATCTCCACATCGTACGGCTGCAGGATCACGCAGCCCTGGCGCGACCAGTAGGCGTGCAGCCGCAGGATAAGGTCCTGGAACGAGGGTGGCGTCTGGGTGTTCATTATGTGCCGGCGCTGGAGCGGAAAGGTTTGATGCGATGCACAATAGGCCGCAAGCAAGCCCATGAAAAGGCAGGACCTCGCAGCCCTGCTGCTGCTGGCCGGCTGGCTGGGCGCGCTGCTGGCCTATCGCGCCGCCTATGTGGAGCCGCGCGAATGGGCCGCCGCCTGCGTCGCCGCCAGCCCGCCGCTGGCCTGCCTGCCTCGCGCCGGGCTGCTGTGGATGCAGCAATACGGGGTATGGGGCGGCGGCGCGCTGGCGCTGGGCCTGGCCGCCTTCCTGGGCGCGCCGGTGGCGGCGCTGGCCGTGGCGGCCGGCATCGGCGGGGTGGTGAACTACAACGCCAGCTTCGGCATGCTCGGCCTGGCGCTCGGCGCCTGGGCCTGGATCAGCGCCCGGCCCGCCGGCCCAAGCGCCAAAGCCTGAGCAGCGGCGGCGCCGCTAGCACCAGGGCGCAGGCGGTCCAGGCCAGCGACTGCCGGTTCGCCGCCCCCTCCTGCCAGGCGCCCGCCAGCGCCGCCAGCCCCAGCGTCAGGCCGGCGAACGCCTCCTCCCGCCCGCCGCCGCCCAGCGGCAGGTCGGCCAGCAGCGTGCGCGCCAGCACCGCCACCAGCGGCACCGCGAACACGCCGATCGGAAAATCGCGGTAGCGCGGGTCGAACAGCAGCAGCAGTTGCAGCACCGCCGCGGTCCACAGGAACACGAAGCCGAGGTCGTCGAACACCCAGCCGCGCCAGCCCGCCAGCGCCCGCAGGCGCCCGCGCAGCAGCGCCCGCACCGCCGCCGTCGCCTGCGCTCCGGTTCGCCCCACCTCGTCGCGTGGCGCGCCGGCCAGCAGCCGCGCCACGCGGCGCATCAGCAGCACCGCCAGCAGCCCCTGCCCGCCCAGGTTGCCGGCGGCCGCCACCCGCAGGTAATCGTCATAGGCGATCGGCACGGTGCTCGCGGCGGCAAAGGCCAGCGCACCCCCCAGCGCCATCGCCAGCACCGCCAACCACCCCTGCGCGGCCGCCGCCACCCCGGGCACCGTCAACGCCGCCAGCATCAGCGCGAGGCCCGCCGCCACCCCGCCGGCGGCCCAGCGCGGCCAGTCCGCAGTCTCGGAAACCGGGCCGGAAAACGGGAATTTCGGCTGCCGATCGGCCGTCCACAGGCCCCAATTGGCGCCCACGGTGCCCTCGCTGCGGTATTTCCAGCCCTGGTCGAACGCCTCGATCAAATTGTAGTCGATGCCCTCGGTGCGGGCCATGGCGACGAAGCCGCGGATGAATTTCGCCTGGTTCACCACCCCCGGCGCCGCATCCGCCCGCCAGCGCCCGCGGCTGGGCCAGCCGGTCTCGCCGACCGCGATCGGCTTGCCGGGGAACAGCGCCGCCATGCGCTTCCAGGTCGCCCGCACATGCGCGATCGCGCCGCCGATGGCGGTCGGGTGGTCCTCCCAGTACGGCAGCAGATGGATGGTCACGATGTCCACATGCCGGGCCACCTGGGGGAATTGCTGCCAGAACTCCCACACATCGGCGTAGGTGACCGGCTGCTTCACCGCCGCACGCACCTGGTCGATATCGGCGATCAGCTCATCCACCGGCAGGTCGCGGCGCAGCAGCACCTCGTTGCCCACCACCACCCGCTCGATCGTGTCGGGATAGCGGTGCGCGAGCTCGATCGCACGGGCGATCTCGCGCGCGTTCTGCGCCCGGTCGCCACCCAGCCAGATGCCCTGCCACAGCTTCAGCCCGTGCTTCTGCGCCAGCGCCGCCACGTCGTACTTGCCCTCGATCGCCGCATAGGTGCGGATGGCGCGGACATGGCCGGCCAGCAGGGCGATATCGGCCTCCACCTGCGCCGCCGTCGGGAAGCGGCCGTCGAACGGCGACTGGCCGTCGCGATACGGCGCGAACGAGACGGAATTCAGCTTGCCGCCGGCGATCGGCGGCCCCGCCGGCACCGGGCGGTTGGGCAGCCACCACGCCAGCACCAGCAGGCCCGCCAGCACGAGCAGCAGCGGCGGCAGCAAGGGGCTGGGCTTGGACATGCCCAACGCACTACATGGTCCCCCGCCTCGAGGAAAGGAGGCGCCTTGAGGAAAGGAGGTCGCCGCATGACCATCGACGGGCTGGACGACGAGATCATCCGCCGCGTGCTCACCCGCCACCGCCGGATCGCCCTGGTCGGCGCCTCGGCCAACCCCGACCGCGCGGCGTGGGAGATCCAGGGCCTGCTGCAACGCCGCGGCTACGAGGTGACGCCGGTCAACCCGCTGCTGGCCGGGCAGGTGCTGCAGGGCCGCGATGTGGTCGCCCGGCTGGACGACGCGGTGCCGCTGGAAATCGTGGATGTGTTCCGCGCCAGCGCCAACGTGCCCCCGGTGGTGGACGACGCCATCCGCCTGGGTGCGAAGGTGGTGTGGATGCAGCTCGGCGTGGTGCACGAGCAAGCCGCCGCCCGCGCCCGCGCCGCCGGCATCACCGTGGTGATGGACCGCTGCCCCTCCATCGAGTTCCGCCGCCTGGGCATCGAGGTTTCGCCGCTGTAACTTGAACCGGCGGGGGCGGCGGGCCACATCGTTGGTGCCCGGGCGCCCTACGCGCGGGTACCCATAGCCGTGGCAGGGGCGACATGACCAACGAAGAACGCGACCTCATCACCCGCTTCATCCAGCGCGTCGGCGGCGTGCCGGCGGCCTCCGGCTTCGCCGGCGGCTCGGTGCCCGCCACCACGCCACCGTTGCCGCCGGTCGACCGCGAGGCGGACGCGCTGATCGCCGACCTGTTCGCCCGCTTCCCGGAGGCGCGCTACCGCATCACCCAGATGGCGTTCGTGCAGGAACACGCCCTGATGGAGGCGCAAAACCGCATAAACCGGCTGGAATGGGAGCTGAATCAGGCCCGTCAGGAGGCCGCGCCGGCCCAGCCCGCCGCCTCCCCCTGGGGCGCCCCGATGGCGCAGCAGCCGCCGCCGCCGCCGCCGCAGGGCCGTGGCCTGTTCGGCGGCCTGTTCGGCGGCCGCCAGGCGCCGCCGCCCGGCTATCAGCAGCAGCCGGGCTACCAGCAACCCGCCTACCAGCAGCCGGCCTATCAGCCGCCGCCGCCGCAATACGCGCCCGGCTACCAGCCCGGCATGTTCCAGCGCCCGGGCGGCTCCGGCTTCCTCGGCTCGGCGCTGACCACCGCGGCCGGCGTCGCCGGCGGCATGGTGATGGGCAATGCGCTGATGAACATGTTCTCCGGCGGCCACGCCGCCTCGCCCTTCGGCTCGGCCGCCGCCGTCACCCCGCCGGCCGATGCCTTCGGCGCCTCGCCTTGGTCCGGCACGCCGCAGGCCGACCCCTACGCCCTCGGCGGCCCGCCGAAGGACGATGGCGGCTGGTCGGCGCCGCAGCAGGATGGCTGGAGCAACAGCGCCAGCGCGCCCGGCGGCGACACCGGCTGGCAGGACAGCAGCGCGCCGGCCGACACGCCCACCGACAGCGGCTGGACCGACAGCGCCGGCGATTCGGGCGGCTGGTCCGACACCGACCCCGTCTGACCGCAGCACCGCCAAGCATTTGCGGAATTGATCCAACCCCCGGCATCCATCTAGGATCATGGATGGACCGCCGGGGGCTTTCGGACCATGCGCTACCCTGACCTGGATATCGACCTGCTGCGCTGCTTCGCCACCGTGGCCGAGCAGGGCGGCTTTACCGCCGCCGGGCAGGCGCTGGGGCTGACCCAGTCCGCCGTCAGCCTGAAGATCAAGCGGCTGGAGGACCTGCTGCGCAAGCGGGTGCTGGAGCGCACCAGCCGCCGCCTGTCGCTGACCCCCGACGGCGAGGTGCTGCTGATCTACGCCCGCCGCCTGCTGTCGTTGAACGACGAGGCGGTGCGCCGGATGATCGCGCCGCCGGTGCGCGGCCATCTGCGCCTGGGGGTGGCCGACCATTTCGTGCCGCAGCACCTGGCGCCCATCCTGGCCCGCTTCGCCCGCACCTACCCCGATGTGCAGCTGGAGGTGGAGGTCGGCCGCAGCCACGAGCTGCGCACCGCCTGCGAGCGCGGCACGCTGGACCTGGTGATCGGCAAGCGCCGCGACGGCGAGACCGCCGGCGTGCCGATCTGGACCGAGACCCTGGCCTGGACCGGCGCCAAGGATGCCAGCCCCGCCCGCTGGACGGCCGACCACGGCCGCAACGCCCCGCTGCCATTGGCCATGCTGCCGCCCGGCTGCATGTTCCGCGACCGCGCGCTGGCCACGCTGGCCCGCGCCAACGTCGCGCACGAGATCGTCTACACCTCGGCCAGCCTGCTCGGCGTGATCGCCGCCGCCGAGGCCGGCTTCGCGGTGACCGTGCTCGGCCGCTCCACCCTGACCCCGGGCCTGAAGGAAGTCCCTGGCCTGCCGCCGCTGGGCAGCGCGGTGATGGCCATCTTCGGCGACGCCGAGGGCCGCTCCGCCCTGGTCGAACCGCTGGTCGGCTTCATCCGCGAAAGCCTCGCCGCCACGGTGGCCCTGCGCCCGGCCGCATGAAGAAAAACGAACAAAGTTTTTTTGCTTCTTTTTGCTCACAAAAAGAAGGGCAGTTCTTTTTTGAAGAAAAGAACCAAAAAACTTTTATCCGATAAGGTCTTGCGCCGCATGCAGGCTCACCGACCGCGTCTGGTTTTGTTGTTCGTTTTGCTGGCGCTTGCGAACTTCTCGGCCTGGGGCTGGGCCTGGTCGGCATTCGCCCAGCGCCCGGCGCTGCTCGGCACCGCGCTGCTGGCCTGGGTGTTCGGCCTGCGCCACGCGGTGGACGCCGACCACATCGCGGCGATCGACAACGTGGTGCGCAAGCAGGTGCAGCGCGGCGCCGCCGGCCACACCGTCGGGCTGTGGTTCTCGCTCGGCCATTCCGCCATCGTCATCCTGGCCTGCGTGCTGATCGCCGCCGCCACCGCGCTCAGCACGCGGCTGGAGGCGTTCCACGCCATCGGCGGCAGCCTCGGCACCGCGGCCTCGGCCGCCTTCCTGCTGCTGATCGCCGCCGCCAACACCGCCATCCTGGCCGATGTCTGGCGCCGCTTTCGCACCGTGCGCAGCGGCGGCGCCGATACCGGCGGCGACGGCCTGGCCGGCGGCGGGCTGGCCCGGCTGTTCCGCCCGCTGTTCGGCCTGATCCGGCGCAACTGGCACATGTTCCCGCTCGGCTTCCTGTTCGGCCTCGGCTTCGACACCGCCACCGAGATCGGCCTGCTCGGCATCGCCGCCACCCAGGCGGCGCAGGGGGCGGCGACCGGCCTATCGCCCTGGGCCTCGCTGGTGTTCCCCGCCCTGTTCGCCGCCGGCATGGCGCTGGTCGATACCGCGGATTCGGCGCTGATGACCGGGGCCTATGGCTGGGCGATGGTCAACCCGCTGCGCAAGCTGTGGTACAACCTCACCATCACCGCCGCCTCGGTCGCCGTGGCGGTGCTGATCGGGGGCGTGGAGGCGCTGGGCCTGCTGGCCGACCGGCTGGCGCTGACCGGCCCGTTCTGGCGCGGCGTGGCGGCGCTCAGCGGCGACATGGCGAATTTCGGCTTCGTCGTGGTGGCGATCTTCGCACTGAGCTGGGCCGCCTCGGCGGCGATCTACCGCTGGAAACGGCTGGGCGAGGCGCCGGTCATCCGTGGATCTCCAGGATGACGCCGCCGGCATAGGCGGCCGGCACCAGGATGCGCCGCGCCGCCCCCTCCTCCACCCGCACCCCGGCGATGCGCATCGCCGGCACCACGGCGGCATGGAAACGCGCGGTGTGCACCGAGATCGCCACCCCGCAGGGCGCCCGCCGCCCCGCCCCCACCGGCAGCCGCATGCCGGGGAAGCGGGCCAGCACCGCCTCCTCGTCCAGCACGTGCAGCAGCCCCCCGGCCGTCTCCACCCGCCAGCCGCCGGGCTGCTCGGCCACCGCCGCCGCCCCCCAGACCTGCCGCAGCCGCCCGGCCACCGCCGCCGGCTCGGGCGCCAGGACGGTCACCGCGCTGATCGCGTCGGCCCCGTTGGGGTGCGCCAGCCAGTCCGGGTTCCATACCAGGTGAGGCTTGTGCTGCTGGCACAGGAACACCCCCAGGCGCGGATGCGCGTCATCCGGCAGCACCGCCAGGCTCACCACCGCCTCGTCCTCGGACCCGTCCGGCAGGCGCACGGCGCGGCGGAATTCCACCCGCCCGGCGCTCCAGGCCCCGCGCGCCACGGCCGCCGCCTCGTCCGCCGCCACGTCCTTGCTGTGCAGCGCCAGCAGCGAGATGCCCTCGCCCAGCTTCAGGCTGTCGCGCACCCGGCGGCCGAAGATATGCCCGCCCACCGGATCGGCCTCGATCGCCGCCTCGTCCTCCACCGCGATCAGCTCGATGAAATTATCCGCGAACATCACCAGCCGGTTCACCGTGCCCCAGGGGTGCCGCCCGAGCGGCCTGGGCGCGAAGCCCAGCGCCTCGTAGCGCGCCGCCACCGCCGCGATGTCGCGCACGGTGACCAGTGGATGCTCGATGCCGAAGGCGGCGTTGGCCATGGTGTCTTCCTCCCCCACAGGCCATGATCCTGCCCGTACCGGACCCGGGAGGGGAGTGGGATGCGCCTGCCGCTGCTGATCGCCGCCATGCTGGCCATGCCGGCCGCCCTGGCCGCCCAGCCGGCGCCGCTGCCCCCCGGCCGCATCAGCGTGCCCGGCCCGCAGGGCGGCAGCGGCCTCGCGCCCGTCTACCTCTCCGCCGACTGGACCGCGCCGCAGCCCGGCGTCACCCGTGCCGTGATCGTCATGCACGGCCTGGCCCGCAATGCCGACACCTACTTCGCCGCCGGCCTCGCCGCCCGGCAGGCCGCCGGGCCGGCCGGCGCCGCCACCCTGGTGATCGCCCCGCGCATCCTGGGCGCGCAGGATGTGGTCGAGCTACACGCGCCGGCCGACATGCTGCGCTGGCGCCACGGCAACTGGGCCGGCGGCGCCGCCGCCACCGCCCCGGTGCCGGCCAGCAGCTTCGCGGTGTTCGACGCCATCATCGCCCGCCTCGCCGACCGCGCGCTGTTCCCCGCGCTGAGGGAGATCGTGGTCGCCGGCCATTCCGCCGGCGGCCAGGTGGTGCAGCGCTACGCCGCCGTGGCGCCCGACAACCCGGCCCTGGCGCGCGAGGGCATCGGCCTGCGCTACGTCGTCGCCAACCCCTCCACCTACGTCTATTTCACCCCCGCCCGGCCCTGGCCCACCGCCGCCTGCCCCGGCTACAACGCCTGGAAATACGGCTTCGCCAGCCGCCTGCCCGCCTATGTCCAGGGCGATCCCGCCAGCCTGGAGCGCCGCTACCGGGGCCGCGACGTCACCTACCTGCTCGGCACGCTGGACACCGACCCGAACCACCCGGCGCTCGACAAGAGCTGCGCCGCCGAGGCCGAGGGCCCCAGCCGCTACACCCGCGGCCACGCCTATTTCGCCGCCCTCCAGGCCGATGCCGGCGGCCCCCTCGCCCAGCGCCTGTTCGACGTGCCGGGCGTCGGCCATAATGGCCACCGCATGTTCACCTCACCCTGCGGCCTTGCCGCCCTGTTCGAGACGCCCGGATGCCCGAAGGACAAGTGATGCCGCCCCGCGTGCCGTTCGATTCCGGGGAAGGCGAAGTCCTGCCCGCCTGGATCGACTCCAACGACCACATGAACCTCGCCTATTACGTGGTGCTGTTCGACCAGGCGACCGACGCCATCTACGACGCCTTCGGCATGGACCGCGGCTACAAGGCGCGCACCAATTGCGGCACCTTCGCCGCCGAATCGCACAACCTGTACGAGCAGGAGCTTCGCCTGGGCGAACGGGTGCGCGTCACCACCCTGGTGCTGGGGGTGGACGCCAAGCGGCTGCACCTGGCGCATGAGATGCACCGCGTGGCCGACGGCGCGCGCGCGGCGACGCAGGAGCTGATGTACCTGCATGTCGATCTCGGCCTGCGCCGCGTGGTGCCCTGGCCGGCCGATGTGCGCGCGAGGCTGGACGCCTTCGCGGCCGCCCATGCCGCCGCGCCGCGGCCGGACTGGGTGGGCCGGCGCATCGCCATGCCGCCCCCGCGCTGAGTAGCCCCGCGCTGAGCGGCAAGGCTCCTCCGTCCTTCGGCGCCCGCCTACGCCGCCGCCCGCAGGCGCCGCAGCAGCACCACCCCCAGCGCCGCCGAGCCGGCCAGCAGGGCCACGCCCAGCCCGATCTGCGCCATTCCGTCCACCCGCACCCCGGCGCCGATCAGCGCGAACAGCACCGTCTGCGGCACGAAGCCCAGCGCCGAGCCCAGCAGGAACCGCCACGCCGACACGCCGGAGGCGCCGGCCAGCAGGTTCAGCGCGGTGTTGTTGCCCACCGGCAGCAACCGCAGCAGCAGCGTGGCGGCGAAGGTGTTGGCCGACAGGAAGCGGTCCAGCCGCGCCAGCCGGCCGTCGCCGCGCAGCCGCCGGCGCGCCCAGTCCCGCGCCACCAGCCGCGCCCAGGCGAGGTTGGCCACGCAGCCCAGCATCTGCGCCGCCAGCGACAGCGCGCTGCCGCCCCACAGCCCGAACGCATAGCCGCCGGCATAGGCCACCGCCTGGCGCGGCACCGCCACCGCGCACAGCGCCCCGCCCGCCGCCACGAACCACGCCGCGCCGCCCCCGTTGCCGCCAGCCAGTGCGGCCAGCCGGTCCAGCGCAGCCTGCGCCCCGCCGCCCGGCAGGTGCAGCAGCGCCAGCCCCGCCGCCACCAGCCCGGCCAGCAGCAGCGCCCCGCGCATGATCGATCGCCACATGGGCCGCATGCCCGCTCCGCACCTGTTGCCGCCGTATCGCGTCCTATATGCTGGGCCATGCCGTTCGACACACGCCCCGCCCGCGCCCAAGTCCCGCCCCCCGACGCCTCGCCCCCCCCGGATGCGCGGACCCTGCGCAACCGCCGCCTGGTGGCGCTGTGGCTGTTCGCCAGCTGCGCCATGATCCTGGTGATGATCGCCCTCGGCGGCGCCACCCGCCTCACCGGATCGGGGCTGTCCATCATGGAATGGGCGCCGCTGTCCGGCACCCTGCCGCCGCTCAGCCATGCCGAGTGGGAGCGGCTTTACCACCTGTACCAGCAGATCCCGCAATACGCGCTGCTGAACAAGGGCTTCGGGCTGGCCGGCTTCCAGCAGATATTCTGGCTGGAATGGACGCACCGGCTCTGGGGCCGGCTGATCGGGCTGGCCTTCCTGGTGCCGCTGGTGGTGCTGGGGCTGCGCGGCGCCATCCCGCGCCGGCTGGTGCCGCGCCTGGCGCTGCTGTTCGTGCTCGGCGGGCTGCAGGGCGCGGTGGGCTGGTTCATGGTGGCCTCGGGCTTCCTGCCCGACAGCACCGCCGTCTCGCCATACCGGCTGGTGGTGCACCTGGTGCTGGCGCTGATCCTCTACGCCGCCATCCTCTGGACCGGCCTGTCCGTGCTGCACCCGCGGCCACGGCCCGGCAGCCCCGCCCTGCCGCGCCGGCTGGCCAAGGCCACCGTAGCATTGGTGGCGCTGACCATCGTGGCCGGCGGCTTCACCGCCGGGCTGCATGCGGGGCTGGACTACAACACCTTCCCGCTGATGGACGGCCAGCTGGTGCCGCAGGGCTACGCCATGCTCAGCCCGTTCCTGCGCAACCTCACCGAGAACGTCGCCGCCGTGCAGTTCGACCATCGGCTGCTGGCCACCCTCACCCTGCTCGCCGCCACCGCCACCGCCGTAGCCGGGCTGCGCGCGGGGGTGGCGCGCGGGCCGATGCTGGCGCTGGCCGCCGCCGTGGGGGTGCAATATGCCCTCGGCATCGCCACCTTGTTGTCCGTGGTGCGGGTCGATCTGGCCGTCGCCCACCAGACCACCGCCGTGCTGCTGCTCACCGCGGCCCTGGTCTGCCTGCATCGCCTGCGCCGCGCCGACCCCGTTTCCCAGGAGCCCGCATGACCTCCGCTCTCGAAGCCACCGACGCCCTGTTCTTCGCCCGCGAGGGCGTCACCCTGGGCCGCGACGCCGCCGAGCGGATGACCGCGCGCGCCCTGTCCGAATCCGACGACGGCGAGCTGTACCTGGAATACCGCGAGAGCGAGTCGATCAGCCTGGACGACGGCCGCATCCGCGCCGCCGGGTTCGACACCACGCTGGGCTTCGGCCTGCGCGCGGTGGCCGGCGAGGCGGCCGGCTACGCCCATTCCGGCGAACTGACCGAGGATGCGCTGGCCCGCGCGGCCGCCACCGTCTCGGCGGTCGCCAGCGGCCATTCCGGCACCGTGGCCGAAGCCCCGCCCGGCCGCAACGACCGGCTGTATTCGGCCGCCAGCCCGCTCTCCGGCATGCCCTTCGCCAGGCGCACCGGCCTGCTGGCCGAGGTCGACGCCTATGCCCGCGCCCGCGACCCGCGCGTGGTGCAGGTGATGGCCTCGATCTCCGGCGAGTTCCAGGCGGTGCAGATCATCCGCGCCGATGGCGGCCGCGTCGCCGATCTGCGCCCGCTGATCCGCATGAACGTCGCCGTGGTGGTGGAAAAGGACGGCCGGCGCGAAACCGGCAGCTTCGGCAGCGGCGGCCGCTTCGGCTTCGAGCGGATCACCGATGAGGCCTCGTGGAAGGCCGCGGTGGACGAGGCGCTGCGCCAGGCCCTGGTCAACCTCGACAGCCGGCCCGCCCCGGCCGGCGAGATGCCGGTGGTGCTCGGCAATGGCTGGCCCGGCATCCTGCTGCACGAGGCGATCGGCCACGGGCTGGAAGGCGATTTCAACCGCAAGGGCACCTCGGCCTTCGCCGGGCTGATGGGAAGCCGCATCGCCTCGCCCGGCGTCACCGTGGTGGATGACGGCACCATCCCCGACCGCCGCGGCTCGCTGACCATCGACGACGAGGGCACGCCCACCGGCCGCACCACGCTGATCGAGGACGGCATCCTCACCGGCTTCCTGCAGGACCGGCTGAACGCCCGGCTGATGGGCGTGCGCCCCACCGGCAACGGCCGCCGCCAGTCCTACGCCCACGCGCCGATGCCGCGCATGACCAACACCATCATGCTGGCCGGCGACCGCGCGCCGGAGGAGATCATCCGCTCGGTGAAGCGCGGCCTCTACGCGGTGAATTTCGGCGGCGGGCAGGTGGACATCACCTCGGGCAAGTTCGTGTTCTCCGCCAGCGAGGCCTATCTGATCGAGGATGGAAAAATCACCACCCCGGTCAAGGGCGCCACCCTGATCGGCAACGGTCCCGACGCGCTGACCAAGGTGGAGATGGTCGGCAACGACATGGCGCTGGATCCCGGCGTGGGCACCTGCGGCAAGAACGGCCAGGGCGTGCCGGTCGGCGTCGGCCAGCCCACGCTGAAGCTGTCCGGCCTGACGGTGGGCGGCACGGCAGGCTGACCGACCGCCTGTCGCCGTCCGCCTGGGCCGCCCCGGCTTACGGCGTCACCGTCAGCGGCGTGACCATGCCGGCGGCGTAGTGGCCGGGCACGTTGCAGATCAGCAGGTACGAGCCGGCCGCCAGCGTCACGTCCAGCGTCTTGGAGGCGTTGGGCTGCATGTCGCCGGTATCGCCCAGCACCTTCACCTGCTCCTCGGGCACCTTGGCGGTGGCGTAGTCATACGGCAGCGGCGCGTTCGGGTGGTCCACCGCGACGATCAGCACCTCGTGCAGCATGCCGCGCGACCAGTTGGTGACGTCGAAATGCACCGGCCCGGCCTTCACGGTGGACTGATCGATGCGGACGGCCATCATGCCCCCCGCCATCATGCCCCCTCCCATCATGCCCGACCCCATCATACCGGGTCCACCACCGCCCCAGCGCCCGCCCCAGCCGCCGCCCGGCCCCCAGCCGGGACCGCCGCGCTGGCCATCCTCGGTACCCGGCGGCGCGAAGCCGTAGCCCATCATTCCACGCCCGCCACCCCAGCCCCCGCCGCCCCAGCCGGAACCCGGCCCACCCATGCCCATGGCCGACGACACATCGACCAGCGCAACCTTCACCGTCACCGGCCCGTCGGCAGCGTGCAGCGGCGCCAGCGGCGCCAGCACCGCCACGGCGGCAAACAGAACCATGGATCTCCGTCGCATCGCTCGCATCCTCACCGAGGCGCGGCCCATTGCTGCGCCAAACCTCGGCCAGCAGGCGCGCGATCGCCGGCGGCGGCATTGATGTCGATCAAGCCGGGAAGCGGAGGCAGGCGACGGGCTTTGCCTCGGCTGCCTTCAACCGATCGTCAGGGGCTTCAGGACTGAAACCGTGCCCCCAGCCGGATCGAAGGCGGCGGCAGCCGGTCGCCGTCGGGGGCGCCGGAGGCATCCAGCCAGCGTTCCGAGGCCGGCAGCAGCAGCGGATACAGCTCGGCACACAGCGCGCGGGCGCGCAGGCCCGCCCAGTCCGGCGGCAGCAGCGGCACCGGCAGCAGCGGGTCGCGCAGCGCCGCGCGGCGGAATTCGTGCACCAGCAGGATGCGCGCCACCAGCGCATCGCGGTCCGGCATGGCGCGGCCGGCGCGCAGCCAGGCGCGCAGCGGCGCGAAGGCGTCCAGCAGCCGCTGGTAGCGCCGCCCGGCCGGCTCCAGCGGCCAGGCCAGGGCGGCCAGCCGGCGGTGGGCCGCTCCGTCCCCGCCGGCCGCCAGGCACAGCGCATCGGCCGCCTCGGCGGGCAGCGCGGTGTCGTCATGGGCCACGAACAGCCCCGGCAGCGGGGCGCCGAACCCGGCCGCCAGCAGCGCCTCGCGCGCCGCCTGCCGCATGGCGGGGTCAGGCAGCAGCACCAGCCGGAACCGCCCGCCCCAGTGCGGCGGGTAGCCGCCATAGATGCGCGCCTCGGCGCCGGCGAAGGTGGCCTGGCCCTTGGCGGACAGGTGGTAGAAGCTGTTGCGCCCCTGCCGCCGCCGCTCCAGCCAGCCATCGGCCGCCAGCCGCGACATCGCCGTGCGCACCACCCCGCCGCCGATCTCCATGGCGGCCAGGATCGCCTCCAGCGTGCCCAGCCACACCGCGCCGCCACGCGGCACGATCGCATCCCCATAGATGGTGATCACGATCGACCAGGTGCGCGACGGCTCGCGCCTGAGGTGGTCCAGGATCGCCCGCACCGGCTGGATGGTCATGCGCCGTCAATAGCCGGGCGGCCGGGCGCGCGAAAGGCCGCACTTGACCATTCCCGCCAACCCGGCAGGCTTGCCCCATGACCGACACAGCCAACGACCCGCCGCTCTCCGGCATACGTGTGCTCGACCTCACCTCCGTGGTGGTCGGGCCCACCTGCACGCTGCTGCTGGCCCAGCAAGGGGCCGAGGTGATCAAGCTGGAACCGCCGGAGGGCGACCTGCTGCGCCGCCTGGGCGGGCGGGCGCGCAACCCCGGCATGGCGCCAAAATTCCTGCATTTCAACCGCGGCAAGCGCTCCATCAGCATCGACCTCAAGCAGCCGGCCGGGTTGGCGGTGGCGCGGCGGCTGGCCGGCACGGTGGATGTGTTCGTCTCCAACATCCGCACCGAGGCGCTGCGCCGGCTGGGGCTGGGCTGGGAGGACCTGGCGCCGGACAACCCGCGCCTGGTGCATTGCGCCATCGCCGGCTTCGGCTCCGGCGGACGCTACCGCGACCTGCCGGCCTATGACACCATCATCCAGGGCGCCTCCGGCATGGCGGACGCGATGGCGCGGCGCTACGGCGCGCCCGGATACATGCCCTTCGTCGCAGCCGACCACATGACTGGGTTCCTGGCCGCCCAGGCGATCTGCGCCGCCCTGGTCGCACGCGCCCGCACCGGGCGGGGGCAGGCGGTGGAGGTGCCGATGTTCGAGAACATGGCGAGCTTCGTGCTCACCGAGCATATGGGCCAGCGCACCTATGGCCCCGGCGGCGAGATGGGCGATCCGCGCATCCTGGACCCGCTCGGCCGGCCGGTGCGGACGCTGGATGGCTGGATCTGCGTGTCACCCAACACCGATGCGCAGGCGTTCGGGTTTTTCGACGCGATCGAGCGGCCGGAGCTGAAAAAAGACCCCCGATTCTCCTCGGTTTCGGCCCGAACGGCCAATGTACAGGCCTATTTTTCGGTGCGAAGCGAGGGTTTGGCCACCCGAACCACCGCCGAATGGCTGGTCCTGCTGCGCGAACGGCAGGTGCCGGCGATGCAGGTGAACACCATGGATGAGCTGTTCGACGACCCGCACCTGCAGGATGTCGGGCTGATGGTTAAGCAGCATCATCATAGCGAAGGCGAAATCATGGCGCTGAACCCGGCGACCCGTTTTTCCGGCGGCGCGCCCGAGTTGCGCGACGCGCCGCGCCAGGGGGCCGACGGCCCGGCGATCCTGCGCGAGCTTGGCTATGGCGAGGACGAGATCGCCAGCCTGCTCGCCGGCCCGGTGGTGGCGCCATGAGCGAGCCTGCCGGCTGGAGCGGGGCCGGCTGGATCGGGCGCAGCCGCACCCAGCAGGACGAGATCACCCGCCCGGCGCTGCGCCGGATCGCCGCGATGCTGGACATGCAGGCCGATTTCCCGGCCGGTAGCCCGATTCCGCCGCACTGGTACGCGATGTTCTTCCCCGAGATCGCCCGCCAGTCCGAGCTTGGGCCGGACGGGCATCCGCGGCGGGGGGATTTCCTGCCGCCGGTGGCGCTGCCGCGACGGATGTTCGCCGGCCGGCGGGTGCGCTTCGCGGCACCGTTGCGAGTGGGCGATGTCGCAGAGAAGCACAGCGAAATCATCGCCATCACTCCCAAGACCGGGCGCAGCGGGGCGATGGTGTTCGTCACCATCCGCCACCGTATCACCGTGGCCGGCGCCGAGGTGGTGGAGGAGGAGCAGGACGTGGTCTACCGCGCCGCGCCCGAGCCCGGCGCGCCCCCGCCGCCGCCGGCCCTCGCGCCGGCCGCCGCCTGGTCCGAAACGGTGGTGCCGGACACCACGCTGCTGTTCCGCTACTCCGCCGTCACCTGGAACACCCACCGCATCCATTACGACGCCGACTACACGCGCGGCGAGGAGGGCTATCCGGGGCTGGTGATAAATGGCGGGCTGACGCTGCTGCTGCTGCTGGAGGCGGCGGCGCGGGCGCATGGGCGCGCGCCGGCCGGCCTGTCGGTGCGCAACCTGCGGCCGCTGTTCGCCGGCGGCGCGGTGACCCTGGCGGGCGACGGCGCCGGCGCGGCCTGGGCGGCGGATGCGCAGGGCGCGCTGGCGGTGAGCGCCGAGTTGCGGTTCTGACGCCGGGGCTCAGTACCCGGCCGCGCGGTCCACCGCTTCCCTGAGCGGCTGGCCATCCAGGAACCGGCCGAGATTGTCGGCGAACAGCTTGGCCACCACGGTGTCGCGCTGGGGGTGGCCGCCGCCGATATGGGGCAGCACGAGGATGCCTTCGGTGCCCCAGAACGGGTGCTCGGCCGGCAGCGGCTCCTGGCGGAACACGTCCAGCACCGCGCCGGCGATGCGTTTGGATTGGACCGCCGCGATCAGGTCGGCATCGGCGATCAGGTGGCCGCGGCCGAAATTCAGCAGCCAGGCGCCGGGCTTCATCCGCGCCAGCCGGGCGGCGTTGATGAAGTTCTCGGTGTCCGGGGTGGCGGGCAGCAGCAGCAGCACGAAATCCGACCGCGCCAGCACCTCGTCAGTGCGCTCCGGGGGGAGCACCTCGGCCAGGCCGGGCAGCGCCTCGGGCCGGCGGCGGGTGCCGATGACGGTCATGCCCAGCGCGGTGGCCAGGCGCGCGACATCCTGGCCGATGGCGCCGAGGCCGAGGATGCCCAGCGTCTTGCCGTTCAGCGGCGTGGCGACGCGGCGGGTCCAGGCGTGGCGCTTCTGGTCCTCGACGATCGCGGCGTAGGGCTTGGCGAGGTGGAACAGCGCGCCGAGGATGTTTTCCGGCATCGACTCCCGGTGGGTGCCGCGCGCGCAGGTGAGCGCCAGCCCGGGCGGCAGGTCGGGCAGCGCCAGCCAGCCTTCCACCCCCGCCGTCAGCGCCTGCACCCAGCGCAGCCGCGGCATCACCGGCAGCAGGCCGGCGGGCGCGCCCCAGGCGAGCATGGCCTCGGCGCCGGCGCGCTGCGCCTCGGACGGTGTGTCCTTGCGCGCCAGCGTTTCCACCGTCACCCGCCCGGCCAGGCCGGCGGCGGCGATCGCGTCGATGTAGGGGGCGGGGGTGTCGGTCCAGAGCAGGACGCTGGTGGCGGGGGGCATGGGGGTCTCCTTCGGCCGGTTGCCGGGAGAGTGGGGCAGGAAGGGAAGGAAGGCCAGGGCTCTGCCCTGGACCCGCCAAGGGACAGTGGCCCCTTGGATCCCATGACTTAAGGAAGAGGTCCAGGGGCTCGGCCCCTGGCGGGGCACGGGGCAGCGCCCCGCCTTGCTTGCCTTCTCAGGCCGCCCGAATAAACCCGCCCCCCAGCACCCGATCCCCATCGTACCAGACGCAAGCCTGTCCCGGCGCCGCGCGGGCCGGGGTGGCGAGGCGGACCAGGGCGCCGGTTTCGGTGGGGATCACCTCGGCGGGGTGGGGGTCTTCGCGGGCGCGGAGCTTCACGGTGCAGGAGAAGGGAGCGGGCGGGACTAGCCAGTTGACCTCGCGCAGATGCACGTCGCGGGAGCCGCCGGCGGGGGGGCCGACGACCACGCGGCGGCTGTCCGGGTGCAGGGCCACCACCACGCGGCGCTCGCCGTCGGCCTGGGCGGCGGTGCCGAGGCGCCGGGCCTGGCCCACGGTGTAGCGGCCGACGCCGTCGTGGCGGCCGAGCACCTGGCCGTCCTCGGTGACGATCTCGCCGGGGGCGAGCGCGTCCGGGCGCAGCTTGCCGAGGATGTCGGCGTAGCCGCCGGTGGGGACGAAGCAGAGGTCCTGGCTGTCCGGCTTGGCGGCGACCGGCAGGCCGAGGCGCTCGGCCTGCGCGCGCACGGCGGCCTTGTCGGGCATGCCGCCCAGCGGGAACAGGCTGCGGGCGAGCTGGGCGCGGGTGGTGGCGAACAGGAACCAGCTCTGGTCGCGCGCCGGGTCGGCGGCGCGGTGCAACTCCGCGCCGTCCGGGCCGTCGAGGCGGCGGACGTAGTGGCCGGTGGCCAGCCGCTCGGCGCCGAGGTCGGCGGCGAGCTGGACCAGGTCGGTGAACTTCACGCTCTGGTTGCAGCGCACGCAGGGCACCGGAGTTTCGCCGGTGGCGTAGCTGTCGGCGAAATCGGCCATGACGGCGGCGCGGAAACGCGCCTCCGCGTCGATCACGTAATGCGGGATACCGAGATGGTCGGCCACGCGGCGGGCGTCGTGGATGTCCTGGCCGGCGCAGCAGGCGCCCTTGCGGCCGGTGGCGGCGCCATGGTCGTAGAGTTGCAGGGTGACGCCGATCACCTCGTGCCCGGCCTCGGCCAGCAGGCCGGCGACGGCGCTGCTGTCCACGCCGCCGGACATGGCGACCAGCACGCGCATGGGGCTATCCGGCCATCATGTTGCGGCTGCCGGCGGGCAGGCGGACGACCAAGCCGTCCAGCGCCTCGGTCATGACGATCTGGCAGCCCAGGCGGGAGGTCTTTTCCAGGCCAAAGGCGAGGTCCAGCATGTCTTCCTCGTCCTCGGTGGGCCTGGACAGGCGCGGGAACCAGCCGGCATCGACGATGACGTGGCAGGTCGAGCAGGCGAGCGAGCCTTCGCAGGCGCCCTCGATGTCGATGCCGTGCTTGTGGGCGATCTCCAGCACCGAGAGGCCGAGGGGCGCGTCCACTTCACGGCGGGCGCCGTCGCGGTCGATAAAGATCATCTTGGGCATTGGCGGGGTCAGGCCTCGGTCGGGGTGGGGGCGGCGGCCGCGTGCGCCTGCACCAGCAGATCGGCGGCCGTGTCGATGTCGGCCGCCGAGGTAAAGCGTCCGATCCCGATGCGCAAGGTGCGCGCCGCCGCGTCGGTGTCCAGCCCCAGTGCGCGCAGCACATAGGAAGGTTCCACCGCCGCCGAGGAACAGGCCGAGCCGGTGGAGACGCACAGGTCCGGCGCGGCGCGCATCAGCGCCTCGGCGGTGGCGGCCGGGAAGGTGAGGTTGAGGTTGCCGGGGATGCGCCGCTCGCGGCTGGCGTTGACCGCGAGGCCCGGCAGGGCGGCGGACAGGCGGGCCAGCAGCCGGTCGCGCAGGGTGGCGATGCGGGCGGCGTCGGCGGCCATTTCCGCGCCGGCCAGCCGGCAGGCCTCGCCGAGGCCGACGATCAGCGGCGCCGGCAGGGTGCCGGAGCGCAGCCCCCGCTCCTGCCCGCCGCCGGAGAACAGCGGGGCGAGGCGCACGCGCGGGCGGCGGCGGACATACAGCGCGCCGACGCCCTTGGGGCCGTAGAGCTTGTGGCCGCTGATCGACAGCAGGTCGATGCCCTGTGCGTTCACGTCCAGCGCGATCTTGCCGGCGGCCTGGGCGGCGTCGGTATGGAACAGCGCGCCGGCGGCCTTGGCGATGGCGGACAGGGCGGCGAGGTCCTGCACCACCCCGGTCTCGTTGTTCACGGCCATGACGCTGACCAGCAGGGTGGGCACGGCGAGGGCGGCGCGCAGGGCCTCGGGGTCCAGCAGCCCGTCGGGGCGGACCGGCAGCACCACCGGCTCGAACCCGTCCTCGGCCAGGTCGGCGACCGATTCGAGCACGCATTTATGCTCGGTGGCGACAGTGACCACGCGGCGGCGGCCGCCCTCGCCCAGGGCGTCATCCCGTGCGTCGCCCATGCGGGCGGCGAAGCGGGCGGCGCCCTTGATGGCGATGTTGTTGCTCTCGGTGGCGCCGGAGGTGAACACGATCTCCCGCGGGTCGGCGCCGATGAGGGCGGCGACCTGGGCGCGGGCGGCCTCCACGGCGGCCTCGGCCTGGCGGCCCATGACGTGCTCGGCGCTGTGCGGGTTGCCGTAGGCCTCGGTGAACCAGGGCAGCATGGCGGCGAGCACGCGCGGGTCGCAGGCAGTGGTGGCCTGGTTGTCGAGGTAGATCGGGCGGTTGGGGCGGGCGGTCATGGCGTGGATATGGGGTTCAGGCGGCGCGGCGGGACAGCCGGGCGGCCATGGCCTGGTATGCGGCGGCGAAGGCGGCGATGTCGGCCGCGGCGGCGTTCCATGGCAGCGAGACGCGGATGGCCTCGCCGGCCAGCGCGTCCAGCCCCATCGCGGCCAGCACATGGCTGCGCGCGACCTTGCCGGAGGAGCAGGCGGCGCCGGCCGAGACCTGGATGCCGGCGAGGTCGAGCGCGATCACCTGGGTATCGGCCCGCACGCCGGGCAGGGCGAGGCAGGTGGTGTTGGGCAGGCGGGGGGCGCCGGCGCCGATGACGATGGCGCCGGCCGCCAGCGCCGCCTGCTCGGCGGCATCGCGCAAGGGGGCGAGGGCGGCGTGGGGGGCGAGGGGGGGGGCGGTTTGGGCGGCGGCGGCGGCGAGGCCGGCGATGGCCGGCAAAGCGGGGGTGCCGCCGCGCCGCCCGCGCTCCTGCCCGCCGCCGGCGATCAGCGGCGCCAGGGTATGGCCGGGTGCGAGCAGCAGCGCGCCGGCGCCTTGCGGGCCGCCGAGCTTGTGGCCGGAGAGCGCCAGGCTGTCGGCGCCGAGGTCGCGCAGGTCCACGCCGATGCGCCCGGCCGCCTGCACCGCGTCCACATGCAGGCGCGCGCCGGCGGCGCGGCACAGCGCGGCGGCTTCGCGCACCGGCTGGAGCGTGCCGGTCTCGTTGTTGGCCAGCATCAGGCAGACCAGCGCCGGCCCCTCGCGCAGCAGGCGGGCCAGCGCGTCGAGATCGGCGACGCCGTGGCCGTCCACCGGCAGCACGGCGGCGCCGGGGGCGGCGGCGCGCACCGCGTCGTGCTCGGTGGCGCCGACGATCAGGCGCAGGCCGGCGCCGAGGGCGTGGATCGCCAGCGCATTGGCCTCCGTGCCGCCGGAGGTGAACACCAGATCGGCCGGGGCGGCGCCGAAGCGGGCGGCCACGGCCTCGCGCGCCGTCTCCAGCACGCGGCGCGCGGCGCGGCCGGCGGCGTGCACGGAGGAGGGGTTGCCGGTGAGCGCGAGCGCGGCCAGGACGGCGGCGCGGGCCTCCGGCCGCAGCGGCTGGGTGGCGTTGGCGTCGAGATAGGTCACGCCACCTCGCGCAGGGCCGGGTCGGCCAGCCGCACGGCGCGGCCAAGCACGCGGCCCTCCAGCACGTCGGCCAGGGTGATGCCGCTGAGGAAGAAATGGATCTGCTGGCCGAGTTCGTCCCAGAGGTCGTGGGTCTGGCATTTGATCTGGGCGCCGTCGGCGTCGCGCATGCAGCCGCCGCTGCCGTCGGTGCAGCGGGTGGCGCGGAGGGTTTCGTCCACCGCCTCCACGATCTCGGCGATGGCGACCTGGCCGGCCGGGCGGGCCAGCCGGTAGCCGCCGCCGGGGCCGCGGGCGGAGACCACCAGCCCGGCCCGGCGCAGGCCGCCGAAAAGCTGCTCCAGGTAGCACAGGCTGAGCTGCTGGCTGGCGGCGATGTCGCCCAGCGTCACCGGCCCGCAGGGGGAGGTGGCGTCGGGACAGGAGCGGCCGGCGAGTTCGACCATCGCCATGACGGCGTAGCGGCCGCGGGTGGAAAGCTGCATGGCGCTACCCCCCGACCTTGGTTGCGGTTTGCGGCGCGCGGGGCGCCTCGGTGGGCACGAGGCGGCCGACCCGACACTCAAGCTCCGTCAGCTCGGCGCGCAGGCTCTCGATGTCGCGCAGCAGCGGGTCGAGCACGCCCTCGGCGGGGGTGCCGTAGGGGTCGAAGCCGCGGCGGCGGTTTTCGCGGCGCTCCACCGGGCGGGCCGGGATGCCGACCATGGTGGCGCCGGCAGGCACCGCCTCCAGCACCACGGCGTTGGAGCCGATGCGGGCGTTGTCGCCCACGGTGAAGGGGCCGAGGATCTTGGCGCCGGCGCCGATGATGACGTTGTTGCCGATGGTGGGGTGGCGCTTGCCGTGCGAGAGCGAGGTGCCGCCGAGGGTGACCTGGTGGTACAGGTACACGTCGTCGCCGATCTCGGCGGTTTCGCCGATCACCACGCCCATGCCGTGATCGATGATGAGGCGGCGGCCGATGCGGGCGGCGGGGTGGATCTCGATGCCGGTGAAGAAGCGGCCGAGATGGGAGAACAGCCGGCCCAGCAGGTACATCCGGCGCTGCCACAGCCCATGCGCCATGCGGTGCCAGAGCAGGGCGTGCAGGCCGGGATAGCACAGCAGCACCTCCAGCCCGGAGCGCGCGGCCGGGTCTTTTTCACGGTAGGCCCGGATGGACTCACGCAAAAACATGAAGGGCATGCGACATTTCCATTATGAAAGCCGGTCTGTCCGACCTATAGTTTGCTCCGCCCGGGTCGGCTGGCCTCGTCCGGGACGATGCCGCGCCGGGACTTGCCGGCGGGGTCTCGTTGGGCACATGGGGCCGGACATCGCGCGTTCAAACCGTTTGCTTCCGTCTTTTTAAGAGCCGGCTTTTTGTGAGCCGGGATGGGGCTCGGGCATGGACGTGGTCGCAGGCACGTTTGGCGGGAGGATAGGCAATCCTGAGCGGGTAGGTCAAGAATTCCCGGCGGGTGCGATCACAAGGGAGGCATGCCTTTCCGGCGCTGGTCGCCGGTTGCGCCGAGGCCCAGCATTGCCCATCTAATCGCCTTGCGGTCGCGGATGTGGGATCAGGGCGATTTTTCGCGGCCGAGTTCCGGCCGCATCATGAGGATGCTATCGCCCGGCCGCCGCCGGCCGTGAGCAAACAGGGAACGGATTTCGGAACACCATGCCTGAGGTCATGTTCGCCGGCCCTGACGGCCGGCTTGAAGGTCGCTACCACCATTCCAAGGAAACCGGAGCCCCGCTGGCGCTGATCCTGCACCCCCATCCGATGCATGGGGGGACCATGAACAACCGCATCGCCTATACGATGTACCAGTCGTTCCAGAAGCTCGGCTTCTCGGTGATGCGATTCAATTTCCGGGGCGTCGGCCGCAGCCAGGGCCGCTATGACGGCGGCATCGGCGAAATCGGTGACGCGGCGGCGGCGCTGGACTGGATGCAGACGGTCAACCCGAACCATGGCGGGCTGTGGATCTCCGGCTACTCCTTCGGCGCCTTCATCGGCATGCAGCTGCTGATGCGCCGGCCCGAGATCTCGGGCTGGGTGAGCGTGGCGCCGCCGGCCAACCATTACGATTTCGGCTTCCTGGCCCCCTGCCCCTGCGGCGGCCTGATGCTGCACGGCGATTCCGACGAGCTGGTGCCGGAGCCGGCGGTGAAGAAGCTGGTGGACAAGCTGAACACTCAGAAGGGCGTGCAGGTCGATTACCGCATCCTGGCCGGAGCCGACCATGTCTTCGCCGCCCAGGCCGAGGCGATCGGCGAGGCGCTGGAAGACCACGTGAAAAAGACGATGGCCCGCCGCACCATGGCGCTGGCCGCCGACTGACCTGCCTGCCGCCTCCCCGCCGAAGCCCTGGAACCACGCGGTTCCAGGGCTTCGTCGTTTTGGGGGCTGCCGCGTGCGGCCGGCATTCTCATTCCGGCCGCGCTGTGCTAGCCGGGCAGCCGCAATCCGGAACGGGCGAGCCATGACCACCAGCGACTTCCTGCACGAAGCCACCGCGCGCGGCTTCGTCTTCCAGTGCACCGACACCGAGGGGCTGGACGCCGCGCTGCGCGCCGGCATGGTCAGCGGCTATATCGGCTTCGACGCCACCGCCGACAGCCTGCATGTGGGCAGCCTGGTGCAAATCATGCTGCTGCGCCTGCTGCAACGCACCGGCCACCGCCCGGTGACGCTGATGGGCGGCGGCACCACCCGCATCGGCGACCCCTCGTTCCGCGACGAGGCCCGCCAATTGCTGTCCGACGCGCAGATCGACAGCAACCTCGCCGGCATCCGCCGCTGCTTCGACCCGTTCATCCGCTTCGCGCCCCCGGGCCAGACGCCGGGGCCGGCCGACGCGGTCATGCCGAACAATGCCGACTGGCTGGACAAGCTCGGCTACATCGAATTGCTGCGCGAGGTCGGCGTGCATTTCAGCGTCAACCGCATGTTGTCGTTCGACAGTGTGAAGTCGCGGCTGGAGCGCGACCAGGGGCTTACCTTCCTGGAGTTCAACTATTCCATCCTGCAAAGCTACGATTTCCGCGAACTCAACCGCCGCTACGGCGTCACCCTGCAAATGGGCGGTTCGGACCAGTGGGGCAACATCGTCTCGGGCATCGACCTTACCCGGCGCACCGACGGCAAGCAGGTGTTCGGGCTGACCACGCCGCTGATCACCACCGCCTCGGGCGCCAAGATGGGCAAGTCGGCCCAGGGGGCGGTGTGGCTGACCGCTGACCGGTTGCCGGTGTTCGACTACTGGCAGTACTGGCGCAACACCGAGGATGCCGATGTCGGCCGCTTCCTGCGGCTGTTCACCGACATGGCGCTGGGCGAGATCGCCCGGCTGGAGGTTCTGCAGGGGGCGGAGATCAACGAGGCCAAGAAGATCCTGGCCACCGAGGCGACCACCCTGGCCCATGGCCGCGCCGCCGCCGAAGCCGCCGCCGAGGCCGCGCGCCAGACGTTCGAGAGCGGCGAACTGGCCGAGGCGTTGCCGCGGGTGAGCCTGGCGCTGGCTGAACTGGGCGTGGCGGTGCCGGCCTTCCGGCTGTTCACGCTCGCCGGGCTGGCCGCCAGCAATGCCGAGGCGCGGCGGCTGATCCGCGGCGGCGGCGCCAGACTGGACGACCAGCCGGTGACCGACGAGGGCTTCAGCGTCTCGGCCGAGGCCCTGCGCGGCGGGGTGAAGCTGTCGTCCGGGCGCAAGCACCATCGGCTGGTGGTGGCCGAATAATAGAACGAATCAGAATAGCAAGGCTGGGCGCTGCCCAGACCCGCAAGGGGCCGAGCCCCTGGACCTCGAATTCTTAAGTTAAGAGGTCCAGGGGCTCGGCCCCTGGCGGGGTTCGGGGCAGCGCCCCGCGCTTGCTTCCCTCAACACGCGCGCCCCCCGCGCGGCGTTTGCCTAGCGCCGTGCCATTTCCGGCCGGCGACTGCCTTGCCTGTGGGCGGCGGGCACGAGGCGGCCAGCGCGGGCGACATCCTGCTGGCCGGGCGCAACATCACCGAACTGCCGCCGGCCGCGCGCGGCACGGCGATTATGTTCCAGAGCTCTGCGCTGTTCCCGCATCTGTCCTGCCTGGACAACGTCGCCTTCAGCCTGAAGATGCGCGGGATCGGCCGTGCCGAGCGGCATGCGGCGGCGCGGCAGATGCTGGCGTGGGTGCATATTGAGGCGTTCGCCGAGCGCCGGCCGGCGCAGCCTTCCGGCGGCCAGCAACAGCGCGTGGCGCTGGCCCGCGCGCTGATCACCAACCCGGAGGCGCTGCTGCTCGACGAGCCGCTCTCGGCGCTGAACCCGTTCCTGCGCGGGCGGATGACCCAGCCGAAATCCTACGACATCGCCGACATCGAATACTGGATCTGCAAGAAGGTCTTCCCGGCCGGCGTGTTGCAGCCGATGGACGTGAAGAAGATCAAGTATTTCGACAAGATCGTGCCGATTTTCACCACCTGCAAGCTGACGCCGACCAGCGTGATCGCCCACCCTGTCGTACGACGAATTCGCCCGCACCGTGATGGCCGCCGGCAGCGACAACACGCTGCCGCTGGAGGTCTACGGCATGACCACCAACGTGACCACGCCGGTACTGTATGCGCTGGGCACGCTGACCACGGCGTTCTCACTGAGCCTCATCTGTGCTGCCTCGGCGTGCTGGCGCTGGTGCGGCGGCGGCGGGCCGGGTGAAGCGGCGCTACGCCACCACCTGCCCCAGGATCGGCGCCAGCGCGCGGTAGTCGGCGGCGCGCGGGGCTTTCGGGCGCCAGGTGAGGCCCAGCGTGCGCCAGGCGCCGGCGCCGGCCAGCCGGCGCAGCACGATGCCGGTGCCCTCGGCGATGCCGGCCTGCACCGCGCTGCGCGGCAGCAGGGTGACGCCCAGGCCGCCGGCGACCATCTGCACCAGCGTGTGCAGACTGGTGGCCGCGAAGCCGTCCATGCCGTCGGCCGGCTGCTCGCCGCGGGTGAAGCCGCAGGCCTCCAGCGCCTGGTCGCGCAGGCAATGGCCGTCCTCCAGCAGCAGCAGCCGGTCCGCCCGCAGCGCGGCCAGCGGCACCTCGGCATGGGCGGCCAGCGGGTGGTCGGCCGGCAGAGCGGCGAGGAACTCGTCGCGCGCCACCGGCAGCGTCTCGGCGCCGGCGCAGGCGCAGGGCAGCGCCAGCAGCGCCACGTCCAGCCGGCTGTCGAGCAGGCGCTGCACCAGGCTGTCCGTCACATCCTCCATCAGCAGCAGGCGCAGATTGGGGAAGGCCGCCCGCAGCGCCGGCATCAGCCGCGGCAGCAGGAACGGCCCCAGCGTCGGGATCACCCCCAGGCGCAGCCGCCCGCTCATCGGCGCGCGGGCGGCCTGCGCCGCCTCGGTCACCGCCATGAGGGCCGCCAGCGCGTCGCGGGCGCGCGTCACCATCTCGTGCCCCAGCGCGGTGAACACCACGCGCTTGCCGGCGGAGCGGTCCAGGATGGCGGCGTCGAGCTGCCGCTCCAGCGCCAGCACGCCGGCGGAGAGGGTGGATTGGGTGACCGCGCAAGCATCGGCGGCGCGGCCGAAATGCTGGTGCTCGGACAGCGCCAGCAGATAGCGGAGCTGTTGCGGGGTGGGCAGCGGCGTCATCGGTTCACTCGATCAATTCGACCAAAACTATTCATTGGCACGAAATTGACCGCCGCGCCATAAGCTTTGGCCCCAGAGGCGGCCATTGGCCGAGCCGTCGCTGGCATCGGTGAAGGACCCGCCATGAGCAACCCCATCCTGACCACCACCGGCGGCGCGCCGGTGGCCGACAACCAGAACAGCCAGACCGCCGGCCCGCGCGGCCCGGTGCTGTTGCAGGACTACCACCTGGTCGAGAAGCTGGCGCACCAGAACCGCGAGCGCATCCCGGAGCGGGTGGTGCACGCCAAGGGGTCCGGCGCCTACGGCACGCTGACCATCACCGGCGACATCACCCGCTATTCCAAGGCCAGCGTGTTCGCGGCGGTCGGCAAGCAGACGGAGATGCTGGCGCGCTTCTCCACCGTGGCCGGCGAGCGCGGCGCGGCGGATGCCGAGCGGGACGTGCGCGGCTTCGCGCTGAAATTCTACACCGACGAGGGCAACTGGGACCTGGTGGGCAACAACACCCCGGTGTTCTTCATCCGCGACCCGCTGAAATTCCCCGATTTCATTCGCACGCAGAAGCGCCATCCGCGCAGCAACCTGCGCTCGCCCACCGCGATGTGGGATTTCTGGTCGCTGTCGCCCGAAAGCCTGCACCAGGTGACCATCCTGTTCTCCGACCGCGGGCTGCCGCAGGGCCACCGGTTCATGAACGGCTATGGCAGCCACACCTATTCGATGCTGAACGCGGCCGGCGAGCGGCACTGGGTGAAGTTCCACTTCAAGACCCTGCAGGGCCACCGCCACTGGACCAACGCCGAGGGCAACGCGGTGATCGCCGGCGACCGCGAGAGCGCGCAGCGGGATCTGTACGGCGCGATCGAGGGGGGCGATTTTCCGCGCTGGCGCGCCTGCATCCAGGTGATGACCGAGGCGCAGGCGGCGGCGTGCGGCTTCAACCCGTTCGACCTGACCAAGGTGTGGCCGCATGGCGACTACCCGCTGATCGAGTTCGGGGTGATCGAGCTGAACCGCAACCCGGCGCATTATTTCGCCGAGATCGAGCAGGCGGCGTTCTCGCCCTCCAACATCGTGCCGGGGGTCGGCTTCTCTCCGGACAAGATGCTGCAAGGGCGGATCTTCGCCTATGCCGACGCGCACCGCTACCGCGTGGGCACGCATTACGAGGCGCTGCCGGTCAACCGCCCGCGCTGCCCGGTGCACACCTACCACGCCGACGGGGCGATGCGCTTCGACGCGCCGCAAGGGGGCGATGCGTATTACGAGCCGAACAGCTTCGGCGGCCCGGTGCAGGACCCGGCCCGGGCGGAGCCGCCGCTGTCGCTGTCCGGCGATGCCGCCGCCTATGACCATCGCGCCGGCAACGACGATTACGGCCAGGTGGCCGCGCTCTACCGGCTGTTCGACGACGCCCAGCGCGCCCGGCTGCACGCCAACGTGGCCGCCGCGATGCAGGGGGTGCCGGAGGCGATCGTGACGCGCCAGCTCGGCCATTTCGCCCGCGTGGACGCGCGCTATGCCGAGGGGGTGCGGGCGGCGCTCGCGGCCGGCTGAGCATGACCGGCTGGGCATGACCGGCTGGGCATGACCGGACGGGCATGACCGGACGGGCCTTCACCGGCCCTTAATCCCGGCGGTGGAGCATGCGGTGCAACCGGAAGGGCGCCGCATGACCGTCACCACCGCATCCGCGCCCGCTGCCCGTGCGGCCAGAGACCGCTTCCTGGCTTTCGCGTTCACTGCGGCGGACGTGCTGGTGGAAGCGGGGACCGATGGCATCATCACGTTCGCCGCCGGGGCGTTCCGGGTGCGCTTCGGCGACGATGGGGCCCGGTTCGTCGGGCGACATATCGCCAGCCTGATCGCGCCGGGCGACCAGACCACGTTCACCATGGCGCTGTCGGCGATGCCGCTGCGCGGGCGCATCGCGCCGCTGACGCTGCGGACCAGCGATGCGGCGCAGACGGCCTCGGTGGTGGCGGCGATGCTGGTGCCGGACCCGCCGGCCCGGCTGTGCTTCACCATCGGCCCGGTGCCCGCCGCGGGCACCGATGCCGTCGCCGAGGGTCCGGCCCGGTTGCAGGATCCGGTTCGCTTCAGGCGGGAGGCGGAAGCGGTGCTGCGGGCCGGTGGTGCGGCCACGGTCGGGCTGGTGGAGGTGAAAGGCTGGCAAGCCCTGCGCGAGGGGCTGTCGCCGGACGCCCAGCGCCGCCTGCGCGAGGGCATCGGCGAGGTGCTCGGCGGCGCCGGTGGGCAGGCGCTGGCCAGCGAGGTCGCGGACGGCCGCTATGGCGTGCTGGCGCAGGGGCGTGCCGATATCGAGGCGACGGTTCGGCAGTTGAGCGCGCTGATGCGCGGCAACCCGGCCACGCGCCAGGCCCGGGTGGAGGGCACCGGCCTGCCGCTGGATGGCGGTGGGCTGGCTTCGCCCCAGGCCGCACGGGCGTTGCGCTACGTGTTGTCGCGCTTCACCCAGGCCGGCACGGCGGCGGCGGCAGCGGTCGGCGCCAATGGCGGGCTGGCCGGCATCCTGGCGCAGGCCAGCCTGCGCGCGCGCGCCATGCGCGAGGCAATCGCGGCGCGGCGGTTCCGCCTGGCATTCCAGCCGGTGGTCGGACTGGCCGACCGTGCGGTGCATCATTACGAGGCCTTGCTGCGGCCGGTCATGACCCCGGGCGGCCCGGCCCAGACCACCCAGGATTTCGTGACCTTCGCCGAGGCGGTCGGGCTGTCCGGCGAACTGGACTGGGCGGTGCTGGAACTGGCGCTGGGCGCATTGCAGGCGGCGCCACTGGCGCGGGTGGCGGTCAACATCTCCGGCCTGTCGATGCAAAGTGCGGCGTTCCGCGACCGGGTGCTGGCGCGCATCACGGCGCTGGGCGACCAGCTCGGGGCCAATGGCGGGGGGCGGCTGCTGATCGAGCTGACCGAGACCGCGGAGATCGACGACATGGCGGGGGCGGCGGAGAGCATCGCCCGGCTGCGCGCCGCCGGCGTGCCGGTATGCCTGGACGATTTCGGCGCCGGCGCGGCGGCGTTCCGCTACCTGCGGGCGTTCCAGGTGGATTACGTCAAGATCGACGGCGCCTATGTCCGTGCCGCGGCGGCGAGCGCGCGGGAGCGTGGGTTCGTCAGCGCGATGGTGGAGCTGGCCGGCTCGGCCGGCGCGGAGGTGATCGCCGAGATGATCGAGACGCCGGAACAGGCCGACCTGATGCGCACGCTGGGCGTGCAGTACGGCCAGGGCTGGCTGTTCGGCAAGCCGGGCCTGCTGCCGGGGCAGCGCCGCTGAGGGCGATGGCGGGGATTGCCGCCAATGTTGCAAAACCTCTCGACGGCCCCGGTTTAATGTGCCTAGGATCGAACAGCAAAGCAGCAGAATACAGATTCGGCGCCCGTTTCTAACGGCGCCGAAAAGGTTACTGTCATTTGCATCCCGTGGGGTGTCATCCAGCCCATGGCCAGAATTAACCGACCGGAAAACGGTCAGATCGGGGAGACACGTTTAATGGCGAATAAGTCAATACTCGGAATCCGCCGCCGCACCTTGCTACAGGCGGGCGCCACTGTCGGCGGGCTGCAACTTGCCTCGCCTTTCATTCTGTCCGCCCGCGGCGAGACCCCGGTGAAGATCGGCATGGTCGACCCGCTGACCGGCGTGCTGTCCGCGCTGGCGGCCAGCGAGGTCGAGGGTGCGAAATACGCGGTGGCGGACCTCAACAAGAAGGGCGGCATCCTCGGGCGGCAGGTGGAACTCCTCGTCGAGGACTCCGCGAATGATGTCGGCACCGGCGTGCAGAAGACGCGCAAGCTGATCGACCGCGACAAGGTGGACGTGATCTTCGGCGATGTGAACTCGGGCATCGCCTACGCGATGTCGCAGGTCACCAGCGAGAAGAAGGTGTTCCATATCGTGCCGGGTGGCCATACCGACCCGATCACCGGTACCGATTGCAAGTGGAACGTGTTCCGCATCTGCAACACCACCTCGATGGACGCGGCGGCGATCACCAAGCAACTGGTGCAGCAGTTCGGCAAGCGCTGGTTCTTCATCACGCCCGACTATGCCTATGGCCACACGCTGCAGGACGCCTTCGTCAAGAACCTGAAGGCGGCCGGCGGCGAGTTCGAAGGCGACATGCTGCCGATCAACACCTCCGAGTTCTCCGCGACCCTGATCAAGGCCAAGGCGTACAAGCCCAATGTGCTGCTCAACAACATGGGCGGGCTGGCGCAGGTCAACTGCATGAAGCAATTCGTGCAGTTCGGCATGAACAAGGACATGGCCCTCGGCGGCGCGCTGTTCGAATTGGAAGGCGTCGAGGCGCTGCCCGCGGTCGCCCAGTCCGGCTGGTGGTGCTACGAGTGGTGGTGGAACCAGGACCTGCCGGAAGTGAAGGCGTTCGTGGCCGATTTCCGCAAGGCGACCGGCAAGACGCCGACCGCGCGGCACTGGTTCGGCGTGGTCGCGGTGCACTCGGTGCGGCTTGCCGCGGCCAAGGCGAAGTCGCTGGACGGGCTCAAGCTGGCCAAGGCGCTGGAAGACCTGGAACTGCCGCCCGACGTGGCGCTGCAGCCGGGCAAAATCCGCTATCGCGCCGGCGACCACCAGCTGATGAGCAATATCTTCGTCGGCGAGGTGCACCCGGCGGTCGGCAACAAGGACAACATCTTCACCCCCAAGGTGGTGGTGCCCGGCGAGGAAGCCGCCGGAACCGTCGCCAATACCGGGTGCGTGATGAAATACCCGGCCTGAGACAGGCTTAGCCGGCATCCCCCCGCCCGCCTGCCCGCCACGTGTGGGCATGGGCGGGGGCGTTGCTGTCGCCCGCGTTGTCCCTGTCCTCCGTGTTGTACTGGACGGCCGATGCTGCAAGTCATCTTCTTCAACGTGACGAACGGGCTGATCATCGGCGCGTTCTATGTGCTGTTGGCGCTCGGACTGGCGCTGATCCTGAACCTGTCCAACGTGATCAATTTCGCGCATGGCAACTTCCTGGCGCTGGGCGGCTACTTCGCCTTCGCGATCACGCCGGTGCTGGGATACTGGGGCGCCCTTATCGTGGCGCCGCTGCTGACGGCGGCCCTGGGCTTCGTGGTGGAACGGCTGCTGATCAGCCGGGTCTATTCGCGCGACCCGGTCTATAGCCTGCTGCTGACCTTCGGCCTGGCCTTCGTCATCCAGGACGTCTGCCGCTACACCTGGGGGCCGAATGGCCTGCCCCTCGGCATTCCCGACGCATTGTCGCAGCCGCTGTCGCCGGAGCTGTTCTTCATCACCTGGTACCGCATCTTCATGGTGGCGATCGTCATCGTGGCGGTGGCCGGGCTGTTCCTGTTCCTGCGCTACAGCCGGGTGGGCGTGCGCATCCGCGCCGGCACCCTCGACCTCGACACCGTCTCGGTGCTGGGCGTGAACGTGCGGCTGCTGCGCACCTTCAACTTCTCCATCGGCTGCCTGATGGCCGGGTTGGCCGGCGTGCTGGCGGCCGGCCAGATCGGGCTGAACCCGAACATGGGCGACGACCTGCTGATGCCGAGCTTCATCGCCATCATCGTCGGCGGCGTCGGCAGCCTGACCGGCACGCTGTTCGGCGGGCTGCTGATCGGTCTGGCCGGCGCCATCACCACGGTGTTCTACCCCTCCGCCAGCGAGGCGGTGATCTATATCATCATGGCGGTGGTCCTGCTGCTGCGGCCGCGCGGACTGATGGGCGAGGAGGGCATGCTGACATGAGCGGGCACGCAACCGAGGCGCCCCCGGTGGCGGCCGCTGCCGCCGGAGGGCTGCCGCGCCGGCTGGCCGGGCTCGCCGTGTTGTGGCTGGTGCTGGCCACGGCGCCGCTCTGGATGCCGCTGATCGGCGGCTATGACGCGCTGGCGACCCGGGTGCTGGTGCTGGGGCTGGTGGCGATGTCGTTCAACATCGTGCTTGGCTTCACCGGACAGATGAGCTTCGGGCACGCCGCCTATTTCGGCCTCGGCGCCTACGGGGCGGGGCTGACGCTGAAGTTCATCGCCGCCTCCACCCCGCTCGCGCTGCTGTTCGGAACGCTGCTCGGCGGCGTGCTGGGCACGTTGTTCGGGCTGCTGATCGTGCGGCGGCGGGGCGTGTATTTCGCCATGGTCACCATCGCGTTCGGGCAGGTGTGCTTCTACGTCGCCTATAAATGGAACGACCTGACCGGCGGCTATGACGGCCTGCGCGGCTTCCAGCGAGCGCCGCTGCACCTGGGGCTGGCGACCATCGACATCGCCGCCTCCTCGCGGGTGTTCTACTATTTCGTGCTGGTGATCTTCGCGCTGGCGGTGGGCGCGATGGCGCTGGTGCTGCGCTCGCCGTTCGGCCGCACCCTGCTGGCGATCCGCGAGAACGAGCGGCGGGCGCGCTTCCTGGGCATCCCGGTGGAGCGGCATATCTGGCTCGCCTTCTCGGTATCGTGCTTCTTCGCCGCGCTGGCCGGCTCGCTCTACGCGCTGCTCAACAACTTCGCCGACCCGCTGGCGCTGCACTACACGCTGTCCGGCGAGATCGTCATCATGACGGTGATGGGCGGCATGCGCGCCTTCTGGGGGCCGCTGCTCGGGGCCGCGGTGTTCGTGGTGCTGCAGGACTACGTCTCCTCGATGACGGAGAACTGGATGAGCATCATCGGCATCATCTTCATGCTGGTGGTGCTGTTCTTCCCGCGCGGACTGCTCGGCTTCATGCAGCGGAGGGACGCGCGATGAGCGGGTCCGCGATGCTGGAGGTGCGCGACCTCAGCAAACATTTCGGCAACCTGCGCGCCGTGCAGGGCGTGTCGATGACCGTGGCGCATGGCGAGCTGCGCGCCATAATCGGGCCGAACGGGGCCGGAAAAACGACGTTTTTCAACATGATTTCGGGGTTTTTCCCGCCAACCCAGGGCGAAATCCTGCTCGATGGGCAGGCCATCACCCGCGCGAGCGTCACCGAGCGGGTCGGCATGGGGATGGCGCGCACCTTCCAGATCACCGAGATCTTCCCCGAATTGTCGGTGCGCGAGAACCTGCGCATCGCGGTGGAGGCGCAGGCCGGCATGATGCGGCGGTTCTGGGCGAGCCGGTCCGAGGCGGCGGCGGTGGCCGCGGAAACCGACCGGCTGCTGGCCCAGACCGGCCTGACCCCGTCGGCCGACCGCCTGGTGGGCGAGCTGTCGCATGGCGACCAGCGCGCCGCCGAGATCGCCATGGCGCTGGCGCTGAAGCCGCGCCTGCTGCTGCTGGACGAGCCGACCGCCGGCATGGGCGAGCACGAAACCTACCAGGTCGCCAGCCTGATCCGCCGGCTGCACAAGCAGTCCAACTACACCATCGTGCTGATCGAGCACGACATGCGCGTGGTGTTCAACCTGGCCGACCGCATCACGGTGCTGGAACAGGGCGCCATGCTGGCCGACGGCACGCCGGGCGAGATTGCCGCCAACCCGGCGGTGCAGGCCGCCTATCTGGGGAGTGCCGAATGAGCGCGCTGGAGGCCGAGGGGCTCAACACCTTCTATGGCAAGAGCCATATCCTGCACGATGTCGGCCTCACCGTGGCAGAGGGCAAGATCACCACGCTGCTCGGCCGCAACGGCGCGGGCAAGAGCACGACGCTGCGCAGCCTGGTGAACCTCACCCCCCCGCGCAGCGGCCGGGTGCGCATCTTCGGCCAGGAAACGACCCGGATGCCGACCTTCCGCATCGCGGCGCTGGGCGTCGGCTTCGTGCCGGAGGGGCGCAAGATCTTCCCCAACCTCACCGTGCACGACAATCTGCGCGTGCCGCTGGAGACCGCCGGGCCGTTCACCATCCCGCGCGTCTACGAGCTGTTCCCCCGGTTGGCGGAGCGGCGCGGCAACCTGGGCCGGCAATTGTCGGGCGGCGAGCAGGAGATGCTGTCGATCGCCCGCGCCCTGCTGCTGAACCCGCGCCTGCTGATCCTGGACGAGCCGTCGCAGGGGCTGGCGCCGCTGATCGTGCGCGACGTGTTCCGCATCATCGGCCGGATGCGCGAACAGGGGATGTCGGTGCTGCTGGTCGAGCAGAACGTCCGCATGAGCCTGGAGATCGCCGACAACGCCTATGTGCTGGAAAACGGCCGCATGGTCTATGCCGGCACGGCCGCCGAGCTGGCGGCCGACGAGGCGCGCATCCAGGCGCTCGCCGGCGCCTCGGCCGAGGAATGGTCGCTGGACGAGGCGAACTGAGGCCCGCCCCGCCTACCGGTGGTTGTAGACGACGAAGCCGGCCACCGCGTCCAGCATCGCCTCCGGCTCGTCGGCACGGATCGAGTGGCTGCTGTGCTCGAATATGCGCAGGTCGGAGCCGGGGATCAGGCGGTGGATCTCCTCGGAGAATTCGGGCGGGCAGATCCAGTCGTGCCGCCCGGCCAGGATCAGTGTCGGCGCGGTGATGCGGCCCAGTTCGGGGCGCAGGTCGAAGCTTTGCAGGAAGCCGCCGGGGGCGAATGCGCGGTTCAGCGCCTCGGGCGTGAGGATACCGCGGCTGCGCGAGGCGGCGGCGGCTTTCGGGTCGAAGCGGGTGGAGTAGAGCGACCCCATCACGTCGTAGTAGCGGCGTAGCTTCTCCACCGTATCCAGCTCGCCGGCCCATAGCTGGTCGCATACCGCCTTCTGCTCGGCGCTGCCGCGTTCGGCGACGATCTGGCGGGCGCGCTGGTTGAAGCCGGCATGCGCGGCGGTCACCACCAGCACCAGATGCGACACCGAGGCCGGGTAGCGCGCCGCATGCGCCATCGCCACCATGCCGCCATAGGAGGTGCCGATGGAGACGATCGGGCCGAGGCCCAGATGCAGGCGCAGCGCCTCCATGTCCTCCACATTCTCGTCCAGCGTATAGCGCGCGGGGTCGCCCTTGGCCGAGCGCCCCTGGCCGCGATGGTCGAGGTAGACGAGCTGCATGCGCCTGGCCAGCGGGCTCATGCCCGGCTTGAAGCCGCTATGGTCGCCGCCCGGCCCGCCATGCAGCACGAAGGCCACCGGCTGCTCGCGCATGCGCTCGCCATCCGGGACCAGGCCGGCACCCTCGATGTCGAAATAGATCTCGGTCTCGCGGATGCGTGCGCGCATGGAAGGCTCCGGTGCTGCGGGCCGCCCATGCGGCCCTTCTGTCCGGCGCGACGATAGGCTAGATCGAAGGGAGCCGGGAGGGGCGCACGCATGGATTTCGACCTGACCGAGGACCAGAGGGCCTTCCAGGAAACCGCCCGCGCCTTCGCCCGCGAGCGGCTGCTGCCCTATGCCGGCCAGTGGGACCAAACCCGGCATTTCCCCGCCGAGGAGCTGCGCGCGGCCGCCGGGCTGGGGTTCGGCGCGATCTATGTGGACGAGGCGCATGGCGGCACCGGGCTGTCGCGGCTGGACGCGGCGCTGATCTTCGAGGAACTGGCCGCCGCCGACCCCTCCACGGCCGCCTTCCTGTCCATCCACAACATGGTCGCCAGCATGGTCAGCCGTTTCGGCAACGACGACCAGCGCGCCCGCTTCCTGCCGGACATCATCGCCGGCCGGAAATTCGTCAGCTACTGCCTGACCGAGCCCGGCTCCGGCTCGGACGCGGCGGCACTGAAGACGCGGGCGGAGGCGACGGCGGACGGGCAGTACCGCGTCAACGGCACCAAGGCGTTCATCTCCGGCGGCGGCATCGCCGACCTCTACGTGACCATGCTGCGCACCGGCGACCAGAGCACCGGCGACCAGAGCACCGGCGGCCAGACCGCGCGCGGCATCTCCTGCCTGGTGGCGGAGCGCGGCACCCCCGGCCTGTCGTTCGGCACGCCGGAGCGCAAGCTGGGCTGGAACAGCCAGCCGACCGCGCAGGTGATCTTCGAGGACTGCCTGGTGCCGCAGGCCAACCGGCTGGGCGCCGAGGGCGAGGGCTTCCGCTTCGCCATGATGGGGCTGGACGGCGGGCGCATCAACATTGCCGCCTGCTCGCTGGGCGGCGCGCGGGCCTGCCTGGAGGCGGCGCTGGCCTATGTGCGGGAGCGCCGCGCCTTCGGCCGCAGGCTGGCGGATTTCCAGGCGCTGCAATTCAAGCTGGCCGACATGGCGACCGAGCTGGAGGCGGCCCGGCTGATGGTGCACCGCGCCGCGGTGGCATTGGACAACGGCGCCACGGACGCCACGCTGCGCTGCGCCATGGCCAAGCGCTTCGCCACCGACATCTGCTTCCGCATCTGCGACGAGGCGCTGCAACTGCACGGCGGCTACGGCTACATCGCCGACTACCAGGTCGAGCGCTACCTGCGCGATCTCAGGGTGCACCGCATCCTGGAGGGCACCAACGAAATCATGCGCGTCATCATCGCGCGGAAACTGCTGGAGGACGCATGAACATCGCCGTCATCGGCCTGGGCAACATGGGGCTGCCCATGGCCGCCAACCTGTTGCGGGCCGGCCACAGCGTCGCCGGCTACGACCTGGTCGCGGAGAACCGCGCCCGGCATGCCGCCAATGGCGGGCGGGTCGCCACGTCGGTCGCCGATGCGGTGGGCGATGCCGATGTGGTGCTGACCATGCTGCCGGCGGGCCAGCACGTCGAAGCCGTCTGCATGGGCCAGGGCGGCGTGTTCGACGCGGTGAAGGGCCGCTCCCCGCTGCTGATCGACAGTTCGACGATCGATGTGGACACCGTCCGCAAGCTGGCCGCCGAGGCCCGCATCGCCGGGCTGGACCTGCTGGACGCGCCGGTTTCCGGCGGCGTTGGCGGCGCCACCGCCGGCACGCTCACCTTCATGGTCGGCGGCACCGCGGCCGGCTTCGCCCGCGCCGAGCCGGTGCTGAAGGCGATGGGCAAGGCCATCATCCATGCCGGCGCCTCCGGCGCCGGGCAGGCCGCCAAGGCGTGCAACAACATGATGCTGGCCATCAACATGATCGGCGTGGCCGAGGGCTTCCTGCTGGCCGACAGACTGGGGCTGGACCGGCAGAAGCTGTTCGACATCGCGTCCACCGCCACCAGCCAGAGCTGGGCGATGACCTCCTATTGCCCCGCCCCCGGCCCGGTGCCGGCCGCCCCCTCCAACCGCGACTACGCCCCCGGCTTCGCCACCGCGCTGATGCTGAAGGACCTCACCCTGGCCCAGGGCGCGGCCGCATCGGCCGGCTCCCCCACCCCGCTCGGCGCCCATGCCCGGCGCATCTATGCCGCCATGGCCGAACAGGGCGAGGCGGGACAGGATTTCTCCGTGGTGTTCCGCTGGCTCGCCACCAAGCCGCGCGACGAGGCGGTGTGACATGTCGCTCGAAGCCTTCCGCGCCGCGCGCGACTTCCTGCTGACCCACCGGACCGACTACCACACCGCCTATACCCATTTCCGCTGGCCGGAGATGCAGGGCTTCAACTGGGCGCTCGACTGGTTCGACGGCGTGCTGGCCAAGGGCGACACCGCCAATGCCCCCGCCCTGCGCATCACCGGCGCGGGTGAGGCCGAGCTCACCTTCGCCGAGCTCTCCGCCCGCTCCAACAGCGTCGCCCAGGGCCTGCGCGCGCTGGGCGTGGCGCGCGGCGACCGCATCCTGCTGATGCTCGGCAATATCGCGCCGCTGTGGGAGATCATGCTGGCGGCGATGAAGCTGGGCGCCGTCGTCGTGCCCGCCACCACCCTGCTCACCGCCGACGACCTGGCCGAGCGTGTCGCCCGCGCCCGCGTGCGCTTCGTCATCGCCACCGCCGAGGACGCGCCGAAGCTCGCCGCCGTGCCCGCCGGCATCCCGCGCATCACCGTCGGCGGCAGCGTGGACGGCAGCACCGACTACGCGACCCTGCTGGCCCACCCCGCCACGTTCACGCCCGATGGCTCCACCGGCGCCGACGACCCGCTGCTGCTGTATTTCACCTCCGGCACCACCGCCAAGCCGAAGCTGGTGCTGCACAGCCACCGCTCCTACCCGCTCGGGCACCTCTCCACGATGTACTGGCTCGGCCTGCAGCCGGGCGACGTGCACCTCAACGTCTCCTCCCCCGGCTGGGCCAAGCACGCCTGGTCCTGCCTGTTCGCGCCCTGGAACGCCGGCGCCTGCGTGTTCATCGCCAACCAGCCCCGCTTCAACGCCCGCGCGCTGCTGGACGCGATCGCCGCGCACAAGGTCACCTCCCTCTGCGCGCCGCCCACCGTCTGGCGCATGTTCATCCAGGAGGACCTGAAATCCTGGCACACCAGCCTGCGCGAGGTGTGCGGCGCCGGCGAGCCGCTGAACCCGGAGGTGATCGACCAGGTGCGCGCCGCCTGGAACCTCACCATCCGCGACGGCTACGGCCAGACCGAGACCACGGCACAGATCGGCAACCCGCCCGGCCAGCCGGTCAAGCCCGGCTCCATGGGCCGCCCGCTGCCGGGCTACACCATCCGCCTGCTCGACCCCGAAGGCGCGGAGGCGCGGGAGGGCTCCGTCTGCATCCCGCTGCATCCCCGCCCCGCCGCCCTGATGCGCGGCTACCAGAACGACGCGGGCGGCATCGACGAGATTCCCGGCACCGAATACCACACCGGCGACATCGCCAGCCGCGACGACGACGGCTACCTCACCTATGTCGGCCGCGCCGACGACGTGTTCAAAGCCTCGGACTACCGCATCTCGCCGTTCGAGCTGGAAAGCGTGCTGATCGAACACCCGATGGTGGCCGAGGCGGCCGTGGTGCCGGCGCCCGACCCGGTGCGGCTGGCGGTGCCCAAGGCCTATATCAGCCTGGCCGGCGGCGCCAACGGCTCGCCGGAGGTGGCGCTGTCGATCTTCCAGCACCTGCGCGCCCGGCTGGCCCCCTACAAGCGCATCCGCCGGCTGGAATTCGCCGAGCTGCCCAAGACCATCTCCGGCAAGATCCGCCGGGTGGAGCTGCGCCGGTCCGAGGAGGGCCGCACCGGGCGGGCCGAGGGCGAATACCGCGAGGACGATTTTCCCGAACTGAAGCAGGGCTGACAGCATGGCCGCCAATACCGGCTACGGGCTTGATTTCGACCTCGGCGAGGAGGTCGACATGCTGCGCGACAGCGTGCGCCGCTTCGCCGAGGCCGAGATCGCGCCGCGCGCCGCCGCCATCGACCGCGACAACGACTTTCCCGCCGACCTCTGGCGCAAGATGGGCGACATGGGCCTGCTCGGCCTGACCGTCGAGGAAGAGTACGGCGGCGCCGGCATGGGCTATCTGGCGCATTGCGTGGCGATGGAGGAGATCAGCCGCGCCTCCGCCTCGGTGGGGCTTTCGTACGGCGCGCACAGCAATCTCTGCGTCAACCAGATCCGCCGCAACGGCACCCCGGCGCAGAAAGCCGCCTACCTGCCGAAGCTGATCAGCGGCGAGCATGTCGGCGCGCTGGCGATGAGCGAGCCGGGGGCGGGGTCGGACGTGGTCTCCATGCGGCTGCGCGCCGACCGCCACGGCGGCCGCTACGTGCTGAACGGCGCCAAGATGTGGATCACCAACGGCCCGGACGCGGACACGCTGGTGGTCTACGCCAAGACCACCCCCGAGGCCGGCCCGCGCGGCATCACCGCCTTCCTGATCGAGAAGGGCATGGCCGGCTTCTCCTGCGCCCAGAAGCTCGACAAGCTCGGCATGCGCGGCTCCAACACCGGCGAGCTGGTGTTCGAGAACGTGGAGGTTCCGGCCGAGAACGTGCTCGGCGCCGTCGATGGCGGCGTGGCCGTGCTGATGAGCGGGCTGGACTATGAGCGCGCGGTGCTGGCCGCCGGCCCGCTCGGCATCATGCAGGCCTGCATGGACGCGGTGATCCCCTACGTGCACGACCGCAAGCAATTCGGCCAGCCGATCGGCGAATTCCAGCTCATGCAGGGCAAGCTGGCCGACATGTACACGGTGATGAACGCGGCGAAGGCCTACGTCTACGCCGTCAACAAATCCTGCGACCGCGGCCAGACCACCCGCAAGGACGCCGCCGGCGCCATCCTGTTCGCCGCCGAAAAGGCCACCTGGATGGCGCTGGAGGCCATCCAGGTGCTGGGCGGCAACGGCTATATCAACGACTACCCCACCGGGCGGCTGCTGCGCGACGCCAAGCTGTACGAGATCGGCGCCGGCACCAGCGAAATCCGCCGCATGCTGATCGGCCGCGAGCTGTTCAAGGAAACCGCCTGATGCGCCTGCACAGCGAGGCCGACCCGCGCAGCGACGCCTTCCGCGCCAATGCCGCCGCGATGGCCGAACTGGTGGCCGACCTGCGCGCCCAGGCCGCCCGCGCGGCGCTGGGCGGCGGCGAGGCCTCGCGCCAGCGCCATGTGGCGCGCGGCAAGCTGCTGCCGCGCGCACGTATCGAGGCGCTGCTCGACCCCGGAACCCCGTTCCTCGAACTGTCGCAACTCGCCGCCCATGGCATGTACGGCAACGAGGTGCCCTCGGCCGGCATCATCACCGGCATCGGCCGCGTCTCCGGCCGCGAATGCGTGGTGGTCTGCAACGACGCCACGGTGAAGGGCGGCACCTACTACCCGCTCACCGTCAAAAAGCACCTGCGCGCCCAGGAGATCGCCCGCGCCAACCGCCTGCCCTGCCTGTATCTGGTCGACAGCGGCGGCGCCAACCTGCCCAACCAGGACGAGGTCTTTCCGGATCGCGACCATTTCGGCCGCATCTTCTTCAACCAGGCCAATCTGTCCGCCGAGGGCATCGCGCAGATCGCGGTGGTGATGGGCAGCTGCACCGCCGGCGGCGCCTATGTGCCGGCGATGTCCGACGAGAGCATCATCGTGCGCAACCAGGGCACCATCTTCCTCGCCGGCCCCCCGCTGGTGAAGGCGGCAACCGGGGAGATCGTGAGCGCCGAGGACCTGGGCGGTGCCGACGTGCATTCCCGCATCTCCGGCGTCACCGACCATTACGCCGAGAACGACGCCCACGCGCTCGGCATCGCGCGGCGCATCGTGGCCGGCCTGAACACCGTGAAGGCCCCCGCCCTCGCTCTGCGCGAACCGCTGCCGCCGCGCCACGACGCCGCCGAACTCTACGGCGTGGTCCCCGCCGACCGCCGCGTGCCCTATGACGTGCGCGAGGTGATCGCCCGCATCGTGGACGACAGCGAATTCGACGAGTTCAAGCGCCTGTACGGCCCGACGCTGGTCACCGGATTTGCGCATATCTGGGGCTATCCGGTCGGAATCGTGGCCAATAGCGGCATTCTTTTCAGCGAATCCGCCCAGAAAGCGGCGCATTTCATCGAACTTTGCGCCCAGCGCGGCATCCCGCTGGTGTTCCTGCAGAACATCACCGGCTTCATGGTCGGGCGCAAATACGAGGCCGGCGGCATCGCCAAGGACGGCGCCAAGATGGTCACCGCCGTCGCCACCGCCCGGGTGCCGAAATTCACCGTGGTCATCGGCGGCAGCTTCGGCGCCGGCAATTACGGCATGTGCGGCCGCGCCTACGACCCGCGCTTCCTGTGGATGTGGCCGAATGCCCGCATCTCGGTGATGGGCGGCGAGCAGGCGGCCAGCGTGCTCGCCACCGTCCGGCGCGACGGCATGCAGGCGCGCGGCGAGGACTGGCCGGCCGAGGAGGAGGAGGCGTTCAAGCGCCCCATCCGCGCCCAGTACGAAACCCAGGGCCACCCCTACTACGCCACCGCCAGGCTGTGGGACGACGGCATCATCGACCCCGCCGACACCCGCCGCGTGCTCGGCCTCGGCCTCTCGGCGGCGCTGAACGCGCCGATCGAGCCCACCCGCTTCGGCGTGTTCCGGATGTGATGGCGATGTTCTCCAAGCTCCTTATCGCCAATCGCGGCGAGATCGCCTGCCGGATCATCCGTACCGCGCGCCGCCTGGGCATCGCCACCGTCGCCGTCTATTCCGACGCCGATGCCGGCGCGCTGCATGTCGCCATGGCTGACGAGGCCCATCGCATCGGCCCCGCCGCGCCGCGCGACTCCTACCTGCGCGCCGACGCCATCCTGGCGGCCGCCCGCCTCTCGGGTGCGGAGGCCATCCATCCCGGCTACGGCTTCCTGTCGGAGAATGCCGGCTTCGCGGAGGAATGCGCCGCCGCCGGGATCGTCTTCGTCGGCCCGCCGCCGGCCGCCATCCGCGCCATGGGCGGCAAGTCGGAGGCCAAGGCGCTGATGGAGCGAGCCGGCGTGCCGCTGGTGCCCGGCTACCACGGCGCGGCCCAGGACGGCGCCACCCTGCGCGAGGCCGCCGCGCGCATCGGCTTCCCGGTGCTGATCAAGGCCTCGGCCGGCGGCGGCGGCAAGGGGATGCGCATCGTCGAACGCGAAGCCGATCTCGACGCGGCGATCGCCGGGGCGCGGCGCGAGGCCGCCAGTTCGTTCGGCGACGACCGGCTGCTGATCGAGCGCTACCTGCAACGCCCGCGCCACATCGAGATCCAGGTCTTCGCCGACCGCCACGGCAACACGGTCAGCCTGTTCGAGCGCGACTGCTCGCTGCAGCGCCGCCACCAGAAGATCATCGAGGAGGCGCCCGCCCCCGGCATGGCGCCGGCCATGCGCCAAGCGATGGGCGAGGCCGCCATCGCCGCCGCCCGCGCCGTCGGCTATGTCGGCGCCGGCACGGTGGAGTTCATCGTCGAGGACGACCGCTTCCACTTCATGGAGATGAACACCCGCCTGCAGGTGGAGCACCCGGTCACCGAGGCGATCACCGGCCAGGACCTGGTGGAGTGGCAGCTCCGCGTCGCGGCCGGGGAGCCGCTGCCCCGCACCCAGGCGCAGCTGGCGATCGCCGGCCACGCCTTCGAGGTGCGGCTCTACGCCGAGGACCCGGCGCGCGACTTCCTGCCCTCGGTCGGCCAGCTTCGCCACCTGCGCCTGCCGGACGCCGCCCGCGTGGATGCCGGCGTGCGCGCGGGCGACCGCATCACCCCCGACTACGATCCGATGATCGCCAAGATCATCGTGCACGGCCCCGACCGCGCCGCCGCCCTCGGCCGCCTGCGCGCCGCCCTGGCGGAGACCGAGGCGGTGGGCGTGCAGACCAACCTCGCGCTGCTGCGCGCCATCGCCGCCAGCCCGCATTTCGCCGCCGGCGACGTGGACACCGGCTTCATCGCCCGCCACGCCGAGACGCTGATGCCGGCGGCCCTGCTGCCGGACGTGGCGGTCGCCGCCGCCGCGCTGGCGGTGCTATGGGGCCGCGCGGAGGCGCCAGCCACATCCGGCAGCAGGGCCGCCCGTGACCCCCATTCCCCCTGGGCCGCCACCGATTCCTGGCGGATGAACCTGCCCGGCGCCCAGCCCGTGACCCTGCGCCACGACGGCGCGCCGCTCACCGTGCGCGCCGCGACCGGCCCGGATGGCGCCTGGACCCTAGACTGGGCCGGCACCCCCCGCATCGCCGCCGCCACCAGGCACCCGGACGGGCGCTGGCTGGTGCGGCTGGATGCCGCCACAAGGCCGCTCACCGTGCTGGCATCGGCCGAGGCGGTGGTTGTCATCCTGGCCGGCCAGAACCATGTCTTTGAAATCGTCGATCCCCTGGTGCCGCCGCGCGCCGAGATGGCCGGCGGCGGCCGGGTGGTGGCGCCCATCCCGGGCCGGGTGGCCAGCGTGCTGGTGCGGCCGGGCGACGCCGTCACGCGCGGCCAGGCGCTGGTGGTGGTGGAGGCGATGAAGATGGAGCTGACCCTGTCCGCCACGCTGGACGGCACCGTCACCGATGTGCGCTGCGCCGCCGGCGACATGGTGGAGGAAGGCGTGGACCTCGTGGTGGTGGAGCCGGGCGGCGATGGCGCCGGCTGAGTCCACGGGGCTTGAATAGGACATAGATACTGCCGTATCCTGCCCGTGGGCACGGGTCGGCGGGCAGATCCGGATGGAAACGGGCGGACCGATGACATGAAACATTCGGCGGTAACCCTCGACGACAAGTACGAGGCCGAGAGCGACCGGTTCTACCTCACCGGCACGCAGGCGCTGGTGCGCCTGCCGATCCTGCAACGCCAGCGCGACCTCGCCGCCGGGCTGAACACCGCGGGCTACGTCTCCGGCTATCGCGGCTCCCCGCTGGGGCAGGTGGACATCCAGATGTGGCAGGCCCGCAAGCACCTGGAGGAGGCGCATATCCGCTTCCATCCGGGCGTGAACGAGGAACTGGCCGCCACCGCCATCTGGGGCACCCAGCAACTGCCGTTGCTGCCCGGCGCGAAATATGACGGCGTGTTCGCCTACTGGTACGGCAAGGGCCCCGGCGTGGACCGTGCCGGCGACGCCTTCCGCCACGCCAACTATGCCGGCACCGCGCGCACCGGCGGCGTGCTGGCGATGGCCGGCGACGACCATGCCTGCAAGTCCTCCACCGTGCCGCACCAGAGCGAGCCGGCGCTGATCGCGGCCCACATGCCGGTGCTGGTGCCGGCCGACGTGCGCGACCTGCTGGAGCTTGGCCTGCATGGCTGGGCGATGTCGCGCTGGTCCGGCCGCTGGGTCGGCTTCAAGACCGTCGCGGACGTGGTGGACAGCTCGGCCAGCGTCGATTTCGACCTCGCCGGCTTCCATTCCGTGCTGCCCGAAGGCCCCCACCCCGATGCCGGCTTCCGCCTCCCCGACCCGCCGCTGGAGCAGGAGGCGCGGGTCTTCAACGTCGGCATTCCGGCCGCTCTGGAATACGCCCGCGCCAACGGACTGGACCGGATCGTGCTGGATCCGCCAGGCGCGCGGCTGGGCATCATCACCCTCGGCAAGTCCTATCACGACACCCGCCAGGCGCTGGCCGATCTCGGCCTGGGCGAGCGCGCCGGCATCCGGCTGCTGAAGATCGCCCTGGCCTGGCCGCTCGACCCGCAGATCATCCGCCGCTTCGCCGAGGGGCTGGATGAGATCGTGGTGGTCGAGGAGAAGGCCCCCATCCTCGAACAGCAGGTCCGCGACATCCTGTACGACAGCGCGCGCCGCCCGCTGGTGCTGGGCAAGCGCGACGCCGCCGGCGCGGTGTTCCTGAAATCCAACGGCGAGTTCTCCTCCTCGGAGATCGCGCTGGCGCTGGGCAGCCGCATCGACCGCTTCGCCGGCACCGAGGAGCTGCGCGCGCGCATGGCCTTCCTCCGCCAGCAGGCGGAAACGGTCGCCAAGGCCGAGGTTCTGGCCCTGCGCCGCCCGTATTTCTGCTCCGGCTGCCCGCACAACACCTCCACCAAGGTGATCGACGGCAGCCGCGCGCTGGCCGGCATCGGCTGCCACACGCTGGCCCTGTGGATGGACCGCAGCACCGAGACCTTCAGCCAGATGGGCGGCGAGGGCGCCCAATGGTTCGGTCAGGCGCCGTTCACCGAGGAGAAGCACGTCTTCGCCAATATCGGCGACGGCACCTATTTCCATTCCGGCATCATGGCCATCCGCGCCGCCGTGGCCGCCGAGGTGAACATCACCTACAAGCTGCTGTTCAACGACGCGGTGGCCATGACCGGCGGCCAGCCGGTGGACGGCCCGCTCAGCGTGCCGCAGATCACGCGGCAGGTGGCCGCCGAGGGCGTCACCCGCATCGCCATCGTTACCGACGAGCCGGAGAAATACGACGGGGTGAAGGACCTCGCCCCCGGCACCACCGTCCACCACCGCCGCGACATGCAGAGCGTGGAAGCCAGCCTGCGCGACACCGCCGGCGCCACCGTGCTGGTCTACGACCAGACCTGCGCCAGCGAGAAGCGCCGCCGCCGCAAGCGCGGCACCTTCCCCAACCCGGCAAAACGCGCCTTCATCAACGCCGCCGTCTGCGAGGGCTGCGGCGATTGCTCGCGCGCCTCCAACTGCCTGTCGGTGCAGCCGCTGGAAACCGAGCTGGGCACCAAGCGTCGCATCGACCAGTCGAGCTGCAACAAGGATTTCTCCTGCGTCGAGGGCTTCTGCCCCAGCTTCGTGACCGTGCACGGCGCGGAGCCGAAAAAGCGCGCCCGCGTGTCGCCGGACGACATCGTGCTGCCGGAACCGGCCCTGCCCGCGCTCGCCGAGCCGTGGAACATCCTGGTCACCGGCATCGGCGGCACCGGCATCGTCACCATCGGCGCCCTGCTCGGCATGGCGGCGCATCTGGACGGCCGCCACGTCACCGTGCTGGACCAGATGGGCATGGCGCAGAAGGGCGGCAGCGTGTTCAGCCATATCCGCCTGGCCGCCAACGAGGCCGACCTGCACGGCCTGAAGGTCAGTCGCGGCGACGCCGACCTGCTGCTTGCCTGCGACATGGTGGTGGCCGGCAGCAAGGACACGCTGGCCGCCCTGCGCCCCGGTGTCAGCCACGCCGTGCTCAACACCCACGAAATCCCCACCGGCGACTTCGTGATGGACACCGGTACCCGCCTGCCCGCCGCCCGGCTGCGCCGCAGCATCGCGCAGGCCGTCGGCCCGGATGCCACCGACATGCTGGACGCCACCAACCTCGCCACCGCCCTGCTGGGCGACAGCATCGCCACCAACCCGTTCATGCTCGGCTATGCCTGGCAGAAGGGGCTGGTGCCGCTGACCCTGGCCAGCCTGCTGCAGGCCATCGAGCTGAACGGCACGGCGGTGGCGGCCAACAAGGCCGCCTTCACCTGGGGCCGCGCCGCCGCGGTGGACCCCGCCCGGGTGGCCGCCGCCGCCGGCCTCGCCCCCGCTGCGCCCGCACTCGCCACCATGGCGCCGCGCACGTTGGAGCAGATGCTCGACGGCCGCATGGCCCATCTCACCGCCTACCAGAGCCGGCGCTACGCCCGCCGCTGGCGCGCCCTGGTGGACCGCGTGGCCGAGCTGGAGGGCCGCATGTTCTCCGGCTCCACGGCGCTGACCGAGGCGGTCGCCCGCGGCTACCACAAGCTGCTGACATACAAGGACGAATACGAGGTCGCCCGGCTCTACGCGTCCAAGGAGTTCCGCACCGCCCTGGCCGCCCAGTTCGAGACGCCCAAGCGGATCGAGTTCCATCTGGCGCCGCCGATCCTGGCCAGGCGCGACAAGCGCACCGGCCATCTGGTCAAGCGCAGCTACGGCCCCTGGCTGATGCACGCCTTCCGCGTGCTGGCGCCGCTGAAGGTGCTGCGCGGCACCGCGCTCGATCTGTTCGGCCGCACCGAGGAGCGCCGGGCCGAACGCCGGCTGATCGGCGAGTACGAGGCGGTGGTGGAGGAGATCATCCAGCGCCTGTCGCCGCAGACCCTCGCCACCGCGGTTGCCCTCGCCGGCCTGCCCGAAACCATCCGGGGATTCGGCCATGTGAAGGAGCGCGCCATCCGCCAGGCGGGCGTGGAGCAGGCGAAGCTGCTGGAACGGCTGCGGCAGCCGCAACTGGCGATGGCCGCCGAGTGACAATTATGGCCTAGTGCCTCGGAGACGGGTGTAAACTGACGATTGTTTGACGATAAATTGACGCTCCCGTGGCCAGGTGTGGCATGTTTACCGTCCTCACTTGCATTACCGAGCGGCATGACTGGCGCGTACTGATCCTGGCCGTCGCCATTTGCGCCGCGAGCAGCGTCGCCGCGATGAACGGGCTTTCGCGTGCGGCGGCGACCGTCGGGCGCGGGCGGTTCGCCTGGATCGGCGCGGCGGCGTTCGCATTCGGCGGCGGCATCTGGGCGACCCACTTCATTGCCATGCTGGCCTACGAGCCCGGCGTGCCGGTCGGCCTCACCTGGGGCGCCACCATCCTGTCGATGGTCGTCGCGATGCTCGGCGCATTGCTGGCCTTCGTCATCGCGCTGGACCGCGGCGGCGGCACCTCCGCCCTGCTGGTCGGCGGCCTGATCGCCGGTGCCGCCATCGCGGCGATGCATTACGTGGGCATGGCCGCGGTCCAGCTGCCCGGCGGCGTCATCTGGGATACCGGGCTGATGCTGGCCTCGCTGGGCATCGGCGCCGGCGCCGCGATGGCCGGCTTCCTGACGATCCCGCGCATCGAGAGCCCCTGGGCGCGGATCGGCGGCGCGGCGCTGCTGACGCTGGCTGTGTGCGGCATGCACCTGACCAGCATGGCGGCGGCCACGGTGCTGCCCGGCGCCACCCCGGTCCCTGGCCAGCTGCGGGTCGACCCCATGCTGCTGGCCGCCGTCATCGCCGGCGTGACGCTGCTGACCCTGACGATTGCCATGATCAGCAGCACCGTCGACCGCCATTTTTCCGACCATATCGCCCGCCAGGCCACCCGTTTCCGCCAACTCGCGGACTCCACCTTCGAGGGCGTGGTGATCCACCGCGACGCCGTGGTGCTGGACGCGAACGCGACCCTGTGCCGCCTGATCGGGCGCCCGCCCCGCGAGATCATCGGCCGCCGGCTGGCCGACCTGTTCCTGGCGCATTCCCACGCGCCCCTGCTGCGCCACCTGGACGAGGACGCCGGCGGCACCATCGAGCTGGACATGCGCCTGCCGGATGGCGGCGCGCTGCCGGTGGAAGGCATGGCGCGCGCCATCGACCATGACGGCCAGCCCGCCCGGGTGATGGTGCTGCGGGACCTGCGCGAGCGCCGCGCCGCCCAGGACCAGATCCGCCACATGGCGCACCACGACGCGCTGACGGGGCTGGCCAACCGCTTCCTGCTGCACGACCGGCTCGGCCAGGCGATCGCCCAGGCCATCCGCGATCCCGAAAAGCAGGTGGCGGTGCTGTGCCTGGATTTCGACCGCTTCAAGACGGTCAACGACCTGCTAGGCCATGCCGCCGGCGACGCCCTGCTGCAACAGGCCGCCGAACGCCTGCGCGCGGCCGTGCGCGCGACCGACACCGTCGCCCGGCTGGGCGGCGACGAGTTCGCCATCGTGCAGACCAGCACGAACCAGCCCACCGCCGCGGCGGCGCTGGCCGAGCGGCTGATCGAAAGCATCTCGGCGCCGTACGATATCGATGGCCGGCAGGCCACCATCGGGCTCAGCATCGGCGTCGCCATATTTCCCGGCGATGCAGGCACCGCCGCCTCGCTGCTGCAGAACGCCGACACCGCGCTGTACCGGGCCAAGCAGGACGGCGCCCGCCAGGACCGGGGCGGCATGGCGCGGTTTTTCGAGCCGGCGATGGACCAGCGCCTGCATCATCGGCGCCTGCTGGAGCGCGACCTGCGCGAGGCCATCGGCACCCCGCAACTGGTGCTGCACTACCAGCCGCTGCTGCGCGGCAGCGACCATCGCATCGTGGGCTACGAAGCGCTGCTGCGCTGGAGCCATCCGGAGCACGGCAACATCAGCCCCGGCGAGTTCATCCCGCTGGCCGAGGAGAGCGGGGCGATCATCCCGCTCGGCCTGTGGGTGCTGGAAACCGCCTGCGCCGAGGCGGCGCGCTGGCCGGCGCCGCTGTCCGTCGCCATCAACCTATCGCCCGCGCAGTTTCGCCGGCCCGACCTGGTGGAACAACTGACGGGGGTGCTGGCCCGCACCGGCCTGGACCCGACCCGCGTGGAGCTTGAGATCACCGAAAGCGTACTGATCGACAATGCCGATCAGGCGCTGGTCACGCTCACCCGCATGAAGGCGCTGGGCGTGCGCATCTCGCTGGACGATTTCGGCACCGGCTACTCGTCGCTGGGCTATCTCAGCCGCTTTCCGTTCGACAAGATCAAGATCGACCAGTCCTTCGTGCGCGACATGGTGACCGACCGGAACGCCTGCGCCATCGTTCAGGCCATCATCGGGCTCGGCCGCAGCCTGCGCCTGCTGGTGACCGCCGAGGGCGTGGAGACGGACGCGCAGTTGCAACTGCTGGAGGCGCATCATTGCGACCAGTTCCAGGGCTACCTGCTCGGCCGCCCCCGGCCGGCCCATGCGCTGATGCTGGCGGTGTCCGCGGTTGGGGAATGATGCCGGCGGGGCGAGGGGCGAAGAGGTGCGACCACGCCGGGTGGGCGTATCAATCATTCGATCGATTGGTATTAGCCAGCCAGCAAGCTGAGCTTGCGGATATCCTCATCACGAATGACATTGTCGACGGCCCGGATGAGGTTTTCGTGCCGCCGGTTTTAAAGCCGGCAGCGTTTGCCTGCCTGCTTCAGGGCGGTCACCCGGAACCACCGTCCTGCGCAACCGCGCCGGCGCGAAGGGCCGGGGCGAGCGCGCGGCCGCCGGAAGGGTCTGGCGGGTTCAGGCGGCGGCGATGTCCAGCAGGCCACGCATGGTCGGCTCGTCGATCTCGTTGGGGAAGTCGAGCAGAACGCGCTGGCTGATCACCGGGAAGGTGTGGGAATGCAGCACGTGCCAGTCATCGTTGGTCCACTCGTATTCCTGCTGGTAGTGCCGATGTGCAAGTACAGTGACACTTGCCTGTGGCGCAATAAAGAAGCGATTTGTGCACGCCGTCGAACCGTAGGAAATGATGATCCGGTCGGCGTGGCGAAGCGTGCAGATATATTCGCTGATATCCGCGAAGTCGCTTACTGAAACGAACCGAAAGCCAGCCGCCTCGGCGATGGCTCGGGCGGCGGGAAAGACATACATTGACCGGGTAGGAGAACAGGCGAGCGGGTCGTCGGAACTCTTGATGAGAATGATCTTGCGGCTGAGGTCGTAGCGATGGGCGTGACGAGCGTAGATTCCGCCGGCGACTTCTATGAGCGTGGCTGCGGAATCGGCGAAGTCGTGCTTGATCTCGCGCAGGTCGCCGAAAGTCATGACCTTGTCACGCTTCTCGTAAGGGAGTTTCTGCCAGTTCACGACGCGGTTGAACCAGCGATTGCGGCGCATGGCGAGCCAGGCGAAGCGGTAGATGCGGCCATCTTCCAGGAGTAGGATGCGATCTTCCGGCAGAAGCTCGACGAGAAGCTGATAGATGAACGGCAAGCGGGCCTTGACCACGGCGCTGATGCCGACGCGCAGCGGAACCCCGAGTTGCTCATAGAAGGCGAGGAATGACATGATCTCCGACAGGGCATGCCCGGCGTTGAGGCCAGATATGCAGAGCATCGCCACGGGTTCTTCGATTATTTCGGTCGCGCTTGCCAAAAAATTTGCGTCTTGATTAGCACGATATTGAATAAAAGTTTCAACCGCACGGGCCACCTGCATTGTGATGTCCGAAAAAACGAATGATTGTCCTGTCGGGCGATCCGGTTTGTTGCCAAAATTGAATGGAAATACTTTCCATTGAAACTGCTGCTCCCAATCGAGAACGGCAAGCTGGATGTGGCAGGCGCAAAGTTCGAACATGCGCGACTCAAGGCCGTCAAGCAGTTCCGGCTCGTCGGCAACGCGCCGCTCCAGCGTCTGACGCAGGCCATCAAACTGCGGCGGCAACTCCAGGGAGGCAGTCCGTTCGATGCACGTCAGCACGGCATCGATCGTCGGAGCGGGTTCCAAGGCAGTCGGGTGGGGCATCGGATGCTTTCGCGTTACGCCGTGACAGATATTCCCACAGGAGGAGAGCGGCGCACAACCGGTGTCGCGCGGTGGGCGGGATGCGATGTCACCTGACACCAAATCAGCTTCCAGCGGTCCGATGGCGCGGTCCTGACGTGTTGCGATGCAATATCATATGTATTAAATGAGGATCATACCGATCGCATGGCACGCAATGCGCAGGAGCCGTCAGAATGCCCTTCCGCATCGCGATCATCGGTGCCGGCTGGTACGGCTGCCATATCGGCCTGGCGCTGCAGTCGCTCGGCATGGATGTCGAGATATTCGACAAGGCGCACCGGCCGTTCCACCTGGCCTCCGGCAACAACCAGTTCCGCCTCCACCAGGGGTTCCATTACGCCCGCCATCACGGCACGCGCATGCAGTCGCGCGACGGGTTCATCCGGTTCATGGAGCGCTACCCGACGCTGAGCGCCGACGTGGCCGAGAACATCTATGCGGTGCCGAACGAATCCAGCCTGATGGATTTCAACACCTACAAGCTGATCATGGTGTCCTCGGGCCTGAATTTCGTGGAATTGCCACCGGGCGGCGACCTGCTGACCAATGTGGAGGGCATGGTCCACACCCATGAGCGGGTCATCCTGATCGACCGCGCCCGCCGCTATTTCGGCGAGCGGCTGCGCAATGTGCTGCGCTTCAACACGCCGGTAGAGCAGATCACCGAGGTCGGTTCGGGCGTGCTGGTGAACGGCCGCCGCTACGACTACGCGATCGACGCCACCTGGGGCCATCGCGGCGGCCTGCGCATCCCGGTGATCTACGAGCCGACGCTGCTGCTGTACTATGAAACCGCCGAGCGGGTGCCCGCCGTCACCCTGGTGGATGGGCCGCTCTGCTCGGTCTACCCCACCGAGGATGCCAACATCTACACGCTCTCCAGCGTGCCGCACACGCCGCTCGGCCGGTTCGACAGCAGCGCCGCCGCGGTGGCCTGCCGCGACACCGTCACCGCCGAACTGGTGGCCGCCAAGCGCGACGCCATGGAGAGGCAGATGTCGGTCAACATGCCGAGCTTCCGCGACCGCTTCCGCTTCATGGGCATCCAACTCGCGATCAAAACCAAACCGGTCGGCAGCTTCGACGACCGCAGTTGCCACGTCTATCGCGACGGCCGCACCTTCGTGGTGATGTCCGGCAAGATCGACACCATTTTTTTCGCCACCGAGCGCATACTGTCGATGATCGAGGCCGCGCAGTCCGACATGCCGGCCTTCGAGGGGCCGGGCATCAAGCAGGACATCCTCGCCCCCGGCGCCCCGGCGGCCGGCGGCATCGCGGTGGAGGTGGGCTGATGCGCGACGCCCTGATCGGCCATACCGGCTTCGTCGGCTCCACCCTGGCGCGCGCCCGCGCCTTCGCCGCCAGCTTCAACTCCCGCTCTATCGGCGAGATCGACGGCGGAAGCTTCGACACGGTGGTGTGCGCCGGCGTCAGCGCGGTGAAATGGCTGGCCAACAAGGAGCCGGAAGCCGATCTACGAGCGATCCAGGGGCTGATGGCGCATCTGGACACCATCAGCGCCGGGCATTTCGTGCTGGTTTCCACCATCGACGTCTACCGCGAGCCGGTCGGCGTGACCGAGGCGGATGAGCCGCCGACCGAGGGGCTGCACCCGTACGGGCTGCACCGCCTGCAGCTTGAGCGCTGGGTGGCCGGGCGGTTCCCGCGCCACACCATCGTCCGCCTGCCCGGCCTGTTCGGCGAGGGGCTGCGCAAGAACCTGATCTTCGACATGCTGCACGCCAACCAGACCGACCGCATCAGCCCGAGCGGCGTGCTGCAATGGTACCCGATGCGCCGCTTCCCGGCCGATCTGGCGCGCATCCAGGCGGCCGCGCCGACGCTGGTCAACATCGCGGTGGAGCCGCTGCGCACCGAGGCGATTCGCGCCCGCTTCTTCCCCGAGGTCGCGATCGGCGGGCCGGAGCTGCCGGCGCCGCGCTACGACATGCACACCAACCAGGCCGGCCTGCTGGGTGGGGAGGGAGCCTATCACCTGCGCGGCGCGGCGGTCATGGACGAGTTGGGCCGCTTCATCGACGCCGAACGGGCCAGTGCGTGATGCCGCCCGCCCCGCCGCTGCTCGCCGTCTCCAACCTAGCCATTCCGGCCACCGCCACCTCGGCCGACCTGGCCGGGCTGCGGGCGCTGGGCGTGCGGGGGCTGGAGGTGGCGCCGACCCGCCTGGCCGCCTGGGAGGCGCTGGCCGCACCGGTGCTGGTGGAATACCGCGACCGGCTGGACGATGCCGGCCTGGTCGTCTCCTCGCTGCAGGCGCTGCTGTTCGGCACCACCGGGCTGCATCTGCTGGGCGAGGCGGCGGCGTTCGAGGCGATGCGGGCGCATCTGCGCCACGTCGCCGCGATCGGGGGGCGGCTGGGCGCGCGGGTTGGCGTATTCGGCTCGCCGCGCAACCGGCTGCGCGGCGCCCTGCCGGCCGAGGCCGCCTGGGCGCTGGGCCGCGAGCGCCTGGGCGTGCTGGCCCGCACCGTGGCCGAGACGGGGTTCGCGCTGGGGCTGGAGCCGGTGCCGCCGGTCTATGGCGGCGACTTCCTCACCCGGGCGGAGGAGGTGATCCAGATGGTGACCGAGGTGGACCATCCCGGGCTGGTGGTGCATCTGGACACCGGCTGCGTGATGCTGGGCGGCGACTCGATCGCCGAAGCCGTGGCGGCGGCCGGCCCGCTCCTCGGGCATTTCCACATCGCCGAACCGAAGCTGGGGACGTTCGATGCGCCGCAATGCGAGCACGACGCCGCCGCGGCCGCCCTGCGCGCCGCCCAATATCGCGGCTGGATCGCCATCGAGATGCTGGAGCAGCCGGAGGCGCCGATGCAGGCGGTGCGCCAGGCCGTTACCTTCGCAGCCGAGCACTACCTGCGCGGCTGACGTGCCGTTGGGCGGCGAAGCGAGAACGACCGTTTTTTATCAATGAGATGACGGCCGCTTCCTTCAGCGGCAATCACGCTCTACCGGCCGACGAAGGCATTGAAGGTGATCAGCGTATAGGTGTCCTTCACGCCCGGCAGGGTCTGGATCTTCTCGGTGACGAACAGGCCGGTGTCCTGCTCCGGCTCCAGGTAGAACTTGCCCAGCAGGTCGTATTGGCCGGAGGTGGAGTGCAACTCGGACAACTCCTCGATGGCATCGGCGGCGAGCTGGGCGACGCGGTAGGCATGCCCCATGTCGCATTTTATCATGACGTAGATGGCGCGCATCTAACTACCTGTTTTAATTCGTGTTTTTAGTATGCGATCAATTGGCGGATCGCGGCGGTGGTCAGGCTTCCTGATCGGCGGGCGCATCACGGGCAACCCACCCAAGACGCGGCGATGCTGCCGCCCCGCGCGGCACGGCGTCAAGCACCGCCGGCGGCGCACCGCCTCAGCCGCCGATCACCCGCGCCATCGCGTCGTCGTCGCGGAACTGGCGGCCCAGGTCGGCCACGCAGCGCCCGATCAGCGGCGCCATCATCTCGGCGGAGGGCTGCGTGTAGGCGACGTCCTGGCAATGCGCGACATAGCTGTGCGACAGCCGCGCCGCGCCGCGCGTGGCGGTGACGCCGGCGGCCACATCGACCACCACCGACCAGTACAGCCCGGTGCTGGACGCCTTCACCTGGAAACGCTGCACCGCCCCCTCCACCACCACCGGCGCGCCATCGCCGCCCGGCTGGTGGCCCGCCGCCAGCAATTCGGCGGCGATCGCCTCGTGCACCAGCCGCCCCGGCGTCGGCTGCACCACATAGGCGCCGACCGAGCGGCCGTCGCCGTCCAGCCGGTCGCCCACCACGCCCGGCCGCGCGGCATCCGTGACCTCGCCGAACGGCCGCACCGCCACGATCGCCCGCGCCGCCCGCGACAGCGGCGAGGCGACCGAGCCCGGCGCATCGGCCGGCACCCGTACGATCAGGTCGCCCTGCGGCGCCGCACATCCCGCCAGCGCCAGCGCCGCCAGCAAAGCCCCTCGCATCCGCATCCTTGCTCTCCTGTCGCGGCCCGCCCCACTCTATCGCGCCTGTCGCCGCCGCACACCCATCACCGGAGGGAGAAGCCGCCATGCGCGCCGCCATATTTCGCCAGGGCAGCCTGGTCGTGGACGACATCGCCGAGCCGGCGCCGCTCGCCGGGCAGGTACTGGTGCGCACCCTCTGCTGCGGCATCTGCGGCTCGGACCTGCACGCGGCGAAGCACAGCCGGCAGTTCGCCGAGCTGTCGCGGCGCACCGGCGGCCGGTTCAGCATGGACACCACGCGCGACATCGTGTTCGGCCACGAATTCTGCTGCGAGGTGGTCGAGCACGGGCCGGAGACCAGCCGCCGCCTCGCCCCGGGCACGCTGGTCACCTCGATGCCGCTGACCATCGCCGGGACCGAGGTGCTGGGCATCAGCTACAACGCCGATGCCCCTGGCGGCTTCGGCGAGCGGATGGCGCTGGCCGAGCGGATGCTGCTGCCGGTGCCCAACGGCCTGCCCGCCGTCCACGCCGCGCTCACGGAGCCGATGGCGGTGGGCTGGCACGCCGTGCAGCGCGCCCGGCTGGAGCCCGGCGACGTGCCGCTGGTGGTCGGCTGCGGCCCGGTCGGCCTGGCGGTGATCGCCGCCCTCAGGATCAAGGGCGCCCACCCGATCGTCGCCGCCGATTTCTCCCCCGCCCGCCGGGCGCTGGCGCTGCGCATGGGGGCGGACATCGTGGTGGACCCGGCCGAACACTCCCCCTACGACCGCTTCCGCGCCGAGATCACCCCGGAGGGCTATGACGCCGGCCGTTACGCCCGCATGTTCGGTGCCGGCCCGCAGCTTCGCCCGGCGGTGGTGTTCGAGTGCGTGGGGGTCCCGGGCGTGATCCAGCAGGTCATGGAGGGCGCGCCGGCCGAGGCCCGCATCGTGGTGGTCGGCGTGTGCATGGAGCCGGACCGCACCGAGCCGTTCTTCGCCATCGTCAAGCAGCTCAACCTGCAATTCGTGCTCGCCTACACGCCGCAGGAATTCGCCGACAGCCTGCGCCACATCGCCGAGGGCCTGATCGACGTGGCGCCGCTTATCACCGGCACCACCGGCCTGGACGGCGTGGCCGACGCCTTCGCGGCGCTCGGCAACCCGGAGGCGCACGCCAAGATCCTGGTCGAGCCGTGGCATTGATGCCGCTGGCCTGGGGGGGCGGCGGAGAGGCGCATCATTGGCCCTGGTCTGGTGGCGGCTCCGGTCCGCGCAGCAGGTCCGCTGCCGCGGGGCCCCCTGGGGGGCCATGCAGCACCGACCCGGATGCCGGTGGATCGCCGTGCAGCACATCGCCCACCGGGGCATCGGTGCTGCGGCATTCCGTGCCATAGGCGCCGGTCGGCGGCAGTTCGACCCCCACGCGCAACCGCGCGCCGCCCGGCGGCGTCACGATGACGGTGCCACCGACCAGCGGGCCAATCTGCGTCTCCACGCAGCCCTGCGACTGCGCCCACGCGGGCCCGGCCAACAGGCACAGCAATGCCAGCCATCGTGTCATGCCGGCAACCCTGCCCGACATGTCTTGACGCGTAGCTAACTTTTGACGCGAGCCTACATGCTCGACGCTGCCGCGATGCCGATTGTAGGCTGCGCCGGGCATGCGAGAGGGGAAGCCGCGAATGAGCGACACCACGCCGGAGCGGCTGCGCCAGCAGGTTGCCGATGCCGGCGACCCATGGCAGCCGGACAATGTCTATTTCCAGCGCGCCGAGGCCCGGATGGACGCGCAATGGGCGGGCCTCGTCTACCCGTTCATCCGCCACTGCGATTTCAGCGATACGCTCGACCTCGCCTGCGGTCACGGCCGCAACAGCACCAAGCTGCTCGGCCTGGCGACGCGGCTGACGCTGATAGACGTGCAGCCCGGCAATATCGAGATCTGCCGCCAGCGCTTCCGCGACCACCCCAACGTCACCTGCCTTGTCGGCAATGGCTTCGGCATGCAGCCAATCCCCGATGTCAGCCTGACGCTGATCTATTGCTTCGACGCGATGGTGCACTTCTACCCCGAAGTGGTCCGCAGCTACCTGCGGGACGCGGCGCGGGTGCTGCAACGCGGCGGACGGGCGTTCATGCACCACTCCAACTACCCGCAAACCACCATCTGGTGGTCGAACCCGCATTCACGCAACACCATGACCCACACGCTGTTCGCCACCTACGCCGAGGAAGCCGGGCTGCTCGTGCTGCAGCAGAAGGTGTTGAACTGGGGCAGCGATGTCGATCTGGACTGTTTGAGTCTGGTAGAGAAGATTTAGCAAAAGAAGAGTCTTCTTTTTGTGAACAAAAAGAAGCAAAAAAACTTTATCCGCTGGAGACCCGGCCCGGACGGCGGGACTCCAGCGGACAAAAGTTTTTTGGTTCTTTTTTCAAAAAAGAACCCCTGCCTTACTCCGCTGCCGTCTCCGGCACATAGAGCGCGGAGCCCTTCTCCTTGAACGTCTCCGCCATCTGCTCCATGCCGGCCATCCGCTCGGCATCCTTGCGGATGTCCTGGGTGATCTTCATCGAGCAGAATTTCGGCCCGCACATCGAGCAGAAATGCGCCACCTTGTGGGCATCCTTCGGCAGCGTCTCGTCGTGGAACTGCCGCGCCGTGTCCGGATCGAGGCCCAGGTTGAACTGGTCCTCCCAGCGGAACTCGAACCGCGCCCGGCTGATCGCGTCGTCGCGCAGCTTGGCGGCCGGGTGGCCCTTGGCGAGGTCGGCGGCGTGGGCGGCGATGCGGTAGGTGATCACGCCGGTCTTCACGTCGTCGCGGTTGGGCAGGCCCAGATGCTCCTTCGGCGTCACGTAGCAGAGCATGGCGGTGCCGAACCAGCCGATCATCGCCGCCCCGATCGCCGAGGTGATGTGGTCGTAGCCCGGCGCGATGTCGGTGGTCAGCGGCCCGAGCGTGTAGAACGGCGCCTCGCCGCACTCGCGCAGCTGCTTGTCCATGTTGATCTTGATCTTGTGCATCGGCACATGGCCGGGGCCCTCGATCATCACCTGGCAACCCTTGGCCCAGGCGATCTTGGTCAGCTCGCCCAGCGTCTCCAGCTCGGCGAACTGGGCGGCGTCGTTGGCGTCGGCGTTGCTGCCGGGGCGCAGCCCGTCGCCCAGCGAGAAGCTCACGTCATACTTGCGCATGATGTCGCAGATCTCGTCGAACCGCTCGTACAGGAAGCTCTCGCGATGATGCGCCAGGCACCAGCGCGCCATGATCGAGCCGCCGCGCGAGACGATGCCGGTCACCCGCTTGGCCGTCAGCGGCACATAGGCCAGACGCACGCCGGCATGGATGGTGAAGTAGTCCACCCCCTGCTCGGCCTGCTCGATCAGCGTGTCCTTGAACACCTCCCAGTCCAGCTTGTCCGGGTCACCGCCCACCTTCTCCAGCGCCTGGTAGATCGGCACCGTGCCGATCGGCACCGGGCTGTTGCGCATGATCCAGGAGCGGATGTTGTGGATGTTCCGCCCGGTCGACAGGTCCATCACCGTGTCGCCGCCCCAGCGGATCGCCCAGACCAGCTTTTCCACTTCCTCGGCGGCCGACGACGTCACTGCCGAATTGCCGATATTGGCGTTGATCTTCACCAGGAAGTTGCGCCCGATGATGACCGGCTCCAGCTCCGGGTGGTTGATGTTGGCCGGGATAATGGCCCGCCCGCTGGCGATCTCGGCCCGCACGAATTCCGGGGTGACGAAGGCCGGAATGGCGGCGCCGAAGCTCTCGCCATCGGCGATGCGCGCTTCCGCCCCCTCCACCATCGCGGCGCGGCCGAGGTTCTCGCGATGCGCCACGTAGCGCATCTCCTCGGTGATGATGCCGGCGCGGGCGAACTCGAACTGCGTCACCAATTGGCCGCCGCGGCCGGCCAGCACCGTGCGCGGCGCCGGGCAGGAGGGCACCAGCTTGTCCTCGGGCACGAAGCCGTTGTCCTCGGGCTTCACCGCGCGGGCGGGAATCGCCTCGAAGCCGCGCCCGGCGATCCAGGGGCCGCGCACCGGGGCAAGGCCGGCTTCCAGGTCGATCTGGGCGTTCTGGTCGGTGTAGGGGCCGGAGGTGTCGTACAGCCGGAACGGCGGCTCGTTGGCCGTGGGGTGCAGGTCGATCTCGCGAAACGGCACCGCGATGTCCGGCCGGCCCTCGGGGCTGGAATAGACCTTGCGCGAGCCGGCCACCGGGCCGGTGGTGACGGCGGCGGGCTTCGTCTGGATATTCCCAGGCTTCGCTTGGATATTCCCCGGCTTCGCTTGGATATTCCCCGGCTTCGCTTGGATATTCATGGACCTCTCCTCTCGCGTGCGGCTGCCGGCGGGAGGGGGGGAAGATGTGGCTGTGCTGTCTTCCCGTCCCTACGCCGGCATGAACCGGATCAGGTTCTCAGGGTCACCGCGCTGCTCTCGCGAGCCGTCGGTATCTCAGCCCCCTGGCGGGGCACCCCTCGGATGCCATGAAGGTGTGCCCGTTGGCGGCAGGTGTCAATCAGGGGGAAGGGAAGGGTTCTTTTTTGAAAAAAAGAACCAAAAAACTTTTATTCGCTGGAGTCCCCCCGTCGCGGCCCGGTCTCCAGCGAACAAAGTTTTTTTGCGTCTTTTTGTTCACAAAAAGAAGACCCTCCTGCCTTCACGCCGCCACCACCCGAGGCGAGCGGATCGGCAGGTTGAACGCCGCCGCCACCAGGCCCGAGGCGGCGGTGGCCAGGAAGGCGGCGTCGTAGGTGCCGGTCCAGCCGAACACCAGCCCGCCCATCCAGGCGCCCAGGAAGCCGCCGATCTGGTGGCTGATGAAGCACACCCCGAACAGCGCCCCGATGTCGCGCACGCCGAACCGGCTGGCGATAACCGCGTTGGTCAGCGGCACCGTGCCCAGCCACAGCAGCCCCATCACGATGGCGAACAGCGCGGTGGATAGCACGTCCTTCGGCGACAGCCAGAACGCCAGGATGGCGGCGGCGCGCACCGTGTACAGCGCCGCCAGCACGTATTGCGGCGGCACGATCTGCCCCAGCCGCCCGCAGGCCCAACTGCCGACGATGTTCGCGCCGCCCACCAGCATCAGCGCCCAGGCGCCGGTGGAGGCCGGCATGCCGCACAGGCTCAGATAGCCCGGCAGATGGGTGGCCAGGAATGCCAGCTGGAAGCCGCAGGTGAAAAACCCCAGCGAAACCAGCACGAAATTGCGGTCCACCACCGCCAGCCGCACGGCGGCCATGGCCTTGCGCGGCGCCGGGCGCTCCAGCGCCGCCCGGTCCAGCGGCCCGCCCAGCGGCAGGGCGATCAGCAGCACGCCCGCCATCACCAGCAGCCCCAGCGCGCCGCCGCCATAGCCGATCGCCGCCGCCGCCACCGGCAGCAGCACCATCTGCCCCACCGAGCCGCCAGCGCTGGCCAGCCCGGTGGCCGAGGAGCGCCGCGCGGCTGGAAACGCCCGCGCCACCCCGGCCAGGGAAACGCCCCAGCCCAGAAACGCCATGCCAACGCCCGTCAGCAGCCCGATCCCCAGCATCACCGACCAGCTCGCCGGCACCAGCGCCGGCAGCGCGAAGCCGGCGGCATACAGCAGCGCCCCCAGCGCCTGCACCCGCGCCGCCCCGGCCCGGTCGGCCCAGGCGCCAGCCAGCGGCTGGGCGGCGCCCCAGGACAGGTTGTGGATGGCGATCGCCAGCGCGACATCGGCCAGCGGAATGCCCATGGCCGACAACGGCACCAGGAACAGCCCGAACGCCGCCCGGGTCCCCAGTGCCACCGACAGCGTGACCGAGCCGGCGATCAGGGCGCTGGTCTGCGCCGGCGTGTTGCGGACAGTGGCGGACATGCGGTCGTTCCCCGATGGGTATGACGCGACGCTATCCGATCGCGCCGCGCCGAGGCACCCCCCGGGCGCAAACCTGCTCAGCGCGCCAGCATCGGCCCCAGCGGCTTGCCACCGAAGATATGGACGTGGAAATGCGGCACTTCCTGCCCCGAATCGGGGCCCATATTGGCCAAAATCCGGTATCCAGGCGTCTCCAGCTCCAGTTGCCTGGCCACCGCGCCCACCGCGCGGAAGAACCCGGCGATCTCGCCCGCACTGCCCCGCGCCGTGAAGTCCGCCATCGAGACGTAGCGCGCCTTGGGGATCACCAGCACATGCACCGGCGCCTGTGGCGCGATGTCGTGGAAGGCCAGCGCCCAGTCGTCCTCGAACACCCGCCGACAGGGGATTTCCCCGCTCAGGATGCGGGCGAAAACGTTCTGGTCGTCATATTCGCCAAGGCCGCTGACCGGCATGTCATTTCCTCCGCACCGAAACCGGCCGCCATGGTGGGCGACCCGGCCCCGGGCAGCAAGACCCTCAGGGGATCTTGCGCGTCCCCACCCCCAGCGCCGCCGGCAGCGCCTGAGCGCGCGAGGCCTTCTCGGCGATGCCGGAAACCCCCTCGCGCCGCTGCAATTCGGCCCACACCTCGTCGGGCCGGATGCCGGCATCCACCCACAGCACCAGCAGGTGATACAGCACATCGGCACTCTCGGCGATCAGCGCATGGCGGTTGCCCGCCACCGCCTCGATCAGGCATTCGACGGCTTCCTCGCCGAATTTCTGCGCCACCTTGGCCGTCCCGCGCGACAGCAGCCGGGCCGAGTGGCTGACCGCGGGCGGCGCGTCGCGCCGGCTCAGCACCACGCCCCACAACCGGTCGAGCACCGCGGAGGAGGCGCCGATGGCCATCGGCGGCACCGGCCGGGGCGGCGGCATCTCGGGCGCGGCGCCGGTCTTGGCCTTTTTCGGCGCCGCGGTCTTTTTCTGCCCGGCCAGCTTCTTCGGCGCCGCGGCCTTCTTGGCGGCGGCCTTTTTCGGCTGGTCCTTGCCGCGCGTCTCTTTTTTCAACGATTTCGCCATCGCAATCCCTCAGGCGGCCACAGGCGCGGGCGGCACGGCGCGCGCAAGGCGCACCGGCAGGCCCGCGTCACCCAGGGCGGCCTTGACCTGGGCGATGGTGAACGTGCCGAAATGGAAGACGCTGGCGGCCAGCAGGCCGGTGGCGCCGGCGCGGGCGCCCTCCACGAAATGCTCCAGCGTGCCGACGCCGCCGGAGGCGATCACCGGCACCCGCACCGCGCCGCACACCGCGCGCAGCAGGTCGAGGTCGAAGCCGCGCCCGGTGCCGTCGCGGTCCATGCTGGTCAGCAGGATCTCCCCCGCCCCCAGCGCCGCTACCTGGCGGCACCACGCCACGGCCTCGATGCCGGTGTCGCGCCGGCCGCCATGGGTGAACACGGACCATTGGCCGGGCGCCACCTGCTTGGCGTCCACCGCCACCACCACGCACTGGCTGCCGAACTTCTCCGCCGCCTCGCGCACCAGCTCGGGCCGGGCGACGGCGGCGGAGTTGATGCTGCACTTGTCGGCGCCGGCCAGCAGCAGCCGGCGGATATCCTCCACCGCGCGGATGCCGCCACCCACCGTCAGCGGCAGGAACACGCGCGCGGCGGTGCGGCCGACCACGTCCAGGATGGTGTCGCGGTTTTCGTGGCTGGCGGTGATGTCCAGAAAGGTCAGCTCATCGGCGCCGGCGGCGTCGTACACCGCCGCCTGCTCCACCGGGTCCCCGGCGTCGCGCAGCGAGACGAAGTTCACACCCTTCACGACGCGCCCGTCCTTCACGTCCAGGCACGGGATGACCCGCAGCTTCAGCATGGCGCTCCCCTTTCGGCCGGGCTGTTTGCGCGGCTTCCCCGCGGTCATGCAAGCACGGAAATTGCACGGCGGGGGAGAGTGCGCGGTGGGGGTGGGGAAGGTCTTCTTTTTGTGAACAAAAAGAAGCAAAAAAACTTTGTTCGATTGGGCCTGCGCGGGGGCGGCGAGCTATCCGTCCGACAATTGCCAGACGAACAAAAGTTTTTTGGTTCTTTTTTTCAAAAAAGAACGCCTTCCTACGCCGCCAGCACCGCCAGCGCCTCAGGCAGCTTCACCCGCCCGTCATACAGCGCCCGCCCCACGATCACCCCCTCGACCGCCGTCGAACTGCCCACCGCCTGCTTCAGCGCCACCAGGTCGGCCAGCGCGCCGACCCCGCCCGAGGCGATCACCGGCGTGGAAATCCGCCCCGCCAGCCCCAGCGTCTCGTCCAGGTTCAGCCCGCCCAGCATGCCGTCGCGGCCGATATCGGTGTAGATGATCGCCGCCACCCCGGCATCCTCGAAGCGCAGCGCCAAATCCCCGGCCGCCAGCGTGGAGGTCTCGGCCCAGCCCTCGGTGGCCACCATGCCGCCGCGCGCGTCGATGCCGACGGCGATGCGGCCGGGATGGGCGCGGCAGGCTTCGGCCACCAGCGCCGGGTTCTTGGCCGCGGCGCTGCCCAGGATCACCCGGCTCACCCCCGCCGCCAGCCAGCGCTCGATGCCGGCCATGTCGCGGATGCCGCCGCCAAGCTGCACCGGCACCGTGGCGGCGGCCAGGATCGCCGCCACCGCGTCCCCGTTCACCGACTGCCCGGCGAAGGCGCCGTTGAGGTCCACTACATGCAGCCAGCGGCAGCCGCCCTCCTGCCAGGCGCGGGCCTGCGCGCCGGGGTCGTCGGAATAGACCGTGGCATCGGCCATCTCGCCGCGCCGCAGCCGCACGCAGGCGCCGTCCTTCAGGTCGATCGCCGGATAGAGCGTGAGTGCCATCAGCCCAGGCGCCCGCCGGCCTGCAGGATCTTGTAGAAGAACATGCCGCGGATGGTCTCGCCGCGGACCCGCGCATAGGCCGGATGCTCGCCCCAGGCGGTGTAGCCCATGGATTTGTACAGCGCGATCGCCGCCTGCTGGGTTTCGCGCACGTCCAGATTCAGCACGTGGTAGCCCATCGCCCGCGCCGCCTCCTCCACCCGCAGGGTCAGCAGGCGGGCCAGCCCGTGGCCGCGCGCGTAGGGCGCGATGAAGGAGTGCATCAGGTGGGCGGCGAAAGCCTGCGCCTCGTTGTTGCGCGGCGGGCGGACAAGCTGGGCGGAGCCGACCACCACCCCGTCCAGCCGCGCCACGTACAGTTCGCGCTCCGGCACCAGCAGCACGCCGCGGAAATAGCGTTCCAGCGCCTGCCGGCCCGGCGGAGCGACCCAGCCGAAGCCGCCGCCGTCGATGATCGCGGCGTCGGTCGCCTCGCACAGCGCGGCCAGGTCCTCGTCGGTCAGCTCCGTCAGCCGCTCCATCTGCATGGTGTGCGGCGGCGCTTCGGGTTGGGTGGTGTCGGCTTGGGTCTCGGGCATGGTCAGGGGGTCCAGCGGAGGAAATTGGCGAGGATGCGCAGGCCGACGTCCTGGCTTTTCTCGACGTGGAACTGGGTGCCGGCGCGGTTGCCGCGGGCGACCATCGCCACCACCGGGCCACCATACTCCGTGGTTGCCAGAATCTGCGACGCCTCGCCACCCCGCAGCGCGTAACTGTGTACGAAATAGGCGTGATCGCCCGGCACCAGCCCGTCCAGCAGCGGATGCGCGCCGGGGGTGAAGGCCAGCTCGTTCCAGCCCATCTGCGGCAGGCGCAGCGTGTCCGGCACCTCCAGTGCCGCGATCTCGCCGGTGATCCAGCCGAAGCCCTCGGTCACCTTGTGCTCCAGCCCGCGCGCCGCCATCAGCTGCATGCCGACGCAGATGCCCAGGAAGGGCCGGCCGGCCTCGACACTGTCCAGCACCGCCGCCCGCAGGCCGGGAATCGCGGCCAGCCCGGCGGCGCAATCGGCGAAGGCGCCCTGGCCGGGCAGCACGATGCGGTCGGCCTCGGCCACCTCCACCGGGTCGGCGGTCACCCGCACCCGCGCCGCGATGCCCGAACGCTCGGCCGCAAGCTGCAGCGCGCGCGAGGCGGAGGCGAGGTTGCCGCTGCCGTAATCGACCACCACCACCCTCATGCGGCGGCCCTCCCGGTGCGGGCGACGGCCAGGCCAGGCGCGGGCTGCGCCGCCCGGCCCCTCACAACGCCCCCTTGGTGGAGGGAATCGCGTCGCCAGCGCGCGGATCGGCCTCCACGGCCATGCGCAGGGCGCGCGCGGCCGCCTTGAAGCAGGCTTCGGCCACATGGTGGGCGTTGCTGCCGGCCTTCTGCGTGACATGCAGGGTGACCAGCGCGTTCATCGCGAAGGCGCGGAAGAACTCCTCGAACAGCTCGGTGTCCATCTCGCCGACCTTGGGGCGGGTGAACGCGACCGACCAGGCCAGGAAGGGCCGGCCGGAGATGTCCAGCGCCGCCTCGGCCAGCGCCTCGTCCATCGGCACCAGCGCCTGGCCGAACCGGCGGATGCCCCGCTTGTCGCCCAGCGCGCGGGCCAGCGCCTGGCCCAGCACGATGCCCACGTCCTCGGTGGTGTGGTGGAAGTCGATATGCAGGTCGCCCTTGGCGCGCACATGCAGGTCGATCAGCGCGTGGCGGGCCAGCGCGGTCAGCATATGGTCCAGGAAGCCGATGCCGGTGGCGATGTCGGCCCGCCCGGACCCGTCCAGGTCGAGCGTCAGGCTGATATCGGTTTCCGAGGTGGCGCGGGTGACGGTGGCGGTGCGGGTCATGCCGGCAGCATGTAGCAAACCCCCCCGCGCGGGGGAACCGGCGGGCGCCCCGGATGTAGTCGTTTTACCGACGATTTCATTCAAGCCCTCCCCGCCCGCCGCCGCCGCAAGCCATCCCCGCCCGCCACGCGGGCGGCCGGGCTTGTCCTGCCCGCCGACAAGGTCCATCTGCGCGGTCATGCAAAACACATCTCACGACCCGGTGGGCTGGCACGGCACCACCATCCTCTGCGTTCGCACCGCCAGCGGCGTCGCGATGGCCGGCGACGGCCAGGTCAGCCTCGGCCAGACCGTGGTGAAGGGCAATGCCCGCAAGGTACGCCGCATCGGCGCCGGCGGCGCGGTGCTGGCCGGTTTCGCCGGCGCCACCGCGGACGCCTTCACCTTGCTGGAACGCCTGGAAGCCAAGCTGGAGCGCTTCCCCAACCAGCTCGAACGCGCCTGCGTGGAACTGGCCAAGGACTGGCGCACCGACCGCTACCTGCGTCGGCTGGAAGCCATGATGGCCGTCGCCGACCGCGACCGCAGTTTCACCCTCACCGGCAACGGCGACGTGCTGGAACCCGAGGACGGGGTGATCGCCATCGGCTCGGGCGGCAACTACGCCCTGGCCGCGGCACGCGCCCTGCTAACCGTGGACGGCCTCTCCTCGGAGGAGATCGCCCGGCGGGCGATGCGGATCGCCGGCGATATCTGCGTCTATACCAATTACAACGTGATCGTTGAGACGATCGTTTAGGCAAGCGCTGGGCTCTGCCCAGACCCGCCAGGGGCCGCGCCCCTGGACCTCGACCCTCAAGGGCTGGGTTCCAGGTGCCGCGCCCTGGCCGTCCTGACCTTCCGGGCCACGCCCATAGGAAAACATTGATGGAAGTCCCCACCTACTCCCCCCGCGAGATCGTCAGCGAGCTGGACCGCTTCATCGTCGGCCAGGCCGACGCCAAGCGCGCGGTGTCGATCGCGCTGCGCAACCGCTGGCGCCGCCAGCAGTTGCCGGAGGGCATCCGCGAGGAAGTGATGCCCAAGAACATCCTGATGATCGGCCCGACCGGCTGCGGCAAGACCGAGATCGCCCGCCGCCTGGCCCGGCTGGCGCAGGCGCCGTTCATCAAGGTGGAAGCCACCAAGTTCACCGAGGTCGGCTATGTCGGCCGCGACGTGGAAAGCATCGTGCGCGACCTGGTGGAGATCAGCATCGCCATGCTGCGCGACTCCAGCCGCAAGGAGGTGCAGGCCCGCGCCGAACTGGCCGCCGAGGAGCGGCTGATCACCGCCCTGGTGGGCGAGCAGGCCGCCGCCGATACCCGCAGCAAGTTCCGCCGCATGCTGCGCGCCGGCGAGCTGGAGGAGCGCGAGATCGAGATCAGCCTGACCGAGCAGCCCGGCACGCCGATCGGCCAGATGGACATCCCCGGCATGCCGCCCGGCCAGATGATGAACCTGGGCGAGATGATGAAGGGCGTGTTCGGCCGCCCGGCCCAGGCCCGCAAGATGACCGTCGCCGCCGCCCGCGCCGCGTTGCAGCGCGAGGAGGCCGACAAGCTGCTGGACGGCGAGCAGCTCACCAAGAACGCGATCTCGCATGTCGAGGAGAACGGCATCGTCTTCCTGGACGAGATCGACAAGATCTGCGCCCGCAGCACGGAGGGCGGCATGCGCGGCGCCGACGTCTCCCGCGAGGGCGTGCAGCGCGACCTGCTGCCGCTGATCGAGGGCACGACGGTGGCCACCAAGCACGGCCCGGTGAAGACCGACCACATCCTGTTCGTGGCCTCCGGCGCCTTCCACCTGGCCAAGCCGGCCGACCTGCTGCCCGAATTGCAGGGCCGCCTGCCGATCCGCGTGGAGCTGGCGCCGCTGTCGCGCGACGATCTGCGCCGCATCCTGACCGAGCCGGAACACAACCTGCTGAAGCAGTACGAGGCGCTGATCGCCACCGAGGGCCTGACCCTGCGCTTCTCCGAGGACGCCATCGACGCGCTGGCCGACCTGGCGGCGGACATCAACGACCGGGTGGAGAACATCGGCGCACGGCGGCTGCAAACCGTGCTGGAGAAGCTGCTGGAGGAGATCAGCTTCACCGCCAGCGACCGCGGCGGCCAGGAAGTGGTGGTGGACGCCGCCTATGTGCGCGAGCGCGTGGCCCCGCTGGCCGCGCGGGGCGACCTCAGCCGGTTCATCCTGTAGCGGGCCCGGCGGCGGCGGCGCGTTTTTCTGGCCGCCGCCGCATTCCGTTATAACCTTCGTGCAAACGGAGGGCCTCATGAGCAGCCTGAAACTGACATCCATCGGCAACTCGGTCGGCGTCATCCTGCCCAAGGAGCTGCTGGCCCGGCTCGGCGTCGGCAAGGGCGACACGCTGCACGTGATCGAAACCGCCGACGGCATCCGCCTGACCACGGCGGACCCTGAGTTCGAGGCGCAGATGGAGGTGGCGCGCAAGCTGATGAAGCGCTGGCACAACGTGCTGCGCGAGCTGGCCAAGTGACCATCTGGCTCGGCCGGGCCCTCATCCTGGCCATCCACGACGAGCAGATCGCGCGCCACGGCGGCATGCCGGGGCTACGCGACGAGGGCTTGCTGGAAAGCGCGCTTGCGCGCCCGCTGAACCGTGCCGGCTATGCCGAGCCGGACATCGCGGAACTGGGCGCGTTCTACACGCTCGGCATCGCGCGCAACCACCTCTTTGTCGATGGCAACAAGCGGGTCGCCTTCGCCGCGCTGTTCACCTTCCTCGCGCTCAACGGGATGGAGTTCGAACCGCCCGAGGTGGAGGCGACCATGACAATCCTCAGCATGGCCGCCGGCGAGACCGACGACGACGCCTTCATCGCCTGGGTCCGCCGCCACGCCGCGCCGCCGGCCTGACACCCGGCGGGGTTGACGCCTTCCCCGCGCACGCGCACATGCTCGCCATGCCCCAGCCCGACCCCTTCCTGCAGCCCGAGGACCCCACCGCCGCCGCCGCCATCGCGGCCATCGGCGAGGATCTGGCGCTGTTCGACGACTGGATGGAGCGCTACCAGTACATCATCGAGCTCGGCCGCAAGCTGCCGCCCTTCCCGGAGGCGTGGGCCGACGACGCCCACCGCGTGCCCGGCTGCCAGAGCAAGGTGTGGATGGAGGCCGAAAAGCGCGACGGGCGGCTGTACCTGGCCGGCGCCTCGGACGCCGCCATCGTCGCCGGGCTGGTGGCGCTGCTGCTGCGCGTCTATTCCGGGCGGACTCCGGCGGAAATCATCGCCACGGAGCCGGTTTTCCTGAAGGAATTCGGCCTTTTGGAGGCGCTTTCGACCAATCGCGGCAACGGTATCGCCGCCATGGCCCGGCGCATCCGCGACGCCGCCGCCCACTACGCCTGACGCCGCGGCCGTGCATCCGGGCGGCCGCTACCCCGGCCTGCGCGTCGCCGCATTCCTGGCGGCGATCTTCATTCCGGCCGGCATCACCACCGCGTTCCTGCCGCTCTGGCTGGCTGATCGCGGGTTGTCGGCGGCCGGGATCGGCCAGGTGCTCGGCATCTCCACCTTCGGCCGGCTGCTGGCCACCCCGGGCTGGGGACGGCTGGCCGACCGCTTCGGCGGGCGGCGGGCGGTGCTGGCGGCGGCGGCGGCGCTGGCGATGCTGGCGTCGCTCGCCTTCCTGCCGGCGCAGGGCTTCGCGGTGCTGCTGCTGGCGACAGTGGCGCAGGGGGCCAGCGCCTCCGCACTGATGCCGGTGGCCGATGCGCTGACCCTGGCGCTGGCCCGCGAGGGGCGGCTGGAGTACGGGCGGGTGCGCGCGGTCGGCTCGACGGCGTTCATGGGGGCCACGGCGGCGGGCGGCTGGCTGGTGGACCGGCTGGGCGTGCGCGTGCTGCCGCTGCTGCTGGCGGCCGGCTACGGCGCGGCCGCCGCCCTGGCGCGCCTGCTGCCGGAGCCGCAGGCGGCCCCGCATGCCGGGCACGGGCGCGGCGGCACGCGGCTGCTGGCCTATCGCCCGTTCCTGCTGACGCTCGCCGCCTCGGCACTGATCCAGGGCGGGCATGCCGCCTATTACGGCCTCGCCTCGCTGCACTGGCGGCGGCACGGGCTGAGCGACACCATGATCGGCCTGCTCTGGGCGGAGGGGGTGGTGTCGGAGATCGCGCTGTTCTTCTGGGGCCGCCGCCTGGCCGAGCGGCTGGGCCCGGCCGGGCTGACCGCGCTGGCCGCCTCGGCCGCGATGCTGCGCTGGACGGTGACCGGGCTGACCACCGCCCTGCCGGCGCTGCTGGCCGTGCAGGTGCTGCACGGCGCCACCTACGGCATGCAACACCTCTCGGCGATGCTGATGCTCAGCCGCACCGTCGCCCCCGAGCGCGCCGCCACGGCGCAGACGCTGCATGCCACGCTGGGCAGTTCGGTGCCCACCGGGCTGCTGATCTGGGCCACCGGCAGCCTGTACGACGGCAGCGGCGCGGTGTTCCTGGCGATGGCGCTGCTCGGCGCGCTGGCGCTGCCGCTGGTGTCCGGGCTGCATCGCGCCTGGGTGCGGCACGCCTGAACGATCCGCCGGGAGTTGCGGCCCCGCCGCCGCCGGGGCAGCATCGGCGCGCACAGCACAAGGCTCGCCGCATGGATCTGCCCGCCACATGGACCTGATCGTCCGCAACACCCGCCTGTCCTGCGACCCGGTGGCGCCGCCGGTCGATATCGGGGTGCGGGACGGGCGGATCGTGGCAATCGAGCCGGGGCTGCGCGCCGAGGCGCGCGAGGTCTACGACGCCGGCGGCTGCATGGCCTGCGGCGGCTTCTGCGAGACCCATATCCACCTGGAAAAGTCGCGCATCATTGACCGCTGCGCCCCCGCCAATGGGCGCGACGCCATGGCGGTCAGGCGCATCTCCGACATCAAGCACACGTTCACGGTGGAGGACGTGGTGGCCCGCGCCCGCCAGACGCTGGAGGCCTGCCTGGCGAACGGCGCCACGCGGATGCGCGCGCATGTGGAGCTGGACCCCAAGGTGGGGCTGCGCGGCTTCGAGGGCGTCAGGCGGCTGGCGCGGGACTACGCCTGGGCGATCGACATCGAGATCTGCGTGTTCCCGCAGGAGGGGCTGACCAACAACCCCGGCACCGACGAGTTGCTGGTCGCCGCCCTGCGCGACGGCGCCACCGTGGTCGGTGCCGCGCCCGCCTACGACACCGACCACGCCGCCCAGATCCGCCGCATCTTCGCGCTCGGCCGGGAATTCGATGTCGATATCGACATGCACCTGGATTTCGGCAACTCGCCGGAGGGGATGGATATCCACCTGGTCTGCGACCTGACCGAGCAGTACCGGCTCGGCGGCCGGGTCACCGTGGGCCATGCCACCATGCTCTCCACCATGAAGCTGCCCGACCTCAAGGCGCTGGCGAGGCGCATCGGCGATGCTGGCGTGGCGGTGACGGTGCTGCCGGCCACCGACCTGTTCCTGATGGGCCGCGACCAGACCGACAATATCCGCCGCGGGCTGGCCGACGTGAACCTGCTGGCGGCGCACGGCGTCACCTGCAGCCTGTCCACCAACAACGTGCTGAACCCGTTCACCCCGTTCGGCGATTGCAGCCTGGTGCGGATGGGCAACCTGCAGGCCAATGTGTGCCAGATCGGCGAGGCCGGGGGGCTGCGCGAGATCTTCGCCATGCTCACCGAACGCTCCGCAAAGCTGATGAATTTGCCGGATTATGGCCTGAAAATCGGCAATCCGGCCGATATCGTGGTGGTCGACGCCACCTCCCCCGAGCAGGCGATCGCCGAGATCAGCCCGCCGCTGGCCGCCTTCAAGCGCGGCCGCCGCACGCTGACCCGCGCCCGCCCCCAACTGCATGCCCCCGAACCACATGCCTTGGCAGGAGCCACTCCATGAGCCTGACCCGCGCCACGCTGGAGGCGCTCGACCGCACCGACCCGCTGGCGCATTTCCGCGACCTGTTCGCCCTGCCCGAGGGGGTGGTCTACCTGGACGGCAACTCGCTGGGCGCCCGCCCGCGCGCCACCGCCGCCCGCGTGGCGGCGGTGGTGGAGCGGGAATGGGGCGAGGGGCTGATCCGTAGCTGGAACGACGCCGGCTGGATGAACCTGCCGGCGCGCGTGGGCGACAAGATCGGCCGGCTGGTCGGCGCGCCCGCCGGCAGCGTGATGGTGGGCGACAGCACCTCGGTCAACCTGTTCAAGATGCTCGGCGTGGCGCTGGCGCTGCGGCCGGACCGGCGGGTGATCGTCTCGGAGCGGCGCAACTTCCCCACCGACCTCTATGTCGCCGAGGGGCTGGCCGCGCTGCTGGCGCAAGGCCACACGCTGCGGCTGGTGGAGCCGGAGGAGCTGCCGCACGCCATCGACGACCGCGTGGCGGTGGTGATGCTGACCCATGTGAACTACCACACCGGCGCCATGCACGACATGGCGGCGCTCACCCGCCGGGCGCACGCGGCCGGGGCGCTGGCGCTGTGGGACCTCGCCCATTCGGCCGGCGCGGTGCCGGTGGACCTGACGGCGGCCGGCGCCGACCTCGCGGTGGGCTGCGGCTACAAATACCTCAATGGCGGGCCCGGCGCGCCGGCCTTCCTGTATGTCGCGCCGGCCTTGCAGGAGCGGGCGCGCTACCCGATCACCGGCTGGCTGGGCCACGCCGCGCCGTTCGCCTTCGAGCCGTCCTACCGCCCGGCCGGCGGCATCGCGCGCGCCCTTGTCGGCACGCCGCCGGTGCTGAGCCTGGCCGCGCTGGAAGTGGGGGTGGACATCGCCCTGCAGGCGCCGATGGACCAGCTGCGCGCCAAATCGCTGCGGCAGACCGCGCTGTTCGCCGAGCTGGTGGGGCAGGAATGCAGGGAATGGGAGTTCCACCTCGTCTCCCCCACCGATCCGGCCCATCGGGGCAGCCAGGTCAGCCTCGCGCATCCGCGGGCCTATGCAATCATGCAGGCGCTGATCGCGCGCGGGGTGATCGGCGATTTCCGCGCGCCCAACATCCTGCGCTTCGGCATGACGCCGCTGTACCTGCGCCACGCCGAGCTGTGGGACGCGGTACAGGCGCTGCGCGCAGTGATGCAGGACGGCGAGTGGGAGCGGCCGGAGTACCAGGCCCGCCGCGCGGTGACCTAGAGCGTGATGACCGGAGGTGGAATCACCGGAGGTCTGAATCACGCGACAAAACAAACCGTCAGAGCGTGATGACCGCTTCTTTCAGCGGTCATCACGCTCTGACGCACGCGGGCGTTGAAACCGCCGCCCCGGCGGGATTAGCGTGGCGGCGAACCGGACGGAGGTTGCCCATGGCCCCGCGCGCCGTTGCCGTCCTCGCAGCCCTGGCCGTGCTGGCGTTCGCGGCGCCGGCCCGGGCGGACGCGATCGACGGCGCCTGGTGCCTCGCCAGCACCGGGCGGATGGTGATCGACGGCCCGGCGATCCAGACGCCCGGGGGCGCGCGGATCACCGGCGATTATTCGCGCCACGCCTTCCGCTACATCGTGCCGGCCGGCGAGCCGGGGGCGGGCAGCGAGGTGCATATGATCCTGCTGGGCGAGGAGGCAGTGCAGGTGCAGGTGGGCGCCGGCCCGGCCCGAACATGGCACCGCTGCGGGCCGGACGTGAGCTGACCTGCCCCGGCGGGCGGGCGGCGGGGCCTTGTCAGCCTTGATACCCGAACCGCTCAGGGGGCCGGCAGCGCCGCCGCGATGTCGTGGAACAGCCGCGCCGGCAGGGTGCCGCCGGTGATGGCGTGCATCGGCGCGTTGTCGTCGTTGCCCATCCACACGCCGATGATCCGCCCGCCGATATAGCCGATGAACCAGGCGTCGCGGTAATCCTGGGTGGTGCCGGTCTTGCCGGCCACCAGATGCCCCGCCACCGCGGCCGCCTGGCCGGTGCCGCGCGCCACCACCGCCGTCAGCATGCGCGCCATCATCGCCGCGAGGTCGGGGTTGACCACCCGGACGGGGGCGGGCTGGGCCAGCTTCACATCGTGCCCGTCCGCCCGCACCGCCGCCAGCCCGGTCGGCACCACCAGCCGGCCGCCGTTGAAGAACGTCGCGTAGGCGGCGGTCATCGGCAGCAGCCCGACATCGGAGGTGCCCAGCGCGATCGAGTCGTTGGCCTCCAGCTTGCCGCCGATGCCCAGCCGGTGCGCCACCGCCACCACCGCCCCCGGCCCGCCGGCGGCGATCAGCAGCCGCACCGCCACCGTGTTGATCGACTGCGCCAGCGCCTCCTCCACGGTGATCTCGCCGAGGTATTTGCGCTCAAAATTCGACGGGCTCCAGTTTCCCAGCCGGATCGGCGCGTCCAGGATCGGGTCGTCCGGGCGGATGCCCTTCTCCAGCGCCGCCAGCCAGACGAACGGCTTGAAGCTGGAGCCGGGCTGGCGGCGCGCCACCACGGCGCGGTTGTACGGGCTGGTGCGATAGTCGCGCCCGCCGGCCATCGCCTGCACGCCCCCGGTGGCGGCGTCCAGCACCACCACCGCCGCCTGGCCGACCCCGGCGGCCTTGCCCGGCCCGTCCAGGATGGCGGCCAGCCTGGCCTCCACGATGCCCTGCAGCGGCAGGTCCATCGTGGTGCGCACCACCGCGTCCGCCCCCTCCGGCAGCACCGCCTGCACCTGCTCGGCCGCCCAGTCGGCGAACCAGCCGGAAGCGGGGGAAGGGCGCGGCGGGAAGGCGATCTCGGCCGAGGCGGCCTGCGCCTGGGCGGCGGTGATGGCGCCGGTATCGGCCATCGCGGCCAGCACCTCGCGCCCGCGCGCGGCGGCGGCCTGCGGGTCGGCGCGGGGGTTGAAGCGCGAGGGCGCGCGCGGCAGCCCGGCGATGACGGCCGCCTGCCACAGCGACAGGTCGCGCGCCGAGACGCCGAAATACAGATGCGCCGCCGCATCCACCCCCCAGGCGCCGCTGCCCAGGTAGACCCGGTTGAGCCATATCTCCAGGATTTCCCGCTTGGTGAAATGCCGCTCCAGCCACAGCGTCAGCAACAGCTCCTGCACCTTGCGGCGGAAGGTGCGGGCGTTGGTCAGGAACAGGTTCTTGGCCACCTGCTGGGTGATGGTGGAGCCGCCCTGCACCAGCCGGCCGGCGCGCAGGTTGACGAAGGCGGCGCGCGCGATGCCGACCAGGTCGAGGCCCATATGCGACCAGAAGCGCCGGTCCTCCACCGCCACCGCCGCCTTGGGCAGCCAGGGCGACATCTGGCTGAGCCGCAGCGGCTCGCCCACCACGTCGCCGAAGGTGGCGATGATGTGGCCGCGGTCGTCGGCCAGCGTCAGGCTCGGGCGGCGGGCCGCGTCCAGCGCCGCTTCCGGGCGCGGCAGGTCCCAGGCGAACCACAGCAGCGCCAGCCCCATCGCCACCGCGCCCCACACGCCCAGCACCACCGCCCAGCGCAGCAGCCGCCAGCGCGCCCGGCGCGGCGCGGCACCGCCCGCCGGCCCGCGCACCGGACCGCCGGCAGGCGGGCGGCGGCGGGGCGGCAGCGGCGGCGGAACCCGCGAGGGGCGCCGGTCATGCGGCGAGATCTGGGGCGGCCGGTACATCGCCCCCTCACTACCGCGCGGCGTGGCGCGTCGCCACTCCCGCCGCTTGCGGACGGCCGCCGCGCCGCGCAGAATCGGCACCGAAACAGGGGGTCCCATGCAGGGCATTTTCATCGACGCGGGCGACGAGCTGGCGGAGGTTTTCGCCAAGGTGAGGCTGGCGGACGACCCGCCGGTGGTGGTGAACCGGCAGGAACACGTGGCCGCCGCCGACCTGCCGCGCCTGCTGGCCGGCCAGGATTTCGTGCTGAACGACCACAGCCACATGCCCACCGCCGCGATGGTCACCTGCGTCGGCCTGAAGCACGTGATCTTCCTGGGCACCGGCGCGCGCAGCTACATGAACCCCGAGGAGCTGGCGAAGCTCGGCATCACCGTCCACATCATCAAGGGCTATGGCGACACCGCCGTGGGCGAGCACGCGATCGCGCTGATGTGGGCCGGCGCCCGCGGGCTGGCGCTGATGGACCGCGGCGTGCGCGCCGGCGGCTGGCCGCGCACCGAGGGCATGCAGCTCACCGGCAAGACGCTGGGACTGCTGGGCTTCGGCGGCATCGCGGCCGAGGTGGCGCGGATCGCCCACGGCTCGGGCATGCGGGTGCTGGCCTGGAACCGCTCGCCCAAGGCCGCGCCGGGGGTGACCTTCGTGGACCTCGACACGCTGCTGGCCGAAAGCCATGTGCTCAGCATCCACCTGCTGCTGAACGACGAGACGCGCGGCTTCCTCTCGGCCGAGCGGATCGCCCGGCTGCGGCCCGGCGTGCTGCTGGTCAACACCGCCCGCGGTGCCGTGATCGACGAGCCGGCGATGATCGCCGCACTGCGCAGCGGCCAGATCGGCCACGCGGCGCTGGACGTGTTCACCGAGGAGCCGCTCCCGGCCGGGCACGAACTCGCCAGGCTGGAGAACGTGACCCTCTCGGCCCACAGCGCCTTCCGCACCCCCGAGGCCAGCGAGACGCTGCTGCGCCGGGCGCTGGACATCGCGCGGCGGGTCAGCGGGATGTAGCGCGTGATGACCGCGGGTGGAACCACCGGAGGTTTGAACCACGCGATGAAACGAGACGCTCGAGCGTGATGACCGCTTCTTTCGGCGCTCATCGCGCTCCAGCCGCCCAGTCGGCGATCCGCCGGGCGTTGCCGGCCCAGGTATAGTCGCGCGCCACCAGCTCGGCGCGGGCGGCGGCACCCAGGCGCAGGCGCAGGGCCGGATCGTCGATCAGGCGCTGGATCGCCCGCCACATCGCGCCGTCCTCGTCCGGGTCGAACAGCAGCGCGGTGCGCTCGTGCTCTAGCAACTCGCGGATGTTCGGCTGGTCGGGGGCGACGATGGCGCGGCCGGCGGCCATGTAGTCGAAGATCTTCAGCGGCGAGGCGTAGGGCACCACTTTCGGCTGCAACGCGATGTCGAACCCGGCGACGTGACCGGGCACCTCGGCATGGTCCACCAGGCCGGTGAAGCGCACCCGCGCGGCGATGCCGAGTTCGGCGGCCAGCGCCTCCAGCTCGGGCCGGGCTGGGCCGTCACCGATCACCGTCAGGCCGACCGCCTGGGGGCCGGTCTGGGCGGCGATGGCGCGCAGCACCGCGTCCATGCCGTGCCAGCTGCGCACGAAGCCGACGAAGCCGAGCACGACCACCTCCGGCGCCGGACGCGCCGCCGGCTCGGGGAAGCGCTCCAGCACGATGCCGTTCGGCACCACCTCGATCCGCTCGCGGGGCACGCCGGCGGCCGCGATGATGTCGCGCAGCACGCCGGTGACCGGCAGCACCCGGTCCGCCGCGCGCCAGACATACCGCTCCAGCGCGTGCGCCAGCCGGCGCAGCCGCAGGCCGCCGAAGCGGATGCGCTCATCGGCCAGCGGCGAATTCACCTCCAGCACGAAGGGCAGCCGGCGGCGGCGGGCGAGCCAGGTGCCGGCCAGATAGTACAGGTTGTAGCGCTCGTACAGCATATCGGGCCGGAAGCCGTCGCAGGCGCGGGCCAGCCGCCGATAGGCCGGCAGGTTGTAGGCCAGTTCCGCCAGTTCCCCGGCCGCCCCCGGCAGCAGCCGGCGCAGCAGCGCCACCATCCGGCTCTCACCGCCGAAGCCGGACTCGGCGTAGAAGCCGGGGCCGACCACCAGCACCTCGTGCCCGGCGGCGCGGAAGGCGTGCACCAGTTCCTCCACATGCACGCTCTGCCCGTCCCGAGACTGGATCCGGTGGCTGTAGAGAATGCGCATACGGTCCGCCCCTCGCCCCGCCGGCGTGGCGGGCGCGGGCGAACCTGCCTTAGCCGCGCCGGATTTGGAAGGGTCGCGGACCGGTCATGGCTGGTTCCGGGTCATACGTGATCCCAGGTCATACGTGATCGTAGTCCACCACCACGCGCGGGCTGGTCGGGCGGGCCTGGCAGGTGAGCACGTAGCCGGCCGCCAGTTCCCAGGGTTCCAGCGCGTAGTTCAGCGCCATCTCGGCGGTGCCTTCCAGCAGCCTGGCGCGGCAGGTGGAACACATGCCGCCCTTGCAGGCGAACGGCAGGTCCATGCCGGCGCGCAGCGCGGCGTCCAGGATCGCCTCGCCGGCCGCCACCGGCACGTCGCGACGCTTGCCGTCGACGATCAGCGAGGCGACATGCGCGGGCGGGGCATCCGGCGCCACCGGGGGCGCCGGGCGCGGCCGCCCGCCGAGCGCCGAGACGAAGCGCTCCACATGGATCGCCGCCGGCGGCAGGCCGAGTTCGGCCAGCGTGGCCGGCAGCGTGGCGAGCATCTCCTCCGGGCCGCAGACGAAGGCGTGGTCCACCGCCGCCGCCGGCACCAGCGTGCGCAGCAGCAGGCGCGCCTTGTCGGCGTCCAACCTGCCGTTCAGCACCGGCACGTCCTGCTCCTCGCGGCTCAGCACGTGGAACACCGAGAGACGGTCGAGGAAACGGTCCTTCAGCGCCTCCAGCTCCTCCAGGAACAGCACCTCGGCGCTGGAGCGGTTGCCGTAGAACAGGAAGAAGCGGCTGCGCGGCTCGCCCGCCAGCACCCCGCGCAAGATGGACAGCACGGGGGTGATGCCGGAGCCGGCGGCGAAGGCCACGTGCACCCGGCCGTCGCCGGGCGCGCCGGCCAGGCCGAAGCGGCCGGTGGGGGTCATCACGTCCAGCTCCAGGCCCGGCCGCGCGGCGGCGCAGAGCCAGGTGGAGAACAGCCCGCCCGCCACCCGCTTCACCGCGATGCGCGGGGCGGGGTCGTCCGGCGCCGAACACAGAGAGTAGGAGCGCCGCACCTCCTCGCCCTCCAGCGTGGCGCGCAGGGTGAGGTACTGGCCCGGCGAGAAGCGGTATTCGCCGGCCAGCGGCGGCGGCACCGCGAAGGCGATGGAAACCGCGTCCGCCGTCTCCTGCCGCACGTCGGCGATGGCCAGGCGATGAAACCGCGGCGGGCGGGTCAGCGAATTCATCGGCTCAATGGCACTTGAAGGCATCGAACGGCTCCCGGCAGGCGCGGCAGCGCCACAGCGCCTTGCAGGCGGTGGAGCCGAATTCGGCGATCTGCTCGGTATCGCCCGAGCCGCAGCGCGGGCAGGCGACCTGCTCGACGCCGAACAGCGCCCGCCGGCCGCCGCCCGGCGGCGGCGGGGCGATGCCGTATTCGGCCAGCTTGCGGCGGCCGGCCTGGCTCAGCCAGTCGGTGGTCCAGGCCGGCGACAGCACCGTGGTCACCAGCGCCTCGCCCAGCCCGGCGCGGGCGAGGGCGAGGCGGATTTCCGCGGCGATCATGTGCATCGCCGGGCAGCCGGAATAGGTGGGCGTGATGACCACCTCCACCCGCCCCCCGGCGACCCGGACATCGCGCAGCACGCCGAGATCGGCGATCGACAGCACCGGGATCTCGGGATCGACGACGGCGGCTGCGGCCTCCCAGGCGCGGGCGCGCAGGGTCTCGGCGGCGGTCATCACCATACCGCCCCCGGAATGCTGCGCTGGACGTGCTGCAACTCGGCCAGCAGATAGCCCATATGTTCGCTGTGACGGCCCTGGCGGCCGCCCTGCTGCATCCAGCCATCCTCCGGCATGGCCAGCGTCGCCTGCGCCAGCACCCGCGCCACCATCGCCCGCCAGCCGGGGCGCAGGCCGGACGGGTCGATGCCCTCGCCCGCCTCGATCGCCGCCCGCTCCACGGCGTCGACGGCGAACATCTCGCCGGTATAGGGCCACAGCGCGTCCAGCGCCGCGGCGGCGCGGGCGTGGCTCTCCCCGGTGCCGTCGCCCAGGCGGACCACCCATTCGCCGGCATGGCGCAGGTGGTAGGCCATCTCCTTCTCCGCCTTGGCGGCGATCGCGGCCAGGGTGGCGTCGCGCGAGGCCATCATCGCCGTCCAGTACGGCAGGGCGAAGGCGGCGTAGAGGAACTGGCGGAGCATCGTCGCCGCGAAGTCGCCGTTCGGCTGCTCCACCAGCAGCAGGTTGACATAGGCCCGCTCGTCGCGGCGATAGGCGAAATCGTCCTCGTCGTGCCCGGCCGCCTCCAGCGTGCCGGCATGGGCGTAGAGCGACCGGGCCTGGCCAATCAGGTCCAGCCCCATGTTCGCCAGCGCCATGTCCTCCTCCATCATCGGCGCATGGCCGCACCACTCGGACAGGCGATGGCCGAGGATCAGCGCGTCATCGGCCCGGCGCAGCACGTACTGCACCGGCGGCGACGGCGCGACCTGGATGGAACCCGGCATGGCGGCGGTTCCCTCGCGTGACGGCACGTGCGTCACATATGCCCGACCTCGTCGGGGATCTCGTAGAAGGTGGGGTGGCGGTAGATCTTGGAGGCCGCCGGCTCGAACAGCATGCCCTGGTCGGCCGGGTCGGAGGCGGTGATGGCGTTGGACGGCACCACCCAGATGGAGATGCCCTCGCCGCGCCGGGTGAACAGGTCGCGCGCCGCCTGCAACGCCAATGCGGCGTCGGTGGCGTGCAGCGAGCCGACATGCTTGTGGCTGAGGCCGTTGCGGGAGCGGAGGAACACCTCCCAGAGCGGGATCGCGGCGGTCGGCATGGGGTTTCCTCCGGCTCAGGCGGCCGCCTGGCGGCGCTTGGCGGCATGGGCGAGGGCGGCGTCGCGGACCCAGCCGCCCGCCTCATGCGCGCGGCGGCGGGCGGCCAGGCGCTCGCGGTTGCAGGGGCCGTTGCCGGCCAGCACCCGCCTGAACTCGTCCCAGTCGATCGGCCCCGGCCGCCAATGGCCGGCCTCGGCGTCGAACCGCAGCGCCGGGTCGGGGATGGCGAGGCCGAGGAAATGCGCCTGCGGCACCGTGGCGTCGATGAATTTCTGCCGCAGCTCGTCGTTGGAGAAACGCTTGATCTTCCAGCGCGTGGACTGGTCGCTGTGCTGGCTCTCGCCGTCGGGCGGGCCGAACATCATCAGGCAGGGCCACCACCAGCGGTCCAGCGCGTCCTGCGCCATCGCCTGCTGCGCGGCGTTGCCCCGGCTGAGCGTGAGCATGATCTCGTAGCCCTGGCGCTGGTGGAAGCTCTCCTCCTTGCAGACGCGGATCATGGCGCGCGCATAGGGGCCATAGGAGCAGCGGCAGAGCGGGATCTGGTTCATGATCGCCGCGCCATCGACCAGCCAGCCGATCGCGCCGATATCGGCCCAGGTGAGGGTCGGGTAGTTGAAGATTGAGGAATATTTCGCCCGTCCGGCCAGCAACTGGTCCACCAGCTGCTCGCGCGCGCTGCCCAGCGTCTCGGCTGCGGCATACAGATAGAGCCCGTGGCCGCACTCGTCCTGCACCTTGGCCAGCAGGGCCGCCTTGCGGCGCAGCGAGGGCGCGCGGGTGATCCAGTTGCCTTCCGGCAGCATGCCGACGATTTCGGAATGCGCGTGCTGGGAGATCTGGCGCGTCAGCGTCCGCCGGTAGGCCTCGGGCATCCAGTCATTGGGCTCGATGCGCTCGTCCGCGTCGATGCGCGCCTGGAAACGGGCCATGGCGACGGCTTCGTCCGGCCCGGTCTCGGCGGCCTCCGGGGCGGCATTCAGGGCCTGCGTGTACATCGCGGTCTCCCTTCGCTGCGGCGCATGTTATGTCACCAAATTCTCTATGGCAAGGAATTTTGGTAACATTTCCCCGTCCGCGATCCACCGCTGCGTTTCCATCGGGGCCGTGCCACACTGCCCGGCGAGGAGACCGCCATGGCCAACGCGCCGCCCGTCACCGTGCCGGAACTGGACCTCGATCCGTTCGCCCCGGCCTTCTTCGACGACCCGTACCCGGGCCACACCGCGGTGCGCGAGACCGCGTCGGTGGTGATGCTCAGGCCCCATGGCTGCTTCGCCACCGGCCGGCATGCCGAAATCCGCGCGATGCTGGACAACTGGCAGGACTACGTGTCCGGCCGCGGCGTCGGCATCACCGACTACGCCCATGCCCCGCCGTTGCGCGGCCCGGGCATGCTGCTGGAAACCGACCCGCCGGTGCACACCAGGCGCCGGGCGGTGGTGAACAAGGTGCTCTCGCCGGCCGTGGTGCGCGCCCTGCGCGCGCCCTTCGCCGCCGCGGCCGAGCGCATCGTCGGCCGCGCCGTGGCGATGGGGCGCTGCGACGGCATCGCCGACCTCGCCGAGGCCTACCCCCTCGCCGTCTTCCCCGACGCGCTGGGCATGCCCGCGCAGGGGCGGGAGAACCTGCTGCCGTTCGGCAGCTTCGTGTTCAACGCGATGGGCCCCAACAACGCCCTGCTGCAAGCCTCGTTGGCCGAATTGCCGCCGCTGGCCGCCTGGGTCACCACCCAGTCGCGGCGCGAGGCGCTGGCCCCGGGCGGCTTCGGCATGGCCCTGCACGAAGCCGCCGACGCCGGCGACATCACGCCGGAGGAAGCCGCCCTGCTGGTGCGCGCCCTGCTCTCGGCGGGCGTGGACACCACGGTGAACGCGATCGGCGCGGCGCTGTATTGCCTGGCCCGCTTCCCGGCCGAGTGGGACCGCCTGCGCGCCCAGCCCAGCCACGCCCGCAACGCCTTCGAGGAGGCGATCCGATACGAATGCCCGGTGCAGACCTTCTTCCGCACCACCGCCCGCCCGGTGGAGCTTGGCGGCACGCCGATCCCCGAGGGCAGCAAGGTGCTGATGTTCCTGGCCGCCGCCAACCGCGACCCGCGCCGCTGGGACGATCCGGACCGCTACGATATCACCCGCCCGACCGCCGGCCATGTCGGCTTCGGCGCCGGCATCCATATGTGCGTGGGCCAGGTGCTGGCGCGGCTGGAGGGCGAGGCGGTGCTGACGGCGCTGGCCCGGCGGGTGGCGCGCATCGAGATCACCGACACCCCGGTCCGCCGCCACAACAACACGCTGCGGGGCCTGGCGACCCTGCCGCTGCGCCTGCATCCTGCCTGAAGGGGAGAAAACCGTTCGAAAGGGGGGAGATGGTGGAGCCAAGCGGGATCGAACCGCTGACCTCCTGAATGCCATTCAGGCGCTCTCCCAGCTGAGCTATGGCCCCACTCTCATCCAGCCCCCGCTGGTTCGGGGGTGTCCCCTTGTCGGGGAGGCGCGCATATAACCCCCCGGGCAGCGACGGGCAAGCCCCTCCGGCACGGATCGCATGCAAAACCCGCTATGGCACCCCTCCGACGAAGCGATGGCCGCCAGCAACATCGCGGCCTTCATCGAATGGCTGCGCGCCGGCGGCCGGCACAGCCCCGCCGGGCCGGCCGGCGTCGCCGCCTGGGCGCAGGCCGAACCCGCCGCCTTCGCCCGCGCGATCAGCGATTTCGCCGGGCTGGACCCGGCCTTGGGCTATGCGGAAAACCTCGCGCGGGCCGCCACCGGGCGGGTGGTGCTGCTGCGGCCGGCCGGCCGGCGGGAGATCGCCGCCGCGGCGCTGTCCGGCCCCGGCCTGCCCGCCCGCATCGCCGCCATGCTCAAGGCGGGATGCTCGGGCATGCTGCCCGCCCAGGCGGCCGACCACCTGCTGTGGTTCGACCTGCGCCCGGACGAGCGCCTGCTGTGGGCCGGTGGTCTCATCGACCCGTGGCCCCTGGGCGCCCTGCTGGCCGGCGCCACGCTGATCCTGTGCGACCCCGCACCGGCCGACCCGCAAGCGGCGGCGGCGCGCGAGGGCGCGCGGCTGCTCAGGCGGCCTGCCGCAGGTCCGGCGACACGGTGAACGCCGCCTCGGTGGCCGCGCGCAGCTCGTCCAGCATCACGCCCGGCGCCAGTTCCAGCAGCACCATGCCGCCGCCCTTGCGGTCCACCGCGAACACCGCGAGGTCGGTCACCACCATGTCCACCACCCCCGCGCCGGTCAGCGGCAGGGTGCAGCGGTGCAGCAGCTTCGGCTTGCCGCCCGCGGTGTGCTCCATCAGCACCACCACGCGGCGCACGCCGGCCACCAGGTCCATCGCCCCGCCCATCCCCTTGACCATCTTGCCGGGGATCATCCAGTTCGCCAGGTCGCCGTTCTCGGCCACCTGCAGCGCGCCCAGGATCGAGATGTCGATATGCCCACCGCGCACCATGGCAAAGCTGGCGGCGCTGTCGAAATAGCTGGTGGTCGGCAGCTCGGTGACCGTCTGCTTGCCGGCGTTGATGACGTCGGCGTCCTCCTCGCCCTCGAACGGGTAGGGGCCGGTGCCCAGCATGCCGTTCTCGCTGTGCAACTGCACCTCGATCCCGTCCGGGATGTGGTTGGCCACCAGCGTGGGGATGCCGATGCCCAGGTTCACATAGAACCCGTCCTTCAGTTCGCGGGCGGCGCGGGCCGCCATCTGATCGCGCGTCCAGGGCATATGCTCTCTCCTCTGCTCAGGCCGCGACGCGCTTGCGCACGGTGCGCTGCTCGATGCGCTTGTGCACGTTGGCCAGCGGCACGATGCGCTTCACGAAGATGCCGGGGGTGATGATGTGGTCGGGGTCCATATCGCCCGGCTCCACCAGGTGCTCCACCTCGGCGATGGTCACCGCGGCGGCCGTGGCCATGATCGGATTGAAGTTCCGCGCGGTCTTGCGATAGACCAGATTGCCCTCGGTATCGGCCTTCCAGGCGTGCACGATCGCCAAGTCGCCGCGGATGCCGCGCTCCATCACATAACGCTCGCCGTCGAACTCGCGCACTTCCTTGCCCTCGGCGATCTGGGTGCCGACGCCGGTCTTGGTGAAGAAGGCCGGGATGCCGGCGCCGCCGGCGCGGATGCGCTCCGCCAGCGTGCCCTGCGGGTTGAACTCGATCTCAAGTTCCCCGGCCAGGAACTGGCGGGCGAAGGTGGCGTTCTCGCCCACGTAGGAGCTGATCATCTTGCGGATCTGGCGGGTTTGCAGCAGCAGCCCCAGCCCGCCATCGTCCACGCCGGCGTTGTTGGAGACGAAGGTGAGGTCCTTCGCGCCGGAGAGCCGGATCGCCTCGATCAGCGCCGCCGGAATGCCGCACAGGCCGAAGCCGCCGGCCAGGATGGTCATGCCGTCCCGGATCTGCCCCGCCAACGCGGCCACCGCGTCGGGATACACCTTGTTCACCGCCATGCCGGCCTCCTGTGCGCTGCGTTGGGGACGTTTGCCATTGTGGCGGCGGGGGTGCAAGCGGATGGGGGCGGGAGGGAAGGATGTTCTTTTTTGGAAAAAAGAACCAAAAAACTTTTATCCGTTTGGTATGTACCGCCGGCGCCGGCGCAGGCCAAACGGATAAAGTTTTTTTGCTTCTTTTTGTTCACAAAAAGAAGACTTCCCTACACATTCGCCAGTACCGCATCGCAAATCCGCTCCACATCCCGGTCCGTCAGGTCGGGATGGATCGGCAGCGCCATGATCCGCGTCGCCAGGTCCTCCGACACCGGCAGCGCCGCGCCGTCATGCGCATGGGCATAGGCCGGCTGCTGGTGCAGCGCCTTCGGGTAATAGATCGCGCTGGGCACGCCGGCCGCCTTCAGCCCGTCCTGCATGCGCGTCCGCGCCGCCGCGTCGGGCAGCAGGATGGCATAGATCGCCCAGGCGCTGACGCTGTCCGGCACGCGGGCGGGAATGGCCACCGCATTGCCCAGCCGCGAGTCATAGACCCGCGCGATCCGCTCGCGGGCCGCCAGCTCCTCCTCGAACACCGTCAGCTTGCTCAGCAGCACGGCGGCCTGCAGCGTGTCCAGCCGGCCGTTCATGCCGGTGCGCAGCACCTCGTAGCGGCTGGTGCCCTCGCCATGGGTGCGCAGGCTGCGGAACAGCGCGGCACGCTCGGCGCTCTCGGTGAACAGCGCGCCGCCATCGCCATAGGCGCCGAGCGGCTTGGAGGGAAAGAAGCTGGTGGCGGTCACGTCCGCCTGCACGCCCAGCCGCGCGCCGTGCAGGCTGGCGCCGAAGCTCTGCGCGCAATCGTCCAGGCTCACCAGCCCCTCGCGCGCAGCGATCGCCTGCAGGGCCGTCCAGTCGGCCGGCTGGCCGAACAGGTCCACGCCGATCAGCATGCGCGGGCGCAGCCGCCCGGCCGCGCGCACGGCGGCGATCCGCGCCTCCAGATGGGCGGGGTCGAGCTGGAAGGTCCGCGGATCGACATCCACGAACACCGGGGTCGCGCCCAGCACCAGCGGCACCTCGGCGGTGGCGGTGTAGGTGAAGGCCGGCAGGAACACCGCGTCGCCCAGCCCGATGCCCTCGGCCATCATGGCGATCTGCAGCGCGTCGGTGCCGGAACTGACCGAGACGCAATGCGCCGCGCCGCAGAACCGCGCCAGCGCCTCCTCCAGCTCGGCCACCTCCGGGCCCAGCACGAACTGGCAATGCGCCAGCACCGCGTCCAGCCGGCGGCGCAGGTCGGTGGCGATGCGCGCCTGCTGCGCCTTCAGGTCCAGGAACGGGACCGGCGGGCGGCTGGTGGAATCGGGCATGAGGAGTCCTTTCAGGCGCGCGTCAGGCGCGGGCGGCGCCGGCCGAGCCGTCGCTGTTATGGGCGAATTCGGGCAGCATGCGGGCCAGCACGGCCAGCGCGGCGCTGGCATGGCCGGTGCGGCAGGCGGCGGCCAGCTCGTCGATCGCGCGCGCCACGATGGCCGGGTCGGCGGTGCGCGGCACGGCCATCAGCAGGCCGGGATAACCGGTGGCCACCGGCGGCTCCTGCCCGTGGAACAGCTCCTCGAACAGCTTCTCGCCGGGGCGCAGGCCGGTGAAGCGGATCGGCACATCCACCTCCGGGCGCAACCCGGCGAGGCGGATCATGGTGCGCGCGAGTTCGACGATCTTCACCGGCTCGCCCATGTCCAGCACGAACACGCCGCCGCGCACCACCTTGCCTGGCCCCGGCCCCGGCCCCGGACCATGGCTGGCCAGTGCGCATTCCGCGCCCTGCGCCACGCCGACCACGCTGGCCTGCAGCACCAGGCCCACCGCCTCGCGCACGGTCATGAAATAGCGCTGCATGTCCGGGTGGGTCACGGTCAGCGGGCCGCCATGGGCGAGCTGGCGCTGGAACAGCGGCACCACGCTGCCGGTGCTGCCCAGCACATTGCCGAACCGCACGGTGATGCAGCGCATCCCGCCCGATGCCCCGCCAGATGCCCCGCTGGACACCCCGCCCGAGGCCCCGGCGGCGAGCGCCGCGAGGTCCAGCCCCTGGCAGTACATCTCCGCCAGCCGCTTGGAGGCGCCCATCACGCTGGTCGGGTTCACCGCCTTGTCGGTGGAGATCAGCACCATCGCCAGCGCCCCGGCGGCGCGCGCGGCGTCGGCCACATGGCGGGTGCCGGCGACATTGGTCAGCAGGCCCTCCAGCGGATTGGCCTCCACCATCGGCACGTGCTTCAGCGCGGCGGCATGGAACACCAGTTCGGGCCGGCATGCCTCGATCACCGCGCGGATGCGCGTCTCGTCGCGGATATCGGCGATCACGGCGCGGCGCGGCACGGCGGGGGCGAGTTCGCCCAGTTCCAGGTCGATCTGCCACAGCGCGTATTCGCCGTTGTCCAGCAGCACCAGCCGGGCGGGGCCGAGGGCGGCCACCTGGCGGGCCAGCTCGGCGCCGATGGTGCCGCCGGCCCCGGTCACCAGCACCCGGCGACCGTGCACCAGGCGGGCCATGCCCTCACGGTCCAGCGGCACCTGGGCGCGGTTCAGCAGGTCCTCGATGGCCACCGGCTTCAACTGCACCGGCCCGGCGGCCGCGTCGTGCTCCAGCGCGGTGGGGCGCGGCGCGCGGGCGATGCGCACGCCCTCGCGCTCGGCGGTCTCGATCAGCGCCGACAGCTTCTGGCCGGACAGTTCGGGGTCGGTCACCACCAGCACCTGCGGCGGCGTGCCGGCCGCGCGCAGCCGCGCCAGCACGGCGGCGGCCTCGGCCAGCGGGCCCAGGATGGCATGGCCCTGGATGCGCCGCCCGGTCTGCGCCTGCCCGGTGGACAGCAGGCCGACCACGCGCAGCGAGGCGGCATGGTCGCCGGCCAGCGCGCGCAGGAACAGGTCCGCCCCCTCGCCGGCACCCACCAGCAGGGCCGGCGTGCCCGCCTCGGCCGGGGGCGTGCCCTCCTGCATCAGCCGGTAGCCGCCGCGCGGCAGCGCCAGCAGCATGGCGAGGCAGAGCACATGCACGATCGGGAAGGTCGGGCTGGGCAGCGGCGTCCCGGCCGCGTGCAGCGCCACGGCATACAGCGCCGCCGCGGCGATCGAGGAAGCCGTCACCCCCAGCATGTCGTTCACCCCGGCGAAGCGCCAGTACTGGAACGACAGCCGGAACGGCACGCCGGCGATCAGCAGCGCCAGCCCGCCCCAGGCGATCGCCCAGGCCGGCCCCATCGGGTCGCCCGCCGGGTCGGACAGCCAGCGGGCCAGCGGCACCGCGGCCGCGGCCAGCAGGAAATCCAGCCCGGCATTCATCCCGATTCGCAGCATGGCCCGGCGATGTGACATGCCGCCCCCTATAGACCAGCCGGGGCGGCGGAGGTAAGGCGCGAGTTGCGCCACCCGGTCTTTTGCCTGTCCCCCACCCCCTTGCGGCCCCCACCCCTTGCTGCCCCTGTCCGCGCGCCGGCAGGTGCGGTAGAGGACGGGCATGACCCTGCTCGCCTTCCTGCGCCACCTCGCCTTCTGCGCCGGCCTGGCCGTGGTGTCCGCGGTGATGGTGCGCGCCATGATCACCGCTGGCGTGATGGACCGGCCGGACCCGCGCAAGGCCCACCGCAACCCCACCCCCAAGGGCGGCGGCGTGGGCGTGGTGGTGGCCTTCATGCTGGGCATCGCGGTGCTGTACGGCTTCGCGCAGTTCGCCCGGCTGGCCGACCCGTATTTCCGCGGCGTGATCCTGGCCGCGGCGGTGATCGCCATCGTCTCGTTCATCGACGACGTGCGCGACTGGCCGTTCACCATCAAGCTGGCCACCCAGGTGCTGGCCGCCTTCGCCGCCATCGGCAGCGGGCTGTATGTCAGCGTCTACAGCCTGCCCTGGGTGGGGCCGGTGGATATCGGCTGGCTGGGCATTCCGGCCACGCTGGTGTGGATCCTGTTCGCCACCAACGCGATGAACTTCATCGACGGGCTGAACGGCCTGGCCGCCGGCGTGGCGCTGGTGGCCTGCGGCTTCCTGGCGGCGCTGGCGGCCGGGCAGCAGGCGTGGTTCGTGTATTTCGCGGCCATGCTGCTGGGCGCCGGGCTGGTCGGCTTCCTGCCGTTCAACTTTCCGCGCGCACGGATTTTCATGGGCGATGTCGGCAGCCAGTTCTGCGGCTTCATGCTGGCGGTGCTGGGCGTGGCGGCGGCGCGGTTCGACGCGGTGGAGATGAGCTTCCTGCTGGTGCCCATGCTGCTCTCCGGCGTGCTGTTCGACGTGGCGTTCACCCTGGCCCGCCGCCTGCTGGCCGGGGAGAACATCGCCCGCCCGCATCGCGGCCACCTGTACCAGGTCGCCCAGCGCGCCGGCATGGACGCGCGCTGGGTGGCCGCCACGCACTGGGGCTTCGCGGCACTCGGCGGGCTGGCGGCGCTGGCCTTCGTGCACGCGCCCCCGCCGATCCGCCCGCTCATCCCGCTGCCGCTGCTGGCGGTGCAGCTCGG
>MKWE01000031.1:273187-361890 GCA_001899585.1 Rhodospirillales bacterium 70-18
GCCGCGCCCGCGCCTCAGCGCTCGGCGCCTGGTGAGGGCACCCGCGCCAGCAGCGCCGCCCCGGCCACCAGGAACACCACGATCACCCCCATCCCGGCCCGCTGGCTGTGGAACGCCGCCGTCACCACCGCCAGCGCCGCCGGCCCCAGGAACGCGGTGACCCGGCCGGACAGCGCGAACAGCCCGAACCAGGCGGTGCGCGCCTCCGCCGGCGCCATCCGCGCCATCATGCTGCGGCTAGCCGCCTGCGCCGGCCCCACGAACACCCCCAGCGACACCCCCAGCACCCAGAACAGCGCCACGTCATGCACCAGCAGCAGCGCCGTACCCAGCACGGAAAGCGCGAAAAGACTGGCCAAAACGCACGCTTTCGGCCCGATTTTGTCCTCGATCAGGGCGAATCCGGCCGCTCCAAGCCCCGCCGAGACGTTCAGCGCGATGCCGAACACCAGCACCTGTTTCGCGTCCAGCCCGAACTCCCCGGCCGCGTAGATGCCGCCGAAGGCGAACAGCGTGGTCAGCCCGTCCATGAAAAACAGCCGCGCCAGCAGAAAGCGGCGCAGCGGCGCCACCCGCGCCACATCGCCCAGCACTCCCCGCAGATCGGCCAGCCCCCCCCGCACCGCCGCCCCCCAGGGCTGCCGCCGCCCCGCCTCCGGCACGAACACCACGCAGGGCCAGGCGAACAGCGCCATCCACGCGCCGGCCAGCAGGGCGGTGGCGCGTACCGGCTCGGCCTGTGCCGGGTCCAGCCCGAACGGCGGCGACGCGGGGGCCACCAGCACCACCAGGCACAGACCCAGGCAGGTCAGCCCCCCGGCATAACCCGCCCCCCAGGCCAGCATCGACAGCCGGCCCAGCCGCGCCGGGCGGGCCAGGCCCGGCAGCATCGCGTTGTAGAACACGCAGGCGATCTCGAACGCCACCGTCGCCAGCCCGGCCAGCCCCAGCGCCAGCGGCACATAGGCCGGCGCCGGGCGCACGAACCACAGCCCCAGCGTCGCCGCCACCATGATCGCGGTGGCCACGCCCAGCATCGCCCGCCGCCGCCCGCCGCGATCCGCCAGCGCCCCCAGCGGCACCGACAGCAGCGCGATCAGCACCCCCGCCGCCGCCTGCCCGCCGGCCCACAGCGCCGCTCCGCTGGCCGGATCGGGCGCCACCGCGCGGGTGAAATAGGTGGCGAACACGAAGGTGGAGACCACCGTGGTAAACGCGCCATAGGCCCAGTCGTACAGCACCCAGGCGGCCACCGCCCGCCGCCCGCCCGCCATGCCATGCCCTGCCGCCATCGCCGCTCCAACTCGCCATCGCGGGCGATCCGGCCCCGGAATTGGCAATGGCACCGCCCCCGCCCCGGCGCAACCGGCGTGACGGCGGGCAACGCTTGCGGATATACAGGAGCCGCTCGAAAGTTCCGCACAGCGATGGGGTTGGCAGCGCAATGAAGCTCGTGGTGCATATCGGATCGCACAAGGCGGGGTCGACCTCGATCCAGGACTATTGCTTCCACCACCCCGAGGCGCTGCGGGCCGCCGGCATCCACTACCCCACCGGCTTCTTCACCCGTTTCCCGCGCCAGCATTCCGAGCTGAAGGACCTGGTGCTGGCCAACGGCATGGACACCGTGCGCGGCTTCCTCCGCGCCGCCGCCGAGGCCGCCGAGGCGCAGGGCGCCGGCACCGTCTTCCTCTCCGGCGAGGACCTGTCCGCCCTCGGCCCGGGCCTGGCCCACCGCTTCCAGACCGCCGTGGCCGGGCTGTTCAGCGAGACCGAGGTGGTGCTGGTGGTGCGCAACAAGCGCGACTACCTGTATTCCTCCTACAAGCACCACCTGCTGCATGTCGGCCCGACCGGGGAGCATGATTTCGTCGCCCGGCAGAAATTCTCGCCCCGCCGCACCGCCGCCGCCTGGGCTGGCCTGAAGGGCGTGAACCTGACGGTGCTGTCGTTCGAGGCGATGAAGCACGACCTGCTGGCGCAGTTCTTCCGCCATGTCTTCGCCATCGAGGTGCGCGACAACATCGTCAGCAACGGCTCGCTGGACTACATAACCCTGATGGTGGTGAACGCGCTGGTGAAGGATGGCGGCCCGCAGGCGATGGCGGCGGCGATGAAGGTGAACGCGCGGCACGCGCTGGCCTTCCACCTGCCGATCGAGAACGTCATTGCCGACAACCTGGACCGCCAGTACCCGGACGAGGACTGGGTGATCCCCGGCCACGACCTCGGCCCCGCCGTGCTGGAACGCCGGGTGATGCCCACGGCGGGTGCCGACCCGGTGCTGGTCTGCCGCAAGATGGCCGAGCTGTTCGCGGCGCTGGAACCGGTTTTCGCGGCGCAGCGCCTGCCGGGCGCCGCCTGACCCGCTTGCCACATTCCCTGGCGGAGAGACCCCCGACGATGCCCCGCGCCCCTGCCCCGCGCCACCGGCTGTTCCTGGCGGCCGTCCTGCTGGCCGTGGCGGCCGGCCCGGCGCTGGCGCAGCAGCGCCCCGCCGGCACCCGTCCCACCAGCACCGGCAGCGGCTTCCTGGTGGGCGATACCTGGGCGCTGACCAACCACCACGTGGTCGCCGGCTGCACCCGCATCGTGGTGCGCAACGACCGCCGGCAGACTGCCACCGCCACCGTGCAGGCCGACGACCCGGCACGCGACCTGGCGCTGCTGGCGGTGCCGCCCGGCGCCGGCACGCCGCTGGTGTTCCGCGACGGCCCGCCGGTGGAGCGCGGCGAGCAGGTGGTCACCTACGGGTTCCCGCTCTATGGCCTGCTCACCTCCGGCCCCACGCTGACCACCGGCGATGTCAGCGCGCTCAGCGGCATCGGCGACAACCCGCTGCATCTTCAGATCAGCGCGCCGGTGCAGCCGGGCAATTCCGGCGGGCCGGTGATGGACCGCAACGGCCACGTGATCGGCGTCGTGGTCTCCAAGCTGAACGCGCTGCGGGTGTCCAAGCTGACCGGGGGCGACGTGCCGCAGAACGTGAACTTCGCCATCAAGGGCACCGAGGCCGCCGCCTTCCTGGCCGCCCATGGCGTCGCGCCGAAGCTGGCCGCCAGCACCGGGGCGGAGCTGCGCCCGGCCCAGGTGGGGGAGCTTGCCAATGCCGGCACGCTGTTCGTGGAATGCTTCGGCGGCCCGCGCCACGAGCCGGCGGCCGCCCCGACTTCCGGCCCAACCGCGACGCGCAAGGCGCAGGACGATCCTTCGTTCCGCCTGGTCAACCGCGCCGACCAGCCGATCAAGGAGTTGTTCGCCACCCTGTCGGGCAGCCGCACCTGGGGCCGCAACCGGCTTGTCGGGAGCGTGGTGGCGCCCGGCGCGGCGCATGTGGTGCGCCTGCCGCGCGGCGGCGGCTGCGTCTACGACCTGCGCGTGGTCTATGCCGACGGGCGCGGGCGGGAGCGCAAGAACGTCAACCTGTGCGCGGTGACGGACGTGCCGGCGTCCTGACGCATGAGGCGAGGCGGGGAGAGGGGCGAAGCCCTCTTTCCTTCATGATTCAAATATACCCGAAACCCATATTGGCCTTTCTTCCCCTTTCTCCCCCCGTTCGTCTCCCCGCCTTCCCGCCTCCATGTGAATCCTCCTTCCTTATCCCGGCAGCGATGGCAGGGCGGCCCTTCCCTCCGCGCCATCCCCCGCTATGATCGGCCGGCGAATAAAAACCTGACGAGGAACCGCCTGTGACACGCCAGACCGACCCGGACCGCGACGGCCGATGAGCGCCGCGATCCAGGCAGCCCGCCGCCCGCCCTCCACCGGCATGACGGGGCGCAACTATGCCCGCCGCTACTGGCCCTTCGTGGTGCCGGCCGGGCTGGTGGTGTTCGCGGTGATCGTGTTCCCGTGGTTCTTCACGCTGTACATGTCGGCGCACGAGTTCAAGATCGGCTCGCCGCTGATCTATGTTGGGTTCGACAATTACGCGCGCCTGTTCACCGACGAGCGGTTCCTCTGGTCGGTGGTGCGCACGCTGTATTTCACCCTGCTCGCGGTGGTCTTTCCGGTCGTGCTGGGGGTGGCCGCCGCGGTGGTGTTCCATCGCCGCTTCCCGCTGCGCGGCCTCGCGCGCACCATCTTCATCCTGCCGATGATGGCCACCCCGGTGGCGGTGGCGCTGGTATGGACCATGATGTTCCACCCGCAGCTCGGCGTGCTGAACTACCTGCTCACCTCCGCCGGCCTGCCGCCGTCGCAATGGAGCTACGACCCGGTGACCGTCATCCCCACGCTGGTGATGGTGGAAACCTGGCAATGGACGCCGCTGGTGATGCTGATCGTGCTCGGCGGGCTGGCCAGCCTGCCGACCGACCCGTACGAGGCGGCGCGGCTGGACGGCGCCAGCGGCTGGGCGATGTTCCGCCACATCACGCTGCCGCTGGTCTGGCCGCACATCATCGTCGCCCTGGTGATCCGCACCATCGACGCGCTGAAGGCGTTCGACCTCATCTTCGTCATCAGCAACGGCGGCCCCGGCACGTCGAGCGAGACCATGAACATCTTCCTCTATCTGCAGGCCTTCTCGTTCTACAACATGGGCTATGCCTCGGCGGTGACGGTGGTGTTCTTCGTCATCATCCTGTTGGTCAGCCTGGTGCTGTTCACCGCCCGCCGGCAGGAGAAATGGCAATGAGCGGCACCGCGCGCGCGCCGGAAGCGCTGCCGGCCCGCGCCGCCCTGGTGCGCCGGCGCCGGCCGTTCAGCCTGCGCCGGCTGGGCGGCAACATCGCCTTCGGGCTGGCGGTGGTGGCGCTGGTCTCGCCGGCGCTGCTGGTGTTCCTGTGGATGCTGTCGCTCTCGTTGAAGAACGAGGTGGACAACATGGCCTTCCCGCCGGTGTTCATCCCCAACCCGCCGACGCTGGCCAACTTCATCGACGTGATCCAGAAGAACGACTGGTTCAGCTACACCTACAACTCGGTGGTGGTGTCGTTCACCGCCACCGGGCTGGCGCTGCTGCTGGGCGTGCCGGCCGGCTTCGGCATCGCCAAGGCCAAGGCGGCCAAGGCGGCGGCCCTGATCATGATCGCGCGCGTCACCCCCGGCCTGTCCTACCTCATCCCGCTGTTCCTGATGTTCCAGTGGCTGGGGCTGACCGGCACGCTGACGCCGATCATCATCACCCATCTGGTGATCACCGTGCCGATCGTGGTGTGGGTGATGATCGGCTTCTTCGAGGGGCTGCCGCACGAGCTGGAGGAGGCCGCCCTGGTGGACGGCGCCACCATCTGGCAGGCGTTCCGCTACATCGCCATGCCGCTGGCGCGGCCGGGCATCGTGGTGGCGATGATCCTGTCGTTCATCTTCAGCTGGAACAATTTCATCTTCGGCGTGGTGCTGGCCGGGCGCGAGACGCGCACCCTGCCGGTGGCGGTGTACAACGTGCTGACCTTCGAGCAGGTGAGCTGGGGCCCGCTGGCCGCCGCCGCCCTGATGGTGACGGCCCCGGTGCTGCTCCTGACCCTGCTGATGCAGAAGGAAATCGTGGCCGGGCTGACCGCGGGCGGCGTCAAGGGCGGCTGACCCGCGCCCTCCCCGCCCCGGCGCTGGGGCCAATCGCGCAGACGTGACGTGCCCGGGCGCCGCCTGCGCCCGGTTCGCCTTGCGCGGCCCCGGCCATTGCCCCCACGATCCGGCCCATACAGCAGGCGTGCCGGCGGCGTCCGCGGGGTCATTCCAACGGCCTAGTCCGTCAGCGGAGTCACCGGCAATCGGCTTATTTGCTAGAATAATCTGGCGGGTCGGGCGTTTGCCGGCCGGCATGCATTTGCGGAGCAACCCGTGGCTCTCTACCTCATCACCGGCGGCGCGGGCTTCATCGGCTCCCATCTGGCGGACAGCCTGCTGGCAGGCGGGCACCAGGTGCGCGTGCTCGACGATTTCTCCACCGGGCGGATGGAAAACCTGGACCAGCGGTGCCAGGTGCTGCGCGGCGACATCCTGGACCCGGCCGCCCTGCGCCGCGCGATGGCCGGCGCGGCGGGCTGCTTCCACCTCGCCGCCATCGCCTCGGTCGCGCGCGCCAACGAGGCATGGCTGGCCACCCACAAGGTGAACCAGTGCGGCAGCGTGGCGGTGCTGGATGCCGCCTGCGAGGCCGGGCGCATCCCGGTGGTCTATGCCTCCTCCGCCGCCATCTACGGCGACGTGTCCGGCCGCGCGGCGCGCGAGGACATGGCGCCGGCGCCGCTCACCGCTTATGGCGCCGACAAGCTGGGCAGCGAGCTGCACGCACGGGTCGGCTGGGGCGTGCACCGGCTGCCCACCTTCGGGCTGCGGCTGTTCAACGTGTATGGACCGCGCCAGGACCCCAATTCGCCCTATAGCGGCGTGATCTCCATCTTCGCCCGGCTGGTCGCCGGCGGCAGCCCGGTCTGCGTGCATGGCGACGGGGCGCAGCTGCGCGACTTCGTCTATGTGCAGGACGTGGTGGCGCATTTCCGCGCGGCGATGCAGCGGCTGGAGGCGGCGCAAGGCTGCGACGTGGTGAACGTCTGCACCGGCCGGGGCACCACGGTGCTGGACCTGGTGGGCATACTGGGCCATATCCACGGCCGGCTGCCGCGCGTCACCCACGGCCCGGCGCGGCCGGGGGACATCCGCCAGTCGCTCGGCGACCCGGCGCGGGCGATCGCCAGCCTGGGCGTGGCCGCGCGCACCACGCTGCACGACGGCCTTTCCACCACCCTGACCAGCCTGGCGCCCCAAGCCGCCTGACCCTCCCTACCCCATCGGATAATCGTAGCGGATGAAGCCCGAAAAACGCGCCAGCCGGTCGTAAAGCTGGCGGGCGGTGGCGTTGTCGGTCTGGGTCTGCCAGTACAGCCGCGGGCTGCCGACCTCGCGCGCCGCCTCGGCCACCGCCTCGATCAGCTTGCGCCCGTGCCCGCCGCCGCGCTGCGCCGGGTCCACGAACAGGTCCTGCAGGTAGCAGACCGGCACGGTGGTCCAGCAGCTTTCGTGGAACAGGAAATGGGTGATACCGACCAGCCGGCCCTGCGCGTCGCGCGAGCCGCGGCCGTGCAGGCGGCCGTCCATCAGTCCGGCCCAAGTGTGCTCGTACTGCGACGGCGGCAGGGTGGTGTTGTAGAAGGCGAGGTAGCCGGTCCACAGCTCGGCCCAGCGCGGGCGGTCGTCCATCAGGAACGGGGTGACGGTGCTCATGCGGTTTCGCCTCCTTCGGGGCCATAGAACATCACCCAGGTGCCGAAATCCCCGGTGAAGTCCTCGAAACGATGCGCCACTCCGGCGGCGACGAACAGGGCATCGCCGGGGGCGAAGCGGAACCGCTCCTCGCCGCGGCGGAACCAGCCGCTGCCGCTGGCCACCACGTAGACCTCGTCGCGGCTGTGCGGGGCCTGCCGGTCCTCGCCTTGCGGCGCGTACCAGCGCAATTCCAGGCTGCCATGGGCGAGCAGCAGGGCGGAGGCGCGGCCGGGCGGAAGCGGCGCGGCGTGGGCGGCGGCGAGCGGGAAATGGGCCGGGGCGGCGGGCATGCGGCGTCTCCTTGGCGATCGGGCAGCGCAGGCTGGAGCGGAATTGGCCTGTCCGACAGGACCGGATCGCGGCGGCGGGCGCGGTCCAATCGCCGGGCCGTTCAGTGCCCCACCCAGCCCTCCGCCTTCAGCACCTCGCCGGCCAGATAGAGGCTGCCGCAGATCAGCACGCGGGCCGGCCCGCCCTCACGCGGCAGGGCACGTAACGCCGCGGCCACCGTCGGCCCCGGCCGCGCCACACCGCCGGAGGCCGCCACGATCGCCGCCACCGGCAAGGCGAGGTGCTGGCCCGGCTCGGCCACCGCCCACAGGCTGGCGGCGTGCGGCAGCAGCGGGCGGAGGAATTCGGCGGAATCCTTGGCCTGCTTCATGCCGACGATCAGATGCACCGGCCGGTCGGCCCAGCCGGCCAGATGCTCGGCCAGCACCACCCCGGCGCCGGGGTTGTGCCCGCCATCCAGCCATAATTCCCAATCCGCCGGCAGCAGCGCCGCCAGCCGGCCATGCAGGCGCTGCATCCGCGCCGGCCACTCCGCCGTCGCCACCCCGCGCGCGATCGCGCCGTCGGCCACGCCGAGTCCGGCCGCACGCAGCGTGGCCACCGCGATGCCGGCATTGTCGGTCTGGTGCGGCCCCAGCAGCGAGGGCGGCGGCAGATCCAGCGTGCCGGCGGCGTCGCTGTAGCGCAGCCCGGCGGCGGCGCGCGCAATCTCCCAGTCCCGCCCGCGCGCCAGCAGCCTGGCGCCGCGCGCATCGGCCTGGGCCTGGAGCACGGCGAGCGCCTCCGGGGCCTGGGCTCCGGTGGCCACGGGGGCGCTTTTCTTGATGATTCCGGCCTTTTCGAAGGCGATTTTGGCCAAGGAATCACCCAAAAACTCGCGGTGATCGAGCGACAGCGCGGTGATCGCGCAGGCGGCCGGATGGTCGATCACGTTGGTCGCGTCGAACCGCCCGCCCAGGCCGACTTCCAGCACGCACAGGTCGGCCGGCACACGGGCGAACAGCAGGAAGGTGGCGGCCATCAGCATTTCGAACACGGTGACCGGCGCGCCGGCGTTCACCCGCTCCACCTCCTCCAGCGCCGCTTCCAGCGTGGCGTCGTCCACCAGGCGGCCGGCGAGGCGGATGCGCTCGTTGAAGCGCACCAGATGCGGCGAGGTGGTGACGTGCACGCGCAGGCCCGCCGCCTCGCCCATCGCGCGCAGGAAGGCGCAGGTGCTGCCCTTGCCGTTGGTGCCGGCCACGTGCAGCACCGGCGGCAGGCGCCGCTCCGGGTGGTCGAGGGCGGTCAGCAGGCGGTGCAGCCGGTCCAGGCTGAGGTCGATCAGCCGCGGGTACAGGCCGTGCAGCCGATCGATGATCGCCTCGGCCCGCCCTGGCCCGGGTGGTGCGTCGCTCAAGCCGCGGCCAGTTCCTTGACGCGCAGCAGGCTGACCAGCCGCGCCAGCGTCGCCGCCATCTCGGTGCGCTTGACCACCATGTCCAGGATGCCGTGCTCCAGCAGGTATTCGGCGCGCTGGAAGCCTTCGGGCAGCTTCTCGCGCACCGTCTGCTCGATCACCCGCGCGCCCGCGAAGCCGATCAGGGCGCCCGGTTCGGCGATCTGGATGTCGCCCAGCATAGTGAAGCTGGCGGTCACGCCGCCGGTGGTCGGGTCGGTCAGCACGGTGATGAAGGGCAGCCCGGCCTCTTTCACCATGCGGGAGGCGATGATGCTGCGCGGCATCTGCATCAGGCTGACCGCGCCTTCCTGCATGCGGGCGCCGCCCGAGGCGGTGAAGACGATCAGCGGCGCGTCCTGCAGCACGGCGAGCTTGGCGGCCGCCAGCAGGCCCTCGCCCACGGCGGCGCCCATCGAGCCGGCCATGAATTCGAACGCCATCACCGCGACCACGGCCTTCTGGCCGCCGATCAGGCCGTGCGCCACCACCACCGCGTCGTCTAGGTGGGTTTTCTCGCGCGCCTGCTTCAGCCGGTCGGGATAGCGCTGGGAGTCGCGGAAACGCAGCGGGTCCACGGGCACCTTGGGGAGTTCGATGCGGGTGCAGCTTCCGCCGTCGAAGGTCCAGGCCAGCCGTTCCAGCGCGCCCACGCGCATATGGTGGCCGCAATGGCCGCATACCTTCTGGTTTTTCTCCAGCTCGGTATGGAAGGTCATCTGCTGGCAGGAGGGGCACTGGACCCACAGATTCTCCGGCACGTCGCGCCGGCCCAGCAGGGTGCGGATCTTGGGGCGAACGAATTCGGTGAGCCAGTTCATGACATCGATCCAGTGTTCTCGGCAGTCGCCGCCGGCACGAGACAAACGAACAAAAGTTTTTTGGTTCTTTTTTTCAAAAAAGAACAGCTCTTCTTTGTTTGAAAACAAAGAAGCAAAAAAACTTTATCCGTTTGCCGGTTGGGTTGCGCGGGCGCCGCGGACACCTTCGGCCAGCGCGCGCACCTGGGCCAGCACGCGGCCGACGGTGGCCGGCGTGGCGCGGCCCTCGGGGTCCAGGCTGGCGGCCAGGGTGTCGATCAGGGCGGAGGCCACCACCGCGGCGTCGGCGGCGGTGGCGGCGGCGGCGGCCTGGGCCGGCGAGCGCACGCCGAAGCCCACCGCGATCGGCAGGCTGGTGGCGCGGCGGATGCGCGGGATCGCCTCGGCCAGTTCATCGGCGCTGGCGGTGCGGGTGCCGGTGATGCCGGTGATGGAGACGTAGTAGACGAAGCCGGAACTGCCGTTCAGCACCAGCGGCAGCCGGGCGTCGTCGGTGGTCGGCGCGACCAGGCGGATGATGTCCAGCCCGTTGGCGGTGGCGTGCGGCAGAACCAGGTCCGCCTCCTCGCTGGGCAGGTCGACGATGATCAGGCCGTCCACGCCCGCGCGCGCCGCCTCGGCGCAGAATTTCTCCACCCCGAAGGACAGGATGGGGTTGAGGTAGCCCATCAGGATCACCGGGGTGTCGGCGTCCTCCTGGCGGAACTCCCACACCATGGCCAGGGTGTGGATCATCTTCGCCCCGGCATCGAGCGAGCGGCGGCCGGCGAGCTGGATGGTGGGGCCGTCGGCCATCGGGTCAGTGAACGGGCAGCCGATCTCGATCAGGTCGGCGCCGGCGCCGGGCATGCCGCGCAGGATTTCCAGCGAGGTGTTGGCATCCGGGTCCCAGGCTTCCAGGAACGGGATCAGGGCGCCCCGGCCCTCGGCCTTCAGCTTGGCGAAACGCGCGGCGATGCGGCTCATGGCGCTTTCCCCTACAGCTTCACGCCGAGCGCGTCGGCCACGGTGAAGATGTCCTTGTCGCCGCGCCCGCAGAGATTCATCAGGATGATCTTGTCCTTGTCCATGGCGGGCGCGATCTTGGCCACATGGGCCAGCGCGTGCGCCGGCTCCAGCGCCGGGATGATGCCCTCGGTGCGGGTGCAGAGCTGGAAGGCGTCCAGCGCCTCGGTATCGGTGGCGGCCACGTATTCCACCCGGCCGATTTCGTGCAGCCAGGAATGTTCCGGCCCGATGCCCGGATAGTCCAGCCCGGCGCTGATGCTGTGCGCCTCCTGGATCTGGCCGTCCTCGTCCTGCAGCAGGTAGGTGCGGTTGCCGTGCAGCACGCCCGGCCGGCCGCGCGACAGGCTGGCGGCGTGCTGGTGGGTGTCCAGCCCGTGGCCGGCCGCCTCCACGCCGATGAGGCGCACGGAAGTGTCGTCGAGGAACGGGTGGAACAGGCCCATGGCGTTGGAGCCGCCGCCGATCGCCGCCACCGCGATATCCGGCAGGCGGCCCTCGGCCTCGTGCATCTGCACCTTGGCCTCCTCGCCGATCACGCTCTGGAAGTCGCGCACCATCATCGGGTAGGGGTGCGGGCCGGCGACGGTGCCGATGATGTAAAACGTGTCGCGCACGTTGGCGACCCAGTCGCGCAGCGCCTCGTTCATCGCGTCCTTCAGCGTGGCGGCGCCGGAGGTGACGGGCTTCACCTCCGCGCCCAGCAGCTTCATGCGGAACACGTTGGGCGCCTGGCGGGCGACGTCGGTGGCCCCCATGTAGACGGTGCAGGGCAGGCCGAACAGCGCGCAGACGGTGGCGGTGGCCACGCCGTGCTGGCCGGCGCCGGTTTCGGCGATGATGCGGGTTTTGCCCATGCGGCGGGCCAGCAGGATCTGCCCCATGCAGGAGTTGATCTTGTGCGCGCCGGTGTGGTTCAGCTCGTCGCGCTTGAAATAGACCTTCGCGCCGCCGAGGCGCTCGGTGAGCCGCTGGGCGAACCATAGCGGGCTGGGGCGGCCGACGTAGTTCTTGAGGTAGTCGTCCAGCTCCGGCTGGAAGGCCGGGTCGGCCTTGGCGGCGTTGTACGCGGCCTCGACCTCCAGGATCAGCGGCATCAGCGTCTCGGCCACGAAGCGGCCGCCGAATTCACCGAACCGGCCACGGGCGTCGGGCCCGGTGCGCAGCGAGTTCGGCGCGGGGGAGATGGGTTGGTTCAAGTCGCGTGCCTCCGGTCAGGCGCCTGTCATAGCGCAGGGGGGCCGGGGAAGGCCAGACAGGGGGGAGGAAGGGTTCTTTTTTGGAAGAAAGAACCAAAAAACTTTTATTCGCTGGAGTCCCCCGGGGGGCGCCGGGTCCCCGGCGAACAAGGTTTTTTGCTTTTTTTGTCCACAAAAAGAAGCCTTCCCTTCGTTTCATAGGAAACTATCCTGCCGGCACCCTCCCAGGAGATACCCCATGCCCACGCTAGGCCACAGCCTGATCGCCGCGCTGAAGGACCACGGCGCGCGGGAGATTTTCGGCATTCCCGGCGACTTCGTGCTGCCGCTGTGCAAGGTGATCGAGGAGAGCGGGCTGCTGCCGTTCTACACGCTGAGCCACGAGCCGGCGGTGGGTTTCGCCGCCGATGCGGCGGCACGGTTCCGGGGGTCGATCTCAGTGGCGGTCGCCACCTGGGGGGCCGGGGCGTTCAACCTGGTGAACCCGGTGGCCGGCGCCTATGCCGAGCGGTCGCCGGTGGTGGTGGTGTCCGGCGCGCCGGGGGTGCATGAGCGGGCCAGCGGCTGGCAGCTGCACCACATGTCGCGCGCCATCGACACGCAGGCGCGCATCTTCCGCGAGATCACCTGCGACCAGGCGGTGCTGGACGACCCGGCCCGCGCGCCGGCCGACATCGCGCGCGTGCTGCGCAGCGCCATCGCCTATTCGCTGCCGGTATATATCGAGGTGCCGCGCGACCTGGTGGGCGCCGAGACCGCCGCGGTGGCGCCGCTGCCGCGCCTGCCGGTGGACGCCGACGCGCTGGCCGAATGCGCCGACGAGATCCTGGCCCGGCTGGCCGCCGCCGCCACGCCGGTGCTGATGGTGGATGTGGAGGTCCGCCGCTACGGCGTGGAGGACAAGGCCGCCCGGCTGGCCCGCGCACTGGGCATTCCGGTGGTGACCACCTTCATGGGGCGCGGCCTGCTGAGCGGGCATGCCGACGTGGTGCGCGGCACCTACATGGGTGCGGCCGGCGAGGCGGCGATCACCAGGCTGGTGGAGGGCTCGGACGGGCTGCTGCTGCTGGGGGTGATCCTGTCGGACACCAATTTCGCGGTCAGCGAACGCAAGATCGACATGCGGCGCGCCATGCTGGCGATCGACCGCGCGGTGCGGGTGGGCCACCACGCCTACCCGGCCATTCCGCTGGATGCGCTGCTGGACGCGCTGCTGGCCCGCGTGACCGAGCGCCCGGCCGCCGCCGCCCCCGCCGCGCCGCCGCCGCCCGCCTCCACCCTGAGCCTGGACGACGCGGTGATCGCGCCCTCGGACGTGGCGGCGGCGATCAACGACCTGTTCGCCGCGCATGGCCCGATGCCGATGGCCGCCGACATGGGCGACTGCCTGTTCACCGCCATGGAGATCGCCAACACCGACCTGGTGGCCCCCGGCTACTATGCCGGCATGGGCTTCGGCGTGCCGGCCGGGCTAGGGGCGTGCGTCGCCGCCGGAGGGCGACCGCTGATACTGGTGGGCGACGGCGCGTTCCAGATGACTGGGTTCGAGCTGGGCAATTGCCGCCGCTACGGCTGGGACCCGATCTGCCTGGTGTTCAACAACGCGAGCTGGGAGATGCTGCGGGTGTTCCAGCCGGAGAGCGCGTTCAACAACCTGGACGACTGGCGCTTCGCCGAGCTGGCCGGGCCGCTGGGCGGCGACGGGGTGCGGGTGCGCACGCGGCGCGAACTGGCCGCCGCCCTGGCGTGCGCCCATGCCACGCGCGGGCGGTTCCAGCTGATCGAGGTGATGCTGCCGCGCGGCCAGACCTCGGACACGCTGGCCCGCTTCGTGGCGGGGTTCAAGGCGGCGCGGGAGCGGGGAGCGGCGGGGTAGCAATAAGATCCACATGGAGGCGGGGAGGCGGGGAGAAGAAAGGCGAGCCGGCTTTACCTTGCTTCTCCCCGTCTCCCCGTCTCCCCGTCTCCCCGTCTCCCCGTCTCCCCGTCTCCCCGTCTCCATGTGAATTTGCCCTTGCTGAACCTCGCTATCGCCCGGTGAATACCGGTTTGCGCTTTTCCATGAACGCGGCGCGGCCCTCGCGGTAGTCGGCGCTGTCGAAGCAGGTGGCGATGCTGCGGGTGATCGCCGCCGTGTCCATCTCCGACTCCGCGCGGGTCGCCTCGGTGACGGTGAACTTCATGCTGGCGACCGAGAGCGGGGCGTTGCCGGCGATGGTGCGGGCGATGTCCATCACCCGGGCATCCAGCGCCTCGGGGGCCACCGCCTCGTTGATCAGGCCGATGCGGCTGGCCTCAGCGGCGTCGATGCGGTTGCCGGTGTAGACCAGCATGCGGGCATGCGCCGGACCCACCAGCGCCACCAGCCGGCGCATGGTGGTGAAGCCATAGGAGATGCCGAGCTTCGCCGCCGGGATGCCGAACTGGCTGTTGGTGGAGGCGATGCGCAGATCGGCCTGCATGGCGATGCCCAGGCCGCCGCCCATGCAGAAGCCGCGGATGCGCGCGATCACCGGCTTGGCGAAACCGGCCAGCTTCTCGCGGCCGATGCTGGTCAGCCGGTCGTATTCCTTCTGCGCCTCGGCGTTGCCGCGCTGCTGCTCGAACTGGCTGATGTCGGCGCCGGAGACGAACGCCTTGTCGCCGGCGCCGGTCAGCACCACCACGCGCAGGCCGGGGTCGGCGGCGAAACCGTCCAGGATCTCGGCCAGCCCGGTCCACATCTCGACGGACATGGCATTGCGCTTCTCGGGCTGGTTGAAGGTGATGACCCCCACGCCGCCGGCCGCCGCGGCCAGCATCTTGCCGCCGGCATAGGGGGTTGTGTTGCTGGGCAGAGCGTCCATGGGGTGCGCCTTTCAGGTGGTCAGATGGCGGGCCGGCCGCGCCCGCCGGCGCGGTAGCCCAGGATCGGCAGCCGGTTCACCGCCAGGATGATCGCGAACGTGACCAGCAGCAACGCCAGCCCCATCACCGAGATGGCGCCCAGGTCGCCACCCTCGTTGAGGTCGTAGATCACCACCGAGATCACCTTGGTCTCGGACGTGGTGAGCAGGATGGTGGCCGACAGCTCGCGCATCACGCCGATGAACACGATGCTCCAGGTGGCGATGATGGTGGTGCGCAGCAGCGGCGCGGTGATCTGCCACAGCGCCTGCAGCCGGGTGGCGCCGAAGATGCGCGAGGCTTCCTCCAACTCCACATGCAGCCCGCGCAGCGCGGCCTGCACCTGCTGGAAGCCGGCCGGCATCTCCAGCGTGACGAACGCCACGATCAGAATCCACAGCGTGCCGTAGAGCACGAAAGGCGGGCGGGTGTAGACCAGGAACAGGCCGACGCCCATCACGATGCCAGGCACGGCGATCGGCGCCATCGCCAGCACCGGCAGCATCTGGTGGCCAGGCACCAGCCGGCGGCTGGCCAGGTAGCCCACCACCAGCGCCACCGCCGTCACCACCGTGGCGCTGACCACCCCCAGCACCAGCGTGTTGGTCATTGCCAGGCGGGTGCCGGAGAACTCCCACAGCACGAAATGCAGGTGCTTCCACGACAGCGTGCTCCAGGCCAGCGGGTCGGCCAAGTTGCGCACCACCGCCGCCTTCAGCAGCGCGGCGTAGGGCAGGATCACCGGGTTCAGCATGATCAGCAGGCACAGCGCGAAGGCCGGCCAGCGCCACAGCTTTAGGCGGATCAGGCGGGGCGGGCTGTTCTTGCCGCCCACCACCACGTAGGAGCGCCGCCCCAGCAGCCAGCGCTGCAGTTGCAGCACGAGCAGCGTGACCCCCAGCAGCGGCAGCGCGGCGGCGGCGGCTAGGTGGGTTTGCGGCGGGTACTGGAACAGGCTCCAGATCTTGGTGGTCAGCGTGTGGAAACCCGAGGGCAGCGCCAGGATGGCCGGAGTGCCGAACAGCGTCAGCGCCTGCAGGAAGGCCACCAGCGTGCCGGCCAGGATTGCCGGCAGGATCAGCGGCAGGGTGATCCGCCGCGCCGTCTGCCAGGCGCCGCCGCCGAGGATGTTGGAGGCATCCTCGATATCGGCCGGGATGTTCTCCAGCGCATTGGCCAGCAGGGTGAACACGTAGGGGAAGGTGTAGCAGCCGATGCAGAAGGCGACGCCGGTAACGGTGTAGATGTCGAACAGGTAGTCGTATTCGCCCATGCCGAACAGCCAGCGCGCCCACTGGTTCAGAATGCCCGAGTTGGGGGCGGCCAGCAGTTCCCAGGCGATCGCCCCCAGGAAGGGCGGAGTGACGAACGAGGCGGTGACCAGGGCGCGGATCGCGCCGCGGAACGGCACGTCGGTGCGCGCCACCAGCCAGGCCAGCGGGATCGCCACCAGCGCGGCGCCGGCGGCCGAGGCCACCGCGATCACCAACGTCACCCGCATGGGCTTCAGCAGCGCCGGGTCGGTGGCCAGCTGGCGGAAATTGGCGAGCGTCAGCCCGCCCTGGTCGTTGGTGACGCTGAACCAGCCCAGCCAGCCGAGCGGCAGCACCACCAGCACGCACAGCCCGAGCGCGATCAGGCCGAACAGCAGCAGCGAGATGTCGGGCCGCCTGATTGTCGCGGGATTGCTCATCGCGGCAGGGCCCGACAGTGCCGGCGGGGCAGCCGCACCCCCACGGCGGCGCCCACCGGCAGCACCGTGTCCAGCGGCGTCACCGCCCGCAGGGTGATGTCGCCGCCCATGTCCAGCAGGTAGTCCCGCTGCGCGCCAAGATAGGTATGCCGCATGACTGTTCCGCTGAACGCATTCTCGCCCTCGGCCGGGTCGGTGCTCAGTTCCACCTCGTGCGGCCGCACCGAGATCGCGGTCTGCCCCGCTGCCGCCGCGCCCTGCCCCCAGGCCACCGTCATCGGCCCGCAGCGCGCCACCCCGCCATCGACCGTGCCATGCAGGATGTTGGTGCCGCCGATGAAGCGGGCGACGAACTCCGATTGCGGGCGCAGATACACGTCTTCGGGGCTGCCGACCTGCTCGATCCGGCCGGTGTTCATCACCACGATGCGGTCCGCCGTGGTCATCGCCTCCAGCTGGTCGTGGGTGACGTAGACGGTGGTGTAGCGGAAGGCGTCGTGCAGGCGGCGGATCTCGAAGCGCATCTCCTCGCGCAGATTGGTGTCCAGGTTGGACAGCGGCTCGTCCAGCAGCAGCGTCTCCGGCTCCACCACCAGCGCGCGGGCCAGCGCCACGCGCTGCTGCTGGCCGCCGGACAGCTCGCCCGGATAGCGCGCCCGCAGCGCCTCAAGCTGAGTCACCGCCAGGATGCGGGCCACTTTGGCGGCGACCTCGGCGGCCGGCTGGCGGCGCAGGCGCAGGCGCAGGCCATAGGCGATGTTCTCGGCCACCGTCATGTGCGGCCACAGCGCGTAGCTCTGGAAGATCATCGACATGTTGCGCCGCTCCGGCGGCAGCGTTGCCCGCGCGTCCGACAGCGTGCGCCCGCCCACCACAATCGCCCCGGCATCCGGCGCGATGAAACCGGCGATCAGCCGCAGCGCCGTGGTCTTGCCGCAGCCCGAGGGGCCGAGCAGGCAGACCAGCTCGCCATGGCCGATCGACAGGTCGATCCCGTCGGCCACGGTCAGCGCGCCATAGGCCTTGCGGACGCCTTGCAGTTCCACTGTCGCCAAGGAAGTCTCCCCCGCCTGCCCCCCAAGTTCGGAGGGGTCATTTTTTCTTCTCGCTGCGAACTAACTGAAAGCCGGGCCGGGAATTGTCAACAGAGTGGCGCCCGGCTGGCGGGGCCCGCGGCGGCGGCGTAGCATCCTGGCCAAATCCGCTCGGGAGGGCTCCATGGCCGCGTTCGTCTACGACCACATCCACCTGCGCACCGCCGACCCCGAAGGGACGACGGGGTTCTACGAGACCATGTTCGGCGCCGAGGTGATCCGCACCACCCAGGATGGCAAGCCGCGCATCGACCTGAAGCTGGGCGGCATGAACGTGTTCATCGCCCCGGTCGGCCCGCAGGATGCGGTCGCCGCCGCCCCCGCCTCGCCCTATCGCGGCCTGGACCATTTCGGCCTGCGCGTCACCGGCATCGATGCCGTGGTGGCCGCGTTGAAGGAGAAGGGGGCCGAATTCACCATGGAGCCGACCACCATCCGCCCGGGCGTGCGCATCGCCTTCCTGCGCGGGCCGGACGGGGTGGCGATCGAATTGCTGGAACGCGCGGGGTAGTCGCGGCGGGCGGCACGGCCGGGCGCTACCCCGCCTTGCCGCCCTGGATCACGTCGCCACCACGCCCGTCTCATCCGCCTCCAGCGCGAAGGCGGCAGCCATCAGGGCGCGGGTGTAGTCCTCACGCGGATGGGCGAACAACGCCTCGGCCGGGCCTTCCTCCACCACCTTGCCGCCACGCAGCACCATCACACGGTGGGCCATGGCGCGCACCACCTTCAGGTCGTGGCTGATGAACAAGTAGCCCAGGGCGTGGCGCTGCTGCAATTCGCGCAGCAGGGCGACGATCTGCGCCTGCACCGACATGTCCAGCGCGCTGGTCGGCTCGTCCAGCACCACGAAGCGCGGCTTCAGCACCATGGCGCGGGCGATGGCGATACGCTGGCGCTGGCCGCCGCTGAACTCGTGCGGGTAACGCACCGCGCAGTCGCCGGGCAGGCCGACCGTGTCCAGCGCCTCCGCCACGCGGTGCTCGCGCTGGGCGGCGGACAGGTCGCGCGCATGGACCGAGAGGCCCTCGGCGACGATCTCGCCCACCGACAGCCGCGGCGACAGGCTGCCGAACGGGTCCTGGAAGACGATCTGCATGCCCGCGCGCAGCCGGCGCAGCACCCGCGGCGGCAGGCCGGCCAGGTCCTGGCCGAGGAAGGCGATGCGGCCCTGGGCCTCGCGCAGCCGCAACAGGGCGAAGCCGATGGTGGACTTGCCCGAGCCGCTCTCGCCCACCAGCCCCACGGTCTCGCCGGCGCGCACGGTGACATTGACGCCGTCCACCGCGCGCACCACGCCGACGGTGCGGCGCAGGATGCCGTGGTTGATGGCGAAGTGCACCCGCACATCCTCGCCACGCATCACCTCCGGCGCGTCGGACGGCAGCGGCGCGGGGCGGCCGCGCGGCTCGGCATCCAGCAGCATGCGGGTATAGGGGTGGGCGGGGGTGGCGAACACAGCGGCGACGCGGCCGGCCTCGACGATGGCGCCGTCCTTCATCACGCATACCCGGTCGGCATAGCGGCGGACGATCGACAGGTCGTGGCTGATCAGCAGCATCGCCAGGCCCCGCGCCGCCTTGCGGGCGGCCAGCAGCTTGAGGATCTGCGCCTGGATGGTCACGTCCAGCGCGGTGGTGGGCTCGTCGGCGATCAGCAGCTTGGGGTCGTTGGCGAGCGCGATGGCGATCATCACCCGCTGGCGCTGGCCACCGGAAAGCTGGTGCGGAAAGGCGTCCAGCCGGTCGCGCGCGTCGGGGAAGCCCACCTCGTCCAGCAGTTCCACCACGCGGGCGCGCAGTCCGGCCGCGGGCAGGCGGCGATGCAGGGTGATCGCCTCGGCCACCTGCGCGCCGATACGGGCCAGCGGGTTCAGGCTGTTGGTCGGCTCCTGGAACACCATGCCGGCCACGCCGCCGCGCAGCCGGCGCAGCGCGCGCGGCGGGGCGCCGATGACCTGCTGCCCGTCCAGCACCGCCTGACCGGTGCAGGCGGCGCCCGGCGGGAGCAATTGCAGCAGCGACAGCGCGGTGAGCGACTTGCCCGAGCCGCTTTCGCCGACCAGCGCCAGCACCTCGCCGGGGGCGATGGTGAACCCAACATCGCGCACCACGTGGCGCGGGCCGAAGGCGACGTTGAGGTTCTCGACGGTAACCAGGGTCATGAGGAAGCAAGTCTTCTTTTTGTGAACAAAAAGAAGCAAAAAAACTTTACTCGCTGGAGTCCCCAGCGAATAAAAGTTTTTTGGTTCTTTTTTTCAAAAAAGAACCCTTCCCTGCTGCTCACGGCATCCGCCTGGGATCGAACGCATCCCGCACCGCCTCGCCAATAAAAATCAGCAGCGTCAGCACCCCACCAAGCACCACGAAGGCGGTAATGCCGAGCCAAGGCGCCTGGAGATTGTTCTTGCCCTGGCTGACCAGCTCACCCAGCGAGGGCGAGCCGGGCGGCAGGCCGAAGCCCAGGAAATCCAGGCTGGCCAGGATGGTCACCGAGCCGGAGAGCGTGAACGGCAGGAAGGTCAGCGTGGCCACCATCGCGTTGGGCAGGATGTGCCGCCACATCACCGCGATGTCCGACACGCCGAGCGCCTTGGCCGCGCGCACATATTCCAGGTTGCGCCCGCGCAGGAACTCGGCCCGCACCACGCCGGTCAGGCTCATCCACGAGAACAGCAGCAGGAAGCCGAGCAGGATCCAGAATCCGGGGGCGATCACGCTGCCCAGGATGATCAGCAGATAAAGCTGCGGCATGCCCGACCAGATCTCGATGAAGCGCTGGAACAGCAGGTCGGTCAGCCCGCCGCGATAGCCCTGGATGGCGCCGGCGGCGATGCCGATGGCCGAGGCGATGATGGTGAGCGTGAAGCCGAACAGCACCGACAGCCGGAAGCCGTAGATCACGCGGGAGAGCACGTCGCGCGCCTGGTCGTCGGTGCCCAGCAGGTTTTGCCACGAGGGCGGCGCGGGGGCGGGCACGTTCAGGTTCAGCACGATGGTGTCGTAATGGTAGGGGATGGCCGGCCAGATCATCCAGCCATGGGCGCGGATGGCCGCCTGCACGTCCGGCGCGGAATAATCGGCCTCGGTGGGCAGGAAATCCGGGCCGAACCGGTCCTCGCTGATGTCCTGCAGCACCGGCATGTACCAATGGCCGTCGAAGCTGATCAGCAGCGGGCGGTCGTTGGCGATGAACTCGGCGAACAGGCTGGCGCCGAACAGCGCCAGGAAAATCCACAGCGACCAGAAGCCCCGCCGATGGGCCCGGAACACCGCCAGCCGGCGGCGGGTGAGCGGCGACAGCGTCATCGGCTCACTGCCGCGTCTCGAAGTCGATGCGCGGATCGACCACGGTGTACATTAGGTCGCCGGCGATCTGCAGCACCAGGCCGAGCAGGGTGAAGATGTACAGCGTGCCGAACATCACCGGATAGTCGCGCCGGATCGCCGATTCAAAGCCCAGCAGCCCCAGCCCATCCAGCGAGAACACGATCTCCACCAGCAGTTGCGAGCTGAACAGCATGCCGATGAAGGCGGCCGGGAAGCCGGCGACGATCAGCAGCATGGCGTTGCGGAACACATGGCGGTACATCACCCGCCGCTCGCTGGCGCCCTTGGCGCGGGCGGTGACCACGTATTGCTTGCGGATTTCCTCCAGGAAGCAGTTCTTGGTCAGCATGGTCAGGCTGGCAAACCCACCCACCACCAGGGCGATGGTGGGCAGCACCATGTGCCACAGGTAGTCCAGCGCCCGCGCCGACCAGGGCCAGCCCTCGGCGCCAGGGCTGGTCAGGCCGCGCAGCGGGAACCACTGCACGAAGCTGCCGCCGGCGAACAGCACCACCAGCAGAATGGCGAACAGGAAGCCCGGCACCGCGTAGCCCACCAGCACGGCCGCCGAGGTCGCCACGTCGAACCGGCTGCCGTCGCGCACCGCCTTGGCGATGCCGAGCGGGATGGAGATGAAATAGACCAGCAGCGTGGACCACACGCCGATGGAGATCGAGACCGGCATCTTCTCGGCGATCAGGCCGATCACGCTCTGGTCGCGAAAGAAGCTGCGGCCGAAATCGAAACGCAGGTAGTTGCCCAGCATGTCGCCGAACCGCACATAGGCGGGCTTGTCGAAGCCGAACATCTTGTTGATCTGCGCGACCACGTGCGGGTCCAGCCCGCGGGCGCCGCGATAGGTGCCGTCGGTGGGCGTGCGCGCCACCTCGGCGGTGCCGCCGCCGGTCAGCCGCCCCATGGTGTCGCCGCCCCGCCCCTTCAGCTCGGCGATCATCTGCTCCACCGGGCCGCCGGGCGCGAACTGCACCACCACGAAGTTGATGGCGATGATGCCGAACAAGGTCGGGATCACCAGCAGCAGGCGGCGGAACAGGTAGGCGGCCATCAGGCCGGGGGCCATGGAAAGGAAGGAAGGTCTTCTTTTTGTGGACAAAAAGAAGCAAAAAAACTTTTCATTCGTTGGAGTCTTCCGCGGAGACTCTCGCGAATGGACGTTTTTTGGTTCTTTTTTTCAAAAAAGAACCCTTCCTTCCACATCGCCATCAGTTCCCGGCACGCCGCGCCGCGTCGGTGGCCGCAGCACGCACCGGGTCCACCCACCAGGAATCGAAGGCCAGACCGGTGCGCACCGGCTGCGGCGGCCGGCCGAACCGGTCCCAATAGGCGATGCGCACGCCCTGCAGATACCATTGCGGCACCACGTACCAGCCCCACAGCAACACCCGGTCCAGCGCGTGGGTGGCGGCGAGCAGGGCCGGGCGGTCGGGCGCGTTGACCACCTTGGCCACCAGCGCGTCCACCACCGGGTCGCACACGCCCATCAGATTGTCGCCACCGATGTTCTTCGCCGCCCCGCAGGTCCAGAAGCCGTACTGCTCGTTGCCCGGGCTGTCGGATTCGGGAACCACCGTCACCGTCATGTCGTAGTCGTAGGTGTCCAGTAGCCGCTGGTACTGCGCGGGATCGACGGTACGCACCCGCGCCTCGATCCCGAGCCGGGCCAGCCACTGCACATAGGGCAGCGACACCCGCTCGAACGCCGCCTGGGACAGCAGGATCTCGAAGCGGAACGGGTGGCCCTCGGCGTCCACCAGCTTGCGGTCGCGCACATGCCAGCCGGCCTGCTTCAGCAGGGCGAGCGCCTCGCGCAGTTCCTCGCGGTTGTTGCCGCGCCCGTCGGTCACCGGCAGCTTGAACGGGCGGGTGAACAATTCGGGCGGCAGCCGGTCGCGGAACGGCTCCAGCAGCGCCAGTTCCGCGCCCTGCGGCACGCCGGAGGAGGCGAGGTCGCTGTTGCTGAAATAGCTGTCGGTGCGGGTGTAGGCGCCATAGAACAGGTTGGCGTTCTCCCACTCGAAATCGAAGGCCAGCGCCAGGGCGTGGCGCACCCGTACGTCCTTGAACAAGGCGCGGCGGGTGTTCATGGCGAAGCCCTGCATGCCGGTGGGCAGGTGGTGGCGCAGCAGCTCCTTCTTCACCAGCCCCTTGCGCACCGCCGGGAAATCATAGGCGGTGGCCCAGTCCTTGGCCGACATTTCAGTGCGGAAGTCGATCTGCCCGGCCTTGAACGCCTCCAGCGCCACCGTGGCGTCGCGGAAATACTCGGTGCGGATTTCGCTGAAATTGGCCAGCCCCTTGGCGGTCGGCAGGTCGCGCGCCCAGTAGTCTGGCACGCGCCGCATCACCAGGGTGCGGCCGAAATCGAAGCTGCCGACCTCGTAGGGGCCGGAACCCAGCGGCGGGTCGGTCAGCGGGCGGGAGAAGTCGCGGCCCTTCCACCAATGCTCGGGCAGCACGGCGAGCTGGCCCAGGATCATCGGCAACTCGCGGTTGCCGCTGGACTTGAAGTGAAAGGTCACCTGCCGCTCGCTGTCCACGCTCACGTGGTCCACATCGGCGTAGTACTGGCCGTACACCGGCCGGCCCTGGGTGCGCAGCGTGTTGAAGGTCCAGGCGACATCGGCGGCGGTGACCGGGCTGCCGTCGTGGAAACGCGCTTCGGGCCGCAGCGTGAAGGTGACGGACATGCCGTCCGGCGCCACCACCACGCTGCTGGCCAGGTGGGCGTACATCGCCTCCGGCTCGTCCGGGTTGGCGCGCAGCAGGGTGTCGTAGACGCGCGATATCTCGCCGGCCGGGGTGCCGCGCACGATAAACGGGTTGAAGCTGTCAAAGGTGCCGACCGAACCCAGGGTGACGGTGCCGCCCTTGGGGGCGTCGGGATTCACATAGGGGAAATGGTCGAAGCCCGGCGGCAGCGCCGGTTCGCCCAGCAGGGCGACCGCATCGGTCCGTGTGGCGGCGAGCGTGGGTGCGGCCATGCAGAGCCCCACCACCAGCAGCAGCGTGCCGATCCAACGTCCCATGCGCCCCCCGTTCGGCGTTATAGCCCCGCCTTCACCCATACCACGATCGCGCCGCCGCGTGACCCGCGTATTGCGTGCGGCGAGGGGGAAACGGTCAGGAATTCAGCCGTTCAGCAGCCGCATAGCCGGTGCGAGCAGGGCGGCATCGCCCACCGCCAGCGTGTGCCCGTCGCCATCCGGCCGCAGCGCCTGGCCCTGCCAGTCGGTCAGCCGGCCGCCGGCGCCCTCGATCACCGGCACCAGGGCGGCCCAGTCCCACAGGCTCATGGTGGCTTCCGCCACCACGTCGATCTGGCCCAGGGCGAGCAGGCCATATGCGTAGCAGTCGCCGCCGAAGCTGGTGCGCCGCACCGTGCCGCGCAGCCGATCCCATCCCGCGAGGTCGGCGGCGTTGAACACCTCGGTGCTGGTGCAGGACAGTTCCGCCTCCGCCAGGCTGGCGCAGGGGCGGCAGCCGGCGCTGCCGCCGAACGGGCCGCGGAAGGTGGTCGGCCGGCCAGCCACGCCTATCCAGCGTTCGCCGGTCACGCACTGGTCGATCAGGCCGAGGATGGGGGTGTCGCCGTCGAGCAGCGCGATCAGCGTGCCGAACACCGGGCGGCCGGTTATGAAGGCGCGGGTGCCGTCGATCGGGTCCAGCACCCAGCGCAGCTGCGCCTCGGGGTTTCGCGGCCCGAATTCCTCGCCGAGGATGCCATGCTCCGGGAAGCGCTCGCCCAGCACGGCGCGGATCGCCAGCTCGGCGCTGCGGTCGGCCATGGTGACGGGGCTGGCGTCCTTCTTGAGGTCGGCCGACAGCCCGGCGCGGAAGAAGGGGCGGATCACCGTGCCGGCGACATCGGCCGCCGCCTCGGCGGCGCGGATCAGCGGATCGAAATCCACGCCCGCACCCTGCCCCGCCAAGTGCCGGCGCCTTACTTCGTCGCCGGTGCCGGGGCCGGGGCCGGGGCCGGTGCGGCAGCCGGCACCGCGGGGGCAGGGGCTGGCGCCGCGGGGGCAGCAGCAGCGGTCGGCAGCGGCGGCGGGTTGTCGGAGATCGAGCGTAGGAAGGCGATCACGTCGGCGCGCTGCTTCTCGTTACGGATGCCGGCAAAGCCCATGCGGGTGCCGGGCGCGTAGCCGGACGGCTTCAGCAGCCAGTGGTTCAGCTCCTCATACGACCACAGGCCCTTCTTGGCCTTCAGCGCGTTGGAGTAGTTGAAGTCCGCCAGCTCGGCATGGCCGCGCGTCATCACGTCCCACAGGTTCGGCCCAACGCCGTTCTTGCCGCCCTTGGTGAAGGTGTGGCAGGCGGCGCACAGCTTGTGGGCATCGCCCTCGCCCTTGCTCGCGTCGGCGGCGGCCATGAACGGGGTGATCGGCGGCACTTCCTCGGCCTTCGGCGCACCACCGGCGGGGGCGGCCTCGCCCTCGATCTTCAGCACGGATTTTTCCAGGTGATGCGGACTCACCAGCGTGTCCGCGATGACCCCCGAAAGCATGAAGGCGATGCCTGCCACCAGGACGGAGGCGACTGCCTTGTTGATCTCCATGCTGTCCATACGACGCAGTTCCTCGCGAGAGAGCCGATGCGGGCGGGAGTCGTGCCGTTGCGCGACACCGGCCAGCTACCTAAGGTGCGCCGCACCATAGGCAAGTGCCACCGCCGCTTCAACCCACGCCGGGCGGAAGCGAACCGGAAAAATCAAACGGATGGACGCACCGGATGAGCCCGCCCCCATTGAGCATGCCCCTATGAACCCGATCGTGCTGATCCCCTCGCGCATGGCCTCCACCCGCCTGCCGGGCAAACCGCTGGCCGACATCCATGGCCGGGCGATGATCCTGCATGTGCTCGACCGTGCCCGCGAGGCCGGCATCGGCCCGGTGGCGGTGGCCTGCGGCGACCCCGAGATCGCCGCCGCCGTGCGCGCCGACGGCGGCGCCGCGGTGCTGACCGACCCCTCGCTGCCGCGCGGCTCGGACCGGGTGCAGGCGGCGCTGGCGGTGCTGGACCCGCAGGGGCGGCACGACGTGGTGGTGAACCTGCAAGGCGACCTGCCGACCATCCCGCCGGACTACCTGCGCACCGTGCTGGCGCCGCTGGCCGACCCGGCGATCGACATCGCCACCCTGGTCGCCCCCATCGCCACCGAGGAGGAAACCAACTCCCCCAGCGTGGTAAAGGCGGCGGTGGCGTTCGACGGCGGGCGCGCCGTCTCCCCCGCGCTGTATTTCTCGCGCGCCGCCATTCCGGCCGGCGACGGGCCGCGCTGGCACCATATCGGCATCTACGCCTTCCGCCGCCAGGCGCTGGCCCGCTTCGTGGCGCTGCCGGAATCGCCGCTGGAGCGGCGCGAGAGCCTGGAGCAGCTGCGCGCACTGGAGGCCGGCATGCGCATCGCCTGCGCCCGCGTGGACCACGCGCCCTTCGGCGTCGATACGCCGGCCGACCTGGAACGCGCCCGCGCCGAGCTGGCCCCGAATCGCCACGCATGACCCATATGAACGGACCCCGCATGACCGGTGTGATCGCCTTCCAGGGCAGGCCAGGAGCCTATTCCGACCTCGCCTGCCGCAACGCCTACCCGGCCATGCGCACCCTTCCCTGCGACACCTTCCAGGCGGCGATGGCGGCGGTGCGCGAGGGCGCGGCCGAACTGGCCATGATGCCGACCGAGAACAGCTTGGCCGGCCGGGTGCCGGACATGCACATCCTGCTGCCCGAATCCGGCCTGTACGTGGTCGGTGAGGCGTTCCAGCGGGTGGAGCACTGCCTGCTGGCGCCGAAAGGGGCCAGCATCGCCGGGCTGAAGCGCGCCCATTCGCATGCGGTGGCGCTCGGCCAGGTGCGCAACATCCTTCAGGAGCTGGGCTTGCAGGCGGTGATCGAGGCCGACACCGCCGGCGCCGCCGAGCAGGTGGCCGGCTGGAACAACCCCGAGGACTGCGCCATCGCCTCCTCGCTGGCCGCCGAGCTGTTCGGGCTGGAGATCCTGCGCCGCAATGTCGAGGACGCGTCGCACAACACCACCCGCTTCTACGTGATGGCCCGCGCGCCGCGGCAGGTGGCGCCCGAGACGCCGGGCCTGATGACCACGTTCGTGTTCCGCGTGCGCAACGTGCCGGCGGCGCTGTACAAGGCGCTCGGCGGATTTGCCACCAACGGCGTGAACATGACCAAGCTGGAAAGCTACATGGTCGGCGGCCACTTCACCGCCACCCAGTTCCTGTGCGACGTGGAGGGCCACCCCGAGCAGCCGGCCCTGCGCCGGGCGCTGGAGGAATTGTCGTTCTTCTCGCGCGAAACCCGCATCCTGGGGGTCTATCCGGCGGCGCAGTTCCGCAAGGACCAGGGCGATGCCGATTGATGGCTGAATAGTCGGCCATCAAGCAGGCAGCGGGGCTTTGCCCAGCCTCGGGTCCCTGCGAGGGAACGGCCGGGAGAGGGACGGGCCGGGAGAGGGAAGTGCCGGATATTCGGTAAATCAGCCTACTGGCAGCGCACCACCGTCTCGGTGCCGTCGGTCACCTCCCGCCCGAAACGCACGCCACGCCAGTTGGCCTTGCGGCGGCTCACCGTGCAGCGCCGCAGCCCCTCCGGCACGCGGGCCTGCAGGGTAGCCTCGGTGCCCTCGTACTGGCAGATCAGGGTGTAGCCGCGTCCCTCGTTGGGCAGCAGGTCCCAGCCGCCGCGCTCACCGATCAGGTCGGCCAGGTCCTTCGGGTCGCCGTCGAACAGTCGGGCACCGCGCAGGTAGTGGTTCTGCGGTTCGCTGGCCGCCTGCCAGCCGGCGGGCGCCTGCACCTGCTCCTGCGGTTGGATAGCCAGCGTGCCCGGGCAGGCAAGCCCCGCGGCGGCGGCCGGCCCGGCGGTCGCGGCCAGCGCCGCCATGGCCAGCCAGAGGGAGAAAGATGCGCGCAGCATCATGGCCCCTGCTCCAATGCCTCGATATCCGCATCGCTGAAGCCGAAATGATGGGCGATCTCGTGGATCAGCACGTTGCGCACCAGCCGCCCCAAATCCTCGCCCAGCTCGATCCACTCGAACAGGATGGCCTGGCGGTACAGCACGATGCGGTCGGGCAGCCGTGCCACGTCCAGCACGCTACGGGCGCCCAGCGGGGTGCCTTGGTAGAGGCCGGCCAGGTCCCAGGCGCTGTCCAGCTCCATCTCCTCCACCAGCTCGTCCCCCGCCAGTTCCTCCACCACGATCGACACATTGGCGACGTGGCGGCGCAGGGCCTCGGGGATGCCGGCGAAGGCGCGCTCGGCCAGGACGGCAATCGCCGCCGCGTCGGGCGGCGTTGTGAACCGGGGGGTGGAGGGTCCATGCTGCGGCATGGCGCAAGCACGGCATGGCCCGCCGCGCGGGTCAAGCCGCCCCACCCCGCCGGGAGACGCAACATGATCGCCAAACTCACCGAGGCCGAGCGCGCCGCGCTGGCCGACACCCTGCCGGAATGGCACGCGCCCGCGGGCCGCGACGCCATCCACCGCCGCTTCCGCTTCGCCGATTTCAGCGCGGCCTGGGGCTTCATGGCCCGCGTCGCCCTGCTGGCCGAGAAGCAGGACCACCACCCTGAATGGTCCAATGTCTGGAACACGGTGGAGATCACGCTGACCACCCACGACGCCGGCGGGCTCAGCGCGCGCGACGTGGCGATGGCCCGCGCGATCGACGCGCTGATGTGAGCGAGGCGGGCGCGCCCGCGCGCACCGCGCGCATCCGCACCGCCGCCGCCCGCCTGTGCGGCCAGCTCGGTTGGGCGCCGCTGCACGAGGTGGTGCTGCCGAACGGCCGGCGCGCCGACATCCTGGCACTGCGCCCGGATGGCGGGTTCGTCTGCATCGAGGTGAAATCCGGCCCGCGCGACTTCCTGGCCGACGCCAAATGGCCGGACTACCGCGCCTGCTGCGACGCGCTGTTCTTCGCGGTGGACACCGACTTCCCGCAGGCGCTGCTGCCTGGGGATACCGGGCTGATCGTGACGTGGGAGCTGACCGCCGAGTTGCTGCGCGACGCCCCCGCCCACCCGCTGCCCCCTGCCCGCCGTCGTGCCCTGCTGCACCGCTTCGCCCTGCTCGCCGCCGGCCGGCTCGCGCTGCACGAGGACCCGGCCGGGGCGGCGATGCTGCGGGCCGGATTGCTGGTGGAATAGTCCGCCATGGTTGCGGTGCGCGGCGGGATCGGGCGATAAAGGGCAGGGCGGTGCGCAGACGCGCCGCGGGACACAAAAGAGCCGGCTCCAGCCGGCCGTTGGGAGGACCGGATGAAGCGATCCATGACGGCGCTGTTGCGCGTTTCGCTGCTGGCGGGGCTGGCCGCTACCACGGCCCTCGCCGCTACGACCCTCGCCGCCCCCGCCGCCCGTGCCGCCGGGGCCGATGCGGCGCTGATCGCCGCCGCCAAAGCCGAGGGCAACCTGGTCTGGTACAGCACGCTCATCGTCAACCAGATCACCCGCCCGCTGGCGCTCGCCTTCGAGAAGAAATACCCGGGCATCAAGGTGCAGTATTCCCGCGCCCCCAGCACCGATGTGGCGCTCAAGATCACCACCGAGGCGCGGGCCGGGCGCATCCAGGCCGATGTGTTCGACGGTACCAACACCATCCTGCCGCTGCAGGATGCCGGGCTGGTGCAGCCCTACGTGGTGGACTCCGCCAAGGGCTATCCGCCGGAATTCCGCGACCCGAACGGGCTGTGGACCACGATGAACGTCTATTACCTCACCGTCGGCTACAACACCGACCTGGTGAAGGGCGCCGACGTGCCCAAGACCTTCGATGACCTGCTGAACCCGAAATGGGCCGGCAAGATGGCCTGGACCACCGACCCCACCAGCGCCGGCGCGCCCGGCTTCATCCAGAATATCCTGGCGCTGAAGGGCCAGGAGAAGGGCATGGACTACCTGACCAAGCTGGCCGCCCTGAAGCCGGTGAACGTGCCCGCCTCCCAGCGCGTGGTGCTGGACAAGGTGATCGCCGGCGAATTCCCGATCGGGCTGATGATCTTCAACCACCACGTGGCGATCAGCGCCGCCAAGGGCGCGCCGGTCGCCTGGGCGCGCATGGAGCCGGTGGTGGGCACCGCCAACCTGATCAGCATCGTCAAGGGCGCGCCCCACCCCAACGCGGCCAGGCTGTTCCTGGAATACGTGCTGTCCGACGAGGGCCAGCGCGAGGTCGCCAAGGCGTTCTACCTGCCGGCCAACCCGGACGTGCCGGCCATCGTGCCCGACCTGAAGCCCAAGGAGGGGCATTTCCAGGCCCGCGTGGTCACCCCCGAGATGGAGCGCGCCGGCCGCACCGCCTGGATCGATCTGTACCACAAGCTGTTCCGCTAGGCCGCAGCCGGAAGCCCCGCGTGCCGCCCTCATCCGCCGCGCGGCGCTGGCTGGACCCGCGGCTGGCGACCTCGGTGCTGGTCGGCGTCATCCTGGCCGCGCTGATGCTGCCGCCGCTGGTCATGCTGGTGCAGGGCAGCCTGGCGGCGACCAACGATGCCGGGCAGGCCACCGGCTGGACGCTGCGCCATTTCACCGACCTGGTCACCGCCCATCGCGCCGGCCAGACGCTGTGGAACAGCATCGTCTTCAGCGCCGGCAGCACGCTGCTGTCGCTGCTGGTCGGGGGTGTGCTGGCCTGGCTGGTGGAACGCACCAACGCGCCGCTGCGGGTGCTGGCGTGGCTGGCCACCATCATCTCGCTGGGCACGCCGTACATCCTGCACGTGGTGGCGTGGCTGTTCCTGCTCGGCCCGGTCGGCCCGTTCAACGACCTCTACCGGGCGCTGGGCGGCAGCGGCAATCTGATCCATGTGCAGTCAATGGCCGGGATGGTCCTGATCGAGGGGTTCCTGTGGTCGCCGCTGGTGTTCCTGCTGCTCGGCTCCACCTTCCGCGCCGCCAATGCCGACATGGAGGAGGCCGCGCGCACCAGCGGCGCCAGCGTGCTGCAGACGGTCTGGCGCATCTCCATCCGGCTGGCCATGCCGGCGATCCTGGCGCTGGCGCTGTTCGTGTTCATCCGCGCCATCGGCGCCTTCGAGGTGCCGGCCCTGGTGGGCATCCCCAGCCGCATCTACGTGCTGACCACGGCGGTCTATGACAGCATGACCACCATGCCGCCGGACCTGGGCTACGCCTCGGCCTTCGCGGTGGTGATGGTGGTGATCGTCTCGGTGCTGCTGCATTTCTACAGCCGGCTGTCCAGCAGCGCCGAGAAATACCACAGCGTCACCGGCAAGGGCTACCGCCCGCGCCCGTTCGACCTTGGGGCCTGGCGCTGGGCGGCGGGCGCGCTGATCGTGCTGAACTTCGTGGTGGTGCTGGTGCTGCCGCTGGTCGCCCTGCTGTGGATGTCCCTGCAGGCCTTCCCGCGCGGCTTCAGCCTCGCCGGGCTGCGCGCGCTCAGCCTGGACAACTACCGCGCGGTGGTCACGGCGCCGAACTACTTCGACCTCGCGATCAACAGCCTCGGCGTGGCGGCGGGCGCGGCCAGCGTGATCATGCTGCTGGCCGCCTTCGCCGGCTGGATCGCCGCGCGGCGCGGCCCGGGCGGGCGCACGCTGGACCAGCTTGCCATGCTGTCGCTGGTGTTCCCCGGCATCGTGCTCGGCGTGGCGGTGATGGAGGTCTATCTGCGGGTGCCGCTGCCGATCTATGGCACGCTGTGGATCATCGGCATCGCCTACGTCATCCGCTTCATGCCGTTCGGCATGCGCTACGTCTATGCCGGCGTGCTGCAGCTGCACAACGAGCTGGAGGAGGCGGCCGGGGTGTCCGGTGCCGGCTACCTCACCATCCTGCGCCGCATCGTGGCGCCGCTGCTGACCCCGGCGATGGTGGCGGGGTGGCTGTTCATCTTCCTGATCGCCAACAAGGAGCTGGCGATCGCCGTGCTGCTGGCCAGCCCCGGCGCGCAGGTGGCGGCGGTGGCGGTGTTCGACCTGTGGGTGAACGGCCAGGGCGGCGAACTGGCCGCCTTCGGCCTGCTGTGGACGGTGCTGATGACCGCCGTCGCCTTCCTGTTCTTCGCCCAGTCCCGCCGCGGCGGCACCGACATCTACGGGAACTGACCCATGCTGACCGTCACCGGCCTTACCCGCGTCTTCGCCAACCGGTTCGACGCCATGGCCGGCGGCGTGCGCGACGCCAGCTTCGCCCTGCCGGCCGGCACCTTCTTCACCCTGCTCGGCCCCTCCGGCTGCGGCAAGACCACCACCTTGCGCTGCCTCGCCGGGCTGGAACGGCCGGATGCCGGCTTCATCGGGCTGGAGGACCGGGTGCTGTTCGACAGCGCCGGCGGCACCATGGTGCCGGTGAACCTGCGCGGCATCGGCATGGTGTTCCAGTCCTACGCCATCTGGCCGCACATGACGGTGTTCGAGAACATCGCCTTCCCGCTGCGCGTCGCCCGCGCGCGCCGTGGCCGCGAGGAGATCGCCCGACTGGTCGATCAGGCGCTGGCCACCGTGGGCCTGGCCGGCTACGGCCCCCGCCCCGCCACAAGGCTGTCCGGCGGCCAACAGCAGCGCGTGGCGCTGGCGCGCGCCATCGTGCATCAGCCCCGGCTGCTGCTGCTTGACGAGCCGCTCTCCAACCTGGACGCCAGCCTGCGCGAGGAGATGCGCGCCGAGTTGCGCCGGCTGCAGCGGCAGATCGGCATCACCACCGTCTACGTCACCCACGACCAGTCCGAGGCGCTGGCGATGTCGGACCTGATCGCGGTGATGGATCGCGGCCGGATCGTCCAGCTCGACGTGCCGCGGGCGATCTACTTCACCCCGGCCAGCGATTTCGTCGCCCGCTTCATCGGCGCCGCCAACCTGCTGCCCGGCACCGCGGAGGCCGGCGCCGTCGCCGGCGCCACCGGCATGGTGCGGCTGGCCGACGGCACCCGCATCGCCTGCGCCTGCCCCACCGGCATGCAGGCCGGCCAGCCGGCGATGGTGGCGTTGCGGCCCGAAAGCATCGCCGTGGCGCCGGCCGACGCGGCGCCGGAACCGGGCGCCAACATGCTGCCCGGCATGGTGCAGGACGCCAGCTTCCTGGGCGCCACCCTGCGCTGCGACGTGCTGGCGGCGGGGCAGACGCTGCGCGCGGTGGCTGCTCCCGATACTGTGATCGCACTCGGGACGGCGGTGCGGCTGCTGTTCCGGCCGGACGCCGCTGTGGTGGTACAGGCGGCCCCGCCGGCCGGCTGAGGCGTCAGGACCATTCGGCGCGGCGGCAGCGGGGCAGCCACAGGGTGGCCGCGCCGACGCAATGATTCTTTAATCATATCAATTGACGAGACCTGGATCGAGTATTCCGCACCCCTCGCACGAGCCCGATTCCGGGCGGCATTGAGGCGAATACAAACGTATTACTACTTACGCTTGATGAAAAGTTCATCAGATTTTTTCGCCCTGGATACGCTCGTCCGGAGTGTGGAATGGCAGTATTCCTGTTGTATATTTCAGCATATTTTCTAAATCATGTGGCGAAATCCGCGCATCACGAGGTCATCACGAAATCGATCAGACATTGCGAGACCCCGGCGCCAGCCCTAATGTTCCGCCCGGGTGGTCAATCCGTCCGCCCAATCGGATCAATATCCGGAGGAAAGGGAAGAGAAATGCCCGACACGAAAACCACAATCTCCGCCAAGAACATCGCCGAGCTGCGCGCCGAATCCGGCCGCTCGCGCATCGTCGATGCCGCGGTGCTGCACCTGGAGAAGGACCGCGGCATCAACCTCGGCACGGCCAACGCGGCGCTCAGCTGGGGACTGGACTTCACCCTGCACATCAGCGCCGACCAGGCCGGCCGGGTGGCGCGCCCCGGCGGCTGAACCAAGGCCGGCTGCACCGACGATTGCCAGGCCGGCGACGCGGCCGGCCTGGCAACCCGACCGGAGGGGGGGAAGGCGGATGAACGCGTTCGAGCTGTGCATCGTCAAGGTCACGGCGTTCTGCAACATCGATTGCAGCTACTGCTACATGTTCAACGCGGCCGACCACACCCACGAGCGGGTGCCGCGCACGATGTCCGAGGCCATGGCGCTGCGCCTGCTCGACCGCATCCGCGACTACCTCGATGCCGGCGGGCGGCGGCGCTTCCATCTGACCCTGCATGGCGGCGAGCCGTCGCTGTGGCCGCTGCCGGCCATGCGCGGCTTTCTGGAGCGCGTGCGCGCCCTGAACGCCGAGGGCTACCACCTCACCGTCAGCATGCAGACCAACGCCTTTCGCTACGACGAGCGGCTGTTCGCGCTGCTGGCCGAGCATGGCGTGTCGGTCGGCGTCAGCATCGACGGCCCGCGCGAATTCAACGACCGCCGCCGCGTCACCCATCGCGGCGCCGGCTCCTACGACCGGGTGATGGGCAATGTGGAACGCATCCTGGGCGGCCCGGGCGCCGGGGTGTTCCAGGGCTTTCTGGCAGTCGCCGATCCGACCATCGCGCCGGCCGCCTTCGTCGACTGGGCGGCGGCCCTGCCGGTCACCAGGCTGGACCTGCTGTGGCCGATGGATTTCTCCCACCTCAACCCGCCCTGGGACGACGGCGACGAGGCGGCGTATCGGGCGGCGCCGCGATTCGGCCACTGGTTCGCCGCGGTGTTCGACGCCTGGATGGCCAAGGACGATCCCGACCTGCACATCCGCCATTTCTACGACTGCATCGCGCATTACCTGGGCTCGACCCGGCATATCGAGTCCATCGTCAACGACGGTGTGCCGATGTTCGTCGTCAACACCGACGGCGCCTACGAATACCACGACTACCTGCGCCCGCACGCCGACGGCGCCTGCCGCACCGGCGCCAACGCCACCGACCACCCGATTTCCGTGCTGCACGACGACCCGCTGTTCCGCCGGCTGCTGGCGCTGGCCGAGCATTTGCCGGCCGACTGCGCCGGCTGCGACGTGCGCGCGGTGTGCGGCGGCGGCTTCCTGCCCGGTCGCACCGGGGCGCCCGGCATGCCGCGCTCGGTGCTGTGCCACGACCAGGGGCACTTCTTCGCCCATGTCAGCCGCACGTTGGCGCGGCTGGGCGTGCCCCCGGCCGAGGGCCGCGCCGCCGGCACCGGCGGGATACCGCGGCCGTTGCTCGGGGGGCGGGTGGCGGTGGCGGCCTGACCGCGGGCGCGGGGCTTCGCCCCGCCTTATCTCCTCCTTGGATTTGGAGCCGGCCTCCCGCCCGACTATGGTCCGCCCGCCCCCAACCGGACCCCACCCATGCTGCGACTGACCGAACTGCGCCTGAAGCTGGACCACGACGACGACGCACTGCGCCAGGCCATCCTGCACCGCCTGGGGCTCGACCCCGCGGCGCTGCTGGGCTACCGCGTCGCACGCCGCGCCTGGGATGCGCGGCGGCGCTCGGCGATCATGCTGACCTACAGCGTGGACATCACGGTGGCCGACGAGGCGGCTCTGCTGGCCCGCCACGAGGGCGACCGCCACCTCGGCCCCACGCCGGACACCGAATACCGCTTCGTCGCCCGCGCGCCGGCCGGGCTGGCACGCCGCCCGGTGGTGGTCGGCACCGGCCCGTGCGGCCTGTTCGCCGGGCTGATCCTGGCGCAGATGGGCTTCCGGCCGATCATCCTCGATCGCGGCAAGGTCGTGCGCGAGCGCACCAAGGACACCTGGGGCCTGTGGCGGCGCGGCGTGCTGAACCCGGAATCCAACGTCCAGTTCGGCGAGGGCGGCGCCGGCACCTTCTCGGACGGCAAGCTGTACAGCCAGATCTCGGACCCGAAGCACCACGGCCGCAAGGTGCTCACCGAATTCGTCCGTGCCGGTGCGCCGGAGGAGATCCTGACCGTCGCCAAGCCGCATATCGGCACCTTCCGCCTGGTTTCCATGGTCGAGCACATGCGCGCCACCATCGAGGGCCTGGGCGGCGAATACCGCTTCCAGACCAAGGTGGTGGACCTGGATATCGACGCCGCCCGCCAGCTCCGCGGCGTGGTGCTGGAAGGCGGCGAGCGGCTCGCCGCCGACCATGTGGTGCTGGCGGTCGGCCACAGCGCGCGCGACACTTTCGCCATGCTCGACGAGCGCGGCGTGCATATCGAGGCCAAGCCGTTCTCGATCGGCCTGCGCATCGAGCATCCGCAGTCGCTGATCGACCGCGACCGCTTCGGCAGCTTCGCCGGCAACCCGATCCTGGGGGCGGCCGACTACAAGCTGGTGCACCATTGCGGCCCCGGCCAGGCCTCGGGCCGCAGCGTCTACAGCTTCTGCATGTGCCCCGGCGGCACCGTGGTCGCCGCCACCTCCGAGCCGGGCCGGGTGGTGACCAACGGCATGAGCCAGTATTCGCGCGCCGAGCGCAACGCCAATGCCGGCATCGTGGTCGGCATCACCCCCGCCGACTATCCGGGCGGCGTGCTGGCCGGCATCGCCTTCCAGCGCCGCTGGGAGAGTGCCGCCTTCACCGCCGGCGGCAGCACCTATGCCGCGCCGGCGCAGCTGGTGGGCGATTTCCTGGCCGGCCGGCGCTCGTCGGCGCTCGGCGGCGTGCTGCCTTCATACCGGCCGGGCGTGACCATGACCGACCTGTCCGCCTGCCTGCCCGACTACGTGGTGGCGGCCATCCGCGAGGCGCTGCCGGCCTTCGCGCGCACCCTGCCCGGCTTCGCCATGGACGACGCGCTGCTGACCGGGGTGGAAACCCGCACCTCCTCGCCCATCCGCATCACCCGCGACGCCGCCTGCCAGAGCCTGAACACGCCGGGCCTGTTCCCGGCCGGCGAGGGCGCTGGCTATGCCGGCGGCATCCTCTCGGCCGGGGTGGACGGCATCCGGGTGGCCGAGGCGGTGGCGCGCAGCATGCTCGGCGTCTGATCCCGCCTACTGGCCGCCCCCCTACTTGCCACCGGGCATCATCGCCGACAGGTCGGTATCGTTCACCAGCACCTTGTTGTCCGCGTAGCGGATCTTCCACACCGTGGCGGCCCCCACCTGGCGGCCGATACCTTTCAGGAAGATCAGGAACGGCGCGGCGGATTTCAGCTCCGGCGTGGTGTTGGCCTGCTTGATCAGCGCCTCCAGCCCGGTGGCGCGGAATTCGCCGCCGCCGCTGATGTCGTCCAGCGCCGCCACCTTCACGCCGCCGCCGCCGGTCAGCCGTGCCGGCCCCACGTCGAACGCCACGTCCTCCACCGCCAGCCGCAGCGGCCCCTTGTCCAGCAGCGCCAGCACGCTCGCCATGGCGTTGTCCGCGGCGTTCGGGTCGTCGATCGAGCGCAGGATCAGGTCTTCCAGGTCGTGCTTGGGGATGCCGCCGATATGCGGGGTCAGCGCGATCCGCTTGGGCAGGTAGTCGCGCATCACCCCCTCGGGGATCATCGGCGACTGTAATCCCTCGATGTCGATCCGCCAGGCGAGGTCGGCCTTGCCGGCGGGGGCGGCCATGTCGAAGCCGATCGACAGCTTGCGCAGGCTGCCGGTCTGCCCGCCGAGCGCCACGTGGATGCCCTCGTAGGTCTGTTCGCTGGTCATCCCGTCCATCAGCCCGGCCAGCGCCCGCACCACGGCGCGCGCGCCGGCCTTGTCGGCCTCCGTCACCTCCACCTTGCCGGCCTCGACCTTCGCGGCCTCCTGCACCGAGGCCGCCAGCCCCGCCAGCGCGTGCACCAGCGCGCCGGCGCCGGCCATGTCCACGTTGCTGGCGGTCACGCTGGTGCGCATGCGGTCGATGCCGATATCCAGCGCCGAGCCGTCCGGCATCAGGCTGTGGGCGGCGTATTTGTCGAGGCTGGACTGCCCCGTCATGGTCAGTCGCCCGTCGCTGGTCGGCTGCAGGACCATATGGCCGGTAACACCGTCCACCTGCGTGGTCTGCACCCCCTGCGCGCCCTGGATCTCCACCGAATAGCCGCGCAGCCGCGTGTCGAAGCTGGAGGTGGTGGCCAGCGAGGTATCCAGTATGCCGTGCATGTCCTGCTCGGCGATCTTCAGGGTCATCGACGACGGCACGTCCTTGCCCGCCGCCTGCAGGCTCGGGTCCAGCGCCACGCTGAACGGCGAGGGCAGCCGCATGTCCTCGATCGCCCAGCGATGGTCGTCGAGCTGCTTGACCCGCGCGCTCACCACGCCGTCGCCGAACGACACCCCGGAACGCGCCGGGCCGCCGAACGGTATCTCAATCCGATAGCCGTCGTCGCCGGCCACCACCCGCAGCGGCAGCGCCGCCACATCCACCGCCGTCCCCACCTGGCCAGTCAGCCAGGCGCGCAGGCCGGCCTCCAGCGCCTGCGCCTGCGCCTCGGTGACCCGCGCCGCCGTCACCGGCGCGGCGGGGGCGGGCGCGGCGGGCGCGGGCGCGGGCGCGGGCGCGGTTTGGGCCACGGCCGGCGCCGCCCCCGCCAGCAGCCCCGCTGCAAACACCGCATAGGCCGGCCGCAGCCGCGCGCGCAGAAGCATGGAGGTTTCCTCGTGATTCGATACGATGCCGCCAGTCTTACCCCGCATCGCCCCGCCGGGCACGCGCAATCGCAGGCCGCCGGACAAACAGGGGCGTGATCGGCGGCGCGCCCCGTGATGGTGATGTCGCATCACCATCACGAAACCATATCGATTTCCCGCCCGCTCAGTAGTCGAACTGCCAGGTCACCCCGACATCGGTGCCCATGTTCCCCGCCGCCCCGGTGGCCGAGCTGGTGCCGCTGCTGCCCACCCCGGCCTGCAGCCGCACGCCGCGCCCGAGGTCGATCTCCACCGTTCCCTTGGTGCCGGTGCCGGTGGCGTTCTGCTTCGCCCCCAGATACACCCCCGGCGCCAGCGACCGCCCCGCCTCCACCGTGGCACCGCTGGACTGGCCGCTGCCGCTGCCGCCGCTCACCGACAGCCGGTCCAGCCCCAGCCCCGCCCGCACCGCCTCCAGCGGGTCGAAGCTGGTCCCCCCGGCCATCTGCGCCAGCGCGGCGGCGATCTGCGCCAGTTCCACCGGCCCCAGGTTCACCGTGCTCTTGTTGAACAGCAACTGCGCCAGCACCTCGTCCTGCGGCAGCTCCGGCGCGCTGGACAGCACGATCTTCGGCGCGCTGGCATGCCCGGTGACGGTCAGCGTCGCCGTGATGTCGCCGCTGGTGCTGCTGGCGACGAAATCCAGCGTCGGGTCCACCGGCAGCCCGCCATCGAATTGCAGCGTGCCGGAGGTGAAGCTCAGCGTCTTGCCGGCCAGCGTGTAGCTGCCGCGCCGCAGCGTGAACCGCCCCTGCGGCCGCGGATCGGCCGAGCTGCCGAGCACGCGCAGATTGCCCTGCAACTCGGCGTCCAGCCCGCGCCCGCGCACCAATATCTGCCCGGGTGCGCGGATCGCCACATCCAGCCCCACCACCGGCCCCGGTGATGCCGGCGGCGGCGGCGCCTGGCCGGGGCGGCGCACGTCCAGCACCGCCACACCCGCCGGCAGGCTGTCCGGCACCCGGATCTCGGTGCGCCCCAGCGTCACCGTGCCGCGCGCCGCCAGCCCGTCCGGCAACGCCCCCTGCACCGTGAGATCGGCATCCAGTGTGCCATGCACCAGTTCCGAGGCGAGCAGCTGCGCGTCCTTGGCGGTCAGCGCCAGCGATAGCGTCATCGGGCTGGCCAGCGACAGCGTGCCGCTGGCGCCGATGCTGCCGTCGCCGGCCCGCCCGGTCAGGCTGGCGAGGCGGATGGTCTGGCCGCTGGCGGTCACCGTCGCCGCGATGTCGCGCACCCGCAGCCCCAGCGGAATATCCTGCACCACCCCGCCGGTCAGATGCAGCGTGCCGCCGACCTGCGGTGCCGCAGCGGTTCCGGTGATGCCGGCATCCAGTGCCAGCCGCCCCTGCACCTGCCGCCCCTCGGCGGCCACCAGCGCGTTCAGCGCCGCCAGGTCCACCTGCCCGCGCGCCCGCAGGTCCATCGCGCCTGCCCCCAGCGGCAGGCTGCCGGCCAGCGACAGGCTGTCGCTCCCCACCCGCAGCCGCGCATCCAGCGTCGCCCGCTCGCCGGCCAGCGTCGCGGTGGCGGCTAGGTCGGCGGGCTTGAGGGTGGCGCCCGCCCCCTCGGTCACCCGCAGCCCGGCGCCATGCAGCCGGATCGTGCCCGCCGGCCGCGCCGGCGGCCCGGTCAGCCGCGCATCGGCCGAGACCGTGCCGGCCAGCTTCAGCCCGGGCGCCGCCAGCCGCGCCAGCCCGGCCGGCAGGTCGCGCAGGCTGGCGGTCAGGTCCAGCGCCGGCAGCACCCGCCCCTTGGCCGACAGCGTCGCCGCGCCCAACCGCAATTCCAGCCCGTCCAGGCTCACCCCGCTGGCGAAATCCACCCGCAGCCGGCGGGCCAGCGCCAGATGCTGGTCGCGCCAATCGGCGGTGAGGGCCGAGAGGTTCAGCCGCCCCGCCTCCGCATCCAGCGTCCCGGCGGCGGCGGCGCGCAGGGCGGCGCCGCCCAGGTCGGCGACATCGGCATTCAGCCGCAGGCCGAGCGCCGAGGGCGGCCCCTCCGCCTCCAGGCGCAGGCGACCGGCCACCCCGCCGGCCCGGAACCCGTCCACCGCCAGCGTCGCGGTGGTGACCCGCGCCCCCAGTGGATCGCGCAGCGTCGCGGTCAGCCCCAGCGTGCCGGCGGCGCTGCCCGCGAGATCGAGCTTGGTGGCGTCCAGCTGCAGCCGCACCGCGCCGGGCTCCAGCACCGCCTCGGCGCTCAGCCCGCCGGCCAGCTTGCGGCCCAGCAGCGCCTGGAGATCGGAGAGCGCCGTCATCCCCAGCGCGATCCGCCCCTGCGGCAGCGTGGCGCCGGGGGCCAGGGTCAGCGCCCCCTCGGCATGCGCGCTCTTCCAGCCGGCGCGGGCGATGTCCAGGTGCAGCACGCCGGCCGCATCGCGCGCGGCGGTGGCCAGCACGTCGAGCGGCGCGCCGTCCAGCGTGCCGCCGGCCACGATCCGGCCGGTCGGCGCATCGGGCAGGCCGCTGGCCTCGATGCTGGCGGTCACCGGGCCGCGCGGCCGCCCGGCGGGCGCGAGGTCGCCGGTCAGCGTGGCGTTCACCGTCATCGCGCCGGGCGCGCCGGCCACCCGGCCGCGCAGCGCCAGCGCACCGTCCAGGCTGGGCGCCAGCACCGCGAGATCGGGCAGCCCGAGCGTCCAGTCCACCCCCAGCACGCCCCCGGTCATCCCGCCTTGGGCCGTGGCGTGCAGCCGCGCGCCGTCCAGCGTCAGCGCCGACACCGCGATATCCCCGCCCTGCCGGCTCGCCCGCAGCGCGAACCGCCCGTCCGCGCCGATCAGCCCTGGCAGCGGCGCCTGCCCGCCGGTCAGCGCCACCGTCCCGCCGGCATCCACGGTCAGGAACGGCGCCAGCGTCACCTTGGCATCCAGCGCCGCCGTGCCGCGCGCATCCACCCCGCCCAGCGCCGCGAAGGGCGCCAGCTCCGGCAGCGCCACGGCGAGGTCCGACTGCCCGCCCGGCCGCAGCGTGCCATGGGCATGCAGCAGCGCGTGGTCCAGCGTCACCGCGATGGCGGCGGCGTCCATCCCGGTTTCGGCATGCAGCCGCAGCGGCGCGGCGGCGAACAGGCCGCCCACCCCCGGGGCATGCAGCCCGGCCATGCCCGCATCCAGCACCACCCGCCCGTCCTTGGCGCCGGCATCGGCGGTGAGCGTGTCCAGCGCCGCCCCGAACGCCGCCAGCTTCGCCACCTGCAGCGTGGCGGTCGCCGTCGGCGCCGCCAGCGTGCCGCGCAGCCGGCCGGTCAGGCTGACCGAGCCCCAGGACAGGTCGGGCCGCGGCGCCATCGCCGGGGCGGTGGCGGCGATGTCCAGGTCCGCCGCCTCGCCGCGCAGGTCCAGCCGCCCGGACGCGCTGGCATGCAGCGCCCCGGCGGACAGGCTGGCCTTCAGTGCGGCGCCGGTCCAGGGGCCGTCCAGCGTGGCGCCCAGCGCCAGCGTATCGCCGGCCGGCACCAGGTCCGGCAGCCCGGCCAGCGCGCTCGCCAGCCCCTGCGCCGGCTCGCTCGCGACCACGGCCAGCCGCAGCCCGCCCGCATCGGCGCTGCCGTCCAGCCGGTAGCGGCCCGGCGCATCCAGCCGCGCCAGATCCAGCGTCGCCGCGCCCTGCTCCAGGCTGGGCAGCCGCGCGGTCCCGTGCACCGACAGCACGGCGGCATGCCCGGCGACCGCCGCGCCCAGCTCCAGCCGCGCCACCGCCAGCACCGCCACGTTCACCGCCACCGGCAGCCGGAACGGCGTGGCGGCGGCCGATGCCGGCGCTGGCGCCGGCCCGGCCCGCGGCAGCCGCGCCAGCGCCACCAGCCCGGCGCTCAGCCGGTCGATCCGTGCCTCGCCATGCAGCAGCCGCAGCGGCGACCAGTCCAGCACCAGGTCGTCGATCCGCAGCCACGCGCCGCCGCCATCGCGCAGCACCAGGCTGTCGGCATGCAGCGCATCGGGGAAGCTGCCGGACAGCCCGGTCAGCGCCACCTGCCCGCCGGTCAGCGCCGCCACCGCCCGCGCCGCCGCGCGCTGGCCCGGCGCGGTGTTCAGCCCGGCCAGCAGCAGCCCCGCCGCCAGCACCGGCAGCAGCAGCACGATGGCGAAGGCCCACGCCGCGCGGCGCATCAGAACGCCTGCCCCAGGCCGATATACAGCTCGAACGCATCGCCCTTGCGCTCGCGGGTCAGCGGCACCGCCACGTCCAGCCGCACCGGGCCGATGCCGGTGTAATAGCGCACTCCCACGCCCGCGCCGACATGCGGGCTGCCGGTGAACGGGACGCCGTCGCTGCTGATCTGCCCGGCATCGACGAAGCCGACCGCCCCCCAGCTCGCGCCGATGCGCTGGCGGAACTCCACCGAGCCGACATCCACCGCCGTGCCGCCGACCGGCCGGCCGGAGGCGAACTGCTTGCCCAGCGACTGGTAGCGGAAGCCGCGCACGCTGCCGCCGCCGCCGGCATAGAAGCGCTGGTCGGGCGGCATGGCGAACACCCCGGCCCCCTGCACCGCCCCCACCAGCCCGCGCAGCGCCAGCACGGAGCGCCCCTTGGTGCCGAAATCCAGATAGGTCGCCGCCGCCGCCTGGGCGATCGTGAACACGCTGGTCTGCGCATTGCCCAGGCTCAACGTGGGGGTCAGCGAGGCGCTGGCGCGCAGCCCCCGCGTCGGGTCCAGCGGGCTGTCGGTGGTATCCCAGGCGAGCGTCATCGGCACCTGCGCCAGCCGGTAGCTAGTGTGCACGCCCTCCTGCCCGATGTCCTCCACCAGGGCGGTGGTGCCCATGCTGATGGTCAGTCCGCCGCCCAGCTTGCGGGTGAGGGTGGCGCCGCCGGTCACCCCGGTGCGGTTGTAGGCATCGAGGTATTCGCGCATGGCCACCACATGGAAGCCCAGCGTCTGGTCGCGCCGCGCCCAGTCCGGCAGCGCCAGCCGCACTCCGGCGGTATAGCCGGGCTGGCGGTTGGCGGTGCCGCCGAGCTGGGTCAGCGCGCCGCTCACCGTCAGCTTCTCGGCATTGCCGAACAGGTTGCGGTGGGTCCAGGCGGCGTTGAGGCTGCCGCCCTCGTCGGTGGAGAAGCTGGCGCCGAGGTTGACGCTGCGCGGCTTGCGCTCGCGCAGTTGCACCCGCACCGGCAGCGTGCCGGCGGCGTCCAGCGCGGTCGCCGGTTCCACCCGCACGGTGGTGAACAGCCCGGTGGCGGCCAGGTCCTGCCGGGCGGCGGCCAGCGCCGCCGGGCTGAACGGCTCGCCGGCATGCAGCGCCAGCCGGCGGCGCAGATAGGCTTCGTGCACCCGGTCGAGCCCGGCGAAGCCGATCGGGCCCAGCGTCACCCGCGGCCCGGCATGCACGGGGAAGCGCACGTCCAGCGTCTCGGCCGCCGGATCGAGCGTGGCCACCGGCGGATCGACGCGGGCCAGCGCGTGGCCGGCATCGCGCAGCGCCGCCAGCAGCCGCGCCCCGCCGGTCAGCACGTCGGCCGCCACCGCCGGCGCGCCCGGCGCCAGCCCCAGGGCGGCCTCGAAACCGGCGGGCACCTCGCCCTCCAGGGTGACATGGCGCAGATGGAACAGCGGGCCGGGGGTGACGGCGATGGCGACGACGACCGGCGTGGCCTCCGTCAGCCCGTCCAGCCGTGCCAGCAGCCCGGGGTCGTCCAGCGCCTGCCCGTCCACGGTGATGGCGACGCGGGCGGCGTAATGGCCCATCCCGTGCAGCACCGCCAGGAAGCGTTCGCCGTCGCCGCGCGCCCGCGCCAGCAGCGGAAACGGCCCCACCGGCGCGCTCTCGCGCAGCGACACCAGGCCGGACGCGCCGGTCAGCGCCTTGTCCAGCGCGGCATCGCCGGTCGGCGCGATGGTCACCTGGTAGGGTTGCGGATCGGCTGCCTGGCTGCGACCCAGGGCGGTGAGAAGCGCCAGCATCGCGAGCATCGCCATGCCGCCGCGCCGCAACCGTGCCGTGTTTCGGGGCGGATGCATGTGGCTTTTCAATAAACCACATGGCCGCCGGTTCCAAGGACGGCGCGACTGCCACGCAACGGCAACGTTCCTGCAAGCAAAGCGTCACCGCGACATCACGGCGCCGACATTGTCCGCACCGGCCCGGCGCGCTATGCGATAGCTTACAATGAGTCAAACAACCCGCCCCCGGAAGGCTACCCGGATTCCCCCGCTGCGCCGCCTGGGCGCGCGTGACGAGGGGGCGTGGATCGGCCCGCATTCCGGCGGGCGGCGGCTGCGCGCCATCCGCCAGATCGTCACCATCCTGCTGTGGAGCCTGCCGGCGATGGCAGTGCAGGCGGTGCTGATACTGCTGCCCGAGGGGCTGGGGCTGGGCCGCGCCAAGGTGGCGTTCGCGCGGATCTACTGGTCCACGATGTGCCGGCTGATCGGGCTGTCGGTGCGGGTGATCGGCCAGCCGGTGCAGCGCACGGCGGACGGGCGGCCGGTGGTGTACGTGTCCAACCATTCCTCGTGGCTGGACATACTGGTGCTGGGCGGGCGGCTGGACGCCTGCTTCATCGCCAAGGAGGAAGTGGCGCGCTGGCCGCTGGTGGGCGCCATCGCCCGGCTGGGCCGCACCGTCTATGTCCGCCGCGCCCGCACCAGCACGGGGCGCGAGCGCGACGAGATGCGCGCGCGGCTGGCCGGCGGCGACAACCTGATCCTGTTCCCCGAGGGCACCACCTCCGACGGCTCGCGGGTGCTGCCGTTCCGCTCGGCCTTCCTGTCGATCGCCGAACTCCCCGCCACCGCCGACGGCAGGCCCGCGATCGTGCAGCCGGTCTCGGTGGTGTACGACCGGCTGGGCGGGCTGCCCACCGGGCGGGCCAGCCGGCCGCTGTTTGCCTGGTATGGCGACATGGATATCGGCAGCCATTTCTGGCGGCTGGCGCAGCATCGCGGCCTGCGCGCCACCGTGCTGCTGCACGCGCCGCTGGACCCGGCGGCCTTCCCCAGCCGCAAGGCGCTGGCGCTGGCGACCTGGAAGGCGGTGGCCGACGGCGCCTCCACCCTGCGGCAGAACCGGCCGGCCCAACCGATCGACGCGGCGCCGGTGGACGCGGCGGCCGTGCAGCCGGCCTATGCGTAGCGTTCGCCAATCGAATCGCTTGACAGGCCCTCCCCGCGATCTGCGACACTTGCCGGCGTGACAGAAGGCATCCCACCCGGTTTGCACACCCCCTCCCCGCGGCGGCCCCCGGCTGTTGGACCTTGACCTGATGGCCCCGGACGCCGATTTCTCCGCCCTTCCCGCCGGATCCTGCCGGCCGGATGGAGTGGAGCCGCGTTGATGACCGATCCCCGACCCGCCAGGCGCCTGCACATGATCACCTGGGGCTGCCAGATGAACGTGTACGACAGCGGCCGGATGGCCGATGTGCTGGCGCCGCTGGGCTACGTTCCGACAGCGGTTCCTGACGATGCCGATATGGTTATACTTAATACCTGTCACATCCGCGACCGCGCCGCCGAGAAGGTGTTTTCCGAGCTGGGCCGCCTGCGCCTGCTCAAACAGGCCCGCGCCGAGGCCGGCCAGGGCATGGTGCTGGCCGTCGCCGGCTGCGTGGCGCAGGCGGAAGGGGCGGAAATCCTGGCCCGCGCGCCCTATGTGGACATCGTTCTGGGCCCCCAGACCTACCATAAGCTGCCGGAAATGGTCGCCCGCGCCAGCCGCGCTGCCGGCGCGGTGATCGAGACCGATTTCCCGGTGGAGGACAAGTTCGACCACCTGCCGGATGCCGCGGCGCCGCAGGGGCTGACCGCCTTCCTGACCATCCAGGAAGGCTGCGACAAGTTCTGCAGCTTCTGCGTGGTGCCCTATACCCGCGGCGCCGAGGCCAGCCGCCCCGCCGCCGCCGTGCTGGCCGAGGCGCGCCGGCTGGTGGCGCAGGGCAGCCGGGAGATCACCCTGCTGGGCCAGAACGTCAACGCCTGGCACGGCGCCGGCCCCGACGGCCAGCCTGCCCGCTTCGGCCAGCTGGTCCGCTGGCTCGCCGAGGTGCCGGGGCTGGACCGCATCCGCTACACCACCTCCCACCCGCGCGACATGGACGACGAGCTGATCGCCGCCCATGGCGAGGTGGCGGCGCTGATGCCGTTCCTGCACCTGCCGGTGCAATCCGGCTCGGATCGCATGCTGACAGCGATGAATCGCCGGCATACGGCCGCCGATTACCTCCGAATCGTCGAAAAACTGCGCCTCGCGCGGCCGGATATCGCGCTGTCGTCGGACTTCATCGTCGGCCATCCCGGCGAGACCGAGGCGGATTTCCAGGCCACGCTCGACCTGATCCGCGAGGTCCGGTTCGCCAGCGCGTTCAGCTTCAAATACTCCCCCCGCCCCGGCACCCCGGCGGCGGGCGCGGCCGGCCAGGTGGCCGAGGACGTGAAGGACCGGCGGCTGCAGGAGCTGCAGGCGCTGCTGCGCGAACAACAGACCGAGTTCAACGCCGCCTGCGCCGGGCGCACCATGGATGTGCTGGTCACCGGGCCGGGGCGGCGGCCGGGGCAGATCGGCGGGCGGTCGCCCTGGTTGCAGCCGGTGCACATGGCTGGCCCGCAATCGCTGATCGGCCGGATCGTGACGGTGCAAATCGCCGCCGGACACACCAATTCGCTCACTGCAACCCTGATCGAGGAGCTTGCCGGCGCTTGACCCAGATCTCCGCGTCTCCGGCTGACCGCATCGCCGCAACCCGGGCCGGGCTTGGGCCGGCGGACAAGGCGGTGACGCTGCATTTCGCCGACAACGCCCTGTTGTCGCAGCTGCTGGGCGACCATGACCGGCATCTGGTGCGCATCGAGCAGGGGATGGGGGTGCGGCTGTCCTGCCGCGGCAACCGGGTGGCGGTGGCCGGCGATCCGGCGCGGGTGGAGGCGGCACAGGCCACGCTGGCCGGGCTGTACCGCCGGCTGGAGCGCGGCGAGGCGGTGACCCCCAGCGACGTGGACGCGGCGATCAGGCTGGCCGAGATCGACGATCCGCGCCTGCCGCTGTCCGACCTGCCGGCGATCCGCACCAAGCGCGGCGCGATCGGGCCGCGCAGCCCCGGGCAGGCGACCTATATGGACATGCTGGGCAAGCACGAGATGGTGTTCGGCATCGGCCCGGCCGGCACCGGCAAGACCTATCTGGCGGTGGCCCAGGCCGTGGCCATGCTGATGGCCGGCAAGGTGGACCGCATCGTGCTCTCCCGCCCCGCGGTCGAGGCCGGGGAGCGGCTGGGGTTCCTGCCCGGCGATCTGAAGGAGAAGGTGGACCCCTATCTGCGCCCGCTCTACGACGCGCTGCACGACATGATGCCGGGCGACCAGGTGACCAAGCGGATGGGCACCGGGGAGATCGAGGTGGCGCCGCTGGCCTTCATGCGCGGCCGCACCCTGGCGCATGCGTTCGTGATCCTGGACGAGGCGCAGAACACCACCGCCGTGCAGATGAAGATGTTCCTGACCCGCATGGGCGAGGGCACCCATATGGTGATCGCGGGCGACCTCTCGCAGATCGACCTGCCCGGCGGCGTGCGCTCCGGCCTGCGCGACGCGCTGGACACGCTGGAGGGGGTGCCGGGCATCGCGGTGTGCCGGTTCGACAAGCGCGACGTGGTGCGCCATCCGCTGGTAGCGCGCATCGTGGACGCGTATGATCAACGCTCCGCCGCCGAAAAGGAGACCAGTGTGCGCCGCAACCGCGCTGCCGAGGGCAGCGCCACCTAGATGGACCCCGGAAGTAGTACCGGCCCCGCGGAAGCGGGGATCGAGATCATTGTCGCCGACCCAGCCTGGCGACGCTTCGTGCGCAACCCGGCGGCCCTGGCCCGCCGCGCCGCCGTGATGGCCGGTGTGCCGGTGACCGTGGTGCTGAGTTCGGACGCCCATGTGAAGCGGCTGAACGCGCGCCATCGCGGCCGCAACAAACCCACCAACGTGCTGACCTTCGAGCCGCAGATGCCGGGCGGGCCGGGCGATATCGTGCTCGCCCTGGGCACCGTGCGGCGCGAGGCGCACGCCGCCGGCAAGCGGCCGGGGCACCATCTGGCGCATCTGGTGGTGCACGGCGCGCTGCACCTGCAAGGCCATGAGCATGATCGCGCCGGCGACGCGCGGCAGATGGAGATGGCGGAGGCGTGGCTGTTGCGGCGGCTCGGCGTGCCCAATCCGTGGAGGGGGACGTGAGGGGAAGGAAGTCTTCTTTGTCTGAAAACAAAGAAGCAAAAAAACTTCGCCCGCTGGAGTCCTGGCGGCATGGGTCGCGCGAAGCGCCGGATGAACGTTTTTTGGTTCTTTTTTTCAAAAAAGAACCGCTTCCTTCCTCATTGATCGAGCCATGAAAACCACCCTGATCGACCTGTTCCGCCAGCGCCTGCGCCGCCGCCCCGCGGAGCACAGCGTGCGCGAGTCGATCGCCGAGCTGGTGCAGGAGGCCGCCGACGCGCCGCACCGGCCCGGCCATGCGCCGGAGCTGGACCGCCAGGAGCGGGCGCTGATCGCCAACGTGCTGCGGCTGCGCGGCATGACCGCCGACGACGTGATGGTGCCGCGCGCCGACATCGTGGCGATGAGCGTGGAGAGCACGCTGGACGCCGCCATCGCCCTGATCCGCGACGACGGCCATTCCCGTCTGCCGGTCTACCATGAGCAGTTGGACGACATTGTCGGCATGGTCCACATCAAGGACGTGTTCGGCTATGTCGGCCGGCCGGAGGCGTTCAAGCTGGAGGCGATCCTGCGCCGGCCGCTGCTGGTGGCGCCGCAGATCCCGGTGCTGGACCTGCTGCTGCAGATGCGCCAGGCGCGCATGCACATGGCGCTGGTGGTGGACGAGTACGGGGGCATCGACGGGCTGGTGACCATCGAGGACCTCGTCGAGGAAATCGTGGGCGACATCTCCGACGAGCACGACGAGGTCGGCGGGCCGCTGGTGACCGAGCGGGCCGACGGCGCGCTGGACATGGACGCCCGCCTGCCGATCGAGGATTTCGAGGCAAGGATGGGCCCGACCCTCACCGACGACGAACGCGCGGCCGACATCGACACGATCGGCGGGCTGGTGTTCACCCTGGCCGGGCGGGTGCCGGCCAAGGGCGAGGTGCTGGGCCACCCCTCCGGCGTGGAGTTCCGGGTGCTGGAGGCCGATGCCCGCCGTATCCGGCGCCTGCGGGTGCGGCGGACGCCGGCCCAGCAGGCGGCGGCGGAGTGATTGGCCCGTCAGGAAGCCGAGCCAAAGATCTCAACGAATTGAAATGATCATCTTTTAAAATTCGAGGTCCAGGGGCTCGGCCCCTGGCGGGTCTGGGCGGAGCCCAGCCTTCCTTCCGCTACCCAATCGAAGGCAGCTTCAGCCCCTTCTCCCGCGCCCAGTCGATGGCGGTGGCGTAGCCGGCGTCGGCGTGGCGCATGACGCCGGTGGCGGGGTCGTTCCACAGCACGCGGGCGAGGCGGGCGGCGGCTTCGGGGGTGCCGTCGGCGACGATCACCATGCCGGCGTGCTGGGAGAAGCCCATGCCGACGCCGCCGCCATGGTGCAGCGAGACCCAGGTGGCGCCCGAGGCGGTGTTGAGCAGGGCGTTCAGCAGCGGCCAGTCGGAGACCGCGTCCGAGCCGTCGAGCATCGCCTCGGTCTCGCGGTTGGGGCTGGCGACGGAGCCGGAATCCAGGTGGTCGCGGCCGATCACGATGGGGGCCTTGAGCTCGCCCTTGGCCACCATCTCGTTGAAGGCCAGGCCCAGCCGGTCGCGCTGGCCGAGGCCGACCCAGCAGATGCGGGCGGGCAGGCCCTGGAAGTGGATGCGCTCGCGCGCCATGTCGAGCCAGTTGTGCAGGTGGGGGTCGTCGGGGATCATCTCCTTCACCTTCGCGTCGGTGCGGTAGATGTCCTCGGGGTCGCCGGAGAGGGCGGCCCAGCGGAACGGGCCTATGCCGCGGCAGAACAGCGGGCGGATATAGGCGGGGACGAAGCCCGGGAAGTCGAACGCGTCGGCCACCCCCAGCTCCTTGGCCATCTGGCGGATGTTGTTGCCGTAGTCGAGCGTGGGGATGCCCAGGCGATACAGGCCGAGCATGGCGCGGACCTGGGTGGCCATCGACTGCTTGGCAGCCAGCTCGGTGCCGGCGGGGTCGGCCTCGCGGGCGCGGGCGTGCTGGTCCAGCGTCCAGCCGGCGGGCAGGTAGCCGTTCAGCGGGTCGTGGGCGGAGGTCTGGTCGGTGACGATGTCCGGGCGGGCGCGGGTGTCACCGGCCTGGAGGCGAGCGAGGATTTCCGGGAAGATCTCGGCGGCGTTGCCGAGCAGGCCGACGGAGATGGGGGCCGCCGCGCCGTGGATGAGGTCCAGCGCCTCGTCCAGGCTGGTTGCCATGCGGTCCAGATAGCCGGTAGAGAGGCGCTTTTCGATGCGGCTGGGCTGGCATTCGACGGCCAGGCAGGAGGCGCCGGCCATAGTGGCGGCCAGCGGCTGCGCGCCGCCCATGCCGCCGAGGCCGCCGGTGAGGATCCAGCGGCCCTTGAGGCTGCCGCCGTAGTGCTGGCGGCCGGCCTCGGCGAAGGTTTCGTAGGTGCCCTGCACGATGCCCTGGGAGCCGATATAGATCCAGGAGCCGGCGGTCATCTGGCCGTACATCATCAGGCCGCGCCGGTCGAGCTCGTGGAAATGCTGCCAGGTGGCCCAGTGGGGCACCAGGTTGGAGTTGGCGATCAGCACGCGCGGGGCGTCCGCATGGGTGCGGAAGACGCCGACCGGCTTGCCGGACTGGACGAGCAGGGTCTCGTCGGGTTCCAGGGCGCGCAGGCTGGCGGTGATGCGGTCGAAGGCGTCCCAGTCGCGGGCGGCGCGGCCGATGCCGCCATAGACGACAAGCTCGTGCGGGTTTTCCGCCACCTCGGGGTCCAGGTTGTTCATCAGCATGCGCAGCGCCGCCTCCGCCCCCCAGGTTTTGGCGGTGCGCTCCGGGCCGCGCGGGGCGCGGACGGTGCGGGCGTTGGCGAAGCGGGTCATGCAGTCATCCTTCGAGCGGCGGCAGGGGGGCGAGGGCGGCCAGGCCGGGGACCAACGCCGCGGCGGCCTCGATGTCGGGGGCGAAATGGCGGTCGTTGTCCAGGGTGGGGACGCGGGCGCGCAGGCGGGCGCGGACCTGTTCGAGACGGAGGGAGGAGCGGAGCGGGGCGTGGAAGTCGCAGCCCTGGGCGGCGGCGAGGTATTCGATGGCCAGGATATGGGTGAGGTTCCCGGCCATCGGCAGCAGCCGGCGGGCGGCGTGGGTGGCCATGGAGACGTGGTCCTCCTGGTTGGCGGAGGTGGGGATGGAGTCCACGCTGGCAGGGTGGGCGCGCTGGCGGTTCTCGGCCACCAGGGCGGCGGCGGTGACCTGGGCGAGCATGAAGCCGGAGTTGAGGCCGGGGTGCGGGGTGAGGAAGGCGGGCAGGCCGGAGAGCGCCGGGTCGGTGAGCATGGCGACGCGGCGTTCGGCGAGGCTGCCGATCTCGCAGAGCGCCAGGGCGATGGTGTCGGCGGCGAAGGCGACCGGCTGGGCGTGGAAATTGCCGCCGGAGAGCACTTCGCCGGTTGTGGCAAAAACCAGCGGGTTGTCGGAGACGGCATTGGCCTCGCGCGCCAGGGTGGCGGCGGCCTGGGCGAGCAGGTCGCGGCAGGCGCCCATCACCTGCGGCTGGCAGCGCAGGCAGTACGGGTCCTGCACGCGGGTGTCGCCGGCGCGGTGGGAGGCGCGGATTTCGCTGCCGTCCATCAGGGCGCGCAGCGCGGCGGCGGTTTCGATCTGGCCGGGGTGGCGGCGCAGGGCCTGGATGCGCGGATCGAACGGCGTGTCGGAGCCACGGGCGGCGTCGGTGGAGAGGGCGCCGGTGACCAGGGCGGCGGCCAGCAGGTCCTCGGCGGCGAACAGGCCGGTGAGGGCCAGCGCGGTGGAGACCTGGGTGCCGTTGAGCAGGGCCAGGCCCTCCTTGGCGGCGAGCGGCAGGGGGGCGAGGCCGGCGGCGGCCAGGGCCTCGGCGGCGGGCATGGTGCCGGCCGCGGTCTCGATGCTGCCGACGCCGAGGAACAGGGCGGCGGCGAGGTGGGCCAGCGGCGCGAGGTCGCCCGAGGCGCCGACCGAGCCCTGGCCGGGGATGACCGGCAGCAGGCCGTGGGCGAGCGCGTCGGTGAGGCGCTCGATGACCGCCCAGCGCACGCCGGAGGCGCCCTGGGCGAGGCTGGCGGCCTTCAGCGCGAGGATGAGGCGGGTGACGCGGGGCGGCAGCGGCGCGCCGACGCCGGCGGCGTGGGAGAGCACGATATTGCGTTGCAGGGTGGCGAGGTCGGCCGGCCCGATGCGCACGGAGGCGAGTTTGCCGAAGCCGGTGTTGATGCCGTAGACGGCCTCGCCCCGCGCCAGGATGGCGGCGACCGCGGCGGCGGCGGCCTCCACGCCCGGGCGGCAGGCCGCATCCAGCGCGAATGGCCCGCCGGCCAGGATAGCCCGCCAGTCAGCCAGCGTCGCGGCCCCAGGGTTCATGGCAAGGCCCGCCGACAAGAAGAGAACGAACAAGGTTTTTTTTCTTCTTTGTTTTCAAACAAAGAAGGCTTGTTCTTTTTTGAAGAAAAGAACCAAAAAACTTTTATTCGCTTGGAGTGGCGCATCGGTCAGCCCGCCGAGGCCAGCTTCTTGCGGTAGCCGAAGCTGCGTTCGATGCGGCCGAGGATGTGTTCGCCGGCGGTGGTGGGTGGGTAGTGGCTCTCGCCGTCCGCCACGCCGAGGGCGCGGGGGTCGACGGGGGCCTTGAAGTCCGGGTCGTAGAAGGTGGCGATGGAGAAGCGCTCGTGGCCGGAACGGTTGACCACGCGGTGCGGGGTGGAGGCGTAGCGGTCGTTGGTCCAGCGGCCGAGCAGGTCGCCCACGTTGATGACCAGGGTGCCGGGGATGGGCGGGGCGGGAATCCAGGTTTTGCTGGAGCGTTCGAGCACTTCCAGCCCGCCGCTGTCGTCCTGCCAGAGCAGGGTGATGCAGCCGAAATCGGTGTGCGGGGCGAGGCCGAACTGGTCGGCCTCGGCCTGGGGCGGGTGCGGCGGGTAGTAGATGATCTGGGTGCGCTGCAGGCGCTTGCGGTATTTGTCGGCGAAGAAATCGGGGGCGGCGTCGAGCGAGACGGCGACGCTGCGCAGCAGGTCCGCCCCGCAGGCGCCCATCGCCTCGTAATAGGCCCAGAGGGCGGCGCGGAATTCCGGCATGTCGGCGGGCCAGTTGTTGGGGCCACGCAATTTCTCGCCGGCAAGCACGTCGGGGTCGTCCTCCGGGAGTTCCAGGCCGATGCTGTAGAATTCCTTGTAGTCGGGGTGGCGGGCCTCGTACATCAGGGCGTCGCCCAGCGCGTTGAAGCCGCGGTGGCGGGCGTTGATGGCGACGCGCCTTTTCGCCTCCTGCGGCTGGTGGAAGAAGCGGCGGGCCTGGGCCAGCGCCGCCTCGATGACCGGCTGGGGCACCCCGTGGTTGGCGATGTAGAAGAAGCCGGAGGTTTCGCAGGCCTGGCGGATGGCGGCGGCGGCAGCGGCCGGGTCGCCGTTTCTGGCGGCGGCGAAGTCGATCACCGGAATCATGGCCTGGGGTTCCCGAATGCTCATGGGGAATGTTTACAGGGCCTTGGCAGTGATGCAACATCGGCATGGCCGGAATGCACTTGTCGCACGGACGAAACGGATGCGGCGACGCTCCGTGCCGGGGTGCGTCCGGGCTCGCCGGGCTCAGATCTGCGCATCGAAAGGTATGGACCATGAACGGAGTTTCCCGCCGGCACCTGCTGGCAATGGCTGCGACCGCGACGGTGGCCGGCGCCGGGATGGCGCATGCGGCCGACGACGTGCTGGCGCGGGTGAAGAAGGCCGGCGTGCTGAAGGTGGGCACCGAGACCTATTTCGCGCCGTTCGACTTCCTGAAGGACGGCAAGGCGACCGGGCTGAACTACGACATCTTCGCCGGCATCGCCGAGGCGCTGGGCGTGAAGCTGGAGTGGATCGACCTGCCGTGGGAGGGCGTGCTGCCCGGGCTGGAGAGCGGCAAGTTCGACATGGTGGCCGGGCCGGCGACAATCACCAAGGCGCGCATGGAGCGCTACCGCTTCAGCCCGCCGATCGCCGAGGCGACGGTGGCGCTGCTGAAGCGGGCCGACGACAAGACCATCAACAAGCCCGCCGACATCGCCGGCAAGGTGGTGGCCTCCGGCAAGGCGACGGCGCAACTGGCGCAGCTGCAGGCGTTCGGCGCGACGCTGAAGCCGGCGCCGACCATCCGCGAATTCCCCGACTTCACCACCGCCTATGCCGACATGGCGGCCGGGCGGGTGGTGGCGGTGGCCAATTCGCTGCCCAACATCGCCTATTACGCCACCCAGCAGCCGGGCCGCTTCGCCGTGGTGCTGCCGGCATTCGGGCAGAAATCGTATTTCGGCTTCATCGGCCGCAAGGACCCGGAATACGCCTCGCTGATGGACGCGATCGACGCGGCGATCCTGAAGATGCGCGCCGACGGGCGGCTTGCGGCGGCGCAGAAGAAGTGGTTCGGGCAGACGTTCGATACCCCTGAGAAGGTGACCGATCCTGCGGTCTGAGGCAGCGCCGGGCCGGCGGCGGGGGGCCGGGAGGCAGCACCTCCCGGCCGTTGCATGACCTGGATCGACTTCCAACTGCTGCTCTGGGGCACCGGCATGACGGCGCTGGTCAGCGCGGTCTCGGTGGCGCTCGGCCTGTCGCTCGGCATCCTGGTGTGCGCCGCCGGGATGGCGCGGGCGGCGTGGCTGCGGCGGTGCGCGGGGGTGTATGTCAGCTTCTTCCGCGGCGTGCCGCTGCTGGTGCAACTGCTGCTGATCTACCACCTGCTGCCGCGCATCGGGCTGAACGTGCCGAGCCTGGCGGCGGCCATCGCCGGCATGGCGCTGTGCACGGCGGCCTACCAGGCGGAGAACCTGCGCGGCGGCTTCCTCAACATCCCGGCCGGGATGGTGGAGGCGGCGCAGATGCTCGGGCTGTCGAACCGGCAGATCCTGCTGCGCATCCGCCTGCCGGTGGCGCTGCGGCTGACGCTGCCCTCGGTGGTGAACGAGGCGATCATGATCCTGAAGGCGTCGTCGCTGGTCTCGGTGGTCGGCGTGGAGGAGGTGACGCGGGTGGCGCAGAACCTGTCGGCGGTGAGCTTTGATTTCGTGCCGGTCTTCATGACCGCGGGGGCGCTGTACCTGGTGCTGAACCTGGGGCTGACCTGGCTGGGCGGGCGGGTGGCGGTGCGGCTGCGCACCGGGCGCGCAGTGGCGGCATGACGTTCGACCTGGGGCTGATCCTCGGCTCGCTGCCCGAGGTGCTGGCGGCGGCGTGGGTGACCATCGTGATGTGGCTGGCCAGCGCGGCGATGGGGGCGGCGCTGGGCTTCGTGCTGGCGCTGCTGCGGCGCTATGGCGGGCGGGCGGCGGCGTGGCCGATCCTGGGCTTCGTGACCGTGATCCGCGGCACGCCGTTCCTGATCCAGCTGTTCCTGCTCTACTACAGCGGTCCGAGCATCGGCATCGACCTCGACCCCACCGGCTCGGGCCTGCTGTCGCTGTCGATCTACGCCAGCGCGTATTTCTGCGAGATTTTCACCGGCGGGTTCGCCGCCATCCCGCGCGGGCATGTGGAGGCGGCGATCTGCGTCGGCCTGTCGCGCGCGCAGATCGTGGCGCGCATCCTGGTGCCGGAAATGGCGCTGCTGGTGCTGCCCGCCTGCGTCAACATGACCATCCTGATGATGAAGGAGACCGCCGTGCTATCGATCGTCACGGTCCCGGAGCTGACCCTGGTGATCACCGCCATCGGCAGCCGCACGTTCGCCTTCGCCGAGGCGCTGTTCCTGCTGGCGATCGCCTATTGGGTGCTGACGGAGGCGACCGGGCGGCTGGGCCGGTTCGCCGAGGGTGCCTTGGCCCGGTACCGGCTGGCATGAGCGCGGCCCAGGTCGCCATCCGCGCGCGGGGCGTGGGCAAGCGGTTCGGCGCCAACCAGGTGCTGGCCGACATCGCGCTGGAGGCGCGCGAGGGGGAGGTGACCTGCCTGATCGGCCCCTCCGGCTCCGGTAAGAGCACGCTGCTGCGCTGCATGGCGTTTTTGGAACGGCACGACGAAGGGACCATCGAGGTGTTCGGCCGGCCGATGGGCTTCGGCGCCGATGCGGCCCGCCGGCCGCTGCCCGAGGCCGATGTGGCGGCGGTGCGGCGCGACCTCGGCATGGTGTTCCAGCAGTTCAACCTGTGGCCGCACATGACCGCCCTCGGCAACGTGTCCGAGGCGCTGAAGCGCGTGCGGCGGCTGCCGCGCCGCGAGGCGGAGGGCCGCGCCATGGCGATGCTGGAGAAGGTGGGGCTGGGCGAGCGGGCGGCGCACTACCCCTCGGAACTCTCCGGCGGCCAGCAGCAGCGCGTGGCGATCGCCCGCGCGCTGGCGATGGAGCCGCGCATGGTGCTGTTCGACGAGCCGACCTCCTCGCTGGATCCGGAGCTGACCGGCGAGGTGCTGACGGTGATGCGCCAGCTGGCGCAGGACGGCATGACCATGGTGGTGGTGACGCACGAGATCGGCTTCGCGGCGCAGGTGGCGCAGCACGTGGTGTTCCTCGATGGCGGGCGGGTGCTCCTGGACGGGCGGGCGGGCGAGGTGTTCCGCCAGCCCTGGCACCCGAGGCTGGGGCAGTTTTTGCAGACGTATCTGGACCTGGGGGCTTCGGTGTTGTTTCAGGGGTAGGAAGCGGTTCTTTTTTGAAAAAAAGAACCAAAAAACTTCCATCCGTTTGATGTTGCTCGGTATCTCCGTCCGGACTCCAGTGGATAAAGTTTTTTTGCTTCTTTTTGTTCACAAAAAGAAGGCTTCCCTGTCCTTGCTTGACCCCCGCCCCCGCCACTCCTACCGTTCCGGCGCCAAACGGGAGAAAACGCATGCTCGATGATCTGGACGCCGCTCTGGGCTTCGCCCCGGACTATGATTCGGCGATTCCGTACATGCTGCGCACGCGCGAGTACTACAAGGCGATCGGCTACACCACGCCGTACCGCTGGGCGCATTACATCGATGCGCCGTTCCACAGGCTGGCCAGGCCGGTGGCCCAGGCGCGGGTGGCGCTGATCTCCACCGCCGCGCCATTCCAGCCGGGCAAGGGCGACCAGGGGCCGGGCGCCGCCTATAACGGCGCGGCCAAGTATTTCGACGTGCTGGATTTCGACAGCGCGGCCGAGCACGACATGCGGATCTCCCATATCGGCTACGACCGCAAGAACACCACCGCCACCGACAGCGGCACCTGGTTTCCGCACGCGCAACTGCGCCGCGCCGCCGCCGAGGGCCGCATCGGCGCGCTGGCGCCACGCATGTTCGGGGCGCCGACCAACCGCAGCCACCGGGTGACGGTGGAGCAGGACGCACCGACCATCCTGGCGCGCTGCCGCGAGGATGGGGTGGAGGCGGCGGTGCTGGTACCCAACTGCCCGGTATGCCACCAGACCATCTCGCTGGTGGCGCGGCACCTGGAGGCCAACGGCATCGCCACCGTGGTGATGGGCTGCGCCAAGGACATCGTGGAGCACGCCGCCGTGCCGCGCTTCCTGTGGAGCGACTTCCCGCTGGGCAACGGCGCCGGCAAGCCGCACGACGTGGCCTCGCAGGCCGAGACGCTGAACCAGGCGCTGGCGCTGCTGGACTCCGCGGTGGGCCCGCGCACCACCATGCAGAACCGGCTGCGCTGGGCCGAGGACGCGTCGTGGAAGCTCGACTACCTCAACCTGGAACGCATCCCGGCGGAGGAGCTGGGGCGCCTGCGCGCGGAGTTCGACCGGCAGAAGCTCGCCGCCAAGGCGGTCAGCAGCAAGGCGGCCTGACGCCCCATGACCCGACCGTTCGAGGGCGTGCGCGTACTGGATTTCACCCAGGTGCTGGCCGGACCCTATGGCAGCTACCAGCTGGCGCTGCTCGGCGCGGACGTGATCAAGGTGGAACGGCGGGAGGGCGAGGACATGCGCCGCACGCCGCTGTCGCGCGAATGGGCGGATCGCGGCATGGCGCCCTCGTGGATGGCGCTGAACGGCAACAAGCGCAGCCTGACGCTGGATTTGCAGAAGCCGGAGGCGGTGGAGATCGTCACGCGCCTGGCCGCCGACGCGGACGTGGTGATGGAGAATTTCCGCCCGGGCGTGATGGACCGGCTGGGCATCGGGCACGACGCGCTGTCGCTGGTGAATCCGAAGCTGATCTACTGCGCCATCTGCGGCTTCGGCCAGACCGGGCCGGATCGCAACGAGGCCGGCTATGACGGCAAGCTGCAGGCGATGTCCGGCATCATGGCGATGACCGGCCACCCTGGCGAGGCGCCGTTGCGCGCCGGCTTCGCGGTGTGCGACACGCTCACCGGCATGACGGCGGCCTTCGCGGTGTCCAGCGCCCTGTTCCAGCGCACCCATACCGGGCAGGGCCAGTTCATCGACGTGTCGATGCTGGAGGCGACGCTGGCCTTTCTGTCCGGGCCGGTGGCGGATTTCACCGTGGCCGGGCACCGGCAGCAGCCGATGGGCAACCAGGCGGTCAGCCGCAAGCCCACCGCCAACCTGTTCCGCGCCGGCGACGGATATCTGCTGCTGGCGGTCAACAACGAGAAGCAATACCGCGCGCTGATGGCCGCCCTGGGGCGGGCCGACGCGCTGGACGACCCGCGATTCGCCGACTGGTTCCTGCGCAACGAGAACGAGCCGGCACTGCGCGAGATCATCGAGGCGGCGCTGGCCGGCGACAGCGCCAAGGCGTGGGAGGCACGGCTCAACCCCGCCGGCGCGCCCTGCGCCAGCATCTGGCGGGTGGAGGAGGTCATCGCGCACCGCCAGGTGGTGGCGCGCGAGGTGCTGCAAACGGTGGACACGCCGTACGGGCCGCTCAGCTTCATGGGCAGCGGCTTCCAGATGGCGCATGGCGGCGGGCGGCTGGACACGGCGGCGCCGGCGCTGGGGGCGCATAACGACGAGGTGCTGGCGGCGGCCGGGTACGACACGGCCGAGATCGCGGCGCTGCGGGCGGCCGGGGTGGTCTGACAGACCGATGAACCTTCAGGCGGAATACGACAACGGCGCCAAGGTGCCGGAATACCCGGCCATCGTGGCTGGCTGGGTGCGCGATGCCGCCGCGTTTCGCGAGAGCCATCCGCATGCGGAACTCGGCCTCGCCTACGGCCCCACGCCGCGCCAGGCGATGGATGTGTTCTGGCCGGGCGCCGCGCGGGTAGGCAGGGTGGCGCTGTTCATCCATGGCGGCTACTGGCAGCGGCTGGACCGCTCGGTGTTCAGCCATTTCGCGCGCGGGCTGCTGGCGCATGGGGTGGCGGTGGCGATGCCGTCCTACGATCTGTGCCCGCAGGTCAGCATGGCCGAGCTGGTGGAGCAGGTGCGCCAGGCGGCCGGGTTCCTGCATCGCCGCACCGGCGGCAGGCTGCTGGCCACCGGGCATTCGGCTGGCGGGCATCTGACCGCGATGCTGCTGGCCACTGATTGGGCGGCGCGCGGGCTGCCGGCCGACATGGTGCCGGCGGGGCTGCCGATCAGCGGGCTGTTCGACCTGCCGCCGCTGTTGCACACCACGGTGGCCGATCCGCTGGGGCTGGACGAGGCGGAGGCCAGGCGCCTGTCGCCGCTGTTCCTGCCGCGGCCGGCGGGGCGCATCCATGCGGTGGTGGGCGGCGCGGAGGGGGTGGAATACACCCGCCAGTCGCGCAGCATCGCCGAGGCATGGGGCGGCACCTGGGAAAGCCTGCCCGGCCACAACCACTTCACCATCGCCGCCGAGCTGATCAACCCGGACTCACCCTTGGTGGCGCGCGCCGTCGGGTTGATGAGTTGGCACTGAACCGCAAACGAATAAAAGTTTTTTTGCTTCTTTGTTTTCAAACAAAGAGGACTTGTTCTTTTTTGAAAAAAAGAACCAAAAAACTTTTATTCGTTTAAGGGGGGGTCGCGCATGTACACGGCGAGCACCGCATTACTGGAGGCGTTGCAGGAGGCGGGTGTCACCTGCATCTTCGCCAATTTCGGCAGCGACCATCCGGGCATTCTGGAGGCCATCGCCGAATCGCGCGCCGCCGGCAGGCCGGTGCCGGCGGTGATCACCAGCCCGAATGAGATGGTGGCGCTGTCGGCGGCGCATGGCCACGCGCTGGTCTCGGGCGTGGCGCAATGCGTGCTGGTGCATGTGGAATGCGGCACCCAGGCGCTGGCAGGGGCGGTGCACAACGCCGCCAAGGGGCGGGTGCCGGTGCTGGTGTTCGCCGGCGCCTCGCCGTTCACCCAGGAAGGGGAGTTGCGCGGCAGCCGCAACGAGTTCATCCAGTGGATCCAGGACGTGCACGACCAGCGCGGCCTGGTGCGCGGCTACATGCGCTACGACAACGAGTTGCGCACCGGGCGCAACCTGAAGCAGATGGTGTTCCGCGCCCTGCAATTCGCGCGGTCCGACCCGAAAGGCCCGGTCTACCTGATGGCCGCGCGCGAAGTGCTGGAGGAGGAGGTGCCGCGCGTCGCGCTGGACCTGGCGCAATGGCGCCCGGTGGCGCCGGCCGCGCTGCCGCCGGCGGGGGTGGACGAACTGGCCGAGGCGCTGCTGGCGGCCGAGCAGCCGCTGGTGGTGACCTCCTATCTCGGCCGGCGGCCGGAGGCGGTGGGGCAGCTTGTCACCCTGGCGCGGCGGCTGGGCATGGGCGTGCTGGACTCGGTGCCCAACACCATGAACTTCCCGGCCGACGACCCGCTCTACCAGGGCTGCCAGTGGAACGAGCCGGTGCAGAACCCGGCCCTGGCGGCGGCCGACGTGGTGCTGGTGCTGGACAGCGACGTGCCGTGGATCTCGGCGGTCAGCCGGCCGCGCCCGGGGGCGAGGATATTCCATATCGATACCGACCCGCTGAAGCAGCAGATGCCGCTGTGGTATATCCACGCGCTGCGCAGCTTCCGCGCCGACACCGCCATCGCGCTGGCGCAGCTCAACGCCCGGCTGGACGGACTGATCGACACCGACGCGGTGGAGCGCCGCATGGCCCGCCACCGCGCCGCCCACGCCGCCCGGCTGGAACGGCTGCGGGCGCGCGAGGCGCCGCCGGAGGGCGTGATCACGCCGGAATACCTGACCGCCTGCATCCGCGCCCGCGCGGACGCCGACACCATCGTGCTGAACGAGGGGATTTCCAACTACACGGTGATCATCGACCACATGATGTCCACCCGCCCGGGCAGCATGTTCACCTCCGGCGGCGGCTCGCTGGGCTGGAATGGCGGCGCCGCGCTGGGCGCCAAGCTGGCCAGGCCGGAGGCCAAGGTGTTCGCGCTGGGCGGGGACGGCAGCTACATGTTCTCCGTGCCGTCCACGGTGCACTGGATGGCGCGGCAGTATCGCGCGCCGTTCCTGCAGGTGGTCTACAACAACCGCGGCTGGAAATCGCCGCGGCTGTCGATGCTGGCGGTGCACCCGGACGGGCATGCCAGCCGCAGCAACGAACTGGGCGTGAGCTTCGACCCGCCCCCCGACTACGCCGGCATCGCCGCCGCGGCGGGCGGGGCGCTGGCGCTGACGGTGAGGCGCCCGGAGGAGGTGGAGCCGGCGCTGGACGCCGCCCTGCGCGCGATCACGCAGGAAGGCCGGGCGGCGGTGCTGGATGTGTGGCTGGCGCATCTGTGAGCGGCAGCACCGCGTCCAGCCAGGCTGCCGCCTCGCCCATCGGGTCGCCGCCGCCGCGCGTGGTGCCCTGGAGCGACAGCACCCGCACGCTGCGGATGCCGATCGTGGCCAGGATCGCCCGCAGATACGGCACCAGGAAATCCGGCTGCTCGCCCGCGCCGCCATGCGCCCCGCCCGCCGCCGTCACGATGTAGCCGGGCCGGTCGACCAGCAGCCCGAACTTCCCCTGCGGCCCGAACCCGAAGGCGCGGCGCGGCCGCACCACATGGTCGAGCCAGGCCTTCAGGCAGGAGGGCACGGTGTAGTTGTGCATCGGTGTGCCGATCACCAGCGCGTCGGTCGCCTCGATCTCGCCGATCAGCACCTCGGACAGCGCCAGGGCCGCGTGGTCCGCCGGCCCCCGCGCCTCCGCCGGCATGCGCATCGCCATGTCGAACGCGGCATCCACATGCGGCGGCGGCGCCAGCCCGAGGTCGCGGCGCAGCACCTCCGCCTCCGGGTGCAGCACCGCGAGCCGCGCCATCACGAGGGCGGAGGCGCGGCGGCTGAACGAGCCGGGTTTCGGGCTGCAATCCAGGTGCAAAATGCGCCGAATCGGCATGATTTACGCCGCCACAAGCGCCTCCGCCGGCACTTGCGGGGTGAAATGATAGGCCCCGGCGATGCGGTTCCACACGTTGATCGCCCCGATTGCCGTGGTCAGGTAGGCCAGTTCCTGCGGTGCAAAGGCGGCGGTGGCGGTGGCGTAGGCGGCGTCGGACACGCCGCCCTGGGCGATCAGCGTCAGCGCCTCGGTCCAGGCCAGCGCCGCCCGCTCGCGCACGGTGAACACCGGCGCCTCGTGCCAGACCGGCAGCAGGGTCAGCTTCGCCTCCGAGAGCCCGATGCGGCGGGCGTCGGTGGTGTGCATCTGCAGGCAGAAGGCGCAGCCGTTGAGCTGGGAGGCGCGCAGCTTCACCAGTTCCAGCAGCGCCTCGTCCAGCCCATGCGCGCGGGCGGCGCCGGAGAGGGCGCGGATGGCGGCGACGGCGTCGGGCACCAGGGCGTAGAACGCCTTGCCCTCCATGCGGGGCTGCGGCTGGTCGGTCATGGCGGTTGCTCTCCTTGGGCGAAGGGTGCAGAGGTATATCAGTGCACTGATACTTTATAAGAGCCCTGATACCATGGACAAGCCACCGACCTCTGCACCCAGCGCAGTCCCGCGTCCCGGCGAGGGCAAGCGCGGCACCGAGGGCTATATCGCCTATCTGCTGCGCCAGGCGGCGGCGGCGGCGCGGCTGGCCACCGAGCGGGCGCTGGCCGATCTGGGCGCCACGCCGCCGCAATTCATGGTGCTGACCATGTTGGAAGCCTATCCCGGCGCGTCCGGCGCCGAGGTGGCGCGGCTGGCGCAGCTCACGCCGCAGACGGTCAACCTGATCATCCGCAACCTGGAGCGTGCCGGCGCGGTGGCCAAGACGGCGCATCCAGGGCATGGCCGGGTGCTGCAACTGCGGGTGACCGAATCCGGCCGCGCCCTGCTGGCCGCCTGCAAGGAACGGGCGGGCAGCGTCAATCAGCGCCTGTCCGCAGGGTTGTCTCCGGCGGAGGAGGCGATGGTGCGGGCGTGGCTGGTGCGGGTGGCGGTGGAGTTGCAGTAAGAAAGGAAGGGTTCTTTTTGAAAAAAAGAACCAAAAAACTTTCATTCGCTGGAGTCTCCCCGGTGAGTGCCGGGTCCCCAGCGAACAAAGTTTTTTGCTTCTTTTTGTTCACAAAAAGAAGACTTCCTTAAAATACCTTCCCCGGATTAAGAATCCCCTCAGGATCAAGCGCCGCCTTCACCCGCCGCATGATGTCCAGTTCCACTGGCGAGCGCGAATACGGCAGGTAGGGCTTCTTCAGCAGCCCGATCCCATGCTCGGCCGAGACCGAGCCATCGAAGGCGCGCACGCGGGCGTAGACGATCTCGTCCACCTGTTTCTTGGTCAGTCCGCCGGCGGTCTGCTTCACGCAGATATGGATGTTGCTGTCGGCGATATGACCGAACCACAGGGATTTCGCGCCCGGGTCGGCGGCCAGCAGATGCCCACGGCAGTCGGTCACGAAATCCTGCATGCGGGCGATCGGCACGCTCACGTCGAAGCCGACATGCGGGTGGAAGGTCTGGCGGAACTGGATCACCGAGTCGCGCAGCCCCCACATGTCGCGGCTTTCGCGCAGCGACTGGGCCAGGGCCGCGTCTTCCACCACGCCGTCTTCCAGCGCACCCTCGATCATCGACTGGAACTGCTCGGTGTCGCGCGCCTGATCGGTGCCCAGGCTTTCCATCAACACATAGACGCCGTGCCCGCGCGGCACCGGGGCGCGGCAGCCATGCTCGGTGGTGGCGAGGTCGTAGAACTCCGGCCAGATCACCTCGAACGCCGCCAGCGTGCCGCCCAGCCTGGCTCGGGCGCGGCCGAGCAGGTCAAGCACGGCGGCGTAGTCCGGCAGCGCGCACACCGCGGTGCACACGCTTTCCGGGCGGGGAAACAGCCGCAGCACCAGCCGCGTAACCACGCCGAGCGTGCCCTCGCTGCCGATGAACAGGTGCTTCAGGTCGTAGCCGGCGTTGTTCTTCAGCATCTTGTTGAGGCTGGTCATCACCGTGCCGTCGGCCAGCACCGCCTCGATGCCCAGCACCAGCTCGCGCGCCATGCCGTAGCGCAGCACCCGGTTGCCGCCGGCATTGGTGGAGACGTTGCCGCCGATCAGGCAGGAGCCGCGGCTGCCGATATCGAGCGGGAACAGCAGCCCGGCCTCGTCGGCGGCTTCCTGGATCACCTGCAGCGGCACGCCGGCCTGCACCGTCATGGTGGCGGCGGCGGCGTCCACCTCCTCGATGGCGCGCATGCGGGCCAGCGACAGCACGACGCAGCCATCCACCGGAGTCGCGCCGCCGGCCAGCCCGGTCAGCCCGCCCTGCGGCACCACCGGCACGCGATGGGCGTGGCAGGCGCGCAGGATGGCCGAAACATCGGCGGTGCCACGCGGATAGGCTACCGCCAGCGGGCGCTGGCCGTCCGGCTGCATTACCACATGGTCGCCGAAATGTTTCGGCTCCATGTCGGCGCCGGTGAAGATGCTATCCGCACCCACGGCGGCGCGCAGGGCGTCGAGCAGCGGCCCGGCGGCGGGCAGGGAGGTCGGCGCGTCCATGGTCGGGCTCTCCGGCGTTCGTGGGGTTTCCTGGCGGCGATGATATCCGCCGCGCCGGGAAACGCCAGGGAGCGGCGGGAGACTACAGCGCGGCGGCCACCGTGGCGTCGGCGTTGCCCAGGATATGGTCGTGCATGGCATCGACCGCGGCATCCACATCGCCGGCGCCGAGCATCTCGATGATCGCGCCGTGCTCCTCCACGGCGGTGCTGCCGGCGAGGTCGGCGGTCAGCCGGGCGAGGCGCAGCGGGGCGGCCATGTCGTTCAGCAGTTCGATCGCCAGGCGCAGCGGCTCGTTCGGGGCGTGGCGCAAGAACAGGGCGTGGAAGTGCTCGTTCGCCTTCAGGTAGCCCTCGGCGTCACCGGCCGCGCGCTTCTTCTCCATCGCCGTGTTGGCGGCCGTCAGCGCGGCGATCAGGCCGTCCAGGTCGGCCTCGGATTCCATCAGCCCAGCCACGGCGTGCCGCTCCAGCAGGCCGCGCAGGGCGTAGACCTGGCGGATGCTGGCCTCGTCGTGGGCGCGCACGCGCCAGCCGCGGCGCGGCTCGTGCGTCACCAGGCCGCGGCCTTCCAGCGCCAGCAGCGCGTCGCGCACGGTGTCGCGGCCGGCGCCGAACTCGGCTTCCAGCGCCGCCTCGCTCAACCTGGCGGCGGGCTTGAGGCTGCCGGTCACGATCGCCCGGCGTAGCGCGTCGGCCACATGGCTAACGGAGACGGGGCCGGCCGGCGGGATGACCAGGTGCGGCGCGGCCGGTTCCGCGCGGCGCGGGCGGCGCCCGGCGTCGCTGCCGGTGATGCGGGAGACATGATTGCTGATGCTGTCCATGTGCGTTGCTTTACTACGGGTTGGCCTAGGTACTCATCACGAAATGTATCGCGTTCTGTATTTATCACGTGATATGTCCGTTATTTAACTTCACCTCAACTTATAAAACCCAAATGGCAACGATTCGTCGGCCGCTCCGGCTTGCCTGCCCGGCGCGCCCGGCCGATGCTGGACTCCCCGAAAAGGAGGACGCCATGACCCCGTTCCCGCTGCCGGCCGGCAATCTTGACGACGCGGCGCTGCGCCCCGAGCAGATCGGGCGCCTGGAGGCGCTGATCGGGGCGCATATCGCCGAAGGCCGCTACCCGGGCGCCCAGATCGCCATCGCCCGGCACGGAAAACTGGCGTTTTTCAACAGCTACGGCCACGCCACGGCCGGGCGCGAGGCAGATGCCGAGACGTTGTGGCTGCTGTATTCCAACACCAAGGTGGTGACCGCGGCGGCGAGCTGGGTGCTGGCCGAGCGCGGAGCCTTCCGTTTCACCGACCGCGTGGCCGATCATATCCCGGCCTTCGCGCGCAACGGCAAGGGCGATATAACCATCATGGAGGTGATAACGCATCGCGCCGGTTATCCGAATGCGCAAGTACCCCAATCGGCCTGGGAAGATCACGACAAGTTGCGCGAGAGTGTTTGCGACTTCAGCCTGGAATTCACGCCCGGTACACGCCTGCATTACCACGGCCAGTCGGCGCACTGGACATTGGCGGTGCTGATCGAGTCGCTGACCGGCCAGGATTTCCGCACCTTCGTCCGCGAGGCGGTGATCGCCCCGCTCGGCCTGGGCGACGACATCCATGTCGGCCTGCCGGAGTCCTGCTTCGCCCGGGCGGCGGACATGCACGCGCCGGCCGAGGCCGGGGTGGCGCCGATCGCCGAAAACAACACGCCGGCCTGGCGGCGCGCCGGCTCACCGGGTGCCGGCGGCTATGCCACCGCGCGCGGCATGGCGGCGCTGTACCAGATGATGCTGGGCGGCGGCGCGCTGGGGGCGGCACGCATCCTGGCGCCGCGCACGCTGGCCTATGCCATCCGCAACTGGACCGGCGACATGGTGGACGCCTACATGGGCATGCCGATGCATCGCGGCCTGGGCCCGCATCTGCGCGGCCACACGCCCACCGTGCGCGGACTGGGCTCGTTCGCCTCGCCGACGACGTTCGGGCATGGCGGGGTCGGCAGCTCGTATTGCTGGGGCGACCCCGAATCGGGGGTCTCGTTCGCCTACCTGACCAATTGCCGCATCCCGGACCCGTGGCACAGCCTGCGCCTGGACGTGGTCAGCAACCTGGTGCACAGCGCGATCCTCTGAACCGCGATCCTGTGAGGCACTGGCGGCCGGGGCGCGGCGGCCCCGGCCGGAGTGCCGGCTCAGGTGGTCTTGAGCAGCCCGGCCAGCTTGACCATGGCGGCGTTCTTGTCGGTCAGGTCCAGCGCGCCGAGCTCGGCGGCCAGGCGGTCCATCGCGGCCTCGTAGATCTGCCGCTCGCTGAAGCTCTGGTCCGGCTGGCCGGCGTTGCGGTGCAGGTCGCGCACCACCTCGGCGATCGCCACCGGGTCGCCGGAGTTGATCTTGGCCTCGTATTCCTGCGCCCGGCGCGACCACATGGTGCGCTTGATGCGCGCGCGGCCCTTCAGCACGGCCAGCGCCTCGTCGAACATCTTGCGCGTGGACAGCCGGCGCAGCCCGGCGCTGCGCGCCTTGGCGACCGGCACGCGCAGGGTCATCCGGTTCTCCTCGAAGGTGATGTGGATCAGTTCCAGCTTGTGCCCGGCGATGTCCTCGCTGGCGATCTTCTCCACCTTGCCGACGCCGTGCGTCGGGTAGACGACGAAATCCCCCTCCGAGAAGGACTCGTCCTTGTTGGAGGCGCGCGAGATCGCCACCGGACGGCCGTTCGGGCCTTGCGGCACCGACAGGCGCGGCTCGGCGGGCCGCGCTGCGGGGGCAGGGGTAGCGGCGGAGACGGGGGCGGCGGGCGCGGCTGCCGGGGTGGCGGCTTCGGACGGCGTTGCGGTCGGCACGGCGGCCTCCGCGAGAGTGGGATTCAACGTGATGGCCTCAGATGTCTTGGCGGCCGGCGTTGCCGGAACCGCGGGCTGGGCGACCGTTTTGGCGGTCGTCGGGGAAACGGCTGGCGCGGGCGCCGGGGCCGCTGGCTTGGGTGGCGACGCCTTGGGCGCCTTGGCCTTGGCGGCGGCATCGGCCGCCGCCGCCGTGCTCGGTTTCGCCGTGCTCGGTTTCGCCGTGCCCGGTTTCGCCGTGTCGGGCTTGGTCGGGCCTGGCTTTGTCATACCCGGCGCGGGTGCCGGGGTGGGCGGCGCGGCGGTCTTGGCCTTGCCGGTCGACTTTTCCGCGGCGGGCCGGCTGGTCTCGGCGGCCGCGGCCTTGGGGGTTCGCTCCGTCACCATTGCTGCGCCGGGCGTTTTCATCGATACCTCGTCGTGCCAGTGCCGCGCCAACGCCCGGGACGACCGAACCCCGGCCGTCGCACCAGCGCAAACGCGCACGTCGTTAACGGATCAGGCGGCGGGTTCGCCACGCCTCGCGGCGTCGTGCCCGCACCCGTCCTTGACGTGTAACACAAAAACCGGGCCACGTCATCGGGCACGGCGGCGCAATCGGCATGATTCTTGGCGGCCTGGCGGACGGTTTCGCCGCCAGGGCCGTTTGCTTCGGCCGTTTCAGGGCGAAGCGGGCGCGGGGCTCAGGGCGTGCCCGGCTCGGGGGAGAACAGCTCGGCCTTGCCGGGCTTGTCCTTCCAGTCGTCGGCATCGGCCGGGGCCTCGCCCTTGCGGGTGATGTTCGGCCATTGCGTCGCATAGACCCGGTTCTGCTCGGCCCAGGCGGCGGCGCGGTCGTCGCTGTCCGGCACGATCGCCTCGGCGGGGCATTCCGGCTCGCACACGCCGCAATCGATGCATTCGTCCGGATGGATCACCAGCATGTTCTCGCCGACATAGAAGCAGTCCACCGGACACACCTCCACGCAATCCATGTACTTGCACTTGATGCAGTTCTCGGTGACCACGTAGGTCATCGCGCACTCCTGGTCGTGCCCATGCGGGCGGAAGGGGGCCTCAGGGCTCGCGGTATGCCGTCGTTTCGCTGCCCCCGCAAGGGAGCGTGTGCAGTGCGGCATTGCATCCGGCGTCGGCTGCGGGCGGCGGGATCACCCGGTACAGGGCCTGCGCCTCGCGCGCCGGGCCGCGCCGGTCGGCCAGCGCCAGCACCTCCACCACCCGCACCTCGGCGCGCAGCCCGATGGTGAGCACGTCGCCGACGCGCAGCCTGGCGTGCGGCTTGTCGGTGGGCTGGCGGTTCAGCCGCAGGCCGCCGGCCTCGATCAGCCGGGCGCAGTCGTCGCGGCCGCGCAGGAAGCGGGCGCACCACAGCCATTTGTCCAGCCGCTGCCAGGGCACGATGGGGTCCATCTAGCGGCCGCGCAGCACGGCCAGGGCGGCGAACGGCCCGCTGCCGGCGGCGCGCGGCAGCGGCCGGACCTCGGTCGGCTCCGGCCGGCGGCGCAGCTGCGTCAGCATCGCCGGGGCCGGCGGGCCGAACTGCCCATCCGGCAGCGGCGCGGCCGGGAACAGCCGGAAGCCAAGCCGGCGCAGCACCGCCGGCAGCACCTCCGCCTTCACCGACAGCCGCGAGGCCAGCCCCGCCGGCACCGGCACCGGGCGGCGGCGGCTGGCCCATTCCAGCTCGGCGGCCACCTGCTCGGCCACATCCAGCCGCAGCAGCACCGGCCCGGCGGCGACCCAGCCCAGGGCGGCGGCGAACCCCTCCGGCCAGTCGTCCGGCGGCGGCAGCGAGACCGCGCCGGGCGGCGGCAGCGCCGGCATCGGCCCGCCGTCGCGCAGCACCAGCAGCGCCGCCCGCAGCGCCGCCGCGCGGGGCTTCAGCAATGCCGGCACGAACAGCCCATGCCGCCCGGCGCGCACCCCCAGCGCCTTCAGCCGCGCCCGCAACGCCGGCGCCATCGCCTCGGTGTCCAGCACCGCCACGCCCAGCCCCTCGGCCAGCAGATGCACCGGGCCGCGCAGCGCCGGCTCCCGCGCGGCGGCGGCGGCCAGGGCGAACAGCGGCGCCAGCAGCGCGGCCAGCCGGTCATCCACGAAGGGTTGCAGCCGCTGGCGCAGCCGCTCGCGCTGGCTGCCGTCCAGGAACTCGCTGTCGGCCACCTCCACCAGCGGCCGCAGCGCGGTGGCCCCGGGGCGCAGCCGCGCCACCGGCACGCCGTCCCACGCCACCCCCAGCACCGCCTGCGGCACCGCCGCCAGCGTGAACGCGGCATCGCCGGCGGCCTCCAGCGCCGCCACCCGGCGCGGCATCTCCTCGCGCAGGGCACGGCGGGCGGCGCGCAGCACCAGCTTGCGCTCCTCGCCGCCGGTCAGCGGGTCGGGGACGAAGGCGAAGCCCTCGACATGGCCGACCGCGTGGCCCTCCACCACCACCTCGCCGCGCCGGGTCACGGCGGAGAGCAGCGCCGTGCTGTCGCCGCCATCCAGCCGGCGCATCAGCATCGCCGCGCGGCGGTCGACGAAGCGGGCGGTCAGGCGCTCATGCAGCGCGTCGGACAGCAGGTCCTCCACCTCGCGGGCGCGGCCCTGCCAGTGCGGCGAGTCGGCCACCCAGTCGCCGCGCGCGGCGATGTAGGACCACACCCGCACGCCGGACAGCCGCTGCATCAGCGTGTCGATATCGCCGTCGGCGCGCGAGATGCCGGCGATCTGGGCGGCCAGCCAGTCCGCCGGCACCTGGCCGTCGCGCACCAGGTGGCCGAAGATGCGGGTGCACAGCCGGTTATGGGTCTCGTCGGCCAGCTTGCGGAAATCCGGGATCTGGCAGACCTCCCACAGCAGCCGCACCCGCCGGCGGCCCTGGGCGAGGGCGCGGACATCCGGGTCGCGCGCCAGGGCGGCAAGGGTTTCCAGGTCGGTGGCGTCGTTGCCCCGCACCAGGCCGGGGCGGGGCGGCGCCGCCTGCAGCGTGGCCAGCAGCGCATCGACATGGGTGAAATCCAGCGCCGCGTTGCGCCACACCAGCTGGCTCAGCGGCTCGAAACTATGGCCCTCCACCGCGCGCACCAGCTCGTCGTCCAGCGGCGGGCAGTCGGCGGTGGAGCCGAAGGTGCCGTCGCGCATGCCCCGCCCGGCGCGGCCGGCGATCTGCGCCACCTCCGGCGGCAGCAGCCCGCGCGGGCGGTGGCCGTCGAACTTGGACAGGCGGGCGAAGGCCACATGGTCCACATCCATGTTCAGCCCCATGCCGATGGCGTCCGTCGCCACCAGGAAATCGACCTCCTTCTCCTGGTACAGCGCCACCTGGGCGTTGCGGGTGCGAGGGCTGAGCCGCCCCATCACCACCGCGCAACCACCACGGCGCCGGCGGATCTGCTCGGCGATGGCATAGACCTCGGCGGCGCTGAAGGCGACCACGGCGCTGCGCGGCGGCAGCCGGGTCAGCTTGGCCGTCCCCGCATGCACCAGCTGCGACAGCCGCGGCCGCGTCTCCACCTGCACGTTCGGGATCAACCGCTGCAGCAGCGGCCGGATGGTCTCCGCGCCGAGGAACATCGTCTCCACCAGCCCGCGCGCATGCAGCAGCCGCTCGGTGAACACGTGGCCGCGGTCGGGGTCGGCGCAGAGCTGGATCTCGTCCACCGCCACGAACTCGGCCGCCCGGCCCCCGCCCGAATGGTCCAGCGGCATCGCCTCGACGGTGCAGGAATACCAGCGCGCCCCCGGCGGCACGATCTTCTCCTCGCCGGTGATCAGGGCGACGTTCTTCGCCCCCTTGCGCGCCACCATGCGGTCGTAATTCTCGCGCGCCAGCAGGCGCAGCGGAAAGCCGATGATGCCCGACGAATGGGCCAGCAGGCGTTCCATCGCCAGATGGGTCTTGCCGGTGTTGGTGGGACCCAACACGGCTTTCACCCTAGGCGCGAACGCGGGCGAGTCGTACCCCGGCATACCCTTATGGTTGGATGCTGCGATGCAAAATGCAAGGGAAACGCGAACCGCGCCGGCGGCATTGTTGAAATCGCTCCGATCCCGGCGCATATGGCGGCCCACAAGGAGGACCGATTGATGACCGAAACGACGACCGGTGACCGGATTGAGCATCACGGCTTTGGCGCTGAGGTCGGCCGCCTGCTCGACCTCGTGGTGCACTCGCTCTACTCCGAGCGCGAGATCTTCCTGCGCGAGCTGGTGGCCAACGCCGCCGACGCCACCGACCGCCGCCGCTTCGAGAGCCTGACCCACCCCGGCCTGGCGCCGCCCGAGGGCGCGAAGCTGCGCATCGTCCCCGACAAGCCCGCCCGCACCCTCACCATCGCCGATGACGGCATCGGCATGACGCGCGAGGAGCTGATCGGCAATCTCGGCACCATCGCCCGCTCCGGCACCCGCGCCTTCGGCGCCACGCTGGACGCCGCGAAGCCGGAGGAACGCCCGAGCCTGATCGGCCAGTTCGGCGTCGGCTTCTATTCCGCCTTCATGGTCGCCGACCGCGTGGAGGTCACCAGCCGCCGCGCCGGCACCGACGAGGCCTGGACCTGGGCCAGCGACGGCCGCGGCGAGTTCACCCTCGCCCCCGCCGAGAAGGAGGCCGCCGGCAGCGAGATCGTGCTGCACCTGAAGCCCGACGCCGAGGAATACCTCGACCCGGTGCGCCTGGAAGCCGTGGTGCGCAAATGGGCGGACCACATCACCATCCCCATCACCATCGCCCGCGATGGCCGCGACGAGCCCGCCAACGAGGGCACCGCCCTGTGGCGCAAGCCGAAATCCGAGGTCTCCGAGGAGCAGGCCACCGCGTTCTACCGCCATCTCGGCAACATGTTCGACAGCCCGGCCGCCACGCTGCACTGGCGCGCCGAGGGCACCATGGAATTCCACGCCCTGCTGTTCCTCCCCGGCATGCGCCCGTTCGAGCCGCTGGCCGAGCAGGAGCGTACCAGCAAGGTGCGCCTGCATGTCCGCCGCATGTTCATCACCGACCAGGCCGAGCTGCTGCCGCCCTGGCTGCGCTTCGTGCAGGGCGTGGTGGACACCGAGGACCTGCCGCTCAACGTCTCGCGCGAGATGCTGCAATCCACCCCCGTCCTGGCGCGCATCCGCAAGGCCGTCACCAACCGCGTGCTGACCGAGCTGAAGGCCCAGGCCAAGGACGCCGAGGCCTATAACCGCATCTGGGAGAATTTTGGCCCCATCCTCAAGGAAGGCGTTTGGGAGGACAGCGAGCACCGCAAGGACCTCGCCCCCCTGCTGCGCTTCCGCTCCACCACCCAGGAGGGCCTGACCAGCCTGCCCGACTACGTGGCGCGCATGAAGGACGGCCAGGAGGCGATCTACTTCCTGGCCGGCGACAACATCGACACCATGGCCGGCTCCGCCCAGCTCGAAGGCTTCCGCGCCCGCGGCGTGGAGGTGCTGCTGCTGGCCGACTCGATCGACGCCTTCTGGCCCGACCGCATGACCGAGTTCGACGGCAAGCCGATCCGCAGCGTCACCCAGGGGGCGGCCGACCTGTCGAAGCTCGCCGCCGAGGGCGAGCAGGCCGAGGCCGCCGACATCACCGCCCTGGCCGCCGCCATCAAGTCCGCCCTTGGCGACGCGGTGGGCGAGGTGCGCGCCACCGACCGGCTGGTGGACAGCGCCGTGGTGCTGGCCGCCAGCGAATCCGGGCCGGACCTGCAGATGCAGCGCCTGCTGCGCCGCGCCGGGCGCGCCGGCTTCCCGGCGGCGCCGATCCTGGAGCTGAACCCCCGCCACCCCCTGGTCGCCGCCCTTGCCGCCCGTGCTGCGGCGGCAGGCGGCGCTCTCGCCGAGGAAGCCGCGATGCTGCTCGACCTCGCCCGTATCCAGGATGGCGACCTGCCGAAAGACCCCGCCGCCTTCGCCCGCCGTATCGAGCGCAGCCTGGTCGCCGGCCTGGCCTGACCCTGCCGCCGGGCGGTGCCCCCATCCGGGGTGCCGCCCGGCGAACCGCCGACGCGCCGGGCAACATTCTGTCGCCCCGGCCCTTCGCCGATGACCCGCGCCGTCATAACGGCGTGCGTGTACGAAACGTTTACCTTTGCCTGCAATCAATCAGCGCCGCCATGCCGCCGCGCGGGTCAGATCGCTCATGTATCTGCTTGATGAAGCCGCAATCCTACTGATGCAGTTTCGTCAAGCCCTTGTTGTATTGTGTCACATTTTGTCATAGGTGATTAAATTGCTGTAGGAACGGGTTGGCGATCCCGAAACGAGGTTGTATTTGCGACGGCGGAATGTCACGTGCCGTAACATGACGTCGCGAGTCGGGGCGGACCGGTCCAGCAGTGGACACGCAACCAAGCCGACGGAGAGCCGAATGATCGACCAGTCGCTGCCTTGCATCGCCGAATCCGACACGCCCCGCGACCCGCTCGCGCGGCCGGTGCACGCCGTGCGCCCCGAGGGCCTGGCCGCCTTCCTGGCCGGCCTGCCCGACGAGCAGGCCCGCTTCCTGCGCGCCGCCGGCTTCACCGCCCGCGCCGACGAACTCATCCTGCTGCCCGGCATGGGCGGGCTGGACGGCGCGGTGCTGGGCCTGGGCGCCGACCGCACGCCGCACGCCTTCGGCAGCCTGCCGATGCGCCTGCCGGAAGGCCCGTGGTACCTGGAAGCCGGCGATTTCGACCAGCAGGCCGCCGTGCTGGGCTTCTGCCTCGGCGCCTACCGCTACGGCGCGTTCAAGGCCGCCAAGCGCGCCCCGGCCACCCTGCTGGCGCCGCCGCTGCCGGGCGGCGGCACCGCCCGCGCCCTGTCGCAGGCCCGCGCCGCCTGGATGGTGCGCGACCTCATCAACGCCCCCGCCAACCTGCTCGGCCCGGCCGAGCTGGCCGATGTCGCCATCCAGCTCGCCACCGCCAACGGCGCCGCCTGGACCCGCACCGACGGCCCGGCGCTGGATACCGCCTACCCCACCATCGCCGCCGTCGGCGCCGGCTCCGCGCGCAAGCCGGTGGTCGCCGCCTTCACCTGGAAGGGCAGCACCGCCGCCGCCGACGCGCCGCTGGTGTCGCTGTGCGGCAAGGGCGTCTGCTTCGACACCGGCGGCTACGACCTCAAGCCCGCCGCCGGCATGCTGCGCATGAAGAAGGACATGGGGGGTGCGGCCACCATCCTGGGCATCGCCCGCATCCTGATGGAGGCCGACCTGCCGATCCGCCTGGCGGTGCGCATCGGCTGCGTGGAGAACTCGGTCTCCGGCCACGCCATGCGCCCGGGCGACATCATCCGCACCCGCCGCGGCCTGACCGTCGAGGTCGGCAATACCGACGCCGAGGGCCGGCTGGTACTGTGCGACCTGCTGGCCGAGGCGTCCGACGAGGCGCCCACCTTGCTGCTGAACTGCGCCACCCTCACCGGCGCGGCGCGCGTCGCCGTCGGGCCGGACCTGCCGGCCCTGTTCGCCACCGATGACGGCTGGGCCGAGGCGATCGCCCGCGCCGGCGCCACCGTGGCCGACCCGGTATGGCGCCTGCCGCTGTGGGACGGCTACGACCCCTGGCTCGACAGCCCGGTGGCCGACCTCAACAACATCTCCGCCCGCCCCTTCGCGGGCGCGGTGGTGGCGGCGCTGTTCATGCGCCGCTTCCTGGCCCCGGGCACCCCTTGGGTGCACCTGGACCTGTATGCCTGGAACGATTCCACACGTCCGGGCCGTCCCGAAGGAGGCGAGGCACAGGCAATGCGAGCCGTCTGCGCCGCGGTGGAAAGCCGGCTCGCGGGCTAGCCGACCGGCCCCGGCCGGGCCGGGGCGGCACGACCATGCGGCATTCGCCGTGATGCAGAAAAGGACCAACCCGATGGCAACCAACCCCTCGACCGAGCACCTGGTCGGAATCCTACGCGATACCGTCGTCGCCCTGGTGCGGCGCGACGGCCCGGACCTGTCGGCCCGCCAGCTCGGCGTGTTCCTCACCTGCTACCTGCAGGACGGCGCTCACACCGTGCGCGGCCTCGCCGCCGAGCTCAACGTCTCCAAGCCCGCCATCACCCGCGCGCTGGACCGGCTCGGCGAACTCGACCTCGCCCGCCGCAAGGTGGACCCGATGGACCGCCGCAGCGTGCTGGTGCAGCGCACCCTGAAGGGCACCGCCTTCCTGCGCGACCTGCGCGGCATCATGGGCGAAGCCGCCGCCGAGACGAAAAAGACCGAGACCCCGGCCGCCGAGCCGATGCGCAAAGTCGCCAACGGCTGACATAGCCGGCCCGCCCCGAAACCCAAGCCTGGTCCCGGCCGATGCGGTTCGCCGCATCGGCCTGGACCCGGGGAGCGGGCGCCAAGGCTCGGAAGGCAGAAAGCCTTCTTTTTGTGAACAAAAAGAAGCAAAAAGCTTTATTCGCTGGAGTCCTCCGCGGAGAACTCCAGCGAATAAAGTTTTTTGGTTCTTTTTTCAAAAAAGAACCCTTCCCTTCCTCCCCTGCCCCTTACCTCCTCCCTTCTCCCCTCCTCCCTTGACGCACACCCAACATTTCCATAAAACTGGAAACATGGAATCAAACGAAGCCGCCCCCCTCTTTGCCGCCCTGGCCCAGGAATCCCGGCTCGACCTGCTGCGCCTGCTCATCGCCCGCGGCCCCACCGGCCTGCCCGCCGGCGAGATCGCCGCCCGGCTTGGCCTGCCCGCCTCCACCGCCTCGTTCCACCTCGCCGCGCTGGAGCGTGCCGGGCTGATCCAGGCCACCCGCCAGGGCCGCCAGATCGTCTATGCCGCCCGGGTCTTCGCCCTGCGCGGCCTGTTCGCCTTCCTCGCCGAATCCTGCTGCGGCGGCGAGCCGGAGCGGTGCGGCGACCTCGCCCGCCTGTTCCCGCCCGAGGAGCCACCGGCCATGACCCCCGCCTTCAACGTGCTGTTTCTCTGCACCCGCAACTCGGCCCGCTCGATCATGGCGGAGGCCATCCTGGCCAAACAGGGCGCCGGCCGCTTCCGCGCCTTCTCCGCCGGCTCCGAGCCGGCCGCCGCACCGATGCCCGAGCTGCTGGAGAAACTCGCCGCCCTCGGCCACGACATTGCCGGCCTGCACAGCAAATCCTGGGACCGCTTCGCCGGACCGGACGCCCCGCGCATGGATTTCGTGATCGCCCTGTGCGACGTGCTCGATGGCCAGGCCTGCCCCGATTTCGGCGCAGCCGCCCTCACCGCCGCCTGGCCCCTGCCCGACCCGGCGAAGTTCAGCGGCACCGCCGCCGAGCGCGCCACCCTGCTCAACGAGCTGTACGCCAGCCTGCGCCGCCGCATCGACATCTTCACCAGCCTGCCCTTCGCCTCGCTCGACCGTCTCGCCATCCATGCCCGCCTCGACGAGATCGGCGCCGGCCCGTTCGCGAAGGCCCGCTGAGCATGCGCATCGGCATCAACGGCATGGGCCGCATCGGTCGCCTCGCCCTGCGCGCGGCCCTGGGCGGCGTGCGCCGCGAGGCCGACGACCCCCGCGCCGCCAACCGGCTCGACATCGCCCACGTCAACGAGTTGAAGGGCGGCGCGGCCGCCACCGCCCACCTGCTGGAATTCGACAGCATCCACGGCCGCTGGCGCACCCCCATCACGGCCGAACCCGACGCCATCACGGTCGGCGGCGCCCACATCGGCTTCACCGCCGAGGCCGACCTCGCCGCCATCCCCTGGGGCGATCTCGGCTGCGACATCGTGCTGGAATGCACCGGCAGGTTCCTCACCCCGGCGGCGCTGGCGGGATATTTCGCCCAGGGCGTCCGCCGCGTCATCGTCGCCGCGCCGGTGAAGCATGCGGACGCGCTGAACATCGTGGTCGGCGTCAACGACCATCTCTACAACCCCGCCGCCCACCGCCTGCTGACGGCGGCCTCCTGCACCACCAACTGCCTGGCCCCGCTGGTGAAGGTGGTCCACGAGGCGATCGGCATCCGCCACGGCCAGATCACCACCATCCACGACCCCACCAACACCAACGTGGTGGTGGACGCGCCGCACCGCGACCTGCGCCGCGCCCGCTCGGCCATGCTCTCGCTGTCGCCCACCACCACCGGCAGCGCCACGGCGATCGCGCTGATCTACCCCGAGTTGAAGGGCAAGCTGGACGGCCATGCCGTGCGCGCGCCGGTGCTGAACGCCTCGCTGACCGATTGCGTGTTCGAACTCGCTCGCCCCACCAGCGCCGGCGACATCAACGCCCTGTTCCGCGCCGCCGCCGAAGGCCCGCTCGCCGGCATCCTCGGCTACGAGGAACGGCCTCTGGTCTCGGCCGACTACGCCAACGACACCCGCAGCGCCATCCTGGACGCGCCGAGCACGCTGGTCACCGATGGCACGCTGCTCAAGCTCTATGCCTGGTACGACAACGAGATGGGCTATGCGTGTCGGATGGTGGACCTGGCCAATATCGTCATCGGCAAGGAAGGCGAAGCCCCGGCCTTGCCCGCCTAGGGTTCAATCATCATGCGCAATTACGCCATCGTCACCGCCAGCTACTGGGGCTTCACCCTTACCGACGGCGCCTTGCGCATGCTGGTGCTGCTGCATTTCTACGCCCTGGGCTACACGCCCTTCACCCTGGCGCTGCTGTTCCTGCTCTACGAGACAGCCGGCATCTTCGCCAATCTCGGCGGCGGCTGGCTGGCCCTGCGCTTCGGCATTCCGCGCATGCTGGCCATCGGCCTGGTGCTGCAGATCGGCGGCCTGCTGATGCTCTCGGCGCTGAACCCGGCCTGGAGTGCCGGGCTCTCGGTGGCCTGGGTGGTCGCCGCCCAGGGTGTGGCCGGGGTGGCCAAGGACCTCACGAAAACCGCCGCCAAATCGGCCATCAAGGCCAGCGCGCAGCAGGGCGCGGGGCAGTTGTTCCGCTGGGTCGCCTGGTTCACCGGCTCCAAGAACGCCACCAAGGGCGTGGGCTTCTTCGTCGGCGGGCTGCTGCTGGACCATGCCGGGTTTCGCGGCGCGCTGTGGCTGCTGGCCGTATTGCTGCTGGTGGTGCTGGCGGGCGTGCTGACGGGCCTGCCGCGCAGCCTGGGCAAGGCAAGATCCTCCCGCAGTTTCCGCGAGCTGTTCGCCAAGTCGCGCGGCGTGAACCTGCTGGCCGCCGCCCGCGTGTTCATGTTCGGCGCGCGCGACGTGTGGTTCGTGGTGGGCCTGCCGGTGTTCCTGTATGGCCAGGGCTGGCGCTACATGCAGGTGGCCGGCTTCCTGGCGCTGTGGACCATCGGCTACGGCGCGGTGCAGGCCGCGGCTCCGCTGCTGGTGGCCCGCAGCGCCGACGGCCTGTCGCGCGAGGTGCCGGCCGCGCGCATCTGGGGCCTGGCCCTGGCGGCCATCCCCGCCGCCATCGCCCTGCTGCTGCCGGGGGCGGCGCGGGCGGATGTGGTGGCGGTGCTGGGGCTGGGGGTGTTCGGGGTGGGCTTCGCGGTGATTTCCTCGCTGCATTCCTACTTGATCCTGGCCTATGCCGGCAGCGAGAAGGCGGCCGAGGATGTCGGCTTCTACTACGCCGCCAATGCCGGCGGACGGCTGCTGGGCATCGTGCTGTCCGGGCTGCTGGCGCAGCACGGCGGGCTGGTGGCCTGCCTGTGGGGATCGGCGGCAATGCTGCTGGGGTGCCTCGCGCTGACCTTCCTGCTACCGATGCGGGCGGCGCGGCCGGTGGCGGTGTAGTTCGATCTCGAATAGTGATGATGCATAACCATGCGCCGATTCCCGGGGGTCCCAGCCCTCGGAAAATGCCCCCTCGCCTCCCCAGAAACCCCTGTTTTCGAGTGCCAAGGTGACAGAATCCGCCCCTGGAATCGGCTTTTTCGAGCGCTATCTGACCCTCTGGGTGGCGTTGTGCATCGTCGCCGGCATCGGTTTGGGTACGATGGTACCCGCCCCCTTCCACCTGCTGGGCGAGTTGAACCTGGCCCAGGTCAACCTGCCGGTGGCGGTGCTGATCTGGCTGATGATCGTGCCGATGCTGCTGCGGGTGGATTTCGGCGCCATCGGCCAGGTGGCCCGGCACTGGCGCGGCATCGCCGTGACGGTGGGGGTGAACTGGCTGGTCAAGCCGTTCTCGATGGCGCTTTTGGGCTGGCTTTTCATAGGCTTCCTGTTCCGCCCCTATCTGCCGGCCGGGCAGATCGACAGCTACATCGCCGGCCTGATCCTGCTCGCCGCCGCGCCCTGCACGGCGATGGTGTTCGTCTGGTCCGGCCTGACCAACGGCGAGCCGAATTTCACCCTCAGCCAGGTGGCGCTGAACGACGCCATCATGGTGGTCGCGTTCGCGCCGATCGTCGGGCTGCTGCTGGGATTGTCAGCGATAACAGTGCCTTGGAACACGCTTCTGCTGTCCGTGGTGCTGTATATCGTGGTGCCGGTGATCGCCGCCCAGCTCTGGCGCCGGGTGCTGCTGGCGCGCGGCACGCTGGACGGCATGCTGGCGGCGCTGCATCCGGTGTCGCTGTGCGCGCTGCTGGCCACGCTGGTGCTGCTGTTCGGCTTCCAGGGCGGGCAGATCCTGGCGCAGCCGCTGGTGATCCTGATGCTGGCGGTGCCGATCATTATCCAGGTGTACCTGAACGCCGGCATCGCCTATCTCGCCAACCGCCAATGCGGCAGCGCGCACAGCGTGGCCGGGCCGTCGGCGCTGATCGGGGCGAGCAATTTCTTCGAGCTGGCGGTGGCCGCCGCGATCAGCCTGTTCGGCTTCCAGTCCGGCGCGGCGCTGGCCACGGTGGTGGGGGTGCTGGTGGAGGTGCCGGTGATGCTGTCGGTGGTGGCGATCGTGATGCGCAGCCGCGCCTGGTACGAGCGCGGCGCCGCCCGTCACCGCTCGCGCGCGTAGCCCAGCAGCGGCAGGGAGGTGGCAATGTTCAGCACCGCGCCGGCCACCAGCACCAGCAGCATGGCATTGGCGCCCAGCGCCTCCAGCAGCCACGCCCCGGCGGAGGGGGCGGCGGCCTGGGCGATCAGGGTCGGCATCGCCAGCCGGCCCATCAGCGTGGCGTAGCCCTCGCGCCCGAACAGCGCCAGCGGCACGGTGCCGCGGGCGATCGAGCGGATGCCGCTGCCGGAGCCGTACAGCACCAGCCCCACCGCCACCATCGCCGGGTCGCCGAAGATCAGCCCCAGCCCGGCGGCGGCCAGGAGGGTGGAGGCCAGCAGCGTCCAGACCGGGTGGCGGTTGCGGCCGATCAGCATCTCCACCACCCGCGCACCCACCTGCGCCGGGCCGATCAGCGCGCCCAGCCCGACCGCCGCGGCCAGTTCGATCCCGCGCGTCTGCAACAGGGTCAGCAGATGCACGCTGACCACCGTCATCACCACCGAGGCGAGGGTGAGGTTCAGCGCCAGCATCCAGAACGCCAGCCGCAGCCGCGGCGTCAGCACCACCTGTCCGGCCCGGCCGGCGGCGCGGGGCGGGGGGGCGGTGGCCGGCTCCTTCGGCAGGCCGAACCAGTAGAGCGGCAGCACCACCGCCAGCATGATGCCGGCATAGGCGAGGCAGGCGCCGCGCCAGCCCACCTGCTCCACCAGCAAGGCGCTGAGCGGCCAGCAAACGGTGCTGGCGAAGCCGCCATAGAGCGTGGTCATGGTGATCGCGCTGCGCGCCTGCTCGCCGTACAGCCGCCCCAGCGTGGCGAAGGCCGGGTCGTACAGCCCGGCCCCCATGCCGACGCCCATGACGGCCCAGGCGAACACATACATCGGTATGTTCGGCGCCACCGCCAGCAGCGCCAGCCCGATGGCAAGCAGCACCGCGCTGCTGGCCAGCACCGGCCGGCCGCCGAGTCGGTCGATCAGCCCGCCGACGCGCGGCGAGACCAGCCCGGAAACCAGGAAGCTGCCGGACAGGCCGCCGATGATCCAGCCGAGCGGCCAGCCGGTCTGGTCGCCGATCGGTTTGGCCAGCACGGCGATGAGATAGTACGAGGCGCCCCAGGCGAGGATCTGGGCACAGCCCAGCGCCCCCACCACCAGCCAGCGCGGCCGGGTCATCGCCGGTTCGGTCGGTTCACCGGTGCGGTCTGCTGGGGATTACAGCGCGGCCAGGATCGCTTCGGCGCGGCTGACCTCGAAGCCGCCGGGGGCTTCCACGGCCAGGTGGGTCACCTTGCCGTCCTGCGCCACCAGCGCGAAACGCTGGCTGCGCACGCCCATGCCGCGCGGGATCAGGTCCAGCTCCAGCCCCAGCGCCTTGGTGAAGGCGGCCGAGCCGTCGGCCAGCATGATGATGCCGTCGCCCACGCCCTGGTCGCGGCCCCAGGCGCCCATGACGAAGGCGTCGTTGACGGCAAGGCAGACCAGGCTGTCCACGCCCTTGGCCTTCAGCGCGTCCAGGTTCTGCACGAAGCCGGGCAGGTGCTTGGCGCTGCAGGTGGGAGTGAAGGCGCCGGGGACGGCGAACAGCACGACCTTCTTGCCCTTGAAGATATCGTCGGTCGCGATCTCCTTGGGGCCGTCGGCGGTGCCCTGCATCAGCTTCATCGACGGAATGGTGTCGCCTACCTTAATCGTCATCGCGATTCGCTTCCTCGGGTTCAGCCGGGCGGCCGATCCGCCCGCGATCGGGTGAGTCCTAGCCGCAGATGAACACGCTGTCACGACCGGGGCGCGAAACGGGCGCTTGCACCGCGGCACCGCACCGCCAAGATAGGGACCATGACACGCAAGCCGCTCCCCGACACGCTCGCCCCCGAGGCCCCCGCCGGCCCGGCGATGATCCATCCGCCCGCCGCGGGGCCGGACGAGACCTCGCTGGCCGGCCAGGTGCTGATCGCCATGCCCAGCCTGGACGATCCGCGCTTCGTCCATAGCGTGATCTATGTGTGCGCCCATACCGCCGAGGGCGCGATGGGCATCGTGATCAACCGCCCGCTGGCCCAGCCCAGCTTCGAGGACCTGCTGCGCCAGCTCGATGTCGCCCCGGTGCCCCCGGCGCGCACCATCCGGCTGTGCAGCGGCGGGCCGGTGGACAATGCGCGCGGCTTCGTGCTGCACAGCGCCGACTGGACCGGCGAGGGCAGCCTGCGGGTGAACCAGGAGATGGCGCTGACCGCCAGCCTGGACGTGCTGAAGGTGATCGCCGGCGGCGGCGGGCCGCGCCACGGGCTGCTGGCGCTGGGTTATGCCGGCTGGGGCCCGGGGCAGCTGGACAGCGAGATGCAGCAGAACGCCTGGCTCTCGGCCCCGGCGGACGAGGCCTTGGTGTTCGACGCGCAAACCGAGACGACGTGGCGCCGCGCCCTGGCCAAGCTGAAGATCGACCCCCTGCTGCTGTCGGGCGCAGCGGGGCACGCCTGAGGGCGCGCCTGAGGGCACGGTGGAATCATGTCGCGGGACGACGGCCGGCGGTATAGCGTTGGGCGCCGGCCAGGGATGACGGGCGGCGCGACCGCCCGGATGGAGCAGGACGCATGGCAACCGAGTACGACGTGACGCCCGAGTTGGGCAAGGCGGTGCGCGAGGCGGCGGCGGCACCCGCGCGCGTGGTTGTTCGCCCCACGCGGGGCACCGGCGGTGGCATCAGCGTCGATGTGTCGTGGGGCACGGTGATGGAGATCGGGCAGGAGATCCCGGTCGTCTGGGAGGCCGCCGAGCCGGCCGCGCCGCCCGCGGATTTCGACGCGGTCAACGCCGAGGCCGATGCCTGGGCCGGGGAGCTGGATGCGCTGCTGGCGCGGCTGGACAGCGGGATCGCCGCCGAGCGCACGGCGATGGACGAGCTGTTGGCCCGCCTGACCGCACCCGCCCCGGCCTTCGCCGGGCGGTAGCTGGCCGCGGTGGCCGGGCTGCTCGACCTGCCCGGCCGGCTTTGGGCGCTTGGCCGGACGGTGGAGGAACTGCTGAAGTTCCAGGGCCAGACCCGGGAGGTGCTGGAGGCGGTGGACCGGCGGCTGCGGGCGCTGGAGGACCGGATGATCCATCTGGAGGCCGGCCAGACGCACCTGGTCACCGAGGCGCGGGCTGCCTCCTCGGCGGCGGCCAGCGCGGTGGCGGGCGCCATGCTGTCCGATGTGGTGACGCGGCTGACACGCATGGAAATGCGCGCGGAAGAAACCGCGCGCCGCCTGCCCCCACCCAACGAATAAAGTTTTTTTGCTTCTTTGTTTTCAAACAAAGAATATCTGTTCTTTTTTTGAAAAAGGGAACCAAAAAACTTTTATTCGCTCGCTGAATACCGGACGGTTTCTCCGTGGCGCGCTTCGTCCGGGCCGCAGAGATCGGCCAGGGCCGGGGCCACGGCGGCGGGGGTCGCCAGGCCGGCCTGGTCCTCGCCGGGGAACGCCTTGCGGCGCAGCGCGGTGGCGACCGGGCCGGGGTCGAACAGGTTGACGCGCAGGCGGGTGTCGCGGGTTTCATCGGCCCAGGTCAGCACCAGGTGCTCCATCGCCGCCTGGGCGGCGCCGTACAGGCCCCAATAGGCGCGCGGCGCGCCGGCGCGAGCGCTGGTGGGGAACACCGCGCGGCCGGCCGGGGCGGCCACCAGCAGCGGGCCGCAACTGCGGATCAGCCGCCAGTGCGCGGTGAGGTTCACAGCCTGCACCTCCGCCCAGTCGCGCGGCAGGATATGCGCCACCGGCGTCAGCGCCCCCAGCATGCCGGCGTTGGACACCAGGATGTCGAGCCGGCGGAACCGCTCGAACAGGCTGGGGCCGAGGCTGTCCAGCTCGGCGGACTGCTTGATCATGTCCAGCGGCAGCAGCGTGGCGGCGCCGCCGGCGGCGCGGATGGCGTCGTCGGTTTCCTCCAGCCCGCCCTGGGTGCGCGCGGTCAGCACCACATGCGCGCCGCGCCGGGCGAGTTCCACCGCCACCGCGGCGCCGATGCCGCGGCTGGCCCCGGTGACCAGGGCCACCTGTCCGTCCAATGGCCGCATGCTCAGCGGGTCTCGGCGAGCAGGCTGAGCTGCAGGTTTTCCTTGGCCACCATGTCGGTCAGCGGCACCGGGTATTCGCCGGTGAAGCAGGCATCGCAATATTGCGGCGCCTTGCCGTCGCGCCCGGCATGGCCCAGCGCGCGGTACAGCCCGTCCTGGCTGATGAAGGCCAGGCTGTCGGCGCCGATCAGGGCCGCCATCTCCTCCACGCTGTGGCGCGCGGCCAGCAGCTTGCCGCGCTCGGGCGTGTCGATGCCGTAGAAGCAGGAATGCGTGGTCGGCGGCGAGGAGATGCGCATATGCACCTCGGCGGCGCCGGCGGCGCGCACCATCTCCACGATCTTGCGGCTGGTGGTGCCGCGCACGATGCTGTCATCCACCAGCACCACGCGCCGGCCCTGCAGCATCGGCTTGTTGGCGGAGTGCTTCAGCTTCACGCCCAGATGGCGGATGTTGTCGGTTGGCTCGATGAAGGTGCGGCCGACATAGTGGTTGCGGATGATCCCCAACTCGAACGGGATGCCGCTTTCATGCGCGTAGCCCATCGCGGCGGGCACGCCGGAATCGGGCACCGGCACGATCACGTCGGCGTCCACATGGCTCTCGCGGGCCAGTTCGGCGCCGATGCGCTTGCGCGCCTCGTAGACGGGCATGCCCTCCACCACCGAATCGGGGCGGGCGAAATAGATGTATTCGAACACGCAGAACCGGCTGGCGGCGCGGGTGAACGGCTTGATGCTGTGCACGCCCTGGTCGTTGATGATGACGATCTCGCCCGGCTCCACGTCGCGCACGAACTCGGCGCCGACGATGTCCAGCGCGCAGGTCTCGCTGGCCAGCACCCAGCTGGTCTGCGCGCCCTCGCCCATGCGGCCCAGGATCAGCGGGCGCACGCCCAGCGGGTCGCGCACGCCCATCAGCGCGCTGTCGGTCAGCGCGATCAGCGAATAGGCGCCGACCACCTGCTTCAGCGCGTCGATCAGCCGGTCCACCACGTTGGAATACAGGCTGATGGCGATGAGGTGGATGAACACCTCGCTGTCGGTGGTGGACTGGAACAGGCAGCCACGGCGCACCAGGGCGCGGCGCAGCGTGGTGGCGTTGGTGAGGTTGCCGTTATGGCCGACCGCCAGGCCGCCGAACTCGAAATCGGCGTAGAGCGGCTGCACGTTGCGCAGCAGCGTGGCGCCGGTGGTGGCGTAGCGGTTGTGGCCCATGGCGCGCATGCCGGGCAGCGAGGCGATGACGCGGGCATCGCCGAAATTCTCGCCCACCAGGCCGAGGCCACGATGGGTGTGGAAGTGCTGGCCATCATGGCTGACGATGCCGGTGGCTTCCTGGCCGCGATGCTGCAGGGCGTGCAGGCCGAGCGCGGTGAGGGCGGCCGCGTCGGCGTGGTTCCACACGCCGAAGACGCCGCATTCCTCGTGCATCTTGTCGTCGTGGCCCCAGTCATCCAGCCCTTGGCTATCGCCGTCGGGTGCCTGCGTCGGGAGCGTCATCGGCGAGCCTCCTGTTCCCGTCATGGCCGGCCCACGGCGCGGCCTTGCGGGGTGGATTGCAGCAGATCGGTTGCCCTGAGCGATGCGTCGCCGGGCGGGGCAGGCACGGTCGGGCGGTATTTCTCAGGCACCATCTGCGCCACCCAGTCGGCGCCCTGGTGCACGTAGGGCAGCAGCCGCGCCTGCAACACCGGGGGGGGCCAGCGCTCGGGCGCGATCAGGAAGCCGGCGACGAGGTAGGCCACCACCACCAGGGCGGCGCCGCGGACGATGCCATAGGCCACGCCGACCGTGCGGTCTATGCCGCCGAGGCCGGAGGCCTGCACGATGCGCCCCAGCATGCCGGTGACGATCGACAGGAACACCAGGGCGACCAGGAACATCGCCGCCCAGGCCGCCGGGTCGCCGAATTCCGCGCCGCCCAGCCAGCCGTGGAACCTGTCGCGCACCAGGTCGACGGTGTTGGCGGCGAAGAACGCGGCGCCCAGCCAGGCGCCGACGCCCAGCACCTCGCGCACGAAGCCGCGCAGGAAGGCGAGCATGGCCGAGATCGCCACCACGGCGACGACGACGAGGTCGACCCAGTTCACGTGCGGGGATCCAGCATGTTGGGGTGCATATATCGTTCTGCCGCGCCCCGCCACCACCCTGTCATCGGCCCGTCACGGTCATGGCTTCCATGTCCGTTGCGGAATCGGCGCGGGATGGCGCGTCATTGCCGGGCGGGCTTGGCGGAGAATCGGGCGACGAGGTCGCTCAGGTGGCCGATTTCCTGCAATGCCAGCCCCTCCGGCGCCGCCGGCTTGCGGTTGCCGCGGGCCACCCGGCGGGGCAGACAGGCGGAGACGAAGCCGAGTTTCTGCGCCTCCTTCAGCCGGGCATCGGCCTGCGCCACCTGGCGCACCTCGCCGGACAGGCCGACCTCGCCGAAGAACACCATGCCGGGGTCGGTGGGCTGGTCGGTGGCGGCCGAGGTGAGGGCGGCGGCGACGGCGAGGTCGGCCGCCGGTTCGCCCACGCGCAGGCCGCCGGCCACGTTCAAATACACGTCAGTGGCGTTCAGCCGCAGGCCGCAGCGGGTTTCCAGCACCGCCAGCAGCATGGACAGCCGCCCCGAATCCCAGCCGATCACCGAGCGGCGGGGCGAGCCGCCGGGGTTGGGGGCGAGCAGGCACTGGATTTCCACCAGCACCGGGCGGGTGCCCTCCAGCCCCGCGAACACCGCGCTGCCGGAGATGTTGCCGCGCCGCTCGGCCAGGAACAGGGCGGAGGGGTTGGCGACCTCGGCCAGGCCATGCTCGGTCATCTCGAACACGCCGATCTCGTCGGTGGCGCCGAAGCGGTTTTTCACGCCGCGCAGGATGCGGAACTGGTGGCCGCGATCGCCTTCGAAATACAGCACCGCGTCGACCATGTGCTCCAGCACGCGCGGGCCGGCGATGGCGCCCTCCTTGGTGACGTGGCCGACCAGGACGACGGCGAAATTGCGGGTCTTGGCGAGGCGGATCAGCTCGAACGAGCAGGCGCGCACCTGGGAGACGGTGCCGGGGGCGCTGTCGATGCTGTCCATCCACATGGTCTGGATGGAGTCGATCACCACCAGCGTGGCGTCGGTGGCAGCATCGAGGCTGGCGGCGATCTCGCGCAGGTTGATGGAGGCGGCGAGCTCCAGGCGGGAGTCCTGCAGGCCGAGGCGGCGGGCGCGCAGGCGGACCTGGTCCACCGCCTCCTCGCCGGAGATGTAGAGCACGCGGCGGCCGGCCTTCGCCAGGCTGGCGGCGGCCTGCAGCAGCAGGGTGGACTTGCCGATGCCGGGGTCGCCGGCCACCAGCACGGCCGAACCCGCGACCAGCCCGCCGCCCAGCACCCGGTCCAGCTCGGCGATGCCGGTGGGGGCGCGCGGCGGCGGCGTGGCGGTGCCGGCGAGATCGACGAATTCCAGCTTGCGGGTGGAGGATTTCGGCTTGGCCGGCAGGCCGGGGCCGGCCTCCACCGCCTCCTCGACGATGGTGTTCCACTCGCCACAGGTCTCGCAGCGGCCGGCCCATTTGGGGGTGACGGCGCCGCAGGACTGGCAGACGTAGCGGGAGGTGGGTTTGGCCATGTCAGATTTCGGTCCGGCCTGTGCGCGGTGGAGAAGAAAGCAGATTCACATGGAGGCGGGGAGGCG
>MKWE01000031.1:361914-480389 GCA_001899585.1 Rhodospirillales bacterium 70-18
CCGCCGTTCTCGATTTCGGGCACTTCCTCATATTGGGGGTCACGCACCGCGGCAGGTCGGGAAGGCAGCTTACAGAGCGTTTTCCGGGCCTTCTCTTGCTTCTCCCCGTCTCCCCGCCTCCATGTGGATCTGCCTTGCCTGCCTGCCCGGCCAACCCCTACCGCCGCAACTCCATCTGGATCGGCCCTTCGCGCCGCCCATGGGTGAACTGGTCCACCATCGGGTTGCCGCTCGCCATCAGGTCGGCGGCGGCGCCGGTCCAGACGATGCGGCCCTTGTGGATCATCGCCGCGCGGTCGCCGATGCGCTTCGCACTGGCCATGTCGTGGGTGATGGCGATCGCGGTGCTGCCCAGGCGCTTCACGCAATCGACGATCAGCCCGTCGATCACCGCGCCCATGATCGGGTCGAGCCCGGTGGTCGGCTCGTCGAAGAACAGCATGTCGGGCTGGGCGGCGATGGCGCGGGCCAGCGCCACGCGCTTCTGCATGCCGCCGGAGAGTTCAGCCGGCCACAGCTCGCCCACCGTTTCGGCCAGCCCCACCTGGGCCAGCACCGCCACCGCGCGGGCCTTCGCCTCGGCGCGCGGCACGCTGCGGCGGGCGAGCAGGCCGAAGGCGACGTTCTCCCAGACCGGCAGGCTGTCGAACAGCGCGCCGTTCTGGAACAGCATGCCGATCTGCGCGCGCACCGCCTCGCGCGCGCCGCGGTCAAGCTTGAGGATGTCGGCGCCGTCGATCTCGATGCTGCCGCCGTCCGGCTCGATCAGGCCCAGGATGCACTTGATCAGCACCGACTTGCCGGAGCCGGAGCCGCCGATCACCACCATCGAGGAGTTGGCCGGCACGTCGAGGTCGATCCCGTCCAGCACCAGCTTGTCGCCGAACGACTTGGTGACGCCCCGCAGCCGGATTTTCGGGGTGTCGCTCATCGGGCGAAGAACAGCTCGGTCAGCACGTAGTCGAAGGCCAGGATCAGCACGCTGGCGGCGACCACGGCCGAGGTGGTGGCCGAGCCCACGCCCTGCGCGCCGCCACGGCTGTTGTAGCCATGATAGCAGCCCATCAGCGCGATCAGCAGGCCGAACACGGCGGCCTTGACCAGGCCGGAGACCACGTCCTGGGTCTCGATGAAATTAACCGTGTTGGTCAGGTAGGTGGCGGCGTTGTAGTTCAGCTTCAGCACCGCGATGATGAAGCCGCCCAGCACGCCCAGTATGTCGGCCACCACCACCAGCAGCGGCAGCGCGATCAGCCCGGCCAGCAGGCGGGGGGCGACCAGGTATTTCATCGGGTTGGTGGACAGGGTGGAGAGCGCGTCGATCTGGTCGGTCACGCGCATGGTGCCGATCTCGGCGGCCATGGCCGCGCCCACGCGCCCGGCCACCATCAGCCCGGCCAGCACCGGGCCAAGCTCGCGGGTGACCGACAGCACCACCAGGCTGGCCACCCCGCTTTCGGCCGAGAAGCGCGACAGGCCGGTGGAGGATTGCAGCGCCAGCACCATGCCGGTGAACACCGCCGTCAGCGCCACCACCGGCAGGCTGAAATAGCCGATCTCCACCAGCGCGCGCAGGAAGGCGCGGCCATAGAAGGGCGGGCGGACGATATGCGACAGGCCGCGCGCGGCGAACATCGTCAGCCGGCCGCTGCTGGCGCACAGGCCGAGCACGCTGCGGCCGACCAGCGCCACGAAGTCGAGCAGCGCGTTCATGCCGTGTAGACCCGGGCGTAGCGGCCGCCGAGCGAGGTCAGCACCTCGTAGCCGTTGGTGCCGGCGTCCGCCGCCACGGCGTCGGGGTCCCGGCCGGGGCCGATCAGCTCCAGCCAGGCGCCGGGTGCGACCGCTGGATGGTCGGTCACGTCGTAGGTTGTGAGGTCCATGGAGACACGCCCTACCAGCGGGACGGGGGCGCCGTCAAAACTGGCATGGCCGCGCCCGGACAGGCTGCGGTGCCAGCCATCGGCATAGCCCACCGCCACGGTGGCGATGCGGCTGAACCGCCCGGCCCGCCAGGTGGCGTTGTAGCCGACCGAGCCGCCCTCCTGCACCGCCCGCACCGCCAGCACGCGGGCGCGCAGCCGCACCACCGGGCGCATCGGGTTGGGCCGGTCGGGCGTGGGGTTGAGGCCGTACAGCGCCGCCCCGGGCCGGGCGAGGTCGGAGGCGAAGGCGGGGCCGAGGAAGATGCCGGAGGAATTGGCGAGGCTGCGCGGCGCCGCCGGCAAGCCGGCGCAGGCGGCGGCGAAGGCGGCGCGCTGGGTATCGTTCTCCGGGTCGTCCGGCACTTCGGCGGCGACCAGATGGGTCATCACGTAGCGCAGCACGATGCCGTCCAGCAGGCTGTGGTCGGCCTGCAACACGGCCAGTTCGGCGCGGTCCAGGCCCAGGCGGTTCATGCCGGTGTCGACATGCAGCAGCGCCGGCAAAGGCTGGCCGAGCCGGGCCGCCTGCGCCCGCCAGCGGGCGATCTCGTCCAGGCTGCCCAGCACCGGCTCGATGCCGGCGGCGACGTATTCGGCCTCGCTGCCCGGCAGCATGGTGTTCAGCACCGCGACCATGCCGTCCGGCAATTCCGGGCGGATGGCCAGCGCCTCGGAGAGATGCGCGGTGAAGAAATGCCGGCAGCCCAATGTGTGCAGATACGGCGCGACCCGCACCGCACCCAGGCCGTAGGCATCGGCCTTCACCACCCCGGCGACCGCGCCGGCATGGCGGTCACGGAGATGGTTATAGTTCATACCTATCGCCGCGAGATCGACCTCGAGAACCGCCGGATCAGTCCCCATGCGGGTCGTCGTGGTTAAGGTCGAGATCGGCGTAGCGGGTGAACTCGCCCTCGAAGAACAGGTCGATCTTGCCGGTGGGGCCGTGGCGCTGCTTTTCGATCAGCAGTTCGGCGCGATTATGGACGGATTCCATGTCGCGCTGCCATTTGTCCACGGCGGCGTGGAATTTCTCGTCGTTGTCGAAGCCGAGCTGCTTGGGCGCGCGCTGCTGGAGGTAGTATTCGTCGCGGTAGATGAACATCACCACGTCGGCGTCCTGCTCGATGGAGCCGGATTCGCGCAGGTCGGACAGCATCGGCCGCTTGTCCTCGCGGCTTTCCACCGCGCGAGAGAGCTGGGACAGGGCGAGGACGGGGATTTCCAGCTCCTTGGCCAGCGCCTTCAGGCCCTGGGTGATCTGGCTGATTTCCTGCACCCGGTTCTCCTGCCGGGTGCCGGCGGCCGGGCGCATCAGTTGCAGATAGTCCACCACGATCATCGACAGCCCCTTGGTGCGCTTGAGCCGCCGGCAGCGGGTGCGCATGGCCGAGAGGGTGATGGCCGGGGTATCGTCGATATGCAGCGGCAGGCTGCCGATCTCGCGGCTGACCGAGACGAACTTGTCGAAATCCTTCTGGGCGATGTCGCCGCGGCGGATACGGTCGCCGGAAATGCGCGATTCCTCGCTCAAAAGCCGGGTTGCGAGCTGTTCCGCGCTCATTTCCAGCGAGAAAATCGCGACGCTGCCCTTAGGCACGGCGTTCGGGTCGGCCGCCCGCGCCTCCGCCATCAGCGACTTGGCGGCGCCGAAGGCGATCTTGGTGGCCAGCGCGGTTTTGCCCATGCCGGGGCGGCCGGCGAGGATCAGCAGGTCCGAGGGGTGCAGGCCGCCGGTCTTCTTGTCCAGGTCGCGCAGGCCGGTGGACAGGCCGGAGACGCCGCCCGGCCGGTGGAAGGCGCGCTCGGCGATGTGGATGGCGTCGGTCAGCGCGCGTTCGAAGGTGACGAAGCCGCCGTCGTTGCTGCCTTTGGCGGCGAGGTCGAACAGCGCCTGTTCGGCGGCTTCCACCTGGCCGGCGCCGTCCAGCTCCGGTTCGGCGCCGAAGGCGTTGTTGACCACGACCTCGCCGATATCGACCAGTTGGCGGCGCAGCCAGGCGTCGTGGATGGCGCGGCCGTATTCGCCGGCGTTGATGATGCCGACCATCGCGGTGAGCAGCTGCGCGAGATAGGCGGTGCCGCCGACCTCGTCGAGCACGCCGGAATGCTCGAACTCGGCCTTCAGCGTCACGGCGTCGGCCAGCTGGCCCTGCTCCACGCGGCGGGAGATCGCCTGGAAGATGCGGCCGTGGATGGGGTCGGCGAAATGTTCCGGGATCAGGAACTCGCTGACCCGTTCGTAGGCCTTGTTGTTGGCCAGCAGGGCGCCGAGCAGCGCCTGCTCCGCCTGCAGGTTGGTGGGGGGCAGGCGCTGCGACAGGCCGAGGAGCGCGGGAGGGGAATCGATGGTGTTCATGCGAGGGGGAGCATAGCCGGTCCGGCGCCGCCGGTCTGCCTGTGGATCACGGGGATAACGGGGACAGCCGAGTCCGGCACGCCGCCGCGCACCCTTCGCCCCCGGAAAACGAATAAAGTTTTTTTGCTTCTTTTTGTTCACAAAAAGAAGGCTTGTTCCTTTTTGAAAAAAAGAACCAAAAAACTTTCATTCGTTTGGAGTCTCCCCGGCTCAGTTCAGGAATATCTTGCCAGGATTGAGGATGCCCTTGGGGTCCAGCGTTGTCTTGATGCTGCGCATCACCGCCAATGTCTCGGCACCGTGTTCCTGTTCCAGGAATTCCCGCTTGCCCAGCCCCACCCCATGCTCGCCGCTGCACGAGCCGCCGAGGGACAGGGCGCGGGCGACGATTTTCTTGTCCAGCTCCCAGGCGCGTTCCAGCCCGCCCGGCTCCGGGGGGACGAGGATCACGGTATGGAAGTTGCCGTCGCCGACATGGCCGACGATGGGGGCGGAGAGGCCGGAGGCGGCGATGTCCTCCTTGGCGCCGAGGATGGCCTCGGCCAGGCGGGAGATCGGCACGATGGCGTCGGTCGCGATGCCCTGGTGGCCGGGCTTGAGGGCCAGGCAGGCCCAGTAGGCATCGTGGCGGGCGCGCCAGAGCTTGTTGCGCTCCTCGGCGTCGGTGGCCCAGCGGAAGCCCTCGGCGTTGAACGCCTCGGCCATCTCCTCGGCCTGGGTGGCCTGCTCGGCGACGGCGGCCGGGGTGCCGTGGAACTCGAAGAACAGGGTGGGGGCGGCGCGCAGGCCCTCCAGCTTGGAGTAGGCGATGCAGGCGCCCATCTGCACGTCGTCCAGCAACTCGATGCGCGCCACCGGGATGCCGGCCTGCATGATGGCGATGACGGTCTCCACCGCGTCGGACAGCTGCTCGAACTGGCAGATGGCGGCGCTGGCGGCCTCGGGGATGCCGTGCAGGCGGAGCTGGATTTCGGTGATCACGCCGAGCGTGCCCTCGCTGCCGACGAACAGGCGGGTGAGGTCGTAGCCGGTGGCGGATTTGCGGACGCGCCCGCCGGTGGTGATAACGCGGCCATCGGCCAGCACCACGGTAAGGCCCATCACGTTCTCGCGCATGGTGCCGTAGCGCACCGCCGCGGTGCCGCTGGCGCGGGTGGCGCACATGCCGCCGAGCGAGGCGTCGGCGCCGGGATCGACCGGGAAGAACAGGCCCTGGTCGCGCAGATGCTGGTTCAGGCTGCGATGGGTCAGGCCGGGCTGGACGCGGCAATCCATGTCCGCCGTGTTGACCGCCAGCACCGCCGTCATGCGCGAGAGGTCCAGGCTGATGCCGCCGCGCACGGGGGTGACATGGCCTTCCAGCGAGGTGCCGGTGCCGTAGGGCACCACCGGCACGCCATGGGCGTTGCACAGGGCGAGCAGGCGGGAGGCTTCCTCGGTGGTTTCGATGAAGGCGACGGCGTCGGGCAGCACCGGGGTCTGGGTGTCCTGGCCATGCGCGTGGTGGTCGCGCAGGCCGGTGCTGGTGGTGATGCGCTCGCCCAGGAATTCGCGGGCGGCGGCGACCACCGTGTCGACTGGCTGTGTCATCTCGATCCCCGTGCTCCTGGGCAAGGCGTTGTTCTGCATGGCGTTGTATCGGATCGCTTGCGGTCGCGGACCTGCTGACGCAGGCTGGCAGGCATGAATGACCCAGACAAGCTTGCATCCGGCGACCCGGTTCTGCGCATCGAGGGGCTGCGGACGGAGTTCCGCATCGCGGGCGTATGGCGGGCGGCGGTGGACGGCATCTCGTTGTCGCTGGTGCGCGGCGAGACGCTGGCGCTGGTGGGCGAGAGCGGCTGCGGCAAGTCGATGACGGCGCTGTCGATCATGGGGCTGGTGCCGGCGCCGGGCGGGCGGATCGGCGCCGGGCGGATCGTGCTGGGCGGCGAAGGGAAGGCGGGCGTAAACTTGGTGGGGCTGCCCGAAGGGGCGCTGGAGAAGCTGCGCGGCGACCGCATGGCGATGATCTTCCAGGAGCCGATGACCAGCCTGAACCCGGTGATGACCATCGGCGACCAGGTGGCCGAGGCGCTGGTGCTGCATCGCGGGCTGAGCCGCGCCGAGGCGGCGAAGCGGGCGCTGGCGGTGCTGGAGGAGGTGAAGATCCCCTCGGCGGCCACGCGCTACCACGATTACCCGCACCAGTTCAGCGGCGGCATGCGCCAGCGGGTGATGATCGCGATCGCCCTGGCCTGCGAGCCGGCGCTGCTGCTGGCCGACGAGCCGACCACGGCGCTGGATGTGACCATCCAGGCGCAGGTGCTGGGGCTGCTGGCCGACCTGAAGGCGCGGCACGGCATGGCGATGCTGTTCATCACCCACAACCTGGGCGTGGTGGCGCAGATCGCCGACCGGGTGGCGGTGATGTATGCCGGGCAGATCGTGGAGGAGGCGGGCGTGGACGCGATCTTCGTCGCCCCCGCGCACCCCTATACGCGGGCGCTGTTCGCGGCGATTCCGCGCATGGACCTGGACGACCAGGAACTGGCGGCTATCCCCGGCCGGGTGCCGCCGCTGGATGCGATGCCGGAGGGCTGCCGCTTCGCGCCGCGCTGCGCGCTGGCGCGGGCGGGGTGCGAGCGGCCGCAGGTGTTGGCCGAGGCGGCCCCCGGGCACCGGGCGCGCTGCCATGTGGCGACCGGTGTGCTGGAGACGGATGCGCTGGCGATGGGTGCGATGGAGACGGTCGATGCTTGATCCGAAGGGCCGGGTGGCCATGGTGTCCGGCGCGGCGCGCGGCATCGGCCGGTGCATCGTGGAGCGGCTGCTGGAGAGCGGGTTCCGCGTCTCGGCCGGGGTGCGCGCCTCGGCGCAGGGGCTGGTGGAATCGGACCGGCTGATGCTGCACCGCTACGAGGCCGAAAGCCTGGACAGCGCGCGCGGCTGGGTGGACGCGACGGTGGCGCGGTTCGGCAAGCTGGACGCGCTGGTGAACGCGGCCGGCATCTCGGCCCCGCGCGCGAAGCTGGAGGACGAGGACGAGACGGCGCTGGACCGGATGTTCGCGGTGAACGTGAAGGGGCCGCTGCGGCTGATCCGGCTGGCCATGCCGCATCTGCGCGCCGGCGGCACCGGGCGGGTGGTCAACGTCGCCAGCCTGTCGGGCAAGCGGGTGGCCAACGAGAATGTCGGCTACGCGATCAGCAAGTTCGCGCTGGTGGCGCTGACCGCCGAGGTGCGGCGGCAGGGCTGGCCGCATGGCGTGCGCGCCACCGCCCTGTGCCCGGGCTTCGTGGCCACCGACATGACCATGCACGTGACCGCCCTGCCGCGCGAGCAGATGACCGATGCCGCCGACCTCGCGGTGCTGGCGGAGACGGTGATGCTGCTGCCCAACAACGCCTCGGTGGCCGAGCTGCTGGTGAACTGCCGGCACGAGGCGATGCTTTGACCCTGGTGCGGCTGGCCGAGACGGCGCGGGCGCGGGTGGCGTTCACGCTGGACGGGGCGCCGGCGGAGGCGCTGGAGGGCGATACGCTGCTGACGGCGATCCTCGCCAATGGCACGCATGTTCGCACCAGCGAGTTCGGCGACGGCGCGCGGGCCGGGTTCTGCTGGATGGGCGCCTGCCAGGATTGCGGCGTGTGGGTGGTGGGCCTGGGGCGGCAGCGCGCCTGCGCCACGCCGGTGCGCGCGGGCATGGAGGTGGTGCGGCTTTGAGCGCGCCCGTTTCGACGGTCGCCGTCGTAGGGGCCGGCCCGGCGGGCACGCGGGCGGCGGAGGTGCTGGTGCGCGCGGGGCTGCGCCCGGTGGTGCTGGACGAGGCGCCCGACAATGGCGGCCGCATCTTCCAGCGCCCGCCGCCGGGGTTCACCCGGCCCTACGAGGCGCTGTACGGCAGCGTGGCGCCGCAGGCGCGGGCGCTGCATGCGGCGTTCGACGGGCTGCGCGGGCGGGTCGATTATCGGCCCTCCACGCTGGCGTGGCACCTGCGGCCGGGCACGCTGCACACGCTGTCCGACGGCCAGGCAGGCCAGGTGGACTTCGCGCAGGCGATCCTGTGCACCGGGGCGATGGACCGGGTGGTGCCGCTGCCCGGCTGGACGCGGCCGGGCGTGACCACGCTGGGCGGGGCGCAGATCGCGCTGAAGACCCAGGGCTGCGCGATCGGCCGGCGGGTGGCCTTCCTGGGCACCGGGCCGCTGCTGTGGCTGGTGGCGATGCAATACGCCAAGGCCGGCGCCACGGTGGCGGCGGTGCTGGACACCACGCCCCTGGCCACCAAGGCGCGGCAGGCGCCGGCGCTGCTGGCCGGCGGGCGGGCCTTCCTGACCGGGCTGCGCATGATGGCGTGGCCGCGCCTGCACGGCGTGAAGGTGGTGGAGGGCGCCACGCCGCTGGAGATCACGGGAACTGATGGCGTGGACGGGCTGCGCTACCGCGGCGGCGGGCGGGAGCATGTGCTGGCCTGCGACGCGGTCGCCATGGGCTGGGGGCTGAAGCCGGAAACGCAGCTGGCCGACCTCGCCGGCGTGCCGTTCGATTTCGACCTGGTGCAGCGCCTGCATCTGCCGCGCCGCAACGATGCCGGGCGGACGCCGGTGGTGGGCATCTACCTCGCCGGCGATGGCGCGCGGATCGGCGGCGCCGAACTGGCCGAGTTGCAGGGCGCGCGCGCCGCCTGGTCGGTGGTGGAGGATCGCGGCCTGCCGCTGGACCTGCCGGAGATCGCCCGGCTGGACCGCGCCATCGCCGCCCAGGCCGGGTTCCGGCGCGCGCTGGACCTCGCGTTCCCGTATCCGCATGCGCTGGCGGCGGAAATGCCCGATGCCACCACCCTGTGCCGCTGCGAGGCGGTGACCGCCGGCGAGCTGCGCGCCGCCGCGGCCCCGCACGACCTCAACCGGGCCAAGGCGCTGACCCGGCTCGGCATGGGCCGCTGCCAGGGCCGGGTGTGCGGCCCGCCGGGGGCCGAGGTGCTGGCGGCCGCACTGGGCTGCGAGGTGTCGGAGGTCGGCCGGCTGCGCGGCCAGTGGCCGGTGAAGCCGGTGCCACTCAGCATGGCGGCCGAATGAGCACGCCCGCACTGGCCACCCAGCAGGCCGACGTGGTGATCGTCGGCGGCGGCGGCGCGGGCTGTTCGGCCGCGCTGCACCTGGCGCAGCGCGGCGCGCGGGTGGTGGTGCTGGAACGCGGGCTGGTGGGCAGCCAGGCCAGCGGCGTGAACTATGGCGGCGTCCGCCAGCAGGGCCGCCACCCGGCCGAGCTGCCGATCGCCCGGCGCGCCCATGCGCTGTGGCAGCGCCTGCCGGAGCTGCTGGGCACCGATTGCGAGTTCGAGGTCACCGGCCACCTGAAGCTCGCGCGCGACGAGGCCGAGGAGGCGGACCTGGTCGCCTACCTGGACGTGGCGCGCGTGCACGGGCTGCGGCTGCGGCTGATCGGGCGGAACAGCCTGCACCGCGACTATCCGTGGCTGGGGCCGCGGGTGGTGGCCGGCTCGCTGGCGCCGGATGACGGGGCGGCCAACCCCCGCCTGCTCGCGCCCGCCCTGGCCCGTGCCGCCATCGCCGCCGGCGCGCAGGTGCTGGAAGGTGCGGAGGTGCTGGGCCTGGCGCATGACGGCGCCGGCTTCGTGGCGGAGGCGGCCGGCACGCTGTTCCGTGCCCCCTGGCTGCTCAACTGCGCCGGCTTCTGGGGCGGCAAGATCGCCGCGACCTTCGGCGAGCCGGTGCCGGTCAGCCCGATGAGCCCGCTGATGCTGGTCAGCGAGCCGGTACCCTGGTTCATCGAGCCCAATCTCGGCGTGGTCGGCGGCAACGTCTACCTGCGCCAGATCCGCCGCGGCAACATCATCTTCGGCGGCGGGCGCGGCGAGAACGACCCCGCCATCCCCTACGCCCGCGCGCTGCCCGGCCCGGCGATGCGCGCGATGCGGCTGGCGTCCGAACTGGTGCCGGCGCTGGCCGGGGTGCAGATCATCCGAAGCTGGACCGGCATCGACGGCGAAATGCCCGACCACCTGCCGGTGATCGGCGCCAGCGCCACCACGCCCGGGCTGCTGCACGCCTTCGGGTTTTCCGGCCACGGATTCCAGCTTGGCCCGGCGATCGGCGCCATCCTGGCCGAATTGGTGTTCGACGGGCGCACCGATCTGCCGCTTGAACCTTTCGCTATCGGGCGGTTTGCGGGTACAACCGCATCAACAATGGGAGACGGGACATGAAGTTCCTTGGCGGATTGCCGGCCGCAGTGATGCTGGCCGGGACGTTGCTTGCCACCACGGCGGCCATCGCCGCGCCGAAGACCACCCTGGTGGTCGGCATGGCGGCCCAGGACGTGGGCAAGCTGGACCCGCAGATGGCGGTGTCCACCATCGACCGCACCGCGGTCGCGTGGATGTTCAACGGCCTGGTGCGCTTCGCTCCCGGCAGCGTGAACCCGGCCACCATCGGGCCGGACCTGGCCGAGAAATGGGAGTTCTCGCCGGACAAGAAGGTGTGGACCTTCCACCTGCGCCACGGCGTGAAGTGGCACGGCGACTATGGCGAGATGACCGCCGACGACGTGGTGTTCAGCCTGAACAAGGCGGCCGACCCGAAGCGCTCGGCCTTCGCCGGCGATTTCGCGGCGTTCGACAAGGTGGAGGCGCTCGACCCCTATACCGTGCGCATCACCCTGAAGCACCCGGTGCCGAGCCTGCTGGGCATCGTCACCAACTATTCCGGCGGCTACATCATCTCGAAGAAGGCCTACGAGGCGCTGGGCGACAAGTTCAACAGCCACCCGATCGGCAGCGGCCCGTTCGAATTCGTCTCGGTGACCCCGAACCAGTCGCTGGAGCTGAAGGCCAACGAGGCGTATTTCCGCGGCAGCCCGAAGATCAAGACGATCAGCTACCGCTTCCTGCCCTCCAACGCCTCGCGCGACCTGGCCTTCCAGAGCGGCGAACTGGACCTGGAATTCGGCATCGCCGACCAGACCTGGGTGGACCGCACCAAGAAGCTGCCGCACGCCATCGTCGACGTGTTCGAGCCGGCCGAGGAAGCGATCCTCAATCTCAACGAGACGCAGAAGCCGCTGGACGACATCCGCGTGCGCCAGGCGATCGCCTATGCGGTCAACCGGCCGGAGCTGATCGCCTGGCAGGGCAAGGACGTGTCGCGCGAGCCCAAAAGCGTCATCCCCGGCGGCAATCTCGGCTATGTCGATGCCGGGCTGCTGCCGCACGACATCGCCAAGGCCAAGAAGCTGCTGGCTGAGGCCGGCTATCCGAACGGGCTGACCATCAAGGTGATCCACACGCAGCTGCCCGGCATGCTGGCGCAGATGCAGGTGGTGCAGGCGCAGCTGAAGAAGGCCGGCATCAACCTCGACCTGCAGATCGTCGAACACGCCACCTTCCACCAGATGATCCGCAAGGATCTCTCGCCGATCGTGTTCTACTCGGCGGCGCGCTTCCCGGTGGCGGACGTGTACCTGACGCAGTTCTACGACTCGGCCAGCACCGTCGGCACGCCGACCGCGATCACCAATTTCAGCCACTGCAAGGTGGCCGATGCGGAGATCCACGCCGCCCGCACCGAGCCGGACGACGCCAAGCAGATCGCGCTGTGGCAGACCGCGCAGAAAAAGATCGTGGCCGACGTGTGTGCCGTGCCGCTGGTGGAAACGCTGCAGGCCTGGGTGCGCACCGACAAGCTGGACTACGGCTACGACCTCAAGGGCTCGCTGTCCCTGGGGCCGCTGATCACCGAGACGACGCAGTTCAAGTAGCGCCCGCGACGTGATCTTCTACGTCATCCGCCGGCTGCTGGCGGCGATCCCCACGCTGCTGGCGGTACTGACCCTGGTGTTCGTCATCGTGCGGATCGTCCCTGGCGATCCGGCGGTGGCGATCCTGGGCGACCGCGCGACGCCGGACGCGGTGGCGGCGATGCAGCACAGGCTGGGCCTGGACAAGCCGGTCTGGGCCCAGTACCTCGACTTCATGGGCCATTCCCTGCGTGGCGATTTCGGCACCTCCATGGTGACCGGGCGGCCCATCCTGCAGGACGTGGGCGCGGTGCTGCCGCACACGATGGACCTCACCATCGCCTCGATGCTGGTCGGCACGCTGCTCGGCGTGCCGGCGGGGGTGGTGGCGGCGCTGCACCGCAACCGCTGGATCGACGTGACGGCGCGGATGCTCTCGCTGGTCGGGCTGTCCTTCCCGGTGTTCGTCTCCGGCGTGTTCATGCTGCTGGCCTTCGCGCTGCACTGGCGGCTGTTCCCGGTGATCGGCAACGCCAACCTCGACGACCCGATCGACCGGCTGGACAAGCTGGTGCTGCCGGCGCTGACCCTGGGCATCACCATGGCCGCCTACATAACCCGGGTGACCCGCAGCTCCATGCTGCAGGTGCTGGGCGAGGACTACATGCGCACCGCTCGCGCCAAGGGCGTGCCCTGGCGGCGCGTGGTCTGGCGGCACGGGCTGCGCAACGCCGGGCTGCCGGTGGTGACCGTGGTCGGGCTCTACGTGGGCATCCTGATCGGCAACTCGGTGCTGACGGAAATCGTGTTCAACCGGCCCGGCCTGGGCAAGATCATCGTCGGCGCGCTGAACCAGCGCGACTACACCATGTTGCAGGGGCTGATGACGATCTACTGCTTCCTGATCGTGGTGGTGAACCTGGTCACCGACCTCACCTATGGCCTGATCGATCCGCGTGTGAAGCAGGCATGACCGGGCGGATGAGCGGCTTTTGGTTCTTTTTTGCGGGAAGGAACAGGTCTTCTTTGTTTGAAAACAAAGAAGCAAAAAAACTTTGTTCGGTTTTCTTTTCTTGGAGGGCGCTTTGCGTCGCTTCGTGAAGCGCATGATGGCCAATCCGACCACCTCGATCGGGGTGGTGCTTTGCGCGCTGATCGTGCTGGCGGCGGTGCTGGCGCCCTATATCAGCCCGTTCGACCCGCTGGACCAGAACATCATCGACAAGCTGAAGCCGCCCAGCACCACCTACTGGCTGGGCACCGACGCCTACGGGCGGGACGTGCTGAGCCGGGTGCTGTGGGGCGCGCGCATCTCCCTGGTGGTCTCGGTCGCCTCCATCGGCGCGGCGCTGCTGGTGGGCGGCGCCATCGGCATGGTCAGCGGCTATGTCGGCGGGCGGGTGGACCTGTTCATCATGCAGGTGATGGACGTGCTGCTGTCCTTCCCCAGCCTGATCCTGGGGCTGATCGTGGTCGCCCTGCTGGGGCCGGAACTGGTCAACCTCATCTTCGCCATCTCGCTGACCGCCGTCGCCCCCTTCGCGCGCATCGCCCGCGCGCCGGTGCTGTCGCTGAAGGAGCGTGCCTTCGTGGAGGCCGGGCGGGCCCTGGGATTCTCGCATATCCGGGTGCTGTTCGTGCATATCCTGCCCAACATCCTGTCCGAGGTGCTGGTGATGGCCAGCCTGTGGATGGCCACCGCCGTGCGGACGGAGGCGAGCCTGTCCTTCATCGGCCTGGGCGTGAAGCCGCCGATCGCCACCTGGGGCGGCATGATGCGCGACGGGTTCGATGCGATCCTGGACGCGCCTTGGCTGTCGATCTTTCCCGGCATCGCCATCCTGATGCTGGTGCTGGGCCTGAACATGGTGGGCGACGGGCTGCGCGACGCCACCGACCCGAAGCTCTCCGGCTCATGACCACGCCCATTCTCGAAGTCTCGGGGCTGACCAAGCACTTCACCGTGGTGAAAGGCTTCCCCCGGCCGGTGAAGACCATCGTCAAGGCGGTGGACGGGGTGGATTTCAGCGTGGCGCCCGGCGAGGCGTTCGGGCTGGTGGGCGAATCCGGCTGCGGCAAGTCCACCGTGGCCCGGGCTGCGATGCGGCTGATCGAGCCCGATGGCGGCACGGTGCGCTTCGCCGGCCAGGACGTGCGCGCCGCCGGGGCCGCCGGGCTGATCGCGCTGCGCCGGCGCATGCAGATCGTCTTCCAGGACCCGTATTCCTCGCTGAACCCCCGCCGCACCATCGGCCGCACCTTGATCGAACCACTGGAGGTGCACGGCCTGGCGCGCGGCGCGGCGGCGCGCGACCAGGCGGCGGCGCTGCTGGAGGAGGTCGGGCTGCCGCCGGCGGCGCTGGGCCGCTACCCGCACGAATTCTCCGGCGGCCAACGCCAGCGCATCGGCATCGCCCGCGCGCTCACCCTGCGCCCCGAACTGATCGTGGCCGACGAGCCGGTTTCGGCGCTGGACGTATCGGTGCAGGCGCAGGTGCTGCTGCTGCTGAAAGACCTGCAACGCCGGCGCGGCCTGGCCTTCGTGTTCGTCAGCCACGACCTCTCGGTGATCCGCTGGTTCTGTGCGCGGGTGGCGGTGATGTACCTGGGCCGCATCGTGGAGGAAGGGACGGTGGCGGAGGTGTTCGCCCGCCCGCGCCACCCCTACACCGCCATGCTGCGCGACGCCTCGCCGATCCCCGATCCGTCCCGGCGCGGCGTGCTGCCGCGCGTGGTGGGCGAAATCCCCTCCGCCGCCGCCCCGCCGCCCGGCTGCCATTTCCACCCGCGCTGCCCGCGCGCCACGGAGGTCTGCCGGGTGGAATACCCGCGCTTCCATACCGCGGCCAGGCACGGTGTGGCGTGCCATCACCCGCTTGAGGCCAGCAGCCCGAATACGTGACCCGTCACCTGAACCACGAATCTGTGGTCAAGAGGTCCAGGGGCTCGGCCCCCAATGCTTCAAGACATGGGCGGGTCTGGGCAGAGCCCGGCCTTCCTTTCTTTGCACGATCATAGGCCAATGCCGGCTTGACCGCGCCTTAACCAGCACCACGCCAGAGTGGCGCCATGTCGAACCCCTCAGCGTCAGACAGGCCGCCGGGCGTGGTGCAGGACCTGGCGCAGACGCGGGCGCTGGGGCTGTTGAGCGTCGATTCGCTGCGCTGGGCGCATGACTGGGCGGCCTGGCGGGTCCGCTTCGCCTACGACAACGACCATCGCGGCGCGGGCATCCGCGATATCGGCGCCTTCCTGCGCGAAACCGTGGTGCCGCACTGCCAGAAGCGGGTCGAGTGCGCCGACAACGTGCTGTACCTGCTGGACCCGGACGACGTGAAGCTGGTCTACCGCGCCTTCGGCACGGTCCAGCACGGCCCCGGTGCGATCGCCTCGATCCAAGGGCAGGAGAGCTACCGGCAGGCGCTGCACCTGGCGGGCGAACTGGCTGCCGCCGCGCGCGAGGCCGATGGCGGGCACGACGCCGAGGTGCTGGCGCTGCCCGACCTGTCGTGGGACGTGGTGGGCTTCGGCCAATCGCGCGTCGCCACCGCGCAGGCCCGCGGGCACAAGGTGGTGGTGCGCCTCGGCATGCTGGGCGGGCAGGACGTCTGGATGGTGGACGTGAACGGCCATTCCGGCTGCGCGCAGTTCCGCTTGCGGCTGGACGCGATGTCCAAGATGGGGGTCGCCGCCGCCTTGAAATCCTACGAGCTGCGGCTACGGCAGAGCCGCTGACGGCCGGTCAGCCGCAGGCCCTGCGCTTGCGCACCGTGGAGGCCGGGAACTTCGCCAGCCGGTCGGCCGGGCGGATCGGCCGGCGCACCAGCTCGCCGCCGCAATTGGGGCAGCGCCCGGCCAGGATGCCGTCGGCGCAGCCGGCGCAGAACGTGCATTCGAAGCTGCATATCCGCGCCGCCAGGCTGTCCGGCGGCAGGTCGGTGTCGCAGCATTCGCAATTCGGGCGCAGTTCCAACATCGGCTGGCCCCTCAGGTCAGGTAGCGCTCGGTCAGGTGCGCGGTGAAATCGGCCGGGTCCAGCGGCTTGCTGGTGGCCGCGCGCAGCAGGTCGTTGAAGCCCAGCAGGCTGCCGACGCCGTGCACATTGGCGCGCAGCCAGCCCAGCAGCGGCCCCAGGTCGCCCCGGCCCAGCGCCGCATCCAGCCCGGGCACGGCGCGGCGGGCGGCGGCCATCAGCTGCGCGGCGGCCATGGCGCCGAGCGTGTAGCTGGGGAAGTAGCCGACCAGTCCATCATACCAGTGGATATCCTGCAGCACCCCCTGCGCGTCGTCCGGCGGCGTCACGCCGAGCAGCCCCTGCATGCCCGCGTTCCACGCGCCGGGCAGGTCGGCCACGCGCAAATCCCCCGAAATCAGGGCCTGTTCGAGCCGAAAACGCAGGATGACATGCGCCGGATAGGTCATTTCATCGGCTTCCACGCGGATGAATCCGCGCTCCACGCGCCGCCACAGCCGCACCAGGTTGACCGGGGCATAGGGCGCCGGGTCGCCGCCGAACGCCGCATGCACCTCGCCGCCCAGCCAGCCGAGGAAGGCGTCGGACCGGCATGCCTGCATCTCGACGATCAGAGACTGGCTTTCATGCGCGGCCATGCCGGCGGCGAAGCCCACCGGCTGGCGGGCGAAGGCCGTGGGCAGGCCGCGCTCGTACAGCGCGTGGCCGGTCTCGTGCAGGGTGCTGAGCAGGCTGGAGGAGAAATCCGCCTCGTTGTAGCGGGTGGTGATGCGCACATCGGTCGGCGTGCCGCCGCAGAACGGGTGGGCGGAGCGGTCCAGCCGGGAATGCTCAGGCTCCAGCCCCAGCCGGTGCGCCATGCGGCGGGACAGCACCTCCTGCGTCTCGATCGGGAACGGGCCGGGCGGGCGCAGCGGCGCCGGGCGGGCCGCCTGCAGCGCCTCCGCGCGCGGCAGGGCGTCGCGCAGGAAGGCTTCGTAGGCGTTGAAGACGGGGGCGATGTCGGCCTCGGTGACGCCGCGCTGGGAGGCATCGGCCAGCGCGTCCCACGGCGTCATGCCCAGCGCCGGGGCCAGGGCGGCGGCCTGCTGGCGGATGAGGTTGAACACCTCCTCCAGCGCCGGGCGGACCAGGGCGAAATCGGCGGTGCGGCGGGCTTCCCGCCATATGGTCTCGCAGGCGGAGTTGGCGCGCACCTGCGCCTCCACCAGGTCGGCGGGCAGCGCGGTGGCGCGGGTATGGGCGTGGCGCAGCAGGCGCAGGTTGGCCGCCCGCCACGGGTCGTCGCCGGTGCCGGCCGCCTCGGCCTCGGCCAGGTCGCCGGCGACCTCCGGGGCGACCAGCAGGCCATGCGACAGCCCGGCCAGCACCGCCAGCTGGTCGCCGCGCGCGGCGGCGCCGCCCTCCGGCATCATCGCCGCCGCGTCCCAGCCCAGCATGCCGGCGGCCTCGTCGATGGTGGCGATGCGGGCGGCCCGCGCGGTCAGGCGGTCATAGGCGGAGGAATTGGGGATCATGGGCGCAGCACCTTCCGGGCGTAGAGCACGAAGATCACCAGCAACACGACGGCGAGGCCGTACCAGGTGATCGCATAGGAGAGGTGGTTGTTCACCGGGCGCGGCAGGGCCTCGGCCGGCACCGGCGATTGTCCCGGCTGCGGCGGGCCCATGGCCACCAGCGTGAACGGCGCCACCGTCGCCAGCCCCAGCGCATGGCCGATCGCCACCGGGTCCAGCGTGTAGAAACGCCGCTGCACCGGGTCGTCGGCGGCCGAGAACGGGCCTGGGTGGTCGGGCTGGCGCACGAAGCCCTCGACCACCGTCTCCCCGGCGGGCGGCGCCGGCAGCGGGCCGGGGGCGCCGTTCGGCGCGGTCGGCACCCAGCCGCGATCGACCAGCAGCGGCGCCTGCCCCGGGCGATCCAGCACGGCGAGAAGCTGCGCGCCGAGCATCGGGCCCGCGGGCGTGTCGTGCCCCTGCGAGCCATACAGCGCGGTCAACCCGGTCCGGAACGTGCCAGAGGCGCGGACCTTTGCAAAGGGTTCAGGCGTATCGCCGAGCGGCACCGCCGGCCGCGCCTCGGCGCGCGCGATCTGGGCCAGCAGGCCCTCTTTCCAGGCCAGCCGCTCCACCTGCCAGGTACCGAGGCCAAGCAGCAGCGCCAGCATGACCAGGGTGGAGAGGACGGGCACCAGCAGCCGGCGCAGCCGCGTCACAACCCCATCTCGCTGGCGCGGTGGCGGAATTGCAGCGCCACCAGGCCGGCCTTCAGCGGGCGCATCAGGGCGATCGCCAGCGGCACCGTCACCACCGGCCACAGCACGGCGTGTACCCATAGCGGCGGCTCGAAGGTGAACTCTACCCAGAAGGCCAGCCCGACCACCACGGCGCCGAGCACCAGGATCACCAGCACCGCCGGGCCGTCGCCCGTGTCATGCGCCCGCAGGTCCAGCCCGCAGACGGCGCAGGTGTCGCGCACCGCCAGCAGCCCGGCGAACAGCTTGCCCTCGCCACAGCGCGGGCACCGGCACCGCAGCGCCGCTTGCCACCAGGGCGGCGGCGTCCGCGCCGTCATGGCACGGCGCCGATCCGGCACCCCGTCCCGCTCACTCCGAGACGATGACGCCGTGGCCCCACCAGTAGATGCAGATGAACAGGAACAGCCATACCACGTCCACGAAATGCCAGTACCAGGCCGCCGCCTCGAAGCCGAAATGCCGCTGCGGGGTGAAGCTGCCGCGCATCGCCCGCACGGTGCAGACGATCAGGAAGCAGGTGCCGATGATGACATGGAAGCCGTGGAAGCCGGTGGCCAGGAAGAACACGCCCGGATACACGCCGCCCCACAGGTGGAACGGCGCCTCAGAATACTCCATCGCCTGGAAGCCGGTGAAGCTCAGCCCCAGCAGCACGGTCAGCGCGAGGCCGGTGACCAGGCCCTTGCGGTCGCCTTCCAGCAGCGCGTGGTGCGCCCAGGTGACCGTGGTGCCCGAGAGCAGCAGGATCATGGTGTTCAGCAGCGGCAGGTGGAACGGGTCGAAGGTCTTGACGCCCTCGGGCGGCCAGACGGCCTTGGCGGCGCCCAGCACATGCTCGGGGAACAGCGCGAAGTGGAAGAACGCCCAGAAGAACGCGACGAAGAACATCACCTCGCTGGCGATGAACATGGTCATGCCATAGCGCAGGCCAAGGCGAACCACCGGCGTATGCATGCCCGCAGTGCGGCTTTCCTTCAGCACGTCGCGCCACCAGAAGAACATCACCGTCAGCACGCCGAGCAGCCCGACGATCAGGGCGACGTAGTTGTGGTAATGCGCGGCGAACACGATGCCGGTCAGCGTCAGCGCGCCCGCCGCAGCACCGGCGATCGGCCAGGGGCTGGGATCGACGAGGTGGTACGGCTGCTTGAGGCCGGAACTGGTGATCGTGGTCGCGCCGTGCGTGTCGCTGCTCATGCCATGCCCATCCGAGAGAGTGCCTGCATCATCGCCAAAACGCCGCCCGCATCAAGGGTCAATGCGGCGCCGCGGCAGGCGGAGGAAACCAAGAGTGTCATTCGAGCAACCGGCCCACATGCGGGCCGGCCTCGGCCAGCGCGCCGCTGCGCGCCGCGTCGTCGAGCGAGCGGAAGAAGGTGTAGGACAGCGTGATCGTGCGCACATCCGCCGTCGACGGGTCGGTGGCGATGGCCGGATCGACATAGAAGCTGAGCGGGAACTGCATGTCCTGGCGCGGCCCCAGCGTCTGCTGGTCGAAGCAGAAGCAGGCGGTTTTGTGGAAGTATTTCGCCGCCTTCTCCGGGGTGACGTTGTAGGTGGCGACCCCGGTCACGGCCGTCTCGGCCCGGTTGGTGGCGGTGTAGAAGGCCAGCCGCTCCTCGCCGAGCTGCAGCCGCGCCTCGCTTTCCAGCGGCGTGAAGCGCCAGGGCAGGCCGGGATGGGTGTCGGCGTTGAAGCGCACCACGATCGGCCTCGCCACCACGCCGGGGCTGACCGACGGGCCGATCTGCGGCGTGCCGCCATAGCCGGTGGCCTCGCAGAACATCCGGTACAGCGGCACCGCGGCAAAGGACAGCCCGGTCATGCCCGCCACCACCCCGGCCAGCAGCGCCGCCATGGGCAGGTTGCGGCGCACGGGCCTGACAGCCGGCATCGGGGTGGCCCGCCGGCTCACTGGTGGTTCGAGAGCTTGACGATGGCGATGGCGTAGAACAGCGCCGAGAACGCCAGCAACGCCGCCAGCAGCGCCCAGTTCCGCCCGCGCCGGCGGCGCCCCAGCGCGTCCGACTCTGTGCGCGACAGCGATACCGCGTCTCGTTGGCCCTGCATTTGATCAGCCCACCAGCCGGTCGACGGCCATCGCCGCGAACAGCACAAAGAGGTAAAGGATGGAATACTTGAACGCCGCCCGCGCCGGCGCATCGTTGGTCAGGCTGACGCCGCGCGCATCCTGCCGGTCGCGCGCCACGCGCCACACGCTGGCCAGGAAGCCCAGCCCCAGCGCCAGGGCGGACAGGCCATAGATGGCACCGGCGGTGTGCAGCGCCCAGGGCAGCAGCGTCAACGGCACCAGCAGCAGTGTATACAGCACGATCTGCCGCCGTGTTTCCCGCGCGCCGGAGACCACCGGCAGCATCGGCACGCCGGCGCGCTGGTAGTCGCCATGCGCCCAGAGCGACAGCGACCAGAAATGCGGCGGCGTCCAGAAGAACACGATGGCGAACATCAGCACCGGCATCAGGCCCAGATTGCCGGTCACCGCCATCCAGCCGATCACCGGCGGGAAAGCCCCCGCCGCGCCGCCGATGACGATGTTCTGCGGCGTCCGCCGCTTCAGCCACATCGTATAGACGAACACATAGAAGCCAATCGAGACGGCCAGCGCCGCCGCCGCCGCCACGTTGGTCGCCAGCCCCATCACCAGCACCGAGGCCACCGCCAGGGTGATGCCGAAGCCAAGCGCCTCGCCGGGGGCGATCCGGCCGGCCGGGATCGGGCGGTTGCGCGTACGGCGCATCACCGCGTCGATATCGCGGTCGTACCACATGTTGATGGCGCCTGCCGCCCCGGCGCCGACCGCGATGCACAGGATGGCGGCCACCGCCAGCACCGGGTGCAGATGCCCCGGCGCCACCAGCAGCCCGATCCAGCCGGTGAACACCACCAGCGTCATCACTCGCGGCTTCAGCAGCGCGAGCCAGTCGGCCGGGGAGGAGATGTCGAGCTCGGGCGCCGAAAGCGCCGGCAGGGGGGATTGCGCTTCCCCCCTGCCCTCGCCGAGCACCGCTATCTCACTCATTGGGAGTGTCGCTCATGGCATGGCCCAATCGTTGGCGCGGTCAGCGGATCCGGGGCAGTTCCTCGAAGGTGTGGAACGGCGGCGGGGAGGACACGGTCCACTCCAGCGTCGTCGCACCCTCGCCCCAGTAGTTATCGGCCACCCGCTCCTTGGTGGTGAAGATGCGGAAGCAGATGTAGAGGAACAGCAGCACCGAGCACCCGGCGATGGCGGCGCCGATGGACGAAACCAGGTTCCAGCCGGCGAAGGCGTCCGGATAGTCCGGGTAGCGGCGCGGCATGCCGGCCAAGCCCAGGAAGTGCATCGGGAAGAAGGTGAGGTTCACGCCGATGAAGGTGATCCAGAAGTGCAGCTTGCCCAGCGCCTCGGGATACGGGCGGCCGCTCATCTTGCCGATCCAGTAGTAGAAGCCGGCGAACAGCGAGAACACCGCGCCCAGCGACAGCACGTAGTGGAAATGCGCGATCACGTAGTAGCTGTTGTGCAGCACCTGATCGAGGCCGGCATTGGCCAGCACCACGCCGGTGACGCCGCCGATGGTGAACAGGAAGATGAAGCCCATCGCCCACAGCATCGGCGTCTTCATCTCGATGGACCCGCCCCAGATGGTGGCGATCCAGGAGAAGATCTTGATGCCCGTCGGCACCGCGATCACCAGCGTCGCGGCCATGAAGTAGGCGCGGGTATCGACGCTCATGCCCGAGACGAACATGTGGTGCGCCCACACCACGAAGCCGACCACGCCGATCGCCACCATGGCGTAGGCCATGCCCAGGTAGCCGAAGATCGGCTTCTTGGAGAAGGTGGAGATGATGTGGCTGATGATGCCGAAGCCCGGCAGGATCATGATGTAGACTTCGGGGTGGCCGAAGAACCAGAACAGATGCTGGAACAGCACCGGGTCGCCGCCGCCCTGCGGGTCGAAGAACGAGGTGCCGAAGTTGCGGTCGGTGATCAGCATGGTGATCGCGCCGGCCAGCACGGGCACCGACAGCAGCAGCAGGAACGCGGTGACCAGCATGCCCCAGACGAACAGCGGCATCTTGTGCAGCGTCATGCCCGGGGCGCGCATGTTGAAGATGGTGGTGATGAAGTTGATTGCGCCCAGCAGCGACGAGATGCCGGCCAGATGCAGCGCGAACAGCACGAAATCAACCGCCGGTCCGCCCTGGTAGGTGCTGTTGGACAGCGGCGGATACAGCGTCCAGCCGATGCCGGCACCCTCGCCGACGAAATGCCCGGCCAGGATGAGGAACAGCGCCGGCACCAGCAGCCAGAAGCTGATGTTGTTCAGCCGCGGGAAGGCCATGTCGGGCGCGCCGATCATCAGCGGCACGAACCAGTTGCCGAAGCCGCCGATCAGCCCGGGCATCACGCTGAAGAAGATCATCAGCAGGCCGTGCGAGGTGACGACCGCGTTCCACTCCTGCCCGGAGGGGAAGATCTGCAGCCCCGGCTGCGCCAGCTCCGCCCGCATCTCCATCGAGAAGAACCCGCCGATCAGGCCGCCGATGACGGCGAAGATCAGGTAGAGGGTCCCGATGTCCTTGTGGTTGGTGCTGAACAGCCAGCGCGCCACGAAGCCGGGCTTGTGGTCGTGGTGGTCGTGCCCGGCATGGCCGTGCGCGTCGTGCGCTTGATCGTATGCGCTCATCTTACGTCTCCTTCATGCACCGACAGATGGGTCAGTGCTGAATTTGGGCAACGGGCAGGCTGGCAACGGACAGGCTGGCAACGGGCGCGCCGGCATCGGCGGCCGCGAGGCGGATCGGCTGGCCCGCCGGCGCGGGGGCATCGCCCTCGGCGTATTTCTTCTTGGCCTCGGCAACCCAGGCGGTGAACTCGGCCGGGGTGACGGCGCGGATCGAGATCGGCATCTGGCTGTGGTTGGTGCCGCAGATCTGGTTGCACTCGCCGTAATACACGCCGGGCTTGTCCACCCGCACCCAGGTCTCGATGGTCCGGCCGGGGATGGCGTAGCGCTGCACGCCCAGCGAGGGGATGTAGAAGCTGTGGATCACGTCGGCGCTGGTGGTCAGGATGCGGATGTTCTTGCCGGCCGGCACCACCAGTTGCTCATCGACGGCGAGCAAGCGAAGCTGGCCGGGCTTGAGCTCGTTCTCGGGGATGATGCGGCTGGAGAAGTTGATGCCCTGCTGGTCGGGGTAGGTGTACTCCCAGTACCACTGATGGCCGGTCACCTTCACCGTCATGTCGGCGTCGTGGGTGCGATCCTCGAAATACACCAGCCGGAAGCTGGGAATGGCGATCACCACCAGGATCAGCACCGGGATCACCGTCCACGCCACTTCCAGCAGCGTGTTGTGGCTGGTCTGGCTGGGCACCGGGTTGCGCTTGGCGCTGTAGCGCCAGGCCACCCACAGCAGCAGGCCGGCGACCAGCAGCGAGATCACCGTGATGATCACCATGACCATGTCGTGCAGGCCATCGATCGCCCGCGCCACCGGGCTGCCGGGCGCCGGCAGGCCCATCTCCCAGGCGCGGGGCGCGTGTACCGGCGCGTCCTGCGCCGAGGCCGTGCCGGCGACGGCAAGCAGGTTGCCGACAGCCAGCGCGGCGGTCATTGAAATTCTGGCGAAAAGCCGCCGGAGGTGGTGCATCGGCCGATCCATCCCGCTGAGAGAACGCGCTGCGAAAGTGCCGGGCCGTGGTCGCCCCGCGCTGCAGCAACTGGGCTACAAGACCCTTGGTTTCAGATCAAGGCCCAACCTTGCGCCCGAGCGCAACGATCGCGCCAAAGCCCTTGGCCGGGCGCGCTCAGTTGGACAGATGCGCCAATGTGAACAGGCCAAGCGGAGGCGCCGGCGCGAAGCTCGCGGCCTCCCGGTCGGCCGGCACGAACAGCGCGTCCACTGCGAAATCCGGATGCCAGCCCAGCGCGCGCGACGCCGGGGCCAGCGCCCGCTCCGCCCACCAGCGCGGCCCGCGCTCGGCGGCGAAGTGGTTGACGAACAGGATATGCCCGCCCGGGCGCACCACGCGGCGCATCTCGGCCAGCAGCCGGCGCGGATGCGGCACCACGGAGGCGACGAACATCGCCACCGCGATATCGAACCGGCCATCGGGGAAGGTGGTCGCCTCGGCGTCCATCTCCAGCAGCGCCTCGACATTGGTGAGCGCGTGCTCGGCCATGCGAATGCGCGCGCGGGCCAGCATTTCGGCCGACAGGTCAATGCCGGTCACCCGCTTGTCGGCGGTGTAGCGCGGCAGCGCCAGGCCGGTGCCGACGCCAACCTCCAGCACCTGCGTGCCGGGCAGCCGGTTCACCGCATCTACCGCCCGGCGCCGCGCCCAGGTGGACACGCTGCCGAACAGGGCATCGTAGACGCCGGCCCAGCGCCGGTAGGCGGCGCGCACGTCATCGGCGTCAAGCGCCGAGTGCGGCACGATGGAACGGTGGGTCTGCGAGGCTTGGCTCATGTGGGCATCCTTCCGCGCGACGCGGGCGGGCGGGCGCGAGGACAAGGCCGCGCGACTCGCGGTGTAACACAAGCGGAGCGAACTGGGGAGGGGCACCGTTGGGGCGGCGCACAGATCAGCCCTGCGCCGCGCCGGCTGCTGGCCGGTGCGGCGGCAGACCGCTGCGAACGCTGTCTAGCGGGCGCGGCCCGGTCGCACAAGGGACAGCATGCCCTGCGCGGGCGGCCAGCCATCGGATGCCCGCGCCCGGGCCGCGCCCTCAGTCGTGGCCGGTCAGGTCAACCGCGGCGGCGCGGCCGTTCTGCTGCTGTTCGATTTCGAAGCCGACCTTCTGGCCCTCATTCAGGGTGCGCATCCCGGCCTTCTGCACGGCGCTGATGTGCACGAACACATCCTTGCCCCCGGTATCCGGGGCGATGAAGCCATAACCCTTGGTCGGGTTGAACCATTTGACAGTACCGTTCGGCATCGCCGCTTCCGCCTCTTCCCTGGTGCGGGCGCCAGGTTCCGGAAGAAGACACCGATTTGCCGACATGCTCCAACCCAATCGGCACGGCCCGTCCGGACGCCCTCGTGAATGAGGATGCCCGCCTGCGCGCGCGCCCTCCGCTTCACGGCGAGGGTCCTTGTTCTGATGCAGGATCAGCCCCGCCGCGGACCGACGATACGCGGCCCGTCACCCATCCGCAACGCAAGCGTGCACGCCAGCCGCCGGAATCCTCAGGCGGCGGCCTCGTCGCGCCGGTCGCGCACCTTCACGTAGGCGAGTTGCGCGTGCTCCGTGCAGTACGGCTTGCCGGCGGTCGCATCGGCGTCGCAGAAGCGGAAGCTGCGCGTGCCCGGCTCGCCGATCGGCCAGCAGCAGGTCGAGGACCGGGTGTTGCGATACGGCGCGGACCGCACCGGCACCGGCCGTGCCGGCACGCTCGCCGCCGGAGCAGCGGCACGCGCCACCGGCACGGACATCGGCTGCGCGACCGGCGCGGCGGCAACCAGCGCCGCCCGCCCCTCCTGCGGCGCCACCTCCGCCACCGCGTCCGGCGACACCGAGAGCGGCGGCAGCGTGGGCCCGACCACGCGCCGGGTCGGCATCGCCCGCGGCGTGGCCCCGCCCGCGCCGTCGCGGCGGATCGGCGACGGCCGCGGCGGCAGGTTCAGCCGATGCGCCTTGCCCACCACCGCGTTCTTGGACACGCCCATCCGCCGGCCGATCTCGGCGGTGGAGAGCCCTTCCGACCAGAGCACGCGCAGCCGCGCGATCGTCTCCTCGTTCCACTCCATGTCGTGGGCTCCCTACGCCTGAAACACAACATAAGGTAACGGCAATGGAGCCGCGATCAAAGAGCCATGCGGCCGCGCGGCGCAGAAACTTGTGGAAAACTCGCCGCCGACCGCAATATCTGGGGGTTTCTAGAACAGCAGCCCCTTCTTCAGCAGCCCGTGCACGCCTTTTTCACCGTTCACGGTCTGGGTGACATGGAAATCCACCGCCAGCGAGCAGAACTGGTAGGCCTGCTGGCGCGACAGGTTGGAGCGCGCGCAGATGAACGCGATCATCTCCCGCAGCGCCTGCTTCATCGCCAGGTCCAGGTCCTCGTTCATCCCCATGGTGATGTAGTGCGTGGCCGTCTCGGCGCGCGGATAGGCCAGCAGCGGCGCGGCCCCCTGCTTCTTGTGCAGCGTCAGCGTGAAGGTGCCGGTCAGGCAGATCTCCAGCGCGTTGATGCACACCTCGCCGTCGCCCTGCACGCCGTGGCCGTCGCCGGCCGAGAACAGCGCCCCCTTGGCCCATACCGGCAGGAACAGCGTGCTGCCCTCGCCGATCTCCTTGTTGTCCAGGTTACCGCCATGTTCGCGCGGCTGGACGGTCGAGATGGTGCCATAGGCCGGCGGCGGCGCCACCCCCATCACCCCGAAGAACGGCGCCAGCTTCAGCTCCACGCCATACGGCATCCGGCAGGTACGCGCGGCGCGGTCCACCGGGATATGGGTCAGGAAACGCTCGGGAAAATCCTCCGGCAGGGTGCCGGCCAGCGGGCGGAAGCCGCAGAAGCCCCAATCGGCGCCCAGCTCGATCTTCTCGACCTTCACCTCCAGCATGTCGCCCGGCTCGGCGCCCTCCACGGCCACCGGCCCGGTCAGGATATGGCCGCCGGCGCGCGGGATGTCGGCGGCATGGATGGCCGCCAGCGCCGGCGGGATGGCGAAGCCGGAGCCGGGCGGCGGCATCACCTCGGGGCTGCCCGACACGCATTCCAGCACCACCGTGGCGCCCGAGGGCACCGTCAGCACGGGCGGATAGGCGGCGTCGAACGTGCCCCAGCGGACGGTTTGCGGCGTGGCGGCGATGCGATGGGCGGTCATGCGATGCTCCGGACGAAAGGAAGCCCATCGTCGCCCAGAACCGGCGATCAGACCAGGGGCCGCACCATCATCCCGGCCGCCCATCCCGGCCCCATCACCGCGGGATGGGCAGCCCCAGCGCGCGCGCCACGGCGGGAAAATCCGCCGCCACCGGATGCCGCTCGGAGGCCACGAGGCCGGCCAGCGGGCGCAGCACCTGGCAGGTGCGCATGCCGGCCACCGCCGCCGCGTCCAATTCGGCCTCCACGGCGGAGAGGAACAGCACCTCCACCGTCGGCACGTTCATGCCGATCGCCAGGCGGATATAGCTGTCCGGGTCGCGCCGCCCGCCCACGCGGGGGTCGAAAAACCCGGCGAACAGCCCCGCCAGGTCGCCGGCCGGGGCGCGGCCCAGCACCAGCCGCGCCACCTCGGCCGGCACGGTGGAGAACGCGTACAGCCGCAGCCCCATCCGCGCCCACAGCCGCAGGCAGGCCGGCACGTCGGCATAGATCGCGGTATCCGGGGGGTGCCGGGCGAACAGGTCCTGCCAGACCCGGTCCTGCAGCGATTGCAGCGGGGCGGTCGCGGCCCCCTGGTCAACCCAGTGCAGCAGCGTCGTCAGCACCGGCTGGCCGGGCACCATCCGCGCCACCTCGTCCAGCGCGGCGGCCACCGCCGGGTCGCCCTCCGCGCCGCCCACCAGTTCGGGCAGCCTGGCACGAAAGAAAGGCGCCAGCACGTCGCGCGGAAACCCCGGCGGCGTGGTGGCGCCCTCGACACTGGTCAGGATGGCGGCCGGCGGCAACGTGCTCACGGCATCGGCGACTCAGCCGGCCGGCCGCATGTCACGTCCGCCGTCCCGCCGCACGCTCAGCTGTGGTTGGCGGCCGTCGACTGCGTGGTGTTGGCGGTGCCGCCAGCCGCGCCCGGGCCCTTGATCGTGCCCGACGGCTTCTCGGCGCTCGCCTCCATCGAGGCGTCGTCGTCCTCGGCCATGTTCTTCTTGAACGACTTGATGCCTTTGGCCATGTCGCCCATCAGGCCGCTGATCTTGCCGCCGCCGCCGAACAGCAGCAGCCCGACCGCCAGCACGATGAGCCAGTGCCAAATGCTGAAACTACCCATAGCTTCCTCCACCCGGGGAACGCCCCGCCAACCCTGCACATGGCCTGCCGGCGCGGCCGATGCAAGCGCTGTTTCGTGCCGGTTCGCTGGGTGAATGAACCGACATGCGCCGGCAAGGCGCGCTACCTCCCGGAACCGCGCGCCCGCGGCGGCGGCCGGCCGCTGGTATCCAGCGCGTAGCGGGCCGCCGGAAGGGTGGCGCGGGCCAGCTCCTCCGGCGTCGCCGGCCGGCGCGGCAGGATGAAGCCGTAGGTGGCGTATTCATGCGTGCCCAGTTGCCCGACCGGCGGATACCACACCCGCACCTCGGTCCAGTCGTTGCGGCCGGACACGTCGACCACCAGCTGGTCCCGGTCGAGCTGGCCGCGCACCCAGTTGGCCTGGGTCACCAGCACCTGGCGCGGCCCGAGGATGCGCGAGACCACCGAGACATGGCCGGACGGCAGCCGCCCCGAGCGCTGGAACACCAGCACGCCGCCCAGCTCCGGCCGGCTGGCCCGGCTGTAGCGGCCATCCGCCTCGCGCCACCACACATCCGCGTCGCCATACAGCGCGATGCCCGACAATTCGCGGGCGAACGGGGCGCAGGAGATGCCGGGCACGCGGGTGGAAGCGCCCATCTCCACGCCGCCCACCCGCCCGCGCGGCGGCGCCGACCCGCAGGCGGACAGCCCGGCCAGCAGCACCAGCACGCCCAGCCGCCAGATGCCGCGCCGCACCAAAGCCTGGAGCAGGATATCGAACATGGCTGCGAGGCTACCGCAACACCGCCGCGTACGTCACGCTTTTCGCTAGGGAATCATATCGCGGGAAGGCAGATCCACATGGAGGCGGGGAAGCGGGGAGGCGGGGAAGCGGCGAGAAGCAAGGAGCTTCCTTCTCCCCGCCTTCCTGCCTCCATGTGAGATTGCTTCCCTTGCTCACCCCCCGAGCAGCGTCCCCAGCACATGCGCCTGGTGCGCCCCCAGCGCCGGCCCGGTCCAGCCGATCGCCGCCTCCGGCGGGTCGCCGTCCAGGCGGATCGCCGGGCCGAAATGCAGCGTGCGGCCGATCAGCGGGTCGTCCACCGGCAGCACCGATTTGCGCGCCCGCAAATGCGGGTCGGCGGCGGCGTCGGCGATGTCGAACAGCCGCGAGGCCGGCACGTCGGCGGCCTCCAGCATCGCCTCGGCCTGCTGCGCCGGCAGTCCGCGCGTCCAGCCGGCGATGATGCCGTCCAGCTCCGCCACGTTGGCGCAGCGGTCGGCGTTGGTCAGGAAGCGGGCCGCGTCGGCCAGCTCCGGCCGGCCGATCACCGCCATCAGGCGGCGGAAGATCAGGTCCGAATTGCCGGCGATGCACAGCCATTTGCCGTCGGCGCAGGGATAGGTGTTGGTGGGCGCCGCGGTCGGGATGCCGGCGCCGGCCGGCTGGCGCACCCGCCCGTCCAGCGCATATTCCGGCAGCATCCCCTCCATCAGGCTCAGGATCGAGTCCACCAGGCACACATCCACGATCCGCCCTCGTCCGGTGCCGGTCACGTCGCGCTGGTACACCGCCGACAGCAGCCCCACGGCGGCATACAGCCCGGCCAGGTCGTCGCCGATCGACACCCCGCAGCGCGGCGGCGGCAGGTCCGAGGCGCCGGCCGGGTGGCCGGTCAGGTGGCGGATGCCGCCGATCGCCTCGCCGATGGCACCGAAGGCCGGCTTGTCGCGGTACGGCCCGTCCTGGCCGTAGCCCGACACCCGCGCGATGATCAGCCGCGGATTGGCCGCATGCAGCACGTCCGGCCCCAGGTCCAGCCGCTCAAGCTGGCCGGGTCGGAAATTCTCCACCAGCACGTCGGCCCGCGCCGCCAACCGCAGCGCGGTGTCGCGCTCGCGCTTGAGGTCCAGCACCACCGACATCTTGTTGCGGCCATGGATGCTGAACCACACCGGATGGCCGTTCGCCATCGCCCCCCAGCCGCGCATCGGGTCGCCGCCGGGCGGCTCCACCTTGATGACCTCCGCACCCAGGTCGGCCAGCACGCGGGTGCAGAAGGGCCCAGCGATATAATGGCCGAGTTCCAGCACCTTCAGCCCCACCAGGGGTCCGGTACGCAAAGGGGGGGCGGTCATGCGGTGCTCCTGCACGCTGATTTGATAAACCCGTCAAAAATTGTCATCGAGGGTGTCCTATTGTTAACCGGCGCTTCGTCCCCATCTGTCAAGATACCCCCGAAGCGCCGATGGCTGGCTTCGGACTCCTCCCTTACCGTGCTCGCCGGCAATGCCGGGCCGAGCGCGGCACCTGACGGGCGGCGCGATATGTTCGCGCCGCCCTTTTTCTTGGACCGCGCCGGGGGCACTTTGCCATCAGCCGCGCCCAGGGCACGATACCCTCCGGCAAAGATGAGAGGCGGTACCATGGACAAGGACCTGATGCTGGCACTGGCGCGCCGCGCCGGGCTGGACCGCGCGCTGGCCGACTTTCCCGCCGACGTGGCCGCCGCCGCCGCCCAGGCGACCGGCCACCGCGACATCATCCAGCCGCCCGCCGACCCCGCCGCCGAACCCTGGCCGCCGATGCGCGCCGCGGCGCTGCCGGGCGGGGGCGGGCTGTGATCGCGCCGCACTGGCTGGGCGCCACCGCCGCCGTCCGCGCCTTCGCCGAGCGACGGCTGTCGCCGGTGGAGCTGATGCAGGCGCTGCTGGACCGCATCGCCGCCCTGGACCCGAAGCTGAACGCCTTCATCCGCCTGGACGCCGAGGCCGCCATGGCCGCCGCCCGCGCCGCCGAGGCGGAACTGGGCGCCGGGCGCGTGCGCGGCCCGCTGCATGGCGTGCCGGTGGGCGTGAAGGACATCATCGACGTGGCCGGCCTGCCCACCACCTGCCACTCGCACCTCCTGCTGGACAACATCGCCGCCGCCGACGCCGTCTGCGTCGCCCGGCTGCGCGCGGCGGGCGCCATCGTGCTGGGCAAGCTGTCCACCCACGAATTCGCCCTCGGCGGCCCCAGCTTCGACCTGCCGTTCCCGCCGGCGCGCAATCCGTGGAACCCGGACCACCACCCCGGCGGCTCCTCCTCGGGCTCCGGCGCCGGCCTCGCGGCCGGGCTGTTCCCGCTGGCCCTGGGCACCGACACCGCCGGCTCGGTGCGCCATCCGGCCAGCGCCTGCGGCATCGTCGGGCTGAAGCCGACCTATGGCCTGGTGTCCCGCCGCGGCGTGTTCCCGCTGGCCTTCACGCTGGACCATGTCGGCCCGATGACCCGCGACGTGGCCGACAACGCGCTGATGCTGTCGGTGCTGGCCGGCCACGACCCGCGCGACCCGGCCAGCGTCGCCGCCCCGGCCGGGCGCTACGCCGCCGATCTGGAGCGCGGCGTGCGCGACCTGCGGATCGGCTTCGTGCGGCATTTTCACGAGACCGACATGCCGGCCGACCCCGAGGTGACCGCCGCCCTGGAGCATGTCGCCCGCGTGCTGGCCGCCGAGGGCGCGGTGCTGCGCGACATCGCGCTGCCGAGCCTGGCCGAGTTCGCCGCCGTCAACCGCGTCATCATGCACAGCGAGGCCTGGGCCATCCACGCCCCCTGGCTGCGCACCCGGCCGGGCGAATACGGCCAGCTCGCCCGCCGGCGGCTGATGACCGGCGCCTTCCTGGAGGCCGGCGACTACGTGCAGGCGCAGCGCCGCCGGCTGCAGATGATCGCCACGGTGGAGGACGCGCTGCGCGACGTGGACGTGCTGCTCTGCGCCAGCTCGATGGACCCGGCGGCGCGGATCGACGCGCCGGAGGCGGTGGCGCGCACCTACCCGCGCCAGGCGCGCACGCCGTTCAACGTCACCGGCCATCCGGCGCTGGCCATGGCGGCCGGCCTGTCGGGCGGCCGGCTGCCGCTGTCGGTGCAGTTCGTCGGCCGCAATTTCGACGAGGCGACCCTGTTCCGCGTCGCCCGCGCATGGGAGCGGGCCGGCGGCACCGCGAACCTGCACCCACCGCTGTAGCGCTCAGCGCCGCCCGACCACCGCGGCGATCACCGCCCCGCCCAGCCCGACGGCGAAGATCGGCATGTGCGAGCCGGTATGAGCGTACAGCCAGGCCATCAGGAACCCGGTCGCCATCTGCGCGGCCGCCCACGCCACCGTGCCGATCCGCCAGATGCCCGGCGCCGCATCGCCCCCCAGATCACGCGCGCGGGCCAGGGTCAGGCCGGTGGTGCCGGCGGCGGTGGCGCCGCCAAGCAGTGCGGAAATGGCCAGAAATGGCAGCGAATGGGCCACCAAAGGCAGCGAAAGCGGCAGCAATTGGAGCAAAAGCGTGCCCGAAAACGCCCGCCGCGTGCCCACCCGGTCCGCCGCCATCCCGCACAGCGCCGGCCCCAGCGCCGCCCCCACGCCGTACAGGAACCACCCCGCCGCCCCCATGCCGGCGCCCATGCCGAGGCCGCGGGCGATGAAGTCCGGCCACCAGGCCATGTGCGCGGTGGCCGCCACCGAGGCGAAGCCGTAGGCGGCGACCAGCCGGCCGGTGGCGCCCGACATGTCCGGCAGACGGGCGGCCGGCGGCGGCGGCACGGCCGGCCAGCGCGGCCAGGACAGCAGGCTGAGCGCCAGCCCCGCCGCCGCCAGCGCCAGCCAGGTCGCCGGCAGGCCGGCCGGCAGCAGCGCGGGCACGATCAGCGCGCCGGCCATGATGCCGCCGCCGACACCGGCGAACAGCAGCCCCGCCGCCAACCCGCGCAGCGCCACCGGCACCGCCGCCTGCACCGCCGGGCCGGCCAGCACCATCAGCACGCCGCCGGCGATGCCCGCCAGCGTCCGCCACGGCAGCAGCCAAGCGAGCGGCCCCCGCCAGGCGCACAGCAGCAGGCACAGCGTCGCCGTCAGCATCCCCAGCCGCAGCGCCGGGCGCATGCCCAGCCGCCGGCCGGCGGCGGGCGCGATCGCGGCGCCGACCAGGTAGCCGGCGAAGTTCGCCGCCCCCAGCGTGCCGGCCTCGCCGGCGGTGAGCCAGCCATGGCCGACCATCGCCGGCACCAGCGGCGCATAGGCGAAGCGTTGCAGCCCGACGCCCAGCAGGGTGGCGCAGACCCCGGCCATGATGGCGGCGCGCGGCGAGGGCAGCGCGGTCATGCGAGGCTCCAGGCCAGCCAGGCGGCGGCGGTGCCGGCCAGGATCGCCCAGGCCAGCGAGCGGGTCCACACCATCACCGCCAGCGTCGCCACCGTGCCGACGGCGGTATGCGCCCGCCCGGCCAGCAGCGCCGGCACCACGAAGCTCACGAACAGCGTGCCGGGGATGTAGGACAGCACCGCGCGCAGCATCGGCCCGGGGGTGATCTGGCGGAACAGCCAGTAGCCGCCGGCGCGGCAGGCATAGGTGACCGCCGCCATGCCGAGGATCGCCGCCGCGGTCCAGGGGTCCAGGCTCATGAGCCAGATCGCCGGGCGTCGCGCAGGGCGCCGGCCAGGCTGCCGGCGAGCGCGCCGGCGAGCATGTACCACGAGGTGCCGGGCAGCAGCCGCGCGGTGGCGGCGGCGACCGCGCCGGCCACCGCCCAGGGCAGCAGGTCGAGCTTGCCGCGCCACAGGTTGACCAGCAGCGCCACGAACACCGCCAGCGCCGCGAAGAAGATCGGGTGGCCCGGCGGCGGGCGGATGGCCGCGCCCAGCAGGTGGCCGGCGACGCTGGTGACGATCCAGTTCACCCACATCATGCCGCCGACGCCGAGCAGGTAGCCGCCGTCGCGCCCGCCCGCGTTCATGTCGCGCACCGACAGCGCCCAGCTCGGGTCCACCAGGGTGAACAGGCTGACCCAGGGCCGCCAGCCGCGCATGCGGTCCAGCCAGGGCGCCAGCACCGGGCCCATCAGCGCCATGCGCAGGTTGACCACCAGCGTGGTGAGCGTGGCCGCCAGGATCGGCGCCGGATGGGTCCAGGTGCCCAGCACCACCAGCTGCGCCGCGCCGGCATAGACCAGCGCCGCCATCAGCACCGTCTCGGCCAGCGAGAACCCCACCCCCTGCTGGGTGATGCCGCAGACCAGCCCGAACGGCGCCAGCCCGAACAGCAGCGGGATGCTGGCAACCATGCCGCGGCGGATGCCGGCGGCGGTGAACACGACGGGTTCGGTCACCCGATGCCCGTCACGTCTGGCGCAGCCGCAGCACCATCGCCTCGGCCGCCTCGGCATCCATGTGCACCGCGCGCTGGGCGACCGGCTGGGCGAAGCCGGCGCGGGCCAGCACGCCCAGTTCGCGGCGCAGCGCCTCGGCATCGGCCGTGCCGCGGCGGAACGGGCCGATGCGGCGGCGGCGGGCCAGGGCGACGGCGGCGGCCAGCTCGGCCTCGGGGTCGTCGGGCAGGGCGGCGCGGGCGGTCTGCTTGTCTACGCCGCGCGCCGCCAGGTGGGCGGCCACGGCCAGGCGGGAGCGGCCGGCCCGGGTGAGGCTGTGGGCGCGCGCGGCGGCGAAGGCAGCATCGTCCACCGCGCCCAGCCCGGCCAGTCGCGCCACCACCGCGCGCACCGCCACGCGGGCGGCGGCCACGGCGGCGGCGATATCCTCGGGTTCCGGCGGCTCCGGCGCCTCGCGGGCGGCACGCGCCCAGCGGTCCACCCTGCGGTCCAGCACCCGCGCCAGCCCGGCCCGGGTGGTGGCGTAGCGCGCGACATGGGCCATCGCCGCCTCGTACAGCGCGGCCTCGCCGGGCGGGTTGCCGGCGGCGGCGGGGCCGGGCGCTTGGCCGGATGGGGGGGACGCGGGCATGGCGGGAGCATGCCACGCCGGCCCGGCCGAGGGAATCCGCCGCCGCATCGCCGCGCAACCCGGCCATGCGCGCCCGCTCGGCGTTTGACTCGGCGCTCGACCCCGGCCCATTGTTTCAGCTTCCCGGAACCGCCCGCGCAAGGGCGCGACGGCGGGTCAACCCCGGGAAACAGGCCCATGCCACGGGCAACGAGGACCACCAGGACATGATTCCCGCCCTGCTGCCGAACTACAACCGCGCCGACCTCGCTTTCGAGCGGGGCGAGGGCGCCTGGCTGTGGACCACGGACGGGCGACGATTCCTGGATTTCGGGTCCGGCATCGCCACCTCCTCCCTTGGCCACGGCAACAAGCACCTGGCCGACGCCATCGCCGAACAGGCGCACAAGGTGATGCACGTCTCCAACCTGTACCGCATCCCGCAGGCCGAGAAGCTGGCCGAGCGGCTGGTGGCCAATACGTTCGCCGACAGCGTGTTCTTCTGCAACTCGGGCGCCGAGGCGAACGAGGGCATGATCAAGATGATGCGCCGGGCGATGTATTCGACCGGCAAGCCGGAACGCTTCCGCTTCATCTGCTTCGAAGGCGCGTTCCACGGCCGCACCCTGGCCACGCTGGCCGCCACCGGGAACAAGAAATACCTGGAGGGCTTCGGGCCGGAAGTGGACGGGTTCGACCATGTACCGTTCAACAACCTGAACGCCGTGCGCGACGCGATCGGGCCGGCCACCGCCGGCATCATCATCGAGCCGGTGCAGGGCGAGGGCGGCGTGCGGCCGGCGCAGCTGCAGTTCCTGCGCGACCTGCGCGCCACCTGCGACGAGTTCGGCATCCTGCTGGGGCTGGACGAGGTGCAGTGCGGCATGGGGCGCACCGGCAAGCTGTTCGCGCATGAATGGGCGGGCATCGAGCCGGACGTGATGTCGGCCGCCAAGGGCATCGGCGGCGGCTTCCCGCTCGGCGCCGTGCTGGCCAAGGAGGCGGTGGCCAAATACCTCGTCCCCGGCACCCATGGCACCACCTTCGGCGGCAACCCGCTGGCCTGCGCCGCCGGCAACGCGGTGCTGGACGTGGTGCTGGCGCCGGGCTTCCTGGCCGACGTGGGCCGCAAGGGGCAGGCGCTCTGGGCGGCGATGTCCAAGGTGGTCGCCGAGTTCCCGCGCGTGTTCGTGGACGTGCGCGGCGCCGGGCTGATCCAGGGCCTGAAATGCGTGGTGCCGGCCGGCGACGTGCAGGCCGCCTTCACCGCCGAGGGCCTGCTGACGGTGACGGCCGGCGACAACGTGGTGCGCCTGGTGCCGCCGCTGGTGCTGACCGACGACGACCTGGCGCAGGCCGTGGAGATGATGCGCCGCGGCGCCGCGCGCGTGCAGGCGGCGCTGGACGCCGCCGGCAAGGCGGCGGCCCAGTGACCGGCCAGCGGACGAACCGCCAGCGGGCGGGCGGCCGGCCGTGAGCTTGGCAGCCGTGCGCCGCATGCAGCCGGCGGATGGCATGGAGACCGGCGGGGGGCATGCGGCCCCCCGCCACTTCATCGACATCCGCGACCATGAAACCGCCGAACTGCGCCGGATGCTGGACCTCGCCGGCCGCTTCAAGGCCGCCGGCCGCACCGGCGACAAGCCGCTGGCCGGCAAGACGCTGGCGATGATCTTCGAGAAGCCGAGCACCCGCACCCGCGTGAGCTTCGAGGTCGGCATGCGCCAGCTTGGCGGCGACGTGGTGAACCTCAGCGGCTCGGAGATGCAGCTTGGCCGTGGCGAGACCATCGCGGACACCGCCCGCGTGCTGTCGCGCTACGTGGATGCCATCGTCATGCGCACCTTCACCCATGCGCGGCTGATGGAGATGGCCGACAACGCCACCGTGCCGGTGATCAACGGGCTGACCGACAATTCCCACTCGGTGCAGCTGATGGCCGACGTGATGACGTTCGAGGAGAAGCGCGGCCCGATCGCCGGCGAGGTGGTGGCCTGGTGCGGCGACGGCAACAACGTGGCGCAAAGCTGGATCGAGAGCGCCGCCCGCTTCGGCTTCACGCTGCGGCTGGCCACGCCCCCGGAACTGCGCCCTTCGGCCGAGCTGGTCGCCTGGGCGCGGGCGCAGGGCGCGCAGATCGAGCTGACCGACGACCCGGAGGCGGCCGTGGCCGGCGCGCGCTGCGTGGTGACGGACACCTGGGTGAGCATGTCCGACGACCCCAACACCGCGCGGCACAACCTGCTCGCCCCCTACCAGGTGACGCAGCGGCTGATGGCGCTGGCCGCCCCGGACGCGATCTTCATGCACTGCCTGCCGGCCCATCGCGGCGAGGAAGTGACCGCCGAGGTGATCGACGGGCCGCAATCGGTGGTGTTCGACGAGGCGGAGAACCGGCTGCACGCGCAGAAGGGCGTGCTGGCCTGGGCGTTCGGGATCGGGCAGTAGCCCGGCACCCGCCAGGCCTGAGGCAAGGGGCGGGCCTGAGGCAAGGGGCGGGGCCTTGCCTCAGGCCCGCGCCCGAGCCCATGACCGGTGCCAGAAATAGAACGGCAACGCCAGCAGCGACAGCCCCGCCGCCGCCAGGAAGGCGCCCACCGGGTCGCCGGCGAGGTCGGCCGCCTTGCCGCACAGCGCCGGCAGGCCGGCGCCGCCCAGGTAGTAGGTGGTGTAGAAAATCCCCATCCCCACCGCCCGGTTCTCCGGCCTGGCCGAGAGCGTGCCGATCTCGATGATCAGCCCGCCATGCATGGAGGCGACGGTGCCGAACACCGCCCCCCACAGCAGCGGCATGTCCAGCACCGCCGAGCCGGCCACCGAGGCGGCGCACAGCAGCGTGCCGGCGACAAACACCCGGTTCGGCCCGAACCGGCTGGCCAGCGCGCCGCCCAGCAGGATGGCCGGCATGTTGCCCCAGGTGGCGAAGGTCATCACCGTGTCGGCCACCCACACCGGGTGGCCATGCGCCGCCAGATACGAGGGCATGAACGACAGGAAGTTGAAATAGGCGGCGTTATAGGCCGTCCAGATCAGGCCGGAGACCACCACCAACGCGGTTTCGCGGCGCGGCGGCCAGGCCAGGGTGCGCGGCGCGGCGTGGGGCGCGCCGGTCCAGGTGGCCAGGAAGCTGCCCAGGGCCAGCAGCGCCGCCACGCAGCCGGCGATGAAGGCGGCCGGCCAGCCATAGGCCGTCGCCAGCTTGTGCTGCAGCAGTTGCGCGAGGCCGATGCCGATCGGGAAGGCGCCCACCAGTACGCCCATCAGCATGGTGAAGCGGCGGCCCTGGTAGCGGTCGGACATGATCTTGCCCTGCATCACGGTCATCGCCACCGCCCCGGCGCCGGACAGCACGCGCCCGGCACCGATGCCCCACGGCCCGGTGGCGGCGGCGGAGAGCAGGCTGCCGGCGGCCATCATGGCCAGTCCGGCGGCGACCACGTCGCGGTCGCCGATGCGCCGCGCGATGAAGCCGCAGGGGATCGCCACCAGCACGCCCGGGATCATGTACAGCCCCATCAGCGTGCCGAGCGTGGCGAAATCCATGCCGAAGGCGCGCGCCAGCTCGGGGCCGAGGCTGGCCACGGTCTGCAACTGGAAGCCGAACGCCACCCGTGCCAGCGTCAGCGCCGCCAGCGTGCCGTAGGCGCCTGCCCATCCCCTCATGCGTCCGCGCCCCCGTGCGACCAGGGTGCCTAGGTGAGGGATTTTTCCATGTCGACATAGGTGGGCGCCGCATAGCCGGGATGCGCGTGCAGCGCCGCCTCGCGGAAACCGCAGGCGGCGAACAGGCGGCGGTTGTCGGCGAGCACCAGGCGGGTGGACAGGTGCAGGCGCGGCTGGCCCTGGGCGCGGGCCGCCGCCTCGGCCGCCGCGACCAGGGCGCGCGCCACGCCGCGGCCGCGCCAGCCGGGCGCCACCGCCAGCCGGCCCATGTAAAGGCCGCCATCCCGCGGCTGCCACAGCACGGCGCCCACGGCGGCGCCCGCCGCCATCGCCACCGCGCCGCCGCCCTGGGCCAGCGTGGCGGCCACGCTGCCGGCGGTCTCGCGCAGGGCCGAGGGGGGCGGGTCGGTGGCCACCGCCTGGGCGGCGAAGGCGGCGCGGATGAGGGCGGCGACCGCCGGGGCGTCGGCCGGAAGCATCGGGCGGAGGTCGATTTCCATGCGCGGCGGCGTCCTTGCGCGACAATGATGCGCCGGTGACGGTAGCCTGCGGCCATCGGCGTGCCTATCTTTGCGCCATGATCGACACCCCCGCCTTCCTCGATAGCTTTCGCCCGCACGTGCCCGACCTCGTCGTGCCCGGCGGGGTCACCCCGTTCTTCCTGCCCGGCCGCCCCGTGCGCGGGCGCCTGGTGCGGCTGGGCCGGCTGGCCGACGCGCTGCTGACCCGGCACGACAACCACGACGCCGTCACCGCGCTCACCGGGCAGGCGCTGGCGCTGGTGGCGGCGCTGGCCACGGCGCTGAAGTTCCGCGGCTCGTTCAGCCTGCAGGCCAAGGGCAACGGGCCGGTGACGATGCTGCTGGCCGACTGCACCGACACCGGGGCGATCCGCGGCTATGCCCAGTGCAACGCCGAGCGGCTGGCGGCCCTGCTGGCGACCACGCCGGAGCCCTCGGCGGCCGAGCTGCTGGGGCAGGGCTACCTGGCGTTCACCGTGGACCAGGGGCCGGACACCGAGCGCCACCAGGGCATCGTGACCATCACCGGCGACAGCCTCGCCGGCATGGCGCTGCATTATTTCGAGACCAGCGAGCAGTTGCGCTGCTCCATCCGGCTGGCCTGCGCGCGCACCGAGGCGGGTTGGCGGGCCGGGGCGCTGATCGTGGAACGGATCGCCGCCGATGGCGGAGTGGACCTGCCGGGCGAGGACGCGGCGGAAAGCTGGAATGCCGCCGAAATACTGGCCGGCACGCTGTCGGACGCCGAACTGCTGGATGACGGGCTGGCGCCGGAGGACCTGCTGTACCGGCTGTTCCACACCGAGGGGGTCGCGGCCGACCTGCCGCGCGTGCTGGCCTATGGCTGCCGGTGCTCGCGCCAGCGGCTGTCCGGCATCCTGGAGAGTTTCCCGCCGGCCGACCTGGACGACATGGTGGTGGACGGCGAGATCGTGATGACCTGCGAATTCTGCAACGTGGATTTCCGTTTCGCGCGCGACGAGGTGCACGGCCAGAACGAGGATGGCGCATGATTGACCTGCGTGGCGGCTTTGCGCAGGGTGGCCGCGTATCTGCCACCGAACGGGACGCGACCGCCGCCATGACCGCCCCCACCCCTCGACTGACCCGCCGCGCCGCGCTGCTGCTGCCGCTGCTGCTGGCCGCCTGCGGTGGCGACCAGGCGGCGGCGCCGAATTACCAGCCGCCCAGCTACGACTACCTCACCAAGCTGAGGCTGGCGGTCGGCAGCATCAGCATCGACGACAGCTGGGTGCCGCGAGGGGCGGCCCGGCACGTGGAGTACCTCGCCCCCACCCCGCCGCTGGACGCGCTGCGGCGGATGGCCCAGGACCGGCTGGTGGCCACCGGCGGCAAGGGCCGGGCCTCGTTCGTGATCGACGATGCCTCGATCATCCGTTCGCCCCGGCAATACGAGGGCAGCCTGGCGGTGCGGCTGGATGTGGCCGACGACAGCGGCACCTCGCTCGGCCACGCGGTCGCCCGCGTCACCCGCACGCGCGACGTGACCGGCGAGGACCCCGAGCAGGTGCGCGCCGACCTCTACGCGCTGGTGCGCGACATGATGCGCGACATGAACGTGGAATTCGAATACCAGGTCCGCCGCGCCATGAAGAACATGCTGGAAGCGACCAACCCGGAAGTGCCGCCCGCCGGGCCGGTGCAGTCCGAGGACCTCGGCGCGCCCGGCGCTGGCGTCTCGTCAGGCGCGCCCGGCGCTCCGGCTGCGCCCGACAAAACGCCGTAGCCGGGTCCGTGCCCGCTCCCTGACTTGAGCCGCCGCGATCGGCTCTAGCGCCGCGCCTCCAGCAGCATCAGCGCCCGGCGCAGCCGCGCGATGCCGGGCCGCACTTGGCCGCGCGCGCACATGCGCCGCCCCTCGGTGGCCAGCATCTGGGCCCGTGGCAGCGGCGCCAGGGCGGCGTCCTCGGCCGCGGCGATGCGCGCCATCAGGAGGTTGCAGTATTCGCGCGTGTCGGTGGTGACGCGCATCACGTGCTGCTCCACCACGCCATCCGGCACCTGCGCCGCCGACCCGCCGAGCGAGATGCAAAGCCATGAAGCCACGATCACCGCGCGCCGCGCCAGATTCATGAGCCACACCCTGCGCCGGGCGTGATGACCACACGCTGATACCATCATGAACTGCGTGTCATGTCTGCAGGCCGCCATCGGCAAGCCGCTTCGCGTGCCGGGCATCGGGCGCGCGCTTCTGCGGCCGGGCGTCCGGCAGGGGCAACCACAGCACGGCGCGCAGGCCCGGCATGTTGTCCTCCAGCGTCAGCGTCCCGCCATGCAGCGTCGCCACCGCCTGCACCAGCGCCAGCCCCAGGCCAGAGCCGGGGGTGGAGCGGGCGCTCTCGCCGCGGAAGAAGCGCTCGGTGGCACGGCTGCGGTCCTCCTCCGGGATGCCCGGCCCCTGGTCGGCCACGGTGATGTAGACGCCGGCGGGCCCGGTGACGGCGGCAAGCCGGATCACTCCGCCCTCGGGCGAGAATTTCAGCGCATTGTCCATTAGGTTGGCAACCGCCTGCTGGATCATGTCGCGATCGCCGAACACCGGCAGGTCGGGCGGGATCTCGGCCTCCAGCCGCTGGCCCGCCGCCTCGGCCACCGCGTCGTACAGCTCCGCCAGGTCCTGCAGCAGCGGCGCCGCGTCCACCGGGGCGAAGGCCGAGCGGCGAGCGCCGGCCTCGATCTCGGCGATCCGCAGCAGGGCCTGGAACACGTTGACGATGCCATCCAGGTCCACCTGGGCACGCTCGATCGCAGCGCGCAGATCCGCCTCGGTGCGGGCATGGGTGGCGGCGTCCTCCAGCCGGGCGCGGGCGCGGGTGATCGGCGTGCGCAGGTCGTGCGCGATGGCGTTGGACACCTGCCGCACCCCATCCATCAGCCGGGTGATGCGATCCAGCATGTCGTTGATGGTCTCGGCCAGCAGGTCGAACTCGTCGCCCTGCCCGGTCACGTTCACCCGCCGCGTCAGGTCTCCCACGCTGATCGCCGCCGCCGTGGCCGCGACATCGGCCAGGGTGGAGCGGAACAGCCCGCGCACCGCCCAGGCGCCGAAGCTGCCCAGCACCACGGCGATCACCGCCGACCACAGCATCGCGTCGGTCAGCAGCCGGCGCAGTTGCACCCGCGCCTCCACGTCGCGCCCGACCAGCAGGTGGAAGCCGCCGGGAATGTCGAAATGGTGCACCCGCGCCAGGCTGCGCCGCCCGGCGCGATCCACCCGCAGGTTGAACCAGTCCATGTCCATGGTCACCCCGGCGGGCCAGCCCTCCAGGTTGCCGGTGATGCGCCGGAACCCCGGATCGACCAGCAGGTACAGCGCGTCGTCGTCCACGTTGCCGGCGATCCGCTGCTCCACGGTGTCGATCAGCGCCGCCAGCCCGCCATCGGCGTAGCGCTCGGCCAGCCCCTGGCTGTCGGCGTAGATCGCGGCGTCGGTCTGGCGGTCCAGCACGCCGGCGGTGGACCACCACAGGAAGGCGGCGAGCGCAAGCGCGCTGGCGCCGAACAGCGCGGCATAGATCAGCCCGAAGCGGAACCCGGCCGAGTTGACGAAGCTGTTGCGCGGCGGCGGCGGCCGCCCGGCCTGCTCCGCCAGCCCCGGCGGCAGCGGCGGCCGCCGGTCCGGGCACAGCTTGGCCACCAGCGCCCCCGCGCCGGCCGGCGCCGCCTCATGCGGGCTGTCGGTCATGGCCGCAGGTCGCCGCCGTGCCTCACGGCGCCTCGGCGCGCAGCATGTAGCCGGCGTTGCGCACGGTGTGGATCAGCGGCACCGGGAAGGGCTTGTCCACCTTCTGGCGCAGGCGGGAGACATGCACGTCGATCACGTTGGTTTGCGGGTCGAAATGGTAGTCCCACACGCCCTCCAGCAGCATGGTGCGGGTGACCACCTGGCCGGCGTGACGCATCAGGAACTCCAGCAGGCGGAACTCGCGCGGCTGCAAATCCACCTTCTGGCCGGCGCGCTTCACCTGGCGGGCCAGCAGGTCCATCTCCAGGTCGGCCACCAGCAGCTTGGTCACCGGCCCCTCGCCCTTGCTGCGCCGGGCCAGCGCCTCCACCCGGGCCAGCAGTTCGGCGAACACGAACGGCTTGGTCATGTAGTCGTCGCCGCCGGCGCGCAGTCCGCGCACCCGGTCGTCCACCTGCGCCATTGCCGACAGGAACAGCACCGGGGTGTTGTTGCCCTGGCTGCGCAGCGTTTCCAGCAGGCGCAGCCCGTCCACGCCGCCGGGCAGCATGCGGTCCAGCACGATCGCGTCGAACCCCTCGCTGGCGCCCAGGAACAGGCCGTCGCGGCCGTTATTGGCGTGCTCCACCACGTGGCCGGCCTCCTTCAGCCCCTTCACCACGAAGCCGGCGACGTCCTTGTCGTCCTCCACCACCAGGATGCGCATCCGCTAGTTCTCCTCGATCTTCGGCCGGCGGCCGACGGTGACAGACAGGGTCAGGTTGCGCGCCTGGCGCAGGATGACAAGCGGGATCGCCCGGCCGGGGGCGGTGAGGGCCACGGCGCGGATCAGCGCGCGGGCGGAGCGGACGGTGTGGCCGTTCACAGCAGTGATCCGGTCGCCCGGCCGCAGCCCGGCCACCCAGGCCGGCCCGCCGCGCTGCACGCCGGCGACGTTCACCCCCACCGGGCCGCGCGCGCCCGGCGGCAGGTCCTGCAGCGACACGCCCAGCCAGCCGCGGTCGATATGCCCCTTGTCGCGCAGCTCGGCGACGACATGGCGGACCAGTTCGCTGGGAATGGAAAAGCCGATGCCCACCGAGCTGCCGGTGGGCGAGAAGATCGCCGAGTTCATGCCGATCACCTGGCCATCGGTGTTGAACAGCGGCCCGCCGGAATTGCCCGGGTTGATCGGCGCGTCGATCTGGATGAAATCGTCGAACAGCCCCGCCCCCAGGTCGCGCCCGCGCGCCGAGACGATGCCGGCGGAAACCGAGCCGCCCAGGCCGAACGGGTTGCCGCAGGCCACCACCCAGTCGCCCACCTCCACCGCCGCGCTGTCGCCCCACACGGCGGCAGGCAGCGGGGTGGCGGGCTCCACCTTGATGACCGCGACATCGGTGAGTTCATCGGCGCCGATCAGCTTGGCCGGCAACTGGGTGCCGTCGGACAGGCTGACCACGATCGCGTCGGCGTTGCCGACCACGTGGTTGTTGGTCACGATCACCCCGGACGGGTCGATGATGAAGCCCGAGCCGGCGCCGGTCACCTGCTCGCGGCGGCTGCGCAGGCGCTCGCGGAACTGGCGTTGCAGCTCGGGCGGCAGCAGGGCGAAGGGGTCGGCGCCGCCCACCGTCTCGGTGACCGCGATGTTCACCACGCTCGGCATCACCCGCTTGACCAGCGGCGCGAAGCTCTCCGGGCCGCTGCGCGCCAGCGCCGGGCGCATGCCGGCCAGCAGCACCGGCGCGGCGGCCAGCGCCACCACGCCGAAGGCGCGGCGGGACAGCCCGCGCGGGCGGACGGGGAGGCCAGATGCGGCGGAGGCAGGCGGCATGGGCGAGGCTCCGGCAAACGAGCGTTACAATGTTAATGCGTTGCATGTGGCGATGCATTAGCCATGCGGCAATATTGCGCGAAGCCCGGCGGCGCATGACAAATCCGCCACGCCCCCGGCGCCATGCCCAGGCGCCATGCCCAGGCCCGATGCCAGCCGGCAACGCCCGCCGCCTGCCGGGCGGGTCAGCCCGGCTTGCGCGCCGAGGCGGTGGCCGGGTCGTCCGGCCAGTGGTGGCGCGGGTAGCGGCCGCGCATGTCCTTGCGCACATCGGCCCAGGCGCCGCGCCAGAACCCCGCCAGGTCGGCGGTGATGGCCACCGGCCGCCCGGCCGGAGAGAGCAGCGCCAGCCGCAGCTCCACCCGCCCGCCGGCCAGCAGCGGCGTCGCGGCCATGCCGTAGAAGAACTGCGCCCGCGCCTCGGCCAGCGGAACCGGCTGGGTATAGTCCACCGCCGCCCGCCCGCCGGGCAGCGCCAGGTGGGTCGGCAGTTCGCGGTCCAGCCGGCTGGCCTGGCTCCAGTCGAGCATCCCGCGCAGCACGGCGTGCGTGTCGAGCTTCTCCACCGCCGCCAGCCGCGTCATGCCCAGCAAATGCGGGGCCAGCCACTCCGTCCGGGTGGCCGTCAGCGCCTCGTCCGACAGGTCGGGCCAGCCGGTCGCCGGCTCGATGGCGCGCAGCAGGGCGACGCGGGCACGCAACTGGCGGGCCGCTTCGCTCCACGGCAGGGTGGCGACCGGCACCGCCGCGGCCAGGGCGGCCGCGGTCTCGGCGGGGTCGGCCGGCTCGGTGCGGTCGTCCAGCACCAGCGCGCCCAGCCGCCGCCGGCGGCGCGCCAGCACCGAGCCGGTGACCGGGTCCAGCCCGGTCTCCACCTGCTCGGTGACGCGCGCGGCCAGCACGGCGGGCAGGTGGCCGGCGTCCAGCGGCGCGGCGAGGCGGATGCGCGCGCCGGCCTTCATCTCCAGGCTGGCGACGGACAGCAGCTTCGCCTTGGACAGCGGATCGGCCAGCGGCAGCTTGGCGCCGCCGCCGCCGGAGAGGCGGAAGCTGCCCGGCTCGCCGCGCCGCTGGGCGATGCGGTCGGGGAAGCCGGCGGCCAGCAGCATGGCCGGGTCGCCGTCGGCGCGGATCTCCGGCAGGCGCAGCCGGCGGCGATACTGCGCCGAGGCGCGGTGGATGCGCGACACCGCGCCGCGATCGGCCTCCACCGCACCCTCCAGCGCCGCCAGCCGCAGCCCGATATCGGCCGAGGCGTCGCGGGCGCGGATCGGGTCGCGCTCCTCCAGCAGGGCGGCGAGGTCGCAGGCCAGCGCCGCCTCGGCCGGGGTCTCGGCGGCCAGCATCATCGCGGCCAGGCGGGGATGCGCGCCCAGCCGGGCCATGCGCCGGCCCAGTTCGGTGATCCGCCCGGCCGCGTCCAGCGCGCCGAGTTCGCCCAGCAGCGCCTGGCCGGCGGCCAGCGGGCCGGCGGGCGGCTGGTCGGGAAAGGGCAGCTCGGCCGGCGCGGCGCCCCAGCCGGCGCAGTCCAGCGCCAGGCCGGACAGCTCGGCTTCGAGGATTTCCGGCCGGTCGAATTGCGGCAGGCCGCGATGCAGCGCGGTGCTCCACAGCCGGATCGCGACGCCCGGCGCCTCCCGCCCTGCCCGGCCGGCGCGCTGGTCGGCGGCGGCGCGGCTGATGCGCAGCGTGGCCAGCCGGGTCAGCCCGGTCGCCTGGTCCAGCCGCGGCGCGCGCCGCCAGCCGCCATCGACCACGATGCGCACGCCGGGCACGGTCAGCGATGTCTCGGCGATCGAGGTGGCCAGCACCACCCGCCGCCCCTCGGCGGGCCGCAGGGCGCGGTCCTGCTCGGCCGGCGGCAATTCGCCGTGCAGCGGCAGCACGAGCGCGCCGCAGCCCTCCAGCGCCGCCTGGGCGCGGCGGATCTCGCCCATGCCGGGCAGGAAGGCCAGGATGTCGCCGGCATGCTCGGCCAGCGCCGCGCGCACCGCGCGGGCCAGCGCCTCGGGCAGGTCGCGCGGGTCGGCGATGTCGCGGGCGGCGTGGCGAACCTCCACCTTGTGGGCGCGCCCGGCGCTCTCGATCACCTCGGCGGCCAGCAGCGGGCCGAGCCGGGCGCCGTCGGCGGTGGCCGACATCGCCAGCAGGCGCAGCTCCGGGCGCAGCTGGCGTTGCAGGTCGCGGCACAACGCCAGCGCGAGATCGGCCTCCAGCGCCCGCTCGTGCACCTCATCGAGGATGACGATCGCGGTGCGGTCCAGGCCCGGATCGGTCTGCAACCGGCGCACCAGCAGCCCCTCGGTCACCACCTCGATGCGGGTGGCGGCGGAGACGGCGCTGTCCAGCCGGGTGCGGTAGCCGACGGTCTGGCCGACCGGCTCGCCGAGCAGCGCGGCCATCCGGGTGGCCGCCGCGCGGGTGGCCAGGCGGCGCGGTTCCAGCATGACGATGCGCGCGTCGGTGGGCAGCCATGGGGCGACCAGCAGGGCCAGCGGCACAAGTGTGGTCTTGCCAGCGCCGGGCGGCGCTACCAATACAGCATTGCCGCCTTCGAGCGCGGCCAGCAGCGCGGGCAGCACCTCGGCGACGGGCAGATCGTTTGTCAGGTCGGTTCGCACGGCTGCGCAGTATCACCGTTCCGCCGCGCAGGCGACGGGGACGGGCCGGAAAGGCGGGATTCATGACGCTACGCCGCAGCTTTCGCGCGCTTCTGGCCGCCCTGGCACTTGTTTGGGCCGGGCCGGCCGCGCATGCGCTGGAAAGCGCGCCGGCCACCACGCCGCACGCCACCGCCATGCTGGTGTCCGATGCCGATGCGGTGGCGCCGGGGGGCGCGGTGCATCTGGGCCTGCGGCTGCGCATGGCGCCGGGCTGGCACATCTACTGGAAGAACCCCGGCGACGCCGGCGTGCCGCCGCAACTGGACTGGACCCTGCCGGCGGGCGTGACCGCCGGCCCGATCGCCTGGCCGGCGCCCACGCGCAACGCCGAGCCGCCGCTGATGACCTACGGCTATGCCGGCGAGGTGCTGCTGCCGGTCACGGTCTCCGGCGCCGGCGCCGGGCCGCTGTCGGTCGGCCTGCATGCGAGCTGGCTGATCTGCGAGAAGCTGTGCGTGCCGGAGGAGGCGGACCTCAGGCTCACCCTGCCGGCCGGACCGCCCGCGCCTTCCGCCCAGGCGCCCTTGTTCGCCGCCGCCGCCGCCGCGGTGCCGCGCCCCTCGCCCTGGCCGGCGACCATCGCGCCGGACGGCACGCTGCATGTCGCGGCGCCGGATGCCGCCGCCGCGGTGCGCGCGGCCTGGTTCATCCCCGACAGCTACGGCACCGTGCAGGGCGTGGCGGAGCAGCCATTGTCGGCGGGGCCCGACGGGTTCGCCCTGGCGCTGCGCACCGGCACCGCGTTCAAGCCCGACGTGCCGCTGTCCGGCGTGCTGGTGGTGCGCGACCGGCAGGGGCAGGAGACGGCGCTGGAACTGCGCGCCGCCCCGGGCGGGGCGCCCGCCGCCAGCCGCGCGGACCTGCCGCTGTGGCGCGTGCTGGGACTGGCGGCGCTGGGCGGGCTGATCCTGAACCTGATGCCCTGCGTGTTCCCGGTGCTGGCGATGAAGGCGGCCGGGCTGGCGCGGCTCTCGGGCGCCGAGCGCGGCCATGCGCGGATGCATGCGCTGAGCTATACCGCCGGCGTGGTGCTGACCTTCGGGGCGGTCGGGCTGGCGCTGCTGGCCGCCCGCGCGGCGGGGGCGGCGGCGGGCTGGGGGTTCCAGTTCCAGTCGCCGCTGTTCGTCGCCGGCATGGCCTGGCTGCTGTTCGCGGTGGGGTTGAATCTGTCCGGTGTGTTCACCCTCGGCGAGGGGCTGGCCGGCGCCGGCGAGGGGCTGGCCGGGCGCGGCGGGCATGCCGGCAGCTTCTTCACCGGCATGCTGGCGGTGCTGGTGGCCACCCCGTGCACCGCGCCGTTCATGGGGGCCGCGATCGCCGCCGCCCTGGCCGCGACGCCCGCGGTGACGCTGGCGGTGTTCGTGGCGATGGGGCTGGGGCTGGCGGCGCCGTTCCTGGTGCTGGCCGGCGTGCCGGCACTGGCCCGGGCGCTGCCGCGGCCGGGGGCGTGGATGGACGTGCTGAAGCAGGCGCTGGCCTTCCCGATGTATGCCGCCTGCGTCTGGCTGGTATGGGTGATCAGCCAGCAATCCGGCCCGGCCGGGGTGCTGGCCATCGGCGCCGGGCTGCTGCTGGTCGGCTTCGCCGCCTGGGCGTTCGGCCTGTCCCAGCGCGGCAGCGGCAGCCGGGTCGCGGGGGCGGCGGCGCTCGGTGCCCTGCTGCTGGCGCTGGCCATCCTGTCCGGCCTCGCCACCGCCGCCCCCAGCGCGCCGCAGCAGGTGGCGGAAGCCGGGGTGGAGCCGTTTTCCGCCGCCCGGCTGGCGGCGCTGCGGCAGGCGGGCACGCCGGTGTTCGTCAACATGACCGCCGCCTGGTGCGTCACCTGCCTGGTGAACGAGCGGGTGGCGCTGTCGCCCGAGCCGGTGCGCCAGGCCTTCGCCGCGCATGGCGTGGCCTATCTGAAGGGCGACTGGACCCGCCAGGATCCGGCGATCACCGCGTTCCTGCGCGCCAATGGCCGCGACGGGGTGCCGCTGTACCTGCTCTACCCCCCCGGCGGCGGCGCGCCGCAGGTGCTGCCGCAGATCCTCACGCCCGGCGGGGTGCTGGCCGCGCTGGCGGCGATGGGGGGCAAGACGTAAACACACGGCCGATGTATCGCGTCACTTACGGTATGTTAACCAACTCATCGCGAGACTGCGCCCATAAAGCCGTATGGCAGGGTGCAAAATGCAGTCCAGACGAACCGAATCGCGCCATTTTCGGGGCAAAATCGCGCCTTCGCGCGCCCTTTTCCAGCGGCCCAGGCAGCCCCCGGCGGCGGCCCGGACGGTGCTGGTGTTCATCGACCCCCGCGTCACCCGGCTGTCGCATCTGACCCGCCCGGGTGGCCGGCATCCCGGCATCATCGCGCTCGATCCGGCGGCCGACGGGTTGCGCCAGATCGCCGCCGTGCTGGCGGCGACGCCCGGCGTGCAGGCGATCGTGGTGGTGGCCCATGGCGCCGCCGGGGGGGCGCTGCTGGGCAGCGCAACACTCGCGGAAGACACGCTGGCCGGCCACGCCACCACGCTGCGCGCCATCGGCCGGGCGCTGGGGCAGGCGGGCGCCATCCTGCTCTACGGCTGCGCCGCCGCGAGCCAGGGCTTCGTGGGCGCGATGGCCGCGCATACCCGCACCCAGGTCGCGGCGCCGGGCGATGACATGTGGGGGATGCTGGGCGGCGGCCGGCGCGAGGCGGGATTGCCCCTGGCCGACGCCTGAAGCGACCGGCGCCTGAGGATGGAGCGGGTGAAGGGAATCGAACCCTCGTATGCAGCTTGGGAAGCTGCCGTTCTACCATTGAACTACACCCGCGGCCGTGCCGCGCCGCTGTTATAGGAAACCCCGCGCGGCGGTGCAACGCATCCCCGCCCGGATTGACGCGGCCATCGCCCGCTCGTAGCTTGCCGGTGCCGGCCCGCACGCCGGCCCTCGTGATTTGTCCGGCCGGATTGCGGCGAGGTGAAACAAGCGCGCTAAAGAGGCCAGCGGGGAAGCATGCGGAAACAGGTCCGCCGGCGAACCGCGGCATCCATGGCCGGCCCAACGCGAAGGGCCCCACTGATGGCAACCGACTCCCCCGCCTACCGCCCCGCCACGCTGCTCGTTCAGGGCGGCGTCGAGCGCAGCCCGTTCGGCGAGACCGCCGAGGCGCTGTACCTCACCTCCGGCTTCGTCTACGACAGCGCCGAGCAGGCCGAGGCGACCTTCAAGGGCGAGATCGCCCATTACCAGTATTCCCGCTTCGGCAACCCCACCATCTCCATGCTGGAAGCCCGGCTGGCGCTGATCGAGGGGGCGGAAGCCTGCCGCTGCACCGCCACCGGCATGGCGGCCGTGCATGCGGCCATGCTCTCCCACCTGAAGGCCGGCGACCGGGTGGTGGCCTCGCGGGCGCTGTTCGGCTCGTGCCACTGGATCGTCTCCACCCTGCTGCCGCGCTACGGCATCGCCACCAGCTTCGTGGACGGCGGCGACCTGGCGCAGTGGCGGGCCGCGCTGGCCACGCCGGCCGCCCTGGTGCTGCTGGAATCGCCGTCCAACCCGATGCTGGAGATCGTCGACCTCGCGGCGGTGGCGGCGCTGGCGCATGCGGCCGGGGCAATCGTGGTGGTGGACAACGTGTTCGCCACCCCGCTGCTGCAGAAGCCGTTCGAGTTGGGCGCGGACGTGGTGGTGTATTCCTGCACCAAGCATATCGACGGGCAGGGCCGGGTGCTCGGCGGCGCCGTGCTGGGCCGGCGGAAATGGGTGGACGAGGTGTTGCAGCCGTTCATCCGCAACACCGGCCCCTCGATCTCCGCCTTCAACGCCTGGCTGCTGCTGAAGGGGCTGGAGACGCTGGCCCTGCGGGTGGAGGCCGGCTGCCGCAGTGCCGCCGCGGTGGCCGATTTCCTGGCCGCCCAGCCCGGCATCGCGCGGGTCTGGTATCCCAGCCGCGCCGACCACCCGCAGCGCGACCTCGCGATGGCGCAGATGACCGCCGGCGGCACCATGGTCACCTTCGAGGTGGCCGGCGGCAAGGACGCGGCCTTCCGCCTGATGAACGCGCTGCGGCTGGTGAAGGTGTCCAACAACCTGGGCGATTCCAAGTCGCTGGCCACCCACCCGGCGACCACCACACATATGCGCATCGGCGCCGAGGAGCGCGCCCGCCTGGGCATCACCGACGGCGTCATCCGCCTTTCGGTGGGGCTGGAGGATGTGCGCGACATCCAGGACGACCTGGCGCGCGGCCTGGCGGCGGTTTCCGGCTGATCGTCGTGCTGGACTTCGCTCCGGCGCTCGCGTTGTATCGGGCGCCGGAGAGCGAAGCATGACCGACAACTATTCCCAGACCACGCGCGGCATCCGTGTCACCGTGCGATCCTACTACCTGGAAGACCAGTCCAAGCCCGCCGAGGGCAAGTATGTCTGGGCCTATCGCGTGCGCATCGAGAACCAGGGCGGCGAGACCGTGCAGTTGCTGCGCCGCACCTGGCGCATCACCGACGGGCGCGGCCGCACCCAGTCGGTGAACGGCGAGGGCGTGGTCGGCCAGCAACCGACGCTCGACCCCGGCGAGAGCTTCGAATACACCTCGGGCACGCCGCTGGACACGCCGTCCGGCTTCATGCTCGGCGCCTACCACATGGTGGCCACCGCCTCCGGCGAGGCATTCGACGTGGCGATCCCGGCGTTCAGCCTGGACAGCCCGCACCAGAACACCCGCCTGCACTGATCCGCCCCACGCGGCCCCACGCCGAACGTTGCCTTGCGGGTCCTACGCATGGCCCCATATGGCCCAGCAGTCGAGAACGCGCCGCATGCCAGGGGCGCCGCTCAGAGGAACAGCCAGGTGAACATCGTCACGCCCCCCGACCGCATGACCCAGGTTAACCCAGAAGGGGCCAACCCGGATGGGGCCACGCCGGATGAAGCTGGCCGCCCGACCCGCGCGGAAGCCGAGGCCGCGGTGCGCCTGCTGCTGCGCTGGGCCGGCGACGACCCGGACCGCGAGGGCCTGGCGGGTACGCCCGACCGGGTGGTGCGCAGCTACGAGGAGTTCTTCGCCGGCTATGCCGTGGACCCGGTGGCGCTGCTGGAGCGCACCTTCGAGGAGACCGACGGTTACGACGAGATCGTGCTGCTGCGCGACATCCGGCTTGAGAGCTACTGCGAGCACCATGTGGTGCCGATCATCGGCCGCGCCCATGTCGCCTACCTGCCGCATCGCCGGGTGGTCGGCATCAGCAAGCTGGCGCGGGTGGTGGAAGCCTATGCCAAGCGGCTGCAGATCCAGGAGAAGATGACGGCGCAGATCGCCAACACCATCAACGACGTGCTGCAACCGCGCGGCGTGGCGGTGATCATCGAGGCGCAGCACCAGTGCATGACCACGCGGGGCATCCACAAGCCGGGCGTGGCGATGGTGACGAGCCGGATGCTGGGCGCCTTCCGCGACAACCCGGACACGCGCCGCGAGTTGCTGGCGATGCTCGGCGGGTCGGGCGGCAGCGCCGGGGTGTGATGCCGGGCCAAGCCCGCACATCTCAATATATTGGAATAATTGCCTTTTAAAATCCCGAGGTCCAGGGGCTCGGCCCCTGGCGGGGCGCGGGGCAGCGCCCCGCCTTGCCAGACCCCGCCTTGCCAGACCCCACCTTGCCAGACCCCACCTTGCCAGACCCCGCCTCAGCTACTGCAACAGCCCACCCGGCCGCGCATCGATCGCCACGGCCGTGCGGGGCGGCCCGTCCGGCGCGCGGGCTTCCTCGATGACCGGCCGCTGCGCGCCCGCCGGGCAGGACGCCAGCGACAGGAACGGCTTGGGGTCGATCGGCCGGTCGGCCTCGCGCACCTCGAAATGCAGATGGGCGCCGTGGGCGTGACCGCTGGTGCCGACGCGGCCGAGCAGGCCGCCGACTGGAACCGCAGCCCCCGGCCGAATGCCCGGCGCGAAGGCCGACAAATGGCCGTAGCGCGTCACCAGCCCGTCCGGATGGCGCACATCGACCATGTTGCCGTAGCCGAAATAGCGCCCGGCGAACACCACGGTGCCGGCCATCGCCGCGCGCACCGGCGAGCCGTAGGGCGCCGTCAGGTCCAGGCCGCTATGCCAGCGCGACAGGCCACGCGACACCTGTTTCAGCTGCACCGCCGGCATCAGCATCTCGTCGCACAGGCCCTGGGCCGCGGCGGGCCTGGGGGTGGACAAACCCATCAGGGCGAGAAGTGTAACAGCCGCGAGGGGCTTCAGATACATCCGCATCCGCCCCCATAGCAGGCATGGCTGGCCTGCGCTACCCGCAGAATTGCAGCCTGAGATACGGCGCCGGATCGATCGGCCGTCCGTCCAGCCGCAGTTCGAAGTGCAGATGGGTGCCGTAGGTGACGCCGGTGCGGCCCACCCGGCCGATCCGCTCGCCGGCCGCGACCGTGCCGCGGCCGCCGGCCAGCGCCGGGGCGACGGTGCCCAGATGGGCGTAGCGGGTCACCGCACCGTCCGGCAGCCGGATGTCGATTTCCAGCCCGAGCGCGCCGCTGCGGCGGATCGCGGCCACCCGGCCGGCGGCGGCGGCCAGCACCCAGGCGCCGGCCGGGGCGCGCAGGTCCACGCCGGTATGCACCCGGTCGGCATGCGGGCCCACCAGCCCGCGCGCGCCGAACGGCGAGGTGATGCAGGTGCCGGGAAGCGGCGAGCGCAGGGCGGGGGCTGGGGTGGGAACGGGTGCGGCGGCGGCCAGGCTAAGCAGCGAAACGGCGCACAGCCTCCGGATCGAACGAGAAGCCCCAGCCGGGACGGTCGGGCACGATGGCATTGCCATCAGCGTCCAGCTCGATCCGCTCGCGGTAGATCGGCGCGAACCACGGCATATGCTCCAGGAAGATGGCGTTCGGCAGGGCGGCCAGCAGCGGCAGGCTCATCTCGCTGAACAGATGGGAGGATATGGGGGTGTCGTGCGCCTCCGCCAAATGCGCGGCCTTGAGGAACTCGGTGGCGCCGCCCATGCGTTGCAGGTCGGGCATCAGGATGTCGGCCGAACGGGCGCGCAGCATGGCCAGGATGCCGCGGCTGGTGTGCTCGGTCTCGCCGCTGGCAATCGGCGTATCGAGCGCGGCCGCGATCGCCGCTTCGCCCTCGTGGTTCCAGTAGGGGATCGGCTCCTCGAACCAGGTGAGGTTGAACTCCTCCAGCGCGCGGCCCATGCGGATGGCCTGCGGCACGGTCATCTGCTGGTTGGCGTCCACCATCAGCTTCACGTCCGGCCCCACCGCCTCGCGCAGCGCCCGCACGCGGGCCACGTCGCCGGCATGGTCGCGGTTGCCGACGCGGGTCTTCATGGCGCGGAAGCCCTGGGCGCGGAAGGCGGCGGCCTCGGCCTGCAACTCGTCGATCGAGGACGACAGCCACAGCCCGCCGCTGGCATAGACGGGAACGGCGGTGGTGACAGCGCCCAGCAGGCGCGAGACGTTCAGCCCGGCCGCCTTGCCGCGCAGATCCCACAGCGCGTTGTCCACCCCCGCGAGCCCGACCATCGACACGCCGGCATGGCCGAGGAAGTTCAGTTCGCTCCAGGCGCGCTTGTAGAAGCCGCCGGCCAGCGTCGGGTCCAGGCCCAGCACCAGCGGCTCCAGGCTGCGCACCATCTCGTGGATGACCGACAGGCGGCGGTTGTTGATGGAGAACACCAGCCCCTCGCCGGCCAGCCCCGCATCGGTTTCGAGGGTGACCAGCACGCAATCGGCCGAGCGGATCTCGAAGATAGCCGACAGGATCGGGCGGGCCAGCGGCAGATGCACCACCTGGGTGCGCAGCGCGGTGATCTTCATGGGGCGATCCTTCAGGCGCGGGTGACGGTGGGGGGGCTGACGGCGTAGCGCGCCAGGATGTCCATGTCCGGGTCGCGCCCCAGGCCGGGGCCGTCGGGCACCGCCACGCGCCCGTCGCGGGCCAGCACGAGGTCGTGGTAGGGGCTGGCCTCAAGGTCGACGAACAACCGCTCGAACGGCTCGTGGGGGGCCAGGCGGGCGTGCAGGTGCAGGCTGGCCAGGAAGCCGGGGCCGAAATAGGCGCAGTGCGGGATCAGCCGCACGCCCATCGCCTCGGCCAGGCCGGCGATTTTCAGCATCTCGGTGATGCCGCCGATCTTGGCGACGCTCGGCTGGGCGATGTCCAGCGCGCCGCGCTCGAAGGCCACCTTGAAGTCGTGCAGCCCGGCCGCGTTCTCGCCGGCGGCGATCGGCACGCCGCCCTCGCGCCGCACGCGGGCGAGGCCGGCGAAATCCTCCGGCGGCCAGACCGGCTCCTCCAGCCAGGTGAGGTCGCAGCCGCGCATGGCCCGCGCCATGGCGATCGCCTGGTCCGGGTTCCAGGGGCAGTTGGTGTCCACCATGATGCGCGGGCCCGGCCCGGCCGCGTCGCGCGCCGCGCGCACCGCCTCGGGGGTGATTTCGTGCAGCTTGATGTCGCCATAGCCGGCGGCGAGCGCGCGGCTGACGGCGCGGCCCACCTCGGCCGGGGCGCCGTAGCGCAGCAGGCTGGCATAGGCGGCATGGGTGGTGGGGGGTGCCGCCCCCAGCAGGCGCCACAGCGGCAGCCCGGCCGCCTTGCCGGCGATGTCCCACAGCGCCACGTCCAGCGCCGAGCGGGCGTAGAGGTGCGGCCCGTTGCGGCCGAACAGGTGCAGCATCTGGCCGATGCGGTGGTGCAGGCCGGCGATGTCGCGCGCGTCCTGGCCCAGCAGCATGGGCGCCAGCTGGGTATCGATCGCGGCGCGGGTGGCCGGGCAGGTGGCGTGGCCGAAGCCCTCGCCCCAGCCTTCCAGCCCTTCGTCGGTGACCACGCGCAGCAGCAGCGTGTGCATCATGGTCCAGGACACGCCGATGAAGGCGACCGGGTCGATGCCCATGCTGAAGGGCACGGCGATATGATGCGTTTCGACGGCGATGATTTTCATGTCGTTTCCCCCGGAAGAGCGATATGTGACTCAGTAAAGCGAATAAAGTTTTTTTGTTTCTTTGTTTTCAAACAAAGAAATGCTGTTCTTTTTTGAAAATCCAAACCACCATCCGTTCAAGTATTGCTCGGCGGCTGGTAAGTGCCGATCGAATTGCCGCCGTCCACGCTGACCACGGCGCCGGTGACATAGGAGGTGGCCCTGGAGCACATGAACAGCACCATCTGCGGCGTGTCCTCCGGCCCCGAGTTGCGGCCCAGCGGGATGCGCGCGGTCATCCGCTCCACGTAGTCCGGCGGCAGCTGGCTGAAATCGCTGCCCGGGGCGAAACCCGGCTCCACCACGTTCACCCGGATGCGGTTGGGGGCGAGTTCCAACGCCTGGCCCTTGGACAGCCGCTCCAGCGCGGTCTTGGACATGCAGTAGGTGACCGAGCCGAACGGCATCTGCCGCGCCGCGCCCGAGCCGATATTGACCATCGCGCCCTGCACCCCGCGCTCGACCATCAGCCGCGCCATCGCCTGCACCACCAGGAAGGGCGCGCGGACGTTGACGCTCATGATGCGGTCGAACTCGGCCTCCGCCAGGTCGATCAGCGGGCCGGTGCGGGGGTAGACGCCGGCGTTGTTCACCACGATGTCCGGCGCACCCCACTCGGCGGCGACCAGCAGCGCCAGTTCGCGGATGGAGCCGGACTCGGTGAGGTCGGTGCCGTGCAGCAGCGTGGTGGCGGGGTCCAGGCCCAGCCGGGCCACCACCTCGTCCAGCTTCTCGCGGCGCATGTCCGACAGGCACAGCACCGCGCCCTCCCGCGCGAAGGCGGCGGCGATCCAGGCGCCGTAGATGCCGGCGGCGCCGGTGACGAGCACCTTTTTTCCTTTGAATTCGCCGTCGTAGTTCATCCCCGCCACCCCCGCCGCTCGGCCCGGACGAAGGCCAGGGCTTGTGAATCCCATCTCACTGCCGACGGGCGGGGCGGTCAATGCCGCTTGTCGGGCGCGCAATGGCACCATAGTGTGCCGCCCGATGTTGAAATTCCTCGCCCGTCGCGCCCTGCTCGCGCTGCTCGTCATGCTGACCGTGCTGACGATCAGCTTCGGCCTCACGCGCCTGTCCGGCGACCTGGCGATCTCCATCGCCGGGCCGCAGGCGACGCAGCAGGACGTGGAGATGATCCGCAAGGCATACGGGCTGGACCGGCCGCTGCCGGTGCAGTTCGCCAGCTGGGTGGTCTCGGCGGCCTCCGGCGACCTCGGCCGGTCGTACCTGTATCACGAGCAGGCGGCGACGCTGATCAAGGCGCGGCTGCCGATCACCCTCACGCTCGGGCTGTGCGGGCTGGCGATCGCGCTGGTGGTGGCCATTCCGCTGGGCATCCTGGCGGCGATGCGCGAGGGCTCGTTGCTGGACCGCGCCATCATGCTGATCGCGGTGGTCGGGCAGGCGATGCCGAGCTTCTGGCTGGGGCTGGTGCTGATCATCACCTTCGGGCTGCAACTGGGCTGGCTGCCGGTCTCCGGCAACGACGACTGGCGCGGCTACGTGCTGCCCTCCATCGTGCTGGCGTTCTCTGCGATCCCCAGCCTGATGCGGCTCACCCGCAGCGGCATGGTGGATGCGCTGGCGTCCGACTACATCCGCACCGCGCGCGCCAAGGGGCTGAGCCGGGCGGCGATCGTGCTGAAGCACGCGCTGCGCAACGCGGCGATGCCGGTGGTGGCGATCTCGGCGGTGCAGCTCGGCTTCATGCTGTCCGGCTCGATCGTGATCGAGTCGGTGTTCGCGCTGCCGGGGGTGGGGTATCTGGGCTGGGAGTCGATCAGCAAGAACGACTTCCCGGTGGTGCAGGCCGTGGTGCTGTTCCTCGCGGTCATCTTCATCCTGCTGACCCTGCTGGCGGACCTGCTGAACGCGGCGCTCGACCCGCGGCTGCGCGCGTCATGAGGCGGTTCGCTTCGTTGCGCATGGCCTCGGCCGGGCTGGGGGCGCTGATCGTGCTGGTGGTGCTGATCGCCGCCATCTTCGCGCCGCTGCTGGTGCCGCACGACCCGTTCGCCCAGGACCTCAACGCGCGCATGGTGCCCCCCGTCTGGATGACCGGCGGCGGGCCTGACCACCTGCTCGGCACCGACCAGCTCGGGCGGGACTATCTCTCGCGGCTGATCTACGGCGCGCGCATCTCCATGCTGATCGGGGTCGCCACCGTCATCACCTCCGGGCTGATCGGCATCACGCTGGGCGTGCTGGGCGGATTTTTCGGCGGCCGGGTGGACGATGTGGTGATGTTCCTGATCACCGCGCGGCTGTCGATCCCGCTGATCCTGGTGGCGCTGGCCGTGGTGGGGCTGGTCGGCAGTTCGCTGACCGTGGTGGTGATGACGCTCGGCCTGCTGCTGTGGGACCGCTTCGCGGTGGTGGCGCGCACCACCACCATGCAGGTGCGCACGCTGGACTATATCGCCGCCGCCTGGGCCGCCGGCTGCTCGCGCAGCTACATCCTGCTGCGCGAGGTGATTCCCAACATCGTGCACCACCTGGTGGTGGTGGCGACGCTGGAGATGGCGCTGGCGATCCTGCTGGAGGCCGCCCTGTCGTTCCTCGGCCTCGGCGTGCCGCCGCCGCTGCCGTCCTGGGGGCTGATGATCAGCGAGGCCAAGGACTACATGTATTTCTCCCCCTGGGTCATCATGGTGCCCGGCGTGGCGCTGTTCGTGCTCGTGCTCGGGATCAACCTGCTGGGCGACGGCCTGCGCGACATGCTGGGGGCGACGCGGGACGCATGAGCGGCCAGGCACCCCATCCCGCCCCCATCCTGGCGGTCGAGGGCCTGCGCGTGCGCTTCGGCGGCGGCACGCAGGCGGTACGTGGCATCTCGCTCGCGGTCAATCGCGGCGAGACGCATTGCCTGGTGGGCGAATCCGGCTGCGGCAAGTCGGTGTCGGCGCTCGCGGTGATGAACCTGCTGGCCCGTGGCGCCACCCGCTCGGCCGACCGCCTGGCGTTCGACGGCACCGACCTGCTGCCGCTGTCCGAGCGCCAGATGGCCCGGCTGCGCGGCGACAAGATGGCGATGATCTTCCAGGAACCGATGACCAGCCTGAACCCCGCCTACACCGTCGGCTCGCAGATGGCCGAGGTGCGGCAGCGCCACCGTGGCGGCACCCGCGCGGCGGCGCTGGACCGGGCGGCCGAATTGCTGGCCAAGGTCGGCATCACCGCCCCTGGTCTGCGGCTGGCGCAATACCCGCACCAGCTGTCCGGCGGCCTGCGCCAGCGGGTGATGATCGCCATGGCGCTGATGTGCGACCCGCAATTGCTGATCGCCGACGAGCCGACCACGGCGCTGGACGTGACCGTGCAGGCGCAGATCCTGCGGCTGCTGCTGGACCTGCAGCGCGAACTGGGGCTGGCCATCCTGCTGATCACCCACGATCTCGGCATCGTCGCCCGCATGGCCCACCGGGTCAGCGTGATGTATGCCGGCCGGGTGGTGGAGCACGCCACCGCCGCCGAGCTGTTCGCCGCCCCCACCCATCCCTACACGCACGGCCTGCTGGACTGCGTGCCGGTGCCCGGCCGCACCCGGCGCGACGTGCCGCTGGGCAGCATCCCCGGCACCGTGCCGCGCATCACCGCGGGCTTCACCGGCTGCGCCTTCCGCGAGCGCTGCGCCCACGCCATGCCGGTCTGCGCCGGCGAGGTGCCGCTGCGCGAGCGCGTGCCCGGCCATGCCTATGAATGCTTCCTGCCGGCCGACTGGCCGCAGCGGAGCGCGGCATGAGCGGCGCCCCCCCCCCCGCGATCGAAATCCGCGACGTCGCCAAGATCTTCCGGCAGGGCACCGGCGCCTTCTCGGCCGCCCGCTTCGTGCGCGCGGTGGACGGCGTGTCCTTCGCGGTGCCGGCCGGCGGCTGCTTCGGCGTGGTCGGCGAGTCCGGCTGCGGCAAGTCCACCCTGGCGCGGCTGATCCTCGGCCTGCACCCGCCCAGTTCCGGCGACATCCTGGTGGATGGCCGGCGCCTCGCCGACATGGACCGGCGCGAACGCGCCCGGCTGATCCAGCCGGTGTTCCAGGACCCGTTCTCCTCGCTGAACCCCCGCCGCGCCATCCGCGACATCGTCGGCCTGCCGTTGGCCGCCCAGGGCATCGGCCGCGCCGAGCGCGAGCGCCGCGTGGTGGAGATGCTGGAGCGGGTCGGCCTCACCGCCGAGATGGCCGGCCGCCTGCCGGCCCAGCTCTCCGGCGGCCAGCGCCAGCGCGTGGCGATCGCCCGCGCGCTGATCCTGCGGCCGCGCATCGTGGTGTGCGACGAGCCGACCAGCGCGCTCGACGTGTCGGTGCAGGCACAGATCCTCAACCTGCTGGCCGAATTGCGGCGCGAACTGGGGCTGACCCTGCTGTTCATCAGCCATAACCTGGCCGTGGTGGAGCATATCTGCGACGAGGTCGCGGTGATGTATCTTGGCCGGGTGGTGGAGCGCGCGGCGACCGAGAAATTGTTCCACGCGGCGGCGCACCCCTATACGCGCGCGCTGCTGGCCTCGGTGCTGACGCCCGAGCCGGGGCTGGGCATCCCGGATGTCGGCCTGGGCGACACCTACCCGGACCCGGCCAACGTGCCGCCGGGCTGCCGCTTCCACCCGCGCTGCCCGATCGCGGTGGAACGCTGCCGCAGCGAGACGCCGCTGCCGCGGATGGTGGACGGACGGCAGGTGGAGTGCCTGCTGGCCTGACGCCGCGACCATGCGGAAAGCAAGGCGGGGCCAAGCCCGGCCGGCTGGTTTCGCTCAGCCCCCTGGCTTCGCTCAGCCCTCCGGCTGGATGGTCACCGACAGCGTCCCGATCCCCTCGATCGCCGCATCCAGCCGGTCGCCCACCGACAGGAATGTCCCCTTCGGCGCGCCCACGCCGGCCGGCGTGCCGGTCAGCACCACGTCGCCAGGATCGAGCGTCATGATGCGCGACAGCGTGGCGATCTGCTCGGCGATCGAGAAGATCATGCCGGAACTGCGGGCATCCTGCTTCACCACCCCGTTCACGGAAAGGCGCAGCCCAAGGTCCTGGGGATCGGCCAGCCCGCCCGCCGGCACCAGGCGCGGACCCATCGGGCAGCAGGTGTCGTGCGCCTTCCCCGCCACCCAATCCAGCTTGTAGAACGTCTCCGGCGCGCGGTTGAAATCGCGCGCCGAGATGTCGATCGCCACCGTGTAGGCGGCGACATGGGCCAGCGCATCCGCCACCGCCACGTTGCGCGCGGTGGTGCCGATCACCGCGGCAAGCTCGATCTCCCAATCCATGGCGCTGGTGCCGATCGGCTTGCGCACCGTCGGGCCGGGACCGACCACGGCGTTGCGCGGCGGCTTGAAAAAGAAGAACAGGCGCTGCGCCTCCTTGCGGAGGTCCTGCACGCCCATCTCGGCGCAATGGTCGTAGTAGTTGGCGCCGGCGCACAGCACCTTGCCGGGATAGAGCAGCGGCGCCAGCACCGGCAAGCCGGCTGGCAGGCCCAGCTGGGGCAAGCTCGGGGGCAACGCCGGCGGCAGCGCGCCGCCGGCGGCCGCTTGCAGATGCGCGTGCCAGCGGGGCCAGTCGGCGAACAGCCCGGCCACGCTGTCCGGCGCGCCGAGGGCGACGAGCGGGACCAGCGCGCCGTCCCGCTCCAGGCAGCCGGTCGGTCGCCCCTCATGGGCGACCGTCACAAGGCTCCAGCTCACTTCCAGCTGGACAGGTAGAAGCGCGGCAGTTCGTCCGGATACGGCTTGAAGTTGAGCGTGCGGGAGATGCCGTAGGTGTTCACGTAGGTGTTCATCGGCAGGAAATACGCCTGCTCGGAGATGATGTGGATCGCCTCGCTGTAGAACTTGCGCCGCTCATCCGGGTTGGTGCTGCTGCCGCCCTGCTCGATCAGCGTCTTCACCTTCTCGTCGTGGCTGTAGTCGCTGGCGCTGCCGGTCAGGAAGAACGGCAGGAAGGCCGAGACGTCGTTGATCGAATAGCTGCCCCACGACCCCATGTTCATGGGCGAGGTGCCTTCCAGGTTGCGCTTGACCACGGCGCCCACCTGCAACTGGCTGATGCGCGCGTTGATGCCCACCGCCTTGAGGTAGTTCTGCACCGCGCCGTTCCATTGCGGCAGCACGTAGCTCACCAGCTCGGTGTCGAAGCCGTTCGGGTAGCCGGCTTCGGCCAGCAGCTTCTTGGCCTTGGCGGGGTCGTAGTCGTATTTCACCGCAGCCGCACCGTCGCAGCCGAACTGGGTGGGGAAGCACAGCGCATCGGGCACGCGCGAGCCGCCCTGTACCAACTGCTTGGCGAAGGTCTGCCGGTCGATCGCGTAGGAGATCGCCTGGCGCACCTTCTGCTTGGTCAGCGGGTTGTCCTTGCCGGTGCGCCCGGCGGCGTCGAACTGGATGTAGCCGACGCGCATGCTCTCGGCCCGCATCGCCTGCAGCGTGGGCACGCGGTTGATGTTGTCGAACACGTCGGGGGTGAAGTTCCAGATCCAGTCGGCCCGCCCGCCCAGCAACTCGTTCAGCTCGGTGGTGGCGTCGGCGACCTCGTGGATGGAGATGTTCTTGATCGCCGGGCGGCCCTTCGGGCTGTCGGCGTAGTAGCCGTCGAACCGCTCCAGGTTGATCTGGCTGACGCCGTCCACCTTGGTGATCATGTACGGCCCGGCGCCCACCGGCTTCTTGTCATAGGCGTCGTGGCCCACCTTCTCGCGATAGGCCTGCGGCATGATCGGCAGCACCATCGCCAGGTATTCCAGTGCGGCGGGGAACACGCGCTTCAGCTTCACTCGGACGGTGTATTCGTCCACCTTCTCGGCGCCGGCCATCCAGATGAAGTTGCTGGGGACCGAGACCTGCTTGTCCGTCAGGATGCTGTTGAAGGTATAGACCACGTCGTCGGCGGTGAACGGGCTGCCGTCGTGGAATTTGACGCCCTTGCGCAGCTGGAATTCCAGCGTGGTGTCGTCGATGTATTTCCACGACGTGGCCAGCAGCGGCTTGATCGCGAAGGTCTCGGGGTCGCGATACACCAGCCCGTCGAAGGTCTGGTGCGCCAGCACCAGGCCGGTGCGCAGCTGGTTGTAGTACGGATTGACGTTGGGAATGGCGTCGCGCCAAGTGATCCGCAGCGTGTCGGCGGCCTTCTGGGCGTGCGCCGGGGTCGCCGTCAGCGCCGCCGCGAGCAGCAGCCCGCCGAGCCCGAGGCCCTTCAGCAATTGTGTTCCGCGCATCCCACGTCCCCCCTGAATTGGTCAGGACCGAACGGTAGACACCGAACGATCCGGGGGCAAGACGCAGAAATCGAACGAAACGTTGCGGGAAATTAGCAATATCGGACACATCCGGCCCGGCGCGCGGGGCGCACCGGGGCCGGGCGTGCCCTCAGACCTGGAATCAGCCCTGCTTGACCGGCGGCTTCGCGGTGAGGCGGCGGTGGCGGACGAGTTTGTGCGGCTTGGCGTGCGTCGCCGCCTTGGCCACTCGGTGCGGCTTGGCGACCCGCTTGCGCGGGGTGGCGGCCTCGGCTGCCATTGCCGGCAGCACCAGGCCGAGCGATGTCAAAAGCGTTCTGCGCGAGAAGGTCACGGCATGGCTCCCGGCCATCGGGGTTGCGGCAGGCGGCGACCGGCTCCCGCGTGCGCCGGCCCGGACTCGGGGGAGGCCAGACTAAGGTGACAGGCGAACAACGGCGAGCAGGCCACTGAAAAAGCGTATGAGCGGATCGATTCCGTTTTGCAAGCCTTTTCATATCGGCCCGCCATTCGGGGCTGATCCCGGCCGTCCGAGCGGTTCACCCGCCAAGCCAGGCGTGCCAGGGGAGGCACGACGGGGCAGGCGCGACGGGGCTTCACGCCGGGACTCACAGCAGCCCCAGCGCCCGCAATTCCTGGCGCAACGCGGCAGGCAGCTCATCCACCCCGCCGGCCGGCGCCCCCGCGCCCAGGTCGGCCGGCGCGTCGGCCGCGGTCAGGTAGCGCCACCCCTGGAATGGCTTGGTCCGCCGCCCGGCAACCGGCACCAGCACCGGGTCCAGCAGGATGGCGGCGCAACGCGAGCCATCCTCGTACTGGTCCTCGACGATATCGGTGATCCGCTGGCGGACCACCATGGCGCCGGCAATCACCCAATACATCGAGCCGCCATCGGTGACCTCGGCGGCGCGGCGCGGAAAATTGCGGGTGCGGTGGCGCAACCCAGCGCCGGCTTGCAGCCGCGCCGCCTGCAAGGCCCCGAGATGGGCGACATCGGTCACCCCGACAGCCAGCTTCATGATGTGCAGCATCGCGGCCACATGGCCGATGCGCGGCCGGTCGGCAAGAGGGATGTCAGCCGGGCAGGCTCGCCCGCCGCGCCAGCACGCGGCGGAAGACTTCGAGCTGGCCGGCGCTGGTCTCGTCCCAGCTGAACGGCTCGGCATAGGCGCGGGTGGCCGCGCGCGCCGGCATGTCGGCGAACAGGTCGCGCACGCCGGCGGCGATGCCCTCGGCGGTGTTCTCGCCAATGATCACCCCGCCGGCGCGCGCGCGCACCACCTCGGGGTTGCCGGGGATGTTGCTCGCCACCACCGGCGTGCCGCAGGCCATCGACTCCAGCAGCACGTTGGCCCAGCCCTCGCGGCTGGAGGCCAGCACCATGGCGTCGGCCGCGCCGTAGAAGGCAGGCAGCTCGCCATGCGGCCGCGGCCCCAGCAGGCGCACCCGCCCGGCCACCCCCGCCGCCGCCGCCAGCGCCTCCAGCCGGGCGCGTTCCGGGCCTTCGCCCACGATCAGCAAGTCGTACTCGGGCAGCAGGTGCATGGCGGCGATGGTCAGGTGGTGGCCCTTGCGCGGGATCAGCCCGCCCACCGAAATCAGCGTCGGCCGCGCCAGCCCCAGCCGGGCGCGCGTCGCGTCGCGGTCGGTGGGGCGGAACACGTCGGTCTCCACCCCGTTGCGCAGCACCGTCACCTTCTCCGGCGGCGCGCCCAGCGCCACCAGCGCATCCTTCAGCCCGCCGCTGACGGAGATAAGGGCATCCGCCCCCGCGATCGCCCGGCGGATCAGCGCCCGCGGCACCGCGTAGTCGGGCAGTTCGGTCACGTCCGAACCGCGCACCGTGACCACCACCGGCTTGCCGAACGCCCGCCCGAGCCAGACCGCGGCAACCCCGTCCGGATAGAGGTAATGCGCGTCGATCGCATCGAATTCGAAGCCCTGCGCCACCAGCCGACCCAGCGCGCGCCGTGCCGCCAGGAACAGCAGCAGCGGCGCCACCGCCATGCCGACCTTCGGCAGCACCACGAAGCGCGGGTGGTGCACCACCAGCCCATGCCGCGTCTCCTCCCGCGGCACACGCGCGAACCGGCTCCAGGCGGCGAACCGCGCGCCCAGCCCGGCCGGGAACCAGGGGACCGGCGCCAGCACGGTGCTGCGCGCGGCCCCAGTGGCCACCAGATGACGCAGCCGATTCTCGACAAAAACGCCGAAATTCGGCCTCGTACTGTCCGGAAACAGGGTGCTGAAGGTCAGCAGCCGCAGCATTTCCGGCGGCATCGGCCCGCCTAGCGCCCCCCGGTCAACTCGTCGAGCAGCTTCTTGGCGGCCGGCTTGTCGTCGAAATCCTGCACCCCGAGCACGATCGGCCGCAGCACCGAGATCGCCTCGTCCTTCTGGCCGGCTTCCTTCAGCGCGACGCCGAGATGGTACTGGATGGCGAGGTTGTCCGGCATCTGCATCGACGCCTGGCGCAGCAGCGGCAAGGCGGTCTTGGCGTCGCCAGTCGCGGTCAGGACCCAGCCGAGCGTGTCGGACACCTGCGGCGAGGGGGCCAGCAGATAGGCCTTCTGCGCCAGCGTCCGCGCTCGCTTGTCGCCGGCTTCCTGGTACAGCCAGGCGAGGTTGTTCAGGGCGATCACGTTGTTGGGCTGCTTGGCCAGGATCAGTTCCAGCCGCTTGATGGCCTGGTCGTTCTGGCGGGCACCGATCTCCTGGGTGGCCAGCATCTGCTGCACCAGCAGGTCGTCCGGGTGGCTCCCCGCCCAGTCCGACAGCACCTTCAGCGATTCCTTCGGGTGCCCGCCAGCCTCCAGCGCGGTCGCCGCGCGTACCGCGAGCGATATGTCGGGGATTTGCGCCAACTCGTCCTGGTAGGTCTTGGCGGCCTCGTCGAAGCGCTTGGCGCTCATGTAGACATCGCCTTTCAGGCCCAGGATGCCCGGCGAGTTGGCGCGGTCCTTGGCCAGTTCGTCGACCAGCTTCAGCGCCGCGTCCACGCCGCCGAATTTCATCTCGGCGCCGATCAGGCCCTGCAACAGGGAGCGGTTACCGGGCAGCAGGACGAGGCCCTGGTGCAGCACTTCCTTCGCCCCGGCGACGTTGTCCGCGCCAACCAGCAGGTCGGCCAGGGCCCGGCGCGCCTGCAGATCGCGCGGGTTGATCGTCAGTACCTGCCGCAGGCTGTCCTCCGCCTCCTTCTTCATGCCCAGCGCGGTCTGCGCGCGGATCTGGGCGGCGAGCAGCAGTGGCGAGGGCGGCTGACCCTTCTGCGCCGCCTGCACCACGTCCAGCGCCTTCTTCGGCTCACGCGCCCGCACGTACAGGTTGGACAGCGCCACCGTCAGGTTGTTGTTGGCCGGCGCCGCGGCGCGCGCGGCCTCCACCACCGCAATCGCGCGGCCGATCCGACCGTCGGCGATCAGGATGGCCATCAGCCCCGACAGCGCCTGTTCGTTGGCCGGGTCCTGTTTGAGGATCTCGCCCAGCATCTGCTCCGCCTCGCCGGGCTTGTTCTCCATCGCCGCGATCTTGGCCAGGTTCAACCGTGCCGGGATCGACCCCGGGCGCTCCTTCAACACCGCCGAGAAAGCCTCACGCGCCGCGGGAAAGTTCAGCTGCGCCATGCGCACCAGCCCGGTCAGGATGCCCAACGTCTCCGGCGGCGTTTTGGTCTTGTCCAGCCGCGTCAACGCGGCATCGGCGCGGTCCGGCTCGCCGGCGGCAAGCGAGGCGATCACCAATGCCTCGCCGGCGGCCTTTTTCTCGGGATTAAGCTGCAGCGAATGCTCCAGGTCGCGCGCCGCCCCACCGGCGTCGCCCATACCCATCCGGGCCGAGGCAAGGCGAGTCAGGATATCGGCGTTGTCCGGCGCCAGCGCGGCGGCTCTCTCGAAGGCCTGCACCGCCTGTGCCTGCTTGCCGCCCTGGGCGTAGGCCCTGCCCAGCAAGTCCAGCATCTCGCCATCGGCCTGCCCCGCCTGGGCGGCACGGGTCAGTACCTCCTCGGCGTGGGCGGAGCGCTGCATCGCCAGGTCGATACGCGCCAGCATCTTTACGCCGTCCAGGTCCAGCGGGTTGCGCGCCACGTATTTGGAGGCGGCATCCGCGGCCTGCTCGGCCTGGCCCAGGTTGAACTTCACGATCGCCTGGAAGTAGTAGCCACGCGGGAAGCGGGACAGCAGCGTCTGGATCTTGGCCAGCGCCTGGTCGGCGGTGGTGAAGTCCTTGGCGCGGGCGGCCAGCACCGCCTGGAGGTAGACCGCGCCGGCGCTGCGCGGCTCCAGCTTCAGCGCGTGGTCCACATCGACCTTCGCCTTGGCGTCCTCGTTGGTCGCCACCAGAATATTGGCCCGCTCCAGCAGGGCGGCGACCAGGTTGGGCGCGATCTGCAGGGCGCTGTCCAGCGTCTCCAGCGCCTTGGCGCGGTTGCCGTTGAGGTTCAGCAGCTGCGCCTTCAGCACCAGCGCGTCCGTCCCCTTGGCATTGATGGCCAGCGCCCGGTCCACCAGCTTCTCGGCGCCCGGGTAGTCGTGCTTGCCGACCAGCAGGCGGGCGGAGGCCAGCAGCGGGTCGGGCGATTGCGGTGCCACCTTCTCGGCCTGGGCAAAGCTGGCCTGGGCGGCATCGGTATCACCAAGCTGCATCTGCGCCAGCCCGCGCATCACCAGCACCGGCGCCGCCTCTTCGGGCGGCATGCGGTCGGTCGGGAAGTCGCGCAGCAGGTCGCGGAACTTGCCCTGCGCCATGTAGGTCTGCGCCAGCAGCGGCACCACCGCGCGCGGCTCGAATCCGTTGTCGCGCGCCTGGCGGAACTCGCGCTCGGCGGCCACCGGGTCGCCGGTGCGCATCTGCACGACGCCGAGGCGGAAATGCGCCTCCGCATTCGAGGGATCGTCGCGCACGACGTTGCGCAGTTCGAGCTGCGCGCCTCTCATGTCGCCCCGGTCCATCATTTGGCGGGCCAGCGCGAAGCGGTCGGAATAATGGAAATACTTCCACCAGACCGCGCCGGCACCGGCGCCGAGGACCAGGGCAATAGCCACAACCGCGATCAGCTTCTTCATCTGTCTCAGTCCGTGTGCTCGAAGTCGGTGTGATGGCGGGGCCGGCACGGTGGCAGCCAGGCGAAACGGGGGGCAGGCGAAACGGGGGAGCAGGCGGGGCGAGGGAGCAGGCGGGGCGGCGTCAGCCTCGCCGGAGCGGGTCGGCGGCCGGCGTCGCGGGCGCATCGGCATCGGCAAGCGCGGCGTTCTGCGCGTTGTCCAGGGCCAATCCGTGCGACTCCATCAATGAATAAAGGGTCGGACGGCTGACGCCAAGCAGCTTCGCGGCCTGCGCCAGCCGGCCATTGCTGCGCGCCAGCGCCTTTTGCAGCACCGCGCGCTCGGCCCGCAACCGGGCGGCGCGCAGGTCGAGATCGGCCTCCTCGATCTCCATCGTCGCCAGTTCCAGGTCGGCGGCGTCGATCATGCGGCTCTCGCTCATCACCACGGCGCGCTTCATGCGGTTCTCCAGCTCGCGCACGTTGCCGGGCCAGGCGTGCTGGGTCATGCTCGCGGTGGCGGCATCAGTGAAGCCGCGGATGTTGCGGTTGAACTCGCGGTTCAGCCGGCCAAGGAAGTAGCGCGCCAGCAGCACCGCGTCGCCCCCGCGCTCGCGCAGCGGCGGGATGCGCACGGTGACGGAATTCAGCCGGTAGAACAGGTCGCTGCGAAAGCGCCCCTCGCCGACCTGCGCCTCCAGCGTCTGGTTGGTGGCTGAGACCACGCGTACATCCACCGGGATGGTCTGCCGGCCGCCGACCCGCTCGATCACCTGTTCCTGCAGGAAGCGCAGCAGCTTGACCTGCAGGGGGTACGGCAGGTCGCCGATCTCGTCGAGGAACAGGGTGCCGCGGTTGGCGGCCTCGATCTTGCCGATGGTCTGCTTGACGGCGCCCGTGAAGGCGCCGCGCTCGTAGCCGAACAGCTCGCTTTCCAGCAGGTTTTCCGGGATTGCGCCGCAGTTGATCGCCACGAAGGGCTGTTTGGCGCGTGGCCCCAGGTCGTGCACCGCGCGGGCCAGCGCCTCCTTGCCGGTGCCGCTCTCGCCCAGCAGCAGCACGGAGACATTGGTGGTCGCCAGCTTCTCGATGGTGCGGCAGACCTTCAGCATGGCGTCGTTGGCGGTGACGATGCGCTTGATCGGCGAGCCGGCCGGTGCCTCCGCCAGCCGCCGGTTCTCCTCCTCCAGGTCGTGCACGCGCAGGGCACGGTCGATGATGGTGCGCAGCAGGTCGATATCCATCGGCTTTTCGCAGAAATCGTACGCGCCGCTGTTGATGGCGCGCAGCGCGTGCTCACGGTCGCCATGGCTGGTGGCCACCACCACCTTCATATCGGGGTTCTGCCGCGCCAGGCCCTCCAGCGTGGCGAAACCCTCGCTCACGCCGTCCGGATCGGGCGGCAGGCCGAGGTCCATGATCGCCGCCGCCGGCTGCTCCTTCTGCGCGACGGCCAGGGCCTGCGGACGGGCATGCACCACCAGCAATTCATATTGCGGCAGCGCCCAGCGGTATTGGCGGCACAGGCCTTCGTCGTCCTCGACGATCAGCAGCTTCGGCTTGGTCATTGCGGTGCCCATCGCCGGCAGACTAGCGCAAGCCGCCCGGCATTGATATCGCCGCGGCCCGGCCCTGGCGCTCCACCGCCTCCGCCGTCTCCGGCCCCGGCGCCTCCACGGTCGGCAGGACGATGCGCATGGTGGTGCCGGCGCCGGGTTGGCTCAGCACCAGCAGGTCGCCGCCCGCCTCGCGCAGCAATTCGCGCGCCTGGAAGGCGCCGATGCCGCTGCCTTCGGGCTTGGAGGTGTCGAACGGGGCGAACAGCTTGTCGCGGATGAACTCCGGGCGCATTCCGGGCCCTTGGTCGGCGATATCGACGAGCATCCGCCGTCCTTCCTGGCGTAGCCGCACCCGCACCGGCGGCGGCGCGTCGGGCCGCGCTTCCATCGTCGCCTCGGCGGCGTTGTTGAGCAGGTGCGTCACCACCGCGTCGAACGAGGCGGCCGGCATCGCCACGCCGCCGGCGCCCTCCTCCGGGGCGTTGTCGTCCAGCACCACATCGACCGGCCGCGGCCGGCGCAGCCCCACGACGATCGCTTCCAGCCGGTCGCGCGGGCGGATGATGGTGCGGGTCAGGTCGCTGCGCGGCGCCTGCAGGCGCTGCAGCAGGGCGCTGATCTTGCGCACCGACGCGCGCACCGTGCTCAGCATGTCGCGCTGGAACTCGGGGTTGCTGAGGTGGATCTCGGCGTTGGACAGCAGCATCGACAACTGGCTGGAGACGTTCTTGATGTCGTGCGCCACGAAGGCGAAGCGCTTGCCGTAGTCGTGCAGCTGGCGCGCCTGCAGCAGCACCTCGGTGGCACGCTGCTCGGCGACGTAGGCCGCCACCTGCCGCCCGATGATGCGCAACAGGTCGTAGACCTCGCGGTCCAGCGCGAAGGCGGCGCGCGGGCGGGCCACCGCGATGAAGCCGGTCATGCTGCCGCCGTGGTTCAGCGGCACCACCAGCCAGGCCGACGGCAGATCGCCGGCCAGGGCGCCGCGCTCGCCGCCGTGCAGAACGGCGATCCAGCTGCCGCCGCGCAGGCCGGCCACCCACGGGTCGTCGGCCATCACCGGGGTGGTCACCGCCGGCATGTTCCACGACCCGGCCCATTGGAAGCTGCCGGTCGCCATGGCCGGGGCCGTCGGGTGGGCGCCCTCGGTGAGGAACAGCACGCCGCCGGGGCTGTCCACCACGTCGGCCACCGCGCGGATGACGCGGGTATGCAACGCCACGTAGGCGTCCTGGGCGGACAGGGTGTTGATGCAGCGCATCCATTCCTGCCGATAATCGTACCGATTGCTGAAAAAATGGTCGACGAAGAAGCGCCGGATGCGCGAGCGGGCCGAGGCGGAGGTCAGCAGCACCGCGATGGTGACCAGCCCCGCGAACACCAGGCTGACCTCGGCCAACCCCGCCCAATCGGCGCCGAAATAGCGGAACGCCTCGCCGACGCCGGCCAGGCCGAGCAGGAACACGCCGCTGGCGATCAGCGTGGCGGAGTGGAACACCACGGTGCGGGAGACATGGATGTCGATCTGCCAACTGCGGTTGCGCGCGGCGCTGACCGCCAGCAGCGGCACCACGATGGCGGCGGCGATGGCGTTGCCGGTGAACAGCGGGCCGGAGATCTGGCGCAGCAGCACCGCATCGGCCGACATGGCGATATCGTAGATCGCCAGCGAGCCCAGGGCGATGCAAGGCAGGTTGATCCGCCACTTCGCATCGCCCGGGGTGTTGAAATAGAGGTTCTCGATCAGCAGGATGTTGCAGACTGCCAGGCCCAGGCGCAGCGCCGTGCCCACCGACCACAGGTCGTACGCCGCGCCGCTCTGCTGGCCGACCAGCAGCGACACGCCGACGACCAGCATGGCGACCAGGCCCATGACCACGAAGGCCTGGGTCAACTGGCTGCGGCCGGGCACCGAACGACGGTAGAGATGCAGCAGGAAGGCGTACCACCCGACCGAACGCAGCAGATCGAAGCCGCCGCCGAAGCCGCCCATCGGCGCCGGCAGCACCAGTGCCACCGCACCGAGCCACAACGCCGATGCCAGGCAGGCGACCACCAGAAGCAGGCCAGTGCGGCTCAACCGCTCCTGGATCAGGATGAGCGCCGAGAGCGCCAGGTACAGCAGCGCGCTGGCGCCGTAGACGAGCCGGACGAGGTCCAGGGCCGCCAGCATCACACGCCGACCTGCTCACGCATGCGTGTCATTAGGGCCGAACCGGGCCGCATCCTTCAGGCCGCCCGCTTGCGTGCGGCGCGGCGCTTCGGTTCCGCGCCTTCGGTGGCTCCACCCGCGGCGACCATGGGCTAGCGGGCGCCCTCCTGGAACAGGATCACCCGGATCGTCGCCAGCACGATCAGGCCGTCGAGGAACAGGCTGCGGTATTTCACGTAATACAGGTCGTAGGACAGCTTCTGCCGGGCGTCCTCGACCGAGGCGCCGTATGGGTAGTTGACCTGCGCCCAGCCGGTCACCCCGGGCTTCACGTAGGCGCGGTCGTGATAGAAAGGGATCGCCTCACCCAGTTGGCGGACGAATTGCGGCCGCTCGGGCCGGGGGCCGACGAAGCCCATCTCGCCACGCAGCACGTTCACCAGCTGCGGCAGCTCGTCGATGCGGGTCAGCCGGATGAAGGCGCCGACCCGGGTGACCCGGCTGTCGTTCCTGGACGCCCAGGCGGGGCCGCCGGCCTCGGCGTCCATGCGCATGCTGCGCAGCTTGTAGATGGTGAAGACGCGCCCACCGAGCCCCACCCGCTCCTGCCGGAACAACACCGGCCCCGGGCTGTCGAGCTTGATGAGCAGCGCGGTCAGCAGCAGCAGCGGCAGCGTGAAGGCCAGCAGCAGGAGGCTCATCACGATCTCGGCGAGCCGCCGCGCCGCGGCCTCGATATGGCCACAGGACAGCCCGTGCGCCGCCAGCAGCCAGTCGCGCGGCAGGCGTTCGAGGTCCATGCGCCGCAAATGCCGCTCGCAGAAGTCGACATCCTCAAAGACCGGCAGCCCCAGGCCGGCCAGCCGGCCAGCCGGGTGGTCGGGATGGGCGCCGGTGGCGATGATGACGCCCCAGATGCGCTGCTGGCCCAGCCAGCCGGGCGTGACGCGCGCCGCCTCGGCCGCCGGCACCACGGCGGCAACACGGAAGAAGCCGCGCCGCCGGACCGCGATCGCCGCCTCGATGCGGGCCGCGTCGCGTGGGGCGCCGATGATCGCCACATTCCGGGTGAGCAGGCCCAGCCGCATGATGACGCGGAACCCGAGCCGGGGCAGGAACAGCAGCAGGATCCAGGTGAGGAAGATCTTCACCGGCCAGAAGGCGTCCTGGCCGAACAGGAAGCTGACATCGACATTGGTCACCATGCTGACCAGCAGCATCGCCGGGAAGGCGAGCAGGCCAGCCACCACGGTGTTGAGCATCAGCTGCCGCATCTGCAGACATATCTCCGGGCGGTACAGCCCGATCACCAGCGAGGCCATCCCGATTGCGCAGGACAGGAGCAGCGCGTGGCTGGCGGTGGGAGCGTGCAGGGCCGGAAGGAACGCCAGCCAGGCTGGCGTCAGATGGACAAGGCTGGCCTCGTCAGCCGGGAGAAGAAGAAGGTAGAATGCAAAAAAGCATAGAAAGAACTCGACAACCCAGAGAAAAAACATCTCTTGCGACAAATGGCCGTTGAATACTCGCCCCATCGCTCCCTCGGCATCTCGCACGTGGCCCGTTACATTTCCCACTCGACGGCCTCAAACACGACCATCTCATCAATCGATAGAAGCACCTACCCTAGCTTGCAACAACAACCCGCTTCAACCTTAAGGATGAGGAGACGTAGCCCAAAAATCATGCTACCGTATCATCCGCCCTGACAATCAAACTGCGTCATCCTTTCGGGTCAACAAATGCAAACTTCCCAACACAAGGGCACAGATATCACTTGTTCATCGGAGGGATATCCGTTTTTTCAACATAACCCTCGCATGCGCGTCCAACGTCCGCGATTACCGAGTGTTTAACGAAAGGTTGATTCTTGGTCAAGTTGCTTCGCCACCTCCAAGCCGATGCAATGGCGAATCAGCGTTCAGGATAACGTGATGCAGATGAGCGCGCCGGCGTGCTATGGCGTGTGGGTGTCCGCGATGTCGCGCGGCCCGGATCGTCACGCCGGGGATTTCGGGACCGCCAGGGAGGCATGTCGTTTCAATGGGATGGTCAGTGAAGGAATGGCCGGCGGGCAGGTTAAACGCGGCCTTTACGGTTTCAGCATACGCATGGTAATCGCCTACCGGCTGGAGTTTTGGTCGTTCACCCAATCCAGGCGCGTGCGCAATCGATGCAGTGTCCACCTTGCGACCGCGACCATCGTCGCAACCACAGGCGTGTAGCTCAATGGTAGAGCGCTGCTATTACATGGCAGAGGTTGGGGGTTCGATTCCTTCCGCGCCTATCGTGCCGTCGCGACCCACGCCTGTGCTGGCCACCGAAGGGCAGAAACGGAAACCTCGATGATTGACATTCGGCGTTTGGTTCGGCGTTTTGCAGCGACCGCCTGTGTGATCGGCCTTGCCGCGTGCGGCGGCGCCCCGCAAACCGGCACGGGCACCAGTTCGGCGGTGTGCCCCGCCATGGTGAAGCAGGTGGTCCCGATGGCGTCGGGCGGCAATGCCGATGCCACATCAGCCTCCTATGTGATCGGCGCCGGCGACCAACTCGGCATCTCGGTCTATCGGGCGCCCGAGCTCAGTGTCCCCAGCCTGCCGGTCCGGCCGGACGGCCGCATCTCCATGCCGCTGATCCCGGACATCATCGCCGCCGGCAAGACGCCGACGCAGCTCGGCAAGGAGCTGGCGCAGCGGCTCAAGGAATACGTCCAGGACCCGATCGTGACGGTCATGGTCACCGGCTTCGTCGGCCCGCTCGACCGCCAGGTGAAGGTGATCGGGGAGGCGACCGAGCCGGCCGCCATCCCGTATCGCAACGGCATGACCGTGCTCGACGTGATGATTGCCACCAAGGGGCTGACCCGCTACGCCGCCGGCAACAGCTCGGTGATCGTGCGGCGCCACGGCGCCACGCAGGAGACCATCAAGGTCCGGCTCGCGGACCTGCTGAAGGACGGGGATATTTGCCAGAATGTGGAGATGATGCCGGGCGACACGCTCATCATCCCGCAAAGCTGGTTCTGAGGGCAGGACTGAATGGACCAGCTTCGCGTCCTGCTGCGACGCTACTTCGCCGCCGCCTGGCGCTACCGCTGGGCGACGGTGGCGTGCGCCTGGGTGCTGTCCGCCGCCGGGTGGGTCGGCTCGACCTTCATTCCCAACCAGTACGAGGCCAGCGCGCGGCTCTACGTCGATGCCGATGCGGTGCTGACGCCGCTGCTGAAGGGCCTGGCGATCGACAACCAGGTGAACGGCCAGCTTGACGTGCTGCAACGCACCCTGCTGAGCCGCCCGAACCTGGAAAAGCTGATCTCCAACACCGACCTCGACCTCTCCATCACCGGGCCGGCCGACCTGGAACGGCTGGTCCAGACGCTCGGCACGTCCATCCGCATCTCGCCGCAGACCAAGAACCTGTTCACCATCACCTACCGCAACACCAGCCCGAAGCTGGCCTTCGACGTGGTGCAGACCATCCTGACCACGTTCATCGAGAGCAAGACCGGCAACAACCGCTCGGAAATGCAGAACGCGCAGATGTTCCTCGACCAGCAACTGGCCTCCTACGAGGGCAAGCTGCGCGAGGCGGAGAAGCGGCGGGCGGATTTCCGCGCCAAGTATATCGACCTGCTGCCGTCGGACGCCAACGGGGTCTCGCGGTTCGAGCAGGCGCAGAACACGGTGCGCATGCTGCAAGGCCAGTTGCAGGATCAGATCATGCGTCGCGACATGCTGAAGGGCGAATTGTCCTCGATGCCGCCGATGCTGGTCACCGAGACCGATGCCCGCGGCGTGCCGCTTGGCGGACTGGCGCCAACGACCCCCGAGCAGGCCAAGCTGAAGCAGGCTGAGGATCAGCTGGCCGAGCTGCGGCTGCGCTACACCGACCAGCACCCCGATGTGGTGGAATTGCGCAAGCGCATCGAGATATTGCGCGCCGCCGCGGCCGCGTCGGCCAAGGCCCCCGCCGCCGCCGGCAAGGCGGCCGACCAAACGCCACAGCGCAGCCGCTCCCAACCGAACCCGGTCTACGAGCAGATCAAGGTGCGGCTGGTCGAAGCCGAGGCGAACCAGGCCTCGCTGCAGCGGCAGTTGGCGGACGCCACCAAGGAGCGCGACCGCCTGCAGGAAATCGCCCGCAGCGCGCCGGGGCTGCAGGCCGAATACACCAACCTCAACCGCGATTATGACGTGCTGCGCAAGAACTACGAGGAGCTTCTGGCGCGCCGCGAGTCGATGCGCATCGGCTCGGCCGCCGAGGCGGATGCCGACAAGATCAAGATCCAGATCGTGGACCCGCCGCAGGTGCCGCAGAATCCGGTGGCGCCCAAGCGGGTGATGCTGGTCACCGGCGTGCTGCTAGCGGCCCTGGGCGCGGGCTTCGGGCTGGCGCTGCTGCTCGCCCAGTTCGATCAGTCGTTCCATACCCTTGACGAATTGCGCGACCTCGGGCTGCCGGTCGCCGGCAGCATATCGCTGATCGCCGTTACCTCACGGATCGGGCGGATGGCCTCGGCAATCGGCTTCAGTTCGGCGCTGCTGCTGCTGTGCGCGGTCTATGCCGGGTTGATCCTGCGCTTGCTGCGCAGTTCGGGGCACGCGTGATGACGCTTGAACCGGGCCATCTGGTGGAAAGAGTGGCCGAGCGGCTGCGCGGCATTGGCGGGCTGACGACGCCACCGCCGCCGCCCGAACGACCTATTCGTGCCACACCTGACCCGACCGCGCCCGCCGCGCCCTCGCCGCTGGACGAGGCCGCCGCGGGATCGGAGACGGCAGCGGCCCAGCCCATCGCGGATGCGGCCGTGGCACCGAACGATGAGACCGCGCACACGCCCGGCTTCAGCCCCGAGACGATGCTGGCCCGCGTGGTGGCCGATGCGCCGCCCGGCATCGCCCGCGCGGCCGCCGAATTGGCACAGCAGCGGCCCGGTGAGGCGCTGGCGCCGCTAGCGCCGCTGGAACTGGAGGCGCTGGAGCGCGCCGGGCTGGTGGTTGGCCGCAAGCTGCGTACCCGCATCTCCGAGGAGTTCCGGGTCACCGTCGGCACCATCATGCGGTCGCTCAAAACCAGCTACACGCCCGGGCGCGGCGCCGGCAACCTGCTGATGGTCACCAGCTCGCGCCCCGGCGAGGGGAAGAGCTTCACGGCCCTGAACCTGGCCGGCAGCATTGCCCAGCATACGCAGCGCGAGGTGTTGCTGGTCGATATGGACGCCAAGCAGCACTCGCTGTCCGACCAGCTCGGCCTGGGCGACCGGGACGGGCTGATCGACCTGGCCGCCAACTCGGCCATGCGCATCGAGGACACCGTGGTGCGCACCGCCATTCCCACCCTGTCCTTCCTGCCGGTCGGCACCCGCCGCGGCGAGATGGCCGATACCGGCGAAGCCACGGTGGCACGCCCCATGACCTCGCTGATCGAGCGCCTGGGCCGGCGGTTTCCCAACCATCTGGTGATCCTGGACGCCCCACCCTGCCTGTCCACCAGCGACCCCAGCACGATCGCTTCGTTCGTTGGGCAGATCGTGCTAGTGGTGGAGGCCGAGAGGACGCAGAAATCGGAAGTGCTTGCCTCGCTGGACCTTATCAAGGCGTGCCAGACGGTGACGCTGATGCTGAACAAGATCCGCGTGACGACAAGCTATACCTTCGGGGCCTACCACTATTTCGGCACATATTCTTAGTGGGCCGGTGCCCGCGGGCAATTCAGCCCGTTGGCTGAATCTGCTCATGAAATCAAGCTTGTGCACAGACAGATGCTGGACGATGTGAATGAGTCGGTGCACTAGCCGCCACACCGCCACCAATCGCCCCCCCGGCATCGGGCGGGACTGGGCTCGCGCCGGCGCGGCCGTGCTGTGCGGCGCGGTCGCGCTGGGTGCGGCCACGCCACGCGCCGCCCATGCCCAGGGGGTGCTGCCGGCGACCGGCGTCGACGTCCGCCTGGGCGACCTGCGCAAGCAGTTCGAGCGCGCATTCCAAACCCAGCCGTCGGCAGCCGTTCCCGGATGGACCTTCACGCCGGCGATCGACGTCGTTGGCGCCTGGACCGATTCGGTGCGCCCGACCGCCGGGACTGGTCAGAAGGCCGATTTCTACACCACCATCTCCCCCAGCCTCGCCATCCAGGGCGAGGGGCCGCGCGTGAGCGGCAGCCTGTTCATCGCGCCGCAGTTCCGCCACTACCTGTCCACGCCATCGCAGAACAGCACGTCGCTGAATTTCAATGGGCAAAGCCACATCACGCTGGTGCCCGAGACGCTGTTCCTGGACCTGCGCGGCTCGGCCGCCACGCAATCGCTGGCCGGTGGGGTTGGGCCCAACAGCACCGTGAGCCTCGGCCGCCAGGACGAGGTGCAGACCACCAACCTCTCGGCCTCCCCCTATCTGCAGCATCGCTTCGGGGGCTTCGGCCTCGGTGAGATCGGCTATTCGGTGACGCGGAGCACCGTCAATACCGCGAGCAGGGCGGTCTCCTCGCCGTTCCTGCCGCCGGTCAGCAACCAATCGATCCTGACCACCTCGGCCCATGCCGGCTTCACCAGCGGCGAGGATTTCGGCCGGATCAACTTCGGCGGCCAGTTGCGCCGCACCGACAACCACGGCACTGGTACCCTGAACGGGGCGCATCGCTACACCGAGACGGTCACCCTGGGCTATGCGGTCACCCGCTCGGTTCGCGTGATGGGCAGCATCGGGCACGAGGACATCCGCTACGCCAGCACCACGCCCTACCACGTCAACGGGTTGACCTGGAACGCCGGCGTCCAGCTCACCCCGAACCCGGACAGTACGATCACCATCGGCTATGGCCGGCACGACGGCGGAACCTCCGCATCGTTGGACGCGAGCTATGCGCTGACCGCGAGGCTGCGGCTGTCGGCGCAGTATTCCGAGGGGCTGACGAGCGGCCAGGAAGACCTGCAACAGGCGCTGCTGAACTCGGACGTGGACGCCACCGGACAGTCGGTGGACCACCGCACCGGCGTGCCGCTGGTCACCGACAATTTCTTTGGCACCCAGACCTCGCCGGCGCGGGTGAAGCGCCTCTCGATCATGGCCACGCTGCTGCACGACCGCGACGTGTTCACGTTCAATATCCGCCGCGATGAGTCGCATTACCTGCCCACCACCAGCGGAACCGTGCTGCCCGGTACCAGTTCCACCGGAATCTCCACTGGATTCGGCTGGCAGCACGATTTCTCGCCTGCCCTGCACAGCAACGTGTATCTGCAATACGGCACCCGCGACAGCAGCGGCCGTGCCGGTGCCGGCAGCGGCACCATAAGCCAGCAGACAGTGGCGGCCAGCCTCGGCGTCACCTACCAGTTCACTGAAACACTGTCAGGCCGGGCGCAATACAGCTATAGCGGAAGCTTCGGCGGCAGCAGCGCGATCTCCCCTTCCTACGCGCAAAACCTGATACTGGTTGGCTTGCGGAAGACTTTTTGAGTAGGATATGTACGAAAAATACTACCACTTCACCGGGATGCCGTTCCAGCTCACGCCGGACAGCCGCTTCTTCTTCGGCAGCAAAGGGCATACCCGCGCCATCGCCCACCTGATCTATGGCCTGTCGCAAGGCGAGGGCTTCGTGATCGTCACCGGCGAGGTCGGTGCCGGCAAGACCACGCTGGTGGAGCGGCTATGGTCCGAACTCGATCGCGACACCTATACCCTGGCGCGCATCAACACCACGCAGGTGTCGGGCGACGACCTGTTCCGCCTGACGATGAGCGCCTTCGGCATCGATACCGTCGATGCCGACAAGGCGACGCTGCTGCGCCGCTTCGAAGAGATGCTGGCCGACCATCGCACCTCCGGCCGGCATTGCCTGCTGGTGGTCGACGAGGCGCAGAACCTGTCGCTGGCCGCGCTGGAGGAGCTGCGCATGCTCTCCAACCTCACCGATGACGGGCGCGCCTCGCTGCAAACCATCCTGCTCGGCCAACCGCAGTTCCGCCGCAAGCTGGCCAGCCCCGACCTGGACCAGTTGCGCCAACGCGTGCTCGCCTCCTACCACCTCGGGCCGCTGTCGGACGACGAGACGCGGGCCTATATCGAGCACCGGCTGACCGCGGTCGGCTGGCATGGCCGGCCGGCCTGGACCGATGGCGCCTTCGTCGCTGTGTTTCGCCATACTGGCGGCATCCCGCGCCGCATCAACCGGCTGTGTTCGCGCGTGCTTCTGTACGGGGCGCTGGAGGAGGCCGACACCATCACCGGCCCGATGGTCGACAACACGGCCCAGGAGCTGCACCACGACATCGAGGGCGCCGCCGACGCCGCGGACCCTCATGGCGCCGACCCGGCCGGCGGCCTGCATGGCGGCGCGCTTGATGGCGGCCGCATCCAGGCCGAACTGCTGGCCCGCGTCCAGGCACTGGAGGACGCGGTGGCCCGCCGCGAGCGCGTGTTCCAGCGGCTGATGGACGTGTTCGGCGGCTACAGCCTGCCGCGCGGGTGAGCGCCATGGCAGGCCCCATCCGCAACGCGCTCTCGGTCGACGTGGAGGAGCATTTCCAGGTCGAGGCCTTCGCCGGGGTGATCGCCCGCGACAGCTGGGCCGGCCTGCCGTCGCGGGTGGAGGCCAATACCGGCCGGCTGCTGGACCAGTTCGCCCAGGCCGGCGCGCATGCCACCTTCTTCACGCTGGGCTGGGTCGCCGAGCGGCATCCCGCCCTGGTGCGGCGCATCGTTGCCGCCGGGCACGAACTGGCCAGCCACGGCCACGGCCATGCCCGGGTGCCCACGCTGGAACCGGCCGCCTTCCGGGTCGATATCCGCCGCGCCCGGCAGGTGCTGGAGGATATCGGCGGCGTGGCGGTCACCGGCTACCGCGCGCCCACCTTCTCGCTGGGCCCGCACACGCCTTGGGCGTTCGATGTGCTGCACGAGGAAGGGTATCGCTACAGTTCCAGCGTCTACCCGGTGCGGCACGACCTGTATGGCGCGCCGGACGCCCCGCGCGTGCCCTTCCATCCGGACGGGCGGCCGATCCTGGAAATCCCGATGACCACCACGCGGCTGTTCGGCCGCAACTGGCCCTGCGCCGGCGGCGGCTTCTTCCGCCTGCTGCCATACCCGGTGTTCCGCCTGGGCCTGGCGCGGGTGAACCGCCAGGAGCACGTGCCCGGCATCTTCTACACCCACCCCTGGGAGATCGACCCGGAACAGCCCCGGGTGGAGGGATGCGGCGCATTGTCGCGCTTTCGCCACTACCTGAACCTGTCGGCCACCGCCGGCCGGCTGGACCGGCTGCTGCGCGATTTCGCCTGGGACCGCATGGACCGCGTGTTCGCCGCCGAACTGGCCGCGGCCCCGGGCTTCTCCGCGCCGCTGGCGCCCGCCTTGCGCGCGGCCTGAGCGGGGCCGCCGATGCCAGACCAGACGCTGCTCGCACCGATCACCTGCCGCCCCCTCGACCCCGCCGACGAGGCCGCCTGGGACGCCTTCGTGCTGGCCCACCCCGACGGCACCTTCTTCCACCGCGCCGGCTGGCGCCAGGTGATCGCCCGTGCCTTCGGCCACGCCACGTACTACGTGCTGGCCGAGCGGGGCAGCGCCATCACCGGCGTGCTGCCGCTGGCGCGCGTGAAAACCGTGCTGTTCGGCGACTCGCTGATCTCGGTGCCGTTCTGTGTCGAGGGTGGGCCGCTCGCCGCCGACGCCGCCAGCGCGGCGGCCCTGGTCGCCCACGCCACCGCGCTGATGGCCCGCCTGTCGGTGCCGGTGATGGAATTCCGCGCCGCCACGCCAGACGGGACCACGCCGGACGGGGCCACGCCGGACGGGACCACGCCGGACGGGACCACGCCGGACGGGGCCACGCCGGACGGGGCCACGCCCGGCTGGGCGACGCGCGACGACCTGTATGTCATCTTCCGCAAGCCCATCGCCGCGGACGACGAGGCCAACCTGAAGGCAATCCCCCGCAAGCAGCGCGCCATGGTGCGCAAGGGCATCGACCGTGGCCTGGTCTCGGTGCTCGACACCGATCCCGACCGGTTGCACGCGATCTACGCCGAAAGCGTGCGCAACCTGGGCACCCCGGTGTTCGCACGCCGCTATTTCCATATCCTGATGGAGGTGTTCGCCGACAGTGCGGACATCGTCACCATCCTGGACGGCGACACCGCGATCGCCAGCGTGATGAACTTCTACTTCCGCGACCAGGTGCTGCCCTATTACGGCGGCGGCATCGCGCGGGCGCGCAGCCTCTACGGCAACGACTTCATGTACTGGGAGGTCATGCGCCGCGCCGCCGCGCGCGGCTGCCGACTGTTCGATTTCGGCCGCAGCAAGCAGGGCACCGGCGCCTTCGCCTTCAAGAAGAACTGGGGCTTCACGCCGCGGCCGCTGCCCTACCGCTTCCTGCTCGCGCCCGGCGCCACGATCCCCGACCATAATCCGCTGAACCCGAAATACCGCCTGTTCATCGCCGCCTGGAAGCGCCTGCCGCTGCCGCTGGCCAAGCTGGTCGGCCCGCATATCGTGCGCGGCCTGGGCTGAGCGCGCCGGCATGGGCGCGCGGCGCGACATGATCTTCATCAGCCACCGCTTCCCCTATCCGCCGGTGAAGGGGGAGAAGATCCGCGCCTGGAACCTGCTGCGCCATTTCGCCCGCAGCTACCGGGTGCATTACGGCTGCCTGATCGACGAGCCGGCCGACTGGGCGCACCTGGAAACCGTTCGCCCGTTCTGCGCCGACCTGGCCTGCTTCGCGATCGACAAGCGCCGCCAGAAGCTGAAATCCCTGCTCAGCGCCCGGCCCGGCCGGCCGCTGATGCTGGACTACTACCACCATGCCGGCCTCGCGGCCTGGGTGCGCGCCACCATGGCGCGCACGCCGATGGACATCGTCTATATCTACTCCACCGCCATGGCGCCCTACGTTCTGCCCACCGACCGGCATGGCCTGGTGCTGGACATGCAGGACATCGACTCCGAGAAATGGACCGAATACGCCCGCCATACCCGGCCGCCGATGCGCTGGGTATGGGCGCGCGAGGGCCGCACCCTGCTGACCTATGAACGCAAGGCCGCCGCCGCCTGCGACCTCACCTTCCTGGTCTCCGAGCCGGAATGCCGCCGCCTGGTCGCCCTGGCGCCGGAACTGGCGGGGCGGGTGCACACGGTGGAACAGGGTGTCGACCTGACGCAATTCGCCCCCGGCCTCGACCTGCCCTCCCCTTACGCCGACGATGCGCCGCGGCTGGTGTTCACCGGCAACATGGATTACTGGCCGAACGCCGATGCCGCCATCTGGTTCGCCCGCGAAGTGCTGCCGCTGTTGCGCGGCCGCGAGCCCGCCCCGGAATTGGTCGTGGTCGGCGCCAACCCCACGGCGGAGGTGCTGGCGCTGGCCGGCCTGCCCGGGGTCACCGTCACCGGCCGGGTGCCCGATGTGCGCCCCTATGTCGCCCATGCCGCCGTGGCGGTGGCGCCGCTGCGCATCGCCCGCGGCATCCAGAACAAGGTGCTGGAGGCGATGGCGCTGGGCGTGCCGGTGGTCGCCTCGCCGCAGGCGTTCGAGGGCGTGCGCGCCGAAGCCGGCCGCGACCTGCTGGTGGCCGACGGCGCCGCGGCCACCGCGGCCACCATCGCCGCCGTGCTCGATGGCGGCCACCCCGCCCTGGGGGTTGCCGGGCGGCAGGCGATGGAGGCTGGCTACGGCTGGCCCGCCACGTTGGCCCGCCTGGATGGCCTGCTGGAACCGCTGTTGCCTCCGGCCCGCCCATGCGCGATGACATCCCAGCCGAACGAGGAGATGGTATGACGGCCCGCACGCTCACCGCCTGGCCGAAGGCCGGCGCATGGCAGGGGCTGGCGCAAGTGGCGCCGGTGCTGCTGGCCGGCACGGTGCTGCTGCTCGCGGTTTTCTGGAAGGAAGGCAGCACGGCGGTGCAGGTGTGGTCGGTATCCACCGCCTACAGCCATTGCTTCTTCGTGCTGCCGATCGCCGCCTACATCGCCTGGGACCGGCGCGACCGGCTGCGCGGCATGCGGGCGGAACCGCTGCCATGGCTCGCCCTGGGCGCCATCCCGCTCGGCTTCGCCTGGCTGGCCGCCGAGCGCCTGGGCATCATGGAAGGCCGGCAACTGGTCGCCATGACCATCCTGCAACTGCTGTTCCTGGCGGTGCTGGGCTGGCGGCTGTGGTGGGCGCTCTCGGCGGCCTTGCTCTATTTGTATTTCCTGGTGCCGTTCGGCGCCTTCGTCACCCCCTGGCTGCAGCATTTCACCGCCCAGTTCATCCCGGTCGGGCTCAATCTGCTGGGCATCCCGAACTACGTCGACAACTTCCTGATCGAGATCCCCGAGGGCCGGTTCTACGTCGCCGAGGCATGTGCGGGCCTGCGCTTCCTGATCGCGGCGATCGCCTTCGGCGTGCTGTATTCGGTGCTGATCTACCGCAGCCCATGGCGGCGGGCGGGGTTCATGCTGGCCAGCGTGATCATCCCGATCATCGCCAACGGCATCCGCGCACTGGGCATCGTGGTGCTCGGCCACATCCTGGGCAGCGCCCAGGCCGGGGCCGCGGACCACATCATCTACGGCTGGCTGTTCTTCTCGGTGGTCATCCTGCTGCTGATCCTGGCCGGGATGCCGTTCCGCGAGGACCTCCCCGGTCCGGCCGCCATCCGGACGCGCGAGCCGGCGGCCGGCCCGTCGGCGCTGCCGCCGATGCGGTCGCTGTGGGTAGCCGCCGGCCTGCTGTGCGCGCTGACCCTGCTGGCCCCGGCGATGGCGCTTGGCCTGGACCGGCAGGCGGGCAGCGTGCGCGAAACCGCGGCGCCGCGCTTCGTGGTCACCACCCCCTGCGGCCTCACCCCCGGCATCATCCCGGCCGCCGCCAGCCTGGCCCCCGGCCGCGGCACCACCACCACCTATAGCTGTGGCCCGATGACCCTGGCGGTCACCGTGCTGGCCTTCCCGCCGCGCAGCACGCAAGGGCCGATTCAGGCCGCCCGGCATGCGCTGGGGGTGGAGAGCGGCGGCGGCGAGGTCGAGAGCGGGACCCTGCACATCCCCAATGGCGACCCCGCCGCATGGCGCATCGTCGAGAGCGAGGACACCCTGCACGCCACCGCCAGCACCATCTGGGTGGGTGGCGATGTCGCCCGCGGCGGCATCGGCGCACGGCTGCGCCAGTTGCGCGACAGCATCCTGGGCTCCAGCCTCGCCCCGGTGCTGGTGGTGCTGGACGCGCGGCTGCCGCGCGAGCGGGCGGAGCATTTCCAGCGCCAGCCGGCGCGGGCCTTGCTGCAAAACTTCCTGGCGGCGCAGTTCGACCTGTCCGCCCAGATTCGCCAGATCGCCGCCGAGGCAGCCGGGCCGCGGTAGTCGCCCGGGTATTTGGCCATCGAGGCAAGCGGTGGGGCTTTGTCGAACCCGCCACCCACCTCGATCAGCCACTCAGCCGCCCGGCAGCGCCCACGACTCGGCGCCCTGGTCGGTGAAATGCACTGCGGTGGCCACCGCGCCGAACGCGTTCAGCGCGCCGATCAGCCGCAAACGATGCTCCGGCGGCACCAGGAACATGATGAAGCCGCCGCCGCCGGCGCCCGACACCTTGCCGGCCAGGGCATGGTGGTCCATCGCCACCGTGAACAACTCCTCGATCCGGCTGGTGCTGATGCCGGACGCGGTGCGCTTCTTGGCCAGCCAGGACCGGTTCAGGATGTCCGCCATGCCCCGGATGCCGCCCCGCAACAGCAGCTGCTTCATCTCCTGGGCGTCGTGCTTGAGCTGATGCAGGCTTTCCAGCGCCGGCCCGGTCGGGCTGTCCATGCCGCGTTGCTGCTCCTCGATGATCTGCTCGGAGCGGCGCGAGACCCCGGTGAAGCAGGTGACCAGCGACGCCTCCAACTCGTTCATCACCCCGCGCGGCACCCGCAGCGGGTTCACGATCACCCGGTCGCCGGCCAGGAACTCGATGAAATTGGCGCCGCCGAACGCCGCCGCGTACTGGTCCTGCTTGCCGCCGGCCAGCCCGAGGTCGATCCGCTCGATCTCGAAGGCCAGGTGCGCCACGTCGTAAAGCCCCAGCGGTAGCCCCAGCAGCGCCCGGAACCCCTCGACCAGCGCCACCCCCAGCGCCGAGGACGAGCCCAGCCCGGAGCCTGGCGGCGCATCGACATACGATGCGATGGTCAGCGGCAGCGGCCGGCCGCCGCCATGGTCGCGCATCATCCGCCGGTAGACGCCGGCATGGATCGCCAGCCGCGCCGGGGCCAGCGCATCGAGATCGCAGTCGAACCGCTCCTGCACGTCGATGTCGCGGGCGATCAGGTGCACCTTGCCGTCCGCCGAGGGGGAGATGAAGGCATAGGCGTGGCGGTTGATGGTGATGTTCAGCACCGCGCCGCCGAAGCGGTCGCAATACGGGCTGAGATCGGTGCCGCCGCCCGCCAGCCCCAGCCGGAGCGGCGCGCGGGCGCGCACGGTGGTCTGGGCCAGGCTCATGTCCTGTTGCATTCGGCCACTCCTGTCATTGGTCGGCAGCGTGTGCCAGCAGCGGGGCGACGAAGGCCGCCAGGTTGCCGCCCGGGAAGCGCCGCCCCGCGATGCCGGCGGCTTCGGCGGCCGCCATGTCGGTCGGCCGGTCGCCCACCAGCACGCAGCGCGCCGGGTCCAGCCCCCAGGCCTGCAGCAGGTCCAGGATCATCCCCGGCGCCGGCTTGCGCCAGTCGCTGTCGCGCCGCCAGTCCGCCAGCGGCGCCTCGGGGTGGAACGGGCAGTAGCGGATGTCGTCGATGGTGCCGCCGGCGGCCCGCACCGCGTCGGCCATCCAGGCATGCAGCGCCAGCAGCGCCGCCTCGTCGTACAGCCCGCGGGCGATGCCGGACTGGTTGGTGACCACGAAGACGTGCCAGCCGCGTGCCGTGGCCATCGCCACCGCCTCGCGCGCGCCCTCCACCCATTCGAACCGCTCGCGGGTGCCGACCCAGCCATGGTCGATGTTGAGGGTGCCGTCGCGGTCCAGCAGCAGCGCCGGGCGGCGGCAGCGCGCCGGCAATTCGTGCTGGGCGCGGGCGAGGTCCTCGGGGACGCCGATATCGATGAAATACCCCGCCCCGCGCGTGGCCCGCAGCACGCCGCGCGCCGCCAGCACCGGCAGCACGTCGCGCTCCAGCGAGCACACCTCCGCCACGTCGTCCAGCAGCCGGCGGTCGAACAGGTAGATCCCGGCGTTGATCAGCCCGGGCGCAGGCCCCCCGGCGGCGGCCGGCCGCTCGTGGAACGCGGTGACCCGGTCTCCCTCCAGCGCCACCACGCCGTAGCGGCTGGCGTCCTCCACCGGGCGAACAACGATCCGGCCTACCACATCCGGGCCATCGGCGCAGGCATCGGCCAGCAGGCTGGAAAGGTTGAAATCCAGCAGCGAATCGCCGTTGCAGAGCAGAAAACGCTCGTCCAGAAGGTGCCGGGCATGGCGCAGCGCGCCGCCGGTGCCCGCCCGCACCGGCTCGCGCGACAGCACGATGCGCACCGGGCGCGGCAGCAGCGCCGCCAGCCCGGCCAGTGCCTGTTCCACCCGCTCGGACAGATGGCCGGTCAGCAGCACGATCTCCTCCACCCCGAACCGGGTGATCTCGCGCAGCAGCCAGGCCAGGAACGGCCGATCGCCGACCGGCAGCAGGGGCTTGGGCGTATCGGCGGTCAACTGGCCCAGCCGGGTGCCCAGCCCGCCCACCAGCACGGCGCATTGCCGCACGGTGGCCCGCCGAAACACATCGGGCCGCTCGCTATCGGGCATCACCGCGAGCATCCGGCAGGCGGCGTCGGCAAGCTCGTCATCTGCGTCTCCATGGCCCGCCCGGCACAGCGGCTGGTGACCGCTGCGAAAGGTTATTGACATCATTGGGCCGCACAACGTCAAGCCGGCGCGGCGGCCCTTCCGGCGGCGGGCGCCATCGGGCAGGCTGGTTCCCCGCAGTTTCGGACCCGCAATGTCGCTCGCCGCCCTGCCCACCGCCCTGCTGATCCCGCCGGTGAACCTGCTGCCGCTCACCGTGGCCGGGCTGCTGCTGGCACGCTGGCACCCGCGCGCCGGGCGGCTGGTCGCCGCGCTCGGCCTGCTGGGCCTGTTCGTGTTCGCGCTGCCGGCCACCGCCGCCCTGCTGATGGCCTCGCTGGAGCGCGGCCTGCCGCCGCCGCCGCCCGGTGCCGGCAAGCCGCAGGCGGTGGTCATCCTGTCCGCCGAGGCGCGAACCGGCCTGCCCGGCGGCATCATCCAGGGCGACGACGCCGGGCCGCTGACGCTGGAGCGCATGCGTGCCGGCGCGCGCCTCGCCCGCGCCCAGGGCCTGCCGGTGCTGGTCAGCGGCGGCGTCGTCCGCCGGGGCCACGAATCGCTTGCCGCCATGATGGCGAGGGTGCTGTCGCGCGACTTCGACACGCCCACACGCTGGGTCGAGGACCGCTCGCTCGACACCTGGCAGAACGCGCAGTTCAGCGCCGCCCTGCTGCGCCGCGACGGCATTTCCTCGGTCTACCTGGTCAGCCATGGCTGGCATCTGCGCCGCGCCATCATCGCGTTCCGCCATTTCGGCATCGCAGTCACGCCTGCGCCGGTGCGCATCGCGCCCTGGCCGGAGGACTGGCTGGAGGCCCTCATCCCCGAGGCCGGCGCGTGGCAGCGCAGCTACTGGGCGATGCACGAATGGATCGGCTGCCTGGTCTACGCGCTGCGGGCCTGATCCGCCCGCGAGCCGAATGATTGACCCGTCAAGGCAGGCAGCGGGGCGTCGTCCCGCACCCCACCAGGGGCCGAGCCCCTGGACCTCTGACTTTCAGCGGAGCGATTCTAATGAGTTAAGGTTCGCGGCAGAGGCTCGTCCTGCTTCCTTCGGCCGCCCGGCATCAGTGCCGCGCGGCGGCGCCCGCCAGCGCCTGCTCCACGCCAGCGGCGACGCGCAGCAGCGTGGCGTCGCCCATCGTCTCGCCCATCAACATCAGCCCGACCGGCGGCTCGCCGGCCCGATGGCAGGGCAGCGAGATGGCGCAGCGGTCCAGGAAATTGCCGATCGAGGGGTTGCGCAGTTGCAACAGGTTGACGCGGCCGTATTCCGCCTCGTCTTCCAGGGCGGCGATCGGCGGCGGCGACAGCGGGCAGGTCGGCATCAGCACCGCGTCGTAGTCCCGCGTGACCGCATCGAACCGCGCCACGATGTCCGCACGGGCGGCGATCAGGTCCAGATAGGCGGCCGCGCTCATGCCCTCGCCGCGCAGGATGCGCTTGCGCACGCGCGGGTCGTAGCCGTCGCCGCGGGTCGCCAGCAGGCGGCGATGCCACGCCCAGGCCTCGGCGGCAGAGAACCCGCCGGTCGCGTTGGCCGGGGCGATCTCGTTCAGCACCGGCATCTCCACCGGCAGGATGCGCGCGCCGGCCTCGCTCAGCACCGCCAGCGCCCGCTCGAACGCGGCGGCCACCGCCAGGTCCATGCCCTCCAGCACGAAGTTGAGCGGTACCGCCAGCCGCAGCCCGTCCACCGGCGTCGGCTTCAGCTCTGGCAGCGCCTCACCGGCGAACACCGCGTCGATCGCCGCACAGCAGGCCACCGAATTGGCCAGCGGTCCCACCGAGTCCAGGCTGGGCGACAGCGGCAGGATGCCCTCGATCGGCACCCGCCGCGCGGTCGGCTTGTAGCCGACGATGCCGCACATCGCGGCCGGCACGCGGCAGGAGCCGCCGGTGTCGGTGCCGAGCGCCCCATAGGCCATGGCATCTGCGATCGACACCGCGGCGCCTGAGGAGGAGCCGCCGGGGATGCAACCCACCGCGCGGTTCCACGGGCTACGCGGCGTATCGTAATGCGGGTTGATGCCCAGGCCGGAATAGGCGAACTCCGTCATGTTGGTGCGGCCCATGATGACGAAGCCGGCATCCAGGATGCGCTGCACCACCGGGGCGTTCGCCGCCGCCGGCGGGGCATTGGCCAGCACCACCGAGCCGGCCGGCGTCGGCTGCCCGGCGATGTCGGCCAGGTCCTTCACGCTGAACGGAATGCCGGCCAGCGGCCCCGGCGAGCGCCCGGCCCGGCGCAGCGTGTCCATCGCGTCGGCCTGCAACCGGGCGGCGTCGGCATGCACCTTCAGGAAGGCGCGGCCGCCCTCTCCGGCCGGGTCGGCGATGCGGGCCAGGCAGGCCTCGACCAGTTGGCGGGAGGTGGTGCGGCCATCGGCCAGGGCGGCGGAGAGGTCATGGAGCGTGCGCATGGCCCAACGGTGCCCGCGCCGCTCGCCATGCGCAAGAGGCCCGCGGGAGAGGCCCGCGGGCGTTGACGCGCGCGCGCGCCGGTGCCTCTCTGCGCGTTCATGCGCCACGGCGCCGAAGCGGGGAGAGAGACGATGGTGGATGTTCCGACCAAGCCTGTGCTGCTGACCGGGGCCGCCGGCGCGCTGGGCCGGGTGCTGGCGCGCAACCTGGGCGCCGCCGGCTGGAAGCTGGTGCTGACCGACATCGCCCCCTTCCCCGACCCGGTGCCCGCCGGCTGCCGCTTCGTGCGCGCCGACCTCAACGACGGCCCGACCATCCTGCGCCTGGCCGAGGGCTGCGGCATGATCCTGCATTTCGGCGGCATCTCCACCGAGCATCCGTTCGAAACCGTGCTGGGCCCCAATATCCGCGGCCTGTTCCACATCTACGAGGCGGCGCGGCGCGAAAAGGCGCGGGTGCTGTTCGCCAGCTCCAACCATGCCATCGGCTTCCATGAGCGCAGCGAACCGCTGGACGCCGATTGCCAGCTCCTGCCCGACAGCTTCTATGGCCTGTCCAAGGCGTATGGCGAGCTGATGGGCCGGATGTACTGGTTCAAGCACGGCGTGGAGAACGTGAACGTGCGAATCGGCTCCTCCTTCCCCGAGCCGGTGGACGCGCGGATGCTGTCCACCTGGCTGTCCTACGACGACCTCACCCGGCTGTGCGTCCGCGCCACCCTGGCCGAGCGGACCGAAAGCTGCGTGGTCTGGGGCGCCTCGGCCAATGCCCGCACCTATTGGCGCGCCGACAGCCGCGCCGCGCTGGGCTGGCTGCCGCAGGACTCGGCGGACGGCTTCGCCGGCCAGCTCGCCGGCAAGGTGAGCGGCGATCCGGTGGCCGAGCGCTACCAGGGCGGCGGCTACACCGCGATGGACTACACCCGCGCCGCGCCGCCGCCCGGCCCGCTATTTAAATGATTACACTTGCGTCCCGGAACCGGAAATGAGCATTTTTAGACTTCGGTAGACGGAGGCAGCGGCGATGAGCATCCTGACAGTCGGGGTTGGCCAGGCCTATACCTCGCTCGGCGCCGCGGTCGCCGCCTCGTCCAGCTTCGACACGATCAACGTGCTGGCCGGCGACTACCATGACGACTTCACTACCATCACCCATGCGCTGACCATCAACGGCATCGGCGGCCTGGCGCATTTCATCGCCGACAGCGCGCCGCCGAACGGCAAGGCCATCATGACGGTCGGTGCCGACCTCACCATCGACCATCTGGAGTTCTCCGGCGCCGCGGTGTCCAGCGGCAACGGCGCCGGCATCCGCTACCAGGGCGGCCAGCTGACCATCAACAATTCCTGGTTCCACAACAACCAGGAGGGGCTGCTGGCCGGCGCGGTCGCGGGCGGCACGATCAGCATCGACCACTCGGAATTCGACCACAACGGCACCGGCGACGGCCTTACCCACAACCTCTATGTCAGCAACATCGCCACGCTCACCGTCACCAACAGCTATTTCCACGACGTCAGCGCCGGCCACGAAATCAAGAGCCGCGCCCAGGCCACCATCCTCACCGGCAACCGCATCCAGGACGGGCCGAACCTGTCGGCCAGCTATTCGGTGGACCTGCCCGATGGCGGGGCGGCCACCATCACCGGCAACGTCATCGAGAAGGGCGTGCTGGCGCAGAACACGACGTTCATCCATATCGGCGGCGAGGCGAACCCGTCCTATCCCAACACCGCGCTGACGCTGTCCGGCAATACGGTGATCAACGACCTGGCGTCCGGCACGCCCTTGCTGGTGCGCAACGCCACCGTGGTCGGCGGCAGCCCGGTCACCGTCGGCATCACCGGCAACACGCTGTATGGGCTCCAACCCGCCGAGCTGACCAACGGGCCGGTGCTGGCGGACAACAACAGCTTCCTGGCGCTGCCCGGCCCGGCGCTGGACACCAGCCATCCCTGGGACGGAAGCGCCCCCGCGACGGTGCCGGAGCCGTTCTCGGCCGCCATCCTGCTGCCGGCGCTGGCTATCGCCGCCGTGCTGCGCCGCCGCCACGCCCGTCGATTGGTATCGGGGCGGCGGGTGGCGAGCGCAACGCTGCCCGGCGCACCGCGCATGCACGCGGCATGGTAACAGATACCTAACACTGCTTATTATCGACCGGGTGATCGATCACCCTGACCTGCTGTTCATGCTGCACGACGTGGCGCGCCAGTTGCGCCTGGACTCGGACCGGCGTGCGCGCGCCCACGGCATGACGCGCGCGCAATGGATCATCCTGGTGCGCCTCGAATCCCAGCCCGGCCTCTCCCAGAAGGAGCTGGCCGAGATCCTGGAGGTCGAACCGATCACCGTCGCCCGCCTGATCGACCGGCTGGAGGATCGCGGCATGGTCGAACGCCGCGGCGACCCGGCCGACCGGCGCGTCTGGCGGCTGCACCTGCTGCCGCCGGCCGAGCCGGTGCTCCGCGACATCCATGCCGAGCGCGAGGATCTGCGCCGGCTGGTCTCCGCCGGCATCGATGCCGGCACGCTGCACACCATCAACGCCGGGCTCGCCCGCATGAAGGCCAACCTGATGGCCGAATCGCGTGGCCGCGCCCTGGAACGGGACGTCGCCTGACATGTCGCAAGCCACCGCTGCCCCGCAATCCCCGATCGCCGTCCCGCGCGAGACGGTGATGGAGCCCTCGCGCGTCACCGCGCGCTATCGCCGCAAGGTGCTGCGCCCGCTGCTGATGCTGGGCGGCATCGTGGTGGTGGCGATCGGCGCCCTGTTCTACTGGGTGAACGGCGGCCGCTACGTATCGATCGACAACGCCTATGTCCGCGCCGCCAAGCTCGCCGTCGCCACCGACGTCTCCGGCATCGTGCAGGAGGTGGACGTGAAGGAGGGCCAGGCCGTCCACAAGGGCGAAGTGCTGTTCCGCCTCGACCCGCGCCCCTTCCAGATCGCGCTGGACGGCGCCAAGGCCAACCTCGCCCAGGTCGGCCTGTCGGTGGACGCGATGAAGCGCGACTACCAGCGCATGCTGCGCGACGTGGACGCCAAGCAGGCGCAGGTCCAGTCCGACCAGGCCGCCTTCGACCGCTATGCCAGCCTGGTGAAGGGCGGCAGCGTCACCCGCGCCGACTACGACGACGCCCGCTTCCGCCTCGCCTCCAACAAGGCGGCGGTGGAAGGGCTGAAGGAGCAGGCGCAGGTCCAGCTCGCCCGCCTCGGCGGCAACCCGGACGCCAACCCCACCGCCATGCCGCAATACCGCGAGGCGCTGGCCCGCGTGGAGGAGGCGCAGCGCCAGCTCGACCATACCGTGGTCAAGGCGCCGTTCGCCGGCGTGGTCACCCAGGTCGAATCGCTGCAGCCCGGCCAGTACCTGGCCGCCGCCACCGCCGCCTTCGGCCTGGTCTCCACCGAGCGCGTCTGGGTCGAGGCCAGCCCGAAGGAAACCGACCTCACCTACGTCACCCCCGGCGACAAGGTCGATGTCACGGTGGACACCTATCCCGGCCGCGTCTGGCCCGGCGTGGTGCAGAGCATCGCGCCCAACACCGGCTCCGAGTTCTCGGTGCTGCCGGCGCAGAACGCCTCGGGCAACTGGGTCAAGGTGGTGCAGCGCATCCCGCTGCGCGTGCAGGTGGAGCGCAAGCCCGGCGACCCCGACCTGCGCGCTGGCATGAGCGTGGTGGTGGATATCGACACCGGCCACGTCCGCCACCTGTCCGACCTCTTCGGGCACTGACGGCGCCATGTCCGGGGCGGTGGGGACGGGGGCGGCAGGACCGGCCGCGGGCTTCACCGCCAGCACCCAGGTGGTGCCCCACCGCGCCCTGCTGACCGGCTGCGCCATGACGGCGACGCTGATGCAGATCCTGGATTCCACCATCGCCAACGTCGCCCTGCCCTATATGCAGGGCAGCCTGAACACCACTTTCGACCAGGTCACCTGGGTGCTGACCTCCTACGTCATCACCTCGGCGATCATGACCGCGCCGGTCGGCTGGATGGCGCAGCGCTACGGCCGCAAGAACCTGTTCATGGTCTGCATCGTCGGCTTCACCGCCACCTCCATGCTGTGCGGGGCGGCGCAGTCGCTGGAGGAGATGGTGGTGTTCCGCGTGCTCCAGGGCGCCTTCGGGGCGGCCCTGGCGCCGCTGTCCCAGGCCACCATGCTGGACATCTACCCCTTCGAGCAGCGCGCCCACGCCATGGCGATCTTCGGCATGGGCATCATGATCGGCCCGATCATGGGCCCCACCCTGGGCGGCTACCTCACCGAGGCGTTCAACTGGCGCTGGGTGTTCTACGTCAACCTGCCCTTCGGCATCGTCGCCCTCACCGGCATCGCCCTGTTCATGCCGAAAACCCCGGTGAAGGCCGAGCTGCGGTTCGACTGGACCGGCTTCGCGGTGCTGGCGCTAGGCGTGGGCAGCCTGCAGATGATGCTCGACCGCGGCCAGAGCCAGGACTGGCTCAACTCGCCGGAGATCATCACCGAGGCGGTGCTGGCCGGCCTCGGCCTGTACCTGTTCATGGTGCACATGTTCACCGCCGAGAAGCCGTTCCTGCCGCCGGCGCTGTTCCGCGACCGCAACTTCGCCGCCGCCTGCCTGATGATGTTCTGCACCGGCACGATCATGATGGCGACCTCCGCCCTGCTGGCGCCGTTCCTGCAAAACCTGGCCGGCTACCCGGTGGCCGATGCCGGCCGCGCCATGGCCCCGCGCGGCTTCGGCACCATGGCGGCGATGCTGCTGGCCAGCCGGCTGGGCGGGCGCTGGGTGGACCAGCGCAAGCTGATGGCCTTCGGCCTGCTGCTGCTGGGCGCCACCCTGCATTTCATGAGCACCTGGTCGCCGGATATGAGCGAGCGGCAGATGGTGCTGACCCTCATCACCCAGGGCTTCGCCATGGGCTTCATCTTCAATCCGATGACGGTGATGGCCTTCGCCACCCTGCCGCCCTCGCTGCGCGGCGACGCGGCGGCGATGCAGAACCTCTCGCGCAACATCGGGGCTGCGATCGGCATCTCCGTCACCTCGTTCATGCTGACGCGCAGCACCCAGGTCTCGCACGCCGACATGGCCGCCGGCATCAACCCGTTCAACCGCCTGCTCCAGGGCCACGACGCGATCGGCCGCCTGCTCGACCCGGCGACCACCCACGGCGCCGAGCGGCTGGCGCAGATGATCGACCGGCAGGCGCAAATCATCGCTTTCAGCAACGATTTCCGGATGATGACCTTCGTGGTGATCCCGCCGCTGCTGCTGCTGTTCTTCATGCGCCGCCCCGGCGCGCCGCCGCGCGACCCGGTGGCGCCTGTCCCGCGTGCCGCCCCGGCCCCGGCCCCGGCCGGTGCCGACTAGGCGGCGATGACCGGGCCCTCCATGAGCGAGCCTCCATGACCGAGCCGGCGGTCCGCCATCGCGCCCTGCTCACCGGCTGCGCCATGACGGCGACGCTGATGCAGGTGCTGGATTCCACCATCGCCAACGTCGCCTTGCCCTACATGCAGGGCAGCCTGAACACCACCATCGACCAGGTCACCTGGGTGCTGACCTCCTACGTCATCGCCTCGGCCATCATGACCGCCCCGGTCGGCTGGATGGCGGTGCGCTACGGCCGCAAGAACCTGTTCATGGTCTGCATCGTCGGCTTCACCATCACCTCGATGATGTGCGGCGCCGCCCAGTCGCTGGAACAGATGGTCGCCTTCCGCGTGCTGCAAGGCGTCTGCGGCGCCGCCCTGGTGCCGCTGTCGCAGGCGGTGATGGTCGATATCTACCCCGCCGAACAGCGCGCCCACGCCATGGCGATCTTCGGCATGGGGGTGATGATCGGCCCCATCCTCGGCCCCACCCTGGGCGGCTATCTCACCGAGGCGTTCAACTGGCGCTGGGTGTTCTACGTCAACCTGCCCTTCGGCATCATCGCCCTCACCGGCATCGCCCTGTTCATGCCCACCACCCCCCTCAAGCCCGAGCTGCGGTTCGACTGGACCGGGTTCTCCGTGCTGGCGCTGGGCGTGGGCAGCATGCAGCTGCTGCTGGACCGCGGCCAGGGCGAGGACTGGTTCAATTCCGGCGAGATCGTCGCCGAGGCGGTGGTGGCCGGCCTCGGCCTCTATCTGTTCGCCGTGCACATGGCCACCGCCGAGCGCCCCTTCGTGCCCCCGGCCCTCTTCCGCGACCGCAACTTCACCGCCGCCATGCTGATGATGTTCGTCACCAACACGGTGATGATGGCCAGCTCCGCCCTGCTGGCGCCCTACCTGCAAAACCTGTCCGGCTACCCGGTGGCCGAAACCGGCCGGCTGCTGGCCCCGCGCGGCGCCGGCACCATGGTGGCGATGCTGCTCGCCAGCCGCCTCGGCGGGCGGGTGGACCAGCGCAAGATCATCGCCCTCGGCCTGGTGCTGCTCGGCGCCACGCTGCACGACATGAGTACCTGGACCCCCGACATCGCCGACACCCGCCTGCTCACGGTGCTCCTCATCCAGGGTTTCGCCATGGGCTGCATCTGGAACCCGATGACGGTGATCTCCTTCTCCACCCTGCCCGCCCAGTTGCGCAGCGACGCCGCCGCCATGCAGAGCCTGGCGCGCAATATCGGCTCGGCGATCGGCATCTCGGTCACCGCCTTCACCCTGGCGCGCGGCATCCAGGCCTCGCATGCCGGTCTGTCGGCCGGCATCACCCCGTTCAACCGGCTGTTCCAGGGCAACACCCCGGTATCGCACTGGCTGGACCCGCTCAGCAGCCACGGCGCCCACCGGCTGGACGCGATGATCAACCGCGAGGCGCTCATCATCGCCTACAGCAACGATTTCCTGATGATGTCCTTCGTGGCGGTGCCGTCCCTGCTGCTCCTGCTGCTGATGCGGGCCCCCGCCCGCGCCACGCCGGCGGCCATGCCGGTGGCGGCGGATTAGGGCGGAAACCGCCGCCCGCAAGACCCGCCCGCGCGCAAGGCTGACCGGCAGGGCGGCGCTTGCGTGCACCGCAGCATCTCGTAATATGCCATCACAATAACGCAGCTTATCATATGCAAGATGACCAATCGATGACGGGCGCGGCGCCCGGGCGCCGCAACCTGCTGACCGTGTGCCTGATGGTGGCGACGCTGATGCAGGCGCTCGACTCCACCATCGCCAACGTGGCGCTGCCCTACATGCAGGGCAGCCTGTCGACCACGGCCGACCAGATCACCTGGGTCCTCACCAGCTACGTGGTGGCCGCCGCCATCATGACGGCCCCGGTCGGCTGGCTGGCCTCCCGCTTCGGCCGCAAGAACTTCTTCGCCGCCTGCCTGGTCGGCTTCACCGTCACCTCGATGATGTGCGGCGCCGCCCAGTCGCTGGAGCAGATGGTCGCCTTCCGCCTCATGCAGGGCGTCTGCGGCGCCGCCCTGGTGCCGCTGTCGCAATCCACCATGATGGACATCTACCCCGTGCAGCAGCGCGGCTCGGCGATGGCGATCTGGGGCATGGGGGTGATGGTCGGCCCGATCCTCGGCCCCACCCTCGGCGGCTACCTCACCAACGTCTACAACTGGCGCTGGGTGTTCTACGTCAACCTGCCCTTCGGCGTGCTGGCGGTCACCGGCCTGCTGATCCTCATGCCCAAGGCGCCGGTCAACAAGGAGATGCGTTTCGACTGGACCGGCTTCGGCGTGCTGGCGCTGGGCATCGGCGCGCTGCAGATGATGCTGGACCGCGGGCTGAGCCAGGACTGGTTCAACTCCCGCGAAGTCATCATCGAGGCGGTGCTGGCCGGCCTCGGCACCTACCTGTTCCTGGTCCACCTTGCCACCGCCCCGCGCCCGTTCATCCCGCCGGTGATCTTCCGCGACCTGAATTTCGTCATGGCGATGCTGATGATGTTCGCCGTCGGCATGGTGCTGCTGGCCAGTTCCGCCCTGCTGGCGCCGTACCTGCAAAACCTGGCCGGCTACCCGGTGGAGGATGCCGGCCTGCTGCTGGCGCCGCGCGGCCTGGGCACCATGATCGCCATGATGATCGCCGGCCGCCTGGCCTCCCGCGTGGACCCGCGCAAGCTGATGGGCGTGGGCCTGGTGCTGCTCACCTGGTCGCTCTATGCCATGAGCAGCTGGACGCCGGATGTGCCGGAATGGGACCTGGTGGCGGTCACCATGGTGCAGGGTGCGGGGCTCGGCTTCGTGTTCATCCCCCTCCAGGTGGTCGGCTTCGCCACCCTGCCGCCCCTGCTGCGCACCGACGGCAGCGCGCTGCTCAGCCTGGTGCGCAATGTCGGCTCGGCGATCGGCATTTCCGTCACCTCGTTCATGCTGGCCACCAACCAGCAGAGCGAGCATGCCCGGCTGGCCGAGGTCGCCACCCCCTTCAACCACCTGCTGCACGGCTCGGCGCCGCTGGCCCGCCTGCTCAACCCCGCCACCGAGCACGGCGCGGTGCTGCTGGACGGCATGATCAACCGGCAGGCCACCATCATCGCCTACAACGACGACTTCCGCCTGATGATGCTGGCGGCGATCCTGCCGATGGTGCTGCTGTTCGTCATGCGCCGGCCGGGCGCGCCGAAAGGGCCGGTGGAGGCGCATGCGGTGATGGATTGAGGGCGGAACGGAGACTCAGGATAGACAAGGCAAGTCTTCTTTTTGTGAACAAAAAGAAGCAAAAAAACTTTGTTCGCTGGAATCTCCGCGCCATCAGGCGGTACGCACCCAGCGAATAGAAGTTTTTGGTTCTTTTTTCAAAAAAGAACCTCTTTCCTACATCACCAGCCCCCCATCCACATGCAGCACCTGCCCGGTCACATACCCGGCCTCCGGCGAGGCCAGGAAGGCGATCGCGGCGGCCACGTCGTCCGGCAGCCCCAGCCGGCCCAGCGGGATCTTCACCGTGTTGTCCTGGAACGTCCTCGGCCCTAAGGCAGCGTGCGCGCCCGGGTCCTTGCGGATGAAGCCGGGCGCCACCGCGTTCACCGTCACCCCCGCCGGCGCCAGCTCGATCGCCAGCGCCCGCACCAGCGCCTCCATCCCGGCCTTCGCCGCCGCCGAGGCGGGAAAGGTGGTGATGTCGGTGCGGAACACATGCGCCACGAAACTGCTGACGGCCACGATCCGCCCGCCCTGCATATGCGCCATCGCCGCGCGGGCCAGCCGCAGGAACCCCCACTGAATCGCGTCCACCGAGCGCGCGAACCCCGCATCGTCCAGCGCCGCCACCGGCGTGCGGTCGGCGAAGCCGGCGTTGCTCACCACCACGTCCAGCCGCCCGAACCTGGCCATCGCCGCCTGCACCGCCTCCCCGGCGGCCTCCGGCGCGGCCAGGTCGCCCAGCAGCGTCTCCACCCGCGCCCCCGCCGCCCGGCCCGCCTCGGCCACCGCCGCCAGCCCGGCCGCGTTGGCGCGGGTATGCGCCACGATGCCCACCCCCGGCCCCGCCATCCGCCGCACCACCGCCGCCCCGATCCCGCTGGCCGCCCCGGTCACCAGCACCACCCGCTCGGCCATGTCCCACCCCTTGCCCCTGCCGGCCCCGACGCTAGCCTGTGCCCACACCGGGAGAAAGACCGCCATGGACACCGCCCTGCCCCGCGCCGATGCCGCCGTGGAGGCGCAACTCAAGCTGTGGCTGACCATCTTCGCTGGCCATGTCCGCGCGGTGGACTACGCCGCCGCCCGGCCGATGTGGCACCCCGGCGTGCTGGCCTTCGGCACCCACCGCGACGTGATGGCCGGGCTGGAGACGGCGATCGCCACGCAATGGGACAATGTGTGGCCGAAAACCGCCGAATTCGCCTTCGACCTGGCCGGAACCCAGGTGCTCGCCTCGCCCGACCGCGCGATGGCCGTCGTGGTCGCGCCCTGGACCAGCGCCGGCTTCCACCCCGACGGCAGCCGCTTCGACCGCCCCGGCCGCGCCACGATGGTGTTCGACCGCTCCGGCCACCCATCCCTGGCCGGCGGCTGGCGCTGCGTGCATTCGCACCTGTCGCTCAATCGCGGCGTGCCGCAGGCAAGCCATGGGGCCAGGCCGGTGAAGGGGAGGTAGGGGTTCTTTTTTGAAAAAAGAACCAAAAAACTTTTATTCGCTGGAGTCCGCGCCGGACCGCCGGAACTCCAAACGAACGAAAAGTTTTTTTGCTTCTTTTGTTCACAAAAAGAAGACCTCCCTCCCCACCCTCTCCAACGGTTGACACCAACCGCGCGACATCGCCACCCTGCGGCTTCCGGCCGGGAGGGAGAAACAGTTATGTCGCATGATCATCACGGTGATGAACCGAAACGCCTGCGCAGCCGGCGCTGGTTCGACAACCCCGCCAACCCGGCGATGACCGCGCTGTATCTTGAGCGCAGCCTGAATTTCGGCCTCACCCGCGAGGAATTGCAGGGCGGCAAGCCGATCATCGGCATCGCCCAGACCGGCAGCGACATCTCCCCCTGCAACCGCCACCATCTGCAACTGGCCGGCCGCGTGCGCGACGGCATCCGCGACGCCGGCGGCATTCCGCTGGAATTCCCGATCCATCCCATCCAGGAAACGCTGAAGCGCCCCACCGCGGCGCTGGACCGCAACCTGGCCTATCTCAGCCTGGTGGAGGTGCTGCACGGCTACCCGCTCGACGGCGTGGTGCTGACCACCGGCTGCGACAAAACCACGCCGGCCTGCCTGATGGGTGCCGCCACGGTGAACATCCCGGCCATCGTGCTCTCGGGCGGGCCGATGCTGGATGGCTGGTGGAAGGGCCGGCTCTCCGGCTCCGGCACCATCGTCTGGGAGGGGCGCAAGCTCTATGCCGAGGGCAAGATCGGCTATGAGGAGTTCATGGAGATGGTGTGCTCCTCGGCGCCGAGCGTCGGGCATTGCAACACCATGGGCACCGCCAGTTCCATGAACGGCCTGGCCGAGGCGCTGGGCATGTCGCTGCCGGGCTGCTCCGCCATTCCCGGCCCGTATCGGGAGCGCGGGCAGATGGCCTACTACACCGGCAAGCGCATCGTCGACATGGTGCACGAGAACCTGCGCCCGTCCGACATCATGACCAAGGCGGCGTTCGAGAACGCGGTGGTGGCCGCCGCCGCCCTGGGCGCCAGCTCCAACTGCCCCATCCACATGGTGGCGATCGCCCGGCACATGGGCGTGGACCATACGCTGGACGACTGGCAGCGGCTGGGCCCGGAAATCCCGCTGCTGGTGGATATGCAGCCGGCCGGGCGCTACCTCGGCGAGATGTTCCATCGCGGCGGCGGCGTGCCGGCGGTGATGAAGGAGCTGGCCGGCGCCGGCAAGCTCAACCTCGACGTGATGACCGTCACCGGCAAGACGCTGGGCGAGAACCTGAAGGCCGCGCCGACCGGCGACCGCGAGGTGATCCGCAGCTATGACAAGCCGATGATGGAGCGCGCCGGCTACGTAGTGCTCTCGGGCAACCTGTTCGACAGCGCGGTGATGAAGATCAGCGTCATCGACAAGGAATTCCGCACCCGCTTCCTCTCCGACCCCAGCCGCCCCAACGTGTTCGAGGGCCGCGCCGTGGTGTTCGAGGGGCCGGAGGACTACCACGACCGCATCGAGGACCCGGCGCTGCAGATCGAGGAGCAGTCGGTGCTGATCATCCGCAACGCCGGCCCGGTGGGCTACCCCGGCAGCGCCGAGGTGGTGAACATGCAGCCCCCTGCCAGCATGCTGAAGCGCGGCATCAACGCCCTGCCCACCATGGGCGACGGCCGCCAGTCCGGCACCTCCGGCTCCCCCTCGATCCTGAACGTCTCGCCGGAAGCGGCGGTGGGCGGCGGGCTGGCCCTGCTCAAGACCGGCGACCGCATCCGCATCGACCTCAACACCCGCAAGGTGGACGTGCTGCTGCCCGAAGGCGAACTGGAGGCCCGCCGCGCCGCCTGGACGCCGCCGAAGCTGCTGAACAAAACACCCTGGGAGGAAATCTACCGCTCCATGGTCGGCCAACTCGGCGACGGTGGCTGCCTGGAACCGGCAACGCTGTTCCTGGACATCCTGGAGACGCGGGGCGAGAGCCGGGACAACCACTGAGGTTGTCGCCGGGATAACGGAAGAACAGGATTCACATGGAGACGAGGGGCGGGGAGAAGAACAGGAAGACCTCCGGCGGAAGAGGCGCGACTGGAAACGTGCTATCGGATGGATATCGTGGTGGCGGGCCAGCTGATCGTTGAGATCAGGGCGGTGGAGCGGCTGTTGCCGCTCCACGAAGCGCTGCTTTTGACATGCCTTCGCCTCGCCCGCCCCCCGCCTTCATGTGAACCTCTAAAAGGAACCTGAAATGGCCGGAAGGCTCGCCGGAAAGACCGCCTTCGTTACCGCCGCCGCCCAGGGCATCGGCCGGGCCACCGCGCTCGCCTTCGCCGCCGAAGGGGCGCAGGTGTTCGCCACCGACCTCAACGCCGCCAAGGTGGGCGAGATCGCCGGGCCGGGCATCCAGACCTTCGCGCTGGACGCGCGCGACACCGCGGCGGTGGCCGCCGCGGCGGCGCGGGTGGGGGCGGTGGACATCCTGTTCAACTGCGCCGGCTTCGTGCACCAGGGCACCGTGCTGGACGCCACCGACGAGGAGTGGGATTTCGCCTTCGACCTCAACGCCAAGTCCATGCTGCGCACCATCCGCGCCTTCCTGCCCGGCATGCTGGCGGCGGGGCATGGCAGCATCGTCAACATCGCCTCGGTGGCCAGCAGCGTGAAGGGCGTGCCCAACCGCTTTGTCTACAGCGCCAGCAAGGCCGCCGTGGTCGGGCTGACCCGCTCGGTCGCCACCGATTTCGTCGGCCGCGGCGTGCGCTGCAACTGCATCTGCCCGGGCACCGTGCATTCGCCCAGCCTGGAGGAGCGCATCGTCGCCAATGCCGCCGCCGCCGGCTCGCTGGAGGCGGCGCGCGCGGCCTTCGTGGCCCGCCAGCCGATGGGCCGGCTGGGCCGCACCGACGAGATCGCCAGGCTCGCCGTGTACCTGGCCAGCGACGACGCGGAATTCGTCACCGGGCAGGCCCTGGTGATCGACGGCGGCCTGACCCTGTAGAATACGACCCGAAAACGAGGATTTTGACCATGAAACTGCTGCGATATGGCCCCGTCGGCGCCGAAAAACCCGGCATTCTGGACGCCCAGGGCGGCATCCGCGACCTGTCGGACATCATCAAGGACATCGACGGGCACGCCCTGTCGCCGGCCGGCCTGAAGCAGATCGCCGAGTACGACCCGGCCACCCTGCCGATGGTGCGCAGCAATCCGCGCATCGGCCCCTGCGTGGCGCGGCCGCTGAACTTCGTCTGCATCGGCCTGAACTACGCCGACCACGCCGCCGAGACCGGCGCCACCCCGCCCGCCGAACCGATCATCTTCCTGAAGTCGCTCGGCGCCTTCAGCGGCCCGAACGACGACGTGGTGATCCCGAAGGGCTCCACCAAGCCGGACTGGGAGGTGGAACTCGGCATCATCATCGGCACCAAGGCCAAGTATGTGTCCGAGGCGGATGCGATGGACCATGTGGCCGGGTATTGCGTGGTCAACGACGTGTCCGAGCGCAATTTCCAGACCGAGCGCGGCGGCACCTGGGACAAGGGCAAGGGCTGCGACACCTTCGGCCCCACCGGCCCCTGGATGGTCACCAAGGACGAGGTGGGCGACCCGCAGAACCTGCATATGTGGCTGGATATCGACGGGGTGCGCATGCAGGACGGCAGCACCAAGACCATGATCTTCGGCGTGCAGAAGCTGGTGAGCTATGTCAGCCACTTCATCACCCTGCACCCGGGCGACGTGATCGCCACCGGCACGCCCCCGGGCGTGGGCATGGGCAAGAAGCCGAACCCGATCTGGCTGAAGGCCGGCAACGTGATGACGCTGGGGATCGCGGGGCTGGGCGAGCAGAAGCAGAACGTGAAGGCGGATTGAGGAAGGGTCTTCTTTTTGTGAACAAAAAGAAGCAAAAAAACTTTTTATTCGCTGGAGTCTCGGTATGAGGCTCCGGCTAAAAAAAGTTTTTTGGTTCTTTTTTTCCAAAAAAGAACATTCTTCCTTTTTCGAGAAACCCTCATGACCACCCTGCTGCTGTTCTGGATGGCCTTCGCCCTGGCCGTGATCTCCCCTGGTCCGAACTTCGCGGTGATCCTCGGTACCGCGCTGCGTTCCGGGCGGCCGGGGGCGGTGCGCACGGCGCTGGGCATGGCGATGGGCGAGGCGGTCTGGGGCTTCGGCGCGGTGTTCGGCGTGGCCGCCCTGGCGGCCACCCATCCCTGGGTGGCGATGACGCTGCGTTTGGGCGGCGGGGCGTTCCTGCTGCACCTGGGCATCCTGTCGCTGCGCGCGGCCTGGCGGGGGCAGGCGCATATGGCCGCCCTGGCGGCGGGGCCGGAGCGCCGGCCCACCGTGTTCCGCGGCCTCGGGCTGATGCTGCTGAACCCCAAGGCCGGGGTGTTCTGGGTGTCGCTGACCGGCGTGCTGATCGGCCCGGCCACCGGCACCGGCATCGCCGCACTGGCGGTATCGGGCGCGGTGCTGATCTCGCTGTGCTGGCACCTCACGTTGGCGCTGGCGCTGTCCGGGGCGATGGCGGCGCGGCTGTATCGCCGGGTGCAGCGCGGGCTGGACGCCACGCTGGGCGCGATCCTGGGCGGCATCGGGCTCAAGCTGCTGCTGACCCCCTGACAACCGGATGAAACCGATGACCGACGCGCACCGCATCCGCCGCAACACCATTGCCGACGCGGTGCACCGCGCCGCCACGCATTTCGGCGACCGCACGGCGCTGACCTTCGGCGACCGCGCCTGGAGCTTCCGCGCGCTGGACGAGGCGGCGGGGCGGATCGGCCGGCATCTGCTGAGCCTCGGCCTGACGCGCGGCGACCGGGTGGCGGCGTATGGGCGCAACTCGGACGCCTATGTGCTGCTGTGGCTGGCCTGCGTGCGGGTCGGGCTGGTGCATGTGCCGGTGAACTACGCGCTGACCGGCGAGGAACTCACCTACATTGTCGGCCAGTCCGGCGCCGCGGCACTCGTCTGCGACGCGGCGCTGGAGGCCAACCTCGCCCCGGTGCGCGAACTGGGCGGCGTGCGGCATTACCTGGACTTCGCGGCCCTGCCGGCACTGGCGCGCGACCCGGCCATCGGCCCCGACCTCGATGTGGACGTGGCGGAGACCGACCTGGCGCAGCTGCTCTACACCTCCGGCACCACCGCCCTGCCCAAGGGCGCGGCGATGAGCCATGCGGCGCTGCTGGCGGAATACACCTCCTGCATCCTGGCGCTGGAACTCACCGCCGCGGACCGCAGCATCGCCGCCCTGCCGCTGTACCACTCGGCGCAGATGCACTGCTTCCTGATGCCCTCGCTGCTGGTCGGCGCCGCCACGCTGCTGCTGCCGGCGCCGGCCGCCGAAACGGTGCTGGAGCTGATCGAGCGGCACCGCATGACGACGTTCTTCGCCCCGCCCACGGTATGGATCAGCCTGCTGCGTCACCCGGATTTCGCCCGGCGCGACCTCTCCTCGCTGAAATCGGTGTTCTACGGCGCCTCGATCATGCCGGTGCCGGTGCTGGAGGAGCTGCGCGCGCGGCTGCCGGAGGCGCGGCCGTTCAACTGCTACGGCCAGTCCGAGATCGGCCCGCTGGCCACCGTGCTGAAGCCCGAGGACCACGACGCCCGGCCCGGCTCGGTCGGCCGCCCGATCTTCAACGTGCAGACGCGGGTGGTGGACGCGGCGATGAACGACGCCGGGCCCGGGGTGCAGGGCGAGATCGTCCACCGCTCGCCGCAATTGCTGGTGGGCTACTGGGACAAGCCGGAAGCCACCGACGACGCCTTCGCCGGCGGCTGGTTCCATTCCGGCGACGTGGGGTATTTCGACGCCGACGGCTTCCTGTTTATCGTCGACCGCATCAAGGACGTGATCAACACCGGCGGCGTGCTGGTGGCCTCGCGCGACGTGGAGGAGGCGCTGTTCACCCACCCGGCGGTGTCGGAAGTGGCGGTGATCGCGCTGCCGGACCCGAAATGGATCGAGGCGATCACCGCCGTGGTCGTGCTGCGCCCCGGCATGGCGGCCACCGAGGAGGAGCTGGTGGCGCATGCCCGCCGGCACCTGGCGCCGTTCAAGCTGCCGAAGCGGATCATCTTCGCGGAGGACCTGCCGCGCAACACGGCCGGCAAGCTGCTGAAGCGGGAATTGCGGCGGGTGCACGGGGCGGCGACGCCCTGGAGCTAGGCTCTACCGCCCGCCCTGCGGCCCGAGATACATCTCCACGATCCGCCCGTCCGCCGCCAGGCTGGCCGCGTCGCCCTGCATCGTCATCCGCCCGGTTTCCAGCACGTAGCCGTAGTCGGCCACCTGCAGGGCGGCGCGGGCGTTCTGCTCGATCAGCAGGATCGCCACGCCGGTGCCGCGCAGGGCGGTGATGGTGCGGAAGATGTCGCGCACCACCAGCGGCGCCAGCCCCAGGCTGGGTTCGTCCAGCATCAGCAGGCGCGGGCGGGCCATCAGCGCGCGGCCCATCGCCAGCATCTGCCGCTCCCCGCCCGACAGCGTGCCGGCGGTCTGCCGGCGGCGCTCGCGCAGGCGGGGGAACAGGTCGAACACCGCATCGATCGCCCGCGCCGCCGCCGCCCGGCCCTCGGCGCGGTGGCGGAAGCCGCCCAGGCGGAGGTTGTCCTGCACGGTCATGCTGGCGAACAGCTCGCGCTTTTCCGGCACCAGCGCCATGCCGGCGTTGACCCGCTCCTCGATGTCCTGCCCGGCCAGCGGGGCGCCGTCGAAGCGGATGCCGCCGCGCGAGGGCAGCACGCCCATGATGGCGCCCAGCAGCGTGCTCTTGCCCGCGCCGTTCGGCCCGATGACGGTGACGATGCTGCCGGCCTCGACCGACAGCGACAGGCCGGACAGCGCGGGAATGCCGCCATAGGCGACATCCAGGCCGGAGACCTCCAGCAGGAGAGCCGGAGGGGCCGGCCCCGGCCCTGCCTGGGTCACCCGCGTCACGCCACCGACCCCAGATAGGCCTCGATCACCGCCGGATCGCGCCGCACCGCCTCGGGTGGGCCCTCGGCCAGCTTGGTGCCGAAATCCATCACCACCAGCCGGTCGGCCAGCGTCATCACGAACTCCATGTCGTGCTCCACCAGCAGGATCGCCACGCCCTCCTCGCGCAGCCGCGTCAGCAGGGCGGCCAGGGCCTGCTTCTCGTGGTGGCGCAGCCCGGCGGCCGGCTCGTCCAGCAGCAGCAGCACCGGGTCCAGGCACAGCGCGCGGGCGATCTCCACGATGCGCTGCTGGCCCAGGGCCAGGCTGTCGGCCGGCCGGTCCGCCGCCTCCGCCAGCCCCACCCGGGCGAGCTGGCGCGCGGCCTCGGCGAACAGCAGCGTCTCCTCCGCCCGGTCGGTACGCAGCAGGGCCGAGAACGCGCCGGCATGGCCGCGCAGATGCGCGCCGATGGCCACGTTCTCGATCACCGACATGCCGGCCACCAGCCGCACATGCTGGAAGCTGCGCGCCACCCCCAGCGCCGCGACGGCGCGCGCCGGCAGGCCGGCGAGCGGCCGGCCTTGGAAGCGCACGGAGCCGCCGCTGGCCGCCGCCACCCCGGTCAGCAGGTTGAAAGTGGTACTCTTGCCCGCCCCGTTCGGCCCGATCAGGCCGACGATCTCCCCCGCCGCCACCGCGAAATCCAGCCCGCCCACCGCCACCAGCCCGCCGAAATTCTTGCGCAGCCCCGCCACCTCCAGGATCGGCGTGCCGCGCGCCGGCAGCGCCCGGCGGGGCAACGGCGGCGCGGCGGCGTCCACCACCCGCCGCACCGGGGCACGCCACCGCCACAGCCGGGCCAGATGCGGCCAGAGCCCTTGCGGCGAGGCCTGCAGCACCAGCACCAGCACGGCGCCGAACACGATGGTCTCGTAATTGCCCTGGTGGCCCAGCAGGCGCGGCAGCCAGTCCTGCAGCAGGTCGTTGAACACCGTCACCAGCGCCGCCCCCAGCAGCGCGCCGCCGATATGCGCGGCCCCGCCCACCACCGCCATCAGCAGGTACTCGATGCTGGCGTTGATGCCGAACGGCGTCGGGTTCACGCTGCGTTGCAGATGCGCGTAGAGCCAGCCGGCGAAGGCGGCCAGCACGGCGGCGTAGACGAAGGCCAGCATGCGCGCCCGCGGCGTGTCCACCCCGAAGCTCGCCGCCGCCAGCGCGCCGCCGCGCAGCGCGCGGATCGCCCGCCCGGCCCGGCTGTCCAGCAGGTTGCGCGTCGCCAGCACCGCCAGCCCCACCCCCAGCCAGATCACCGTGAACGACCAGCGCGGGTCCACCAGCGCCAGCCCGCCCACATGCAGCGGCGCAATCCCGGCGATGCCGTCATTGCGGCCGAAGAAATCCAGGTTGGCGAAGGTGTAGTACAGCGCCACCCCCCAGGCCAGCGTGCCCAGCGCCAGGTAATGCCCCGAGAGCCGCAGCGTCACCGCCCCAATCAGCAGCGCCGCCGCGGCACTCACCGCCAGGGACACCGGCAGCGCCAGCCAGGGCGACACCCCGTAGCGCGCCGACAATATCGCGGTCGCATAGGCGCCGAAGCCCAGGAAGCTCGCCTGCCCGAACGAGGTCATGCCCCCCACCCCGGTCAGCACCACCAGCCCCACCGCCACGATCGCCGCCACCCCGATATAGTCGGCGAGCGTGATCCAGTACGGCGGCAGGCCGGGCAGCCACGGCAGCAGCGCGCAGCCGGCGGCCAGCAGCAGCGGCAGGCGCAGCGGGCCGGGCCTCATTCCTCGTCCTCCGTCGGGCCGTGCCGCCACGAGCGCCACAGCAGCACCGGGATGATGATGGTGAAGACGATCACCTCCTTGAACGCGCTGGCCCAGAACGCCGAGAAGCTCTCCACCAGCCCCACCAGCACGGCGGCCAGCACCGCGCCCGGATAGCTCGCCAGCCCGGCGATGATCGCCGCCGTGAAGCCCTTCAGCCCGATCAGGAAGCCGCTGTCGTAATAGATCGTCGCCAGCGGCGCGATCAGTACGCCCGACAGCGCGCCGATCGCCCCGGCCAGCGTGAAGGCGATGGCGCCCGACTGCCCGGTGGCGATGCCCACCAGCCGCGCCCCCAGCCGGTTGACGGCGGTGGCCCGCAGCGCCCGGCCGAACAGGGTGAACTCGAAAAACCCGGACAGCGCCAGCATCAGCGCCACCGTCAGCCCGGCGATCCACACCGCCTGGCCCTGCACCGTCAGCGCGCCCAGGCTGAACACCGCGTCGGAAAAGCCGCTGGCGCGCGAGCCTTCCGGCCCGAAGAACACCAGCCCCAGCCCCAGCAGCACGAAATGCACCCCCACGGCGGCGATCAGCAGGGTCAGCACGCTGGCCTCGGCCATCGGCTGGAAGGCGATGCGATACAGGTAGGGCGCCATCGGCGTCACGATCGCCAGCGCCAGCAGCGCCTCCACGGCCACCCCCGGCCGGCGCGGCGCCAGCAGCATCGCCAGCCCCGCCACCACCGCCGGCAGCAGCAGTGTGCCGGCGGCCAGCCGCAGCAGCGCCCGCGTCCGCCAGCGCCGCCGCATCCGCCACGCCTCGGCCGCGAAGGCGCCGGCCCCCAGCGCGCACAGCAGCCACACGCTGCCCGGCAGGGTGCCGGCATCCAGCGCCGCATAGGTCAACGCGCCATAGGCCACCAGCTCGCCCTGCGGGATGAACACCACGCGGGTGACGGCGAACACCAGCACCAGCGACAGCGCCAGCAGCGCGTAGATGGCGCCGTTGACCACGCCGTCCTGCACCAGGATCAGCAGGATGGTGGTGTCCATCAGCGGGGGCACCCACCGGGCATCGCCGTCTCCCTGATCCGTGCGGGCCGGTTCGCGCCCTGCCTTTGCCGGTGTAGAGTCGGGGCGCAAACCCTGTCAAACAACCCTGGCGCATTCGCGCCGTCATACAGCCCAGGCGCGGGCCGCGCCGTCAAACAGCCCAGGCGCATTCGCGCCGTCAAACAGCCCAGGCGCATTCGCGCCGTCAAACAGCCCAGGCGCCTTCGCGCCATGCCGGAGGAACCGATGCCGCGCCAAACCACGGCGGACGCCACGCTGGACAGCCTGAACGCCCATGGCATCGACACGGTCTATGCCCTGCCCGGCGTGCACAACGACCATCTGTTCGACGCCATCCACCAGTCGGACGGCCGCACCCGCGTGCTGCACACCCGCCACGAGCAGACCGCCGGCTACATGGCGCTCGGCGCCGCCCTGGCCACCGGCCGGCCGCAGGCCTTCGCTGTGGTGCCCGGCCCGGGCATCCTGAACGCCTCGGCGGCCCTGCTGACGGCCTACGGCACCGGCGCCCCGGTGCTGGCGTTGGTCGGCCAGATCCCGTCGGACGCGATCGACCGCGGCTGGGGCCAGTTGCACGAACTGCCCGACCAGCTCGGCCTGCTGCGCCACATCACCAAACACGCCGCCCGCATCACCGGGCCGGCCGACGCGCCGGGGCTGGTGGCCGAGGCGGTGCGCGCGGCGCTGTCCGGCCGCACCCGGCCGGTGGCGCTGGAATGCGCGATCGACATCTGGGGCCTGGCCGGGGAAACCACGCCCGCCGCGCCGCTGCCGCCCACCCGCCCGCCGGTGGACCCGGACGCCATCGCCCGCGCCGCCGCCCTGCTCGGCCGCGCCAGGCGCCCGCTGATCCTTGCCGGCGGCGGCGCGCTGGGCGCGGGGCCGGAGCTGCTGGCGCTGGCCGAACTGCTCGGCGCCCCGGTCGGCACCTATCGGCGCGGGCGCGGGGTGATCCCCACCACCCACCCCCTCGCGGTCTCGCTGCCGGTGGCCCACCGGCTCTGGCGAGAAGCCGACCTGGTGCTGGGCGTCGGCACGCGCATGCACATGCCGCAGGCCAACTGGGGCACCGACTCCGACATGGCCATCATCCGCCTGGACATCGACGCCGAGGAGCATAACCGCTTCCGCCGCCCGGACTGCGCCATCCTGGCCGACGCCGCCGAGGGCCTGCGCGCCCTGCTGGCCGTCCTGCCGGCCCGCATGGACGCCCGCGCCCCCCGCGAGGACGTGGCCGCCGAGCAGGCCTGGTTCGCCGAACGCATCGCCCGCCAGGAGCCGCAGATGGGGTTCCTCCGCGCCATCCGCGCCGCCCTGCCCGAGGACGGCGTGGTCGTCGAGGATGTGACGCAGGTCGGCTTCATGGGCCGGCTGGCCTTCGAGGTGGCGGCGCCGCGCCGCTACATCTCGCCCGGCTATCAGGACAATCTCGGCTGGGGCTACGGCACCGCGCTGGGGGTGCAGGCCGCCCTGCCGGGCCGCGCGGTGGTGGCGATCTGCGGCGATGGCGGCTTCATGTACCAGGCGCAGGAGCTGGCCACCGCCATGCACCACAGGCTGCCGCTGGTGGCCATCGTGTTCGACGATGGCGGCTTCGGCAATGTCCGCCGCATCCAGGCCGAGCGCTTCGGCAGCCGCCTCATCGCCGCCGACCTGACCAACCCCGATTTCGTGCGCTTCGCCGAAAGCTTCGGCATGGCCGCCTTCCGCGCCCGCACCGCGGCGGAGCTGGAACGCGCCCTGCGCGAGGCGCTGGTCCTGCGCGCGCCGGCGCTGATCCATGTGCCGGTGGGTGAGATGCCGAGCCCGTGGGACATGCTGGCCCTGCCCCGCGTCCGCGGCTTCCAGGAGGCATGGCGGCCGAACCTGCCGTAGGCTGGCCCGAGGCCTTGATCCATCGCTTGAGGGTGCTATGGATTTTGATGAAGAAAATAAAGGAAGAATCTTCTTTTTCTGAAGAAAAAGAAGCAAAAAGACTTCATCAGCGCGGCGCGGCTTCGAACGCGAGCGCCCTGGTGCCACAGGGGCGAAACCCGGATAAACGTTTTTTGGTTCTTTTTTTTCAAAAAAGAACGCTTCCTGCTTCCTTCTTTTCCGGCTCTGCTTCACGCAAGTTCATAACACCCTCTAGCAGCCGGGCGAATGATCGACCGGTCGAAGGCAGCAAGGCTGGGCTCTGCCCAGCCTTGCTCATCCTACGAGGCGACCGCCCGCAATCAGAAGCGGCTGCTGAACTTCAGCATGCCCTGATGCGCCGCATAGTGGTCGCTTCTCTGAAAATAGTCGTAGACCGCTTCGAGAGACCACGTCCTGGCCGAGCAGGTGCAGGAGAGGATCGTCAGGCCGGCGCCGAGATTGCCCGTGTCGTTGGCCGTCTTCAGGCCACGCGTCGTGAACGACGCTCCGGTCGCCGCCGTGAATGCGGAGGTTTGCCGCGCCACCGGGTTTGCGAGTTCATGCAGCCATTTGGCATGGACCTCGGGCACGAAGGACAGGTCGCGATGCACGAAGGCGCGCGACACCTTCACGCCCAGGCCGGACTCCAGGAAATCGTAGCTCTGCGAGCGCGTCGTCAGGTTGACGCTGCCGGCGCCCGACTCCGTGTAGCCGCCCAGGTTGGCGTGGGTGTACTGCAACGACGCCAGCGGCGTCACGGTCATGCCGTTGGTCACGAAATCATATCCCGTGGTCGCGAACGCCGTGTAATCCTGGCCGGAATACTTGGCGCGCGCCGAGCGATCCACCCCCGGGAAGGCGATCCGCCGCGTGCCGGTATAGTCGTTCAGCCCGGCCGACAGGTCGCCATACACATACCAGGGGCCCCTGCCGGTGGCCGACATAGGCGGTCACCTGGTAGCTGTTGAACTCGGTGCGGCTGTCGGAGCCCTTGCTGTCGATGGGGCTTTTCGATGCGCCGACACCCAGCCCGACCACCGTGTTGGCGTCGATCGCGCGGTCATAGCCGACCATCCCGCCGGCGATGCTGGCGTGGTAGCCGGCCAGCCCCCGCGCGCGCCCTGGTTGGCGGAATAGCCGAGGCCCCGCAGCCACCAGCCGCTGCGGGGCTCGCCGCCGCCGCATACAGGCGTCTTGCCGTTGGCCTGCGCCTGGTCGTCCCGCGGCGCGACCGGGCGCACAGCGCGTTCTCCAGGTGGGACATCCACAGGTCCTGGAACTGGCGGGTCACCTGGAAGGTCACCTGCGGCGTCGCCAGCGAGGCGGAGGACGGCGCCAGCTGCGCCACCGCGTTCACCACCGCCACCGGGTCCGAGAGCGCGTTGACACGCTGCCGCCGCCCAGCGACAGCGTACCGGTGTTCGCCCCCGCCGTGGTGGTGAGCGCGCCGATCACGGTGGTGTTCGGCGTCAGGCTGATCACGCCGTCGGCGGCGAAATTCGTCGCGGTCACGTTGGTGCTGCCGCTGAGGAAGTTCACCGCGCCGGTTCCGGTGACATCCAGCGTGGTGGCGAAGACCGGGCCCACGAAGTTCACCGCGGTGCCGGCGTTGCCGCCGGACAGGTTCAGCAGGAACGGCCCGCCCGGCTGGGTGACGCCGATGGCGCCGAACACGGTGGAACTGCTGTTGAACACGATGTTGCCCTGGCTGGAGGCCGCGGCGAGCAGGAGGGTCGGGATGGGTTTCATGGGGATGGCACCTTCGGTTGACGGTTCAAGGGCTGCCTGAAGGTGCGGCAGTGGCGCGAGCGAAACATGTCGTCCGCCGCAGGCAGGGCGAGTGGTATCGGCCGCACGATGAAAGTATCCAACAAACTCGTCTGGAACTGGACACGCATGACTTGGATCGACACGGCCAGGCATTCTTCATTCTGATCGATCTCATGGCTTGCACGTCGAATTTGTAACCGGAGAATATTGGCTAAAAACCTTATCTAACCGTGGGTAACTTATTCTAGTGTCGGAAAATACCCATGTAACCGCGCCCGATTCCCGCCGGCCGCACATCGTGGCCGCTCCCCGCAAGCGGCCTTCCGGCCCGGCCCTTGCCTTGCCCGCCCCTCGCATGCCCAAAATCGGCCAACGCCATCGACAAGGACCCACGCCATGCAGCGACGCGACATCAACGCCCCCGACGGCCCCGCCCCGGCCGGCGCCTATTCCCAGGCGGTCGAGGTCAGCGGCGCCAGCCGCACCCTGTATCTCAGCGGCCAGGTCGGCGTCGGCGCGGACGGCCAGGTGCCGGAGGACGCCACCGCCCAGGCAAGGCTGGTCTGGGCCAACATCCAGGCGCAGCTGCGCGCCGCCGGCATGACGCTGGACAACCTGGTCAAGATCACCACCATCCTGCCCAACCACGCCGACCTCGCCGCCACCCGCGTCGCCCGCACCGAGGCGCTGGGCGAGCGCAAGCCGGCCAGCACGCTGATCATCGGCGGCCTTGCCAGCCCGGCCTGGAAGATCGAAATCGAGGCCATCGCCTACGCCTAAGAGGAGCTAAACCGTGGATTTCTCCCTCTCCCCCCCGATCGAGGCGATGCGCAAGCGCGTCCGCGACTACGTAAACGACCGGCTGATCCCGCTGGAATCCGACCCGGCCAGCTACGACCACCACGAGAACATCGCCCACGGCCTGTTGCAGGAAATCCGCAAGGAAACCCGCGCCATGGGCATCTGGGCTCTGCAATCGCCCAAGGCGCGCGGCGGCGGCGGGCTGAAGATGGCCGAGCAGGCGGTGCTGTACGAGGAGATGAACCGCTCCATCTTCGGCCCCGTCTCGTTCAACTGCTCGGCGCCCGACGACGGCAACATGCGGGTGCTGGCGCAGGTGGCCACCTCGGCGCAGCAGGACCGCTGGCTGCAGCCGATCATTGACGGGCGGATCAACTCCTCCTTCGTGATGACCGAGCCGATGGACGAGGACGGCGCCGGCTGCGGCTCCGACCCCTCGCTGACCAACACCGAGGCCACGCGCACCAACACCGGCTGGGTGGTGCGCGGGCGCAAATGGTTCATCACCGGGGCGGAAACCGCCACCCACTTCATCCTGATCGCCCGCACCTCGCCCGATACCCGCAAGGGCCTGAGCGCGTTCATGTTCCACCGCGACACACCGGGCTGGCGGATCGTCCGGCGCATCCCGATCATGGGGCCGGAGGAGCATGGCGGGCATTGCGAGATCGCGTTCGACGGCCTGGAAATCCCCGACGAGGACCGGCTGATGGAGGTGGGCGACGGGCTGAAACTCACCCAGATCCGCCTCGGCCCGGCCCGGCTCACCCACTGCATGCGCTGGACCGGGCTGGCCCGCCGCTCGATCGAGATCGCGCAGGACTACGTGCAGAAGCGCCGCAGCTTCGGCGGCCGGCTGATCGACCATGAAAGCGTGCAGACGCTGATCGGTCAGGCGGGCATGGAAATCCAGATCGGCCGGCTGCTGACCATGAACGCCGCCTGGGCGCTGGACCAGGGCAGCTTCGCGCGCAAGGAGGTCTCCATGGCCAAGGTCGTGGTGGCCGACGCGCTGCACAAGGCGGCCGATACCGCGCTGCAATTGCTCGGCGCGCGCGGCTATTCCAAGGACACGGTGATCGAATGGATCTACCGCTACGCCCGGCAGGCGCGGCTGGTGGATGGCGCGAGCGAGGTGCACCGGATGGTACTTGCCAACACCATGATGCGCGAAGGCGTTGATTTCTTTAGCTGGAACGCCGCGCCGCATGGATAAGGCGGCGCTCACCGCCTGGCTGCGGGCGGCCACCGGCTGGGCGGATTTGGCGATCGGGGGGATGGCGCTGCTCTCGGGCGGCGCCATCCAGCAGAACTGGCGGCTGGATGCCACCGCCGGCGGGCGCGTCCATGCCTGGGTGCTGCGCACCGACGCGCCGGCCACACTGGCCGCCAGCCGCTCGCGGGCCGAGGAATTTCAACTGCTTAAGGCGGCCTTCGCGGCCGGGGTGACGGTGCCGGAGCCGCTGTACCTGTGCGCGGACCGGGGGGTGATCGGCGCCCCGTTCTTCGTGATGCGGCGGGTGGAGGGCATCACCGCCGGCCACCGCATCGTGCGCAGCGAGACGCTGGGCGGCGGGCGGGCGGCGCTGGTGGCGGCGCTCGGGCGGGAGCTGGCGCGCATCCATGCCATCCGGCCGCCGCGCGAAGAGCTTCGATTTTTGGGGAATCCACCCCTGAATCCGGCGCAAACCTACCTGCTGGAGATGCGAAACGCCCTCGATTCCGCCCCGATTCCGCGCCCGATGCTGGAGTGGGGGCTGCGCTTCCTGGAGCGGAACGCGGCCCCTCCAGGTGAGATAGTTATGTGTCATAACGACTTTCGCACCGGCAACTACATGGTCGCCGAGGCCGGCATCACCGGCATCCTGGACTGGGAATTCGCCGCCTGGGGCGACCCGCACGCCGATATCGGCTGGCTGCTGGCGCGCTGCTGGCGCTTCGGTGGCCCCGGCGAGGTGGGCGGCGTCGGCCCGCGCGGGCCGTTCCTGGCCGCCTACGAGGCCGAATCCGGCCGCCGCACCGACCCCGCGCGCATCGCCTGGTGGCAGATCGCGGCGACCATCCGCTGGGCGGTGATCGCCATCGCCCAGGCGGACCGCCATGTGTTGGGCCGCGAGCCGAGCCTGGAACTGGCGCTGACCGGGCATATCGTGCCCGAACTGGAACTGGACGTGATGCGCGCGACCATGCCGGGGGCGGTACTGTGACACGCTGGGACGGCACCGAGCGCCCGGATGCGGCCGGGCTGCTGGAGATCGCGCGGGCCACGCTGCTGGCCGACATCGTGCCGAAGCTGGAGGGCGACGCGCGGTTCAAGGCGCTGATGGCGGCCAACGCCATGGCGATCGCGCAGCGGGCGTTGCGCGAGGGCAGCGGGGCGATCGACGCCGCACTCGCCCGCCTGGGCGACCCCACGGCACTGTGCGCCGCCATCCGCGCCGGCCAGGCGGACAACGACGCCGAGACCGCCGCGGCGCTGCTGGCGCTGGCCGAGGCGCGGTGCCGGGTGAGCGCGCCGAAGGCGGTGGGTTAGCCGCCCAGCTCAGGCGTCGTCGAACGAGGTGATCAGGGGGGTGATGGTCGGCTTGAAGGCGCTGTATGAGCGCGTGGTGGCGACGGAGTTGGCCAGCAGGATGGACGTACCCAGCAGATAGGTGTTGCTGATGGTGGTGGTGCCGGTTTCCAGGATGCTGCTGTAATAGACCTTCCAGCGGCCGCCGACATGGATGTTCAGGCAGAAATACTGGTACTGCGCGGTGGTCGCGACCGTCGTGGTACGCGTGTTGACGGTGTTGAACGCATCCTCCGCCAGCTTCTTGCCCAGTTCCAGCGGCCCGGCATAGCTTTTGTAGTTGACCCGCGCCACCATGTTGCCGGGCGGCACGATGCCCAGCGCGGCGATCGATACGCCATTATTGTCGTGATAGAAATGAAAATTGGCGCCGAAACGGTTGACCTGCAGGGCGCAGCCGTTCATGCCCCCGGTGGTGACGATCGTGCCGTCTTCCTGGCCCTGCGGCACCGTGCAATCGCCGACGCCCGGGGTGCCGTTGACATAGGGGAAAAGATAATCGCCAAACCCCTGCTTGGCGGTCAGCTTGAAGATATTGTGGCCGAGCGGCTCGCAACTCAGCAGGCAGGCGCCGCCGGTGTTCCCCGCCGTGTAGACATCGGAACCGACGACGAAGCCATACTTCGCCATCGCGGAATCCGGATCGGCGCGCAACAAGGCCAGGGCGGCATGATTGGAGGCGGGAGTCGGCATCTTGGGGCGCCTTTCGAGTTTATCCGCGACAGAAACAGCCGCGCGGTTTCCCGTCCTGATAATTCCCCGCCTTCCGTTCGTGGAAAGCAGGCTGACGGATGTTAGCGGGCGCAGGATGGCTTCGCACTGCCAAATCAACTTGATTTGATGGTAATCTTTTTGTGCGGGATTGGCGGGGCGGCGAGTATTTTTCCGCTCTTGGCTCGGGGTGGTTCGCGGGAAGGACGACGGGGCTCTGCCCCGAACCCCGCCAATGGCCGGCCCCTTGGAACCCGTTGTTCAAAGGGGTCAGGATGACATCGAACGGGGGGAGCGCGGCCACGGATGGCGCGATGGCGCTGCCATTGCTCCTCGAAATGACGGGTGAGCTTGTCTGGTTCGTTCGCCTGATACCAAGGCCCGCAGGCGACGACTCTTCCGTCGCCTGCGGGCCTTGGTATCGCGCGCCGGGCTGGCGGGTGGCGGG
>MKWE01000031.1:480398-517347 GCA_001899585.1 Rhodospirillales bacterium 70-18
TTCGGTGACGTGCATCTGAAGGTCCGGGAGCCGGACCCGGACCTATCAGGACGGTCCCAGGCGGTGATCGATGCGCTCGGGCGCAGGATCGTCATGCCAACGGGGAAATGGCACCTGTTTATTTCTGAAAGAGAATGGTCTGTCGCGACGAAGTTCCATTCGTGCAGCAGGGCGGACACGGACGCCGAGGACGTCAATGCGGCGCTGCGCCAGCTTGACGGGCAGCGCCTGGTGGCCGTCGCCCGCCGCGGCGGCGGAAGCGACTGGGTGCTGGAATTCGACCTGGGCGGCGTGTTGCGGATCGGCGCCCCGACGCCCCCGGCATCCGACGAGGACATCGCGCAATGAACGCTGTTCCGCAAGGACGGCGATTATGCCTCGTACACTCAGGCGGGACGCCTGAGATATGGACGGCGCGATGGCGGCTGACCCGCGCCTGGATCCGCCCGCCGCAAGCACATGCCAGGGGTGACCGTCACGATGACGGGCCTAAACACCCAGTGGTCCGATGCCAACGGGCACTTCAGCCCGTTGGCATCGGACCACCAAATCAAGCGAGTGAGCTGACTCATGCTGAATCTTCCGAATGGGTCAGCGCACTAGTCACACACGCCTCACCAGCCGGAACTCGTCGCGTAAGGCACCGCGATCCGGCGCGCGAGGATGATCAGTTGGCTGAAGCAGATGCCAAGGATGCCGATCACCACCATGCCGGCCATCACCTTGGCGGTCTCCAGCCCGCTCTGTGCGTTTGTGATCAGATACCCGAGGCCCGCCGAAGATCCGACATACTCGGCCGCGATCACCGAGACCCAGGCATAGGCGAGCGCCAGTTGCAACCCGGTGAGGATGCGCGGCAGGGCGGCCGGCACCACCACTTGCAGCAGCAACCGCCAGCCGCGGACCCCGAGCATGTCTGCCGCCTTCAGCACCAGCGGATCGATCCCCTGGATCGCCGCGGCCGTGTTGATCGCCACTACGAAGACGCAGGCGTAGCCGACGACGAAGATCTTGCCCGCGATCGAGACGCCGAACCACACCACCACCAGGGGCACCAGCGAGAACGGCACGATGAAGCGGAATGTCTCGATCAGCGGCTCCAGGAAGGCGCCGAGCGCGCGCGAGCGGGCCAGCGCCACGCCGGCCAGCAATCCCGCGCTCGCCCCGATCAGGAACCCCCAGGCCAGCTCCGAGAGGCTGGTCAGCACGTCCTGGCGCAGCGAGCCGGCCTCGGCCATCTCCAGCAACGCCTGCCACACCGCCGGCGGGCTCGGCAGGATCACAGCACGGACATGGAACAGCGCCGAGGTCGACCACCACAGGGCCACCAGGATCGCGAAGCCGAGGGCGGCACTGGCGATGCCGCCCGGCGAGGGCAGCAGGCGGGCGATGCGTCCGGTCATCTCAGCTGGCCCTGTTGGCGATGATCCATGGAAACAGCCGGCGCTGCAGCCGCATGAAACCCCAATTCGCCACATAGCCGAGGACCGCCAGCGTCAGCATGCCGACCATGATCTGCGCCACGTCGAACGATTGGCCGCCATAGCCTTCCAGCGCGCCGAGGCCGGTATTGCCGGCCACCAGCTCCGATAGCACCACCCCGCCCCAGGCGGCGCCCAGGGCGTAGCGCAGCCCCACCAGAATGTCCGGCATCGCCGACATCAGCCCTACCTCCATCCGTTGCGGCAGGCGCAGCCGCAGCGAGCGGCTGGCCTTGCCGGTTTCGGAATCCATCGCCGAGGCGCCCTGCACCGTGTTCACCACAACCGTGAACATGCTGATCAGCACGATGATGCTCGCCTTGCTCCAGTAGCCGATGCCGAACCACAGGATCGCCAGCGGCACCCAGGCGAGCGGCGAGATGAAGCGCAGGAAGTCGATCAGCGGCCGCAGCACCAGCCGTGCCAGTGCCACCCGCCCGATCAGCAGGCCCAGCGCCACGCCCAGCAGGCACCCCAGCGCCCAGCCTCCCGCGGCCACGCCAAGGCTTGCCAGGATGTCGGCACCGAGTTCGGTGCGGGAAAGCTCCACGAAGCGCACCGCCACCAGCCACGGCGCCGGGAACAGCTCCAGCCGCGGCGAGTGGAATGCCCAGGCCAGCACCACCCAACCGGCCAGGATGAACCCGACCGCGGCCAGGCGGATGCCCGCCGGGGCGGATCCGCCCGGACGCTTCACTTGCCCATGGCCTTCGCCGCGAACTCCGGATGCACCAGCGCGCCGATGAAGGCCGGCACGTCGGGCACGTTGATCACGTGGAACTTCTTCAGCACCTCGGCCTGCTCGATCATCGCCGCCGGGTCCGGCGCGACAGTGGCCGGCTGCACCAGGCCGTGGGCGTAGCTGTAGGTCACGTTGGTCAGGCTGGTCTTGGAACCGACCGCCAGCAGCTTGTACGCCTCTTCGGGCTTGTCACGCAGCAGCGCCTCGGCGCGGATGACGAAGCGCAGCAGGTCCACCGCCACGTCCGGATGCGCCTTGGCGAACTCCGGCCGCACGATCACCCCTCCGCCGGGCCACGGCTTGCCGTAGATCTGCGATGCCGTGGTGATCAGCTCGCTCGTGCCGGCGGTGATGGTCTCGGCGGTATACGGCACGTAGGAGATCACCGCGTCCACCGCGCCGCGCTCCAGCGCGGCCGGCTCGCTGGGGCCGCTGGTGTTGAAGCCCTGGATGTCCTTCAGCGTCAGGCCGGCACCGGCGAGCGCCATCTGCAGCACCGCGGTGGGCGCGGTGTTCGGCGTCACCCCGCCGACCTTGCGGCCCTTCAGGTCGGCCGCGCTTTTGATGCCGCTGTCCTTGCGCGCCACCAGTGCCACATAGTTCATCGCGCCATTGCCGATGTACCACATCACCCCGGGGCTGCGCGCCGCCACCTGCTCGATGCCGGAGGTATCGGCCTCGCCGAAATCGATCGCGCCGGCCGCCATGGCGGCCGCCTCGGGAGGAATGCCCTGGATGAAGTCGTGCCACTGCACCTTGTAGCCGGCGTCCTCCAGCCAGTGGGCGGCGCGGATCAGCGCCAGCGGCCGCAGCGCCGGGAACATGCCGATGCTGAGTTCATGGGTGCTGAGTGTCTTGGGCGGCTGGGCATGGGCTGGCACGCCGAGGCACAGCAGTGCCGCCGCGGCGATGGCAAGATGGCGATGGTTCATGGTCGTTTCCTCTCCCTTTTCGGTTTCTTCGTTCTTGATCCCGCGCCCGGCGGTTCAGATGGTCCCGTCGGCGCGCAGCGCGTCGATCTCCTGTGTGCTCATCCCCAACAGATCGCCGAGCACCGCGGCGTTGCCCGAACCCAACGCGGGGCCGAGCGAGCGCACCTCGCCCGGCGTCTCGCTCAGGCGCGGGATCGGCGCGGCCATCAGCAGCTCGCCGAAATCCGGGTCCTGCACCGGCACGATGGTGCCGCGCTCGCGGAAATGCGGATCGGCGGCGATGTCGGCGATGCTCATCAACGGCGAGGCTGGGATGTCGGCCTCGACCAGAAGCCGCATCGCCTCCGTCATGCTGAGGCCGGCCACCCAGTCGGCGATCACGGCATACAGCGCCGCCTGGTTCGCCACCCGCGCGTGATGGGTGGCGAAGCGCGGCTGCGCGCACAATTCGGGCTGCCCCATCAGCTGGCAGAGCCGCCGCAGCAGCGGCTCCGTGCCGGCATGGATCGAGATACGCCTGCCATCGGCAGTGTCGAAATCGGCGGCCGGCACCACTTTCGCGTTGGTGTTGCCGCTGCGCTCGCGCACCTGCCCGGTGGCGGAATACGCCAGCAGCGCATCCTCCGAGGCGCGAAACCCCGGCTCATACAGCGCGAGGTCGATCACCTGCCCGGTGCCGCCACGATGATCGCGGTTGTACAGCGCTGTCACCACGCCGAACGCGCCGGCATAGGCGCCCATGTAGTCGATCGTCGCATAGCCCGAGCGCACCGGCGGACGGTCCGCCTCGCCGGTGACGTAGGTGAGGCCCGAGAAAGCGCTGGCGACGCGGTCGAAGGCGCCGCGATCGGCATAAGGACCGGTGAGGCCATAGCCGGTCACATAGAGCGCCACCAGGCGCGGATAGCGGCTGCGGATGGTCGGTGCGTCGAAGCCCCAGCGCCTCAGCGTCGGCGGGCGGAAGTTGGTGACCAGCACATCGAAATGCGGCAGCAGCCGGTGCACGATCTCGCGCGCCGCCGGCTTGCGCAGGTTGAGGGTGATCGAGGTCTTGTTGCGCGCGTCCTGCACCCATTGCAGCGAGCGCCCACCCGGTTCGCGCGCGCCCCGGCGCATGAAGTCGCCGCGGCCGGGGTCTTCCACCTTCACCACCTCGGCGCCGAAATCACCCAGCGTGGTGGCGGCGACCGGGGCGGCGATGATCGACGAAAGGTCGAGGACGCGGATGCCCGAAAGTGGCAGGTTCATGCGGGTGCTACCTGGTTGGCCGGCGGGGAGTGCGCCAGTAGGTCGAAGATCTCCGCTGTCACCCGCGCGAAGGCGCCGCTGGAGCGGTCGTGTTCGGCTTCGCCCGGCGTCACGTTGCGGATGATGCGGCCGGGCCGCCCGCTCATCACGAACACCGCGTCCCCGAGATAGACGGCCTCGGCCACGTCGTGGGTGACGAACAGCACGGTCATGCCGGAATGGGCGGTGATCCGCCGCAGCTCTTCCTGCAACAGCGCCCGCGTCTGGGCGTCGACGGCGGCGAACGGCTCGTCCATCAGCAGCACGTCGGGCTGCAGCGCCAGCGCGCGGGCGATGCCGACACGCTGCGCCATGCCTCCGGACAGCTCGTGCGGATAGGCATTGGCGAAGCCCTGCAGGCCGACCAGGGCGATGAAACGCTCAGCGCGGCGGTTTGCCTCGGCGCGTGGCACCCCCCGCGCACGCAGGCCGAAGGTGATGTTGCCGATCACCGTCTTCCAGGCGAACAGCGCCGGCCGCTGGAACACCACTGCAAGGCGCGCCGCGCGGTCGCCGGAACGCCGCTCGGCCAGCCCCTTGCCGGGTGGGTCCGCGTCGGCCGCAACGCGATCGATCTCGATTCGCCCCTCCCCGAGCGGCACGAGACCGGCCACCAGGTCCAGCAGCGTGCTCTTGCCGCAGCCCGACGGGCCGACCAGGCAGGCGAACGTCCCGCCCGGGATGGTGAGGCTGCAACCGGCCAGCGCCTGCACCCTGCCATTGCGCGTGGCGTAGCTGAGCCCGACATCGCGCACGCGGATCTGCGGGCCCGTCCGTTGTGTGGCACCGGTTGCCATATCCCCCATCCTGTTCGTTTCCTCCACGCGTTTGGTTGGCGCCTATCCGGGTTTCTCCTGCGCCGCGATAGCGACCAGCGCCGCGGCGTGGTTGGATTCGCTGATGCGCCAGGCGAGCATCGACGCCGCCTCGGCATCCCGCGCCTGCATGGCCTCCAGCATGGCGGTGGCAAGGCAGGCCAGCTCGCGCCGATGCGCCACGGTGCCGTGCGCCATCTCGGCGTAATAGCGGTACGACTGCCGGGTCATCTTGCGGAAGCCGGCCTGCAGCCGCGCATTGCCGCAGCGTTCGACCACATAGATACTGGCGGCCTGCGTGGCGTCGACGAACCGGGCCGGGGTGACCGTGGCATCAGCGGCCAGGTCGTTGATGCGCTGGCGCCAGACGGCATATCCGGCCACCTCGCCGTCGCTGGCCCGGCGCACGAACAGGCGGACGACCGCCGCGTACAGCGCCGATCGCACCTCATACATCTCGCTCACTTCCGCCGCCGAGAGCTCGGTCACCACGGTGCCGCGGCGCGGCCGCCGCATCACCAGGTCGTCCTTCATCAGCATCCGCAGCGCCTCGCGCACCGGAGCGCGGGAGACGCCGAAACGCTGCGCGATCTCCGCTTCGACCAGCCGAGTTCCCGGCTTGTAGTGGCCCTGCTCGATCGCGCCCATGAGCTCGCCGGCGATGAAGCTCGCCAACGGTTCCGGCACCGGGCGGATGGGCTCAGAGACTGAACTGATCATGCGGCAACTCGAAACACCATTTAGACGACTGTCGACAATTTGGCGCTCCCCGTCAACGGCGCAGCGATGCCGCCGGGATAGTCCCGAGCGAGGGTGCCGTCATGCAGCCACTGGCCGCACCGGCACCACCACCAGCCGTGCATCCGGACCGGGCCCCACCGCGACATCCACCGCATAGGCGTCGCGCAGTGCCTCGGCGCACAGCGCCGCCGCCGGCGTGCCGGTCATCACCAGGCGCCCTTGCCGCAGCAGCGCGATCCGGTCGGCGAAGCGCGCGGCGGCGTTGATGTCGTGCAGCACCACGATGGTGGTCAGCCCCCGCCGTGCCGCCGCCTCGCGCACCATCGACAGCACCTGCAACTGGTGGGCGATATCGAGCGCGCTGGTCGGTTCGTCCAGCAGCAGCGCGCGGGGTTCGCCAGCCAGCACCTGGGCGAGGAACACCAATTGCCGCTGTCCGCCGCTCAGCGTGCCGAGCTGGCGCTGGGCCAGATGCAGGATGCCAAGCTCGCCCAGCGCCGCCTCGGCCGCCGCCAGCTCCGCTGCTCCAGCGCGTAGCGACAGGCTGCGCAACCGCCCCAGCAGCACCACCTCGAAGGCGGTGAGCGCTGCCGAGGAGGCGTTGTCCTGCGGCATGTAGCCCACCGCGCCGCCGCCCTCCCACGCCACGCTGCCACCATGCTTCGTCACCCCGGCCAGCGCGCGCATCAGGCTGGATTTGCCGGAGCCGTTCGCTCCCAGCAGCGCCAGCACCTCGCCCGGGGCCGCGTCCAGGTCGACACCGTCCACCGCCGTCACGGCGCGATACCGCACCGTAACGCCGCGCGCCCGCAACCTCATCGGCGTCCTCCCCGCGCCAGCACCAGCCAGGCGAAGAACGGCACTCCCAGCAGCGCGGTGACGATGCCGATCGGGAACACTGTGCCGGGCATGATCAGCTTGCTGGCAACCGAGGCGGCCGACAGCAGCAACGCCCCGAACACCGCGGAGGCCGGCAGCATGATCCGCTGGTCCTCGCCCACCAGCAGCCGCGCGATATGCGGCGCCACCAGGCCGACGAAGCCGATGGTGCCGACGAAGGCCACCGCCACGCCGGTAAGCAGCGACACCGTGACAAAGGCGCGCAGCCGCAGCCGCGTCACCCGCACGCCCAGCGCCCGCGCCCGCTCGTCGCCCAGTTGCAGCGCGGTCAGCCGCCAGGCATCGGCCAGCAGCACCGGCAGCACGCAGGCGACCACCAGGGCCACGATGCCGGCCTTGGCGAGGCTTGCGCGCAGCAGGCTGCCGAACAGCCAGAACACGATCTGCTGCAACGCCTCCGGCGAGGCCAGGAACTGCAGCAGCGACAGCAGCGCCTGGAACAGGAACAGGCAGGCGATGCCGGCCAGCACCAGCAGTTCCGAGGTGGCGCCGCGCACCTGCCCCACACCGGCCACCAGGGCGCAGGCCAGCCCGGCGAAGCCGAAGGCGGCCAGCGGCACCGCCCATGCACCCGGCAGCGGCAGCGCCGCCCCCACCAGGATTGCCAGCGCCGCCCCGAACCCCGCGCCGGCCGAGATGCCCAGGGTGTAGGAGCTGGCCAGCGGATTGGCGAGGATGGTCTGCATCACCGCGCCGGACACGCCGAGAGCCGCGCCCACCAGCACCGCCATCAGCGCGATCGGCAGGCGCAGGCTGAGCACGATCGCGCTCAGCATCGGGTCGTGGGTGAACCCGACCAGCGTGCGCAGAACGGCTGCCACCGGCAGCATCGCCGGCCCGGTGGCGAGGTCGAAGGCGAAGCTCACCGCCAACACCGCCGCCGCCAGCCCGACGATCCCGGCATGGCGCGCATGGGCGGCGCGCCAGCCGGCGATGCCCACCGCCGCCGCGCTCACGCCCCCACCGGCGCGACACGGGCCATCCAGGTGCCGGTGAACCGCACCGGCAGGAACTGCTCGTGATAGCGCCGCAGTTCCGCCGCCGGATCGACATCCGCGAACCGGTCGGGGAAGAGCTGCTTGGCGAGGTATTGCATCGCGGTGTAGTCGAACAGCGCGCGGCACAGCCCATGCTCGATGGCGAAGAGGTTCCCCTCACGGATCGCCTTCAGCCCCGGCCAGCCGGGCCGTTGCTCGTACGGCCGCAGCCGCGCGCGCGCGGTCTCGATATCGGCATCGAAGCCCGTCAGCACCGCCGCGGGTCGGCCCTGCCAGGAGGAGCCGGCGATGAAGATCGCGTCCGGATTGGCGGCCAGCACGTATTCGGGGCTGAGCGGCCCCCAGGCGCCGGCAATCCTGCCGGCGGCGATGTTGTCGGCGCCGATCAGGTCCAGCAGCCGCCCCCACATGCCCTTCCAGTAGGTGTTGCCGATCGCCGAGGGCCCGCCCTGGCCGAGTTCGATATAGGCGCTCGGCTTGCGGATGGCACCGGCGGTGCGGCGTTGGATATCGGTGAGCTTGGTCATGTAAAGCTCGGCAAGCGCCTGGGCGCGCTCCACCTGCCCGGTGGCGTGGCCCAGCGCGAGTGTGCTGGCGACGTGGCGGGCGGGGATCTCGGCGTTGTAGTCGATGACGAGCACCGGGATGCCCGCCGCTTCCAGCTGAGCGACCTGCTGCGCCAACACGCTGAACGACCATTCGGCCAGCACCACCAGGTCCGGCTTCAGCGACAGCAGCTTTTCCAGGCTGAAGCTGTTGTCATCGGTGTTGCCCACATCCGGCAGCGCGGCGAGACGCGGGATCGGGCCAAGATAGCGCTTGTAGGTGGCGGTGCGCCACGAGGACCAAAGGGTCTTGCTCATGCCCACCACGCGGTCCCATCCGGCCGGGCCGGCGATGGCGGTGAATTCCTCGAAATTGAAACCGAGCACGATCCGTTCGGCGGGCGCCTTGAGGCTGATGGGGCGGCCGATCGCGTCCGTGAACGGCGCCGCGGCGCGGGCGCGCGCCGGCACGGCGGCGGCAAGCGGAAGCGCGAACGGCAACGCAAGCAGGTCGCGGCGCGATGGCCGCGCGACGTGGTTGGTCATGGAGGGTCTCCGACAGACTCACAATGTTCACCCGCGCGCATGCGCGGGCGGCGTGGTTCAGGCGGAGAGGGCAGGCGGGCCGCGCGCGCGGGGCGGGTCAAGCGTGGCGGCAGCCGGCACGGTGCCGGGCAGGCGCGGCTGCACGCGCCCGACCAGCCGCACCGGCGCACTCGGCAATGGCGGCGTGGCGCCGGCGAGAATCGCGCCATGTGCGAGGCAGACGGGGCACAGCAGGCAGCCATGGTCGTGGCTGGGTGCCTTATCGTGGCTGCCGCCATCCATCGGCGCATGGCACAGGTCGGGGTTCAGCAGGGCGAGCGCGATTTCGGCCGGGCTGCTGATCGCCGCACCGGCCGCGGTCGGCATGGGCATGGCGCCCGCGGCCACATGCAGCAGCACCGCCAGCGCCAGAACCCAGCGCGGCATAACCGAACGGCGGAACAGGGCGAATGCGGACATCATCGCGGCACGGACCCTAAGCCAAGGGCCGCAGGATTGGAACGGCCCCTGCCGCGATCGCAGCGCCTCACGTGGAACAGCAAAACCCCGGGGACGCAACCGGGCAGTACGCGGACCAGGCGGGCGGGTGCGCCGTGGGATCAGCCATCCGTCGTGGCGCGGTTCAGCGGCCCCGGCTCACGTCCCGGCGGCCAGCTTGTCCTGCGTCTTCGTTGCAAAATCGCCGGCGTCGTGCCGCTCATGCAGCTGGCTTGCGGGCTCGCCGGAAGCACGGTTGACCATTCGCCCGCGCTGCACGGCCGGCCGCGTGCCGATCGTCTCGGCCCAACGCTGCACGTGCTTGTAGTCCTGCACCTGCAGAAATTCGGCGGCGCCATAGAGGCTGCCCTGCACCAGCCCGCCATACCAAGGCCAGACGGCCATATCGGCGATCGTGTAGTCGCCGCCGGCCAGATAGGCGCTTTCCGCGAGGCGGCGGTCCAGCACGTCGAGCTGCCGCTTCACCTCCATCGCGAAGCGATCGATGGCGTATTCGATCTTCGTCGGCGCATAGGCGTAGAAATGGCCGAAGCCGCCCCCCAGATAGGGTGCGCTTCCCATCTGCCAGAACAGCCACGACAGGCATTCGGCGCGCGCGCCCGCCTCGGCCGGCAGGAACGCGCCGAACTTCTCGGCCAGGTACACCAGGATCGCACCCGACTCGAAAACCCGGATCGGCGTCGGGCCGCTGCGATCCATCAGGGCCGGTATCTTGGAGTTCGGGTTCACCGCGACGAAGCCGCTGCCGAACTGGTCGCCATCGCCGATCTTGATCAGCCAGGCGTCGTACTCGGCGCCGCCGTGGCCGAGCGCCAGCAGTTCCTCAAGCATGACGGTGACCTTCACGCCGTTCGGCGTCGCCAGCGAGTAGAGCTGGAGGGGGTGGCGGCCGACCGGCAGTTCCTTGTCATGGGTGGGCCCGGCGATCGGGCGGTTGATGCTCGCGAAGCGGCCACCATTCACCTTGTTCCAGGTCCAGACCTTCGGTGGCGTGTAGTCGGAGGAATCGGTCATTTCAAGGCTCCGGACTTTTCTGGCAGCGGCCCGCAATGGCGGTGCCCGGCCGATTGAACGGACGTCTTGGGGCCGTCCGTCACACAACGCGGTGCGGCGTCAGCATATACGACCTGCGCCACCGTTGCGAATGCCGCCAGGGTGGGGGTATCGCGGCCGCGGCCGAATCCCTACACCTTGCGGATCGCGTTGATGGGAGGCGGTGGATGGCGATGTCTTCACAGGATCAACAGCTCGCGGACCAGCTGGTGGCGCGGTTCTTCCGCTACCTTGCGGTCACCAGCCAGAGCGACGCGAAGGCGACGACGGTGCCGAGCACGCCGGGCCAGTGGGACATGGTACGGCTGCTGGAAGGCGAACTGCGCAACCTCGGGATCAGCGAGCTCGATCTCGACGAGCATGCCGTGCTGACCGCGCGGCTGCCCGGCACGGTGGCGGGCGCGCCGCGCATCGGCTTCTGCGCGCATGTCGACACCGTGGATGTGGGCCTGTCGCCAAACATTCATCCGCGGCGCGAGACCTTCACGGGGGCCGACATCTGCCTGAACCCGGCCCAGGACATCTGGCTGCGCGTGGCCGAGCACCCGGAGATGCTGCCCTATCGCGGCCAGGACGTGATCGTCACCGACGGCACCAGCGTGCTGGGGGCGGACAACAAGGCGGCCGTCACCATCCTGATGCACCTGCTCGGCGTGCTGGCGCGCGAGAAGCCGCCGCATGGGGACATCGTCGTCGCCTTCGTGCCGGATGAGGAGATCGGCCTGCGTGGCGCGAAGATCATGGACCTGGCCCGGTTTCCGGTCGATTTCGCCTACACGATCGACAGTTGCGAGGTGGGCGAGTTCATTTTCGAAACCTTCAACGCCGCCCAGGTCAGCATCGAGGTCCACGGCGTCACCGCCCACCCGATCTCGGCCAAGGGCGTGATGGTCAACCCGATCCTGGTCGCCTCCGACCTGATCCAGCGCTTCGACCCGCTGGACACGCCCGAGCATACCGAGGGGCGCGAGGGATACTGCTACCTGACCAGCATGACCGCCAACGCCGCGACCGCGACGCTGAAGATGTCGCTGCGCGATTTCGACGAGGCGGGCCTCGCCGCGCGCAAGCGGAAGGTGCAGGACGCCGTGGCCGCGACCCAGGCGGCGCATCCGCGCGCCCGGATCGACTGCGCGATCGAGGATTCCTACCGCAACATCGCCGCCAGCCTCGGCAATGACCGGCGGTGCCTGGAGCTGATGGAACGCGGATTCGCCGAGTTGAACATCGAACCCAAGATCTTCCCGCTGCGCGGCGGCACCGACGGCTCAGCGCTCTCGGCGCGCGGGATTCCGACCCCCAACTACTTCACCGGCGGATTGAACTTTCATTCCCGGTTCGAGTGTCTGCCGGCGCCCTCCTTCGTGCTGGCCTATCGCCTGACCGAGCGGCTCTGCCGGCTGGCGGCCGCGCCGGCGTAATGCCGGACGCTCAGGCCGCCGGCATCATTCGCCTCCGCCGGGGTTTGCGGACCGCGCGATGCTCATCCGCTCCACCGCGTCGCGCCGGCCGGCCAGCACCTTGAAGGCGGTGTCCTTGCCGTCGCGCCAGAAGCGGATGGTGAAGCGCCGCCGGCCCAGCCGCAGGTCGGTCAGCGTCACGTCCGGCATCCAGTCCGGCAGCGCGGGGTCCACATACAGCTTGCCGCGCGGCGCGTCCTGCTGCAGCCCCAGCATCGCCTGCAACAGCATGAACGGTGTTCCGGCCGCCCAGGCCTGCGGCACATTGGCGCCGAGATACTGCACCGGGAAGCCGGTGGGGTCGCGCTGCAGGCCGCCGTACAGTTCCGGCAACTGGTTCAGCAGGAAATGGCCCGCCGCGCCGCTGATGTCGCGCGCCACCGCCGCCGCCTCGGCGGCGAACCCGTAGCGCCGCATCCCCAGCGCGATCAGCGAGTTGTCGTGCGGCCACACCGCCCCGGTCTGGTAGTTGTACGGGTTGAACGACGGATGCTCGGCCGACAGCGTGCGGATGCCCCAGCCGCTCCACATATCCGGTCGCATCAGCCGTTTCACCACCGCGCCGGCCCGCGCCGGCGCGATGATGCCCGACCACAGGCACTGCCCGACATTGGACGCCACCGACAGCACCTTCCGCTTCTCGCCGTCCAGCGCGTAGGCGTAGAAGCCGGACTCCTCGTCCCAGAACGCCTCGTTGAAGCGCTTGAACAGCGCCGCCGCCTTCCGGCGCAGCGCGCCGGCACGCCGCCGGTTGCCCAGTTCGTCATACACCTCCGCCATGCGCTGCCAGGCGTCGTAGACATAGCCTTGCAACTCGCACAGCGCCTTCGGCCCGCGCACCAGCGTGCCGTCGGGGTACATCACGGCGTCGCCGGAATCCTTCCAGCCCATGTTCTCGTAGCCGGCCGACGAGCGGGTCTGGTACTCCTGGAACCCGTCGCCATCACGGTCGCCATAGGTGTCGATCCACTCCAGGCAGGCTTCGGCGGTGTGCAGGTGCCGGTCGAGCAGCGCGCGGTCGCCGGTGGCGCGCCAGGCCGCGTGCAGCGCCACCAGATACAGCGGCGTGGCGTCCGCGGTGCCGTAATAGGGCGTGTGCGGGATCAGCTTGAAATGCGCCAGCTCGCCATAGCGCAGCTCGTGCAGGATCTTGCCCGGCTCGGCGTCGCGGTAGTCGTCGCGCTCCTTCGCCTGGTACTGCCCCAGCACGTCCAGCGCCCCGGCCGCGAACCCCGGATAGACGATCATCGTCTGCAACGAAACGATCAGCGAGTCGCGGCCGAACAGCGCCAGGAACCACGGCAGCCCGGCCGCGGGCACGAACACCATGTGGTCCGTGCCCTTCAGCGGCAGCCGCAGCGCCGCCATGTCCTGCACGCCCTGGCTGTAGCAGCGGTAGAATTCCTCGTTGCTGGTATCGATCTTCAGCACCGTGCGGCGCCACTCGTCCAGCTTGCCGGCATGCTCGGAGGTCGCGCTCGTATGCGTGCAGCCGCGCGGCGCCGGCAGGCGCTTCGGCCCGTCCACCAGGTCGTAGGTCAGGCAGCGGTGCCAGGCCTCGCCCCCCTTCAGCGCGATATCGAAGCTCAGCCGCCCGTTGGCGTTCACCGTCGGCTCGCCGTCGCCGAGGCTGGTGCGCACGATCACCTCGCGGCAGAAATCCTTGTTGCGATAGGCGATGCGCAGCGTCTGCCGCGCGGCCGACCAGGTGGTGGTGATCCGGCCGCGCCGCACGATATTGGCGCTTTTCACCTCGAAAATATCGGCAAAATCGGCCCGGATGGCGATTTCCAGGTTGAAACGCACCGGGTCACGGCCGTTGTTGGTGATGTCGATGTCCTCGTGCAGCCCGCCGTTGATGTGGCGGCCGATCACCAGCCCCAGCGTGCGCGCCGCGATCGACCCATCCTCGGTGGCGAAGGCACGGTTGGTCTGGAAGATGCGCGCCGCGTCATGGCCGACGGCGCCGCCGGTCAGCAGGTCCCACGGCTCGCCGTTGGCATAGATCGCCCAGGCGCTCACCACCCTGGTATCGCGGAAATACAGCCCGGACGTGCTGGGCCAGTTCACCTGCCCGTCGGGTTCGGTCACCAGCACCGCCTGGCCCGCGTGAATGGTGATCAGCGGCGGGCCGACCTGAACCTTGAACGCCATGCCCCTGCCTCACCCGCCCGCCAGCACCCGTTCCATCAGCGCCCGTTCCATCAGCGCCAGCGCGGCGGCGGCGAAGGCGCGCATATTGGCCTCGCGGTCGCCGCTCGCGGTCTCCAGCGTCACGCCCACCGCCACGTCCGGGCCGCAGACCGCCAGGCAGGAATGCCCCGCCGCGTCGCCATAGCGGTTGCCGGTCGGCCCGGCGGCGCCGGTTTCGGCCAGCCCCCAGGTGGCGGCGAAGCGGTCCCGCGCGGTGCGCGCCAGCAGCACCGCATAGGGCGGGCTGGAGGAGCGCAGCCCGGCCATCGCCGCGTCGTCGATGCCCATCAGCAAGGCGCGCGCCTGGCGAGTGTAGACCACCGCGCCGCCGAGGAAATAGGCCGAGGCGCCGGGCACCGCCAGCAATGCCGCCGCCACCAGCCCGCCGGCCGAGGATTCGGCCACCGCGATGGTGGCGCCCGAGGCTTTCAGCAGGCCGGCGATGCGATGCGCGGCGGGGAGCAGGGTCTGCATGGGATTGTCTCCTTCAGGGCACAGCCGGGGCGCGGCCCGGCTCGGGGTCGTCCAGCGCCTGCGCATGGGCGCTGACCTGGCGCAGCAGGCGGCGCAGCGTCGCCCAGTCGCCTGGGTCCATGCCGGCGGAAAGCTGCGCCTCCAGCGCCCGCGCGCGCGGGATGATCGCCTGGTGCACCCCCGTCCCGCGCGCGGTCAGGCGCAGGCGGCGGGCGCGGCCGTCCTGCGGGTCGGCCGACTGCTCCAGCAGCCCCGCCTCCACCAGGCTGGCGGCGGCGCGGCTCACCTTCACCTTGTCCATCTCGGTGCGCTCCGCCACCCCGCCCGGCGACAGCGTGCCGAACCGGCCGACCACCGCCAGCACCCGCCACTCGGCGATCGAGATGCCGAATTCCGCCGAATACCGCCGCGCGAACAGCCGCGAGATGCGGTTCGCCGCCACCGACAACTCGTAGGGCAGGAACGCCTCCAGCAGGAAATCCGCCGCCGCGGTTGCATCCGGTTTCATTTGCAACTAATCCATCCTCGGGACCCCAAGCATAGGGGCGGACGGCGCTGGCTGGAAACACGCCCGCCGGCTAGGCTCCGTACAACGTCCACGGGAGAGATCGCATGTCCGGCTTCGCCTCCACCAACGACATGGCCGACAAGGCGGTCTCGTTCGACGAGCTCGGCCGCGGCCTGTACGCCTACACCGCCGAGGGCGACCCCAATTCCGGCATCATCGTCGGGCCGGACGGCGTGGTGGTGGTGGACGCCCAGGCCACCCCGGCGATGGCCGCCGAGGTGCAGGCCCGCATCGCCACCGTCACCGACAGGCCGGTCAGCACCATCGTGCTCTCGCACTACCATGCCGTGCGCGTGCTGGGCGCCAGTGGCTACCCCGCCCACTCCATCATCTGCTCCGACGTGGCGCGCGACATGATCGTGGAGCGCGGCCAGCAGGACATGGACAGCGAGATCGGCCGCTTCCCTCGCCTGTTCCGTGGGCGCGAGGCGATCCCCGGCCTCACCTGGCCCACCCAAACCTTCCGCGAACGCATGACGCTGTGGCTGGGCGAGCGCGAGGCGCAGATCATCCATATCGGCCGCGCCCACACCGCCGGCGACACCATCGTCTGGCTGCCGAAGGAGAAGGTGCTGTTCGCCGGCGACACCGTGGAATTCGGCGCCACCCCCTATTGCGGCGACGCGCATTTCACCGACTGGCCCGACACCATCCGCAAGCTGCGCGAGCTGGGCGCGGAAAAGATGGTGCCCGGCCGCGGCCGCGCCCTGCTGAACGCCCGTGAGGTGGCCGAGGCGCTGGACGGCACCGCCGAGTTCACCGCCACGCTGTTCGGCATCGTCAAGGAAGGCGTGGCCAAGGGCGGCGACCTGCAGGCGATCTACGACGACGCCATGGGCCGCATGCGCCCGCGCTTCGGCAACTGGGTGATCTTCGAGCACTGCATGCCGTTCAACGTCTCGCGCGCCTACGACGAGGCGCGCGGCATCGACACCCCGCGCATCTGGACCGCCGAGCGCGATGTCGAGATGTGGAAGGCGCTGGAGAAGCGCGCCGCCAAGGACGGCGAGATCCGCTAGCCCCCGCCATGCCCGCCACCTACACCAACCCCCGCTACCCGTTCGCCCCGGTGCGCGACGCCGGGGCGCGCCACAAGGTTGTGGTGGTGGGCGGTGGGCTGGTCGGGCTGACCATGGCGCTGGACCTCGCCCGGCGCGGCCAGAAGGTGGTGCTGCTGGACGAGGACGACACCGTCAGCTTCGGCTCGCGCGCCATCTGCTGGGCCAAGCGCAGCCTGGAAATCTTCGGCCGGCTCGGCCTGGGCGAGGCGCTGCTGGCCCGCGGCGTCACCTGGAACACCGGGCGCGTGTTCTTCGGCGACCGGCAGGTCTACCATTTCGACCTGCTGCCCGAGGCCGGGCACCAATACCCCGCCTTCATCAACCTCCAGCAATACCACCTGGAGGAGGCGCTGGTGGAAGCCTGCCGCGCCACCGGACTGGTCGATCTGCGCTGGCACAGCCGGGTCGCCGCCGTGGCGCCAGGGCCGGACGGCGTGGCGCTCACTGTCGAAACGCCGGAGGGCAGCTACGCCCTGCACGCCGACTGGCTGCTGGCCGCCGACGGCGCGCGCAGCTTCGTCCGCCGCGCGCTGGGCCTGTCCTTCATCGGCCAGGAATTCCGCGACCGCTTCCTGATCGCCGACGTGGTGATGCGCGCCGGCTTCCCCGCCGAACGCTGGTTCTGGTTCGAGCCGCCCTTCCACCCCGGCGGCAGCGTGCTGCTGCACCGCCAGGCCGACGATGTCTGGCGCATCGACTTCCAGCTCGGCTGGGACAGCGACCCCGAGGCGGAGCGAGACCCGGCGCGCGTGGCCGCCCGCGTGCGCGCCATGCTGGGGCCGGAGGTGGAGTTCGCGCTGGAATGGGTCAGCGTCTACAGCTTCCGCTGCCGCCGGCTGGAACGCTTCCGCCACGGCCGCATCCTGTTCCTGGGCGACGCGGCGCACCAGGTGAGCCCGTTCGGCGCGCGCGGCGGCAATGCCGGGGTGCAGGACGTGGACAATCTGGGCTGGAAGCTGGACGCGGTGCTGCGCGGCGCGGCGCCGGACGCCCTGCTGGACAGCTACGACGCCGAGCGGATCGCCGCCAACGACGAGAACATCCTCAACTCCACCCGCAGCACCGATTTCATCACGCCCAAGAACGCAGCCGCCCGCGCCTATCGCGATGCCGTGCTGGAGCTGGCCGGCCGCTACGCCTTCGCCCGCCCTCTGGTCAATTCCGGCCGCCTCTCCCGCCCCGCCGTGCTGGCCGACAGCCCGTTGAACACGCCCGATGACGCGCCCTGGACCGGCGGCCTGCCGCCCGGCGCACCGGCGGCGGATGCGCCGGTACGATCGGACGGGCAACCGGATTGGCTGCTGCGCCATCTCGGCGGCGACGGCTTCACGCTGCTGCTGTTCGGCCCGCCCGGCGATTTCCCCGCTTTGGCGGCCGGGGGGCCGCGCCCGGTGTTCCTCACCCGAACCGCCACGCCCGGGGCGCTGCACGATGCCGAGGGCCTGGCCGCCGCCCGCTACGCCGCCGGCCCCGGCGCCGCCATCCTGCTGCGGCCGGACCAGCACGTCGCCGCCCGCTGGCGCCACTTCGACGCCGCCGCGGTGGCCCATGCGCAGCGATGCGCATGCGGCATCACCATCACGGATACGCAAAGAATGGCCGGATGAGCAGGCTCAACACCGAACCCAACCTGGACGACCCGGACGGGTTGTTCGCCGCCCTGATGGACGCCCACCGCGACCTGGACGACGCCGCCTCGCGCCGGCTGGATGCACGGATCATCCTGCTGCTGGCCAATCACCTCGGCAACACGGCACTGGTGCGCGAGGCGATCGCGGCGGCGCGCCTGGGGGAGGCATAAGGAAGGCGGGGCGCTGCCCCGCGCCCCGCCAGGGGCCGAGCCCCTGGACCTCATATTATTGAAGTAAAAACCTTTTTTAAAATTCTGAGGACCAGAGGCTCGGCCCCTGGCCGGGCCGGGGGCAGCGCCCCGCCTTGCCTTTCTGCCTACTCGGCATCCCGCAGATACGGCTCCACCGTCCCGCGCAGCATCATGGTCAGCGGCGCGCCGTGCCGGTCCACCGTCTTGCCGACGGCCACGCGGATCCAGCCCTCGCTGATGCAGTATTCCTCCACATTGGTCTTCTCGGCGCCGTTGAAGCGGATGCCGATGCCACGCTCCAGCAGCGCCGCGTCGTGGAACGGGCTTTTGGGATTGTTGGACAGGCGGTCGGGCAGGGTCATGGCGCGGGCCTTCGCGGCGGGAGGGAACGGGGTTGCGCATGGTGATACGCATGCGCGGCGGTTTGGCCAAGCCCGCGCTTCGTGCTTGGATGCGGCGGAACAACACCGCAAAGGGCCCGTCCATGGCACTTCCGCATCGCCGCCTGGGCGGCAGCGCGCTCCGCGTCTCCGCCGTCGGGCTGGGCTGCATGTCGCTCTCCGGCGTCTACGGCGCCGCCGACGACGCGGCGTCGGAGGCTCTTATCCGCCACGCCATCGACCAGGGGGTGGACCATTTCGACTCCTCGGACATGTACGGCTGGGGCCACAACGAGCGCGTGCTGGGCCGCGCGCTGAAGGGGCGGCGCGACCAGGTGGTGCTGGCCACCAAATTCGGCCAGACCCAGCGCGAGGGCGGCCCGAACGGGGTGGATGGCAGCCCCGCCCACGTGGCCGCCGCCTGCGAGGCCAGCCTGACCCGGCTGGGGGTGGAGGTGATCGACCTGTATTACCAGCACCGCGTCGATCCCGCCGTGCCCATCGAGGAGACGGTGGGCGCCATGGCCCGGCTGGTGGCGCAGGGCAAGGTGCGCGCCCTCGGCCTGTCCGAGGCGCGGCCCGAGACCATCCGCCGCGCCCACGCCGTGCACCCCATCGCCGCGGTGCAGACCGAATACTCCCTGCTCTACCGCGCCGAGGCGGAGGAGACGCGGGCGACAACCCGGGCGCTGGGCATCAGCTACGTCGCCTATGCGCCGCTCGGCCGCGGCCTGCTGACCGGCACGCTGCGCACCCCGGGCGATATCGACGGCCGCCGCGCCGCGCATCCGCGCTTCCAGGGCGAGAACTTCCTGCACAACCGCGCGCTGGTGGCGCAGATGGAGGCACTGGCGGCGGCGCGCGGCTGCACCCCCGCGCAGATCGCGCTGGCCTGGGTGCTGGCGCAGGGCGAGGACGTGGTGGCCATCCCCGGCACCCGCCGCGCCGACCGGCTGGACGAGAACCTGGGCGCGCTGGGCGTGGCGCTGAGCCAGGCCGACCTCGCCGCGCTGGACACCGCCATCCCCAAGGGCGCGGTCGCCGGCACCCGCTACCCGGCCGGCGGCATGGCCGGAGTGTATCTCTGAGCCGCCCACCCGCCCCGATCCAGGCCAATCACACGAGGAAGCCATGTCCGAGACCATCGCACTCGCGCCCGACACGCTGGACAAGCTGGCCGGCGTCAGCACCGCCACCATCACCTCCCAGCTCATCAAGCTGGGCGCCATGCGCACCCGCTCGCCGCTGGGGGTGCGCCCGCTCAACCCGGCACGCTGCCGCTTCGTGGCGCCGGCAGTGACGCTGCGCTACGCGCCGATGCGCGAGGACCTGGACGGCCAGGCCAGCATCGTCCACCCGCACAACCCCACGCGGCTGGCGGTGGAGACCACGCCCGCCGGCAGCGTGCTGATGATCGACCAGGGCGGCGACCTGGGCGGCGGCGCGCTGGGCGACATCCTGGTGGCCCGGCTGATCCGCCGCGGCGTCGCCGCCGTGGTGGGCGACGGCGCGATGCGCGATGCCGGGCCGCTGATGGCCATGGCCATGCCGGTGTTCGCCCGCAGCTTCACGCCGCCGCCCAGCAGCGCCAGCATCCTGGCCGTGGGCTTCCAGGAGCCGATCGGCTGCGGCGGCACGCTGGTCTATCCCGGCGACATCGTGGTGGGCGACGAGGACGGCGTGGTGGTGATCCCGCGCCATCTGGCCGACAAGGTGGCGACGGCGGGGCTGGAGCAGGAGCGGGTGGAGGTGTTCATCAAGCGCCGCGTGGAACTGGGCGAGCCGATCGCCGGCTTCTACCCGGCCACCGAACGCACCATGGCCGAATACAATGCCTGGAAGGCCAGCGGCAGCCCGGAGCTGTAGCGTCTAAAGAAGATCCACATGGAGACGGGAAAGCGGGGAGAAGAAAGATCGGATGCGGCGGCTAAACGAATGAAAGTTTTTTGGTTCTTTTTTTCAAAAAAGAACAGCTCTTCTTAAACACTTCATCCGTTTGCCTTGCGGGCGCCGTTGCGGCGGAGCAGGAATTCCCGCCCCACTTTCACCATCGGCACGCCGTCATATTCCACGATGTCGGCGGTGGCGTAGGTTTCGCCCCACACATCCGGGATGAAGCTGCCGGTGCCCACCACGTCCACCGGCGCGCGCGCGTCTGCCATCACCCGGCACTTGTCCACGCCGAAGCCCGAGGAGGCGACGATGCGCACCTTGGGGAAGCCGGCGGCGTTCAGCGCCTCGCGCATGCGCCAGATCGCCGCCGCCGACACCCCGGTGCCGACCAGGTAGCGCAGCTCGGTGTCGCTGCGGTAGCGGCGGATGGCGCCGGGGGCGTGGCGCTCCAGCACCGCGTAGCTCTCGGCCGGGTCCAGCCCCTCCAGGAACCGCCCGCCATGGGTGTCCAGCCGCACCTGCACCCGCCCGGCCTCGGCCAGCGGGCGGAAGCGCTCGCACACCGTCAGCCCGTCGCTGACCTCGCGGCCGAAATAATCCACCAGCACGGTCAGCACCGTGTCGGGGAAGGTCTCGTGGAACATCTCGGCGGCCCGCACCGTGCTGCCGGCATAGCCGATCAGGGCATGCGGCATGGTGCCCAGCCCGGTCGGGTTGCCGAACCAGTGCGCGGTGCCGTCATTGGCGTTGCCGATGAAGCCGGTCGCCCCCTCGCGCTGCGCCGCCCGGCTGCCGACGGCGGCGGCATAGGCCATCATCTCCTGCATCTCCGCCCCCGCGCAGTGCCGCGCCTCCATCGCCAGGAAGGCGACCGAGGGCAGCGCCAGGCACATCTGGTAGGCGTTGTGCGCGGCCACGCAGGCCGGGCCGATCTTCTGCAGGAAGATCGTCTCCAGGTCCGACAGCAGGGCGAAGCTGCCGGTGATGTAGACCAGCGGCTCGCCGGCGCCGGTCCAGCTTCCCTCCGGGTGGGTCACATCGATATCGAAGGTGGTGCCGCGCTCGGCGGCCACCCGCGCCAGCCAGTCCAGCATCAGCCGGGGGGCCGAGATCACCGGCCGGCGCAGGAACACCGCATAGGTCACCCGCTTGTCGCCGAACCGCTCCACCACCTGGCGGGTGCGGTTGAAATACACATCGGTGCGCGCCGCGATGTCGGCGGCGAGACCTGACACGGGGGCGTCCATCGCCGGCATCCCTACTGCGCCGCCACCGGCAGGGCGCCCGGGTCGCGCCGCGCCTTCAGCTCCTCGGCCACCAGGAAGGCCAGCTCCAGCGACTGCTCGGCGTTCAGCCGCGGGTCGCAGAAGGTTTCGTAGCGGTCGCCCAGATCGGCCTCGGTCAACTGGTGGGCGCCGCCCACGCACTCGGTCACTTGCCGCCCGGTCATCTCCACATGCACCCCGCCGGCCCAGCTTCCCTCGGCGGCATGCACGTCGAAAAAGCCGCGAACCTCGCGCAGAATGGCGTCGAAATCGCGGGTTTTGACCTTCTGGGCGGTGGAAATGGTGTTGCCGTGCATCGGGTCGCACAGCCAGACTACCTTCCGCCCCGCCCGCCGCACCGCGCGCAGCAGCGGCGGCAGCAGGGTGTCCACCTTGTCCGCGCCCATGCGGCTGATCAGCGTCAGCCGCCCCGGCTCGTTGGCGGGATCAAGCGTGTCGATCAGCCGCAGCAGGTCGTCCGCCGTGGTGGTCGGCCCCACCTTCAGCCCCAGCGGGTTCTTCACGCCGCGCAGGAACTCCACATGCGCGCCCTCCGGCTGGCGGGTGCGGTCGCCGATCCATAGGAAATGCGCCGAGCACGCGTACCAGTCGCCCGAGGTGGAATCCACTCGCGTCAGCGCCTGCTCGTACGGCAGCAGCAGCGCCTCGTGGCTGGTGTAGAAATCGGTCTCGCGGATTTGCGGGATGGCCGCACTGGTCATGCCGCAGGCGGCCATGAAGGCCAGCGTCTCGTCGATGCGCGAGGCGAGGTCCTGGTAGCGCGCGGCCAGCGGCGAGCGGGCGGCGAAGTCCAGGTTCCAGCGGTGCACCTGGTGCAGGTCCGAGTAGCCGCCGGTGGCGAAGGCGCGCAGCAGGTTGAGCGTGCCGGCCGACTGGAAATAGCCGGTTTCCATGCGCGCGGGGTCGGGAATGCGGGCCTGGGCGGTGAAATCCGGGCCGTTGATGATGTCGCCGCGATAGCTGGGCAGGGTCTCGTCGCCGATGGTCTCGTTGTCGCTGCTGCGCGGCTTGGCGAACTGGCCGGCCATGCGCCCCATCTTCACCACCGGCACGCCGGCGCCGAAGGTCAGCACCACGGCCATCTGCAGCAGCACGCGGAAGGTATCGCGGATGATGTTGGCGGTGAAGTCGCCGAAGCTTTCCGCGCAGTCGCCGCCCTGCAGCACGAAGGCCCGCCCCTCCGCCACCTGCGCCAGCGCGGCCTTCAGCCGCCGCGCCTCGCCGGCGAACACCAGCGGCGGATATTTGCCCAGCCGCCCCTCCATCGCCGCCAGCGCGGCCGGGTCGGGGTAGGCGGGCATCTGCCGGATCGGCTTGCCGCGCCAGCTATCGGGGGTCCAGTTCGCCGTCATGCGCCTCACTCCGCAACCGCCCGGGTTGGCCCGGGTTCGGGTAGAAGAGCGAGGTTATCCACCGAAACGGGTTGATTGGCTACTGATCGGCGGGATGGCGCCGAAAGGAGGCAAGGCCGGGGCTTTGCCCCGCACCCCACCCATGTCCTGAACTATCGGGGGCCGAGCCCCTGGACCTCGGCTACCGCCCCGCCCCGACCCCCATCTCCGCCTTCCCCATCCCGCCGGCCCCTGGCCCCTCGGCATCCCGCTCCGGCGTCACCACCTGCCCGGCCACCCGCGTGCGCGTGCGCATGGTCACGAACTCCTCGGCGGCGGTGGGATGGATGCCCACGGTGCGGTCGAAATCCCGCTTCGTCGCCCCGCAATTGATCGCGATCGACAGCCCCTGCAAAATCTCCGGCGCGTCCTCGCCCAGCATATGCGCGCCCAGCACGCGCTGGGTCTGCTGGTCCACCACCAGCTTCATCATCGTCCGCCGCGCCCGGCCCGAGAGCGTGTGGCGCATCGGGGTGAAGCGGGTGAGGTAGATGTCGGCCGGGCCGCGCATGGCCGCCTGGTCCTCGCTCAGCCCCACCGTGCCGATCGGCGGGCTGGAGAACACCGCCGTCGCCACCGCGTCCAGCACCCATTCGCGCGGGCCGGGCCCATACAGCATGTCGGCCAGGGAGTGCCCCTCGGCGATCGCCACCGGGGTCAGGTTCAGCCGGTCGGTCACGTCGCCCAGGGCGTAGATATGCGGCTGGCTGGTGCTGCGGTCCTCGTTGATGGTCACCGCGCCGAAGCCGTTGGTGGCCACTCCGGCGGCCGCCAGCCCCAGCCCGTCGGTATAGGGGGAGCGGCCGATGGCGGCGAACACCAGGTCGGTCTCGATGCTGCTGCCGTCGGCCAGCACCACGCGCCGCGCCGCGCCCTCGGCCGTCACTCGCGCCACTGTGGTGCCGCGGTGCAGGCGGATGCCCTGGTTGGTCAGCGCCTCGTCCAGCGCGCTGCGCAGATCCTCGTCGAAGCCGCGCAAGGGCAGGTTCTGGCGCAGGATCAGGTCCACCTGGGCGCCGAGGCCGGCGAAGATGCCGGCGAATTCCACCGCGATATAGCCGCCGCCGATGATGGCGATGCGCGCCGGCATGGCCTTCAGGTAGAAGGCGTCGTCCGAGACGATGCAATGCTCCGCGCCCGGGAAGTCGGGCCGGATCGGGCGGCCGCCGGTGGCAATCACGATGCGTTCGGCGGTGACGCGCTGGCCGCCCACCTCCAGCGTGTGCGGGTCGATGAAGGTGGCGCGCGCCTCGAACACGGTGCAGCCGGCGCCGTCCATCAGCTTGCGGTAGATGCCGTTCAGCCGGCCGATCTCGCGGTCCTTGGCGGCGATCAGCGCGGCCCAGTCGTGCCGGCCGGGGGCGATGTCCCAGCCGAAACCGTGGCTGTCGGCCGCGCTGGCGCCGAACTCGCTGGCCATGACCATCAGCTTTTTGGGCACGCAGCCCACGTTGACGCAGGTGCCGCCCCAGAACCGCTCCTCCGCCACGCCGACGCGGGCGCCGTGGCCGGCGGCGATGCGGGCGCAGCGCACGCCGCCGGAGCCGCCGCCGATGACGAAGAGGTCGAAATCATAGGGCATGGTTGGCTCCGTGTAAGAAAGGAGGGGGTTCTTTTTTGGAAAAAAGAACCAAAAAACTTTCATTCGCCGGAGTCCCGACGCCCTGACTCGTCCCGACGCGGGGACTCCAGCGAACAAAGTTTTTTTGCTTCTTTTTGTTCACAAAAAGAAGACTTGCTTATCCATCACGTCCCGATTCCACCAAGAGCCAGGTACTTCACCTCCAGATACTCCTCGATCCCGTAATGCGACCCCTCGCGCCCCAGCCCGGAGGATTTCATGCCGCCGAACGGGGCGACCTCGGTGGAGATGATGCCCTCGTTGATGCCCACGATGCCGTATTCCAGCGCCTCGGCCACCCGGAAGATGCGCCCCACGTCGCGGGCGTAGAAATAGGCGGCCAGCCCGAACTCGGTGTCGTTGGCCAGCCTGATCGCCTCCGCCTCGGTCTTGAAGCGGAACAGCGGCGCCACCGGGCCGAAGGTCTCCTCGCGGAAGATCATCGCCTCATCCGGCACGTCGGCCAGGATGGTGGGCTGGAAGAAGGTGCCGCCGCGCGCGTGCCGCTTGCCGCCGGTGACCACGCGGGCGCCGCGGCTCAGCGCGTCGGCGATGTGCTCCTCCACCTTGGCCACGGCGTCGGCGTTGATCAGCGGGCCCTGGGTGACGCCCTCCTCCATGCCGTTGCCCACTTTCAGGGCCTCCACGGCGGTCTTCAGCTTGGCGGCGAAGGCGTCGTACACTCCGTCCTGCACCAGCAGGCGGTTGGCGCAGACGCAGGTCTGGCCGGTGTTGCGGTATTTGCTGGCCATGGCGCCGAGCACGGCGGCATCCAGGTCCGCGTCGTCGAACACGATGAACGGTGCGTTGCCGCCCAGCTCCATGCTGGTCTTCTTCACCGTCGGCGCGCAGGCGGCCAGCAGCTTGGCCCCCACATCGGTGCTGCCGGTGAAGGTCAGCTTGCGGATCATCGGGTTGCCCGTCAGCTCCGCGCCCATCGGGCCGGAGGGGCCGGTGATCACGTTGCACACCCCGGCCGGCATGCCGGCGCGCTCGGCCAGCACGGCGATGGCGAGGGCGGAGAACGGCGTCTGGCTGGCCGGGCGGATGACGCCGGTGCAGCCGGCGGCCCAGCCGGGGCCGGTCTTGCGGGTGATCATCGCGGCCGGAAAGTTCCACGGCGTGATGGCGGCGAACACGCCCACCGGCTCCTTGGTGACGATGATGCGCCGGCCGCGGGCGTTCTGCGGGATGGTGTCGCCGTAGACGCGCTTGCCCTCCTCGGCGAACCACTCGATGAAGCTGGCGGCATAGGCGATCTCGCCCTTGCTCTCGGCCAGCGGCTTGCCCTGCTCGGCGGTCATGATGATGGCCAGGTCGTCGGTGTTGGCGATCATCAGGTCGAACAGCCGGCGCAGGATGGTGGCGCGCTCCTTGGCCGTCATCGCCCGCCAGGCCGGCTGGGCGCGGTGCGCCGCCTCGATGGCGCGGCGGGTTTCGGCGGCGCCCAGCGCGGGCACCTCGCCCACCACCTCGCCGGTGGCCGGGTTCTTCACCGTGAGCGTCTTGCCGCTGTCGGCCTGCACCCATTTGCCGTCGAGGTAGTTGGCCTGACGGAACAGGCTGGGGTCTTTCAGCGGCAGGCTGGCGACCTGGTTCAGCATGGCGTGGCTCTCCTCATCCGGTGTGCGGGATTAAATAGGACGGGCGGGGGCGGATGTCAGCGGGGCGATGGGATGGTTATGCCGCATCACCGTCACTCGATCGGAATAAACAGCGAGTGCCGCAGCTTGCCCGCGATGGCCTTGGAGAAGTGGCCCTTGCCCGTTACGTCCTCCACCAGGAACACCTCGCCCGGCCCGATCACCCGCGTCTCGCCGTCGCTGACGGTGATTTCCACCCCGGCATCGAGGTTCACGATGTATTGCCGGCGCGGGGCGGGGTGCCATTCATAGTCGTAGTCGCCCGGCGTCTCGCGGAAGATCAGGCCGGTGGCCTTGTGCAGCGCCGAGGTCTTGCCGCCGCGGCCCTCGGCCACCCATTCCACCTCGATATCGCGGAAATGCGTCTCGCCGTGCTCGTCGGCGTAGAGGTTGTGGATTTTCATGGCGCCGCCCCGATGATGGTGGCGGCATCGACGAGGCGCTGGCCGCCGGCGCTCATGGTGGCGCCGTCGCGCACCGCCTGCTCGGCAGTGGCCTCGGCGGCGCGCACGCGGGCCAGGCTTTCCAGCACCGCCTCGGCCCGGTCCTGCGGCACCACCACCACGCCGTCGGCATCACCCACGATGATGTCGCCGGGGCGGACATGCACCCCGCCCACCACCACCGGCAGCCCGACCACGCCCGGCCCGTTCTGCGCCGGCGAGTTCGGCTGGATGCCCATGCAGAACAGCGGCAGCCCGGCGGCGACGATGCCGGCGCGGTCGCGCGCCAGCCCGTCGGTGACGAAAGCGGCCACGCCCTTGTTGCGCATCATGCCGGCCACCAGGTCGCCGATGGCGGCGGTCGCGGTGAAGCCGTCGCAGGCCAGCATGATCACGTCGCCCGCCTGCGCCTCGGCCAGCGCGCCAAACATCGCCACCGTGTCGGCCGGGTAGGACAGCGCGGTGATCGCCGGGCCGACGAAGCTGGCATTGGCCGGATCGACCGGCTTGATCCGCCAGTCCAGCGCGCCGCGGCCCTGCATGGCGTCGCACAGATGGCTGGTCTGGGCGCCGTGGAAGCCGGCGAGCAGGCTGGCGCCCGGCCGCTTCCAGCCGCGATGGATGGTCAGGATGGGCGGATTGTCGATCATGGCGCGCGTTCCCCCGGCTGGATGTTGCCGTGACAGTGGCGCAGCCGCCGCCGCCCGGCAATCGGCGCCTGAACTCTGCGTGTATGCCCCCGGATGCGCATTGAGCGCCCGCGCCGCGGCGGCATAGCATGCGCCGCAACCAGAGGGGGATGTCGATGAACGGCCACAACCTGCGCTTCCGCAGCAATCCAAAGAGCTATCTCGGCCAGTATGCGCTGGTGTGCTACACTGGCGAGGGCGCGCAGAAGTCCGACATCAACCGCATCGACGGCAATACCCTGATGGTGCAGCAGGAATTCGCGCCCAGCGTGGATTTCGACCTGGTCTCCAACAAGCTCGGCTATGTCGACGTGAAGATCATGGGCGGCACCGGCACCTATGGCGGCACCGGCCGGTACGGCGCGCCGATCGTGGGCAACTACATCCCCTATCTGGGCCAGAAGGACCGGGCGAGCGACGCCACGGCGGCCAATTTCGGCCGCATCAACCTCAGCCGGGTGACCACCGACTACGTGTTCACCTTCACCTTCACCGGCTGCAACTTCGTGGTGACCCGCGAGGGCGGCGATGTCTATGTCTACCATGAGCCGACGGCGGCGACCTGGACCACCAGCGTGGCGCAGCGCTACCCGGGGGCGACCATCCTGGCCGACAAGATCGGCCCGGCCTACGACGGCACCCACAATGGCGGCTATGGTTGCCTGGTGCGCGACAAGATCACCGCCGGGCGGTGGTGGGCCTATATCCAGACCCCCACCGGCACCAAGATGAAGCCGGAATGGCTGCAATCGGTGGCGATCGACGGGGTTTAGGCGGGGTTCCGACCGGTCAGGCAGCCTCGGCCAGCACCATGCGCCGGCGTGGCCTGGCCGGCACCGGGATGGCGGCGTACATGTCCTTCACCGCTTCGGAGATGGTCACGCCGGCCAGCCCCGGCACCAGCCGCCGGCCGCCGTTCTCCCACAGCCGGGCGCTGCGCAGCACCAGCCGCAGGTTGGTGGGCGGCAGGTACAGCGCGGTGTCCCGCCGCTCCACGCGGAACATCGCGGCGGCCAGCAGCCGGCCCACCTGGCCGGGCGAATAGGGCTGGCCCTGGCCGAACGGGGTGTGCTCCAGATGCGCCCACATGCCGCTGCGGTTGGGGGCCACCACCAGCAGGCGGCCATCGTCCTTCAGCACCCGCCACACCTCGCGCAGCATCCGGCGCGCATGCTCGGCCGCCTCCAGCCCGTGCACCAGCAGGATGCGGTCGAAGCACATGTCCGGGAAGGGCAGCGCGTCCTCCTCGGCGGTGCAGGACAGGTTGGCGGCGCCGGCCGGCCAGCGGGCGGCGCCGATCTGCGCCGGGGTCAGCGCGATGCAGCGCGCCGCCTCCTCGCGCCACAGCCGCAGATAGGGCGCGGCATAGCCGATGCCCAGCACCGATTGCCCGGCCAGCGACGGCCACAGCCGCGCCAGCCGCTCGCGCAGCAGCAGCGCCGCCACCGCGCCGCGGCGCGTGCCGTAGAAATCCGCCGCCGCATGCGCGTCCGTGGCCATCCCCCCTATATAGCACGCAAACCCGCCGCCGCCCGCCCGATTGCACCCGCCCGATTGCACCGGCGCGATTGCACCAGTCTTGGCCGATGCTACATTCAGGGCATGATCACAGTCACACCGATCCCCATCCTGTCCGACAACTACGCCTGGCTGCTGCGTGACGAGGAGAGCGGCTGCCTCGCCGTGGTCGATCCGGCCGACCCGGCGCCGGTTGCGGCGGCGATCGACGCGGCCGGCGGCAAGCTGGACATGATCCTGCTGACCCACCACCACGGCGACCACGTGGCCGGCACCGACGAGATCCGCGCCCGCTACGGCGCCCAGGTGGTCGGCGCGCGGGCCGACAGGCACCGCCTGCCGAAGCTGGACCGCGAGGTGTGGGAAGGCTCGGAGGTCGATCTCGGCGCCTCCACCGCCCGCGTCTATGAAACCCCTGGGCACACGCGCGGCCATATCAGCTTTTATTTCCCCGATGGCGGCGTGCTGCTGTGCGGTGACACGCTGTTCAGCCTGGGCTGCGGCCGGCTGCTGGAAGGCACGGCGGCGGAGATGTTCAACAGCCTGATGAAGTTCGCCGCCCTGCCCGGCGCCACGCTGGTCTGCTGCGGCCACGAATATACCGAGAGCAACGCCCGCTTCGCCCTGCACGCCGACCCGGAGAACCTGGACCTGCACGCCTATGCCGAGCGGGTGAAGGAATTGCGGGCGATGGGCCTGCCGACGCTGCCCAGCAAGCTGTCCGACGAGCTGGAGTGCAACCCATTCCTGCGCGCCGGCGATGTGGCGACGCTGGCCGATCTGCGCGCCCGCAAGGATAAATTTTGAGGAATTTCATCGTATGAAGCTGTTTTACTCGCCCTCCAGCCCGTATGTGCGCAAGGTGATGGCCTGCGCGATCGCCCGCGGGATCGACCAGCAGATCACCCTGGTGCCGGCCAATCCGCACCAGTCCCCGGCCGGCCTGCTGGCCGCCAACCCGCTGTCCAAGGTGCCCTGCCTGGTGACCGTGGACGGGCTGGCGCTGTTCGACAGCCCGGTGATCTGCGAATTCCTCGACAGCGTGGGCGACGAACTGCCGATGTTCCCGCGGGCCGGCGGCGCGCGCTGGCGGGCGCTGAAGCAGCAGGCGCTGGGCGACGGCATCATGGACGCCGCGATCGCCCGCCGCATGGAACAGGCCCGCCCGCGGGAAGCCGCGCGCGACGCCGTGATGGCCCGCCAGCAGGCCGCCGTATCGCGCGCCCTGGCCGAGCTGGAGCGCGAGGTACCGCACCGCACGGCCGATATCGGCACCCTCACCATCGCCTGCGCCCTCGGCTACCTGGATTTCCGCTTCGCCGCCGAGCCGTGGCGGCCGGACCATCCGCAGCTCGCCGCTTGGTTCGCGGCGATGATGGAACTGCCCGCCCTGGTCCGCACGGTGCCGGCCGAGCCCGCCTAGGCGACGGCCATGCCCGACCTGCGCGACCCGGCGCTGGATGCCGCGGCGGTGATCGCGGCGCTGGGGCTGCAACCGCACCCCGAGGGCGGGCATTTCCGCGAGACCTGGCGCGATGCGGCGCCGGATGGCGGGCGCGGCGCCGGCACCGCCATCCTGTTCCTGCTGCGCGGCGGCGAGGCCAGCCACTGGCACCGTGTGGACGCCAGCGAGCTGTGGCTGTGGCAGGCCGGCGCGCCGCTGCATCTGCGCCTGTCGCATGACGCGCGCCGGGTGGACCTGCTGCGCCTCGGCCCCAACCTGGCCGGCGGCGAGGCGTTGCAGGGCGTGGTGCCGCCGGGAAGCTGGCAGGCCGCCGCCAGCCTGGGCGCCTGGACGCTGGTGACCTGCACGGTGGCGCCGGCCTTCCACTTCGCCGGCTTCACCCTGGCGCCGCCGGGCTGGGAGCCTGGGGAGGAAGCAAGGTAGTTTCGCATGGAGACGGGGAGGCGGGGAGAAGCAAGGCATTCGAATAACCTTGCCTCTCCCCGCCTCCCCGTCTCCATGTGATTCTTCTCCCTTGCCTTGCCCCCGCCCCCTGCCCTCGCCCCCTGCCCCCACCCCCTTGCGCGAAGCCCTTCTTTCGTCAGGTGCTTCTGGCCTATACTTCCTTCCGGACACGAACACCGCCCGACGCGGGCGCGGCGGCGTCATGGAGACGGATCGATGGCGGCGGCGACGCAGGCACGACGGCTGGCATCCCCCGAATTGCGGTCGCTGATCGGCCGGCGGCTGGCCGAGTTCGGCGCGCTGCTGCTGGCGGTGGTGGGCGCCGGCCTGCTGGTGGCGCTGGCCAGCTACAACAAGCTGGACCCCTCGCTGAACACCGCGACCTCCGGCCATGCCGGCAACCTCGTCGGGCCGCCCGGGGCGATTGTGGCCGACCTGCTGCTGCAGGGCTTCGGCGCCGCGGGGGCGCTGCCGGGGCTGGCGCTGCTGGCCTGGGCGTGGCGAATCACCGCCGGCCGGGGCCGTGAGGGCGCGGGCGGCGGGCTGGCGATCCGGGTGGCCGGGCTGCTGGCCGCCATGCCGGTGCTGGCCGCCGTGCTGGCGGGCATTCCCGGCCCGCATGGCCAGCCGATCGTCTGGCCGGCCGCCGCCGGGCTGGGCGGGGCGGCCGGGCGGATGATCGCCGGCGGCACGCTGGCCGCCGGGCGCGGCCTGCTGGGGCCGTTCGGCGGCGTGGCGGTCTGGGGCCTCGCCGTGGTGCTGGCGGTGGCGCTGACGCTGTTGGCGCTGGGGCTGACCGCCGGGGAATGGCGCGCGGCCGGGCGCGCGGCGCGCCGCTCGGTGGCCGCGCTGCGGATGGCCGCACAGGTCACCGGCCGGGCGGCCGCGCGCGCCGGGGCGGCCGGCGCCTGGGTGATCCACAAGGTCAACGGCACCCGCCCGGTGCGCCGCGAGATGCCCGGCGAGCTGCCCGACGAAATGATGGACGACGCCGCGCCCGAAGCCGCGCGCGACCGCCGCGCCGAGGCCGCGCCGCTGGTGGCTGGCGGGCCGCTGGCCGCCCGCGCCGAACCCAAGGCGGCACCCCAGGCCGCCCCGCCCGGCGCCCCCTTGGCCACCAGGCTCGCCAAGCGCGGCCGTGCCGAGAAGCCGCCGATGGAGGAAGTCGGCTGGCGCTTCCCGCCGATCGAGCTGCTGGCCCGCGCCCCCGGCCGCGCCGCCTCCGGCGCGCCCAGCCGCGAGACGCTGGAGGCCACCGGGCGCATGCTCGAATCGGTGCTGGCCGATTACGGCGTGCAGGGCCGCATCGTGGACCACCAGCCCGGCCCCGTGGTGACGCTGTACGAACTGGAACCTGCCCCCGGCATCCGCGCCGCCCGGGTGATCGGGCTGGCCGACGACGTGGCGCGCAGCCTGTCGGTCACCGCGGTGCGCATCGCCACCGTGCCCGGCCGCAACGTGATCGGCATCGAGGTGCCGAACGCCAGGCGCGAGACCGTCTATCTCAGCGAACTGCTCTCGGCGCCGGAATGGACTGAGGACAAGGGCACGCTGTCCCTGGCGCTGGGCAAGAACATCGGCGGCACCCCGGTGATCGCCGACCTCGCTCGCATGCCGCATCTGCTGGTCGCCGGCACCACCGGCTCGGGCAAGTCGGTCGGCATCAACGCGATGATCCTGTCGCTGCTCTACCGCCTCTCGCCCGACCAGTGCCGGCTGATCATGATCGACCCGAAGATGCTGGAACTCTCGGTCTACGAGGGCATCCCGCACCTGATGGCCCCGGTGGTGACCGAGCCGGCCAAGGCCGTGGTCGCGCTGAAATGGACCGTGCGCGAGATGGAGCGCCGCTACCGCGCGATGAGCCAGCTCAGCGTGCGCAACATCGGCGGCTACAACCAGCGCGTCGCCGAGGCGGCGGCCCGTGGCGAGATCGTCAACCGCCGGGTGCAGACCGGCTTCGACAGCGAGACCGGCAAGCCGGTGTTCGAGGACCAACCGCTCGCCCTGGAGAAGCTGCCCTTCATCGTGGTGGTGATCGACGAGATGGCCGACCTGATGATGGTCGCCGGCAAGGAGATCGAGGCCGCCGTCCAGCGCCTCGCCCAGATGGCGCGCGCCGCCGGCATCCATGTGGTGATGGCCACCCAGCGCCCGTCGGTGGACGTGATCACCGGCACCATCAAGGCCAACTTCCCCACCCGCATCAGCTTCACCGTCATCAGCAAGTTCGACAGCCGCACCATCCTGGGCGAACAGGGCGCCGAACAGCTGCTGGGCCAGGGCGACATGCTCTACATGGCCGGCGGCGGGCGCATCGGCCGCGTGCACGGCCCCTTCGTCTCCGACCGCGAGGTGGAGGAGGTGGTGGCCTTCCTGCGCGAGCAGGGCGAACCCGCCTACCTGGAGGAAGTCACCGAGGCCAGCGACGAGTCCGAAGCCTCCGCCATGTCCGGCATCGCCGGCGGCAGCGACGGCGAGAAATCCCTGTTCGACCAGGCGGTGGACGTGGTCGCCCGCGAGGGCAAGGCCAGCACGAGCTTCATCCAGCGCCACCTGCAGATCGGCTACAACCGCGCCGCCAAGCTGATCGAGCAGATGGAGAAGGAAGGCATCGTCGGCCCGGCCAACCACGTCGGCAAACGCGAGGTGCTGGTGCGCCGGCCGGACGAGGACTAGCCCATCCCGTGACCGACCGCGCCGCCCTGTGGTGGCTGATCCTGGCGGCCAGCCTGGTCCGCCTGCTGATGGCCCATGCCATCGGCCTGGGGATCGACGAGAGCTACATGGTCGCCGCCGGGCGCACCCTGCGCCTGGGCTATTTCGACCATCCGCCGATCGCCTGGTGGCTTTCCTCCGGCATCGCCCATCTGCTGGGCAGCGAGGCGCCGGTGGTGGTGCGGCTGCCCTTCGTGCTGCTCGGCGCCGCCTCCACCTGGATGGTGGCCCGGCTCGGCGAGGATTTCGCCGGGCGGCGGGCGGGGCTGTGGGCGGCGCTGGCCTTCACCCTGGCGCCGGTGTTCGGGGTGACCAGCAGCGGCTGGGTGCTGCCGGACGGGCCGCTGAACGCCGCCCTGCTGGCCATGGGCCTGTGCCTGGTGCGGGCGCTGCGGGCCGATCGGGGCGGGTGGGGCTGGTGGCTGGCGGCGGGTGCAGCGGGCGGGCTGGCCCTGCTGTCCAAATACACCGCCGTGCTGGCCCTGGCCGGCGCTTTCGCCTACCTGCTGACCCAGCCGCGGGACCGCCGCTGGCTGGCCCGCCCGCAGCCCTGGGCGGCGGCGGTGCTGGCAGCGCTGCTGTTCGCGCCGGTGATCCTGTGGAACGCCGAACATGGCTGGGCCTCCCTGGCCTTCCAGGGCGGCCGGGCAGAGGCGGTGCGGCTGCAACCCTTCGGCCCGCTTGCGGTGCTCGGCGGCGCCGCGCTGTTCCTGCTGCCCTGGATCTGGGCGCCGATGATGGCCGAATTCGCCCGCGCCCTGCGCCGCGGCCCGGCCGACCGCGCCGCCTGGCTGCTGTGCTGGCTCGGCGCCGGGCCGATCCTGCTGTTCGCCGTGGTGGCGCTGTGGTCCCGCCACGTGCTGTTCCACTGGGCCGCCCCCGGCTACCTGTTCCTGTTCCCCCTGCTCGGCGCCGCCCTGGCCCGCTGGGACCCGTCGCACCCCGCCATCCGCCGCACCGCCGCCGCCACCACGGCGCTGCTGCTGGCGGCCCTGGCCGTGGTGGCGATCGAGGTGCGCTGGAACCCCGTGCCGCTGCCTAAGGACCCGGCGCTCCAGGCCATCGACCTCACGCCGCTGCGTGCCGCCCTGGCCCGGCGCGGCCTGCTCGGCCGGGTGATCGCGGCACCCAACTGGTCGGACACCGGCAAGGTGGATTACGGCCTCGGCGGCGCGGTGCCGGTGCTGTGCCTGAACACCGACGCCCGCGAATACGCCTTCGCCCCCGGCCCGGCGGCGCATCTCGGCCAGGACATCCTGATCGTCGCACCCCGCCAGGACGCCGCCCGCATCCAGGCGGCCTACGGCGCGCTGTTCGACCGTATCGACACCCTGCCTCCCGCGCTGCTGGACCTGCCGGGCCGGCCGGGCCACGCGGTGCCGCTGTTCCTCGGCCGCCGGCTGCGGCACTGGCCGCCGCGTTAACCGGATCGCAACTCCCGCGCGCGAGACTGCGGCGCATGATCTCCCCCGGTTCCCTGTCGGCCTTCTCCACCGCCAACGGCGTCGGCACCGCCCGCCAGCCGGCCCGCACCCCACCGCCCCCGGCCGGCGTGCAACCGGCCCGCGCCCAATCCGCCCAGCCGCAAACCCTGCAGGCCCGCCCCGGCGCCCAGCCCCAACCCGGCCAGAACCAGCCCGGCCAGCCCCTGCCCCGCGGCTCCCTGCTCGACCTCTCGGTCTGACCCCTCCCGCGCCGCCGCGCGGGGATTGAAACTCCGCCGCCGCGCGTGCACCCTTCCGCCATGGCCGAGTTCGTCCGCCAGATCCCGGAAGGCGACAACCGCGAGCGCATGATCTGCGCCGATTGCGGCCATATCGACTACCAGAACCCCAAGATCGTCGTCGGCGCCGTCGTCGCCCATGCCGGCCGCGTCCTGCTCTGCCGCCGCGCCATCGAGCCGCGCCGCGGCTACTGGACCCTCCCGGCCGGCTACATGGAACTCGGCGAAACCGTCCAGGACGGCGCCCTGCGCGAGGCGTGGGAGGAAGCCGAGGCCCGCATCGCGCTCGACGGCGTGCTGGCCCTCTACAGCATCAGCCGCATCGGCCAGGTGCAGGTGATCTTCCGCGCCCGCTTCGCCGACACCCCCGCCTTCGCCCCAGGCCCGGAAAGCCTGGACGTCGCCCTGTTCGCCTGGGAGGACATCCCGTGGGACGACCTGGCCTTCCCCACCGTCCGCTGGTCCCTGCGCGCCTGGCGCGACAACCCGGCGGGCCCGCTCGGCGCCCCCGCCGGCAACCCCGCCGAAGACCCGCGCGGCGCCGGCCGGATGGAACCGAGGCCCTGAGCGCCTACCGCGCGTAGACCCGAACCTCTCGCGCCGGGCTGCCCGCATCGCCGCGCACGCCGATATGCACCCGATCCGGCGGCACCCCCAGCGAGGCCAGCCCGTTGGCCACGGCAGTCGCATCCGCCGCGCCCTGGCGGATGAAGCGGTCCCGCACCTCCGGCGGCGCCGCCGTCGGCACCGGCGTCGTCACATCGAACTGCACCGCCGGATTGCGCCCCTGGGCCGCGTCCACCGCCTCCGACAGCGCCGGCCCCCAGTCCAGCCCCGGCTGGTCGAACGGAATCGTCAGCAGCGGCGGCGCCGCCGCCCGCGCCCGCGCCCGCGCCGCCGCATCGGCCGCCGGCGCCTGCGGCGTCCGCTCGAACGTCCGCTGGTCGATCAGCGTGCAGCCGGACAAGGCCAGCGCCGCCGCGCACAGGATGGGGGTCAGCCGCATTCGCATCGCTCCTTCAAGGTGTTGAAGCTTGCAGGAAGCGGCCGACTGGGCAAGATGCACGCCCGCAGGAGAGAACCAGGGCACATGAGCACGACCACCAACCCCGCCACTAACCAACGCATCGACGGCAAGCGGCTGTGGGACAGCCTGATGGACATGGCCCGCTTCGGCGCCACCCCCAAGGGCGGCGTGCGGCGCCTCACCCTCACCGATATCGACCGCCAGGGCCGCGACCACTTCCGCGCCAATTGCGAGGCCGCCGGCCTCACCGTGCGCATCGACGCCATCGGCAACATGTTCGCCCGCCGCCCCGGCCGCGACCCCAACCGCCTGCCCGTCCTGATGGGCAGCCACCTCGACAGCCAGCCCTCCGGCGGCAAGTTCGACGGCGCGCTCGGCGTCATCGCTGGCCTGGAGGTCATGCGCAGCCTCAACGACCTCGGCATCACCACCGAAGCCCCGATCGAGCTGGTCAACTGGACCGACGAGGAAGGCAGCCGCTTCGGCCACTCCCTCATGGGCTCCGGCGTCTGGGCCGGCGTCTACACGCTCGACAAGGTGCACACGCTGGCCGACCTCGAAGGCATCACCGTGAAAACGGCGCTCGACGCCA
>MKWE01000031.1:517386-527264 GCA_001899585.1 Rhodospirillales bacterium 70-18
CCGACGCCTATTTCGAGCTTCATATCGAGCAGGGCCCCATCCTCGAAGCCGAAGGCAAGCAGATCGGCATCGTCACCGGCGCCCAGGCCCAGGTGTGGTACGACGCCGTCACCCTCGGCCGCGACTCCCACGCCGGCACCACCCCCCCCTCCGCCCGCAAGGACGCCCTGGTCGCCGCCGCCCGCATCATCGACCGCGTGGACCAGCTCATGCGCGCCCGCGGCGAAGACGGCCGCGGCACCGTCGGCCAGCTCCAGGTGCTGCCCAACAGCCGCAACGTCATCCCCGGCGAAGTCCGCTTCTCGGTCGAATTCCGTCACCCCGACGACGCAGAAGTCACCAAGCTGGCCGACAGCTTCCCCGCCGAAGCCGCCGCCATCGCCGCCGCCTGCGGCGTGAAGCTGGAACTCACCGAACTCTTCCGCTACGCCGCCCAGCCCTTCGACCCTGCCTGCATCGAACTGGTCCGCCAAGGCGCACAACACCTCGGCTACTCCACCCGCGAAATCGTCTCCGGCGCCGGCCACGACGCCGTCTACGTCGCCCGCCACGTGCCCACCGCGATGATCTTCACCCCCTGCAAGGACGGCCTGTCGCACAACGAGGAAGAAAGCATCCAACCCGAGGAAGCCGAAGCCGGCGCACAGGTGCTGTTCCAGGCCGTGCTGGCGCGGGCCAATCGGGCGCTCTGACGGCGGTTAAGGAGGGCAAGGCGAGGGGCGCTGCCCCTCGACCCCGCCAGGGGCCGGGCCCCTGGACCCCTTCCTGGGACCAAACATCTCTAGAGTCTGTCAGGCGCTGATAGAAGCGCCTGACAGACTCTAGTCCGTTGTTTTGCCGTGTGATTCACGGCTTCGTGTGATTCCACCTGCGCCGATCACACTCTGGCGGCGGCGTCAGCGCGCGGGGCGCATGCCCATGGCCCACGTCTGCTCGTCGCCACGCGCCTCATAGGTGATGCCCTTTCGGGTCGCCCAGGAATTGACGGTGAAGTAGACCGGGATAACGCCCATCTCGCCCACCGCGATTTCCGCCGCCTGGGCGTAAAACGCGTTTCGCCGGGTGTCGTCCAGCGTGCTGAGCGCATGGCCGAGCGCCAGGTCGAAAGCCGGGTTGGACCAGCGGCCGCGATTGGACGGGCTCATGCCGGTCTTGGGGTTGTAGGTGGCCATCAGCGCCACCAGCGGCGAGGAGGCCTCGCCATTGCCGACCCAGCCGGACAGCATGACGCTGAATTCGAGCTTGCTGCCGCGGCTGAACAGCATGGAGGTGGGCATGGTCCGCACCTCTGCCTTCACGCCCAGCCGGGCGAACATCTGGCCGACCGCCTGGGCCAACATGATGCGGCCGGCGGACTGGGCGGCGCGGAACTGCGGCTCCAAGTGCCGGGCCAGCTGGGCCGTACTGTCGAGCATGGGGTCGTCCAGCCGGTCCGAGCCGGCGGCATTGATCGGGCCGGCCAGCTCCTTGCCCAGAGAGTTGACGCTCTCCGGCAGGCCGAGGCGGCCGATCTCCTGGTTGGCGATCAGGTGCTCGCGCAGGGTGAGGCCGTGGCCGCCATAGGCGACCGGCCAGGTGATGCCGGCGAAGCAACCGAAGCGCGGCCGGCTTTGGCTGGCCGACGGTTCCTGCATTCGGCTGCGGCCGGAGTATCCCAACCATGTGTGGTCGTATGACTTCGTCGAGGACCGCACCCACGATGGACGGAAATACCGCATGCCGAACGTGATCGATGAGTTCACCCGCGAGTGCCTGGCGATCCGGGTCAACCGCCGGCTGAATGCGACCGACTTCATCGACGTGCTCACCGGGCTGTTCCTGCTGCGCGGCATTCCAGGGCACATCCACTCCGACAACGGGCCGGAGTTCGCCGCCAAGGCGGTACGCAACTGGATCGCAGCCGTGGGCGTGCAGACCGCCTACATCGAGCCTGACAGTCCCTGGGAGAACAGCTACTGCGAGAGCTTCAACGCCAGGCTACGTGACGAGCTGCTCGACGGGGAGATCTTCTACTCCCTGAAGGAAGCCCAGACCGTGATCGAAGCCTGGCGGCGGCACTACAACACCGTCCGGCCGCACTCAGCCCTGGCCTATCGACCACCCGCACCCGAAAGCGTGCCGTGGCCGCCGTCGCCAGCCTCGTTGCCGGGCGCTCCGGCGGCCAATCCAAACATGGCGCATCGCCGAGCTATGAACTAGCTTTCCAACCGGACCAGCCAATGGGGGCCGGCCAACGTTTTTGCGCAGCGACAGCAGGTAGCGGACGTACATCACTACTGCCAGCCCGTATTATTCGGAAGTTGGCGCGCGGATCGGCATTGGGACCCCACGCCGAGCCACACCCGATAAAGCTCGGCGGCCGCGTCGGGCCCGCTACACGCCAGACATCGGCCGGGGTTTCGATCCGTCCGTGAAGCGCGAAAGCCGGAATGCCGCAGGATCGACCACCGGCGTGTCCCCCGTCACTAGGTCCGCCATCAACCGCCCCGCCCCGGGGCCGATGCCGAAACCGTGACCGGAGAATCCGGTGGCGACAAAGAATCCGGGCGCGCTCTCGACCGGCCCTATCACCGGCACCACATCGGGCGTCACGTCGATCATCCCAGCCCATTGCTGGGCGATGCGCGCCTGGCCGAACACCGGGAAGGCGCGCGCGAGATCCGCCAGCGCCGCAGTGTTGATCGATTGCACCGGCTCGGGATCCAGTACGCGCATCGCCTCGAACGGCGAGGGCCGGTCCAGCGGCCAGCGCCCCGGGGTGTTCCATTCCGCGAGAAAGCGCGCGCCCAGGCGCAGCCGCATCGTCTTCCATTCGGCCTGCAGGATCGGTAGGAAATCGAAGAACAGGCGAAAGCTGTCCGGCACGATCTCGGCGATACTCGCCTCGCGGTTCGCCACGGTGTAGCCGCCGTCCAGCCGCTTGCGCACGCCGAATCCGTGCCCGAGCATGGCGATCTCCGGCGCTCCGTCCAGCCGTTCGGTGCGCAGCACCGAGGAACGCACCTTCAACTGTGGCAGCTGCACGCCGAAATTGCCGCAGAACAGCCGCGACCACGCGCCTCCCGCCAGCACCACGGCGTCGCAGGTGATGCGCCCCTTCTCCGTCACCACCGCCACCACCCGCCCGCCGGCGGTTTCCACGCCGCGCACCGCGCAGCCGGTCAGGATCACCGCGCCCAGCCGCCGCGCGGCCTCGGCGATTGCAGGCGCGGCCTTTTGCGGCTCGGCGCGTCCGTCGCTGGGCGTGTACAGCGCGCCCTTCACGGCCATCGCGCCGCCCGGCGCAAGCTCCGCCACCTCGGCCGCGCCGATCATCCGCGAATCGAGCTGGTGCTCGCGCGCATGCTCCAGCCATGCCTCATTGGCGGCGACATCCTTATCCGTCTCGCACAGGAACAGCATGCCGGTCTGGCGGAACCCGGTCTCGGCACCCACCGTCCGGTTCATGTCCTGCCACAGACGCAAGCTCTCGATGACCAGCGGGATCTCCCGCGGGTCGCGCCCCATCTTCCGGCACCAGCCCCAGTTGCGGCTGGATTGTTCGCCGGCGATATGCCCCTTCTCGCACAGCGCCACTGGCACGCCCTTCTGCGCCAGGAAGAACGCCGTGCTCACGCCGATGATCCCGCCGCCGATCACCACCACGCCGGTGTGCGCCGGCGCCTGTGTATCGGACTGCAGCTGATCGACGATCGGTCCCATCCTGCCCACCCTGCGGATTGTGCCAGGGTCAACGTCGTCCTGCCGCGTGGAAGAGTCAACCGTACGGCTATACTTGTCGAAACCGCCCGGCGACGGCCGCGATACCCGCACTATACGGAAGGGTGATCCGGTGATTGGTCGGCCCCGGGCACGTTGCTGCCGGTCGAGCGGCGGTCGGGTCATTGCCTTGCGATATCGACAGGAGCGGTCGTCCGTGGGCGGCAGGTCCCACGTCGAGCGACACACGAGGCAAACCGCAGCGCGCGGCCGATGACACAGCGGCATTCGATTGACAGTACCGTGATGCCGGTCTCATAGTTTTCATGATGTTCCGTCGGTTGCGTGATGAGAACTCCGGGTTTTCTGCGGTCGGGATTCGCATCGTCGCGATGTAATATCAATACATATCCATCATGGAGGTCCGGATGACCGACGACCAACTCCGCGACACAGGGCACTCCCAAACGCTGGCGCGGCGCGGCCTCTCCCGACGGCAGCTGCTGGCTGGCGCCGGAATCGCCGCCGGTGCGGCGGGGCTGCTGCCTGCCCCCGCGCGGGCACAGTCGAAGCCACCGGCGCGCCCCACCGGTCATGTCATCATCGGTTTCTCGCAGGAACCGACGGTGTTCAACCCGCTGATGCCGCATATCGAGGTGGATCAGGGCGTCTATTGGAACCTGTTCAGCCCACTGTGGATGGCCGACCAGACCGGCGAGATCGTTGCACAACTCGCCGCCGAAATCCCCACCGTGGCCAATGGCGGGCTTTCCAGCGACGGGCTGTCCTGGCGCGTCAAGCTGCGCCCGGGCGTGACTTGGCATGACGGCAAGCCGTTTACCGCCGAGGACGTGAAGTTCTCTTTCGACCTGCTGAACAACCCGAAATTCCGCGCCTGGTCGCGCACCGGCTACGAGTTGATGCAGGACATCAAGGTGGAAAGCCCCACCGAGATCTCCTGGAAACTCTCCAAGCCGTTCGCACCGTTCATGTCGATCCTGTGCTGGACGTTCATGGTGCCCGCCCACATCCTCGGCAAGGCCGCGGATCCCAATACCGCGCCGTTCAACAACGCCCCAGTCGGCACCGGCGCGTTCATGTGGAAGGAGCGGGTTCCCGGTGACCATATCACGCTCGCCGCCAATCCGCATTTCTTCGGCACCGGGCCGTATCTGGAACAGATCATCTTCAAATACATCCCGGACCTGACGGTGATGTTCACCCAGTTCCAGACCGGCGCGATCGACTATATCGGCCTGCAGGGCATCACCGCGGACCATTACGGACAGGCGAAAAAGCTGGCCGACCGCAACGTGGTGGTGGGTCCGGCGCCGTTCATCGAGAGCATCACGCTGAACCTGTCCAAGCCGCAGTTCCGGGAGCGCGAGGTGCGCGAGGCGCTGTATTACGGAATGGACAATAAATCGATCATCGAACAGATCTACTACGGCCTGCCGAAGCCAACCTCCACCTATCTGCCCACCCAGTCCTGGGCCTTCAACCCGCATGTCGCGCCGCACGAATACGACCCGGCCAAGGCCAAGGCGATGCTGGATGCCGCGGGCTGGAAGCCGGGCGCCAACGGCATCCGCGAGAAGAACGGTGTGCGGCTCAGTTTCCAGAACTCCACCACCGCGGGCAACCACGTCCGCGAACAGGCGCAGCAGCTACTACAGCAGAACTGGAGCGACATCGGCGTCGAGATGAAAATCAAGAACATGCCACCGGCGGTCATCTGGGGCGATTACTTTAACAAGTCACAATACGATAGCGTGATGATCGGTGAGGACTTCATGACCGGCCCGGATCCGGATGTGTCTCCCTATTTTCTCAGCACCGCGATTCCCGCCAAGGGTGGCTCCGGCCAGAATACCATGGAGTACGTCAATCCTGAGGTGGACAAGCTGCTGCAGGCGGGGGCCACTACGTTCGACCGCGCGGCACGGCAGAAGGATTACTGGCAGGCCGCCGAGCTCATCCGGCACGACCTGCCGCAGCTGCCGATCTTTCAGTACGCCACGGTGGAGGGCACCAGGAAGGGGCTGATCGGTTACGCGCCAAGCGTCTATGTCTCGGTCAACACCTGGAACGTGAACACATGGTACTGGGCGAGCTGACCGCTCCGAGCCCATCGCGCGCGGATGCGGCGGCGGCGCTCGCCGGCCCGAGCCGCGCCGCCGGGGGGGCTGGTTGAGCCGGTTCCTGTTTCACCGGCTTGCGCAGTACCTCGTGCTGCTCTGGCTGGTCTCGGTGATCGGCTTCGCCGTGTTGCATCTGGCTCCCGGCGGGCCGCTGGCGCAGTTCACCCTGATCCCCGGCATGACCGCCGAGCAGTTGCAGGTCATCGCCCACCAGATGGGGCTGGATCGGCCTCTGCCGGTGCAATACTGGGAATGGTTCCGCCGTATGATGGTCGGCGAGTGGGGGCGTTCCTACCGCGACAGCCAGCCGGTGCTCTACGTCATCGGCGCGCATCTGTGGCCGACGCTGGAGCTGATGCTCAGTTCCAGCGTGGTCGCTGTGCTGCTGGGCACCTGGGTGGGCGTGCTCGGCGCGATCCGCCGCTATTCGGTGTTCGACTACCTCGCGACGATCGGCGCCATGGTTGCGCTCTCGATTCCCACATTCTGGTTTGGCCTCGTCTTCATCTACATTTTTTCGGTCAAGCTGGCCTGGTTGCCGCCGGGAAACTTGTACACCATAGGCGACGGCTCGTTTCTCGACTACGCCCGGCATCTGATAGCCCCCTGCCTCGTGCTCGCCTTGGTCACAATCGCGATCTGGAGTCGCTACATGCGGGCTTCCATGCTCGAGGTCGTCAACCAGGATTATGTCCGCACCGCCCGTGCCAAGGGTGTGCCGGAGCGCGCGGTGCTGGTGCACCACACCATCCGCAACGCCCTGCTGCCGATGATCACCATCGCCGGGCTGCAACTGCCCACGCTGCTGTCCGGCGCGTTGGTCACCGAAACTGTGTTCACCTGGCCGGGCATGGGCCGCCTGTTTCTCGATTCAATCGGCTATCGCGACTATCCGGTGGTCATGGGGATCCTGATGTTCTCGGCCATGCTCGTGCTGATCGGCAACCTACTGGCCGACCTGCTCTACGCGGTCTCCGACCCGCGCATTCGGCTGGATTGAGAGGCCGGGGATGACCGAAGCCACCGACATCGCCGCGACCGTCGCCCGCCCAAGCCGCGCGCGCAGCCGGGCGCTCGCTCGGTTTGTGCGCCATCGCCTGGCTCTGTTCGGCCTGGCCGCGATCGTCGTGCTGGTGCTGCTCTGCGCCGCCGGCCCCTATCTCTGGCCCTACAACGATCTGCGCATCAACATGCGCCAGCGCTTCGCCGAGCCGCTGCTCGCCGGCCTGCATGTGTTCGGCACCGACGAGCTTGGCCGCGACATGCTGGCCCGCCTGATGATGGCCGGCCGCGTCTCGCTCACCGTCGGCTTTGCCGCGATGGCCATCAGCACGCTGGTCGGCATCCTGGTCGGCACGCTTGCCGGCTATTTCGGCGGCATGATCGGCACTGCGTTGATGCGCTTCGTTGATGCGGTGCTCTGCTTCCCCTCGATTTTCCTGTTGCTGGCGCTGGCCGCCTTCGTGCAGCCGACCCTGCTGTCCATCACGCTGGTGATCGCCGCCACTGCCTGGATGGAGGTCGCGCGGGTGGTGGAGGCGCAGATCCGCTCGCTGCGCGAACGCGATTTTGCCCTCGCGTCCGAGGCGCTCGGCGCCTCGGACGCACATATCATGTTCCGCGAATTGCTGCCGAACGCGATCGCGCCGATCGTCGTCGCCTCCACGCTGAATGTCGCTCGCGCGATCCTGCTGGAGGCCTATGTCAGCTATCTAGGCTATGGCATCCAGCCGCCGGTGCCCAGCTGGGGCAACATGCTGAACAACGCCCAGGAATATCTGGTCACCGCGCCCTGGCTGGCGTTACTGCCGGGCCTGTTGATCACCCTGGCCGTCACCGGCTTCAACTTCGTCGGCGACGGACTGCGCGACGCGCTCGATCCCAGGCTCGACATCTCATGATCACCGCCATGGCGCCGGACGCGCTGCTTCAGGTGGACGACCTCGCCGTCCGCTTCCACGGCGATGCCGGCACGGTAGCGGCGCTGAACGGCGTCTCCTTCACCGTGCGGCCGGGGGAGACCGTGGCACTGGTCGGCGAATCCGGCTCCGGTAAAAGCGTCACCAGCCTGGCCATCATGCGCCTCACCCCGCCGCCGCCGGGATGTCGGGTCACCGGCCGGGTCATGCTGCGCGGCGCCGCTGGCGAGGCGCTGGACCTGCTCGCCCTGCCGGCGGAGGCGATGCGCAGCCTGCGCGGCAGTCGCATTGCGATGATCTTCCAGGAACCGATGACGTCGCTGAACCCGGTGCTGACCATCGGCGACCAGATCGCCGAGGCGATCGCCGTGCACCGCGGCGGCGCCCGCGCCGCGGTGCTGGATGCAGCGGCCGAGCTGCTCGATTTGGTGGGCATTCCCGAGCCGCGGGCGCGGCTGTCGGCCTACCCCCACCATCTTTCCGGCGGCATGCGCCAGCGTGTAATGATCGCCATCGCGCTGTCCTGTGACCCGGCGCTGCTGATCGCCGACGAACCCACCACCGCGTTGGATGTGACCGTGCAGGCGCAGATCCTGGACCTGCTGCGCCGCCTGCAGCAGCGCACCGGCATGGCGGTGATCTTCATCACCCATAATCTTGGCGTGGTCGCCGAAATCGCCGATCGGGTGATGGTGATGTACGCCGGTCGCGTGGTCGAGCAGGCGCCGCGCCGCGCGCTGTTTCGTTCGCCGCTGATGCCCTACACCGCCGGCCTGCTGCGGTCGGTGCCGCGTCTGCAGGTTACCGCCGCGCGGGTGGCGCTCGAAGCCATTCCCGGCAACGTGCCGGACCCCACCGACCTGCCACCCGGCTGCGCTTTCGCTCCACGCTGCGGCCATGTGCAGGTGGGCCGATGCGACGCCGCGATGCCCGCGCTTGAGGTGGCCGAACCCGACCATCTCGTGCGCTGCTTGCGCTGGCGGGACCTGGCATCCGGAACGCCGGGATGACCGATGGGGCCGACACCATTCTGGAAGTGACGGAGCTGCGCAAATGGTTCCAAGTCGGTGGCGGGCTCTTCCGCAGCAGCACGGCGCTGAAGGCGGTGGACGGCGTCTCGTTCTCCATCGCCCGCGGCGAGGTGCTCGGCCTGGTTGGCGAATCCGGGTCCGGCAAGACAACCGTTGGCCGCACCATTCTCCGCCTCGCCGAGCCGACCGGCGGCAGCATCCGCTTTCATGGGCAGGACATCACCCACCTGTCCCGCCGCGCACTGCGCCCGATCCGGCGGAAGATGCAACTGGTGTTCCAGGACCCCTTTGCCTCGCTCAACCCGCGGATGACGGTGGGCCGCATCGTCGCGGCCCCGCTGATAATCCACGAACCGGCCATCGGCCGTGCGGAGCGGAACCGCCGTGTGGCGGAGATGCTGCGAACGGTCGGACTCTCGCCGGGACACGCGGAGCGCTATCCCCACGAATTTTCCGGCGGTCAACGCCAGCGCGTCGGTATCGCCCGCGCCCTCGTGCTCACCCCGGATTTTCTGGTCGCCGACGAGCCTGTGTCGGCCCTGGACGTCTCGATCCAGGCTCAGATCATTAACCTGTTGCTCGACCTGCGTACCCGCCTCTCGCTGGCGATGCTGTTCATCTCGCATGATCTCGCGGTGGTCGGCCATGTCTGCGACCGGGTGGCGGTGATGTATCTCGGCCGTCTGATGGAATGCGCGCCGACCGCCGAGCTGTTCGCCAACCCGCGCCACCCATACACTGAGGCTCTGTTCTCCGCCGCGCCGGACCCCGATCCGGACGCCACGCGGGCGCGCATCATTCTCACCGGCGACATTCCCAGCCCGATCAACCCGCCGTCGGGCTGCGTGTTTCGCACCCGCTGCCGCTACGCGCTTCCCGCCTGCGCCGATTCAGTGCCCCCACTGCGCGGCGTTGGGCCGGGCCACCTGACCGCCTGCATCCGCGACGACCTCGCGCTACAGCCGGCGACCTGATGGGCTCTGTCATATGTGGACATCGCGTAATCGCGGCAGCCGGCTGAGTGTCAATCGGCACGCAAAAGGGACCCCGGATCGGCGTCCAAAAGGGACCCCTTCTGATGATAGGGA
>MKWE01000032.1 GCA_001899585.1 Rhodospirillales bacterium 70-18
CCCGCATCAGGCGGGCCTTGTCGCGCTGCCAGTCGCGCTTCTTCTCGGTTTCGCGCTTGTCGTGCAGCTTCTTGCCCTTGGCAATGCCGAGTTCCACCTTCGCAATGCCCTTCGGATTGAAATAGACCTTCAGGGGCACCAGCGTCATCCCCTCACGCTGGATGGCGGCGGAGAGGCGGCGCACTTCTGCGCGGTGGACCAGCAATTTCCGCGGCCGCTTCGGCTCATGATTGAAGCGATTGGCCATGGTGTATTCGGGGATATAGGCGTTGACGAGCCAGATCTCGCCATCCTTGGCGTGGGCGTAGGATTCCGCGATCGTCGCCTTGCCGGAGCGCAGCGCCTTCACCTCCGACCCCATCAGCATGATGCCGGCTTCCACCGTATCGTCGATGGCGTAGGAAAAGCGCGCCTTGCGGTTGTCGGCAACCACGCGGCGGTCAGGGTCTTTCTTTTTTGCCATGGTCAGAGAAGGCCGGCGCCTTCCATCGCGGCGCGAATGCGCGCGCGCGCGGGCGGTGTTGCAGCCACAATCGGAAGCCGCACCTCGTCACTGCATTTGCCGAGCAGCGAGGCCGCATATTTCGCCGGCGCCGGGCTCGATTCACAGAACATCGCATCGTGCAGCGGCATCAACCGGTCCTGCAAGGTGCGTGCCCTGGCAAAATCGCCCGCGATGCAGGCGTTCTGGAACTCCGCGCACAGCTTCGGTGCCACATTGGCGGTGACGGAAATGCAGCCATGGCCGCCATGGGCCATATAGCCGAGAGCGGTCGCATCCTCGCCTGAGATCAACCGCCAATCCGTGCCGCAGGCCAGCCGTTCGCGGCTCGGCCGTGCCAGATTGTTGGTGGCATCCTTCACGCCGACGATATTGGCGATCTTCGACAGGCGCGCGATGGTCTCCACCGCGATCTCCACCACGCTGCGGCCGGGAATGTTGTAGAGCAGCACCGGAATATCCACGGCTTCCGCAATGGTGGCGAAGTGGCGGTAGATGCCTTCCTGTGTCGGCTTGTTGTAATAGGGCGCAACAGAAAGAACGGCATCCGCGCCGATTTCCTTTGCAAACCGGGACAGCGAAATCGCTTCGGCGGTGGAATTGGAACCTGCGCCTGCGATCACCGGCACACGGCCCTTCGCCTCCTCCACACAGATCGCGACGACGCGGTGGTGTTCCTCGTGGCTCAAGGTTGCGGATTCGCCCGTCGTGCCCATGGGCACCAGACCGTGCGACCCTTCCGCCACCTGCCAGGAGACGAATTGGCGGAACGCGGCCTCATCCAGCTTGCCGTCTTTCATCGGCGTGATGAGGGCGGGCATCGAGCCCCGGAGGCGTTGAGCAATGTCAGTCATGAATGTTGTCCCGGATCGTTCCCTGAAATACCGCCTCACGCCAATTTGTGGAAGCATGCTCTTTCGTGGGGTTGCCGCTGTGTTAGGTCTTAATCCCGGCAAAAGAAAGGATCGCGGACCATGGCCCTGGAAATGCGCCCCGAATGCGAACGCTGTAGAGCCGCATTGCCCCCCGATGCCGAAGCCGCCCGGATTTGCAGTTACGAATGCACGTTCTGCGCCCCCTGTTCCGATGCGATGGCGGGGCGCTGCCCCAATTGCGGCGGTGAACTGGTGCCACGGCCACGCCGGACCGCGAAAGCGGAATAAAACCACATTTTGCCACGGTGGAATGGCCGCCCCCCTGCCGATATGGTCGGCCGGGATGTCACATCATGATTCGGCAGTTGTGTAGATGAAACGAATCCGGATTTTCGTCGCAATTT
>MKWE01000033.1 GCA_001899585.1 Rhodospirillales bacterium 70-18
GGACACGCGCAAACGGGGTGTCGATATTCTCGGCACGGGCCAGATGAACACCCATGAGCATATCATCGCATCGCCTTCGCTGACGGACTTCGGCTGCAAGCAGTCGTCGCGGCAGGCGTTCGCCCGCGCGGGCGTTACGCCCGCCGATATCGACGTCGCCGAGATCTACGACAGCTTCACGATCACCTTGCTGGCGGAACTGGAATCCATCGGCTTTTTCGCGCGGGGCGAGGCCGGTCCGGCGATTCTGGCCGGCGCGCTCGATCTCGATGGGCGTTTGCCGTGCAACACGCATGGCGGACTGCTGTCGTATGCACATTCCGGTGCTGCCGGCGGCATGTTCCATGTGGTCGAGGCTGTGCGTCAGTTGCGCGGCGAGGCCGAGGGTCGTCAGGTCAAGTCTCCTGAACTGGCGTTCGTTCATGGCGACGGCGGAATCCTGTCCGCGCATTGTTCGCTCGTGCTGGGGAGGAATTGAGCGATGTCGAAGCCGCTTCCGCAAACGAATGTCGTCACGCAGCGATTCTGGTCGAGCTGCAAGGATGGCCGGTTCGAATTTCAGCACTGCAAGACGTGCGGCCACAGCCAGTTTCCGCCGCGCCTGACATGCACGGCCTGCCATGGCGCGGATCTGGACTGGCTGCCGTCGAGCGGTCGCGGCATGGTTTATTCGTTCACGGTGGTTCACCGCGCGCCGCTGGACTCTTTCAAGGCCGATGTGCCGTATGTGATCGCGATCGTCGCCCTGGAAGAAGGCGTGCGCGCGATGGTGAACCTTCGCGAGGTGAGCCCGGACACGGTCGCCATCGGGATGCCGATCGAGCTGTTCTTCGAACCGACCGAGGGCGAATATCCGTTGCCACAAGCGAGGCCGCGATAGATGTTCGTCTTCGAGACCTTCGAGCCCGGAAAAATCATCGGCAGCCGAACGCTGGTGCTCGGCCCCGACCTGATCGAAAAATGGCTGGGGTTATTTCCGGCGGACCGCGACGGCGACACCATGCCGCCCGGCATGATGGCCGCGGTCTATATCCGCGCCTATTCCGACATTCTGGTGCCGCGCCCGCCGGGCAATGTTCATGGCCAGCAACTGTTCACGGTCAACAGGATGCCGAAGATCGGCGATGAACTGATCACGGACCTGCGCTGCGAAGGCAAGGAACTAAAGGGCGAGCGTCGCTGGGTGCGGTTCGGGTCGGAAACCCGCCGCGCCGATGGCGAACTGATGTTCTCCGGCCTGATGACGACGCTGTGGGCGAAATGACCATGTCCCGATACGCCCGTCCCGAACTTGAGCGCGTCAGCAAGGTGGTAGATCGCGCTGCGATTCGCCTCTACGCGGAGATCACCGACGACTTCAATCCGATTCACGTCGATCCGGACTTCGCGGCGACGACGCCGATGCGCGGCATCATCGCGCACGGCATGTTGTCGCTCAACCTGATCTGGCAATCGCTGCGCGCGACCTATGGAGCGCAGGCGCAGGAGGGCGCGAAGCTGGATGTACGCTTCACGCGGCCGGTGCGCGAGGACGATACGGTGTCGGCGCACGGACGCCTTCGCGAGGGCGACGCCGGAATTTACGACGTCACAATCGAAAACCAGCGTGGTGAGCCGGTGATCTCCGGCACATTGACCCTGAGTGTGTAGTCCCTTCACACGACCGGGTGGTAAAGCCCGGCACGAACGAGCGGAGGATGCCTGATGAGCAGAATATCGAGGTTGGCGGCAATTGGCGCTTTGGCGCTGGTGACGGGCGCGATGTCAGTTGCTCCGAGTTTCGCGAAAGACATCAAGATCGGTGTGTTGATGCCGCGAACCGGCCGCTATGCGGAGACTGGCCTGAGCGTCGTGCGCGGGATCGAGATGGTCGTGAAGAACACCAACGATGCCGGCGGCATCAAGAGCCTCGGCGGCGGAAAAATCAATCTCGTGATCGCGGACAACGGCTCCGATCCGACCAAGACCTCGCTTGAGGCGCGCCGCCTGATGTCGGAGGAAAAGGTCTCCTTCATTCTCGGCCCCTATTCGACGCCGGAAGCGCAGGCCTTCATGCCGGTCGCGGATCGCTATCAGGTCGGCGGTGTCGGGCTTCAAACCACGTTGATCCCGACCACGCCGTATTTCTCCACCATCTCGATCAGTGCCGAGGGTTTCGGCAAGGCCTATGCCGATGCGGTGAAATGGCTGATCTCGAAGGGCGCGAAGATCAATACCGTCGCCATTACATATGCGAACAACGATTACGGGCAGGTGGTGTCGAAGACAGCCGCGGCCGCGCTGACGGCGCAGGGCGTCAAGGTGCTGGAATCGATTCCGGTCGAGCCGTCGGTGAAGGACATGACGCCCATCGTGCTGCGGGTGAAAAGCCTTGCGCCCGATGCCGTGATTTCGGTGGTTTATTTCCAGGACGGCGTGCTGCTGCACAAGGCGCGCTTCAATCTCGATTACACCGTGCCGATCTGGCTCGGCGGCTCGGCCGGCTTCAGCGACGACAAGCTGTGGGGGGCGCTGGGCAAGGAGGTCGCTGAGAAGACGCTGACGAGTTCGTTCGGTCTGGCGTTCTATTCCGCGGACGGCAAATTGCCGGGCCTGAAGGATGCGTTGCAGAAGGGCACCGCCGCCTATCCGGACAAGGTGATCGATCAGAGCTTCATGTTCGGCGTGCAGGCCGCGCGCTTCCTGGTGCGGGCGTTGGAAAATGCCGGCACCGACGATCCCGTGAAGGTGAATGCGGCGTTTCGCGGTCTCAAGTTCAAGGCCAGCGATCCCGCCATCGTGCTGCCGATCATTCCCGGCGACGTTCACTATGCCGAGAACGGCACGCTCGCCGGCACCAGCGCGATCTTCGTGCAGTGGAAGGACGGCGCGAAGCACACCGTCTATCCGGAGGCGGTCGCGTCGGCCAAGCCGATCATCGAGGGCGTGAAGTAACTATCGCGCCATCCACGCAACGAACCCGATGCAGGCTGATGAATCGATGAGCGAAAGCAACGCGTCCACGATCGGAAGCGATGGCGGCGAGATACTTCTCTCCGCCGTCGACATCTCGGTTCAGTTCGGCGGCTTGAAAGCTGTCGATCATGTTTCGCTGGATGTGAAGCGAGGGGAGATCGTC
>MKWE01000034.1 GCA_001899585.1 Rhodospirillales bacterium 70-18
CGTTTCCTCCGATTGCCGGGATACCGACATCACCATCAAGCTGATCGACGAGTACCCGCCCCATGCAGACTACCCGCACGGCTTCGCGATGAACCTCAGCGACGGCATCCTGCGTTTGCGCTATCGCGATTCCTGGCAGCAGCCGCGCTGGCTGGTGCCGGGCGAGGTGGTCGAGGTGGAGGTGGAGGCCTTCGCCACGGCCAACCATTTCGCGCCGGGCCACCGGATCCGGCTGGACGTGTCCAGCAGCAACTATCCGCATTTCGACCTCAATCCGAACACCGATACCGCGCCCGGTCGCTGGCGCGAATCCAGGCAGGCGCACAATCGCGTGCATCTGGACCGCGCGCACCCGTCGCGACTGCTGTTGCCGGTGCTGCCGGTGGCGCCGCCCGCTTGATCGTGTACGTTGTTCGGCAGCCCATTCACTGCCGCCACGTGGCGCTCCGCCCATGAAGCTCGACAATCTCAAGGCGCTGGAAGCCTTTCGCGAAATCATCCGGCTCGGTTCGGCTACCGCCGCCGGGCGCAGCCTGGGCTTGAGTCAGCCTGCGGTGAGCCGCCTGCTGGGGCAGTTCGAGACCGAACTGGGCTTCAAGTTGTTCCACCGCAGCAAGGGACGGCTGCTGCCCACCTCGCAGGCGCTGCTGCTGTTCGATGAGGTGGATCTGGCGCTGCAAGGTGTCGAGCGGGTCAATGTGCTGGCCAAGGACATCCGCCAGACCAATGCCGGGCAACTGCGCGTGGTGGCGCCACCGAGTTTCGCCGAGGGGCCGCTGGTGAAGCTGGTCGCTTCGTTCCTGAACCTGCATCCCAATATCCACATCAATGTCGATTCGCGCACCCGGCCGACGGTGATGAACCTGGTTGCCACGCGCACCGCCGATTGCGGCTTCGGCAAACTGCCGCTGGATCATCCCGGCATCCGCCTGCGGCCGCTGATCAGCAGCCCCACGGTTTGCGTGCTGCCGCCGGCGCACCGGCTGTCGGCGGGCAAGCGCCCGATCGGCGCCAGGGATCTTGCCGGCGAACCGCTGATCCTGGTCGGCCATCGCGGCGGCGACACCCGCATGCGGATCGACCAGGCCTTCCGGCAGGCGGAGGTGCGCCAGACGGTGCGGCTGGAAGCCCACAACGTGGGCGCGGCCTGTGCGCTGGCGGCCGAAGGCGTCGGCATCGCGA
>MKWE01000035.1 GCA_001899585.1 Rhodospirillales bacterium 70-18
AGGATCGCCGCCGCCTCGCCCGGTCCGGTGGCGCGAATGCCTGCCGCTTCCATCCGGTCCCACAAGCCGCCGACCAGCGGCGGGTCGGAGGCGATCACCGCGAAATCGATCTTCTTCTCTTTGGCGAATGCGACCAGGGCGTCGAAATCCATCGCCTGGATGGGTACGCACTCCGCCACCTCGGCGATACCGGCATTGCCGGGGGCGCAGTAAAGCTTGCTCAGCAGCGGGCTTGCTGACAGTGCCCACGCGAGCGCGTGCTCGCGCCCGCCCGATCCGATCAGAAGAATGTTCATGGCCGGACCATCCGCAAGGGCAGGGTCAGATTCAAGACGCAAAGGGCCCTGAAAGCTCTATTATCCACGAATCATGACTGCCCCGCGCGCCAACCTGCCCGAATTCAGCGTCAGCGAAATCGCCACCGCCCTGAAACGCACGGTGGAGGACGCATTTCCCTTTGTGCGGGTGCGGGGCGAGATCAGCGGCCTGAAATTCCACTCCTCCGGCCACGTTTATTTCGACCTGAAGGATGACAAGGCGGTTCTCAATGCCGTGATCTGGCGCGGTACGGCGCAACGCCTGAAAATCAAGCCTGAACAGGGGCTTGAGGTCGTCTGTACAGGTCGAATCTCAACCTATGCCGGCTCGTCGCGCTATCAGATCATTGTCGAGCAGGTGGAGCTTGCCGGCCTCGGCGCCTTGATGGCGATGCTGGAGGAACGCAAGAAACGCCTTGCCGCCGAAGGTCTTTTCGCGTCCGAACGCAAGAAGCCGCTGCCTTTTCTGCCGAATGTGATTGGTGTCATCACCTCACCGACCGGGGCCGTGATCCGCGACATCATGCACCGGCTGAACGACCGCTTTCCGCGCCGTGTTCTGCTCTGGCCCGTGGCGGTCCAGGGCGAACGTGCGGCGGATGAGGTTACCGCTGCGATCAGGGGGTTCAATGCCCTGCGGCCTGGTGGTGCGTTGCCTGTTCCCGATGTTCTGATCGTCGCCCGCGGTGGCGGCTCGGTCGAGGACCTGATGGTCTTCAACGAGGAGAATGTGGTTCGCGCGGTCGCCGAAAGCCGCATTCCGGTGATTTCCGCCGTCGGGCACGAGACCGATACGACCCTGATCGACTTTGTTTCC
>MKWE01000036.1 GCA_001899585.1 Rhodospirillales bacterium 70-18
CAGGCGCAGATAGTCTTCCGCCCGATGCTGGCGGTTCATCGCTTTCAGAATGCGATCGGAACCCGACTGCACCGGCAGATGCAGATAAGGCATCAATTCGGGGATGCGCCCATGGGCGGCAATCAGATCGTCCGACATGTCGCGCGGATGGCTGGTGGTGTAGCGCAACCGCTTAACCCCATCGATTCCGGCCAGATGTTCGATCAGTTGCGCAAGGCGCCAGCGTTCGCCATCCGGCCCAACACCGCTATAGGCATTGACGTTCTGACCCAGCAGCGTGATCTCGCGCGCGCCCTTGGCGGCAAGTTGCCGGGCCTCGGCCGCGATCTGTGTTACGGGGCGCGAATATTCGAGGCCGCGCGTATAGGGCACGACGCAGAAGGTACAGAACTTGTCGCAACCTTCCTGCACGGTCAGGAACGCCGCCGGGCCGGAAACCGCACGTTCTTCCGGCAGCATATCGAATTTCTCATCCGCCGGGAATTCGGTTTCGAGCGCATGGCCCGCGCCATGATGGATACGCGCGATCATTTCCGGCAGGCGGTGATAGGATTGCGGGCCGACCACCATGTCCACGGCGGGCTGACGGGCGATGATCTCCTCACCTTCCGCCTGGGCGACACAGCCGGCGACGGCGATCAGCATCGAACCGCCCTGTTCAACCCGGCCATCCTTCAGCTTCTTCAGGCGGCCCAGATCGGAATAGACCTTCTCCGCCGCCTTCTCCCGGATATGGCAGGTGTTGAGGATCACCATGTCGGCATCCTCCGGCCCGTCGGCCGGCGCATAGCCCAGCGGCGTCAACAGATCCGTCATCCGGGCGGAATCGTAGACGTTCATCTGGCAGCCATAGGTTTTGACGTAGAGCTTCTTCATCGCCGGGCTCAGGTCCTTGCGGGCGGGTTATGGGCGAAGGCCCACCCGAAGACAAGAAATGTGCGCGGGCCGGGCCGGTTCATGCCGCAGCCTCGGCAATCTCCTCGTCCGCGGCCGGAGCGGGCGCCGCAACCGGCTCGTCCAGAAGGCCCGCCAGCGCGCGGACCTGACCGCTGCGCACAATATCCTCGGCAATCGCCGCCAGCTTCTTGCGCCCGCCGGCATCGGCCACGGTCATCGGTTCATGAAAAATGAT
>MKWE01000037.1:0-1099 GCA_001899585.1 Rhodospirillales bacterium 70-18
TGGGGGCGGAGATCACGGCGTCCAGTTCGCTGAACAGGGCGGCGGTGCGATCCAGCTCCTGCTTCTGGTCGAGGGCTTGCGGGCGCAGAATGGTGCGGCCGCTCAACTGCTCCAGCTTTTGCAGCTCATCTTCCGCCGCATCGTATTGTGCGTTGACCAGCGTGCCGGGTATGGTTTTGAGAAAACCCGCCCATTGTTCCAGCGGCGCATATTGCAGACCGCGCAGGCCATTGGTTTTGCCGCTGCGCCAGCAGATGCCGATATAAGGTGCGGCCCCACCGTGCGATAGCACATGGCGCCAATGCGCGCGTTCCTGCGCGTCGGCCACCAGATAGGTGTGGGGTGCTGGAAAATCCGCCGGCGTCTTGCGCAGATATTTCGGCAGCGAGCCCATTTCGACCGCCGCGCCGGCACCGCCCGCCGCCTTCAGCCAGCCGTAAAGCGCATGGGTGACGCCGCCGCGGCTTTCAAGCTGTTGCGGGCGGACCGCAACCCTTGGGAACGAACGGCGGAACAGGGCCACCAGCCGCGGCTCGCATTCGAGCACGACTGCGCCGCCATCCTTCTGCGCCCGGTCCGACAGTTGCGGGATCAGGCTTGCGAACATGATCTGATCGCCGACACCCTGTTCGGCGGTGACGAGCAGGCGCGCGCGCCGCAAGGGCGCCCCGGACCAGCGCGGCAAGCCATGCTGATAACGCGGGGCCTTGCCGGCGATTTTCAGCCGCGCCTCATAGTCCTGCCAGCCCTGTTTCAGATTGCCGGCCAGGAGATGCAGCACCGCCCGGTTGAGCTTGAGCTGCGGGTTCTGCCCGTCGGCGCGGATGGCGCGGTCGTAAAGGCCGAGTGCTTCGTCCACCTCACCGTCATCGGCAAGAAGGTCGGCCAGATTGCCGAGCGCGGGCGCGTAATCGGGGCGCAGGGCGAGTGCTTCGCGAAAATGCTGTTTGGCCTTTTCCGTCTCGCCCCGTTCGCGCAAGGCGGAGCCCATGGTCAGCCACAATTCCGGCTGCCCCGGCGTTTGCGACAGTGGCTGGGCCAGCAATGCGATGGCGGCTTCCGCCTGGCCGCGGGCGCGCAACAGATTGGCCAGATTGAC
>MKWE01000037.1:1172-1900 GCA_001899585.1 Rhodospirillales bacterium 70-18
TTGCCCAGTGCGAACAGCACGCGCGTGTCATCGGGCGTGGCGGCCAGCGCACGCTCAAAATTCTCGATCGCCTCATGGTGGCGGCCGCTGGCCGAAAGCGCCAGGCCGCGCTGATAAAACGGATCGGAACCGGTTGCAGGAAATGCCATCGGCGGAGCATCGCCGCCGCTGTTTAAGGGCACGTTAAGCACGTTCGATTCTTTCTTATGTTTAGGAAGGCGTTAAGGCCAATTGGCCGACAATTTCGCCGACAATCTCTGCTGCGCGCGGGTAGAAAGAGCGATGGCCGTTACACCCACGCTGGTCAGCTTCGATCCTTCGGTGCTGGTCAGCTATTACAATGCGAAGCTGCCCATCAGCACGGCACAGGCGACCGCGCTGAAGAATGCTGCGCAAGGCTCGGCCACGCAAACCACGCTGACGCCGCCGTGGGATTCAAGCGTTCCCCAGCCCACGCAGGAAGCGCAGGATGCCTGGGCGCTTGGCAACACCCCGTTCATCGACACATCGCAACTGCCGCAATCGGGGGCGGCCACCACCGATGCGGCCAAGGCCGATCAGGATTATCAGAAGCTGTTCACGCTCTATCAGGGCCTGAACCGGCTCGCCTATCTTGCCGGGATGGCCTCGCGCGACGGCACCTTGAGCGGGCAATTGCCGGGCCTCGACACGCGCTTTCAAAGCGGGTTGCTGGATATCCAGAAATTCCTCAGCACCACCACCTTCAA
>MKWE01000038.1 GCA_001899585.1 Rhodospirillales bacterium 70-18
GATCTGCTTTTCAACCTGATGCAGCGCCGCACGCACGGCATTGATCTGGGTCAACACGTCCACGCAATAACGGTCTTCGGCGACCATGCGCAGCAGGCCGCCCACCTGGCCTTCGATCCGGCGCAGCCGCGCGGACACCGATTTCTTTATCGTCTCGTCCATGGTTGAATTATATACCCCCCCACCGTATCTAAAGCAAGCAGCCTTGCGGCAACCGCACATGCCGCCCCCTCTACCGAGAGGACATCACCATGACAAATCCGCCCCCCTTGCCCCATCCAGGAGCAGGCGCCGACGATCATCACCACCATGGGCACGCCCACGAGGCCGCCCCCACGGCGGGGGAAACGACGGTTCTCGATCCCGTCTGCGGCATGCAGGTTGATCCGGCCACTACCGCGCATCACACCCAGTACGCCGGCCAGACGGTGTATTTCTGCTCCGCCCGCTGCCAGACGAAGTTCGTCGCCGAGCCGGAGAAATACCTGCGCGTGAGCCCCGCCGAGGCGCCGGCACCAAAACCTGCGGGCACGATCTACACCTGCCCGATGCATCCGCAGATCCGCCAGGAAGGGCCGGGCAGTTGCCCGATCTGCGGCATGGCGCTGGAGCCGGTGGAGGTGACTGCCGAGGCCGCGCCGAATGCCGAATTGATCGACATGACCCGCCGCTTCTGGGTCGGTGTCGCGCTCTCCGCGCCGGTCGTTGTGCTGGAGATGGGCGGCCATATCCCCGCGCTCGGCCTGCATCACCTGGTGCCGATGCAGCTTTCCATCTGGATACAGTTCGCGCTCGCGACCCCCGTGGTGTTGTGGGCGGGCTGGCCGTTCTTCGTGCGCGGCTGGGCTTCGGTGGTGAACCGCTCGCTCAACATGTTCAGCCTGATCGCGCTCGGCACCGGGGCCGCCTATCTCTACAGCCTGGTGGCGACCTTCGCACCGGGCCTGTTCCCCGCCGGTTTCCACGACGCCGACGGCAGCGTGGCGGTGTATTTCGAGGCCGCCGCCGTCATCACCGTGCTGGTGCTGCTGGG
>MKWE01000039.1 GCA_001899585.1 Rhodospirillales bacterium 70-18
CGTCCTCGAACACCACTTCGTTGAAATGCTTCGCGCCGGTGAGGTCGGCGATCGGGCGAATGGTGATCCCCGGTGTCTTGAGATCGACCAGCAACTGGCTGGTGCCACCATGACGGTCGCTCGGGCCGCCGCTGGTGCGGCAGAACAGCAGCATGTAATGCGCGCGATGACCGAAGGTGGTCCACAGCTTGGTGCCGTTGACGCGGAAGCCGCCCTCGACCGGCTCGGCGCGGGTGCGCACGGCGGCCAGATCCGATCCGGAATCCGGTTCACTCATACCGATGCAGCAAAACAGTTCGCCGGCTGCGATTTTCGGCAGCACGGCCTTACGCTGTTCTTCGGTGCCGAAACGCAACAGTAATGGGCCGCTCTGGCGATCCGCGATCCAGTGCGCGGCCACCGGCGCGCCGGCCGCGAGCATCTCCTCCAGCACGACGTAACGTTCCAGGCTGGTGCGCTCGTGCCCGCCATATTGCTTCGGCCAGGTCATGCCGATCCAGCCGCGCTGACCCATCTTGCGGGAGAAGTCTGCGTCGAAACCGCTCCACGATGCCGCGCGCATATGCGGCGGAGTGGTCTTCAGTTCCTCGGCAAGGAACGCTCGCACCTCGCCGCGCAGCGTCTCGGCTTCCGGCATGACGGGCGGATTGGGAAATGTGAAGAACGACATCATGCCCCCTGACCTGCACCGACCGCCACGACGAACGGCCACAGCCCGTCGGCGCCGGCCGCGATTGCTTGCTGCCCAACCACCTTGCTCCAGTAGCGATCCGAGCCGCATTCGTCGCGCCAGCCCCACAGCCGCCGCGTGAAGAAGTGCAGCCGATGCTCCTCGGTGAAGCCGATGGCACCATGCACCTGATGTGCGATCGGCGCGGCGATGCTGGCGGCCTCGCCGGCGCGCACTTTAGCCGCAGCGATCGCCAGCACATCAACACCGTCGAACGCGGCGCTCGCGACTTCGGCCGCGCCGCCGGCTGCCGCGGCCTGCCCGGCCAGCACTGCCAGTTGCTGCTGGATCGCCTGCTGCTTGCCGATCGGCTTGCCGAACTGCACGCGCTCGTTGGCATAGCCGACGGTGATCTCCATGACGCGTGCCAGCGCACCCGCCATTTCCGATACACGCAAGGCCGCGAACGCCGCTTTGAGCGATTGCGACGTCCAGTTCGCCGGGGCCGGGCGCACGTCGTGATCAGAAATCTCCGCATCGACGGCGACATCATCCGCGGGAAGGTTTGCGAACGACATCGCGGGGGCGACGCTTGCGACGGCGCGCGTCAGCCGCACCACGAAGGACTTGTTCTCGTGCGCAGCCAACAGCACGATCGTCCCGACATGGCGCGCCCACGGCACCCCGGCCGCACGCCCCTTGATCCGCCAGTCGCTGCCGTGCTTCGCCAGCGTGAACGCGCCGCTCTCCGCGACGACAACGGTTGCCGGACCATCCGCGATATCGAAGCCCGTTTCGCTCAGCAGCCGATTAGCCAGCATCGTCTCCGCCAGCGGCACCGGCGCGGCGTGATAGCCGGAAATGCGCAACAGCGAGATCGCCTCTGCCGACGCGATGCCGAAACCGCCCGCCGCCTCGCTCACCAGCGCCAGCGCAAAACCCGCGTCCTGTACCTTGGCCCAGGCGGCATCCGGCCACTCGCCCTGCTCGACCGCACGAATATCCTTCTCGTCGAACGAACCAAACAGCCGGGTCGCGCTTTCATTCAGAAGCGCTCCCGTGTCGTCCGATTGCTGATCTGCCATGCCCAATATCCAATCGCCCTTGGCCGTTGCCGGTTCGTGCCGCATTCACGATGCCTGTCATCTCATAAGCGCCGGGACGCCGGCGATCAACGCCGTCTGGCGCATGGCCATCCCCGGGGCTCCGCGCCGAAACATGTCGAAAATGGAAGAAAATCGCAGATTCCCGCTACGAAAT
>MKWE01000040.1 GCA_001899585.1 Rhodospirillales bacterium 70-18
GCACGTTTTCGCAGCGTTTCAAGCAGGTCTACAACGTCACCCGCGAAGGCAATTTCAACGGCCGCAACATTCTGCATCGGGTCGGCAACGCGACCTATCCCCAGCCGGAAGCCGATGAAGCCCTGTTCAAGCGCCAGCGCGAACTTCTGCTGGCGGCACGGATGAAACGCACCGCGCCCTTGCGCGACGACAAGGTGCTGGCCGACTGGAACGGCATGATGATCCATGCCCTTGCCAATGCGGGCTCCGCACTGAAGGTGCCGCAATGGATCGCGGCCGCCGAAAAGACCTTCGCCTTCGTCGAGAAAAACTTAAGTGACGGCGACCGGCTTTCGCATTCCTGGCGTGAGGGCAAGCGGCACGCCAGCGGCTTCTCGGATGATTACGCCCATATGGCGCGCGCCGCTTTGATGCTGTTCGAGGTGACGCAGAACACCCATTACCGCGACCGGGCGCGGGCCTGGGTGGATGTGCTGAACGAACATTACTGGGACGCGCAGAACGGCGGCTATTTCCAGACCGCGGACGATGGCGAACAGCTTTTCTTCCGTGTACGGACAGTGTTCGATCAGGCCGCCCCTTGCGCCAATGGCGTGATGACGGGCGTGCTGGCCCGGCTCTATTTCATCACCGCCGAACAGGCTTATCGCGACCGTTCCAACGCGCTCGTCTCCGCCTTCGCAAGCGAAATCAACCGCGCCTATATCTCGATGGGCAGCTATCTCAACAATCTCGAACTGATCATGACGGGCTTGCAGATCGTGATCGTGGGCCCGCGCGACAACCAGAAAACGCGCGAGATGATGGAAGCCGTCACCGGGCGCAGCCTGCCCAACCGCACGCTGCTGGTGGTGGAGCCGGATGCGGTTCTGCACGAAACCCACCCCGCCTTCGGCAAGACGATGCAGAACGGCGTGCCCACGGCCTATGTCTGTGTGCGGCAGACCTGCTCGGCACCGATCACCAATCCGGTGACCCTGAGCC
>MKWE01000041.1 GCA_001899585.1 Rhodospirillales bacterium 70-18
TTTCCGCGAGGACGCCCGGCATATCCAGAACAGCAAATCGTAAATAAAATGCCGCCCGCCGCGAATCCGGCAGGGCTGGCGTCAAGGCGCTGAGTTCTGCGGCCGGAACGCCAAAGCACGGCCCGTTCGCACCGCGCGCCACATCGACGATATCGGCCACCACGGCGGAAGCTGTCGGCGCCGCCCCGGCCCCGCGGCCCTCGAAGAAATAGGGTCCGGCCTCGCCCACGTCGGCCATCACGGCATTGAACGCGCCATCCACATCGGCCAGCGGCGTGCCGATCTTGACCATCGCGGGCTGTACCCGCTGGTCGATCCCATGCGGCATCTGCCGCGCAATCCCCAAAAGTTTGATGCGATAGCCGAATTCATGCGCGAAGCGAATGTCGTCATAGGTCAGATGGCGAATGCCTGTGACGCTCATCTGCGCCAGATCGGGCGCGGTACCGAACGCAAGGCTCGCAAGCAGCGCCAGCTTGTGCGCGGTATCGCCGCCGCCGACATCCAGTTCCGGGTCCGCTTCGGCAAAGCCCAGCCGCTGCGCCTCGGCCAGCGCATCAGCGAATTCGTTTCCCGTCGCCTCCATCCGGGTCAGGATATAGTTGCAGGTGCCGTTCAGAATGCCGCGCACCGACCGCACGCCATAGCCGACGAAACTTTCCCGCATCGCCTTGACGATCGGAATGCCGCCAGCCACCGCGGCTTCAAACCGCAACGCGCTCCTGTTCTTCTCGGCCAGCGCGGCCAGTGCGGCGCCATGGGTCGCCAGCAAGGCCTTGTTCGCGGTGACAAAATGCTTGCCTGCGGAAAGGGCCGCCTTCGCCAGATCGAGCGCGACACCGCCCTCGCCGCCGATCAGCTCCACCACGACATCGGCATCGCTTCGGGCCAGCGCAACGGGATCATCCGTCCACGGAATATGATCGAGCACCATGCCGCGATCCTTGCCGCGGCTGCGC
>MKWE01000042.1 GCA_001899585.1 Rhodospirillales bacterium 70-18
CTGCATGTCACGACGGCGGAGGAATTGCCGCTGCTGGCCGCGGCGCGCGATTTCGCCACCGTCGAGACCACGCCGCAGCATCTGACCCTGAGTGCGCCGGAATGTTACGAGCGCCTTGGCACCTATGCCCAGATGAACCCGCCGATCCGCGAAAGCCGCCATCGCGAGGCGCTGTGGCAGGCGGTGGCCGATGGGGTAATCGACGTGATCGGCTCCGACCACGCGCCGCACACGCGCGCGGAAAAGGACAAGACCTATCCCAATACGCCGTCCGGCATGCCGGGGGTGCAGACCTTGGCGACGCTGTTGCTGGATCATGTGAATGCGGGGCGGCTCTCGCTCGAACGCTTTGTCGATCTGACGAGTGCGGGCGCGGCACGGATTTTCGGCATCGCTGGCAAAGGCCGTATCGTCACGGGATATGATGCCGATTTCACCATTGTCGATCTGAAGAAGAAAAAGCGGATCGAAAATTCCTGGATTGCGTCCAAATGCGGCTGGACGCCGTTCGACGGGATGGAGACCACGGGCTGGCCGGTGGCGACGATCATCCGTGGACGGACCGTCATGCGCGACCACGCACTGACCGCCGCCGGGCAGGGCGAACCGATCCGCTTCTGGGAGACGCTGGCGCAGGCATAATTGTCATGGCCTGCGAACGCAGGCCATCCAGGTGATTGGTTTTCTATTGAAGTCTGAGTTTCGTTTTTCTGCTTTTTCGTCAAGCATCATCTGGATGGCCCACACTCCGGTGGGCCATGACAAATCATTGTTTAGTAGGCTGCTAATGCAGCGTGAATTCGCCGCCGGCCAGTTTCAGTTCCGCCGGTGAGATCAGGCCGCGGGCGGCGATGCGCACCGAGTGCAGGCGCCCTTCGATGTTGTGTTCCCAGAAGTGCAGGAATTTGTTGAGCACCGGAAATTTCGGTGCCATGTCGAATTCCTGCCAGATGAAGCTCTGCAGCACCTGCGGATGATCCGGCATGTGGTAAAGGATTTCCGCCGTGGTCAGCCGGTAGCCGTTCAAGGCCCGCCGGAAATCATTGCTGCGATCGCTCATGGCTTCGTTCTCCCGCATCGCGGTTTCGCCGTCAGCTTGCGCCCTTCACTTTAATAAAGATTTGGGTATGCCGGGGCCGGCTGTCCAGCCGCTTTTGCCGCGGCGGACACAATTGTCTCGTTTTCCTTGACCTTGCGGGCGAATTGCGTTGCCCTGCGCCCGGAATTCCCCGCCTTTGCTGCCCTGGCAGCACTCTCAACAGGAAAGTGCCATTATGAAAGAACGTTTCAACGCCATCATGATCCACAAGCCCGACGACAAGCAGCAGGTGGTCGATGCCGAAATCGGCCTGGACGATCTGATGGAAGGCGATGTGGTGGTCGCCGTCTCGCATTCGACGGTGAACTACAAGGACGGTCTGGCGCTGACGGGGCGTTCACCGGTGGTGCGCAAATTTCCGATGATCCCCGGAATCGATTTCGCGGGCACGGTCGAAACCTCTTCCAATCCCAATTTCAAGCCGGGCGACAAGGTGGTGCTGAACGGCTACGGCCTCGGTGAAACCCATTACGGCGGCTATGCGGAATATGCGCGCGTGAAGGGGGAATGGCTGGTGCCGCTGCCGCCCGCATTCTCAACCGCGCAGGCGATGGCCATCGGCACCGCCGGTTACACCGCCATGCTGTGTGTGCTGGCGCTGGAAGATGCGGGTGTCACGCCGGACAAGGGCGGTGTGGTGGTGACGGGTGCGGCCGGTGGTGTCGGCTCCGTCGCGGTCGCGGTGCTTGCAAAGCTCGGCTACAAGGTCAGCGCATCGACCGGGCGGCCGGAGGAAGAAGCATATCTGAAGGGGTTGGGTGCAGAGGAGATTGTTCCGCGCGCAGAACTGGCCGGTAACCCGCGCCCGCTGGCCAAGGAACGCTGGGCCGGTGGTGTGGATTCAGTCGGCTCCAAGACGCTTGCCAATGTGATCGCGTCGCTGCGTTACGGCGGTGCGGTGG
>MKWE01000043.1:0-1656 GCA_001899585.1 Rhodospirillales bacterium 70-18
ACGGTGATGGTCTCCGCCCGCGCGGTGGTCGCGGCGGCGCAGAGCGTGGCCGCGAGCAGCAGGGCCCTGGAAATGTGTTTGATCATAGAAACGTAATCCCGCTTTCTAGTTTTTTGGTTTTCTATCGTTTCTCTTGCCGTATCCGGGCCGGATTCCGGCGGGCTCGGCACGCAGTTCTCAGCATGGTACCGATTGCGGCGTCGATTGCAAACCGGCCAGGGAACCGCGCCGGTCGCCATTACGCGACTGTTCTATCGACCCGCCGTCGCCGCCCCCACCTCCTCGACCGCGATGGATTCCAGGCTGCGGCCGTTGGTTTCCACCTTGTAGCCGATGGCCAGAAGCGCCTGCAGCATCAGCGCCACGGCGACGCCGAACAGCACGGCCGCGACGCCGCCCGCGTTGAACAGCGCCACCACGCCGAATGGCACGAAGATGGTGGCCAGCCGGCCGACCGTGCTCGTGATGCCGTTGCCGCGCATGCGCACGCTGGTGGGGAACAGCTCCGGCACATAGCCGGCAACGATGATGGCGACCATGAAGTAGATCAGCGCGAACATCACGAAGCCCAGCACCACCGCCAGCTCCTGCGAGCCGGCATAGGCGAAGGCCGGGCCGCAGATGGCGGCCAGCAGCGAGGCGCCGATAATGGCCGGGCGGCGGCCGATACGGTCGCTGAGCAGCCAGCCAAGCGCCGCCCCGGCCGGGCCGCCGAACGACATCAGCACCGACTGCCCGAGCGAGCGGTTGATGGAAATACCGTGCTGCACCAGGAAGGTGGGCACCCAGGCGACGAAGCCGTAGATGGCGATACCAAGCACCACCTGCATGATGCTGCCGACGATCGCCGCCTTGATGAAGCCGGCACTGGTGAGGCTGACCGGGCGCGGCTGCGGCCGGGACTGCGGCACGGCGAGCGTGATACCCTGGCTGGCCGCCTGCGCCTCCGCGCCGCGCAGAATGGCGTCCGCCTCCTGCTGGCGGCCGTTCAGTTCCAGCCAGCGGGGCGATTCCGGCATCGCCTTGCGCATCCACAGCACGACGAAGGCGCCAAGCCCGGCGATGACGAACATTGGACGCCAGCCGAAGGCGGGGATCACCAGCCAGCTGATCAGGGTGGCGAAGAACAGGCCGAAATTGGTCACCAACGACAGCAGCGCCGCCCAGCGGCCGCGATGTACCGGCGGGATGAATTCCAGCATGGTCGCGTAGCCGATTACGATCTCGGCGCCAAGGCCGATACCGGCGACAAAACGGCCGACGATCAGCCAGCTCATGCTCGGCGCGGCGGCGCAGGCCAGTGAGGCGAGGCCGAATATTCCGAGATTGAACTGGTAGGTGAAGCGGCGGCCGTAGCGGTCGCCCAGCCAGCCGGCGCTGGCAGCGCCGATGACCATGCCGATGAAGGTGGCCGAGATGAAGCGGGCATTCAGTGGCAGGCTCGACCAGCCGTTATGCACCAGTTCGCCGAGCACCGAGCCGGCCAGGTAGATGTCGAAACTGTCGAAGAACATGCCGGCGCCGATGAGCCAGAGCAGGCGGTGATGGAAGGGCAGGATCGGCAGCCGGTCGAGCCGTTCGGCGGCGGAATGGGGCATGGGTGCTATTCCTTGTGGCTGTCGGCGAGGCCGTGGCGCTGCTCGAACGCATGCACGG
>MKWE01000043.1:1663-4615 GCA_001899585.1 Rhodospirillales bacterium 70-18
GCCCATCAGCTTGTTCATGTCGGAGAAGGCCAGCATCGGGGCGGCCCCGCCGGTGCCGATGCCGGCGGTTTTCAGCTGGCGGTAGACCAGTTGCAGCGCACCGGCGGCCGCGAGGAATCCGGAGCCCGGGTAGAGCGCGATCTTGAAGCCCATCGCGGCCAGCTCGGCAGTGGAGAGGTAGGGGGTGCGGCCGCCTTCGACCATGTTGGCCAGCAGGGTCGCCCCCTTGAAAGTTTCGGCGACGCGGCGCAGCTCCTCCAGGCTTTCCGGGCTTTCGACGAACAGTACGTCCGCACCGGCCCCCAGGAAGCGTTCGGCGCGGCGCAGGGCGGCATCCAGGCCCTCGGCGTAGCGGGCATCGGTGCGGGCGACGATCAGGAAGTCCGCACTCGGGCGGGCCTCCACTGCGACGCGGATCTTGGCGACCGCGTCATCGATCGGGATGACCCGGCGGAACTCGGTGTGGCCGCATTTCTTGGGGAATTCCTGGTCTTCGAGCTGGATGCCGGACGCCCCGGCGGCCGCATAGCCCCGCACTGTGCGGTCGACGTTCAGCAGGCCGCCATAGCCAGTGTCGCCATCGGCGATGAACGGCAGGCCACTGGCGCTGGCGATGCAGCGCACGCGGTCGAGCATCTCGGTGTAGGTGGCGGTGCCGGCATCGGCGACGCCGAGCGAGGAGGCGACGGCGCCGTAGCCGGTCATGTAAAGCGCCTCAAAGCCGCTGTTGGCGGCCATTCGGGCGGAAATGCCGTCGAAGACGCCGGGCAGTGTCAGGCAGCCCGGACTTTGCAGCATCGCCCGCAATGTCGGATTTTCGATCAAGCCGTCCTCCTGTCGTTCCCCTGGGCGCATCGCCTTTACGGCGCTGCCGCGTATTTGCATGCAATCAATATTGCAGCGACTCAAAGGCGCCGCAATATCGCATCAGCAAGCGCTTTTACGGACATAATCGGCAAAAAATCAACGCACAGAGAGCAAGAGATTTTTCGATTGCATGCAAAGCTGCTACGCGTAATCGAACAGGCGACGGTGACACGGGGAGACCGATGGCGGCATCCGAGCAGAAGGCCTACGACGCGATCCGGCAGGCGATCACCAGCGGAGCATATGGCACCGGCGCACATCTGCGGGCCGCGGAACTGGCGGAACGTCTAGACATCAGCCGTACCCCGGTGCGCGAGGCGCTGCGGCGGCTGCATGCCGAAGGGCTGGTGGAATTCTTCGCCAATCGCGGCGCCTTCGTGGCCCGCTGGTCGCCACAGGACGCCGCCGAGGTGTTCGACCTGCGCCTGTTGCTGGAGAGCCATGCGGCGTCGCGGGCGGCCGGGCGGCTGAGTGCAGCGCAGATCGAGGCGCTGGCGGCGATGACCGATCGGATGGAACATCACGCCTTCGGGCCACAGCGCAACATCGCCGCGGTGACGCAGGCGAACAAGGAATTCCACGGCTTGATTATCGCCGCGGCGTCCAATCGCCGTCTCGCGGCGATGCTCGCCGGAACGGTCGAGATGGCATTGGTGTCGCGCACCTTCGGCGCCTATTCGGATATCAGCTTCGCGCACAGCATCGACCATCATCGCGCGCTGCTCGCCGCCTTCCAGGCCAAAGACGGGATATGGGCGGCGGCGGTGATGACCAGCCATATCCGCGCAGCCTACCATGTGTTCATTGCCTCACTGGGCGATGCCGACGCCGATGGTCAGCGCATAATATCGCCGCCATTGGGCGACAGCGTGGCGCCAGCATAAAAACCGCCATGCGGCCGGCGAGCAACAGCGCGGCGGCGGCAATTTGTACGACTGGCTGATGGACGGCGCAAAGGTCGCCCATGTCGAGTTGATCGCTGCGCTGACCGCGTCGCAATCCGTCGCAGACCCCACCGCGACCGCAGGGCCGACGTGCTGATCCACCATACCACTACCGGAGTCGCCGACCCATGGGTCCCACGGCAGCCGGGAACCACGGTCGCGGCGGCGAGCTACGCGAGTTGTCCGCCGATGGGATGACTCGGTCCGCCGGCCAGAGAATTTTCGTACAAAGTTCCTATCGCTACACCATTATGATGATGCGCAAGCGCCCTCCCCTCGGCCCATGGCAGGAGGAGTTGGATCAGCGGCTGCAGGCGAACGAGGCCAAGCCCAGTCGTGAACGTCTAATAGGCTGCGGAAATTCACCGCTGCTTGGCGATGAATGGCATGTCGTCGCCGTTGTGGAAGCGGATTTCACCGGCAAGGGTGCCATCTTCTGGGAGGTCGGCGTCACCGTCGCCGGAGACCTCGGTGCCTTCGTCGCTGCCATGGAAGGTGAAATGCGCTCCCGTTTTGCTGTACCAGCAATCGAGACCGATCTGGACGACGCCGAATTCGATGTGGCCATCGTCATGGTCGAGTTGGATGTGACCGGGTCCGAGCATATCGACGTAGTCGGTATCCCAGCCCTCGATCTCGACGATGCGCCAGCGTCCCAGCACCTCGGATGCAGGTCGCTGCGTCATGCGGTGTTTGCCAGCAGCTTGGGCAGACGCACCAGATTGCACGCGGCAGCCGTCAGCGTGACCATCCAGCCGACCCGGGCCAGGCCGCGATGGCGGGTCTTGCGAAGTCCGGCGGCGGCCTTGATCCAGCCGAACGGCTCCTCGATGCGCTTGCGCAGGATTTGGCTGATCGCGTAGCCCGGATGGCGTGTTGTGCGGCCGTCGATGGCGGACCGGCGCCCAGATGTGTGCTGGGCGACGTGCGGGGTGACACCAATCGCGCGCAGCCGGGCGATGTGCTCGGCGGCATCGTAGGCCTTGTCCGCGCCCAACGTGACCGGGCGTCCACGGGCAGTCGCCTGGATCATCGCCTCGGCTGCCTCGCGTTCGGCGCGGCCGGTTGTATGGGTGATGCGGACGTCGACGATCAGCCCGTGGCGGTTCTCCATCAGCAGGTGCCCCATGAAACAGAGCCG
>MKWE01000043.1:4628-117611 GCA_001899585.1 Rhodospirillales bacterium 70-18
TTGGACTTGCGGTAGGGTAGCGCAACCCCCGCCGATCCGCCGCCGCACGATGCTCCGCAGTCCACGCCATGACACACTCCGCGAATCGCCCACGCAGAGCAGCGAATCACATCAGACTCCCACGACTCAACTTCTTTCCGGAGCGGCTCTAAGGCTGGACGATGGCGGGCTGCGGTCCCTACCGGAGATTTATCATCGACACACATCCTGAAGCCCGACAACGACAAAGTGCTCTTCGGCAGCGTGCAGAATGAGGCGCTGTGCATGGTCCTGGCACGGCGCGTGGGCCTTCGCGTCGCAGAGGTGATCACCGGTCGGGCCGGTGCACGCAGCTACCTCCTGGTCACCCGCTTCGATCGCATCCGGCACAGCACCGCATGGGCGCGGCTTCACCAGGAAGATTTCTGCCAGGCGCTCGGCAAACCCCCGGCGGCAAAATATCAGCGGAACCAGACCGGCATCCCCGGCCCGTCGATCCGGGACATGTTTGATATCGTGCGGCGCCACGCGCCAGGTCCGTCCATCTTACGGCTGCTTGATGCTGTGATCCTCAATGTCCTGCTCTGCAACACGGATGCCCATGCCAAGAATTATTCGCTGCTCCTGCAAGGCCGTACGCGTGTGGAACTCGCACCACTCTTCGATCTGATGTGCGCTGACATGTGGGACAGCGTCACGCGGAACATGGCGCAGGAGATCGGCGGAACGAATCGTGGCGATCAGCTGACCGCAAAGTATTGGAGACGACTCGCCGAAGACGCACAAACCAACCCGACGGCGACGCTTCGTCGCGTCAGGCAATGGCCGGACCGGGTCGAAAGGGAGATTGATGCCGCCGTCACGGAGGTCCGCGCAATGCCGGCCGGCGACCACAGCATGCTGATGGCCTTCGCCGAAGCCATCCGCGCCCGATGCCGACGTGTCCGTACCAATCTGGAAGCCAACGCGGAGACGTAGCCGTCCGGTCGCTTGCGCGGCGCAACGCAAGAATCCACCGTACGGGCGCGTGTCGGGAAGTCTCGAGGCGCGGGTCGCCTTGTCTCCCGTGTACGATTGCCGCCGCACCGGGGATCACTGCACAGGCGACGAATGAACCTTCGTGTCGGCCCGCGCCAGCAGCCTTGCAACGGTCGTGTGCGTCCAGTTCGCGCCACCGCGTGGCGCGGGGGTTCCCTGATCGGTAAGGGCTCGTGCCAGGCCAATATTCGTTGTGACTCCGGCCGCCCGTGGCGCCTCAACTTCCAGGAGGAGCCGATATGCGGTTCGGTCGGCCGTCGCCGCGCGCTCCAGAGTCGCGGCACCAGCGCAGGGCGGCTTCCCTGATCGCCAGCTCCTGTCACCGCCCAGAACGCGCCTGCGCGCCTTCGCGGCCGCCAAGGCGAGCTTCGCGCGCTCGCTGATGAGCTCCCGTTCCTTCTGCGCCATGGCGGCGTAGATGCGCATCATCAGATCGTCGGCGCCTGGCATGTCAGCGGTGCGAATGGAGTATCCGTCCTCCAGAAGCTGCGACAAGGTGTGCGCCCTGCGGGTAATGCGGTCCAACCGCGCAGCCACCAGCACCGCACCGATCTGCCGACATCGTAGCAGCGCCGCCTGGAAGCCTGCACGATGGTCGTCCTTGCCACTGGCGATGTCGGAGTGCTGCGCCACCAGCGTCCAACCCTGGGCGGTCACGAAGGCCCGCACGGTCGCCTGCTGAACTTCCAGGTCGAGGCCGCTATGGCCCTGTTCGGTGGTGGAGACCCGGTAGAGGGCGACGGCTAAGCACCCCAACGTGCTTAAGTGGCTGGCGCGACATCCCCGATTCACCTTCCATTTCACGCCGACCTCCGCCTCGTGGATCAATACAGTCGAGGGCTTCTTCGCCAGACTGACCAAGCGCCGGCTGAGGCGCGGCGTGTTCCATTCTCTCGTCGCCCTGCAGGCTGCCATCAACCGCTTCCTCTTCGAGGCCAACGAAAACCCCAACCCTTCCAGTGGACAAAGGACCCCGACAAAATCATCGCCGCAGTCAGGCGTGGGCACCAAGCGTTAGATTCGATCCACTAGATTGCCCATCGAGGCAGGGCCCAGACTCGCGCCTGCCGAGGGCACGTTGCTTTGACAGAGCCCCATCAGCTTCACCATAGTGGGGATCGCCGATAAACTTAGGGGGGATCGATGACGAGAACTTCCTTGCGTTCGAAGATGGCCATCATTTCCCTGACGGCGGCCATGGCGCTGGCGCTACCAGCGCGGGCGGATCAGAAGCTGTTTGTGGTTGATCTAGCGAGCGATCCCGCCTCGCTCGACCCGCAGGTGCAATGGGACCCGGACAGCTATGCCGTCTACCGTAATATCTTCGACAACCTGGTGACGCGCGACGCGAGCGGGAAGATCGTGGGCCAGGTCGCCTCGGCCTGGCATTACAAGTCGCCCACCGAAATCGTCTTCACCATCCGCAGCGGCATCCATTTCCAGGACGGCAGCGCGCTCACGCCGGAGGATGTGGTCTATTCCGTCAAGCGCATCACCAACCCCGCCTTCAAGAGCCCTCAGCTCAGCCAGTTCGACCAGATCACCGGCGCCGAGGTCTCCGGCCCCAACGAAGTGACGCTGAGCACCAAGACGCCGTACCCCGTCCTTCTCGCCCAGCTGGTCAAGCTTTCCATCGTCCCCAAGGCCTATGTCGAGAAACTCGGCGATACGGCGTTCAACCAGGCGCCAATGGGAAGCGGACCATATCGTCTTGTCTCCCGCACGCGCGGGGTGAAGATGGTGCTTGCAGCAAACGAGGGCTATTGGCGCGGCAAGCCGCCCTTCCCCGCGGTCGAAATGCACCCAGTGCCGCAGGAGTCGACGCGCATCGCCGATGTACGGACCGGCAAGGCGGACATCACACGTATCCTCTCCACCGACGACGCCGACGCATTACACACCGACAGCCAGGTGAAAGTGCTGTGGACGCCGACCGAGCGGGTGACGATGTTGACGCTCAACGCGCTTACCGGGCCCATGCAGGATGTGCGCGTGCGTGAAGCCGCGGCAATGGCGATCGACAGGAAGACGCTGGTCGAGGCGCTACTACGCGGCTACGCCAAGCCGGTGAACGAACCGCTCACGCCGGCGAGCGTCGGGTTCGATCCCAACATTGCCGATTACGGCTACAATCCGGATCGGGCCCGCGCGCTGCTGAAGGAAGCCGGAGTCACGCCGCAGACGAAGTTTGAATTCCTCACCTCGCCGGTGTTCGACCAGCGCGTGGTGCAGGCGCTGCAGCAGATGCTGGGCGATGTCGGGATCAACGCAAAGATCGTGACCGTCGACATCGCGACCTACCTGAAGCTGCGCCAGGCATCGCCGCAGGAGGCGGGGGATGTGTCCTATTTCCGCTGGTCCTGCGGGTGCCAGGACGCCGATGGCACGCTGTTCCCGCTCTTCCACAGCTCCAGCCAGTGGGCGAAGTACAAGAACGCAGATGTGGATGCGGCGCTGAGCGCTGCGCGGGCGACGCTGGAACCGCAGCAACGGCTCGCGGAGTACGCCAAGGCGCTGGAGCTGATCCACAAGGATGTGGCGGTGGTGCCGTTGTTCCAGGACGTGGTGATGTTCGCCGCGCGCAAGCAGGTGCAGTTCCAGCCGACGGCGGACGAGAGCTTCTTCCTGTTCCCGATGCGTTGGAAGCCGTAGCCGCACCGAGGTCAGGCCGGGCTTTCCTCAGCGCGGTGGCAGGCGACCATCGTCTCGCCGAGGGGGCGCCAGATCGGCACCTCCTCGCGGCAGCGGGCGACGGCCATCGGGCAGCGGGTGTGGAACACACAGCCAGGTGGCGGCGCGGCAGGGCTCGGGATTTCGCCTTGCAACGGCACGCGGGGTTTCGCTCGCTGCAGTTCCGGGTCCGGCTCAGGCGCCGCGGCGAGGAGGGCACGAGTATAGGGGTGGCGCGGCGTCGCGTAGAGGGCGTCACGCGGCGCAAGTTCCACCAGGTGGCCGAGATACATCACTGCCACCCGGTCGCAGACATGCCGCACCACGGCGAGATCGTGCGAGACGAACAGGCAGGCCATGGCGTGGCTCTGTTGCAGTTCCACGAACAGGTTCAGGATTTGCGCACGCACCGACACGTCGAGCGCCGAGACCGGCTCGTCGCAGACAAGCAGGGTCGGGCGCAGGGCGAGCGCGCGGGCGATGACGATGCGCTGACGCTGGCCGCCGGAAAATTGGTGCGGGTAGCGCGAAGCATGTTCTGGCCGCAGCCCGACCTCGCTGAGTAGGGCAGCGACGCGGGCTTCCAGCGCACGCCCGCGCGCAAGGCCGCGCACCAGGAGTGGCTCGCCGATCGCCGCACCCACGGTCATGCGGGGGTTGAGTGAGGTCGCGAGGTCCTGGAACACCATCTGCGCCTTGGCGCGGATGGCGCGCAGCGTATGTGTGGTCGCGCCAGCGATGGGCGTACCCGCAACGCGCACCTCCCCGCGCGTGGGCCGCACCAGGCCGACGACGGCGTTCGCAACGGTGGACTTGCCGCAGCCGCTCTCGCCCACCAGGCCGAGCGTCTCGCGCTCTGCCACGCTGAAGGAGACGCCGTCCACTGCGCGCACGGGTGGGCCGTGGCGGGCGGGGAAGTGCACCACGAGACTCTCGACAGCAAGAGCGGGGACGGAGAGCTCGGAGGTCATGCCAGGCGCTCCGTGTGCCAACAGGCGACGGAATGGCCTTCCTCGGTCTCGCGCAGCGGCGGTGGCTCGGCGGCACAATGGGCGTCGGCGAAGGGGCAGCGGCCGGCGAAGCGGCAGCCGGGCCCGTATTCCGCCGGTTGCGGCACGCTGCCTTCGATCACCGCGAGGCGGGATTTCGGCACGTCGGCAAGGCGCGGGATCGCGGCCAGCAGCAGCGCGGTGTAGGGGTGGCGTGGCCGGGCAAACACCGCTGTGGTCGACCCGATTTCGGCGATGCGGCCGGCATACATCACGGCGACGCGCTCCGCGATATCGGCGACCACGCCCATGTCGTGGGTGATGAGCACGATAGCGGTGCCGCGCTCGGCGGCGAGGCGCCGCAGCAGGTCCAGGATCTGCGCCTGGATGGTCACGTCCAGCGCCGTTGTGGGCTCGTCGGCGACCAGCACCGCGGGGCGGCCGATGAGCGCCGAGGCGATCATCACGCGCTGGCACATGCCGCCCGAAAGCTCAAAAGGGTATTGGTCGATGCGCCGGAGTGGGTCCGCAATCCCAACCTCGGTCAACATGCGATGCACCGCCTCGCGTGCCTCGCCGCCCGCGAGACCGCTGGCCTCGCTCACCTGGGCGCCCACGGGGGAGAGCGGATCGAGCGCGGCCTGGGGCTCCTGGAATATCATGGAGATGCGACGGCCACGCAGCTGGCGCATTCGGCGTTCCGGCAGCGATGTCACGTCTTCGCCCTCGAGGAGAATGCGCCCGGCGGTCCGGCGCACCGGGCCCGGCAGCAACTGCATCAGCGCCAGCGCGGTGATCGACTTGCCGCAGCCGCTTTCGCCGACGAGCGCCATAACCTCGCCGGGGGCAACGCTGAAGGCGACCCCGTCCACCACGTTCACTCCGCCGATGGCCAGTGTGAGGCCGGAGACCTCCAGGGCCGCAGCCATTGTCGCGCTCATCGCGACTGCGCCCGCGGGTCGACACGATCGCGCAGCCAATCCCCGAGGAGATTGACACCGAGCACGACGCCGAACAGGCAGAGGCCCGGGAAAAGGGTCATCCACCAGGCCCGCGAGACGTAGTTTTGGCCTTCGCTCATGATCGAGCCCCAGGAGGGATAGGGCGGCTGGACGCCGAGGCCGAGGAAGGAGAGCCCGGCTTCGAACAGGATCATCAGGCCGAACTCCGTGGTGGCCACGACCATCAGCGGCCCGGCGATGTTGGGCAGGACGTGGCGCAGCAGGATGCGCGGCGCGCGGGCGCCGGCCATTTCGGCGGCCCGGATATAGGGCAGCGTCGCGACCTGGAGCGTTTGCGCAAAGGCGACGCGGGTGTAGCGCGGCCAGCGCGTGAGGCCGAGCACGAGAATGAGGTTGGTGAAGCTCGGTCCGAGCACGGCCACAGTCAGCACCGCGAGCAGGATGGCAGGGATGGAGAGCACGATATCGACGATGCGCATGATGACGATCGCGCTCCAGCCGCGGAACCACCCGGCGATCAGCCCGAACACCGTGCCCGAGAGCAGCGAGACCGAGACCGACAGCGTGCCGACGATAAGCGAGGCGCGGGCCCCTTCGAGGATGCGGGAGAACACGTCCCGCCCGAGATCGTCGGTACCCAGCAGGAACAATCCGGCCGATGGACTCGTTGTCAGCGGCGGGCGCAGCCGCAGCAGCAGTATCTGACGCAGCGGGTCATGCGGCGCGATCCACGGCGCCAGCGCCGCCGAGAGCACGTAGACCGCGAGCAGAACGAGGATCGTCGTGATCCCGGGGGTGAGGCGCAGGTTCAAGTGCCGGTCCGGATGCGGGGGTCGATGACAGCATAGACAAGGTCGGCCAGGAGGTTCATCGCGATGAACACCACGGAGACGAACAGCACCACCGCCTGCACCACCAGAAAGTCGCGTGCCGCGATGGCCTGGATCGCGAGCTGGCCGATGCCGGGCCAGGCGAACACGGTCTCCACGATCACGGCGCCGGCGAGCAGGTTGCCGATTTCGAGTGCGGCGACGGTAACGACGGGGATGGCGGCGTTGCGGGCGACGTGGCGAGCGACGACGGTGGCGAGCGACAGGCCACGTGCGCGCGAAGCCGCCACGTAGTCGCGCGAGAGCTCGTCCAACACCGCGATGCGGGTCATGCGCGCAAAGCCCGCCATGCTGAGCGCGCCGAGCGCAACCGAGGGCATGATCAGCGACGAGATGCCCTCGACGCCCGAGGTTGGCAGCCAGCCGAGGATAACGCCGAAGAACAGGATCATCAGGATGCCGGACCAGAAGGTGGGCATGCTCTGGCCGGCCAGGACGATGACGGCCAGCGCGCGCTCCAGCAGCGAGCCGCGCCGGACCGCCATGGCCACCCCCGCGGGGATGCCGAAACCGAGCGCAACCAGCAGCGCGCCGCCCGCGAGCTCCAGCGTGTAGGGAATGCGCGCGCCGAGGATGCCGGCCACCGGCATGCGCTGGACCAGCGATTCACCGAGATCGCCCCGCAGGAGCTGCTGCAAGTAGGTGGCGTACTGCACGAGCAGCGGCTGGTCGAAGCCGAGCTGGTGGCGCAGCTCGGCGATCTGCTGCGCGGTCGCATCTTGCGGCACCAGCAGCAGGGTCGGGTCGCCGGACAGCCGCATCAGGAAGAAGACGAGCGTCAGCACGCCGAAGGTGGTGACGATCGCCTGCAGCAGGCGGCTGGCGATGTGGCGCGACAAGCGCGCGGCCTCCCGCCGCTACCAACGCCCCCTATTTCCAGCTCATGTCCATGATGAAGAAGGCCTCGTTGGGCGTGGGCGTCCATTGCAACTGCTGGCGTGCAGCGTAGAGCGCGTCTGCCTGGTACAGACCGATGCCGGGCACGTCGCGATGCAGGATCTCGAAGGCCGTCTTGTAGTCGGCGAGACGCAGCTTTTCATCCAGCGTCTGGCGCGCGGCATCCACCGCCTTGTCGAATTCGGGGTTGGCGTATTTCGACCAGATGCTGCCGGAGTGGAACAGCGGCCAGATCGTGCCGTCCGCATCCTGGCAGGCGCAGGACCACAGGCCGAAGCCGAGGCTGCCGGCGTTCTCAGGCGTGCCCTGGCGGTCCCGCAGATAGGTCGGCTGGTCAACCTGATGGATCTCCACCTTGAGGCCGACCTGGTTCAGCATCTGCTGGATCGCCTGGATCATGTTCTGCGGATAGGCGGGCGAGGTGAGGAAGGGCAGCACTGCGCCCTCGGCACCCGCCTCCTTGATCAGCGCCTTGGCCTTCTTCGGGTCGTAGGACCAACCCGGCACATCCGGCGTATAGCCGAAGCTCGCTGGCGTGAGCATGATGTTGACAGGCTTGCCGTAGCCGCCGAGCAGGGCGGAGATGAGGCCGTCGCGATCGATCGCCATGGCGATGGCCTGGCGCACGCGCACATCCTTCCCCGGCCCCCATTGGGCGTTGATGAACAGGTAGCCTGTCCGCTCGGTCGGCGTGGCGAGCACCTTCACCGTGTGGTCGGATTTGAGCGCCTCCGCGTCATCCGGCGTGATCTGCTGGACGATGTCGGCGATGCCGCTGCGCAGGTCGGCGACGCGGGTCGCGACCTGCGGTACGACGCGGAAGACAACTCTCGCGAAGGGCGGCTTGCCGCCCCAATATCCGTCGTTGGCAACGAGTATGGACTGCACGCCATGCTGCCAGTTCTCCAGCTTGTACGGTCCGCTCCCCATTGGCGCCTGGTTGAACGCCGTATCGCCGAGTTTCTCGACATAGGCCTTGGGGACGATGGAAAGCTTGACCAGCTGGGCGAGAAGGACGGGGTACGGCGTCTTGGTGCTCAGCGTCACTTCGTTGGGGCCGGAGACCTCGGCGCCGGTGATCTGGTCGAACTGGCTGAGCTGAGGGCTCTTGAAGGCGGGGTTGGTGATGCGCCTGACGGAATAGACCACATCCTCCGGCGTGAGCGCGCTGCCGTCCTGGAAATGGATGTCGCTGCGGATGGTGAAGACGATCTCGGTGGGCGACTTGTAATGCCAGGCCGAGGCGACCTGGCCCACGATCTTCCCGCTCGCGTCGCGCGTCACCAGGTTGTCGAAGATATTGCGGTAGACGGCATAGCTGAAGCTGTCCCACTGCACCTGCGGATCCATGGTGGCCACGTCTCCGGGGAGGTCGACCGTAAGGGTCGTCTTCGGCGTGGCCTGGGACCACGCGGGGTCCGCAAAACAGATGCCCGCCATCGTCGCCGCCAGCACCGCCATCCGCATCCCGCGCATATCGCCCCTCCGCCGGCTGTGAAACCTCGAAACTGTGATCGCGCTTCAGCGCACTGTCAAAGCACCTGCGCTCGCAGCAAGCTTCGCCCGGTACCCTTCCCCGGTGGGCAATCCGTTCAAGCGGCTCGATGGCACTGAACCGCTCCGGGTTTGTCGGAGGCTCCAACTCCTGGGAAGGTGGAGCGATGACGAGCAAGACGACGAACAGGATTTCTCCCGAGGTGCCTGATCGCGCGGTTCGAATGGTATTGGATCACGGGCGCGAGCACCCGTCGCGTTGGGCGGCGATCGTCTCGATCGCGGCCAAGGCCGGCTGGGCGGGGCAGATGCTCAACGAATGGCTCAAGAAGGCGGAGCGCGATACCGAGCTGCGCCGCTTCCACTTGGCGACGGTCTTCTGGTTGATCCCGTAGCGCTTGGCCAGGGCCCTCAGGCTCTCTTGACCATGCTGTATCCCTCGACGGACTGCCTCTGTCGTCGTGGCGCTTCCGTGCAGAACCTGACCCATGGTGCCTCCTTCCACTCCCGCGAAAAGACTGCCCATCAAACCCTGGGATCAAACACCTGGTATTAGCTGCGTGCCTGGCCTGCCGTGCCGACGAGGGCGAACGGTCCCCACAGGGCGGGATGCGCGCCCTCGGGGATATGCAGCAGGTTGAGTTGCGCCTGCCGCAGAGCCTCCGCGCCGCCTTCGCCGTGCTCCATGTTGCGCAGCATCAGCGCGCCGATCCGGGCTGCGGCGATGTCGTTGATGTACCAATGGGTCAGCATCAGCCCGCGCGCACCGGCGAAGAAAAAAGCGCGCGCCAGTGTGGACAGGCTTTCTCCCGCGGCCGCGCCACCGCCGGAATTGCAAGCCGAAAGCACCACCAGATTGGCGTCCAGGTTCAGGTTCAACACCGTGCCGGCGCCGATCAGCGCCTGCGACGCATCGGGGCCGTCAGGCGCGGTCGAGGCGATGACCACTGGCTCGGTCAGGCAGGCGAGGTCGGACGGCAGCACGCCATGGGTGGCGAAATGCAGCACGCGATACTGCCGCAGGTCGGTCTGCAGCAGCCTCGCGGCGGTGAAGGCCTGGCCGATCACCGGCGGCGCCGCGCCGGCGCCCTCGATCTCGCTGGCCAGCCGCAATTCCAGCGCCGCCCCCGGCAAGGCCGGCAAGGTCGCAAGCAGGCGGCCGCAATTGGGCGCCGCCGGAAAGCTGCGCGCGGCGTAGACGGCGGACATCGGGCGCGGCGCGCCGAACCCAGCCCAGGGCAGGCTGGCCGCCGAGGCGCCGGCGCCGCGCAGCGCCACCAGGCTGGCGGCGGCCGGTAGGTGGGTCAGCGGGAAGCGCTCGATCAGGTAGTGGTTGCCGGCCTGGCCGAGCGGCGCCGGCGGGCTTTCGGTCACCAGGATGCCGTAGGGAATTTCGAGCAGCGTATCGGTCGGCACCACCAGCAGTGCCTTTGCCCCATCCAGGGCCGTCTGCACACCACCGAACAGCGCCTGGTAGAGCTGCCACGCGGCGCCGGCCGCGTATGGCTTGGCGCTGGTGCCGGCATCGACGCTCGCGCGCACCTCGCGGACCAGACGCTCGATGTCTCCGGTGTCGGCGCCCACCGGGGCAGCAGTGATGCGGCCGTCGCGCAGCAGGAAGCTCCAGCCACGCCGGTCGTGCGGCAAGGTGGTCAATTGCAGGGCTTCGCCTGGGCCGAGTGCCGCCAGCACCTGCTCCGCCGATACCACCGATTGCACCAACTGGGCAAAGCCGGGCGCGGCGGCCTGCACCGCGCGGTCGGCGTCGGCAGACGACGCCTCGGCGGCAGCGATGCGCGAATCCAGCGCAGTGAGGTCGGCCGGCGGGCGGTCCGCGGCGGTGGCGTCGTCGCGCTCCCGATACAGTACCGCAAGTTCGCGCAACGCGGCGTCCCGTTCGCGGATCGCGGTGCCAACCTTCGGGTCGCGCGCCCCCGCCGCAAGCCGGGCGGCGGCCTGGGCGATCTGGGTGGTGGTCACCGTGCCCTGGGCGAGTTGCGCCGCCTGGAACGCCTCGGCGAGACTGGTCTGGTCTGCACTGCGCGCGAACGCGTCCACGCAGGGCGCGATCAGCTCGGCGCTGGTGCCCTCGCGCAGAACACGCAAGGTTGCCACCGCATCGCGGCATAGCGATGGGATAGCGGATGCCCCGGCCGGCAACGCCCCGGCGCGCAGCAGCAGCGTCTCGGCGTACGGCCGCGAGCTCGGCACCCGGCGGGCGAACCGCACCGCGGAGGCAGCGAAACGGTCGTCGGCGGTGCCGCGGGCGCCGGCGCTTGCGGCCACCGCGCCCAGGCTGCGGTCGATCCGTGCGACGATCAGATCGGCGCCGACGATGCCCGGAACCGCGGCGGCCAACCGGGCCGCCTGGGCGCCCTTAGCCTCCGCATCGGCGATCCGGCCGGCCTGGCGCAACACGTCCGCGGCGTTGCGCCGGGCTTCGATCACGACGACGGCGGCGCGCTGCGCCAACGGGTCCGGCAGCACGTCGCGGGTGACCAGCAGCGGCGCCATGGCGGTGCCGCGATCGGCCGGAAGGGGTGCGCCGCCGCGTAATTCAGGTGGCAAAAACGGCGAATAAAGGGCCTCCGCGCGGGCAAAACCGGCCAAACTCGGCTCGGTTTTCTTCTGATTCGCCTGGTCCAGCGCCTCGTAATAGGTCACCGACGCGACGGCCAGGGGGTCCGCGGCGCGGGGGGCCAGCCGGTCGGCGCGCCGGAACAGTTGCGCCGCTTCGGGGTAGCGGCCCTGGTTGGAGAGCTGCAGCGCCAGCAGCGCCAGCGGCAGGAAGCTGTCGGGCCGATCGGCGCCCAGCACCTTTTCCTGCAACGCGAGGGCGGCACGGTAGGCGGTTTCGGCGGCGGCGAAGCGTTCGGCCTGGTTGGCGTCCCGCCCGGTGCTCATCAGCGTGTCGTAGCGGCCGATGTCGCCGGTGGCGAAGGCTTCGCTGGCGAGGCGGCTGGCCAGGGCGTCCAGCGTCGCCGGGGTGCGCGGCGCGGCCTCGGCGGTGATGCGGCCGGCGGCGATGCCGATGGCGCGCTCGGCGGCCGGCAGCGCCGGCACCACGCCGTCGGCCTGCCAGCCCTGGCCGGCTATGGTCGCGGTGAGCAGGAAGGCGGGCCAGCCGCCGTTGGACATCCGGCAGTCCGCCAGCGTGGCCGGCACGTCGCCGAGGATCTGCAGCGGGCGCGGTGCGGCGCAGGTCAGCCGGCCGCTGAAGCCGGCCAGCGCGTCGGCGGCGCTGGCGGTGGTGCCGCGGATGCGGGCGCTGGGCGCCCGCCACTCGCCGCACCACACGTCGCCGCCGCCGCCGCCCGCCACGAAGCGGCAGGTCTCGCCGGCCGCGGTGGTGCCGACCACGCTGCCACCGCCGCCCGAGGCGATGGCGACATAGGCATCAGGCGGCGGCGGCGTGCAGCCGGCGAGGATGGCGAGCAGGGCGGGCAGGGCGAGGGCGCGCATCAGAAATCCTCCGCGCGGATGTTCGGGGGGGCCAGGTCGAGGTCTTCCTGCGGGTCGCGGATGGGTTGCGCGCGCAAATAGACATCGGTCGGCGTGGGCAGCAGCAGCCAGGTGTCGGTCAACAGCTCGTTGAAGCGGCGCGGGTCCATGTTGTCCAGCATCGGGCCGGGTGCGGTGGCGACGGTCAGCGGGGCGACCTGCAGCGGGTGGCACACCGCGACGGCGATCGGGCAGTCGTTCAGGGTGAAATCCGCCGGGTTGGGCGGCGGCGGCGGCAGCGGCACGCCGTTGGTATCGGCCCGCCGGCCCAGGGCCGCCGCCGGTCCGCCGGCGACGCCGGCCAGCACGCCGAACAGCCGGGCGGTGCTTCCGCCGGCGACCAGCAGGCCGGCGCTGTTCAGTGTGCCGGCGGCGGTACCGGCGGCGCCCAGGAACAGGTTGACCTGCATGGTGGCGGCGTCCAGCCCGCCGAACAGCATGCTGGGCGCGGTGATGTTGAGCGCGGCGCCGGTGGCCCGGCCGGCAAGGCTGGCGGAGGTGGCGGCCACCAGGATATCGCGGCCGGAGGCGATCAGCCCGGTGGTGGCGACGGTCTGGCCGGTGAGCGTCAGCGGCCCGGCATCGGCGATGGCCGAGAAGCCGTTGACCGCCAGCAGGGTGGCGGCACCCAGGCTCAGCGTGTTGCCGCGGACCGTGCCGTCCACCACGATGTCGGCGTCGCCGGTGATGGCGGCGTCGCCCAGCGCGCGCACCTCAGTGCCGGCCGGCACGGTGAGCGCTGCCGTATCGTGGAAGGTGAGGTTGCCCGGGGTGAAGCTGGCGCCCAGCCGGTCCACCGCGTTCGGCCCGCCCAGCACGATGTCGCCCTCGGCGGCGCGCAGCGTCAGCAGGTCGGCCTGGATGAGCCCGGTGGCCCCCTCGGTCATCGCGGTGGCGGCGATGTCGACCGGCGCGCCGGCGGCCAGCAGCGCGCCGTCCAGCTGCAGCGCGCCGGCGAGCGCCAGGGTGATGCCGCCGGCGGCGCGGATCGCGCTTTCGATGCCGATGGTGAGCAGCGGTGCCGCGTCGGCGAAGCGGAACTGGCCGGGGGTGGCGGCGTCCTTGATGGCGTCCACCTCATTCGCGCCGGACAGCACGATGTCGCCGCCGGTGGTGCGGGCGGTCAGCGCCGGGGTGACGATGGCGCCGGCCCCGGTCTCGGCGATGCCGGTGGCGGCGGTGAGCAGCACGTCGGCGGCGATCAGCTGGCCGGCCAGGGTGAGCGAGCCGGCGGTGGCCATGCTCAGCGCCGCGCCGGCTTGCACCGTGGCGCCGGCCGCGGCCGTGAGCCCGGCATCGTCGTTGAAGATGAAGTTGCCGGCGGCATTCGACGCCCCAAGCTGGTCGACCGTGTTGGCGCCGGCCAGCAGGACGTTGCCGCCGGCGCTGGCGACCGTGAGCAGCGGCGTGGCGATGGCGCCGGCCCCGGCCTCGGTGACATCGACCACCGCGATCAGCCCCACGCTGGCCGCGGCGAGCTGGCCGGCCAGCGTGAGCGAGCCCGCCGTGCTCAGGCTCAGCGCGCCGCCGGCCTGCACGGTGGCGCCGGCCGGCACGGTGAGGGCGAGGCTGTCGTTGAAGGCGAGGTTGCCGGCGGCACTGGAGCCGCCGAGCTGCTCGACCGCGTTGGCGCCGCCGAGCGCGATGTCGCCGCCGGAGCTGGCCACCGCCAGCACGGGCGCGGCGATCGCCCCCGCCCCGGTCTCGGCGATGCCGCCGGCCGCCGCCAGCACCACGCTGGCGGCGTTGAGCTGGCCGGCCAGGGTGAGCGCGGCGGGGGTGGCCAGGCTCAGCGTGCCGTCCGCCTGCACGGTGGCGCCGGCCGGCACGGTGAAGGCGAGATCGTCGTTGAAGGTGAGATTGCCGGCGGCGCTGGAGGCGTCGAGCTGGCCGACCTGGTTGGCGCCGGCCAGCAGGATGTCGCCGCCGGTCGTGGCGGCAAGGGTGCCGGCGGCGATGCGGCCGGCGCCGGTCTCGGCGATGCCGGTGGTCGCGATCAGCGCCACCGTCTGACCGGGCGCCGACAGCAGGCCCGTCAGGCTCATCGCGCCGGCGACGGTCAGCGCGATGTCGCCGGCCGCCGAGAGGTCGCCGACGGCCCCGATGCTGTTCGCCGGGTCGGCCAGGGTGATCACCCCGCCGGCGATGCCGGTCAGCGTACCGATGGTCAGCGCCGCGCCGCCGGCCTGGGTGATGTCGCCGAGGCTGCGCAGGTCGAGCGTCCCGGCGAAGGCCAGCGGGGCGACGACCTGCACGGTGCTGGCGGTGGTCCCGCCGGGCGTGGGGGCGATGCCGGTGGTGGCGCCGAGGCGCAGGGTCTGCGCGGTGATGCGGGTCAGCACGTCCTGGTTGACGCTGAGCGCGCCGGCCACGGTGCTGCCGGCCGCCCCGCCGGCCAGCAGGTTCTCGGGGGTGGCCGGGGCGATCTCCACCAGTCCGCCGGTGACGCTGTTGGCGGGATTGCCGAACACGATGCCGCCGGCCTGCAGCGAGACGCGGCCGGCACCGGCGTTAAGGGTCGCCGGCACCGGCACGCAGACGGTGGCGATGGTGTCGCAGAACTGGCCGAGGCCGATCGCCGCGGTGGTGCGCAGCAGGATGTTGGCCGCCGCCACCTGGCCGGCGACGACGAGGGCGGTGCCGTCGTTGTCGAGGGCGAAATCGCCGGCGGCGCTGACATCCAGCAGCGCCCCGGTGATGGCGTTCGGGCTGCCGGCCCCGGCCCCGTTGAGCAGCGCCGCCCCGCCGGATTGCAGCGTGAGCTGGCTGGCCAGGATCTGGCCGCCGCCCTGCACGATGCCGCCGGTGCCGGCGCCGATCGACAGCCGGCCGAAGCCGGTGGCGATGCCGCCGGCAAGCTGCACGCCGCCGGGGAGGGTCGCGTCGAAGCCGGAATCGGGCGCCGCCGCCAGGATGGAGATGCCGCCCAGCGTGCTGCTGCCGAAGGTGGTGACGGTGCCGGTGGCGGAGACCGCGACATCGCCGGAGGCCCGCAGCAGCAGCGTGGTGTCCACCGCGGAGACCAGGCCGTCGACGGTGAGGTTGCCGCCGGCCACCGTGATGGCGAGCCCGCCGCCGCTCTGCACCGGGCCGGCGACCGCGAGGCCGACCACGTTGCGGAAGGTGATGGCGGTGCCGGCGAGGGCGCCGAGGCTGGCCACCTGGTTGTCGCCGGCCAGGGTAAGGCCGCCGGTGTTCACCGCGGTGGCGTCCAGCCGGGCGGCGAACAGGCGCGAGCCGGATTGCTGGGTGAGGCCGCTGTCGATCGCGCGCAGGCCGAGCGTGCCGCCGGCGGCGATGTCGCCGATCAGTGCGAGGTCGCCACCCAGGCCGATGGTGCCGCCGGAGCCGATGTTGTAGGCGGCCAGGCTGAAATTGCCGGCAACGCTGGAGGGGCCAAGCGCCAGCAGCTGGTTGCTGCCGTCGAACACCGGCTGCACGCTGGCGAGGCTGGCGTCGCCGCCGCTCCGCACGGTGAGCGTGCTGCCCTGCAGGTAGCCGGTGCCCTGGGTGATGCCGCCGGCGCCGGCGGCGAGCTGGATGGTCTCGATGCCGCCGTCCGAGAAGCTGAGCAGCAGGCCGTTCATCGTGATGCCGCCGGGATTCGCCAGGGCGACCGTGCCGGCGGTGAAATCGAACGCGGCGGCCAGCGAGATGCCGGCGGCATCGACCTGCCCGGCGGCGGCCAGGGTGATGCCGCCGCTGGCGCGCAGCTGCGCCGCGCCGGCCGAGCTGACCAGCCCGGTGAGCGAGAGGTCGCCGCCGCGCACGTCAATCGACACCGCGCCGCTGCCGCTCACCGTGCCACTGACCAGCAGCGACTGGGTGTTGTTGAACAGCACGGTGTTGAGGGCGCGCAGGTCGATGATCTGGCCCACCAGGTTGGCGCCGCCGAGGGTGATGTCGTCGAAGAGGAGCCGCCCCTGGGTCAGCGTGCCCGCGGTGATGCGGCCGGCGCCGGCCTCGGTGACGCTGCTGGGGAAGTCGCTGCCGGCGTGGTCGAGCAGCACGGTGGCGGCGTTGGACACCTGCACCAGCTCGTTCAGCGCGATGATGCGGCCGAACAGGGTGAGGTCGCCGGCGCCGAGCACCACCGGCGCGTTGATGGTCAGCGTGCCGCCGGTCTCCAGCGCCAGGCCGCCCAGCGGCTTGGTGATGGCGGCACCGACGGTGATGCTGTCGGTGGCCTGCAGCACCAGGTTGCCGGTGATCGCGCCGACCTGACCGGCGCCGAGAAACGCGTCGGTAGGGGCGTCGGCGTTGGCCAGGATGAGGTCGGCGAGGTCGCCGCTGGTGACGTTCACCCGCGGGTCGGCGTCGGCGACGATGGTGAGGAACTGCGGGTCGATGATCACTTGGCCGAGCGTGCCGGCGACGGCCGAGACGTCGATGGCGCCGGTGAGCTGCAGCCCGCCGCCCGACGAGACCTCCACGGTGCCGCCATCGCCGCCCTGCGGGCCGCCGCGCGCGGTGACGGTGCCGGCCATCGCGGTGGCCTGCCGCGCGCGCACCACGACCTGGCCGCCCTTGCCGGCCCGGGTCGCATCCGAATGCACGACGGCGCCGGCGGCGATGCCGGTGCGATCGGCGACGGTGGGCCCGTTCACCCCGATGGCGATGCCGCCGCCGCCGGCGCGGCCGGAGGCGTCGATGCGGGCGGTGCCGGCGACCAGCACGCGGTTGGCCGTGGCGGCGATGCGGCCGCCGGTGGTGCCGGGGGCGGTGCCGGTGGCGGCCACGCTGCCCTCGATGATGATGCTGCCGCCGGTGCCGGACAGCAGCACGGTGCCGGTGCGGCCGGTGGCGGGGTCGGTGCCGGCGGCGATGCTGCCGCCCGCCCGCACCAGGTTCTGCACGATGCCGTCGGCGGCGGCGGCGGTGATCAGCACGGTGCCGCCATCGGCGCGCGCGCTGCCGGTGTTGGCGACCAGGGCGGCGCCATTGGCGGGCGGGGTGCGGACGGCGCCGGTGATCTGGAAGGACACCAGGCCGTCGCCGTTGAGGTCGATCACCTGCTGGGTGGCGCCGGCCAGCACCACGGTGCCCATCCGGGCGGCGATGACGCCGTGATTGGCCACCTGTGGCGCCACCAGGGCGGCGAGGCCGGCCTGGCGGGCGGTGATGCTGCCGTTGTTCTCGATGCGGGCGCTCGGTTTGCCCGACCGGTCGAACACCATGGCGCCGCCGCGCATGAAGCCGGCGTTGGCGATGTCGTTGGTGGAGACGATCACCGACTGCGCCTGCACCTGCGAACCGCCGGCGAACACCACCCCGGACTGGTTGATCAGCGCGATGCCGCCGTTGGCGGTGATGCGGCCGGCGATGACGGAGGGGTCGGGCCCGGTCACCCGGTTCAGCGTCATCGAGGTGGTGGCGGGCTGCCGGAACTGCACGCTGTGGTCGCGCCCGACGTCGAAGCTGCGCCAGTCGATCACCGCGCGGTCGGTGGACTGGGTGATGGTGGTGGTGGCCGGGCCCTGGCCGATGGTGGCGGCGCCGCCGACGACCCGGCCGCCCTGCGGGGCGGCGTTCGCGGGCAGCGCCTGGGCGGCGGCGCGGTGCTGGGCGAGCAGCAGCGCGGGGGCGACGAGCATGCTGCCGTGCAGCAGGGCGATCCGCAGATGCGCGCTCCGCAGTCGGGGGCACAGTTTCATGGCCGCAACTCCTTTGCCGCACCGTGGCGCGTGATCAACCCTGGCGGCGGCGCCGGAGGGCTGGCTCATGCGAGCCGTCGAACGTCGGAGCGAGGCGGCCTTGCCCGAGGGACGGCCGCTCGCTCTAGAACCGGGCCAGCGCGCGCCAGAACACGGCGTCGGCCTGCAGCCTGGGCGAGCCGGCGCCGCCGGGCCGGCGGGTGACGCGATGGGCACCTTCCAACTGCAGCTCGAAGCGGTCGTTCACCGGCACGCGGACCCCGATGCCCCAGGATTGCAGCCGGCGGTTGGCATCCACGGCCCGGCTCTCGAAGCTCTGGCCCCAGTCGTAGAACGCGTAGTAGGTCGGCTGGAGTTCCAGTGCCGCGCCGAACAGGGTGGTGCTGTAGGAGGTGGCGAGCTGCAGTTCTACCGAGGCGGCCAGCGCGCTGTCGCCGGTGACCTGGCCGGCGTAGAAGCCGCGGCCGAGACGGCCGCCGCCGAGGTAGAACTTCTCGGCCAGGGGCAGCACGTCGTTGCTCCACTGGCCGGCGAGCGTGGTCTGCAGCGCCAGGGTGGCGCCGGACCAGGGGGAGAACAGGGTCTGCACCCGCGTGGCGTCGAAGGTGATCTTGGTGAAGCCGATATCGGCGCCGGTGCGGGCGTTGCTGGAGGCGCCGAACGCCGAGATGCCCTGCGAGAGGCGCAGGGTGACCTGGTTGGCGCCGGAATGGGTGTCGCCGAGCCACTGGTCGTAGAGCGCGCCCACCGCGCCGATGCGGGCGACGCGCAGGGCGTCGTGGGACAATCGGGTGGTGCTGCCGCCGGGGCCGTCGATGTCGGTGTCGGCCTCGATGAGGTCGAACCCGGCTTCCAGGCTGAGACTGTAGGCGCGGCGGCGGAGCAGCGGGTAGCTGGCGCCGGCGCCGGCGATGGTGGTCTCGCCGAGATAACCGATGCCGCCGAGCACGCCGGAAGGCTGGGCGGCGCCGTGGCCGGCGTAGAGTCGGATGCGCAGGCCGGAGTCGCCGGCGAAGAACTCGGTGGAGGCCTGGCCGAAGATCTGGCTGAACCGGGCAGCGCCGAACAGCGACAATTCGGTGCGTTCGCCGAGCGACGTGAAGCTGTTGAACTGCACGACGCCGAGCGCCTGCTCCGGCCCGTTGAGGCCGGCGGCGCGGTTGTCGGCGGTGACGTAGCCGGAGATCGGCTGGCGGCTGACTTGCGCCACCAGGGTCAGCGCGCCGGGGCCGGTGCCGGAGGGGCGCAGCACCGGGCGGACGGTGACGCCGGGGATATCCTTCGCCAGCAGCAGCCACCGTTCCAGGCTCGCGACATCGAGCGGGCGCACGGCCTTGAGGTGGTTGAGGAAGCGAAGCACCTGCGCCCCGGCGGGTCCAATATCTCCGTCCAGCAGAACCTCCGTCACCTGGCTCTCGCCGACCACGAAATGCAGCACGCCATCGGCACGCAGCACCGCATCGACCGTGGTGAACGTGTAGCCGGCATCGCGATAGAGCCCCAGGAGGCCGGCGCGCGCCGCCTCGACCCGTGCCAGCGAAACCGCCGGGCCGGTGAGATCGCCGACGATGCGTTGCAGGGTGTCAGGCGGGAACGCGGTGGCGCCGTCGATCGCCATGCCGCGGATCGCCATGACGCCGCTGGGTGCGGCTGCGGCGGCTGCACCGCCGCTGGTGTCCAGTCCCGGCCCGACATCGGGTGCGGCGCGCGGCGCGATCTGGGGGATCGGCGTGCCTTGGGGTGGGGGCGGCAACGGCCGGAATGGCGTCTGCGCCATGGCAATGGCATATGGCGGCGCCAGCAACAAGATCAACGATAACAGTGCGATCGCGATGCGGTCGCACCGCCCAGGGTTCTGAACCGGCACGCTATGCTGCCCTCCCAGACCGGTCGGTTGCTCGTCGAGCGCACTCGAGCTGCCGCTAGCCTAAACCGAACCTCAGCGGAGTTGAATTGGTTTAACATCTCTTAATGATGTGAAAATTCACAAAACGGTGATTCGAAATTTCTCAATATGAAATCTATCGGCGATATATGAAATCTATCGGCGATTCATCGATCGATTTATCAGACAGGCCCACGGCCCGCTCTGATCAGATTATAAGATGCGTCTATTGATAGATTGGGAACCTTATCCTTGTCAGTCATCGGAATCCTTGTCAGTCATCGGCGAGCTTGGGCGCCGATCAGCATGCTCAGCCGTGGATCCTGGCTTGCTTGCCGGATATTGACAATCGCGCGGCCTCGCGGGTGAACGAGCGGGAACTCGAGCGCTACGTCGAGTCGAAGCGAGTTTGCCCAAGCGGCGTCGCCACGCTTCAGCAAAAAGTGGAACCAACCTATCCCGTCTTATTCACCGCATGTCGGGGATTCGCTGGCGGACGTGGCTCAACGCATTGATAGCGTTTAGGGAATGGGTGTCGACACCATCCCTCTTCACGCATTCATGCCGAGCCGCACCCGCCAAGCCCGACGATACCTGTCTGCGATTGGCCTTTCCTGCGGTGGGGCGCAAGAAAGTCACCGCAGCGTTCGATGGCGCCCGGCTGACCTCGGACGGCGGGGTGATGCTGCTGGCCATCGCCGGCGGCCAGTTTCGCGGCAAGCCGACCCTCACGTAAAAACCCGTCGTTCCGCAATCAGCGATCGTATCACATCCAACACCTGCTGAAGTTTCGGTCCGAACTCACTTGCCTGATAGCACAGCGAAACCCGGTGCCCACCCATCGCGGGGGTTACCGCCACCTGTCTCACCTCATGTCGAGCCAGATGCTCCTGCATCAACCGTACCGGGACCAACCCGATCGCCCGGCCCGCGAGAATGATACGAATGGTCACCGGAGTGCTGTTGCACATGCTGACCAGCGGGGGCGTCACCGCCGCCTGGGAGAACCAGGACATCGCCGTCGCATAGAGCCGCGCGCTCTGGGGCCCGATGATCAAGTGATGGCGCGACAACGTCACCGGCGACAGCGGGCGGCGGCCCGTATCGATATCGCATCCGGCGAACCAGCCAAGTTGGTTTATGCCGATCGGCTGGGCGTGCACATGCGGCTCCAGGTCCGGCAGCGAGACGATACCAACGTCCAGGCGGCGTTCGTTCAACAGCCGGCTGACCTCCGCCGTGTCGCCCACATGGATCGCGGTCTTGAGATTGGGATATTCGGCCTCCAGTCGCTGCAGCAAATCCGGCAGGCAAACTAAGGCGAAGCTCTCGTTCAGCCCGAGCCTCAGCAAACCCCGCAGCGGATCGCGCTCGCGAAACCGCGCCACCACCGAGCCGGCATCATCCAGCAACCGGCGGGCGTGGTCGACCAGTGCAAACCCTTCCGTCGTCAAGCTCACGCGCGGCCCGTGGCGGAGGAACAGGGTGGTGCCGAGCGTCGCCTCCAACTCGCGGATGCGCTGCGAGATGCTCGGCTGGGTCAGCCCTAGCTCGCGGGCCGCCGCCTGGAAGCTGCCGAGTCGGACGATGCTGTCAAAGGTGCGGATCTGCGCGAGTGTCAGCGACATAGGAAATTCCTATCATATGTCCGCATAACTTCCAATTTTTCCGATGCGACGGGTCGCGCTAATCTCGTCGCCAACGCAGAAAACGAGGAACGCCCGTGCCCGCACATAATGTCGTCAAGCAGGCTGCCCAGGATGGGAGCCGGATCCGTGGCGTCCACATGACCTTCGCGGCCCCCAGCGTCATCGAACTGCTCGCCCGTGATGTCGAGTTCATCTATATTGACGGCGAGCACGGCTGCTTCGACGCGCACGACATCGAGGCCGCCTGCATCGCCGCCGAACTGCACGGCATCACCGTCATCGCCCGGGTGCCAGACGCTGCCGGCGCCACCATCACCCGTTTCCTGGATCGCGGCATGTGCGGCGTCGTGGTGCCCCACATCGAAACGGTGGAGCAGGCGCGTGAGGTCATCGAGGCGACCTATTTCGCCCCGCTCGGCCAGCGCTCATTCGGCGGCAGCCGCCCGAGCTTCCTCGCGATCGCCGACCGGCCGGCCCATCTGCGCGCATGCAACGCCGCCACCTCGCTGTGCCTGATGATCGAGAGCATCGCCGGCATCGAGGCTGCGGGCAAGCTCGCAGCCGTGGAGGGCGTCGACTACCTGAGCTTCGGCATGATGGACCTGGCTCAGGCGCTTGGCCATCCGGGCGACCCAGGCCATGCCGAAGTGCGCGCGGCGGTGGAGACCGCAAGCACGGCGATCCGCGCCGCCGGCAAGCGGGTGCGCGAGGACTTCATGCAGTACGCCTGGATCAACGAGGTCATCCTCGCCGGATCGAGGCACCTGCTCGCCGCCTGATCGCATCCCGACCGGCGGGCGTACACCCACGCAGCGGCGGGATCGCCCCGAGGCAAGGAGACTCGTTGATGACAAAAATCGCTGTGCTGGACGACTGGCAGGGCATCGCCGAGCAAAGCGCCGACTGGGCTGCGCTCGCCACCCGCGCCGAGATCCGCTTCTTTCGCGATCAACCACAAGACGAAGACACGCTCGCGGCTCGGCTGAGCGAGTTCGACGTGCTGATGGCGATGCGTGAGCGCACGGCTTTCCCCGCCAGCCTGGTTCGCCGGCTCCCAGCCCTACGGCTGTTCAGTCTCACCGGCCACCGCGCCGCCGCGGTCGACATGGACGCCCTGCGCGCCCAAGGCGTCACCATCACCGTCACTGACGGCGGCGGCAGCGGCACCGCCACCGCCGAATTGGCTCTAGGCCTGATGCTGGCCGGCGCACGCAACATCGCCCGCGCCGACGCCAGCATGCGCCAGGGCCGCTTCCAGACCGACGTGGCGCCCGGGTATGAATTGGCCGGCAAAACGCTCGGCATCATTGGGCTAGGCAAACTTGGCCGCCTGATGGCGCGCTACGGCATTGCGCTCGACATGAAAGTGCTGGCCTGGAGCCAGAACCTCACCGAGGAGGCCGCCGCCACCGCCGGTGTGCAGTGGGTGGACAAAGACATGCTGCTGGCCGAGAGTGATGTTGTCAGCCTGCACCTCGTGCTGTCCGCCCGCACACGCGGCCTGATCGGTGCGGCCGAACTCGCGCGCCTGCGGCCGGGAGCGCTGCTGATCAACACCTCGCGCGGGCCGCTGGTCGACGAGCCGTCGCTCATCGCCGCACTCGAGACCGGCCGCATCCAAGCTGCACTGGATGTCTACGCGCATGAGCCGCTGCCGGCGGACCATCCATTCCGCCGTCTGCCGAACACCGTGCTCACGCCTCATCTCGGCTACGGCACGGTGGCAACCTTCCAGGACTTCTACCGCCAGAGCATCGAGAACGTGATTGCGTTCCTTGATGGCGTACCGATCCGTATGCTGGCGCCGGTGTGATGCTGCCAGGAATGCAACCCGGGGCGCTGGATGCTGCCGTCGCCGCACTCGTCACGGCACGTCGAAGTCGTACCCGCATCGCCGCCCTGCCGCCAGGCAGCAACCCAGCCAGCTTGGCCGAGGCGCATGCGGCGCAGGACGCAACCGTCGCAGCCCTCGGCGACCGCGTCGCCGGCTGGAAGGTCGCCATAACCCCGCAGCACGAGGTCATGCGCGGCGTCATCCTCGGCTCGTGCCTATTCCCCAGCCCGGCCAGCATCCCCGCCAAGGATGTGCCGCTGCTCGGGATCGAGGGCGAAATCGGCTTCCTGTTCGCCCGCCCGCTGCCTCCGCGCGCTGCCGAGTATGGGCCAGACGATGTCGCTGCCGCCAGCATCGCGGTCGTCGGCATCGAGATCGTCGCCTCCCGCTTCACAGATTATGCCGGCACGCCGCTGCTGGACCGCACGGCAGACTGCATGTCGAACGGTGCCTATATCCTCGGCACGCGGCGGCATGATTGGCGCGGCACCGATCTTTCGCAGTTGGAAGCCACGCTATGCATCAACGGCACGATCGTAGTGCGCAAAACCGCCGGCCATCCAACTGGCGACCCGATCATCCCCGCCGTGGCCCTGGCCAACGCGCTGCGTAACAGCACCGGCATCGCCACTGGGCAGCTCATCACCACCGGCACCTATACTGGCCTGAACTTCGCAAGCCCAGGCGACAGAATCGCCATCACGTTCACCGGCTTCGGAACCGCAGAGGTTACCATCACGCGCTGACAGGCCCATGCCTCCGCCCAACCTACTACGCAAGCCGACGAGCCTCGGCGCGCCAAAAAGACTCACAAGACGAATGCCAGAGGAAACGTTCATGTCCGCGCATACCGTGCCGCAACTGCGACCCGCCAGCCCCCTAGCCTGGATCGATCGCGCGCTCGGCCACATCATCGCCTATACAGGCGCCGTGGCGCTGGTGGTCGAGATCGGGCTACTGCTCACCAACGTCACCGCCCGCTACGTCTTCGGCAACCCGCTCGTGCTGTGCGATGAACTCTCCTCGGTGGTGTTCCTGTGGCTGGCGATGCTCGGCGCGGTGTTGGCACTGCGCGAGGGCGGGCACATGCGCATGTCGGCCCTGGTCAATCGCGCCCCCAGCCGGATACGCCTGCTGCTGGAACGCGTCTCGGATTTCGCGATCTTCGCCTTCCTCGCCATCATCCTGCTGCCGGCGCTTGAATATGTACAGACCGAAACGCCGGTCACGCTGATCACCGTCGATCTCTCGATGGCCTGGCGGGCAGCGGCGATGCCGGCCGGCATCGCGCTGATGCTGATCTCGATGCTGCTGCGCATCCGCCGCAGGCCAGAGGCGCTAGATCTTGCCGCCCTGGCCATCGTGGCCGGACTGTTCGCCGGCCTCATGCTGCTCGCACCGATGCTCTCCGCCATCGGCAACGTCAACCTCGCCATCTTCTTCCTTGGCGGCACCGCGCTCACCGTCTTCACCGGCATTCCGATCGCCTATGCCTTCGCGCTGGTCACACTCGGCTATCTGGGGCTGACCACCTACATCCCGCTCTCGGTGCTGATCTCGCGGATGGATGCCGGCATGACCAGCCCGGTGCTGCTGGCTATCCCGCTCTTCGTCTTTCTCGGCCTGCTAATCGAGGTCACCGGCATGGCGCGGGTGATGGTCGGCTTCCTCGCCAACCTGCTCGGCCACATCAAGGGCGGTCTGTCCTATGTGCTGATCGCCGCGATTTACCTGGTCTCCGGCATCTCTGGCTCCAAGGCAGCCGACATGGCCGCGATCGCCCCGGTGCTGTTTCCCGAAATGATCAAGCGTGGCGTCTCACGCGGCGACCTGGTGGCCCTGCTCGCGGCCACCGGGGCACAGACCGAGACCATCCCGCCAAGCCTGATCTTGATCACGATTGGCTCAGTCACCGGCGTCTCCATCGCCTCGCTGTTCGCCGGCGGGCTGCTGCCGGGTCTCGTGGGCGGTATCATCCTGTGCGCGGTGGTCTGGTTCCGCGCCCGGCGCAGCACCGTGCCCGTCCTGCCGCGGGCTGCGTCGGCCGAGGTGCTGCGCAGCCTGCTCGTCGCCGCTCCTGCGCTCGCCTTGCCATTCGTCATCCGCTACGCCATCGTCGGGGGCATCGCCACCGCCACCGAGGTCTCCACCATCGGCATCGTCTACGCCCTGGTGGTCGGCGCACTGGTCTATCGCGAATCATACTGGCGGCACCTCGTCCCCATGCTGGTTCGGACGGTGAACCTCACCGGCGCCATCCTGCTCATCGTCGGTGCGGCCACCGCCATGGCCTGGGCGATCACCCAAACTGGCGTCTCCCGCGGCCTCGCCCACTGGATCGAGACGATCCCCGGCGGCGGCCTGTCCTTCATGCTGGTCTCGATCCTCATCTTCATCGTGCTCGGCAGCGTGCTGGAGGGGATTCCGGCAATCGTGCTGATGGGTCCGTTATTGTTCCCGATCGCGCAGCAGCTCGGCGTCAACGAGATCCACTACGCCATCGTCGCCGTCCTCAGTATGGGGATCGGCCTGTTCTCGCCGCCATTCGGGGTTGGCTACTACGTCGCCAGCGCCATCGGCGGCGCGAATCCGGACGAGGGGCTGCCGCATATCGGCCGCTACATCCTGGCGCTGTTCCTGGGGCTGCTGGTGGTCGCCGCCATCCCCTGGATCACCACTGTGCTGGTCTGACGGCGTCTCCGCCGGCCGCACCCAACCACACAACAATCAAAGGAGGACCTGTCCATGCCCATCACCCGCCGCCTCTTCACCGGCGCCGCCGCCACCGCGCTCACCCTGCCTGCCCTCATCCGCCGCGCCCACGCGGCCGAGTTCGTCTACAAGATCGGCACCAGCACGCCACTGAACCACCCCTTCAACACCCGGCTGATGGAGGCCGGCGAAAAGATCAAGGCAGCCTCGAAGGGCCGCATGGAGTTCCAGGTCTTCCCAGACAGCCAACTCGGCGGCGATAACGACATCCTCTCCCAAGCGCGCAGCGGCGCCATCCAGTTCTGCCAGCCCACCGGCCAGATTCTCTCCACCATCCTGCCGCTCGCCGCCACACCGGCGATGGGCTTCGTTTGGCCGGATTACGACCATGTCTGGAAGGCGATGGACGGCAATCTCGGGGCCTATGTGCGCCAACAGGTCATGGCCAAAACCAATCTGGTGCCGATGGAGAAGATCTGGGATCTCGGCTTCCGCCAGACCACAACCAGCAACCGCCAGGTCAAGGTTGCCAAGGATTTCGAAGGCCTGAAGCTGCGCGTGCCGATCGCCCCCAGCCTGGTCGCCATTTTCCGCGCGCTGCGCGCCGCCCCGGTTGGCATGCAGTTCGGCGAAGTCTACTCGGCGCTGCAAACACATGTTGTCGACGGCCAGGAGAACCCTCTGTCGCAAGTCACCGCCGGCAAGCTCTACGAAGTACAGAAGTACGTCTCGATGACCAATCATGTGTGGGACGGCTACTGGATCTGCTGCAACGCCGCCGCCTGGAAGCGCCTGCCGCCCGATCTGCAGAAGATCACCGCCGACGCGCTCAATGAAACCGCCATCGCCCAGCGCGTCGACATCGCCAAGCTCAACGGCGGCGTCCGGGGCGAACTGGAGCAGAAGGGCATGGTCTTCAACGACACGTCACCCGAGAGCTTCCGCACCCAGCTCAGCTCGTCCGGCTTCTATAAGGATTGGAGTCAGAAGCTCGGCAGTGAGGCCTGGGGTCTATTGGAGCAGCATGTTGGCAAGCTCGTCTGACGCGTCAGCTGGCGCCGGCGCCCCACGCGCCGGCGCTTGCACCGGCAATCGACGCCCGCCGCTCGCCCCTCTACACTCACCCGGACGATCATGAACACAGACACGACTACAAGCTTCGCCGAACTGCCGCACGGCGAAGCCCTGGCACGCCCGGGCGAGGCCGAGGCCTTCACCGTCACCGCACCCGACGGCGTGCGCCTGGCCGCGCAGAGCTGGGGCAATCCGGCCGGCCCCGCCATTCTATTGGTCCACGGTTTCGGCCAGTGCCACCTGAGTTGGCTGCGCCAGCTCCGCGGCCCGCTCGCCCGCGACTTCCGGCTGATCACCTTCGATGTCCGCGGCCATGGCGGCTCGGACAAGCCACTCGATCCCGCACGCTACAACCACGCCCGGCCCTGGGCGGACGACATCGCCGCGGTGCTCGACGCCGCCGGCATCGAGCGCGCCGTCCTGGTCGGCTGGTCGTTCGGCGGGCGCATCGCGCTCGACTACCTTGCCCTGTACGGCACCGCCCGGATCGCCGGCCTCAATCTCGTCGGCTCCAGCATCTCCCCCCGGCCCGAGCTGCGCGGGCGCGGCGGGTTGGCCCTGCGCCCCCTGATGAACGGCCCCGACCTATCCGAAAACATCGCCGCAACCCGAGAGTTCCTGCGTCGCTGCTTCATCATCCAACCGGACGAGCAAAGCTTCCAGGAAATGCTTGCCTACAACATGCTCGTCCCGCCGCCGGTCCGTGCCGCCGTGAATGCCCGCCCAGACCAGCCGGAAGCAGCACTGCGCGGCATCGCCACGCCAGTTCTCGTCACCATCGGCGACCAGGATGGCCTCGTCCCGCTGGCCGTCGCCCACTACGCCGCCGAGATCTTCCCGCAGGCCACGCTCTCGGTTTATCCCGGCATCGGCCATTCCCCGTTCTTCGAGGCGCCTAAGCGCTTTTCTCAGGAACTAGGCGACTTCGCGCGACGCGTCTTGGCCTGACCCTGCACGGATCGCAGATCGCCACTCCCAACACCGGAGTGGCGCCCCGCGGACCGATCCGTGCGGCCGTCAGCTGCGCTCGCTGAAAAGCACGCCGCCTTTCGCCTTGTTATCGCGCGACGATTCGATGATCTGCACCATCACATTCGCCGCATCGACCTGCAGGCGCTGCACGACGGACTGCGTGATGTCCTGTATCAACCCGCGCTTCTGGTCCTTCGTGCGGCCTTCAACCATATATATAAACTTCCGGCATGAGATTCCTCCTGGTGCAGTCATCGATCAGACTTCAGCGATCACCCGGTTGTGCAGTACCCCGATCCCTAAGAGCCGATCCGGAAAGTTTGAATCTACGTTGAGTATCTTGCCTGCCTGCGGAGCATGATGCGGATCATGGCGAGTCGGACGAACGCGGCGGCGGTGGGAATGTGGCGCTCATAGTCGCGCGCCAGCCTGCGGTGGTGGCTGATCCAGCCCAGTGTGCGTTCAACGATCCATCGTTTGGGCAAGACGACGAAGCGGTGCTTGTCGCAGCGGCGCACGATCTGCAACTCCTACGGCCCGGTGTGCTGCATCGCCGCCAGCAAGGCCGGCAGCCTTGGACATTACATCGGTGGGTATCCGCTCGCGGAACATGATGAACGAGGACTCCGGGCGCTTCATCGGTCTGGCTATCCTGAGGACCATTGTGCCCCGCTCCTGTGTATCAGGCGGCGAGGTGGAAGTCCTTGATATCAGATAACCATTTGGTCCCGTTAGTTTCTCGGGAGCTATGGTGCCCAGGGGCGGATTCGAACCACCGACACTGCGATTTTCAGTCGCATGCTCTACCAACTGAGCTACCTGGGCGAACGCACGAAGCACGTTGGAGGCGGGGGAGATAGCCCAGCCAGAGCCGGGGATCAACCCGTCAAATTGTCATTCGGTGCTATGCCTCGTCATCCGGCGCCGGATCGTCGCGCTCTGGCGGCGGGCCGGGGATGGCGTAGCTCTCGGTGAACCAGCGACCCAGGTCGATATCGGCGCAGCGGACGCTGCAAAACGGCCGGGTGCGCGCGGTGGATGGCTTGCGGCAGACCGGGCAGGGCGAGGGGCGCGGCTCAACCATGGCGTGTCTCTTCCAGCACCCAGCCGCGTGGTGCCAGCGCCGGGTCCTCATGCATCACCATGGTGCGTCCGGTGCGGCCGGCAAGGGCTGCCAGCGCCTCGGGGTCGGCGCGCAGCGCGGTCACCAACGCAGGCGCGGCGCGCAGGGCGAGCGCGTACGCCGGAGCGGCGGCCATCTCGGCGGCGGCACGGCGCAGCGCGGCCAGGCCGGCGGCATGCGGGCCGGCCAGCAGCTCGTGCAGCGGCGGATGGACCCGCGGGCGCAGGATTTCGGCCAGGCCCAGCGCGGTGAAGCCCAGCAGGCGCGGCCGCAGCGGGTCGTCGGCCAGGGCTGCCGCCAGCACCGGCGCCAGCGCGGCCCGGCGCCTCGGCGACAGCCCCGCCAGGTCCACCACGATCGGTCCGCCCAGGTTGCGCAGCCGGATCTGCCGCGCGAGCTCCGGCAACGCGGCCCGGTTGGCGGCATCGTGCGACGCCCCCTTGCCGCGCCGCCCGGCCGCCCCGGCGCCCAGGTCCACATCGATCGCGGTCAGCGCAGGCGTGGGATACACCGACATCGCCGCCCCGCCCGGCAGCGCCGCCCCCGGCTCGGCCAGCGCCGCCACCTCGGTCTCCACCGCCTCGTCGAACGCCGCCCGCACCAGCTTCAGCCGCGTGCCCAGCACGGGCCGCAGCAGCGCCGCCAGGGCGGCATCGTCGACCAGCACCTCTTCTACATCCGCATGCAGCGCCGCCAGCCGCTCCACGGCCCCTGGGCCGCGCCGCAGCAGGGCCGGCGGACCGCTGCCCACCAGGGCCTGCTCGGCGGGCTCCAGCCGGGCGCTGAGCCGCGGCCCCTTGCCCCCCTGGGCGGCGCGGGTGACGCGCACGCCCAACACGCCGCCCTCCGGCACGGTGCCGCCCTCGCTGTCCGGCAGGAAGCCATCCGCATCAGCCAGCGCCACGAACGCGCCGGCCAGCGCCGGCATCCGCGCGGTGATCCGGCCGCGATGCAGGTCGCCCACCCCGTCCGGCGCGCCCGGGCGCCAGATCGCGTAATCCACCAGCCCCTGCGCGCCCACCGCGGCCACCCGGACCTCGCCGGGGCTGGCGGCGGCCAATATCCTCACGGCGCCAGATACCCCAGGCCGCGCAGCAACTGCGCCGTCTCGAACAGCGGCAGCCCGACCACGTTGGAATGGCTGCCGGACAGGAAGCGGATATGCGTCGCCGCCGCCCCCTGGATGGCATAGCCGCCGGCCTTGCCGTGCCACTCGCCGCCGGCCAGGTAGGCGCGGAGCTGCGCCTCTGTCAGCCGCGCGAAGGTCACCGCGCTGTCGCACACCCGCTCGGCCAGCCGCCCGTCGGGCGCCACCACCACCACGGCGGTGAACACCAGGTGCCGCCGGCCGGACAGCAGCTCCAGGCAGGCCCGCGCCTGCGCCTCGGTCTCCGCCTTCGGCAGCACCCGCCGCCCCACCGCCACCACGGTATCCGCGGCCAGCGTATAGGCGCCCGGCCGCACCGCCGCCCGCGCCTTGGCGCGCGCCAGCCGCAGCGCGAGCACGCGCGGCACCTCGGCCTTGCCGGGGGTCTCGTCGATATCGGTGGGAATGACGGCGTCTGGCACGACGCCGATCTGCGCCAACAGGGCAAGCCGGCGCGGACTGGCCGACGCCAGCACCAGGTGCTGCGGCGGCCGGGCTTCTGAACCGCCCACGGAAAGCGGCCGGCCTACTTGAAGCGGAACGTGATCCGCCCCTTGGTGAGGTCGTACGGGGTCATTTCCACATTCACCCGGTCGCCCGCCAGCACGCGGATGCGGTTCTTGCGCATCTTGCCGCTGGTGTGCGCCAGGATGGAGTGCTCGTTGTCCAGCTTGACGCGGAACATGGCGTTGGGGAGCAACTCCATCACCGTGCCGCTGAACTCGATCATGTCTTCTTTGGACATCAGGCCTCTTTGCCGGTCATTGGGATGGCCCGCAACATGATGTCCGAATACTCCAACGTCAAGCAAAGCCGCCCTGGCCCCCGCCCTGCCCGAGACGCAGGGCTATGCTGCGGGCGTGCGCCTGCAGCCCCTCGGCCTCAGCCAGCGCCACCGCCGCCGGCCCAACCCGCCCCAGCGCCGCCGCGTCCGCCTGCACCCAGGTGGTGCGCTTGAGGAAGTCGAACACCGACAGGCCCGAGGCAAACCGAGCCGTCCGCCCGGTCGGCAGCACGTGGTTCGGCCCCGCCACGTAGTCGCCCACCGCCTCCGGGCAGAACGCCCCCAGGAACGCCGCCCCGGCGTGGCGGATGCGCGCGAACACCGCCTCGGGGTCCGGCAGCATGATCTGCAGATGCTCCGGCGCCAGCCGGTTGACCAGCTCCACCGCCTCGTCCCAGTCGCGCACCAGGATCACCGCCCCATGCGCGTCCCACGATGCCCCGGCGATCGCCGCCCGCGCCAGGGTCGGAATTTCCGCCGCCACCGCCGCCGCCACCGCGTCCGCGAACCCGCCATCGTCGGTGATCAGGATGGATTGCGCCGCCTCGTCGTGCTCCGCCTGCGCCAGCAGGTCCACCGCCACATGCCGCGGATCGTTGGAGGCATCGGCCACCACCACCACCTCCGACGGCCCGGCGATGCTGTCGATGCCCACCCGGCCGAACACCTGGCGCTTCGCCTCGGCCACATAGGCGTTGCCCGGCCCCACGATCCGGTCCACCGGCGCGATCGTCGCCGTGCCCCAGGCGAGTGCGGCCACCGCCTGCGCCCCGCCCACGCGATACACCTCGCTCACCCCGGCCCGCCGCGCCGCCGCCAGCACCAGCGGGTTCAGCACCCCGTCCGGCGTCGGCACGCACATCGCGATCCGCCCAACCCCCGCCACCCGCGCCGGCAGCGCGTTCATCAGCACCGAGGAGGGATAGGCCGCCTTGCCCCCCGGCACATACAGCCCGACGGCATCCAGCGCCCCCCAGCGCATCCCCAGCGTCAGCCCCGCCGCATCCTCCATCCGCAGGTCGGCCGGCATCTGCGCCGCATGGAATGCCTCGATCCGCCCCGCCGCCAGATCCAGCGCCGCCATCAGCTCCGCCGGCACGCTGGCCACCGCCGCGTCGATCTCCGCCGCCCCGATGGCGATATCCTCCGCCACCAGCGCGAACCGGTCGAACCGCGCCGTGTACTCGCACAGCGCCGCATCCCCGCGCGCCCGCACCGCGGCGATGATCTCCGCCACCGCCCCGTCCACCCGCGCCGTCGTCTCGCGCGCCTGCGCCAGCAGCGCGCCGAACGCCGCCTCGAACCCCGCCTCGGCCGTCGAAAGCCGCTTCACGACGCCGCCCCGGGCGACGCCACCGCCGCCCGGAACCGCGCGATCAGCGCCCCGATCTCCTCCGGCCGCGTCTTCAGCGCCGTGCGGTTGACGATCAGCCGGCTGGTGACGCGCGAGATCACCTCCGTCTCCACCAAGCCATTCGCCTTCAGCGTCGACCCCGTAGCCACCAGATCGACAATCACCCGCGTCAGCCCCAGCCCCGGCGCCAGTTCCATCGCCCCGTTCAGATGCACCACATCGGCATGAATCCCCCGCGCCGCATAATGCCGCCGCGCGATGTTGGGATACTTCGTCGCCACCCGAACCCGCGACCAGGTGCGCGGATCATCCGTCCCCGCCGTCGCCACCGGCTCGGCCACCGACACCCGGCACGCCCCGATGCCCAGGTCCAGCGGCGCATAAATCTCCGGATAATCGAACTCCATCAGCACATCGGCGCCGCAAATCCCCACCTGCGCCGCCCCGAACGCCACGAACGTCGCCACGTCGAAACTGCGCACCCGCACCACATCCAGCGCCGGGTCGTTGGTGGTGAACCGCAGGCTGCGGCTGTCCTCGTCGGCATACTCCGGGTCCGGCCGAATCCCCGCATGCGCCAGCAACGGCGCGCACTCGGACAGGATGCGCCCCTTCGGCAACGCAAGAATAAGCGGGCTGGAAGCCTCCGGCTGCAACTGGCCGGCACGGAATTCGGCGGTCATCGCGGTCGTCCTGTGGAGCTTGCGCGCCGGGGTTACACCGGGCGGCGGCTCTAGGGAAGGGTTTGGGGCGGGGGGCAGGGTTTCAGGAAGCCAAGGGGACGCAGCCCGGGGGCGCTGCCCCGCGCCCCGCCAGGGGCCGAGCCCCTGGGCCCTGGTATGCCGAACCGCTTTTCGCGTCGGATAGTCCGTGCCCCTTGAAATGGCCCACCGGCAATGCGGCGGTGTTGTCCCATGGAGGATATCGACTCAACGGAGGGGCCCGCCGAGGCGATGTACAGGTTCACCTTTCTTCGCCTCGGCGTCGTCGTCGCTCCGACGTATCTCTGCGGAGGTGGGCCTGGGGGCTACGCGCCAGGTCGCTGCCGAAGGCGCAGATGAAGGCCGCGATCGAGTTGTAGCCGACCTCCATGACTGTTTGCGTCACGCTCAGCCCGCCTGAGAAACGAAGTCGCCGACTGCCCCCGTTGGCAGTCAGATCAAAGGCTTGGCGCGCCGATCAGCACCGGGACGCCACGCCGACCAACAGTCTGTGGACCGGCTTCACCGATTTGGATGGTGCTACCACGAGCCGCTTTGCCGGCGTCAGCAGCCAACGTGTCGGCGCAGTTCCTCCCAGTACGCCGTATGTGCCAGCACCGGTCTGTAGCCCCTTGGCGACACCGGAATAGTGTGCGCGCGCAGCAGATCGACCAGAAGCAGCGCGTCGGCGCGCTTGAGGTCGACCACGTTGGTTGGCAACCAGGCCTGGAGCCGGGCTGCTGCTCCGGCGAGGCCCTGCGCACCTGCGGCGGCCAGCACGCGGGGCCAGGTGCGGTCCTTGTAGAACATCGCCTTGGCGATCGCGGTGATGGCTGCGGCCGGTTCGGGCAGCAGCACGCCGTCCCGCGTCGCGATGGTCAGGGTGGCGCGGACGTTGACCATCGCTTCGGTGAGCGGCAGGTAGCCGAGCTCGGCGGGGCCGTGCTCCAACGCGACGTCATCGTCATCCTCGGTGAGGCCGTCGCGGTAGCCCTCGAACACCGCGCCGACTCCGACCATGCCGAACGGCGCCAGCTCTACTGCCCGCAGCGCCCATGCTGGCTGCGCCGTACACCGCGATGCCCTCGGCCAGCGCGAACACCAGCTCCTTGTGCCAGACCGAGGCGGTGGTCTCGAACAGCCCGTCGATCAGGCCGATGGCGCGCGGGCGCAGGGCGACAGCGCGGGCGATGTCGCCGCAGGCTGCCGGCGGGCGGAGGTCGATGCGCGCCGCCGCCGACGGGGCGAAGCGGCCGAGGCTTGGCCCGGCGAAGACGATCAGCTCCATCGCCGCAGCGCCGCCCGCACGCGTGGCCCGGGCCGGTAGCCGGGCTTGTGCGCCATCCCCTCGAGGTCCGGCGCGATCATCCGCACGCAGGGGACGCCGATGTCGGGCCGGGTCAGGTCGACCGCGACGATGCGCGCGATGCTGTGCTGGGCCAACCGCGCCAGCGTGGCGTGCAGGTCGGCGTCGATATGCGGCGTGTCGAAGGAGGCGGCTCGATGCCAAGCGACGCCTGCCGGCGGCGGTCCGGCCTCGGGGACGATCATGCTGGCCAGGCTGCGGTGGCGGCCGACCAGCGCGTAGGCCTCGCGAGGGATATCGTCGCGCGCGCCGGCGATCAGCGTCAGCCGGCTCTGCGCCGCCTCGGCGAGTGCGCGGCACAGCGCGACCCCGGCATTCGGGTGGCAACCGACGCCGCCGAACCGGCCGAGGAAGGGCGGGCGGGCACGGCGGTCGTCGATGATCACGTGGAAGCACGGGATGGCGAGGTCGGAGGTGACGTCCCAGGCTTCGACTGAAATGGCTGCCGCATCGAGCCGGGAGAGCAGGCCTGCCACCGTCTCGTCCGGCATGGCGGCGGGGTCAATGCGTGTTGCAGCCTGCGCCGCGGCGGGCGCTTGGCGCCAGAGTGCGAAGGCGTCGCGCTCCACCAGTTCGCACAACGCGTGCAGCACCGCCTCGGCCATGGTGTTGCCGGCGCCAAGGCCGTTGCTGGTGGCGCGCAGCCAGCCGAACTCCAACTGGCGCGACAGGGTGAAGTCGGTGGTCACCAGCTCCTCCGGGACCAGGCACGGCCTGTCCGCGAGGATGTCGTGGCCGGCCAGCCAGGGGATCGCGCCGTCCGGGCGCGCGAGCCCGCGCCAGAGGTGGTCCGGCAGCGCGATGGCGGCGGGGCCGGCGGCGGCCACGGCCACCCAGGCGCGTTCGCCGACGGGCGCCTCGGCGGCGGACCACTCCAGCGCCTCCATGAGCGCCGACGCCTTGGCGGCCTCCAGCGTCGCGCCCTTACCCTGGTGGACCGAGAGGCTGCGCGAGTTGGGGCGTACGGCCATCACCACGGGGATGCCGACATGGTCGAGGCCGGTGACGTTGGCGACGCGCGAGACGCCGAAGGCGGGGGCGAGGGGCAGCAGGCGCGCCAAAGTCTCGGCCGGCGACACGCCGCGATGGGTGCCAGCGGTCCAGACTTTCCGCTCGTCGCCGCGCGTGGGGTGCACCGCCAGCATCAGCCGACCGAGCAGGGGACGGTTCGCACGTGTACGGCGGGCCCGCGGTCGGTGTGGCCCGTCAGCCCCCGGCGTCGAAGATGTGCCACGTAGTGCTGATATAGACCGCTTTGACATTCTCGAAGCGGTCGAAGACATCGCTGTAGTAGTCGGAAATCAACTCGGTGGGGCCTTCGGGGGTCCAATTCTTCTCGAACTGAGCGAGCTTCGAACCTGGTCTAGCGTAGATCTTGTCATTCAAGCGAACAAGAAGGAGGCCATCTTGGTCTCGCAGGTGGACCACTTCTTCTTCTGGCATAGCTGGAACCTCCTCATGTTTTTGTTATTACGCACCGCCGCTCATCATCGATTTTTTATTTCAGAACCGATTAGTTTATTTTATCAAATCTAGTCTGGCAGGCCGGCTTCCTGCAACGCTTTCTGCATCATATCGAATCGCCCATCGCGATTAAAGGGCGAACGTGCGCGCCAGCGAAGGATTCGGAAGGAAGGGATCTGCTCCATCAGGGCCCGCCCCGCGGTTCGCATCTCGTCCACGCGGCCAAGTGCGGACAGCGCGGCGATGCGGATGCGGTGCGCCATTTCAGGTCGCTGCTGGGTTTGCAGCGCCCGCTCCGCCGCGCGCAGCGCCTCGGCGAACTGCCCCTGGAACAGCCATGCGAAGCCCTGGGCCGAGAGCGACATGTACATCCGCGGATCCTGCGGGCTGAGCGCCATCGCCCGTTCCGCGTGCACGATCGCGCCATCGAAGTCGCCGACATAGACGCGGACCATGCTGCTGCGCATCCAGCCGTCGGCGTAATTGGCGTTCAGCCGCACCGCGCGGTCCAGCAGCGCGGCGCCGAGTGCGAAGTCGCCTGAGAGGGCGGCGATGGTGTGGCCGCCCAGACACAGGGCGGTGGCGTCCTCGGGTCCGGCGGCGACGGCGGCGCGGGCCAGGCGCAGGCCTTCCGCCACGTCGTGCGCGGGGTCGGCGGACCAGCCTTGGTCGCGGCGGGCTGCGTGGCACATCGCGGCGGCGGCGAGCGCGGGGGCGTAGTGCGGGTCGAGGTCCAGCGACCTGGTGAGCAGCGCCAGCGCCTCCTCGTTCGCCTGCGCGGTGAGACCGGCGCGGAAAGGGCCGGAGCGAAGGTAACAATCGTACGCGTCGAGGCTTCCCGCCGGCTTGCGCCTAGCTCGTTCGATCTCGACCGCGAGCACCTTCGGCTCGATGGCGGTGACCACGCGCGCGCTGACGCGGTCCTGCAGGTCGAAGACGTCGCCGGCGTCGCCCTCGAAGCGCTCGGCCCAGAGATGCGCGCCGGTGGCGCACTCGATCAGCTGTGCGGCGATGCGGATGCGGTCGCGGTAGCGGCGCACGCTGCCCTCGACGAGGTAGCGGACGCCAAGCTCGCCGGCGATGCGGCGGACGTCGCGCGCCTGGCCCTTGTAGGTGAAGGCAGAGTTGCGCGCGATCACGAACAGGCTGCTGAAATGCGACAGCTCGGTGGTGATGTCCTCGACCATGCCGTCGGCGAAATAGTCCTCGGCGGGATCGCCCGAGAGGTTGGCGAACGGCATCACGGCGATCGCATTGCGCGGGGATATGCGCGGCGCCGGCGCGACCGCGACGGCCGGCGGCGGTGGCGGCGGGCCCGGTTCGGGGCGGTGACGCAGCTCGAAGGCAGGCACGGGCTGGTCGCTGCCGCCCACGGCCAGCGGCCCAAGGTCGACCACCTCGCCCAGGCCGGCGCCGCGCAGCTGGTCGAGCGCCGGGGCGGAGACGACGACCGCGCCGGGGTCGGCGTGGTGCTGCAGGCGCACCGCGAGATCGACGCAAGCCCCATCAACCTCGTCATCGGCCAGCGTCACGTCGCCCACCGCGACGCCCATGCGAAGCTCGATCCGCTCATCGGGGCGGGCGCCGGCGCCGCGGCGGGCCAGTGCGCGCTGAATCGCGGTAGCGCAGCCCGCGGCGTCTGCCACGCTTGCGAACACCGAGACGAAACCGTCGCGCCGCACCTTGGCGACCGTGCCGCGATGCTCCGCCATCAGCGGGTCCACCACGTCGCGGCGGATCTCCAGGAGCCGCGCGTGGGTGGAGTCGGCGTCCTTCTCGATGTGCCGGGTGTAGCCGACCACCTCGGCCACCAGCACCGCGGCGAGCTGTCGTTGGACGATCGGCTCGGGCGGCGCGGCGGCAGATGAGCGTGACACCGCGCGGCGGCGCGCAGGCTCGATGCGCAGGGCGAACGCCTCGACGGGCCGCGAGAGGTTCTTCAGCGCCAGCGGCCCAAGTGCGTCAAAGCGCAGGCGCAGGCGGTCGCGCACATGGTCGTACACGCTGCGCGAGACGCAGACCCCACCCGGCGGGCAGGCGGTCTGCAGGCGTACCGCGATGATAACGCCGTCGCCATGCAGGTCGCCGCCCTCAGCGATCACGTCGCCCATGTCGACGCCGAAGCGGAAGCGCAGCCGGGCCGATGCGGGCAGGCTGCGGCCGAGGGCGCGGATCTGGCGCTGCACGGCCAGCGCAAACTGGACGGCGCCGGTGACGCTCTGGAACGTCATTAGCAGGGAGTCGCCGCCGGTCTGCACGAGTTGGCCGGCGTGGCGTGAGAGTTCGGGCTGGATGACACCCGCGCGCAGCGCGGCGAGGCGCGCGCTGGTGCCGGCGTCGTCGGTCGCGATGAAGCGGCTGTAGCCGACCATGTCGGCGTGCACGATGGCGACGAGCTTGCGCTCCAGCGCGGGACGGGCGGCTAGGGGTCCGCGCGTCATGACGGGTCAGGCTCCGCCGCCCGGCGGGCAGCCTGGCACGGGGCAACGGCGCGTCATCGCAGCAGCGCGCGCATGGCGGCCTCGTCCTGCAGCGTGAGCAGCCCGCGCGGGGCGTCGTAGGCAAGCGTGCCGCTGGCGCGCCAGCTGTTCAGGATGGTGATGATGCTGCGCGGCGTGGCGCCGAGCAGGTCCGCGAGGTCGGCGTGCCGGAACCGCCCGGCCAGCCGCAGGCCGAGCGGGGTGCGCCGGCCGTGCTGATCTGCCAGGTAGAGCAGTTGGCGGGCCAGCCGAACCTCGAGCCGCTCGAAGGTCGCGTCCTGCAGCAGGGCAAAGGTGCGGCGGAGGCGACGCGACAGCATGCGACACAGCCCCACGCCGAGTTCCGGCGTTTCACTGAGCACGGCGAGGAAGCTCGCGGCGGGGATGCGCAGCAGGCGCAGACGCCCCTCCGCCCGCGCGTCCGCCGTGCGCGGCTCGCCGTCGATCACGCCGATCTCGCCGAAAATGTCGCCGGCGTGGAACACCTCGACCATCAGGATCTTGCTGTCATCGCTGGCAGCGCCGATGCGCACCCGGCCGTCGCCGCCGACGATGGCGTAGACCGCGGCCGCCGGGTCGCCCTGCTGGAAGACCGTGGCTCCGTCGAGTGGCTCGACGAGCGTGGCTGCGGCCTCCAGGCGCGCGACGCGGTCCGCCGGAAGCGCCTGGAAGACGGCGATGGTTTCAAGCATCCGCCTGCTCCGCCGATCCGGGGTGAACCATCCGTGTCGAAGGTTACGTAACCACTGTTCTCAGACCGGGCGCAACCGGAACAAACGAGTGCGAGGGTGTGAAGCGTTTCAGTGCGACCAGCCGGCGCATGTGGTGACTTGCCGCCATCGACGGGACGCAAGGGGCGAAATGGTTTCTCCCCGGCCCGGTCGAGACAGTGAGGAAGACGACATGTCCATCGCCACTCTCATCCGTATCGGGGCCTTCGCGCTGTGCCTGGCTCCGACCGCCATTCCCGTCCACCAGGCCGCCGGCCACGGGCCAGCCACGCTCGCCGTCGCAGATCACGAGGGCGGACCGGAAAATAGTTTCAACATCCAGACCGCCGACCGCGAGGGCGGGCCGGAAAACAACTACACCGTCCGGACCGCCGACCGCGAGGGCGGGCCGGAAAATAACTACCCGAACCACTGGGCCTGACACAAGGCTCGCCTGGTCGCCGTGGTTTCCAACAACACAGGGAGGGAGACATGCTGACCGTCTTGCTGATCGCCTTTGGCGCGATGGCCGTCGCGCTGGTTACGAGTGCTGCCATCGACCACCGGACGTCGCACTCCGGGATCCACAATAGGCCACCCGCGGGGCTGCCTTGGGGGCCTGTCTGAAACTACCCTGAAAGAGAGCTGAAGTGCTGCAATCTACCATATCGGGTGCCGATCGAGCGGATCGGCACCCGCCTTTATCTCATCGACCGCGTCGGAGCTGCGCATCTTCGACCGTTTTGAACGAGATGCCGATTCAATTGGCCCGAGGGCAAGCGAGAATGCCACCGACTGCGCCATGCACGCGCCGCCGCGTCATGAAAGTGAGGCTGTTCGGTATAGGTGGGTCCATGCCCCTGGACCTTGCTGTACCGAACCCCGAAGCTGATTGCCGACCTGCTGCGAGCCAGCCGGGATGCCGTCGGAGGGCTATCGTCGTGCCGGCCGACGGGCGTTCGCAACGTTTCGCTGGATTGGCGTGTGCGGCTCGGTGAGCCGGGCTCTCATCCGGGCAGGGCCTGAAGCCTCCCAGATGGGTAGCGACAGCACGCGTCACCCTCCACCGATCTGGAACGGCAACACCATGGTGGTGCCGCCCAGGCCGATTCCGCCGGGCAGCACCACGCCGCGGCCGCCCGGCTGGAACAGCAGCGCGCCGTCCAGCCAACGCTCGGGCGCGTTCGCGGCGAGCACGGCGCCGCCATACACCACCAGCCGGGCGGTGGCGAGCCGGCGGTTGAAGCGTTTGAGCAGTGACGGCAGTCCGCTGCGGAGCCAGGCCTGAGCCTGCTCGGTGAAACGCCATTGCAGGGTGGTGCCGGTGGCGCCGAGCTGGCCGTCCGGACGGAACGGCACGGCGCCGACAATGACGGGCGCCGCGTTGCCGGGCACGCCAAGATCGCTCGGCACGTCGATCCAGACCTCGCCGGCGTACCAGCCTTGCTTGATGAGTTCGAGGTCGACCGGGCCATCGAGCAGGATGTCGAAGCCCGGCGCCACCTCGGCCGGGGCCAGCGCCGCGCCTGGCATCAGGCGCTGCCGTGCTCCGGCCGCATCGAAGCGGAACAGCTCGACCGGCCGCAGCCGGGCCGGCGCCGCGCTGGCCGTGCCGAAGCGGGCGCTGAACTGCAGCTCTTTCGGCCAGGTGGGTTGCGGCGCGGCCGGCAGCGTGGCGCGAACCAGGATCACGCCGCCGTTCTTGGCCGGATCGTCGCCGGCGACGACATCCACCGTCGCGGTGCCGTCGGCCGAGGTGGTCACATCGGCGTTCGGCAGGTTGACATTGCCCGAGGCGACCTCGAAATGCACCACGGTGCCTGCCAGCGGCCTGCCGCCCCAGAGCAGGCCCACGCGCAGCGGCGCCGGCAGTTTCTGGCCCGGCGTGGCGGTCTGCCCGTCGCCACCGAGCGGCAGGAACTGGATCGCCGGGCACAGGCGGTCGATCGCCTCCTGCACCGTGGCCGACGGGTCCTTCTCGCCGGGCGTGTGCTGCTGAAACAGGCAGCCGCGCGGGTCGTAGGCGACCTCGGCGGCGATCTCGGCCGAGGCGGTGAACACGATCGGCAGCAGCATCGGGGCGGCGACCGCCGGGTCCGCGGAAGCGAGCAGGCGGGCCAGGACCGTGTAGTCGGTGCGGTTGCCGTGGATGCTGAAGCGGGCTTCGGCCACGCCGTCAGCGTCGGTGGCGATGATAAGGTCGGTCGGCAGGGCGCGCAGCACGCGGGCGGCCGGGATGCCGGGCGCCGGGTCGAGCCGGCCGGGGTTCGGGCCGGCGGTGGTGTAGCGCACCGCGCGGCCGGCCAGCGGAGTTGTGCCGCGGGCGACGCCGGTGCGCAGCGGCGCCGCCAGCGGCACCAGCTTGGCCTGCTGGCCGGGCAGCAGCGAGGGCATCGCCTCCTGGCCGTCGCCGCCCAGCATCTCGAAGGCCAGGATGTCGGTGAGCGGCGGGAACAGGTTGCGGCAGTCCTCGACGGCGCGCAGGCGGCCGCCGGCGGTGCGTTCGACGATACCGAGCGGCATCACGTGATGGGCGACGCCCTGGGCGGGGATCGCCAGCGGATCGCCGGTGGCCGGGTCGGCCGGCCACTCGATGGCGGCAGTGAGGGTGCGGGCGGGGATGGTCCACCAATCGCCGGCGGAGAGGCGGCCGGCGCCGAAGGTGACCTGTATCCCACTTTCCAGCGCCAGCGCGGTATCGGCCGCCACGGCCACCGGCACCCCGCCTTCCCAGCGGCGCAGCGTGCCGACGGCGGGCAGTGCCGCCACCTGCGGGTCGCCGCCTGCGTCGGTCACCGCGGCGTTGGTGGCGGGGTCGCGGATTTCGGCGATGGCGATGTCGAGCCCGTTCACCTCGCCCAGGCGCACCATGTGGCCCGAGCGCAGCTCGCGCCAGGCCGCGTCGTCCTGAAGTTCCACCCACTGGTTCTGCGCGAAGGCCGTGGCATCGTCGCGGCCGAGGCTGGCGACGCGCAGCCGGCCGGCGGTCACGGTGTAGCTGGTGCGGTGGATGGCGTTGTCGCGCGACCATTTCACCAGCACCGTGCCTGCCGCCACATCGCCGCCGCGATGCACCTGCACGCGGTAGAGCCGGTTGTCGATGCCGCGATAGCCGCCAGGGTCCGGGGTCAGGCAGGGATCGTCGTCGGCGATGGCCGGCACGCCCTGGGCGGACATGCGGGCGCGCGGGGCGGCATCCGGCACCCAGCCCGGTGCGTAGTCCTTGCAGTGGGTGCCGGAGGTATCCGGCCGCAGCTGCCAGACCACCTGCTCGCGCAGGCAGGTGTCCGGGCCGCCGAGTGCGGTTTCGCGCAGCAATGGATCGTCCAGTGCTGTGACCGGGCGCTCGAGCACGTCGAGATACACGCCGTAGCGACCTGCTGTCGCCGGCAGCGCCGGGTCCAGCAGGTCGGGTTGGCGCAGCAGGCTGGGGCAGATGGCGAGGCTGACCGAGGCGCCTGCCGGGGGCGGGGCCAGGGTGATGCGGGTGAGGCCGCCATCGGCCGCGACCGGGGCGGGCAGCGCGGTGACCCGGGCCGGGACGATTGCCGAGCCGGGCGGAGCGATGAGCCACTGGCCGACTGCGGGAACCGGTCCGGCGGCGACCAGGAAGTTGCCGGGGCTGGCGGCAACCGCGGTGAGCAGGGTGGGCGCGGGCGGCAGGTTCTCCACCAGCACGCCGTCGACATAGGCGCGGCCGAAGCCGATCAGCAGGTCGGTGGCGGCACCGGCGCCATCCGGGTCGGCCGGGGTCAGGGCGAAACCCGGGGCGCCTTCGGGCACGCCTTCGGCGCCGACGACGTCGGTGGTGGTGGTGCGGTCCAGGAGCAGGCCGATATCGGCGGCCTCGTTACAGTCCGCATCGAGCTGCACGCGTCCCTGTTGCACGCGGACACTACTGAACCGGCACTGCGGACGGAAGGTCAGCCGTGTGTAATCGCCGCTCATTGCCTTGCCCTTTCAGGTCACCGTGAACAGGCCGGCTTCGAGGCCGACCCGCAGGGTATCGCCCAGGGCGACGCGCAGGTTGGCAAGCCGGATCGGGCCGCCGAGTTGCGCGAACGCCCCCATTTCAGTGCGCCCGGCCCCGCCGGTGGCGATGCCGGCGGGGCACAGCGCGTGCAGTTGGGCGAAGCCGGGATGTTCGTAGCCGGAGGCGGTGAAGCGCGGCAGCAGGGTACGCGCCAGCGCCGCGGCGTCCGCATCGGAAAGCTGCGCCTGCGGGTCGCCTGAGGCTTGCCGCAGCGCCGCGGTGACGGCTTCGAGCGCCAGGTCCGGCTGGCAGCGGTAGCGCGAGGCGGTGCGCGAGCCGAGCGGAATGAGGCTGTAGCGGACACAGCCGGCCTGCCGGCGGGCGACGCGCGCGCGGCCGGCGATGATGCTGCCGTCGATGTCCGCGGTGCGCGCTGTGATGCGACCGAAGACGGTGCTGCGCAGCACGGCGATGTCTGTGCCGGCGGCGTCGATGGCCGATGCGTTGGTCAGTACGGCGGCGCCGGCATCTGCGGTGCGGTCCTCGCCGATGATGGAGTAGGAGACCGAGAGGTCGGACACGCCGGGGGCGAGGGCGATGGGGCCGAGCACCGAGGCATTGACGGTGACCGAGGCGATGCCGGCGCTGGCGGCAACGGTGATGCCGGCGGCCAACCCGGTATCGGTGGCGCCGAGGGTGCAGTGGTGCAGCGCCAGGCTGGCGAGCGTGCCGGCTGGCACGGTGATGCCGCCGCTGAGCATCAGTCCATCCAGCACCAGGGTGCCGCCGGCGGATGCGGTGGTGAGATCGGCTGCGATGTAGGGGCGACGTGCGGCGGGCGCCAGATTGGCGGGCAGGCGGCGGCGCGCGCCGGCCTCGGTGAGCGTGACCGGCCAGCCGGCGGCGGCGATGGCGAGCCCAGCGTTGGCGGCGAGCTGCACCGCCGGCAGCGCCTCGGGGTAGCTGGCGTTGTCGAGCAGGACGATCAGCCCGCGCCGGCCGGCGCCGTTGCCGGTCGCGTTCCACAAGGCGATGGCATCGGCGAGCGAGCCGAGGCAGGGGCCGCCATTGTCGGGGTTGGCGGTGTGCTCGCCGGTGCGGCGGGTGACCGAGGCGGTCCAGAGCGGCGCGTCCGGCGGCGCGAAGGCGGTGAGCCAGGCGGCGAAGGCGCTGCGGCGGTCCCAAGGGCCGGCGCCGACCTGGCCGGGGGTGCCGAAGGCGTAGGCGACCTCCAGCGGCAGCGCGGCATCGGCGGGGTGCAGCGAGAGGCGGCCGAGTTCGGGGTCGATCATGACATCCCCCTGTGCGGCGGGGCGCCGCCAGCCGCCGCCGGATTGTTCGCCGAGATGGGCGATGAACAGGCGTTCCGGGGCGAGGGTGGCGCCGTTGAGGCGGATCTGCAGCACCGGTTGCAGGCCGAAATAGCCGGCCGGGTCGGCGGTGCCGGCGCGGCGCGCCACAAGCTCCTGGCGCAGCGGGAAGCGGCGCAGCGGGGCAGGAAGCTCGGCCTCGGTGGCGAGGTGGGCGATCTCGGGTTCGCCGCGCGGCCGGTTGAACAGGGGCGCGTCCACCCCGGCGGGGTGCAGGAAGAAGCGCCCGTCGGCGGCGGCCACGGCGCGCGGGGTGACGCCGCCCTGCACGTCGGTCGGGTCGTCGAAGGCGAAGCCGAGCGGGGCGGCGAGCAGGCGCCAGAGGGATACGCCGATGTTCGGGATGGCATAGCGACCCTCGCGGCCGGCGATCGGGCGTATCTCCAGCGTGTGCGCCCAGGGGTCGAACGGCGTGCCGACCTGGGCCGCGCGGTCGGCGGCGCGGATGTCCACGCTTTGCGCGTTGCCGGCGCGTACGTGGTTCACGTGCTGGGACTGAATCAGCAGCGCCCAGAACTCCACCACCCGCGCGGGGTAGAAGGTGACGTCGCGGGCCAGTTGCTCGATGACCGCCGCGGTGCCCTTGGCGCGACGGTAGGACAGCGTGTTGGCCACATAGGCGCGCAGGCTGAAGCCGTCTCCGCCGGCCGGGTTGAGGCGGCGGGCGCCGAGCAGGTCGCCGAGATAGGGGACGACCCATTCCTCGCAGGTCTCGATGAACCAGTCGTCGTAGAGCGTGGCGATGTCGCCGTACAGCGTGTCGAACTCGGCCTCGGCCACGGCCAGCAGGGCGCGCAGCGGATAGCCTTCTGCCGCGTCGCGGGCGCGAATATGGCCGGGGAGGCGGGCGAAGAGCGTGTCACCGGCCATCGGCGGCCTCCGTGGTGAGGGCGATGTGGGCGGGGGAGATCAACAGCAGTTCGGCGGCCAGCACCCCGTCTGCGGTGATCGTCGCCGGGGCCGCGCGCAGCAGGGCGGAGTGGCCCGCGCTGCCGGCATCGGCGGCGTCCACCGGGTAGAGGCTGTCCAGGTCCACCGAGAGCACGCCGGGCACGGCCTGCAGCACCGCGATCACCTGCGCGCCGGTGACCGGGGCGGCGAGCATGGCGGGCGCGTAGCCGAACGCCGCCTCCACCGCCGCCTGCGAGGCGGTTCGCACCTCGTCGGCCACATAGGCAGGGTCGGTGCGCAGGGTGGCGGTGATGGCAAAGGGCAGTTCGCGGAAGCCCTCGATCAGCACCGTGTCGGCGCCGTCGCGCATGCCGTCGATCGCATCGACCAGCGTGACGAGGCTGGGGTCGGTCGGCAGCGGCGCGAAGCCGGAGGCCAGCCCCACGGTGACATGCACCAGCCGCGTGCTGCCCTGCCAGACGATCTCGGCGTGCGCCTTGGCGAAACCCGGCCAGGTGCGGGCGGCGTCCTCGTAGTCGGCGAGGGACACCACGCGGCCCAGCGTGCGCACGGTGGAGGGCGCGTTGGCGCGTGCGTTGTCCAGCGTCTCGCCATCGGCGGCACCCGAGGCCGCGTCGGGGTTGACCACGCCGCGGATGCCGAGCGGGCGGGTCTTCAGCAGCATGATCGCGCCGTCCGCCACCCCGCCCGAAAGGCCGATGCCGGAGCGGTAGGTCGCCTCCACGTTGAGCTGGCCGGTGGGCAGCCGCGCGCCGCGCACGCCGTCGCCGAACACCACGCGGGTGGTGCCGTCCTCGTCGATGCGCAGCATGAAGTGGCGGTCGTTGGGGCCGGATTCGTAGAGCGACGGCCGCTCCTGCCATGCCACGCCGTCGACCCGCACGGTCAGCGTGCTGCGCCGCCCCGGCGGCTGGTCGTCCACCAGGAAGGTGAGCGGCAGGGTGTTCAACGCGAAGGCCTGGTTCGCCGCCGTCGCGTCGCCGCTGCCGAGGGTCTGCTGCGTGGTGGCGCCGTGGCTCGCCAGCGCCACGTTGGCGTTCACCGACAGGCCGGGACGGCGCAGCGCCAGGGCGAGGCCGGAGGCGAAGCTGAGCCGGGTGAAGCCGCCGATATGGCGCACGTCGGACAGGATGGCGATCTCGTCCGCCTGCACCCCCCTGGCGTCGGCGCGCTCGCCGGAGACCGCGACCGCCTGGCCGGGGAACAGCTCCAGCACCAGCCGGTCCAGCGTAAGGTCGGTGGTGCCGACCGCGAGGTCGTCGCGGATCGGCAGCCCGGCCAGCGGCAGCTGCACCGAGGCGACGTTGGCGGTGGCGAGGCGGAAGGTGAAGTAGTCGTAGGCCGCGCCCGGGGCGAAGTCGCCGCCGTCCAGCGCGTTGAGCAGCAGGCCGCTCGCCTTGCCGGACAGGCCGAAATCGCTGCGCGAGATGGAGCTGGCGCGGCCGACCCGCAGGGTGAGATGGCGGGTGATGCTGGCGCCGCCGGCCTGGCCGGGCACCTCGATCACCACCCAGCTATCCGGGGCCACCTCCTCGACGGCGCGTTCCAGATATACGTCGGCATCGGGGCCGAGGGTGCTGCCCTGGCTGTTCTGCCAGATCGACCGCGGCCGGCCTGTGCCATTGTCCCAGCTGTTGATGAAGCTGTCCGTGCCGCGCTGGTTGCTGGGGTCGGCCAGCATCTCCTGCTGCGGCGCCGCGTTGCCGAAGAAGCCGGCGCGGCTGCGCAGCGCGTGAATGCCGGGCACCGCCGCACCCAGCGGCGGCGAGACCGCCGGCGGCGGCTGGCGCAGGATTGCCAGCAGGGTCGGGATCGACCAACGCTGCACGGCGACGAAGGCCTGCAGGTCGGCGGCGCGCCAGGTGGTGCGCGACAGCTCGCTGGCCACCGTGCTGCGTTCCAGCGGAATCGCGCTACGCACGACGGTGCCGGTGCGCAGGGTCGGGGTTTGGAAGGCGAGGCCGACCGAGGGGCGGGTGGTCGGCACGAACACCGGCGGTGGCGCCGCCGGGCCGCCGGCGGTGCCCAGCGGGTCCACCACGACGCGGGTCATTGCGTAGGCGGCATCCGGCTCCACCTCGCGCACGATCAGCGGTAGCGCCCGCACCGCGCTGCCGCGCTGGCCGACCGCCAGCAACCGGTCGCCGGGCCGCAGGCCGGTGGCGATGCCGCGCAGCTGGAACTCGCCCACCGCGACCGCGGGCAGCACCACCGCGGCCGGGTCGGTCGCGGTGTCGGCGGCGCGGTCCGCGATCAGTTGGGCGAGGTCGGTGCCGGCGTCCAGCGGATAGAAATCGTCGTGCGTGGCGTTGGTGACATCGATGCGCGATCCCGCCGGGATCGCCGACAGGTCGAAGCTCTCGTCGGTGTCGATCAGCACCAGCGTCGGGTCGTCGGCCCCCACCGGCAGATACAGCGCCAGCGTCTGATTGCGCTCCAGCCGGGGCGGGATGGCATTGAAATCGGCCCGGGCGTCCAGCGGCTCCAGCGTCTCGAACAGTTGCGGCAGGTCGCCCGGCTGCTGCGGCACGCTCATCGCCTGGGTGCCGACCGGCACGGTGACGGCGCGGAACGGATCGTCCGCGCTCTCCACGGTGAAGGCCAGTCGCGCCTGCGCCGCCACGCCGGGCGCCATCTCGTAGCCGATGGCACGCGCCAGTTCGCGCACCGAGAGGCGCTCGGTGGCGGTGCCGAGATAGCCCTCGTTGGCGATGCGCTCCTGATAGAACGACAGCACGTCCAGCGCCGCCGCCCAGGCGTCCAGCAGCGCCACGCTCGGGTCGTCGGAGCGGCGCGTGGTGAGCGCCCGCAGCGGGGTGTGCGGCGCGTCACCGTGGCGCGGGTCGGGCACGGATTGGCGCGGCAGCGCGTCCAGCATGCGCGCCAGGAACGCGCCGTGCCGGCCGATGCGGTAGGCGATGGCGTCCAGTCCGGCGCGGTTGGCGGGCCGGGCTGCCACAGGGGCCGGTTCGCCGCAGCCGCAGATGTCCAGCTGATCGGTCATAACCCGCCCTCCACCAGCAGCCGGAGCCTGCCGTTTTCCGGCCGGTTGGGATCATTCGCCAGCACGGCGACCTCCAGTGGCGCCATCGGGATCAGGCCGGCATCAACGTAGTCGGTGGCCGGTTCGCGCAGCTTGCGGAAATAGCCGTCCTCGCCGGCGCCGCCGCCGGGACGGTCGACGCCGATCCAGCGCACGCCGGCCACACCCATCGCCTCGGCGATGATCGGCGACAGCGCCACCGGATCGCCGAAGCTGAACCGGTCCGGATGGAAGAAGCCCGGGCTCCCATCGGCCCGCACGCCGCTGCTGAAGCGGTCGAGCAGCGCGCGGTGCACATCCTCGGCAACGAAACCGGGCTGCACGCAGACCCATAGCGCGATGTCCAGCGGCACGAAGCGCGGCGGTTCGATCTCCAGGTCGTGCCCGGCCAGGCGGTAGCGTTCGAGGAAGCGTACCAGATCGGCCTCGAAGCCGGCATCCACCGGGCGCTGGCCGACGCGGTCGACGGTGAGGAACACGACCTGCCAACTGCCCATCCAACGGCGGGACGCGACCGCGCGCTGCACCTCCGGGTGGCGCTCGGCGACCGCGGCGTAGTCGGCCGGGGTCACCGCGCGCTCGTTGACCTTGAACGCCTGCGGGGCATTGAGGCGGGCGGAGAGGGTGGTCTCAGGATCGCGTCCGCCGCTGCCGGGCAGCGGATTGCGCACCGAGGTGACGCGAGCCGACAGGTCGGCGGCAATCGCCGCGGCGGCGGCATCGGCGGCGGCAAGGTTGGCGAAGGCGAAGCGGCCGGCGAGGAACCCGGACCGCAAAGCGTCGCGCAGCGGGGTTTCCGGCAGCAGCATATGGGCGAGGCCGTCGGCGCCCAGATTCCCCGCCGCCCCGCCGCCGCGGCGCCAGCGCACGGTGGCGAAGCCGGTGGCCGGGCGGCGGCCAAACACCGCGTCGCCAAAGCGCAGCCGCGGGCGCTCGCCGGTTTCGGTCTCGACCACGAAGACCGGGGCGAAACGGTCCTCGCCGAGCAGATCGGGGCTTGGCAGCCAGGTATCCCCGGCGGCGACCAGCGTGATCGCCGGTAACGCGGCGGCCGGGTTCTGCACCAGCGCATCCGCGGCCGGGCGGCCGCGCGCGGCCGTCGCATCGTAGGCGGCGCGGAACACGAGGGGCTGGTCCTCGGCCAGCGCCGGGCGCCAGGGCAGGATGCCGGCGGGCGCGGGCGGGTCCAGCGCGGTGCCGTCGCCGGCCATGCTGCGGCCATGATCGGCCAGCACCACGTTGCCGCGCACCACCGCCTGATCGAGCAGCAGCGGGAAGGGTAGGGCATCGCCGTCGCCCCAGGTGACCTGCAGCACGTCGAGATTGGCCAGGTGGTCGTGCATCAGCGTGGGGTCGGCGGTCAGGCGCACCACATGGCGGCGGTGCGGATCGGCGGGCGCGCCGTCCGGCTTCGGCCCTTCCTCCAGCACCAGCACATCGCCGGCCGCCAGCGACAGCGCGGCGTCCGGCCGGGCCAGGAAGGTGGTGACGGCGCCGCGCGCGAGGCAACAGCCGGTCTCGCCCCAGGTGTGGAAGCCGATAGCGTTGCGCGCCTCGCGCAGCGCGATCACATCCTCCAACGTCTCGAACACCGACGCGGCGGCGGCGAGCAGCGTGCCCGCCTCGGCTTCCGGCAGCACCGCCGGGCGCGGCAGGCGCGCCAGCAGGGCCGTGCCGGCGGGCAGCACCGGCAGGCTGGTTCCTGACAGGTCGGTGGCCGACACGTCGGCGCTCGCCTCCAGCGCCACGAAGCAGCGCGCATTGGTGCCCTCGCGCAGCGCGTAGCCGGTGAGCCGCGCGTGCCGCCGCACGCTGACACGCTTGCGCGCGGTGCCGAGATAGGCCTCGGTGCCGACCGCGTCCTGGGTGTAGCTGAGCCGGTCGGCAGCATCGGCCAGCACCTCGACCAGCGTCACCCCGAGATCGGCCGGGTTGCGCTCCGTCCAGCCGGGCATCAGCGCGGACATGCGGTCCAGCATCAGCCCGCGGAAGCTGGTGTAGTCCTTGGCCAGTGTGTCGATCGGCGGGTCGGGGTACTGCTCGGGCGGGCAGGTTGCAGCGTCGGCGCAGTCGAACACAGTGGGGCAGTCGGTCTTGAAGCTGAAATCCACCTGCGACAGCGGGGGGTCGATGTTGGCTGGCGGAGCGGTGCCGGCGTTGTCGACCAGACGCAGCACGTAGGGGCTGAAATCGCCATAGCGGTCGAGCGTGAGCGACAGCGCGCGGGGGTTGCCGGCCACCGGATCGACCGATTGCACGGCGATGCCGGTGACGCGGGCACCGCCCTCGATGACGATGTTGGCCGGGCCGAGGGCGGCGACGCCGTCCGGCTTGAGGAACACCAGCGTCAGCACCCGTTGCCGCAGCGCCGGGTCGGCGGCGTCGCGGTCGATCACCTCCACGAAGTCGATGCCGTTCAGCGCCAGGCCGCCCACCAGCACCGGCGAGGCGGCGACCGCCTCGCGCCTGGCATGCGTGCCGCAGCGATATTGCGCCCACATCGCCTAGGCCTCCCGCACTAGGGTGGTGGCGCGGCGCTCGTCGGTGGCCAGCAGCCGGTAGGCGATGTCGATCCGCAAGGTCGAATCATCCGCCGTCACGCCGAGGCTTTCCACCTGCAGCACATCGCCGAGCCAGCGTTGCAGCGCCCCCTTCACCAGGAATTCCACCGCGGTGGCGATCTCGGGGCTGCTGCCTGCGAACAGCAGCTGGCGCGCGCCGGAGCCGAAATCGGGCCGATTCACCCGTTCGCCGGGGCTGGTGAACAGCACCAGCTCGACCATCTGGCGCACATGCGCGTCGGGGTCTGCGCCCACCGTGCGCCCGTCGCCGCCGACCGCGTAGGGGAAGGCGAACCCGCTCATGTTCCGGTGACCTTGAGCTGTGTCACCGTGACGCTGGGCGGCCCTTGCGGAATCTGTTCCGCGCTCTGGCAGATCAGCCCGCCGCCCTTCAACACCGCCGGCGTGCCGGACAGCAGCACCTTCACCGCCGGCAGGAACTTCGCGGTCACGCAGGGTTGCGGCTTCGGCACCGGCGTGGTGAAGGCGCAGCCGATGATCAGGAACTGGTCCGAGGCGGTGGCCGCCGGCTGCCCGGAGAGCAGCACCTTCACCTGGCTCGGCACGATCTGCAGCGGGCCGCCATGCGGGCACATGCCGGTGGCGCCGATCTGGATCAGGAAATCACCCATGGCAACTTTCCCCACTCATGGCAGCACCCGCAGCGCGTCGCCGTTGATGGCGACGCCCGCCGCCGTGATCTCGATCTTGGAGGCGGACAGGCTGATCGTGATACCGGTTGACGAGATCTCGATCTTCGCCGCCATCGCCACCGCCGGCGGCGATACCTCCAGCGTCATCCCGCCCGCGCCTGGCAGGTCGTTCAAGGTCAGTGTCATGGCGTCGGTCTTGAGGATCTTGGCGGCGATCTGCTGCGGCCCCGGCGCCGGGCTCGGTGCATCGCCGGTGCCCCAGAAGCCGCCGGCCCAGATCGGATAGTCCGTATCGCCGCCTTCGAACTCCACCCAGACCTTGGCGCCGACCGGTGGGATCAGGAACAGCCCGACGCCCGGCCCGGCATAGGGGCTGCACGGCATCGCCCAGGCCAGCGTGGTTTCGCCCAGCACCGCCGGCACGCTCACCTGCAGCCGGCCCATCCCCAGCGGGTCGAGATTGTTCTCGACCTGGCCACGATACTTGCCGAACTGGCGGGGCGCTGGCATGGCGTTCCCGCTCCCCTCAGGCCGCCCGCACGAGCGGCAGCAGCGGGCCGGTGTCGTGGCGGCTGATGGTGAAGTCCTGGGTGTAGCGGCCGCCGGAGATCAGGTGGCGCACGCGGCGCACTACATAGGTCCCGTCGAAGGTGAAGCCGGCGCCGCGCAGGTCCACCTTCGCGCGCGCCCGCAGCAGCCCGTTGTAGCGCAGCGGATCGAGCGTGCCGGTGGCCACCACGCTGTCGTCCACCGAACGGTCGAAGCGGGCCTGCGCGCGCCCGAACGCCTCGGTGACCGACAGGCCCGACGTCTGCATCGAACTGGTGCGCACCGCCGTGCCCAGCCGCAGATAGTCCGGCGCCAGCCCCAGCGGCATGCGGGTGGAAACCGGCGTCAGCACCGGCACCACCTGGCCGGTCAGCCGGTCCTGCACTCGCGCCTGCACCCGCTCCGGCGCCAGCGCGTCGTTGGCGAAGTTGATGTCGGACACATTGCTTTCCGGCCCGAGATTGACCGACAGCGCCTTCTGCTGGATGCCCGGCCGCACGCGCGGGCCGAAGTACAGCGTGTTGACCATCGGCGCCGGGCCGGCCTCGATGTAGAACACGTAGCCGCTGCGCTCGGCGAGCGCGGTGAGGAAGGAATAGTCGTCGGTGGTCTGCATCGGCGTGCGGTCCACCGGCACCACCGGGTCGATCACCGGCGGCGGCAGCACCATCGGCACCATGCCGTAGCGCGCATAGTTCAGCGCCAGGAAGGCGCCGATCGCGGTTTCGTCCATCGCCGGGTGCGCGGTAGGCGTGCTGGTGCGCTGCATCGCCACGCCCAGATCCTGGCCCGAGAGCACCAGCCGCCCCTCGCCTGGCTGGTTGCCGGGGGCGATGTCGCGCCGCGTCACCAGCCCGTCCATCAGCACCTGCGGCACCGCGTCGAAGGTGGCGATCAGCACGACGCGGCTGTTCAGCGCGAGCCGTGGGTCTGCCACCAAGCCAAAATTCAGCAGGTCGAACGGTCCGGCGCGCCCGATGGTGAAGGTGAGGCGGAAGCCCGAGCGGCCCTCGTCCTGGTGCGTCACTTCCACCTCGGCCAGCGCCTGCATCATCTCGGGCGTGGCGAACAGGGCCACGGGATCGGGGCCGATCATCAGGGTGAGGTGGATGCCGAGCTGGTTCATCGGAGGGGCTCAGATCGGGTTCGGCACGCGCAACTGCCGCCCGGCCGGCGCCAGCAGGTCGGCCGGGTCCATCGCCGCGTTGGCGTCGGCCACGCGCCACCACACGGTCGGCTCGCCGAGCGTGCGCTGGGCGATCAGGTCCAGCCGCTCGCTGTCGCTCACCCGCACGATGGCCAGGGTGCGCATCAGCGTCGGGTCGGGCACGAAGCGCCGCGCCACGTAGCGCCGCTCGCGCCCGTCCGCCTCGGTGAAGCTCTTCACCGGCAGCGCCTTGTAGCGGCTCCTGTCGTCGAACATGCGCGCGCCTCCTTCAGAACAGGTTGACCGAGCCGCCGGCCACGGCATCGAGATTGCCGACCGAGCCGACCACCGCCAGCGCCTCCTTCACCACCTGATGGGCCAGGAACAGCGCGTAGCCCGGATGGGTGACCGACAGGTCCGCGGTGGACAGCACGCGCATGCCCACCTGGGCCCGCGCGCGGATCGGGTTGAGCGCCTGGTCGTGCGCCTCCTCGGTCACGGAAAGCCTGGTGACCTTCACCGGCAGCACCCGCTTGGCGCCGTAGATGAACAGCGTGAGCGGGGCCACCGGCGGGATCACCTCCATGGTGCCGATCGCCAGCAGCACGGTGTTGGCGATGGTCAGCGCCGATTTCGGGTAGATCAGCATCTCCAGTGCGGCGAGCTGCGGATGGATGCCCTGGCTCGGCCCCGGCCCCTCGTTGCGTTCGAGCTGGTCGATGGCGTCGATCGCGATTTCGGCGTCGATGGTCTCCACCGGCGGGCCGGCCAGCCGCAGCGCCTCGGTGCGGTCGCCGCCCTGGTCGGCGAATTTCGGCTCCAGGCTGCGTGACAGCGTGTCCGGATTGTATTGGAACACCACGATCGAGGCGATCGGGTTGAAGATGTCGACGCCGATGATCGCGCCCTTCAGCACCTTCGGCGCGCCGGGGAATGTCGTGCTCATGGCCCACCCCCCGCCGCCCGCGCTGCCGCCGCGTCGCACACCACGCGCACCTCGGCCGAGACGCTGGCGGTGTTGCCGACGCAGTCGGAATTCTCGGTGGAGATACGGTTCATGTCATCGGAATAGGTCTGCCGCGCCGTCAGGTAGGCCTGCGCGGCGGTCTGCACGTCGGCGACCGGCATGCCGACCTGGCCGGTGAACGCCGGGTATGGATTGGCCTGCATGTAGCGCAAGAAGTCGACGCCGTGCCGGCCCTCGTGGAATCCGAGCGAGGTGTTGCCGGCGGCGACATCCGCCGCCGTGGTGCCACGGCCGTAACCGGAGGTGGAAGTGGCGGTCACACCGGGGCCGAACGTGGTCTGGATGGTCGCCTGCGGCGTCGGTGGGCCGATAATCGACGTGACGATGCCGGCCGCATTGGTGCGCCAGTTGATGGCGGCGCGGTTGAACCGGATCCGGGTCTCGGCCCGGTTGGTCATGCTGCGGTCGCGGGTCGCGGTGTCGGGCAACAGGGTGACGTTGATCCGCCCGATGCTGGCAGTGCGCCGCCCGCCGCGCCCGCTCCCCGCGCCGAACGGCACCGGCGAGGAGATGCCCGCCGCGGTCTCGAATTCCGGCGTCGGCAGCGGCTCGCCCAGCACCTGGTGGCGGCACTCCGCGTCGCTGCCCGGCCCCATGATCTGGATGCAGCGCAGCAGTTCGGTCGCCTCGCGATAAGGCAGCGTCGAATGTGGCCCCGGCCCACGCGGGTCCCGGAACGGCTGCGGTCCGCCCAGGTCGAACGGCGCCCGCATCGCGCGGGCGGGGCCGGGGCGGCGGAGCAGCGCCACGCGCGACATCACGAAATCCCTCCGCTGCGGTGGCATTGTTTGCGGTGCATGCTCAGAACCCCACCCGGATCACGCCGCCCGGCGCGGCTGGCATCCCCTGGTCGCCGCCCACCGGCGCCGGCCCAAACCGCACGCGCGGTCCGCTGGGCGCTGGGCCGGGCAGCGTGATGCGCTTGTGGATGCTCAGCGCCGGCATGCGCTGCTTGCCCTCCGGCGCTTCGGGCAGCGGCGGGCCGCCGGCGGCGGCACGCTCCATTTCCTGCTGCACCTTGCCCAGGTCCACCCGCCCGTCCGCACCGCGCGTGCGGTTCAGCGCATCGCGCAGCTGCTCCTGGGTGAGCCCGGAATCCTTCGCCGCCTGGTTCAACCCGTCGATCTGGTCGCCGGTGACCTTGTCGCCCTGCGGATTCTTCAGCTGCTTGCGCACCGCGCCGCGCAGCTTCTCGGCGTTCTCGCGCGACCATTCCGCATAGGCCTCGCCGATCAGCTTCGCCTTTTCCGCCTCGGTGCTCGCGGCCGGGAACTGTTTACCCAGCCCGCTCGACACGTTCATCTCGCCCTTGCCCGGCATCCGGCAGGCCGGCGTCACATCGGCGAAGGCGCGGATGCGCCCGCGCAGCGTGGTCGCATCCGGTGCGCCCAGCAGCAGGTCCATCAGCTCGCCATACGCCGCCTCGCCGATCGGCTCGACCAGTTTGCCCACGATCGGGTTGATCACCGCCTGCCGGAACATGTCGGTATCGGCCATCGCCGCGATGAACTGCGGCACCCGCAGCTGCCCCAGCGCGCCGGCGATACAACCGATGCCGAACTCGGCGCAGCCGGCGACAAGGATCAGCGCCCGCGTTGTGGTCTCGATCGCGTCGAGGTACGGCCGCAACTCATTCACGTCGTCGAGCAGCGTGTCGATCTCGTCCAGCCGCTGGAACCACGGGTCGACTTCGTCGGCCAGCCGCTGATGCACATCCTCGAAGCCCTTCATCACCGGTTCGAGCTTCTGGCGCACCGCCTCGATCTCGCCCTCGAACTCCTGCTCCAGTTCGGCGGCCAGCTTCTCCAGCATCCGCTCGGCCATACCCTCCAGGCAGGCGGCGAAGCGGCGCATGATGTCGTGCGCGAGCAGCTTCACCGCCTGGGTCACCGCCTCGGTCAGGATACGGATGACCACCAGCCTCCAGCCGCCCACCTGGCCGGTGGCGCCGGCAAGGCGCGGCCGGTTGATCCGTTTCGCGAATTTCTCCTTGAAGCCGTCCCAGGCGTCGGCGAGCTTGACAAAAACGCCGCCGAACACCGTCCGCAGCTTGCCCAGCAGCAGGCCCAGCGGTCCGGCCATCCGCTTCAGCCGGTGCAGGCTCTTGAGCTCGGTGGTGGCGGCACTGCCCAGCTTCGGCGCGGTGAACCCGGCCAGCTCGCTGGCGATCTCGGCGAACGCCTCCTGCATCGCGGCGCCGCGCTGCACGCCGTCGGGCGAGGCGAGGTCGGCGGCGGCCAGCGCGTCCACCTTCGGCGCGAACTCGGTCTTGCGCTCATGCTCCCAGGCCTTGGCGTTGAACGCATCCTTGTGCGGGGTCCGCCGCACCTGCCTGCGCGCCCGCCGGGCCGGGCCGGCGCGGCGGGGCTGCGCCAGCTTGGTCGGCTTGGCGGTCAGCTCCTTGACCAGCTTGTCCAGCTCGGCCACCAGCGCCCGCAGCTGCTTGTCTTGGGTCGGGCCCATCCCGGCGGCCAGCGTCGGGTTCTGCGGTACCCACAGATAGGTCCACACCCCGGCATGGCCTGGCCGCGGATCACGCCCGAACACCAACCGACCGGGCACCGTGGTGGTCGATTTCAGCTTCTTTAGCCCCACCCGCGCGGAAAGCTGGAGCTGGCGGTGGAAATCCGTGCTGGTCGAGGTCATCGACAGCTTCGACGGCACCTTGAGGTCGCCATCGGCCTGCATCAGCCCGGGCTGGCCCATGTTCCAGCTGCCGTCGCGCGCGTTGGCCGCATTCACCGCCGCAGCGATCCCGCTGAGCCCTGTCTGGTAGCGCGGCAACTGGTTGGAGGCCCCGAGCAACCGTTGCGCCACATTATGGCCGGGCTTCAGCTCGCCCAGCTTGATCCCGATCGGAGCCTTGTCCACACCCACGAGCCGCCCGCCGGTCGTGCGGCTGCCGGACACGCGTGGATGCTGGTTGCCCGCGACACTATGCGCGCTGCCGCCCTTCAGTACTTTCTGGCCGAAGGTAAAGCCCCAGCCGCCGAGCCCGGTCTTGTTGAAGTTGACGATCTTCGCCCCAGCTGCCGACCCGCTTTCCTCCGCGCCGCCCGCCTCCCCGGCCGGCGGCGCCGCCTCCTTGCCGGTGTCCGTCTCGGCCGGGGCTTCCTCGCCGCCGCCTGGCAGCGAGGTCGGCACTGCCGGGGCTGTTCCAGAATCGCCCGGCACCAGTTTCACGCCGGGGATCGCGTCACCATTGGTCGACGCCCTGAAGAAATCGGCGAACCCCGGCGTCGGGCGAATTCCCGAAGCGCCGCCCGGCCGCCGCCCGGCATTCGGGATCGGCACCTCGGCCAGGGTGTCCTTGTTGGCGCGGGAGATCTCCTTCACCACCGCGTCATGGCTTACCCCGGCGCTGCGGGTGAACAGCTTGCTCCGTGCCGGCACCCAGCGCGCGCCGCCCAACCGCTGCACCAAGGCCGGCGCCGCCGCCGCCGCCGCTCCGCCTTCCTCGCCCAGCGCGCGCGGTTGGGTCTGTTGCAACACATGCGCCATCTCGTGGCTCAGCGTGCGCGAGGGGGCGGCGCCTTCACCGGCGCCCAGCCAGATATGGCTGCCATAGGTGAAGGCGCGCGCGCTGATGCTCTCGTTCAACGCCTGCGCCGGCGCACCCTGGTGCACGCGCACCGCCGAGAGGTCGCGGCCCAGCCGCTGCTCATAGAAGCCACGTACCGGCGCGGCGAGCTGGTTGCCGCCCGCGTTCAGCGTCGCCGGCGCGGCGGCCAGCGTCGGCGGCCCGGTCTCGGCTTCCGCCTCGGCCACGCCCTTGCGTTGCACCTTGTCCTCGGCCTCGCAGGCCGCGCATTTCGGCTGCACCGACAGCGGTGCCGCTCCGGCCCCTGCCATCGTGCGAGTGCTCACCTGGCCCATGCGCTGCACCGTATCGGCGATGCGGTCGGCCTCCTGCTCGTAGACATCGTTCGTGGGGCCAACTTCCAGGCGCGGTTGCACCGGGGTCGCCGCGGGGTCGTGCTCGGTCTCCGCATCCAGTGCCGCGTTGCGCTGCGCCACCGGGTTCACCCTGAGTGCCGCGAGCGGAAACGGCGCGCTGCCGGCCGCCAGATGGCCCTGCGCCGCCGCCTCCCGCCGCGGCACCGGCGCGGCCTTGCGCTGCATCGGGGGCAGCAGCGAGGCGATGGGCGCGGCGCGGCTCATCGACCCGCTCCGCCGATAGCGCTGAACACCGAGGCCGCCGCCGCCCGCCCCGCAGAACCCGCATCGGCCCCTGCCGGCAGCATCGCTACATGGCCCGGCCGCGCCCCGGCGGCGACGTCCGCGCCGCCTGCCGCGAGCAACCGCGCCAGCTCAGCCCGGAACGCCGCGACCACCCGCGCTCGGTCGCCCGGCGCCACGCCGTCCAGAACCAGCCGGTCGATGCGCAGCCGCACCCCGCTCATGGCCCTGCCTCCGCCCAACGTCCCGCCTCTGCCCAACCACGGGTCTCGCTGCCGGTCAGCGGCTTTTCCAGCTTGGCGTATTCGCTGCGCGCCGCCGCCAGCACATGCGCCGGGCGCACCACCTGCCCATCGGCCGCCGCGAGGAACGCCGCGTTCAGCGCCACGTTGCGGATCGCGCCTCCCGGCAGGTTCATCTGCGCCAGCCGCGCCGGGTCGAGTCCCTCGTGCGGCAGCGCCGCAGGAAACACGCGCTGCCAGATCGCCGCCCGCTCCTCTGCCCCGGGGAACGGGAACTCGACCACGAAGCGAATACGCCGCATGAACGCCTGGTCCAGGTTCTGCTTCATGTTCGTGGTCAGCACCGCCAGCCCGCCATAGCTTTCCATGCGCTGCAGCAGGTAGCCGACCTCGATGTTGGCGTAGCGGTCGTGGCTGTCCTTCACCTCGCTGCGCTTGCCGAACAGCGCGTCCGCCTCGTCGAACAGCAGCACCGCGCCGCCCGCCTCGGCGGCATCGAAGATGCGGCGCAGGTTCTTCTCGGTCTCGCCGATGTATTTCGATACCACCGCCGAGAGGTCGATCCGATACAGGTCGAGCGACAGCGCGCCCGCGATCACCTCGGCGGCAAAGGTTTTGCCGGTGCCCGAGGCGCCGACGAACAGCGCGGTGATGCCGAGCCCGCGCGACGAAAGCCGGTCGCGGAACCCCCACTGGTCATAGACCCGCAGCCGGTGCCCCACCTGGGCGGCGATCTGGCGCAGCACCGTCATCTGGGCGGGCGGCAGCACCAAGTCGTCCCAGCTAGCCTTCGTCTCCAGCCGCTCGGCGAGATCATCCAGCAGCGGCCGCGCCTCGGCCCGCGCCGCTTCCCACAACGCCGGATGCAGCTTGCCGCGCTGCCTGCGCCCGGGAGCCTGCGCCGTGGCCCGCGCGGCGGCCGCGCGCAGGGCAGGGGCGGGCAGGTCGAACTGCCCCGCCACCGCCGCCAGCGCACCCGCATCCACCGCGCGGCGGCCGAGCGCGGTTCGCAGCACCTCCATCCGCTCCGGCGCGGACAACCCGGCGCAGTCGATCCGCAGCGCCGTCACCTCCCCGGTGGGCACGCCGCCGCGCGCCAGCACCACGCAGGGCGGCGCCAGCCGCGCCAGAAGCCCCGGCACGCCGCGCAGCGCCGCGTCGTCGGCCTCCTCCGCCCCCACCACCAGCAACAGGCCGGACAATGCCGCCTCGCGCTGCAGCAGTCGCGTCAGCGCCTCGTGCTCGCTCGGCAGGCCCGACAGCTCGGCCAACTCCAACCGCATCGGCACCCGGCCCAGGCGCACGGCAGCAGCGGCTACCGCCTCCCCCAGCGCCGACGGGTCGCGCCCGCTTAACACCGCGAAGCCGGGTCCCTCCGCCAGCCCAACCGCCAGTCGCTCCGCCAACGCGCCGATACGCCCGCCGCCGGGCGCCGCTGCCGGCAGCGGGCGCAGCAGCGCTTCCAGCCGGGCGTCCAACGCCGGCAGGCCGAGCAGGAAATGCAGCACCCGCTCGTCCAGCCGCAGGCAGCGCGCCGTGAAGCGCGCCTCGCCATCCAGCTCGATCAGCCGCCAGCGTCGCAGCGGCGCGCCCGGGGCAAAGGCGCTCCAATGCGCCCCCGGCAGGGCGCGGAAGGCGGTGGCGATACTCGGCAGGCTGCGCCCGGCGGGGCCGTCCAACTCGGCCACCTGGGCCGCGATCCGCCCATCCAGCTCCACTGCGGCGGCCAGCAGCACCAGGTCGCTGGCGAACGGATCGAGCCCGAACAGCGCCGCCAGCCGCTCGGTCGCCGGCGGTGCGGGCATCGCCGCGCGGCAGCGCGCCGCCTCGGCCTGCGGCGAGCCTCCCACCGGCCGGCCCAGTACCTCGGCCAGGCGCTGATGCAGCACGTCGAACAGCGCCGTCAGCATCGCCTGGTTGGCCTGTAGCCAGTGCTCTCCGGCATCGGTGTTGTGCGCCATGCGATCGGGGAGCGCGTCGGTCATGGCACGGTCACCGTCGGCCCGGTCACGTTGCCGAATTCCGGGCTGGCCGGATTGGTCTCGACCGTCAGCGGGCTCTCGGCGCCATCAACCTGCGCACGAATCAGATAGGTGCCGGCGGGCAGTGCGGTGAAGCCGAACACCACCTGCGCCAGCGGGAACACGGCGCCGCCGGGGATCTGCGCCGGCAGCACCGCTGCCACCGCCGGCCGGGGCGCGGTGCGGTCCAGCAGCAGCCGCACGGTCTGCCCGGCGACCAGACCGGGCACGAGGTCCACGGTCACGGTGCCGTCGTGCCGTCCCTCGGCATCTTCTGGCCCGGCGACCACGCCCCCCCCCGGCAGGGTCAGCGACGGCCGCAGCAGGAACGGCACTGCCTGGGTCTCGCGCGCCAGCTGCGGCGGCGCCCCGGCCGGCGGCGGCAGCCGAACCCGCGCCGTCGCCACCCCGGCCGGTAGCGTCGTGCCGCCCAGCGACGCCGGTTGCAGCACCACCTCCAGCCGCCCGGCGCTCGCGGCAGCAGGGTCTGGCGTCGCCACCACGCCGTTCAGCAGCAGGCTCGCCCCAGGGAGCGCGAAGCCGCGGCCGGCGAGTACGATCCGCCCGCCCCAGACGATCGGACGGGTTGGGCCGTCGATGGCCTGCACCGCGTCGATGCCGGCCGCGCTGATCGGGATCACATACGGCCCGCGCCGACGCACCGGCAGCCCGCCCGGCACCTCGTCGCGCGCGTCGATCTGCACCAGCGCGGCACGATAGGCGAGGGAGAGCCGATACGGCGTCTGGAACAGGATCGACCAGAGCTTCGACAGTTCCTCCAGGTTCAGCGGCGTCGGCGAGAACTTCACAAGGTCATGCGCATCGGCCAGGTCGCTGCCGCCGAGTGCCGCCAGATTGGCCGGGTCTTCCACCGTGCCTGTCACCAGCGGCCGGTCCAGCAGTGGCCGCTCGTGCAGAATGCGCGCAGCAGTGCCCAGCATCCGCTCCGGCTCGAAGCTGGCGGCATCGCCGTAACAGGTCAGCAGATAATGCAGATCGAGCGCCGCCGAGGCCCGCCCTACCACCTGTCCGCTCCCGTTGCGCACCGGCAGGTCGACGTTGCGCAGCGCGCTGTTGGGAGTGACCTGGAACAGAAAGATGTTGATGCCCCGCCGCGCGTCGTCGCCCGGCCCGCCCGGCCGCTCGTGGCTCACCCGCGCGCCGGGCACGTCCATGTCGAGCGCGCCTTGCAGCAGCCGGCCAAGGGCGGCGGAGACGGTGGCCACGGCGAGATGGTTGCTCATCGCGCCCCCCCGCGGCCGAGCAGCACATCGAGCGGCGGCGGCCCAACCTGGCGGGCCGAAGCCGGCGCCGGGGCGGCCGGTGGGGCGAAGCGGATCTCGACCCGCCCGATCGTTACCTCCACCGCTGGCGGCGCCGCTTTCGCCCCCGCCGAGGCCGCCCCGATACCGGGCCGCGCCGCGTCGCCCGGTCGCGCAGCCGCCACGCCGTCCGTCTGCGGTGCTCCGAACGCCGATCTCCCGGACTGCGATGCGCCGGGCGCGACCGAAGGGCGATCGGCAGCCGGCGGCGACGGATCGTGCGTGCCGGTGGTCGGGGCGCTCCACCGCGCGGCGGCAGCCGGATGCGCGCCGCCCGCGTGCCCGGCAGCGGCAGGCGGTCCCGCCCCGTCTGCGAAAACCATGCGGGCGGGATGTGCCGGCGCCATGTGCAACCGGGCGGCCGGTGGCGGTGCCGCGCGCGGCGACGCCGGCCCGGTTTGGCGCGGCGCCGCTGCGTCCGCCATGCGGATGGAGGCTGGTGGCCGCGGCGACGCTGGCGGCATATCAGCCAGCGTCAGCAGTGGTGCACCGGCTCGCTCCGCCTGCGCGGCGCGGCGTGCCGGCGCGGCCGCCGGACCCGCATCCGGCACCACAGTCGCTGCCACAGGCGGCGTCTGGGACACGGATGCTCCCAACACCGCGCTCGCGGTGGCCGCGCCATGCCAGACATCCCCCGCCGCCGTCGCCTCGATGGCGGGCGGCAAACCGTCGGGCACCACGGCGTCCGGCTCGAACAGCCCGGGCCGACGCGGTTGCAGCACCGGCAACTGCCCCAGCGCGCGCGCGCCGAGCCGGTGGAACAGGCCCGTCATCCCGCGAGGTCCAGATAGATCTGCCGTCGCGCCGCCGGCATCCCCAGGATCTCCGCCTCGCTCCAGCCATAGGCCCGCGCCAGCGTCGCCACCTCGGCCATCGCCCGCCGCGCCGCCGCATCCAGTTCCACCGTCAGCAGCGCCGCCGCATCGAACGCCACCTCCCAGGACTGCGCACAACCGGCGCACACCAAGCCGATCCGCGCATCCGCCAGCGGGTCGGCGGCATCCAGCGCCGCCTCCACCGCCGCGATCAGCGCCGCCGGCGCTTCGCCCCCGCCCTCCGGCGGCTCCACCGCGGTGATCGCGCGCGCGCGCAGCAGATCGGCCGCCACGCCGGGACCCGCACTGGCCGCCGCCGCGTCCATGTCGGCCAACGTCAGCGGCCGCGCCGTCGCGCGCCAGCCTTCCGCCTCGACCATGACCGGCCCGCCCTCGGCCGCACCCACCAGATCGGCCGGCACGAAGCGCGTCTCGTTCACCGTGCCGCAGGCGGGGCAGTTCGCCACCGCGCTGATCGCCTCGCCGACCAGCCGCCCGCGCAGCGCGATCAGCCGCCGCGTCGCCTCGCCGAGCGTCAGCGCCGCGCCGTCCGCCTCCCCGGCAGCAGCCAACAGGCGCTTCGCCCGCCCCGCTCCGGGTCCCTGCGCCGCCTGCCAGAATGTGAGGATGATGTCGGCATCCGCCATCGTGTCCCCGCTCCGGTCACGCCGGTTCCGTGAAGCTCGGCTCGGTCGGCTCGGTCACGTCGTAGTCGCGTTCCCAGCCCTCGTTCTCGAGCTTCAGCGACTGGATCGCCACCGCGTTGGCGCTGGCATCCAGTTCCGGCAGTGCCTGGAATTCCGACGGCCAGCAGCGATACAGCTTGTAGGCAATCGCCAGCTGCCCCGCCTCGTTATAGAGCTCGATGATGATGTCCTTGCGGAAGTCCTTCAGCGAGGTCTCCGCCCCCAGCCCCGAGCCATAGTTCCAAACCTTGTTGGCCCAGCGCTCGAAATCGGGATCATGGGTCACCCCGCGCTCCAGCGTCACCGCCTCGTAGTCGGATTGCCCGGGCGACTTGCGCGAGGAGGAAGGGTCGCCCCCCTCGCGATGCTTCACCACCTCGGTGGTGCGCTTCAGCGCCCCCACTTTGGAAATGCCGGCCACGTAGCGGCCGTCCATCTTCACCCGGAACTTATAGTTCTTGTACGGATCGAAGCGGCCGGTGTTGACGCTGAACTGGGCCATGGTCGTCTCCCCCCCGGATCGCGTGCCGTCGCTCAGTCGGCGTTGCGGATCTGCTGGATGCTGATGACGACGAATTCCGCCGGCTTCAGCGGCGCGAAGCCCACGGCGATGTTGACGATGCCGCGGTCGATATCGTCCTGCGTCGTGGTCTCGCGGTCGCATTTCACGAAATAGGCGTCGCGCGGCGAGGTGCCCTGGAACGCCCCCTGGCGGAACAGCTGCTGCATGAAGGCGCCGATGTTGAGCCGGATCTGCGCCCAGAGCGGCTCGTCGTTCGGCTCGAACACCACCCATTGGGTGCCGCGGAACAGGCTCTCCTCCAGGAACAGCGCCAGCCGCCGTACCGGCACATATTTGTATTCGTCGCCCAGCTGGTCGGTGCCGCGCATCGTGCGGGCGCCCCAGATCACGCGTCCCAGGCCAGGGAACGAGCGCAGGCAGTTCACCCCCAGCGGGTTCAGCACGCCGTTCTCGTCGTCGGTCAGCGGCACCTCCAGCCGGTCGATGCCGGTCAGCGCCGCATCCAGCCCGGCCGGCGCCTTCCATACGCCGCGCGTCGCATCCGTGCGGGCATACAGCCCGGCGATGGCGCCGCAGGGGGCGAAGGTTTCCAGTTGGTTGTCGCGCAGCGGATCGCGCATCACCAGGCGTGGGAAATACAGCGCCGCGTTGCGTGCGTCCGTGCCGGAGACCAGCGGCGCGTTGCGTACCGCATCGCGCGCGGTGGCCACCGCGTTGGCCGGGTTGGCGGTCCATGTCGCCGGCGGATCGACCACCAGGAAGACCCGCCGCCCGACGCAATAGGTCGCCGCCGAGGCCCATACCTCCGGTGCTATGTCGCTGTCGCGGGTATCAGGCGGAATGCAGAGGATGTTGAACAGGTCGGCCTTCTCCAGCGCCCGCATGCCGGTCTTGGCATCCAGGTCGCCCTGGTAGGTCGGCGTGTTCAGGGTCTGCCCGTCATTCCCCCCGGCCGCCGCCGCACCTGCCTGCTCGGCCGGGCGCGCGCCCGGCAGCGCGCCGTCTGTTCGCACCAGGTTGGAGCTGGCTGCCAGCGTCCGGTCCACCCGCCGCGCCCCGGCGGTCGCCGCCACGCTCAGGTTGCGGTACACCTCGGTGGTGCCGCGCGCGCTGTCCTGCACCGCGAGGTCGAAGAAATCCGCCCGCGTGAGCCCCAGCGGCAAGGCGATCGAGTCCAGCGCCGCGTTGTCCGCCGGCGTGTTCGCCGCATACGACACCGTCGCCCGCAGCGCGTTGCCCCAGCCCCCGGGGGTGGCCGCCATCAGGGTCAGGCTGCCGCCCACCGTCACCCGCGCCACCCCGTCGTCGCCGCCGGCGCGGAACAGCCGCACGATCTGCGCCTGGCCGCCGCCGTTGGCGAAGAAGTCGCGCACCGCGTAGGTCAGCGGAAAATCCGCCGCCAGGCCGCCGAACCGGCGCACGAACTCGCCGAAGCTGAAGCAGTCGGTTGGCTGCTCCACGGCTCCCAGTGTACAGCGCCCAACGAAGGCGGTGATCGAGGTCGGCACTGACGCCAACGTGCGAACTCCGCTCGGGACTTCCTGGATGTAGACGCCGGGATAGCTCAGGGTAATCGACATGCATCCCCTCCGTGCGAGCGGCGCGCCGGCGGCGCGCGCGTCCGGTTCAGGTCAACGAGGTGGCGATCAGGAAGCTCACGCTGGCCGGCGTCGCTGGCGCCGCGGCTGCGGTCACCTTTACCGTGCCGAGCGAAGCGGCCAGCCGCTGCGCCACCGCGCCGAACGCGAAGATCGGCCCGGTCAGCACCAGCGCCGGATCGCCGGCATCGCCGCCCTTGATGGTGATCGAGCCGTCATATCGGTTGCAGGTCACAGCCAGCATCGCCACGCGGGTCACATCGTCGATCTGCAGCGCCAGATCCTGATTGGTTCCGGCATCCACCTCGGCCGAGGCGGTGGTGACGGCGCCGGCATCCAGCGTGCCGCTGCCGGTGAGCCCCGGGCCTGAACCCGCGCCCACACTGACGCTCCATGCGAGTGAAGCCATTCGTTCCTCCCTCCTGATCGTTCGAGGGGGACTCCCGTCCGGCGGCTTATCAGTCTTCGCAACGCGCCGCGGCGAGGCCCGACGTCGGGTCGCACTATACGTTTGCTTGTTGGAAGGTGCGCTCTTTCAGGCCCCGTTTCGACAAGGATCGTCCCTGCTCACGAACTCGTGAATTTGTAACGAATCCGTTACTCAGGATATCGGGACACTTGCACCAAATCCTGTGGGCGGTGACTCACGATGGGGGATTCCCCGACGCGGGGTGATGTGATTCTCATGTTCGCCGGCAAGGTCGGAGTCGCTCAGTCTCCATCGCCATTGTGGCGTGGCCGGATGATGGATTGCGCAGGGGAGGATGCGGCGGCGCAAGATGACGGTTGTTCTGACTCTGATGCGCGAGTTGGGTTTCGCAGGACCGGTGTTCGTCTTGGACCTTCCTCTGTCTCAAGGTCGCGGATGGGTTGCTCGCCGAATCGGATCGATGGTTGCCCTGACCTGCCGCCGCACCCACCGCTGCGCAGGATTGGAATGGCGCTCTTCGTTCCTTTTCAGCTTTCCGGCTGTCTTTCTTCGTTGCGGGCTACGAAGCAGTTCGCACTGGCGGCTCTACCATGTGGGCAATCGACCAGATGAAAGCTGCCAACTCCCATGCGATCGCCGCGATCGCCACGACGATGACGTTTTGCGGCTTGTCGTGCGTCATCTCCCAATCGCGGGCGATCTGCTCGCAGGAGAGCCTGCCCACCGGTGAACACAGCGCCGAGATGTGGAAACCGACCGTGTGCGAGTCCTGCGCGGTGACCGTGGCTCGCCATTCCCCCGCCGCCAGCATCGCCGTCTCGTAGTGCTCGCCGATCGGCTGGTCGCAGGCCTCGCAGCGATAGGTCACCGTCCGCGGCTCGCCCTTCTCTCAGACCAACCGCTCAAAGCGCTGCCACTGCATCGCGCTGCAATGCGGGCACGGTACGAAGAACCGTCGCTGGGCGCTGGCTCGGTATTCCCGTTCGATCCGGCAGCGCCCGGCGATGTCGCAGGATCTCATTTTCCCGCCGCAGCCGCTTCAGCTCCGTTGCCGCGTCCTCACCCTCTGACCGCCGATCAGGCTCGTCCACCTCCCGGTCCCGCCTCTGCGACAGTCACCGCGTCCAGGTCGACAGGCTAACCCCAAGGTTCTTCCCTATCTCTCGCTTCGTACGCCCACTCCTGCGCAATAGGCGGACGGCTTCATCCTCAAGTTCCTTCGTGAACCGCTTCTACTTCATCCTCAGAAAACTCATCTTGACGCATCAGGAGCTCTCCACTCTTCCGAAGCAAGTCCACGACGAGAGTGTTCGGTAAAGCTGGGTCCACGCCCCTGGACCTCGATTTCCGAATGAACCTCAGGTCGTGTGACGCCGCGCCAAATCCGGCGGGATTGCCTCGGCCGGAAATTCATTACGGATCGCCGATTTCAATTCGTCGGCGGCCCGCTGGGGATTGGAATCGTCCCATTTAATCGTATAGAGGTGTTCGGTATCAAAATGTCTTTTGGCTTGGTCGAATTTCAACGATTCACAAATATAAAAAACTGGTTTTCCTGCACCTTCTGCAAATCCAGCCTCCCAATACGCCCCGCGATTATCGTCTGTAAGGTCACAGATTAAGAATTTCGATGCGCGAATCTCGACTCTGAGAGTTCAATACTCCGGCCCTCGGCAGGGTTCGGGGCAGCACCCCACCTTCCTCAAGCCTCAGCTAACCCGCTCAATATCCGCCCCGCACGCCGCCAGCTTCTGCTCCACCGCCTCGTACCCCCGGTCCAGGTGGTAGACCCGGTTCACCACCGTCTCTCCCTTGGCGACCAGCCCCGCCAGCACCAGCGAGACGGAGGCCCGCAAGTCGGTCGCCATCACTGGCGCGCCGGACAGCGAGGGCACCCCGCGCACGATCGCCGAGGCGCCGTGCACGTTGATCCGCGCGCCCATGCGGTTCAGTTCCGGCACATGCATGAACCGGTTCTCGAAGATCGTCTCGGTCAGCATCGAGGCGCCTTCGGCCACCGACATCAGCACCATGAACTGCGCCTGCATGTCGGTCGGAAAGCCGGGATAGGGCTCGGTCATCACGTCCGCCCCGTGCAGCCCGTTCAGCCGCCGCACCGTCAGCCCGCCATCCTGCTCGATCAGGTCCACCCCCGCCTCGTGCATCCTCGCCGCGACCGCGCCCAGATGGTCCAGCCGCCCGCCGCGCAGGTGCACGCTGCCGCCGGTGATCGCGGCGGCGATGGCGTAGGTGCCGGTCTCGATCCGGTCGGCCACGATCGGGTGGGTGGCGCCGTGCAGGCTGGCCACCCCGTCGATGGTCAGCCGGTCGGTGCCCACGCCCTGGATGCGTGCGCCCATGGCGATCAGGCAATGCGCCAGGTCGATGATCTCCGGCTCGCGCGCCGCATTGGCGATCACCGTCTGCCCGTTCGCCAGGCAGGCCGCCATCATCAGGTTCTCGGTGGCGCCCACGCTGGGGAAGGGCTGCACGATGGTCGCGCCATGCAGGCCCTTCGGCGCGCTGGCGGTCACGTAGCCGGCGTCCAGCGTGATGGTCGCCCCCATCGCCTCCAGGCCCTTCAGGTGCAGGTCCACCGGCCGCGCCCCGATGGCGCAGCCGCCTGGCAGCGACACCCGCGCCTGCCCCATGCGCGCCACCAGGGGCCCCAGCACCAGGATGGAGGCGCGCATCTTGCGCACGATGTCGTACGGCGCCTCGGTGTTGCCGATCGCCCCGCCCAGCGAGAGCGTGCGCCCGTCATTCGTGGGGCGGTCCACCGCAATGCCGTGCTGGGCCAGCAGCAGGGCCATCGTCTTGATGTCCTCCAGCTGCGGCACGTTGGTCAGCACCAGCCGCTCATCGGTGAGCAGCCCCGCCGCCATCAGCGGCAGCCCGGCGTTCTTGGCCCCGCCGATGATGATTTCGCCGGAGAGCGGCCGGCCGCCGCGAATGCGGATTTTGTCCATCGCCTATGATACCTCGCCTCAGCCGAGCCGGGGAAGGGCCACGCCCCGCTGCCCCATGTATTTACCCGCCTTGTCGGCATAGCTGGTCTCGCACGGCTCGTTGCCCTGGATGAACAGGAACTGGCAGATACCCTCGAAAGCATAGATCTTGGCGGGCAGGGGGGTGGTGTTGCTGATTTCTATCGTCACCTGCCCCTCCCACTCGGGTTCCAGCGGCGTCACATTCACGATGATGCCGCAGCGTGCATAGGTGGATTTGCCTAGGCAGATCACCAATACATCCCGGGGAATGCGGAAATACTCCATCGTGTGCGCCAGCGCGAAGCTGTTCGGCGGTATCACGCACACCGGCCCGCGCCGATCGACAAAACTTTCCGGGTTGAAGTGTTTCGGATCGACGATTGCCGAGTCCACGTTGGTGAAGACCTTGAATTCGTCGGCCACGCGGGCGTCGTACCCATAGCTGGACAGCCCGTAGCTGATCACGCCGTCGCGCTTCTGGGTCTCAACGAAAGGATCGATCATGCCGTGCTCGGTCGCCATGCGACGAATCCAGATGTCCGACATAACAGCCATGCGCCTGCTCCTGACCTTGCCCGAAGCCGGGCGGGGAAGGCCGGCGTCTAGCCCAGCGCGGGCCCGCCCGCAAACGCGCCCGCAGACCCGCCGGCGGCGCGCATGACGCCGCGCCCCGTCCCGGCCCGCCCGGCGCGCGACACCCGGCTGGACATCATCCGCGGCTGGCTGCAACTCACCATCTTCGCCAGCCATGTCGCCGGCAGCTTCATCGGCGGCTGGCTGATCTATGGTACCTGGGGCCTGTCGGACAGTTCGGAGCAGTTCGTCTTCCTCTCCGGCTTCACCCTCGGCAGCGTGTTCGCCCGCAAGGCGGCGCGCGACGGCTGGCATGGCGGTGCCGCGGACATACTGCGCCGCGCCTGGCGTCTCTACCGGGTGCATCTGATGGTGTTCGCCCTCTATCTCGGCATGGTGCTGGCCGCCGGCGCCTCCATCCTGCCGGGCGAGCCGCTGCGCATGGGCTGGGGCTTCCTGCTGCGCGACCCGGTAGGCGCCGTGCCGGGCATCGCCACCATGCTCTACCAGCCCGCCTTCATGGGCATCCTGCCGATCTTCGTCTGGTGCATGCTGCTGCTGCCTGGCTTCGCCTGGCTGCTGGACCGCTGGGGCGGGCAGGCGATGCTGCTGTCGCTGGCGGTATACGCCTGCGTGCATCTGTTCGGCCTGCACACCCCCAGCCTGGGGCCGGACACCGGCATCGCCTTCGACCTGTTCGCCTGGCAGGTGCTGTTCATGGCCGGCGCCTGGCTGGGCCGCCGCGCCCTGCTGCACGGCCGCGCCTTGCCGTTCGAGGCACCCTGGGCGAAATGGGTCACCGCCGCCGCCGTGGCCATGCTGGTGCTGGGCGTGGTGCTGCGGCTGGACTGGTACGGCTTCCTGCCCTGGCACGGCTGGATGCCCGACACCACGCTGGTGGTCGGCAAGGAGCGGCTGGCGCTGCCCCGCCTGCTGCACGCCTTCGCCCTCGCCTGGCTGGTCGCCGCCTATGTGCCGCGCGAGGGCGGTTGGATGCGCACCCGCGCCGCCGCCGCCGTGGCCACCATCGGGCGCTACAGCCTGGAGGTGTTCTGCCTCGGCCTGTTCCTCTCCTGGGCCGGCAGCACCCTGCTGCGGCTGGACCCGGCCTGGATGCCGCTGCTGGACCCGCTCATCGTCGCCGCCGGCACCCTGGCCCTGGCCCGCTTCGCCCGCTTCCTGGACGGCCGCCGCGCGGTGGCGCGGGTGGTGCAGCCGGCCTAGGGTTTGCGCTCCGGCGGCGCGTCCTGCGCCTGACGCGCCTGCACCTGCTGCTTGCGCTTGCGCAGGTTGGCGCGCAGCGCGGCGGCCTCGCGCTCGGCGCGCGCCTGCTTCTCGGCCTGCGCGCGGTCGGTCAGGGTGGGGCGGCTCGGGGCGGGGCGGTTGGGGGGCGTCGCGGTCATGCGCGCAGGATCGTCGGCGCCGTCGCGCCGTCAAGGGCGGAGATGGTTATGCCACATAACTATCGGCGCGCGGATTGATCGCCGCCCGCCGCCGCCCTAGGCTCCGCCCAGCAAGGAGAGGCGGGCGATGGACAATATTGCGGCGGTAGACAACGAACTGGTGCGGCAGACGCGCATCGAGCTGGCGGCAACCTGCCGCTGGGCGGCGCGGCTGGGGTTCCAGTCCGGCGTGTGCAACCATTTCAGCGTCGCCGTGCCCGGCCGCCCGGACCTGATGCTGATCAACCCCGAGGGCTATTTCTGGTCCGAGGTCACCGCCAGCAGCCTGGTGCTGGCCACGCATGACGGCACCATCCTGTCCACCAACGGCAACACGGTGGAGCTGACGGCCTTCTGCATCCACGCCCCCATCCACCGCCTGCTGCCGCAGGCCACCGCCGTGCTGCACACCCACATGCACCACGCCACTGCCATCTGCGCCCGCAAGGGCGGCACGGTCGCGCCGGTCTACCTCTCGGGGATGAGCTTTTACAACGCGATAGCCTATGACCGCGGCTTCACCGGCGCCGCCGTCACCCCCGCCGAGGGCGAGCGGCTGGCGGGCGTGATCGGCAAGGCGACGGTGCTGATGATGGACAATCACGGCCCCCTGGTGATCGGCGCGACGCTCGGCCAGGCGCTGCTGCGGCTGATCTACCTGGAGGACACCTGCAAGATCCAGCTCCTGGCCGAGGCCGGCGGCGCGGAACTGCAACCCATCGCCGAGCGCCTGCTGAAGCGCGCGCCGGACCAGGACAATCCCATGTTCACCGCCTATGGGCGGACGTTCATGAACGCATTGATCCGGCGGCTGAGCTGCGAGGAGCCGGATTTCAAGGAATAAAGGCAAGCGGTTCTTTTTTGAAAAAAAGAAGCAAAAAACTTTTATTCGCTGGAGTCTCCATGGAGGACTCCAGCGAATAGAAAGTTTTTTTGCTTCTTTTTGTTCACAAAAAGAAGACTTACCTCAACCCTTGCCCACCATTCACCGAGACAATCTGCGCCGTCACCCACTCCGCCAGCGGGCAGGCCAGGAACAGCACCACGTTGGCCACCTCCTCCGGCGTGCCCATCCGCCCGGCCGGGCAGTTGGCCAGGGTGGCGGCGTAGAGTTCCGGCGCCTCGGTGCGGCGGCGCTCCCAGCTGCCGCCGGGAAACTCGATCGAGCCGGGGGCGACGCAGTTCACCCGCACCCCCTGGCGCGCCAGCGTGGCGGCCTGGGTACGGGTGTAATGGATCACCGCCGCCTTGGCCGCGCCATAGGCCGGCGTGCGCACCGAGGGGTTCAGCCCGGAGCCGGAGGCGATGTTGACGATGTTCGCTCCCTCGCCGGCCAGCAGGTACGGCATGGCGGCGCGGCTGGCGCGGACCACCGCCAGCAGGTCCACGTCGATGCTGGACTCCCAGCTCGCCTCGTCGTCGGCGCGGCCGAAACCGCTGGCATTGTTCACTAAAACATCAATGCCGCCGAGCGCCTCCGCCGCCTCGGGGATATAGCGCTCGATCTCCGCCTGGCTGCCCAGGTCGCAGGTGGCGGCATGGGCGGTGCCGCCGAACCCCGCCACCTCCGCCCGCGTCGCCGCCAGCGCCCCGGCGCCCCGCGCGCAGATCGACACCGCCGCCCCCGCCTGCGCGAAGGCCAGCGCGATCGACCGCCCGATCCCCCGGCTGCCGCCCGCCACCACCACCCGCCTGCCTGTCATGTCGATGCGCATGTCGTCCCCCGTTTCAGGGCCTCAGGATAGCGGCATGGCAGTCTTGTGCCAGGGGGCGGGGGCGGCCACCATCGGCACGGAACACGCCAGGGGGGATACGCCGATGGGCCTGCATGTGGACTATTACGCCTCGCTCAATTCGCCGTGGACGCATCTGGGCGCGGCACGAATCGAGGCTCTGACGGCGCGTTTTGGGGCCAGTTTGCGCGTTTTTCCGGTCGATTTCGGCACGATTTTCGCGGCTTCCGGGGGCCTTCCACTGCCCAAACGGTCGCCGCAGCGGCAGGCCTACCGGCTGATGGAGCTGGAGCGCTGGCGCGACCGGCTGGGCATCCCCATCACCATCAAGCCGAAATTCTTCCCGCACAACGAGCTGCCCGCCGCCGGCTGCGTGATCGCGCTGCGCGAGACCGGCGACGATGCCGGCGCCGTCCGGCTGGCCCATCGGGTGCTGAAGGCGCTGTGGGAGGAGGAGCAGGACCCGGCCGACCCGGCCACGCTGGCGCGGCTGATCGGCGAATGCGGGCTGGATGCCGCCGCCGTCATGGCGCTGGGGGCGGACCCGAAATGGGCCGAGCGCCGCGCCGCCGACAGCCAGGCCGCACTGGCGCGCGGCGTGTTCGGGGCGCCGAGCTACGTGATCGGCGACGAGATTTTCTGGGGCCAGGACCGGCTGGACTTCGTCGAGCGCCGGCTCGCGAAGGGCTGAGGCGCTACCACAGCCCGGCGATGCGCGCCGCCACCGCCACGCCGGCCAGGGCCAGCGCCGCCAGGATGGCCACCGGGGCGGCGCTGGCGCGTGGGCCGGCGAACGCCATGGCGTAGCCGGCTTTGAGGATGTTGTTGGACGAGGCGGCGATCAGGATGGCCACCGCCGCCTCGGCGACCGGCAGTTGCGCCGGGCCGTGCTCGGCCATGCTGAGCACGAACGGGTCCACATCGGCCACGCCCACGATGGCCGCCAGCAGGTAGACACCCGCCGCCCCGAAGGTGGCGCGCGCCCAGGCGGAGGCGAGCGAGATCGCCACGAACAGCGCCGCGAACACCAATGATGCCCCCAGTTCCAGCGGGTTGGCCGGCGGCGGCGCCGCGCCCGGCTCGGCCTTGCGCCGCCCGGCCCACCACCACCACGCCCCGGCCAGCGCCAGCCCGGCGGCCGACAGGCCCAGCAGCACCGGCGCCAGGGCGGCGGCCAGCGGGCGGTTGAATACCAGGATCATCGCCAGCATGCGCAGGTACATCACCGAAGTGGCCAGCACGATGCCGGTCTGCGCCTGCGCCAGTGCCGCCGGCTCGGCGGCGGCGCGGCGGGCCAGCACCACGGTGGTGGCGGTGGAGGAGTAGAAGCCGCCCAGCACCGCCACCCACAGCCCGGCCCCCTTGGGCGCCACGTAGCGCTGCAGCAGGTAGCTGGCATAGGACAGGGTGCAGACCGCCAGCACCGCCAGCCAGACCAGCCGCGGCGTCAGGCTGGTCAGCGTCGTCACCGGATGGTCGGGCAGCAGCGGCAGCACCAGGCCGGTGAGCAGCAGGAACTTGCCGGCGGTGACGATCTCGCCGATGCCGATGCGCCGCGCCAGGCCGTGCAGCTGCTCGCGCGCGGTCAGCAGCAGCACCGCGGCGACGCTGGCCCCCACCGCCAGCCAGGGTGGGCCGGCCAGCGCGGTGGGGCCGAGCGCGAAGGCCAGCAGGTTGCACACCGGCACCACCAACCCGACATTCGGCGTGCCCTTGGCATCGGTCTCCCCGGCATGGCGCCAGTAATAGACGGTGAGCCACGCCCCCAGCACCAGCAGCCCGGCGCAGAACGGCAGCAGGCGCTGCGGGTCCAGCCGGTAGAGCAGCCCGCCCGCCAGCGCCAGCAGCGGAAAGCTGCGGATGCCGCCGGGGCGGGCCTGGCCGGCGCGGGCATAGAACTCCTCGAACGCCAGGCCGAAGAAGAAGCCGAGGCCGAGCAGCAGCAGGAAGCGCGAGATGGGCGCGTCGATCGTGATGAGGGTGGGGGCGACGAGGTCGGGGGTCATGCGGGCAGGGGCCGCCGGGCGGTTCGGGTGCGCCGCGATCATCGGCCCGAACGCGGCGGCGCGCAGCAACTAAATGCGCGGCGGCTGGGGGCGGGGGGTGGGGGTGGGGGTGGGGGGTGGTGCTGCTGGACAGGATTGAACTGTCGACCTCTCCCTTACCAAGGGAGTGCTCTACCACTGAGCTACAGCAGCGCCGGTGAGCGACAGGCGCTCCGGGCGGGGGCTTCCTAGCGTTTGGCACCGGGCAACGCAACCCCCGCCGATGCGCGCGTGGCCGCGTTGCGCGCATGCGTCGGGGCGGCGGATGGATATCAACGTAGCGGATCGATCCGAATACGATCGTAGCAAAGAGTTGCAACCGCATGCGTCACATTGCGCAGCCGGTACGCTGCCCGCATAGTCCCCGCCTGCGCCGCCCGTACGGGGGGCCGTACAGCCTTGGAGAGAGACGATGACAGGCACGCTCGCCACCTTCGCCCGCCGCGCCGCCGCGGCCCTGGCCATACCGGTGCTCGCCCTGGCGCTCGCCGCCCCGGCGGCGCGCGCCGAGGAGAAGGTGTTGCGCGCCGTGCTGCACGCCGATGTGCGGACCCTGGACCCGATCTGGACCACCCAGACCATCGCCGGCATTCACGGCATGCTGGTGTACGACACGCTGTTCGGCAACGACGCCGACATGCGCCCCCACCCGCAGATGGTGGACACCTTCACCGTCAGCGACGACAAACTGGTGTACACCTTCACCCTGCGGCCCGGCCTGAAGTTCCACGACGGCAGCCCGGTGACCACGGCGGACGTGATCGCCTCGCTGAAGCGCTGGGGCAAGAAGGACGGCGTGGGCCAGCGGCTGCTGGGCTTCACCGACAAGATGGAGGCGGTGGACGCCAAGACTTTCCGCCTGGTGCTGACCAAGCCGTACGGCATGGTGCTGCAATCGCTCGGCAAGACCGGCACCTCGATCGCCGCGATCATGCGCGAGAAGGACGCGATGGTCGATCCGAACACCCAGATCACCGAGGCGATCGGCTCCGGCCCGTTCAAGTTCGCCAAGGACCTGTGGGTGCCGGGCAGCAAGACCGTCTACCTGAAGAACGCCGACTACATCCCGCGCCCGGGCAACGAACCGGCCTCGGCCTTCGCCGGCTCCAAGTTCCCCGGCGTGGACCGCATCGAGCTGGTGTGGATCTCCGACGCGCAGACCGCCATGTCCGCCCTGGTGAACGGCGAGATCGACTTCTACGAGAACCCGCCGATCGACTTCCTGCCGATGCTGGAGCAGGCGCGCGGCGTGAAGCTGATGAAGACCGGCAAGATCGACACCACCTTCGGGCTGATCCGGCTGAACCACCTGCATCCGCCGTTCGATAACGTGAAGATGCGCCAGGCGATGTACCACCTGATCAACCAGGAGGACTTCCTGCGCACCATCGTCGGCAACCCCAAGTTCTACACCGTCTGCCACGGCCTGATCGTCTGCGGCTCGCCGCTGGCCAATGACGGCGGCAGCGCCATGCTGGCCGACTACGACCCCAAGAAGACGCTGAAGCTGATGCATGAGGCCGGCTACAAGGGCGAGCCGATCACCGTGCTGCAGGCCACCGACCACGCCACCATCACCCCGGCCACCCAGGTGCTGATCCAGGCGATGCGCGATGCCGGGCTGAACGTGGACGCGCAGGCGATGGACTGGGGCTCGGTGGTCTCCCGCCGCGCCAGCAAGGAGCTGCCGGCCAAGGGCGGCTGGGACATCTTCGTCACCACCTCGGGCGGCGTCGGCGGCTCGGACCCGGTGCTGCACACCTGGATCGGGGCGGCCTGCGCCAAGGGCCTGTTCGGCTGGCCGTGCGACGCCCGGATCGAGGAGCTGCGCAACAGCTATGCCTTCGCCCAGACCGACGCCGAGCGCAAGCAGATCGCCCGCGACCTGCAGACCCGCGCCATCGAGCAGGTGGTCTACATCCCGTTCGGGCAGTGGACGCAGCCGCTGGCCTACCGGGCCGACCGGATCGACGGCATCGTGCCGAATGTGGGCCTGACCGTGCTGTGGAACATCGTCAAGAAATGAGCCGCCTGCATATCGCGGCGGAGCGTGGCCTGGCGTGACGCTCTATATTTTCCGCCGCCTGCTCGCCACGCTGCCGGTGATGGTCGTGGTGACGGTGTTCGTGTTCTTCCTGCTGCGGCTGGCGCCCGGCGACCCGGCGGCGATCATCGCCGGCGAGGACGCCACCGACGTGGTGATCGCCGCGGTGCGCGCCAAGCTGGGGCTGGACCGGCCGGTGCTGGAGCAGTTCGCGCTGTGGGTGTGGGGGCTGCTGCACGGGGATTTCGGCACCTCCATCTTCTCCAACCTGCCGGTCAGCCGGCTGATCGCCCAGCGCATCGAGCCGACGCTGGCGCTGAGCCTGGCGACCTTGGTGGTGGCGGTGAGCCTGGCGGTGCCGATCGGCGTGCTGGCGGCCTGGAAGGCGCACAGGCTGGTGGACCGCGCGGTGATGGTGTTCGCCGTGATGGGCTTCGCGCTGCCCGGCTTCCTGGTCGGCTACGTGTTGATCTGGGTGTTCGCGGTGAAGCTGGGCTGGCTGCCGGTGCAGGGCTACCGCCCGATCGCCGAGGGGTTCTGGCCGTTCGCCCAGGGGCTGGTGCTGCCGGCGGTGACGCTGGGCATCACCTACATGGCGCTGATCGCGCGGATCACCCGCGCCTCCATGCTGGAGGTGCTGAGCCAGGACTATATCCGCACCGCCAACTCCAAGGGGCTGGCGACCACGCGGGTGCTGCTGCTGCATGCGCTGAAGAACGCGGCGGTGCCGATCGTGACGGTGATCGGCATCGGCGTGGCGCTGCTGATCTCGGGCGTGGTGATCACCGAGACGGTGTTCAACATCCCCGGCCTGGGCCGGCTGACGGTGGATGCGGTGCTGAAGCGCGACTACCCGATCGTGCAGGGGCTGATCATCGTGTTCGCGCTGGTGAAGGTGGTGGTGAACCTGCTGGTGGATATCTCCTATGCCTTCCTCGATCCGCGCATCCGGTATTGAACGATGAGTGCGACCACCCTTGAACTCGCGGCCGCCCCGGGCCGGCTGGCGCGGCTGGCCACCGGCATCCGGCGCAACCCGACCATCTTCGTGGGGGCGCTGATCCTGGGCTGCCTCGTCGTGCTGGCGCTGGCGGCGCCGTGGATCAGCGGCGACCCGTTCAAGCTCGCCTCGATCAACCGGCTGCGGCCGCCCTCGGCGCGCTTCTGGTTCGGCACCGACCAGTACGGGCGCGACGTGTTCGCCCGCACCATGCACGGCGCGCGGGTGTCGCTGATGGTGGGGCTGGTGGTGGCCGGGGCATCCTGCGTGCTCGGCCTGGCGGTGGGGCTGCTGTGCGGCTATTTCCGCCGGGTGGACGCGCTGGTGATGCGGGTGATGGACGGGCTGATGGCCATCCCCTCGATCCTGCTGGCGATCGCGCTGATCACCCTGACCCGGCCGGGGCTGGCGATCGTGATCGTCGCCATCATCATCCCCGAGGTGCCGCGCATCGTGCGGGTGGTGCGCAGCGTGGTGCTGTCCATCCGCAGCCAGCCCTATATCGACAGCGCGATCGCCGGCGGCACGCGCGGCATGAAGCTGCTGCTGCGCCACATCCTGCCGAACACGCTGGCGCCGCTGATCGTGCAGGGCAGCTACGTGTTCGCCTCCGCCATGCTGATCGAGGCGGGGCTGTCCTTCCTGGGCGCCGGGGTGCCGCCGGAGACGCCGAGCTGGGGCAACATCGTGGCCCAAGGCCGCAGCTTCTTCCAGATCGCGCCGTGGAGCATCCTGATCCCCGGCGCCTTCCTGGCCACCGCGGTGCTGGCGGTCAACCTGCTGGGCGACGGGCTGCGCGACCGGCTCGACCCCCGGCTCGCCCGGCGAATGTAATGGAGTGCATGTGACCCTTCTTCAGGTGCGCGACCTCGCCACCCATTTCTTCACCCGCGACGGCGTGGCCCGCGCGGTGGACGGGGTGTCGTTCGACCTCGATGCCGGCGACACGCTGGGCATCGTGGGCGAATCCGGCTGCGGCAAGTCGGTGACCGCGCTGTCGATCCTGCGGCTGCTGCCGCCGGAGACGGCGCGGATCGTGGCCGGTAGCGTGCGCTTCCAGGGCGAGGATCTCACCGCGCTCTCGCCCGAGGCGATGCGCGCCATCCGCGGCCACCGGATATCGATGATCTTCCAGGAGCCGATGACCAGCCTGAACCCGGTGCTGACCGTGGGCACGCAGATCGCCGAGAACGTGGTGCGCCACATGGGCGTGGGCTGGAAACAGGCCAATGAGCGGGCCCACGCCATGCTGGACCTGGTGGGCATCGCCGATTCGCGCCGCCGGCTGGGCGAATACCCGCACCAGCTCTCGGGCGGCATGCGCCAGCGGGTGATGATCGCCATCGCGCTGTCGTGCGACCCGCAACTGCTGATCGCCGACGAGCCGACCACGGCGTTGGACGTGACCATCCAGGCGCAGATCCTCGACCTGATGCTGGGGCTGAAGGAGAAGCTGGGCACCGCGATCATCATGATCACCCACGACCTCGGCGTGGTCGCCGAGACCTGCCAGCGCGTGGTGGTGATGTATGCCGGCCGCAAGGTGGAGGAGGCGAGCGTGGCCGGCCTGTTCGCCGCCCCCACCCACCCCTACACGCGTGGCCTGATGCGCGCCATTCCGCGCCTGGACATGGACGCCGAGCAGGATGGCCGCCGCATTCGCCTGCAGGAGATCCCCGGCATCGTGCCCGCGCTCAACCGCCCCATCGCCGGCTGCGCCTTCGCCCCCCGCTGCGGCTTCGCGACCGCGCGCTGCCGCGCCGAGGCGCCGCCGCTCGCCGAGACCGGCGCCGGCCACCTGGCCGCCTGCTGGGAGGCCGCGCGCGTGCTGGAGTCCGCCGCATGAGCGAGTTGCCGCCGAGCCTGGAGGTGCGCGACCTCGCCAAGCATTTCCCCATCCTGGGCGGGCTGCTGCAACGCCAGGTGGGCGCCGTGCGCGCGGTGGACGGCGTGAGCTTCGCCATCCGCCGCGGCGAGACGCTGGGGCTGGTGGGCGAGTCCGGCTGCGGCAAGTCCACTGTCGGCAAGACCGTGCTGAAGCTGCTGGAGCCCACCGCCGGGCGCATCCTGCTGGGGGGCGAGGATGTCTCCGCCCTGTCGCCGGCTGCGATGTGGCCGCACCGGCGGCGCATCCAGACGGTGTTCCAGGACCCGTATTCCTCGATGAACCCGCGCCTGTCCGCCGGCACCATCGTGGGCGAGCCGCTGGAGAATTTCGGCATCGCCAGCGGCGCCGAGAAGCGCGAGCGCGTGGCCGCCCTGTTCCAGCGCGTCGGGCTGCGGCCGGAGGCGATGGACCGCTTCACCCATGAATTCTCCGGCGGCCAGCGCCAGCGGCTGGGCATCGCCAAGGCGCTGGCGGTCAACCCGGACGTGATCGTGGCCGACGAGCCGGTGTCGGCGCTGGATGTGTCGGTGCAGGCGCAGGTGCTCAACCTGCTGATCGAGCTACAGGACGAATACCGACTGGCCTACCTGTTCATCAGCCACGACCTGGCGGTGATGCGCCATATCAGCCACCGGATCGCGGTGATGTATCTCGGCCGCATCGTGGAGATGGCGGACAAGCGCACCCTGTTCGCCACCCCGCTGCATCCCTACACCGAGGCGCTGATGTCCGCCGCCCCGGTGCCCAACCCGGCGAAGCAGAAGGCGCGGCGGATCATCCTGCAAGGCGACGTGCCCAGCCCCGCCAGGCCGCCCGCCGGTTGCCATTTCCACACCCGCTGCCCGGCCGCCATCGCCGAATGCAGCCGCGTGGTGCCGGCGCTGACCGAGGTCGCGCCCGGCCACCTGGTCGCCTGCCTGCGCCGCACCCCGGGCGGCGACACCGGCCCGCTGCTGCGCGGCGGGGATTAAACTCGGGCCATCGCCGCACATTCCCTGGCACTCCGATCCGTGGAGTGCTAGAGGGTGCGGACCGAGAGCGCAGCACGCTCGGCTTCCCGCCGCCATCGCGGCGGCGGGGCGCGCTCTCCCGAGATCAGGAACCGTTCCATGAAATTTCGCCCGTTGCACGACCGAGTCGTCGTCCGCCGCCTGAATGCCGAGGAAAAGACCAAGGGCGGCATCATCATCCCCGATACCGCGCAGGAAAAGCCGATGGAGGGCGAGATCATCGCCGTCGGCGCCGGCGCGCGCAACGAACAGGGCCAGATCGTGGCGCTGGACGTGAAGGCCGGCGACCGCGTGCTGTTCGGCAAGTGGTCGGGCACCGAGGTCAAGATCGACGGCGAGGAGCTGCTGATCATGAAGGAGTCCGACATCATGGGCGTCATCGTCGGCACCCCCGCCGAGAAGCCGGCCGCCAAGGCGCCCGCCAAGGGCAAGGCCGCCTGACGCCCGCCGGAACCGATTGACGACGCTGCATTAAACGACAGGAATAACACAATGGCTGCCAAAGACGTTCGCTTCGGCGAAGATGCCCGGAGCCGCATGCTGCGCGGTGTCGAGACGCTGGCCAAGGCCGTCATGGTCACGCTGGGCCCCAAGGGCCGCAACGTGGTGATCGACAAGAGCTACGGCGCGCCGCGGATTACCAAGGACGGCGTCACCGTCGCCAAGGAAGTCGATCTGGGCGACAAGTTCGAGAACATGGGCGCCCAGATGGTGCGCGAAGTGGCCTCGAAGACCAACGACATCGCCGGCGACGGCACCACCACGGCGATCGTGCTGGCCAACGCCATCGTGCGCGAGGGCCTGAAGGCGGTGGCCGCCGGCATCAACCCGATGGACCTCAAGCGCGGCGTCGACAAGGCGGTCACCGCCCTGGTCGATGAGCTGGCCAAGCGCTCGAAAAAGATCACCACCCAGGCGGAAACCGCCCAGGTCGGCACCATCAGCGCCAACGGCGAGGCCGATATCGGCAAGATGATCGCCGAGGCGATGCAGAAGGTCGGCAACGAGGGTGTTATCACCGTCGAGGAAGCCAAGGGCATCGAGACCGAGCTGGACGTGGTCGAGGGCATGCAGTTCGACCGCGGCTACATGTCGCCCTACTTCATCACCAACGCCGAAAAGATGGTCACCGATCTCGACCAGCCGTACATCCTGATCCACGAGAAGAAGCTGTCGGTGCTGCAGCCGCTGCTGCCGCTGCTGGAAGCCGTGGTGCAGTCCGGCCGTCCGCTGCTGATCATCGCCGAGGACGTGGAGGGCGAGGCGCTGGCCACCCTGGTGGTCAACAAGCTGCGCGGCGGCCTGAAGGTCGCGGCCGTGAAGGCGCCGGGCTTCGGCGACCGCCGCAAGGCCATGCTGGAGGACATCGCGATCCTGACCGGCGGCCAGGTGATCAGCGAAGACCTCGGCATCAAGCTTGAGACGGTGACGCTCGCCATGCTCGGCAAGGCCCGCAAGGTCCTGATCGAGAAGGAGAACACCACCGTGATCGACGGTGCCGGCAAAAAGGCCGACATCGTCGGCCGCTGCGCCCAGATCCGCGCCCAGGTGGAGGAGACCACCTCCGACTACGACCGCGAGAAGCTGCAGGAGCGGCTGGCCAAGCTGGCCGGCGGCGTCGCCATCATCCGCGTCGGCGGGGCGACCGAGGTTGAGGTGAAGGAGCGCAAGGACCGCGTGGACGACGCGCTGCACGCCACCCGGGCTGCTGTCGAGGAAGGCATCGTGCCCGGCGGCGGCGTCGCCCTGGCCCGTGCGAGCCTCGTGCTGGCCAAGCTGAAGGCCGACAACGACGACCAGCGCCTGGGCATCGAGATCGTCCGCAAGGCCGCTCTCACCCCGATGCGCCAGATCGCCGAGAACGCCGGCGAAGACGGCGCCGTCATCAGCGGCAAGGTGCTGGAGAACGACGACTACAACTGGGGCTTCGACGCCCAGAAGGGCACCTACACCAACATGGTGAAGGCCGGCATCATCGATCCCACCAAGGTCGTGCGCGCCGCCCTGCAGCATGCCGCCTCGGTCGGCTCGCTGCTGATCACCACCGAGGCGATGGTGGCCGAGCGCGTCGAGGAGCCGGCCGCCCCGGCCGGCGCCGGCGGGCCGTCCTACTAACCACCACGACCAACCCCTGGCCGCGCGACGCCGTCGCGCGGCCAGGGCGCTGCCGCGAGGCAGGCGGGGCTCGGCCCCGAAATACCTTCCCCCTTCCTACCCCCCATCTGGCCAACCCCGCCAATTCCGCCATGCTGTGCCCGTAGAAGCGGGAGGACGCATGGAGCGGGAGCGGAGCGGCTGGGCGGCGCTGTTGAGCGGCGGTAATGCGGCGCGCTGCGCCGTGGTGGGCGGCGGCATGGTGCTGCATGCGCTCAACACCTTCATCACGGTGACCGTGATGCCCTCGGTGGTGCGCGACATCGGCGGGCTGCAATTCTTTGCCTGGGCGACCACGCTGTATGTGCTGGCCAGCCTGCTGGGCGGCGCCTTCTGCGCGCGGCTGCTGCACCGGGTGGGGCCGCGCTGGAGCTATCGCGCCGCCCTGCTGGTGTTCGCGCTCGGCTCGCTGGGCTGCGGGCTGGCGGGCAGCATGCCGCTGCTGCTGGCCGGTCGCTTCGTGCAGGGGCTGGGCGCGGGCACGCTGTCGGCGTTGTCCTTCACCATGGTGCGGGTGCTGTTCGCGCCGCCGCTGTGGTCGCGGGCGATCTCGGTGATCTCGGCGGCCTGGGGGGTGGCGACGCTGCTCGGCCCGGCGGTGGGCGGGATATTCGCGCAATATGGCGCTTGGCGCGCCGGCTTCTGGTCGATGTCGCTGGTGGCGCCGCTGCTGCTGCTGCTGGTGGAGTTGTCCCTGCCGCGCGGCATCGCCCGGGCCGCGGCGCCGCGCACCGCCATGGCCTTGCTGAGCCTGGCCGTGCTGGCCGGCAGCGTGCTCTGCGTCTCGCTGGGCAGCACCGCCACGGCACCCGCCTGGAACGTGCTCGGCCTGGTTGCCGCCGGCGCCGGGCTGGCGCTGTTCGTCTGGCGCGAGGGCCGGGGCGGGGCGCGCCTGCTGCCCAGCGGGGCCTGCAACCTCGCCACCCCCCTCGGCACCACCTACGCCGCCATGTCGCTGCTGCTGATCGGCATCAACGCCGAGATCTTCGTGCCGTATTTCCTGCAAACCCTGCACGGCATGCAGCCGATCTACGCCGGCTATCTCTCGGCGCTGATGTCGGCCGGCTGGACCACCGGCAGCGTCATCTCCGCCAGCGCCCGCCCGGCGCTGGCGCATCGCGTGATGGTGCTCGGCCCGCTGGCGATGGCGGCCTCGGTCGCGCTGCTGTTCGCGCTGATGCCGCACCCGTTCACCAGCCCGCCGGCGCTGGCGGCGATCGGCCTGGGCATGGCCTGCATGGGCCTGGGCATCGGCATGTGCTGGCCGCATCTGGGCGCCCGCGTGTTCGCCTTTGCGCCGGAAAGCGAGCGCGAACTGGCCGCCGCCTCCATCACCATCGTCATCATGGTCACCAACGCCTTCGGTTCGGCGCTGGGCGGCATGATCACCAACCTCGCCGGGCTGACCATGCCGGGCGGTGTCGTCGGGGCGGCGAGTGCGGCGCATTGGCTGTTCGGCTGCTTCGTGGTGGCGCCGCTGGCGGCGGCGGCGATGGTGCGGCGGTTGTTGCGGCATGCGGTGGGAGGGTAGGAAGGTCTTCTTTTTGTGAACAAAAAGAAGCAAAAAAACCTTATTCGTTGGGGGACATGGCCGCGGCGGGGGGGCTCCAGCGAATAAAAGTTTTTGGTTCTTTTTTCAAAAAGAACCCCTTCCTTCCCTCCTGTCCCATCTTGCGGCCCCGCCGCCCCCGCATCAGCATGCGCGCCATGTCCAAGCCCTATCCCTTCCGCCTGTTCGCCAACCTCAATGCCGGCACGCCCGGCACGGTGGTTCTTCCTGAGTCCGGCTTCCGCCGCGCGCGTGCCGAGATCACCTCCTGGCCCGGCTACGCCGAGACCCCGCTGCGCGACCTGCCGGCCGTGGCCGCCGAGGCCGGGGTGGCGACGGTGCGGCTGAAGGACGAGGCCGGGCGCTTCGGCCTCGGCAGCTTCAAGGCGCTGGGCGGCGCCTATGCGGTGGCGCAGGTGCTGGGCGCCGAGCTGGCGCGGCGCGGCGTGGCGGCCAATGCCGGCAGCGCCGCGCTGGTGGCGGGCACCCACGCGGCGGCCACGCGCGGCATCACCGTCACCTGCGCCACCGACGGCAACCACGGCCGCTCGGTCGCCTGGGGGGCGCAGCGCTTCGGCTGCGCCTGCGTGATCTTCGTGCATGCCACGGTCAGCCAGGGCCGGGCGGACGCCATCGCCGCCTATGGCGCCGAGGTGCGCCGCGTGCCGGGCAACTACGACGACGCTGTGCGCGAGGCCGCGAAGGTGGCCGCCGCCGAGGGCTGGTTCGTGATCTCCGACACCTCGTGGGAGGGCTACACCACGGTGCCGGTGGACGTGATGCAGGGCTACCGCGTGATGGCCGAGGAGGCGGCGCGCCAATGGGCCGGCCCGCCGCCCACCCATGTCGTCATCCAGGGCGGCGTCGGCGGCGTGGCGGCGGCCGTCTCGGTGCAGATGCGCGCCACCTGGGCGCCGCCGCCGCTGCTGGTGGTGGCCGAGCCCGACCGCGCCGCCTGCCTGCTGGCCAGCGCAGAGGCCGGGGCGCCCACCGCCATCGCCGGCGACCTCGACACGCTGATGGCGGGCCTGGCCTGCGGCGAGCCGAGCCTGCTGGCCTGGCAGGAGCTGGCGCGCGGCGCCGCCTTCTTCATGGCGGTGCCGGACGAGGCGGCGGTGGACTGCATGCGACTGCTGGCCGGCCAGGGGATCGTGGCCGGCGAATCGGGGGTGGCCGGGCTGGCCGCCCTGCGCCTGGCCGCCGCCGACCCGGCGGCGCGCGCCGCGCTGGGGCTGGGGCCGGACAGCCGCGTGCTGCTGTTCAGCACCGAGGGCGCGACCGACCCCGAACTCTATCAACGACTTGTGGGCCAGGGAGCCGAGCATGGTTGATGTCGCCAATGCCTCGATGGAGGAATTGCAGGCCGCGCTGGCCGAGGGGCGCACCACCTCGGTCGCGCTGACCCAGGCCTATCTCGCCCGCATCGCCGCCTACGACCGGGCCGGCCCGCGGCTGAACGCGGTGCGAGAGATCAACCCGGACGCGTTGGCGCTGGCCGAGGCGAGCGACCAGGTGAAGCCGAAGAAGCGCGGCCCGCTGGAAGGCATGCCGATCCTGCTGAAGGACAACATCGCCACCGACGACGCCCAGTGCACCACCGCCGGCTCGCTGGCGCTGGAGGGCGCGAAGGCGAAGCGCGACGCCACCGTTACTAGGCTGCTGCGCGCGGCCGGCGCGGTGGTGCTGGGCAAGGCGAACCTCACGGAATGGGCCAATATCCTCGCCGTCGGCATGCCCTCCGGCTACTCCTCGCTGGGCGGGCAGGTGCGCAACGCCTATGTGCCGGCGGTGGACGCCAAGGGCGTGCCGATCGTGCAGCCCGGCGGCTCCTCGGCCGGCAGCGCGGTGGCGGTAGCGGCCGGGCTGGCGGCGGCGGCGATCGGCACGGAAACCTCCGGCAGCCTGCTCTCGCCGGCCAACCAGAACGGGCTGGTGACGGTGAAGCCCACGGTCGGGCTGGTCAGCCGCGCCGGTATCATCCCGATCGCGTCCAGCCAGGACACCGCCGGGCCGATGACCCGCACGGTGCGCGACTCGGCGGCGCTGCTGAACGTGCTGGCGCATCACGACAAGCTGGACAAGGCGACCGACAAGCTGCGCCGGCCGGATGATTATGTGGCAGAACTGTCCCGGAACGGCCTTAAAGGCGCCCGGATCGGCGTGCCGTCGGACCCGGCCGATCCGGGCAACGACGTGTATTACGGTCCGCTCTCGCCGGCCGCCCGCGCGGTGATGGAGCGGGCGATCACCGCGTTGCAGGATTCCGGCGCCATCATCGTGCGCGCCAGCATGCCCACCGCCGGCTGGATCGGCGGCCCGGGCACCGACATGGCGGTGCTGAACCGTAACCCGGAAAGCCCCGGCGTCAACACGGTGGCGCGGGTGCCGATCGTGTTTCTGTACGAACTCAAGCACGACCTCGGTTTGTATCTAAGCGATTGGGCCAAAGGGACAAAAATCCGCACGATCGAGGACGTGGTGGCCTTCAACGCGGCCCATGCCGACCGCGCGCTGCGCTTCGGCCAGGACCTGTTCCTGGCGGCGGCGGCGACCAAGGGCGATCTGTCGGAGCCGGAATACCGCGCGGCGCGGCGCAACGACCTGCTGTCGGCGCGCCAGCGGGGGCTGGATGTCTATATGGCGGCGCATAAGCTGGACGCGGTGCTGTTCCCGGGCAATTCCGGGGCCTCGATCGCCGCCAAGGCCGGCTACCCGAGCGTGCAGGTGCCGGCCGGGTATGTGTCGGGCGTGGCCGGGCAGGACACGCCGGAGTATCCGCTGGGCGCCACCTTCACCGGGCGGGCATGGAGCGAGGGCAAGCTGTTGCGGCTGGCCTATGCGTTCGAGCAGGCGACCCTGGCGCGGCGGATGCCGCCTGACCTGGGATGAGCCTGCCGGTCCTGTACGGCGCGGAATACAGCGTCTACACCCGCATCGCCCGGCTCGCGCTGCTGGAGAAGGGGGTGGCGCACCGGCTTGATCCGGTTGATGTTTTCGCACCCGGCGGGCCGAGTGCCGCGCATCTGGCGCGCCACCCGTTCGGGCGCATCCCGGTACTGGAACATGACGGGTTCACGCTCTACGAGGCCAGCGCCATCGCCCGCTACGTGGACGAGGCGTTTCCCGGCCCCGCCCTGCAGCCGGCCGGGGCGCGCGGCCGGGCGCGGATGGCGCAGGTGGTCTCGCTGCTGGATTCCTATGCCTTCCGCCCGCTGGTGCTGGAGATATACGTGCAGCGGGTGAGCCGCCGGACCCCCGACGAGGCGCGCATCGCCGCCGCCCTGGGGCCTGCGGCGGTGGTACTGGATTCGCTCGAAATACTGGCCGAAAACCACCTCGCAGGGCCGGATTTCTCGCTTGCAGACCTGCATTTTGTGCCGATTCTCGCCTATTTCACCCTCGCCGCCGAGGGGGCGGCGATGCTGGCGGCGCGGCCGAAGCTGTCCGCCTGGTGGGCGCGGATGCAACGGCGCGAGACGGTGCTGGCGACGCGGTTCCCGGCCGAGGGTTAGGCGGCCGGGAGTTTCTCGATCCCCGGCAGCGCCAGCACCCGCGCCACCCAGGCCCGCACGCCGGGCCAACGGGCGAGCTCGAAGCCGCCTTCGTCGGCGGCCTGAGTATAGGCGATCAGAGCGATGTCGGCGATGGTGGGGCCGGAATCGGTCAGCCAGTCATGGCCGGCGAGGCGGCGCTCCATCACGCCGAGGGCGCGTTCGCCGGCGATGCGGCATTGTTCCAGCCGGGCGGCCTGCTGATCGGCCTGCTTCAGGTAGGTGATGATGTTGCGGGCGACGGCGATGGCCGGCTCGTGGCTGTACTGCTCGAAAAACAGCCATTCCAGCACCCGCGTGCGCGCCAGCCCGGGCGGCGGCAGCCAGGGCGTGCCCTCGGCGAAGTGGCACAGCATGGCGCCCGATTCGGTGAGCACGGCGCCATCGTCCAGCACCGCGATGGGAATCTTGCCGTTGGGGTTCAGCGCCAGGAACGCGGGGGTGCGGGTGCCGCCGGCGTTGGAATCGACCTCCACCCAGCGGAACGGCTGGCCGGTGAGGCGCAGGATGGTGGCGATCTTCCAGCAATTGCCGGACATGGTGAAGCCGTGGACGGTGATCATGCGGGTCAGCCCTCCTGCCGTGTCTGGACGCTGTCGGTTCGTCCTGTAGTCTGGCGGATATGAGCGCACCAGATCCAATTACGGCCGAACTCTTCCGCAATTCCATCGTGGCGCTGGGCGACGAGATGGCGCTGACCATCTACCGGGCCGCCTATTCCGGCGTGCTGAAGAACATCATGGATTATTCCACCGCCATCTGCGACGCGCGGGGGCGGCTGGTGGCGCAGGGGCTGAGCCTGCCGGGGCATCTGTGCTCCATCCCGGTGGCGCTGCAATCCTGCCTGCGGCATTTCGGCGCGGACATCCACCCCGGCGACGTGCTGACCATGAACGACCCGTATGACGGGGGGATGCACCTGCCGGACATCTTCGTGTTCCGGCCGGTGTTCGCGGAGGGCGCGATCCTGGCCTGGGCGGCGACGATCTGCCACCACACCGATGTCGGCGGGCGGGTGCCGGGCTCCAACGCATCGGATTCCACCGAGATCTATGCCGAGGGGCTGCGCATCCCGCCGCTGAAGCTGCATGAGCGCGGGGTGCCGAACGCGACGCTGCTGCGCATGATCGACCGCAACGTGCGCCTGCCGGGGCGGGTGATGGGCGATCTGCGCGCGCAGTTGGCCGCCTGTGAGATCGCCGCGCGGGGGATCGACGAGCTGGTGGCGCGGCATGGCGCGGCCGGGGTGCGGGCGCTGATGGACGAGACCATGGACCACAGCGAGCGGCTGGCGCGCCATTGCCTGGCGGAACTGCCGGATGGCGAGGCGACGTTCACCGACTGGATCGACGACGACCAGATCGACGCCGATGTGCCGATCAAACTCGTCTGCACCGTGCGCAAGCAGGGCACGCAGATGGTGATGGACTGGACCGGCTCCAGCCCGCAGGTGAAGGGGGCGATCAACAACACCTGGAGCTACACCGCCGCCGCCAGCTTCACGGCCGCCAAATCCGTGATGTCGATCAACATGGCGAACAATGACGGCGTGTTCCGCTGCATCGAGGTGATCGCGCCGCCCGGCACGGTGACCAACGGCGTGCTGCCGGCCGCCTGCGCGGCGCGCGGGCTGACCGGGTTCCGCTGTGCCGACGCGGCGTTCGGGGCGCTGGCGATGCTGTATCCGCAGCTGGTGTTCGCGGCCAGCGAGGGCGGCAACACCGGCATCACCATCGGCGGCTACGACGCGGCGCGGCGGCCGTTCATCTATGTGGATTTCCTGTCCGGCGCCTGGGGCGGGCGGCCCTGGGCGGATGGGCTGGACGGCAACACCAGCATGTTCGCCAACATGGCCAGCTTCTCGGTGGAGGTGATCGAGGCGGAGAACCCGCTGGAGGTGCTGGACTATGCCTTCGTGCCGGACAGCGGCGGGCCGGGCCTGCATCGCGGCGGCATGGCGCAGCAGCGCAGCTGGCGGATGCTGGCCGAGGAGGGGATTTTGCAGGTGCGCAGCGACCGCCATACGCATCTGCCCTACGGCCTGCAGGGCGGCGGGCCGGGCACGCCGAGCCAGAACACGCTGAACCCCGGGCCGGCGGAGGAAAAGCTGCGGGCCAAGCTGACCATGCAACTGCGCGCCGGGGAGGTGTTCCGCCACCGGCTGCCGGGCGCGGGCGGCTGGGGCTGCCCGCTGGACCGGGAACTGCATCGCGTGGCCAGGGATTTGCGCGACGGGCTGGTGAGCCTGGCCGGGGCGGCGCGCGATTATGGCGTGGTGGCGGCGGGCGATCCGCCGGTGATCGACGAGACGGCGACACTGGCGCTGCGGGCGCGCCTGCGGGCCGAGCGCCCGCCCGGCCCGGCGGTGGCGTGGCGCCCCTTGCACGAAAAAGAACCCCAGACCCCACCCATTGGAGCCCCACACCCGCGGCCAGACTCCAGCGAATAAAGTTTTTTTGCTTCTTTTTGTCCACAAAAAGAAGCCTTCCCTTGAATGACTTACACAAGGACAAGCGTTGGCAATGAACGGCGGAGCAGGGAGCGGGACGGCGGGGCTGCGCATCGGCGTCGATATCGGCGGGACCTTCACGGACCTGGTGGCGATCGGCGCGGACGGGGCGATCCGCACGCACAAGACCGCCTCGACGCCCGGGGATTATTCGCTGGGGATCGAGACCGGGTTGCGGGCGCTGCTTGGCGCGGAGGTGGTGGACGAGGTGCTGCATGCCACCACGATCGGCTCCAACGCCATCCTGGAGGGCAAGGGCGCGCGCACGGCGCTGGTGACCTCGCGCGGCTTCCGCGACGTGCTGGAAATCCGCGACCTGCGGATGCCGCGCCTCTACGACATGCACTGGACCAAGCCGCCGGCGCTGGTGGAGCGGCGGCTGCGGCTGGAGGTGGGGGGGCGGATGCGCCCGGACGGCAGCGAGAGCGAGGCGCTGGACCAGGCCGACATCGCGGCGGCGGTCCGGCTGATCGCCGCCGAGGGGGTGGCGAGCGTGGCGGTGTGCCTGCTGCACAGCTACGCCAACCCGGCGCATGAGCAGGCGGTGGCCGCGGCGCTGCGGGCGGCGCTGCCGGGCGTGGCGGTGACGGCGAGCCATGCGCTGCTGCCGGAGATCAAGGAATACCCGCGCACCAGCACCACGGTGGTGAACGCCTATCTCCAGCCGGTGGTGCGCGCCTACCTGACCGCGCTGGAGGCGCGGCTGCGGGCGCTGGGCATCGGCGCCGGGCTGCAACTGATGCAGTCCAATGGCGGGCTGGCTTCGGCGCAGCATGCCGGGGCGTTTCCGGCGCATATCGTGGAGAGCGGGCCGGCGGCCGGGGTGGTGGGGGCGGCGGTGCTGGCGGCGCGGCTGGGCGAGCCACGGGTGATCACCTTCGACATGGGCGGTACCACCGCCAAGGCCGGGCTGGTGGAGCATGGCGAGGTGCTGCGCGCCGAGGCGATGGAGGTGGGCGCGGGGGTGATGGCCGGCGCGCGGCTGCTGGTGGGCGCCGGCTACATGCTGAAGCTGCCGGCGGTGGACCTGGCCGAGGTGGGGGCGGGCGGCGGCTCGATCTGCCGGCTGGATGCGGCCGGCGCGCCCAAGGTGGGGCCGCATTCGGCGGGGGCGGACCCCGGCCCGGCCTGCTACGGCCGTGGCGGGGGCGAGCCGACCATCACTGACTGCAACCTGGTGCTGGGCTACCTGGACCCGGCGGGGCTGGCCGGCGGCGCGCTGGCGCTGGATGCCGGGGCGGCGCGCGCGGCGGTGGCGCGGCGGCTGGCCGGGCCGCTCGGCCTGACGCTGGAGCAGGCTGCGCACGGCATGCTGCAACTGGCCTCGGCCACCATGATGCGGGCAATCCGCGCCGTGTCGGTGGAGCGCGGGCGGGACGTGCGGGGCTGCGCGCTGCTGGCGTTCGGCGGCAACGGGCCGCTGTTCGCCGCCGGGATCGCCGCCGCGCTGGGGATCGGCCGGGTGGTGGTGCCGCCGATGCCGGGGCTGTTCAGCGCCTTCGGGCTGCTGCTGGCCGATACCGAGCACCATGCCACGCGCAGCCTGCGCATGCGGCTGGACGCGCCGGATGCGGGGGCGCTGGCGGCGGCGGTGGATGGGCTGGTGGCGGCCGGGCGGGCGCACCTGGCGCAGGACGGCTTCGCGCCGGCGCGGCAGGTGCTGATGCTGTCGGCGATGGCGCGCTATGTCGGCCAGTCCAGCGAGCTGACGGTGCGGCTGGAGGGCAGCGACGCGGCGGCGATCCTGGCCGGGTTGGCCGAGGCGTTCGGGGCGGAGCACCTGCGCAGCTACGGCTTCCGCGCGCCGTCCGAGGAGCCGGTGGAACTGATGGGGCTGTCGCTGATCGCCCGCGGCGTGGCCGCCCGCCCGCGCCTGCCGGCCGCCATTCCGCCGGCCGCCGCGCGCGTGCCGGCGCGGCGCGATGCGTGGTTTGCCGATATCGGCTGGGTGGCCACCCCGGTATGCGACCGTGCGGCGCTGGCGGCCGGGCCGCGCGCGGGGCCGCTGATCGTGCAGGAATACGACGCCACCTGCCTGGTGCCGCCCGGCGCGGCGGCGGCGCTGGACAGCTTCGGCAACATCGTGCTCAGCCTGACGCCGGGCTGACCGGCCCGCCCGCAACAGGAGTTCCGCCATGGCCTTTCCCGACAGCATGACCTTCATCCAGGCGAGCGCCCCCGGCGGGCCGGAGGTGCTGGCGCCGGCGACCGGGGAGGTGCCGTGGCCGCGCGCCGACGAGGTGCTGATCCGCGTGCTGGCGGCAGGCGTGAACCGGCCGGACGTGGCGCAGCGCCAGGGCAGCTATCCGCCGCCGCCCGGCGCCAGCCCGGTGATCGGGCTGGAGGTGGCCGGCGAGGTGGTGGCCCTCGGCAGTGCGGCGACCCGCTACCGTGTGGGCGAGCGGGTGTGCGCGCTGACCAATGGCGGCGGCTACGCGCAGTATTGCGTGGCGCCCGAGGCGCAGACGCTGCCATGGCCGGCGGGCTACGACGCGATTCGCGCCGCCGCCGTGCCGGAGACCTATTTCACCGTCTGGGCCAACCTGTTCATGCTGGGCCGGCTGGCGGCGGGCGAGCGGATGCTGGTGCATGGCGGCACCTCGGGCATCGGGGTGACGGCGATCCAGCTGGCGCGAGAATTCGGGGCGACAGCCTATGCCACCGCCGGGTCGGACGACAAGGTGGCGGCCTGCGAGGGGCTGGGGGCGGTGGGGATCAACTACCGGACCGCGGATTTCCTGGAGGTGATCAAGGAAAAGACCGAGGGGCGCGGGGTGGACGTGGTGCTGGACATGGTCGGCGCCGCCTATTTCCCGCGCAACCTGCAATGCCTGGCGATGGACGGGCGGCTGGTGTTCATCGCCTTCCTGCAGGGCAGCAAGGTGGACGGCGTGAACCTGCTGCCGATCATGACCAAGCGGCTGACGCTCACCGGCTCCACGATGCGGCCGCGCACCACGGCGCAGAAGGGCGAGATCGCCGAGGCGCTGCGGGCCAGGGTGTGGCCCGTGCTGGCGGCGGGGCGCTGTGGGCCGGTGGTGCACAAGGTGTTCCCGCTGGCCGAGGCGGCGGCGGCGCACGCGCTGATGGAGAGCAGCGCGCATATCGGCAAGATCATGCTGAACGTGGCCGCCTGAGCGGGAGGGACGGGCGATGGCGGTGGCAGTGCCAGCGGTGGCGGCCGAGCGCCTGCCGCCGGCCGGGCTGGTGCAGCTCGCCGCCTCGGTGGTGCTGCTGGCCAGCGCCTGGCCGGTGACCAAGCAGGCGATCGAACTGGGGGCGGTGCCGATCTGGTTCGCGGTGGGGCGGGCCGGGTTCTCGGCGCTGGTGGCCTTCACGGTGCTGGGGCTGGCCGGGCGGCTGCGGCTGCCGGGGCGGCGGGACCTGCCGGCGCTGCTGGGGGTGGGGCTGCTGCAACTGGCGGCGTTCTTTGCCTTCGCGCATGTGGCGGTGGCCTGGGTGCCGGCCGGGCGCACGGCGATCCTGTCGAACGTGACCACCATCTTCATCGTGCCGCTCTCGGTGCTGGTGCTGAAGGAGCGTATTCCGCCGCGCCGCTGGGTGGCGGCGGGGCTGGGGCTGGTCGGCGTGGTGGTGCTGATGGGGCCGTGGGCGATCGACTGGACGCGGCGCGAGGTGGTGGTGGGCCATCTGCTGCTGCTGGGGGCGGCGGCCTCGTTCGGCGGCGCGCTGGTGATCGTGCGGCGGTTTCCGCCGGCGCTGAGCATGCTGCAATTGCTGCCGTGGTGCTTCGGGCTGGCGACGCTGGCGCTGCTGCCGCTGGCGCTGGCGCATGGCGGCGGCATCGGGCTGTGGCCGGGGCCGGCGCTGGGGGCGATGGCCTATATCGGCGGGCTGGCCGGGCCGCTGGGCACCTGGTGCGTGATGGAGGCGGCGGCGAGCCTGCCGGCGATGGTCTCCTCGGTGGGGTTCCTGATGACGCCGGCGGCGGGGCTGATCCTGTCCACGCTGTGGCTGGGCGAGCCGCTGGGGCCGGATCTGCTGGCCGGGACGGCGCTGATCCTGGGCGGTGTGGCCATCGCGGCCTGGCCGGTGCGGCGGCGATGAGGCTTCGGGCGGTGGAGATGGGGGCGGCCGAGATGGGTGCCGGGGCGGTCCGGCCGCTGGTGCTGCTGCACGGGCTGTTCGGCAGTGCTGCCAATTTCGGCGCGGTGCAGAAGCGGCTGGCGGCGCGGGGCCGCACCATCGCGCTGGATTTGCGCAACCATGGCGGCAGCCCGCATGCCGCGGCGATGGACTACGCCGCCATGGCCGCCGACGTGCTGGAGACGCTCGACGCCCTGGGAGCGCTGCCGGCCATGCTGGTCGGCCACTCGATGGGCGGCAAGGTGGCCATGGCGGCCGCCTTGGAGGCCCCCGCGCAGGTGGCGCGGCTGGTGGTGGCCGATATCGCGCCAGTGGCCTATCCGCCGAGGCTGCGCGGCTACGTCGCGGCGATGGCGGCCATTCCCCTGCATCCCGGCCTGACCCGCGCGCAGGCCGACACGGCGCTGGCCGGCGCGGTGGCCGAGCCGGGCGTACGGGGGTTCCTGTTGCAGAACCTGCGCCTGGGGCCGCAGCCGGCGTGGCGGATCGGGCTGGCGGAGATCGCGCGGGCGATGCCGGTGATCGAAGGGTGGGAGACACCGGCCGGGGCCAGCTATCCCGGGCCCGCGCTGTTCGTCGCCGGCGGGCGCAGCGACTACATCCTGCCCGAACACCGCCCGGCGATCCGCGCGCTGTTCCCGGCCGCTCGCTTCGTGACGCTGAAGCAGGCCGGCCATTGGCTGCACGCCGACGACCCGGACGGGTTCCTCACCGTGCTGGAGGCGATGCGGGCCGCCTGAGCCGTTACTGAACCAGTGCGACCTGCGCCGCGCTCGCCACCGCCTGGGCGGCGGCGTTGATCTGCGCCGAGCCGGCGGCATAGATGGTCTTGGCCACCACCCGCATCGTCGCCCCGCTGGCGGCGTTGAGGCGGATGTTGTTGGCCACGTTCAGCGCGCCGCAGGGCGTGTAGAACGAGCCGCTGATCGCCAGCGTCGAGCCGCCGCCCATGGTGTTGGCCGGCGCCGTGCCGGTGGTGGTGCAGCCCTGCCAGAACACGATCCCGGCGGTGGGGCCGGTGGTCGGCGCGGTGAACTGGGTCACCGTGTTGGAGTAGTTGGTGTAGTTGATATACCCGGGATTGGAGCCGATCAGCACGAAGCTGACGCCGGTGGCAGGCTGGATGGTGGCGTTGTTGAACGTCAGGTTGCCGTTCATGACGTAGTAGATGCCGGGCGCGAAATTATCCGCCACCCCGTTGCCGCCGAACGTGGTGTTGCCGCAATACACTCCCGGCGTCTGCTGGCGCGTGGTGGATTGCCACGAGGTGACGGGCGCCGCATGACACGAATAGGTGCCCGGCGAGGGCGTCGCCATCGCGGCGAACGGGTTGGCCTGCGCACTGCCGTACGGGCTGGCCGGCCACGGCGAGAAGGTATTGCTGCCGCTGTTGGATTTGGCGATGCCGCCGACTGCGCCGACCGTGTCGCCCTTGATGGTGCCGCTGTTCAGGTAGATTGCCGTGCTGGCGTTCGAATTGGCGTAGACGCTGCAGCCGGTGGCGGTGATCACGCCCATGTTGTCGGCCTTCACGGCGTTGGTCGCGCTGCCATCCAGCGCCAGCACGCAGGCGCCGGAGCCGCTGGTGGCGGTGCCGCTCCAGACTTCCGCCACGCTGCTCACGGTGATGGTGCGGCTGCTGCTGTCCAGCAGGAAGCCGGAGAAGCTGGCCGGCAGCGTCCGGCTCACGGTGACGGTGACCGCCGTGCGGCTGCTGTTGGTGATGCCGGTGCCGACCTTGGCGGTCATGCTGCCGTCGGTCAGGGTCTGCGTGCTGCTGGCCCATTGCCGTGTGGCGGCGCCGGCCACGCCGTTCAGTTCCGCCACGTTGGCGGCGGTGCCGGCGGCGGTCTGCGCGCTGGCGGTCTTGCCATAGGCGATCGCGCCGGCGGAAGCGGCGGCATCGGCGGCGACGGTCAGTTCCGTTTTCGTGACCGCCCAGGTGCCCACTTCGAGGCCAAGCCCGGTCGTCATCATCAGGGCCGGTGCCGACACGGCTACCCACAGAGCGATCGAGCCGCGCCGGTTGCGGCCGAATTGGCGCCCGAATTTCATATCTCTCACCGCCTGGAAATCTTGCTTCGAGATTGTAATGTTGGACCGGGCAAGCTCAAGCAATCTTAGGAACTAGTCCATTTGGCTGAGTGCTCGCTTGGTTGGGCATCGGGCCGCCGCGGGCCGGCCGGGCGTCTCAGGCGGGACCGTCGGCCTGGCGCTCCTCGGCGGCGCGCCAGAGATACCAGGCGGCGGTGCTGCGATAGGGCGCCCAGACCTCGCCCATGCTGGCCAGCTCGCGCGGTTTCGGCTGCGCGTCCAGGTTGTGGATGCGGCGATAGCCTTCGCGCACGCCGAAATCATCGACCGGCAGCACGTCCGCCCGGCCGAGGGTGAAGATCAGCAGCATCTCCACCGTCCAGCGGCCGACGCCGCGGATCACCGTCAGCCGCTCGATCAGCGCGGCGTCGGACAGCCGGGCGGCGGCGCGGCGCGTGGGCACCACCCCTTCGGCGGCCTTGGCGGCGATGTCGCGGATGGCGGCGGTCTTGCCGGCGGAGAAGCCGCAGGCGCGCATCGCCGTGTCCGGCGTGGACAGGATCTGCGCCGGGGTGGGGAACGCGCCGTCCGGATACAGCGCCAGGAACCGGCCCAGGATGGTGCGCGCGGCGCGGCCGTGCAATTGCTGGTGGGCGATCGCGTTGACCAGGGCGGTGTACGGCTCGCCCGGCTCCTTCGCCAGGCGGCAGCGGCCGACGCGGCGGATCAGCGCCGCCAGCACGGGGTCGGCCTGCATCAGATGGCGGGTGGCGGCGTTCATCGGCGCAGGATGTCATCCGTGCGTGATCGGCGCCATCCCCACGGCTGGGGCCGCCGGCGCCACCGGCCAGGGCGGCGCCGCCCCGCCATGCTCGCGGCTCTTGCCTTCGCCGCCCCGGGTTCCTCTAATGTCCGCATGGCGGCGGCGAAGGGGGCGGGCATGGCCAAGGTCCGGCGGTCGGGCATCTACCGGCTGCTCTATGATCGCAGCGGCGGCGAGGACGGGCGGCGCGACGACGCCGATCGCCAGACGGTCAGCCTGGCCGGGCTGGCGGTGACGTTGGTCGTGCTGGTGGTGTGCCTGTTCCTGGTCAAGCAGCTCAGCCGCACCGCGCGGCTGGACGATTGCCTGCTGTCCGGGCGGACCAATTGCGACCTGCTGATTGCTCGCATCCGTTGAATTGCGTCGCCACCTGCCGCATCCGGCCCGAATCGGCCGCGCCGCCCGTTTGACCTGCGCGCCAAGTGTGGCAGCGTGCGGGCCTGGGATTTTCCGGGCTCGGGGGTGTGGCGATGCGCGTTTCGCAGATGGACTGGCGGATGGTCGAGGACTGGACGCGCCACGACGACCGCTGTGTCCTGCCACTGGGCAGCACTGAGCAGCATGCCGGCCTGTCGCTGATGGTCGATGCGATTCTGGCCGAGCGGGTGGCGGTGGACGCCGCCGAGCCGCTGGGCATTCCGGTGTTTCCCGCCATCCCCTACGGCCTGGCGCCGTATTTCCAGGCCTACCCCGGCAGCATCACGCTGCGGGTGGACACCTTCGTGGCCGTGGTGCGCGATGTGCTGGACAGCCTGAAGCGCTCCGGCTTCCGGCGGATCATGGTCTGCAACGGCCATGGCGGCAACCAGCCGGCGGCGGCGCTGGGGCATGAGTGGCTGATGGACAACCCGGATTGCCGCCTGCGCTTTCATGACTGGTGGCGTGCCCCGCGCACCATGGCGCTGGTGCAGGCGACCGACCCGGTTGCCAGCCATGCGAGCTGGATGGAAAACTTCCCCTGGACCCGCCTGCCCACCACCCCGCCCGGTGAGGCCAAGGAGATGGTGGACACCGACCGGCTGAAGACCCTGCCGCCGTTCGAGGCGCGCAACCTGCTGGATGACGGCAATTTCGGCGGCCGCACCCAGCGCAGCGACAACGAGATGCTGGCGATCTGGGAGACGGCGGTGCAGGAAACCCGCGACATGCTGGAGGCGTGGTGATGGGCCCGATCCTGATCTGGGGCGCCGGCGCCATCGGCGGCTCGGTCGGCGCTTGGCTCAAGCGGGCCGGGCACGACGTGACCTTCGTGGACGTGGTGCCCGAGCACGTGGCGGCGATTGCCGGCGAAGGCGCGGACGAGGGCGCCGGCCTGCGCATCACCGGCCCGGTGGAGCAGTTCGCCGTCACCGCCCCGGCCTTCCTGCCCGAGCGGGTGACCGGCACCTGGAAACACATCTTCCTCGCCGTGAAGGCCCACCACACCGAGGCGGCGACCCGCGCGCTCACCCCGCATCTGGCCCAGGACGGCTATGTGCTGTCGCTGCAGAACGGGCTGTGCGAGACGGTGATCCAGCGCATCGTCGGGCGCGACCGCACCATGGGCGCCTTCGTCAACTTCTCCGCCGACTGGATGGGCCCGGGCGAGATCCTGTTCGGCGGCCGCGGCGCGGTGGTGCTGGGCGAGGTGACCGGGCAGATGACGCCGCGGCTGGCCGAACTGCACAAGGTGATGCTGGATTTCGAGCCGAACGCGATCACCACGCCGGAAATTTGGGGCTATCTGTGGGGCAAGCTTGGCTACGGCTCCATGCTGTTCGCCCAGGCGCTCGGCATGGCCGGCATCGCCGACTGCTTGGCCCGGCCGGAACTGCTGCCGCTCTGGCGCGCCCTGGGCCGCGAGGTCAACGAGGTGACGCTGGCCGAGGGCGTGGCGCCGAAGGGCTTCAACGGCTTCGACCCGGCCGCCTTCATGCCCAATGCCGACCCGGCGGCGGCGGCGCGCGCCGTGGCGGCGATGGTGGAATTCAACCGCCCGAACGCCAAGACCCATTCCGGCGTCTGGCGCGACCTCGCCATCCGCAAGCGCCGCACCGAGGTGGATGTGCAGATCGCCCCGATCTACGAGATCGGCGCCCGCCACGGCATCGAATGCCCCACCGTGCGCAGGCTGGTCGCCATGATCCACGAGGTGGAGAACGGCACCCGCGCGCTCAACGACGACAACCTGCTGGAGTTGCTCCCGCGATGAACATCCGTTTCGAAGGCCGCGTGGTCGTGGTCAGCGGCGCCGGCCACGGCTTCGGCCGCACCATCGCGCGCAGCTTCGCCGGGCTGGGCGCCTGGGTGTTCGGCTGCGACATCTCCGCCGAGAACCTGGCCGAGACCGCCAGCACCGGCGGCATCCACACCGCGGTGGTGGACCTCGCCGACCGCCGCGCCGCCGCCGCCTGGATCGCTGGCATCGAGCGCGACACCAAACAGGCGGTGTTCTGCCTCGTCAACAACGCCGGCGGCGTGGCCGGCCAGACGCCGCATCCGCTGGAGGAAGTGCCCGACGAAGACTGGGACCGCATTTTCGCCATCAATGTCGGCGCCGCCATGGCGCTGTCGCGCGCCGCCGCGCCGGCGATGAAGCAGGCCAGGCGCGGCCGCATCATCAACATCAGTTCCGGCGCCGGGTTGCAGGCGTCGCTTACCGGCATCCAGGCCTATTGCAGCGCCAAGCACGCGGTGATCGGCCTCACCCGCCAGTTGGCGCATGAATTCGGGCCGTTCAACATCACCGTGAACTCGGTCGCGCCTGGCTTCATCCGCAGCAATCCCAGCACCGAGAAGCAGTGGGAGGCCTACGGGCCGGAGCGCCAGCAGGCGCTGGTGGAGGGCATCGCCATGAAGCGGCTGGGCAGCGCGCAGGACATCGCCAACGCGGTGATCTTCTTCGCCTCCGACCTGGCCGGCTTCGTCAACGGCCAGGTGATCCAGGTGGATGGCGGCCGATGAGCGCCGAGCGGGTCGAAGCCTGGCTGGCCGCCAACCGGCAGCGGCTGCTGGATGAACTGTTCGAGTTGCTGCGCGCCCCCAGCGTCTCCACCGACCCGGCCTACGCCGCCGGGCTGGCGCGGGCGGCCGAGATCCTGGCCGAACGGCTGCGCCGCATCGGCATGCGGGACGTGCAGATGCTCGACGGCGGCGGCAACCCGGCGGTGTTCGCGCAGTGGTGCGGGGCGCCGGGCGCGCCGACCATCCTGGTCTACGGCCATTACGACGTGCAGCCGCCGGACCCGCTGGAATTGTGGACCACGCCGCCCTTCGAGCCGACGCTGAGCGCCGACGGCGCCACCTACAGCGCCCGCGGCGCCTCCGACGACAAGTCGCCGCTGTGGATTGCGATTTCGGGCATCGAGGGGTGGCTCGCGGTCACCGGCGGCCTGCCGCTGAACGTGAAGGTGCTGCTGGAAGGCGAGGAGGAGGTGGGCAGCCGCTCCATCCCGGCCATCCTGGACAAGTACCGCGACCTGCTGGCCGCCGACGTGCTGGTCAGCGCCGATGGCGGGCGGTGGCGGCCCGGCGTGCCGAGCGTGAACACCAACAGCCGCGGCAATGTGGGCATGGAGGTCACCGTGCGCACCGCCGGCCACGACCTGCATTCCGGCCGCTATGGCGGCCCGGTGGCCAATGCCGCGATGGTGCTGGCGCGCCTGCTGGCCACCCTGCACGACGAGCACAACCGCATCGCCGTGCCAGGGTTCTTCGACGGGCTGCGCCGCCCCGGCAATGCCGACTATGCCAGCATGCAGGCGCTGGGCTTCGACGAGGCGAAGTTCTTCGCCGAGATCGGCGCGCGGCCGGGCGCCATCGAGCCGGGCCTGCCGGAGGGCAGCGTCGGCCTGCTGGAATCGCTTTGGTTCCGCCCGACGCTGGAGATGAACGGCATCACCGGCGGCTACCAGGGGCCGGGCGGCAAGACGGTCATCCCCTGCCAGGCCAGCGCCAAGCTCACCTGCCGCCTCGGCCCCGGGCAACTCCCGGCCAAGGTGGCGGCGGCGGTGGAGGCGCATCTGCGCGCCAGATGCCCGGCCTGGGCCGACCTTTCGGTGGCCCACGGGCGCGGCAGCAGCGCCGCCTACGCGGTGCCGGAGGACGATCCCTTCCTGGAGGCGATCGAGCGGGTGATGCAGCAGGTACACGGGCGCCGGCCGCTGCGCGTGGGCATCGGCGGCACGCTGCCGATCTCGTCGATGGTCAAGCAGGCGCTGGGGCTGGAGACGGTGATGCTGTCCTACGCCATCGCCGACGAGAACATCCACGCGCCCAACGAATTCTTCCGCCTCTCTTCGTTCGACGACGGGCTGCGCGCCTGGGCACGGGCGCTGCCGGAATTGGCGGCGGTGCGGCGGTAGCGGTGAGGGGGGCTCGTAGAAGCGATGCACGCGCAGCAGGCCCTGGCCGATCCGGCGGCGGATGGTCTTTCCGGAGAGCTGCAGTTCCTCGGCCACCTGCTCGACGGTCGGCATCGGTGGCCGGCCGGCATTTGGCCGGATCGGGTGGAGCATCGCGGATTTGCTTCAATGTCGGACGTGGAGAGGGCGGGCTTCAGCCGCTCCGCGGCCATCTGGCGGCCAGGCGCCCGGGCCAACGCGTGCAGCGCTTCACATGCGGCGGCGGAGGGCGCCGGATGCGTTTGTCCCGGGCCGACCTTCGAGGTGAGGATCAGCCCGGGCGGTTTGACGCGGACGGCAGAGGAGGTTTGCGGGGCTTTGTCACACCCCAAAGGTGCCGCCACGACTTTCCGGGCGATCGAGAAATCCCGTCCCCGCGATGCCTGCCGCAGAGTCGGCAGGCTGTGTGTCAGTCAGCGGTGTCTGAATTGGCGGGCTGATTCTCCCGCTCGAAACGGAGGTTGAGCGACCTCCGGCTTACGGTTGACCGCAGGCGGCCCGCCGCCTGTCCGACATCTTCTCCGTGATCATGATGCTCGGGATGTCGGTGTTCGCGCGCGGCACGGTTGGCATGATCGGCGCATCCGCCATGCTGGTCCGTTCGGGCGGATCTCGATCGGGTTCGGACCTGCTGTCATGCACCGGGAACGTTGCGTGAAGCTTGGCAGATATGATCTCGTCGAGCCCGACATTGTGGGTTATCGCAGCGGAGATTCGCCAGGATGCCGCCCGGTCGTGGACCCTGCCATCTGATCGCGTGTCCCGGAGCAGCCTGGTGTCGCGCAGCCGCAGGCGACGATGCCGGCTGCGGCGCGCGGGCGTGATGCGGACAGCCGGCCATGCCGCGAAGGCCTGAGATCCCGCGCGCGAGGGCGTCGTTCATGGTGGCGGTGGTCGGCATGCGAGAGGGCACCTCTGTGGAGTGGGGGGAGCAGAGGGCAACGCTGGGGGGATGATGGCGCCATCGAGCGGTGCCGGTCTCAGAGTCAGGTGCCGGCCCCCAAACGATCCGTGGCTAAGCCTGCTGTCGGCCGGGATTGGCCGACAGCAGAAGGGCGGCTCGGCAGGGAAAAGCGATCGGATGCCGCCATTCACAATGAGCTGTGCTGTCTGAGCCGCTCATCGAGATATAGAGGGTCCTCGGGTCGCCGCTCAAGGGCCTTGCCGTCCGGCTCAGGCCGGTTGTGTCGCGTTCATGGGTGACAGCACGATCGCGGCCTCGCTCGTCAGCAGCAGAAAGGTGAAGCTCGTCTGCAGGTAGAGCGAGACCGTCGTGCCGGTATGGCTGGCGTAGCCGATCGACACGTCCTGGCCGATGTGCAGGTCGAAATCCCCGCCGCGCGTGCTGAGCACGAACGCTCCATGGATAGCCGGCGCCCAGACGATGTCACTGTCGATCAGACGCTTGATGTGCGCGAGGATCGGGTATCCCTCGTCGCTGCTCTCCTGCAGCGCGGTATAGGCTTCGGCGCCCAGCACCACGCAATAGGGCCCGTTCACGCCGGCAAGACGCAGCTGGTTCAGCGCCTGGGCGATAGCGTCGGGATAGGCGCGCACGTCATCGGGCAGCGTCATCACCGGGTTGCTGGTGCCCTGGCGGATGCCCTGGATGTTCGCCGCCTCATAGCCCTCGAAAATCGCGCCGTCCTCGGCAAAGGCGATCAGGCGCGCGGCGTCCTTCACCGGCTGCCAATCGGAATCTTCAGAGCCGCGCTCCACATCGTCGATCGCGTCGCGATCCAGCACGAACGGGACGCGCAGCTCGACCAGGGCTTTCACCTGGCGCTGGCGCGCCAGAATGCCCTCGTCGGGGGCGGCGATGATTTTCTGATGGCCGGTGCCCACGGCGGAGAGTTTGGCGCCGGCCGGTCCCTGGACGTCCACGACGCGTCGTCCGGCAAGATATCGCTTCAGTGTGCGCGAGGCCTCTTCCTCGATTTGAGCCCATGCCTCGGCTGAGATTGGGGCGAGTTCGCGATGCAGATTGTTCATTGTGAAGGCTTCCCTTTGAGCGAGCCGATGCCGAGCGAGCCGTCGGGCAAAGGCAGATTGGGCGGTGCCGGCGAAGCGCCTGCTTGTTGGTCAGGCGTCACGTTATCGAGGAAAGTCGCCGTGGGGACGAAAAACAGGTTGCCGGTCACGGCCGTACTGAAGTCCAGCAGACGATCGTAGTTGCCGGGCGGGCGGCCGACGAACATATTGACCAGCATCTGCTCGATGGTCCGCGGTGATCGGCTGTAGCCGATGAAATACGTGCCGAACTCGCCATGCCCCGCGCGGCCAAACGGCATGTTGTCGCGCAAAATCTTGACCTCCCGCCCGTTCTCCACGATCTGAGTCAAGGCGTTGTGCGCGGAGGTCGGCTTGATCGCGTCGTCCAACTCGATATCGGGCAGCTTGGTGCGGCCGACGATGCGTTCCTGGGTTTCGGTCGGTAACGCATTCCACCCGGCGATATCGTGCAGATATTTTTGCACGATGACATAGCTGCCACCAGCAAAGGGAGCGTCTTCCTCACCGATCAGAGTGGCGTCAAGCGCTGCCGCCCCGCTTGGGTTTTCGGTCCCATCGACAAAGCCCAGCAGATCGCGCGAGTCAAAATACCGGAAGCCGTGCACCTCGTCCGCTGTCGACACGGCATCGCCCAGTCGTGTCATGATCTGGGTCGCGAGTTCGAAACACATATCCATCCGCCCGGCGCGAATGTGGAACAGAAGATCGCCTTGCGTGGCGACGGCGTGGCGCGGGCCAGCGACAATCTCCTGGAACGGATGGAGTTCGGCCGGCCTCGGCTGGCCGAACAGGCGATCCCATACGTCCGACCCGAACGCCATGATGCAGGTCAGGTGTGCGTCGGGCTCACGAAACCCGACCGAGCGCAACAGGGCGGCGAGATCTCCGCATAGCGTCCGCACTTCGGATTCGGCCGCCGCACCCGGGTTCACCGTGACGACCAGGAAGATCGCGGCGCGGGTCAACGTGGCGCCTCCTGCTTGAGGGGTGGCGGGTATGATCATGGTATTCCGCTCTGTCGAGGGTATTCGAGCGCTCCACACCGGACGCGTCCCGCGACGGACCGCCGGACCATACGAAGACTAATCTGACTGACCACGTTTCTGCTCTCTCCATGCCCACGAGATGCCGGTCCGACGGCTTCAGATCATGCGGACACCTTCTGAAAATGCTCTGGCTTTGCATAGTCCCAATCGCAACGCGGAAGGGCCGGGTGGTTTTTCCAGGGATGTCGGGCTGCTCCGGACCTGGTGCCGAAGATCGTCGAGGCGATCCTGGATGGGTGATAGCCGGCATGCCTCGACGTGAACGTGCTCCGGGAGGGGTTCCGGCGCAGTGGGGGAAGCAGCGAACGACAATCCGAGACCGGCGGCCTATCGCTCTGTAGCCGACGCGGGTGAAGTGGGCTGTGCATTCGTGTTAAGCTGGCGGTCCGCGTTCGAACGGTCCCCCGGAGTCCGGACATGACCAATATCTTCTCACTCGACGGTAAGGTTGCCCTGGTGACCGGTTCTTCGCGTGGCCTCGGCCGTGCCATGGCGCTGGGACTCGCCGGTTGCGGCGCCCACGTCGTCGTCAACGGCCGCAACCCTGAGGGAATCGAGGCGACGCGCGCGGCCATCGTTGCCGCTGGTGGCAGCGCCACGGCGCTGGCGTTCGACACGACCGATATCGCGGCCGCCGATGCGGGGGTCGACCGGATCGAGGCTGAATTCGGGCACCTCGACATCCTCGTCAATAACGCCGGCTACGGCAACGCCAGGACCGCGAGCGAGGCTACCAACGTCGAATGGGATGAGATCATCGAGGTCGACCTCAACGCCTGCTTTCGCCTCGCCAGGCGCGCCTCGCTCGGCATGATCCGGCGCGGCTGGGGCCGCATCATTAACATCTCCTCGATCAACGCCCACATCGCCCGCGAGGCGAATGCCAATTACTGCGCCGCCAAGGCCGGGCTCGAAGGCCTGACCCGCGCGCTTGCGGTCGAGTGGGGGCCGAAGGGTATCACCGTGAACGCGATCGCGCCCGGCTACATGATGACGCCGGACAACATGGACACGCCGCTGCGCGCCGACCCGCAGCAGCGCGACCGGTTCGCGGGGCGCACAGCACTCAAGCGCTGGGGCCAAGCCAACGAACTCGATGGCGCCGTGGTCTATCTGGCCAGCAACGCCTCGACCTATTGCACCGGGCATGTCCTGATCGTGGACGGGGGGATGAGCGTCAAGATCTGACGGTCTCGACAGCGACCCGGCCCAACGGTTGAACCAGAATCCGACCTCTGTCGCCGGGATGCGATCGTAGGACGATGGCCGGTGGACCTTGAGTGTGCCGGTGCTGCGTGACGGGTTTACGTTGGAGCGGTGGGCAACGGGCGCCGCTCACCACGGAACCGTGCTGGAGTTGATGAACCGCGGGCGGCATCGTCGCACAATCGCCCACCACCAAGCCCAGGAGCCGATGGCCCAACGTCCCGCGCCTCTAGGCGCAACCGATGAGGAGGTCCGGGTGATTCTGGGACGCTGCCAGTGCCCGGGGCCGTTCCACGAACGGATGCTGGGCAGGGGCTGGTTTCGCCGATGATCCGACCTGCCAAGCGAGGCGGGCGTCCCCGGGGGTGAACCTTCGCGACGGTCTGAATGCGGTCCTCTATGTGCACTCGACCGGCGGCCAGTGGCAGGCGCTGCCGAACGACCTGCCGCCGAAAAGCACCGCCCGGGGCTACCGCTCGCTTTGGGACAGGGACGGGACGATCGAGCGCATTCACCATGCCCTCTATGTAGGGGAACGAGGCGCCGGCCGCGGACGCATCAGGGACCTCGGACACGACCGACCAGTCCAGTGCGGGCGCGAGAGGGCCATGTAATCCTTTTGAAACGTTATCGCCCAAAACGATATGTGTCAGACCGCCTTGCGGGCATCGGCAAGGCTCTTGCCCATGAGCAGGCCGAGTTCGCCCGGGCGGCCGATATATGTGCGCATCGTGCGGTAGGGCACGGCGGTGATCTCGGCGATGAGGTTCAGTTTCCCCGCGGCGTCAAGCGCACTGAACTTGCCGGCCCCTGGTCTGTGCTCGAACAAGGCCGCGACCTCCTGCAGCGTGCGCACGGGCACGTTGCCCAGCAGCCGCAAATGCTCCTCGGTGATATCGCGAGGCGTCAGGGTGCGACCCGGCATCACATGGCTCACCGGCCGGTTGGCCGCCTTGCTGTCCGTCAGCCGACCGCCCGAGGCGGACGCATCAGCCGGCGGCGTCGCGGTCAGATCGCTCGCCTGAAACTCGACCTCGACCCCGTTCTCCTGGGCGATAAAGACTAGGTCCCCGTCACACTCCAGCACCGTGCCGCTGCGCTGGCCGTTGCGGTGCCAAACCTTCTGTTCCACTGAAAACATGATCTTGTCTCCTTCACAGGTTCGCAAGCAGCGACATCCATTGCCTGTATGGCATCGCCAGCCTCTCGGAGCGAGGCGCATTCCGGCCGGTATGCTGCCAAGAGCGGCAAGACAGATGCCTGCCATTCCGCTCGCGAGCCGAACGGCGATTGCCAGGCTGTTGGAGAAGGCTCGAAAGGTGGAGTTCTCTCGTTCCACCCGCACCCCAGGGAGGCCGGCTGCCGGCATATGGAAGCCGAGGTACGCCTCGCGAAGGTGAGGCATTCGTCGCGGAAGCGCCCCTTGATCTCTCGATGAACCCGTGTTGCCGCGGGTTGCCGAGCCCGATGCAGCGCCGCCGCCGGAATGCCTGAACGCGTCCTGGTTCCGGTTGCCGGCCGACGCGCGGGACCGCATCGCGAAATAGAGGAGGCTCGACAACGAGGAATGACTCCACTTTGACCGTGGGGAGATCGACCTCGAGGGCCCTCGTCGAAAACAGTCAACCAGCCGGAAAAGTCGCGCGGACCGCGGACCGGAGATGGGGCGCGGCCGGCGAGCGCCCCGCCCCCTAATTAAGGCGCCGCCGATCTGTTCGCGGACGTGGCGGAGAGTCGGATCATGTTGGTAGAGTGAGCATGTCCAGGCCGTACCCGCGCGACCATTCATGCATCGCCGGGGAATTCGGCAACCGGAGGGCTTGTGGTGCCGATCGACATCCCATCCTCGCACGGAACGGCGGATGCTGTAGTGCCAGCGCAGGATCCTGCGGCGGTGCGCGTCGCTCTGGTTGCCTACCATACCGATGCCACCGGGACGGCGATTTTCCTCGTATTGCGCGGCGCCCCGGAGCCATGCGTGTTCCACGCCACCGACCCGACGACCGGCCGGCCTGTCACGTTGCAACACCTGCAGGACGTGGCGCGGCGACTCCTGGTGGACTTCCACGGGTTGCCGGAGCGCTGGGACAGTCGGGCTGACGCGCATGCCTATGCGCGGGTGTTGCGCGAGCTGTCGCCGGTGACGCCGCCGCAGCAGCGACGCTTTCCGATCCGTGACGCACTGCTGGATAACCCCCGGTTCGACTACGGCCTGACCTACTGGGAGCGGTTGTCCGAGGCCTTGCTCCCGGCCGCCCTGAGGGAGGCGGTCGCTGGCTGCGACCTGCTATGTATCGTGCCGCACGGGCCGCTCCATCTTTTGCCTTTTGCGGCACTGCGCTGGTCTGCGGACGAATACCTGATCGAGCGGATCGGCCTCGCCTACGCGCCCAGCGCAACCGTCCTGCGGTTCTGTCAGTACAAAAACCGGCGGCGGCGGGCGGGGCCGACATACCGGGCGACAAGCGCCCTCGTTGCCGCCGCGGCGGCGGCCGGGGACGATCCGGCGCTGTTCGACGCCGACCGCCAAACTCTTGTGTCGCTGCTCGGCGGTGGACACGTCACCAGCCTCATCGGTGCTGGCCCGGCGGGCTTGCCAGCGAGCAAGGAGACGATCGCGCAGAGGGCCGCCGGCCACGACATCATTCACCTGGCCTGCCACGGCGTATTCGCGTCCGACCTCGGCTCGCCCGACCCGCTGGATTCCGCCCTCTTGGTTTCGGACGGCCGGTCAATCCCGCCACTCGCGATGCTGCCACGCCTTACGCCGCAGGAGCGCGCCAACTTCCTGCTGACCGCACGGGAGGTGTTCGCCCTGGAACTGGAGGCCGACCTCGTGACGCTGCGCGCCTGCTCCTCGGGGCGGGCGGAGGTGCATTCGGGCGACGAACTGCTCGGTTTGTCGCGTGCCTTCCTCTATGCCGGCGCGCCGTCGCTGATCGTAGCGCAATGGAACGTAAGCCAGCGCAGTTCAAGCGCGTTATTGGACGCCTTCTATCGGCTGTGGCTGGATGAGGCGGCACCGCTGCCGAAATGGGCGGCGCTGCGCGAGGCGCAGCGGCGTATGCTGCGCGGGCGAGACCGGCACCCGTACCACTGGGCGCCGTACGTGCTCACGGGCGATTGGTTGTAGCGGAATCGATATCGGGCAAGGAGGATGCATGAACGGCAAACCGGGGCAGGCTGGCGCGCGGTCGGCGCGCATCGCCACGTTGAGCGACCAGGAGGCGCTGGCAATCGTCGATCTAATCGCGGGAGAGTTCGCCACCACCGAGACCCCGGCGGGGGAGAAAGAGCAGAGTGCGGCGCTCGCGGCGGCCTTCGCGGCCACTGGCACGGCGATTGATCTCTCGCCGAGCGCCACGGCGGATGCCGCCGTGGCGGGCCGGGCCGCACGGGAGCTGTTGGGCATAATGGCCGAAGTGCCGGAAATGCAGGACGCGCTCGACATCTGGCTTGCCGTACCACCGCAGCAGGAAGCGTTGGCGGTGCCGCTGCTGATCGTCGTGCCGGCGGTGTTCGCCGGTTGCATCGCGTTGCTGCAAGTCCTCGGGCATTCGCGTTTCAAGCGCGATTCCACCGGCCGGTGGGAGTTCGAATACGACGCCGCGACCAAGACCTCGATGGATCAGACGCTGCCGGTGGTGGTGAAGACCATGGGCGACCTGGTCCGCCCGCTGACGCGCCGGGGCGGCGCGGGGTGAGCGAGAGCGCCCCACCGGAATGGGCCAACCCGATCGTCTCCCTGGGGAATCAGGTGGTGTTCGGGGTCCTGCTGGCAGCCGACGCGGGGGCGCGGATCACACAGGATGCCGGGCTGCGCGGCGCGGCGGACGCTCGGCTGGAGGCGCTCATCGACGAGGCGGACAAGTATTGGTGGGCGCACCTCGACGCGGCCGGGGAGCAGCCGCGCAACGTCGCGATCTATCCCGAGCTCGCCACCGCGCTGGCCGAGGAGCGACTGCGGATGATCGGCGCGTTCCGCAAGGGCGCCAGCGCGGCGGAGCGGCCGGACTTCGACGCGCGGATGGCGCACTGGATCGCGGTGACCGCGCGCGCGCTGCTGTCCGTTGGGATGACCCGGCTGCTGCTGCGCGAGGCCGCCGCCGCCCGGATGGCCTACGACGCCTTCGAAAAGGCGAACTGGGTGGCCCGGGCGCTACCGGACGACGGGCGGCTGCGGCTGCGCGAGGTATTGTGGGCAGCCTTCGGACTGCGCGTCGCGGCGCAGGTCGGCGGCCAGCAGCAGATCGCCGCGGCGGTCGGGCAGGAGCTGGCGGCCCTGATGCGCGCGCCCGGCCGGGAGAAGGAGGCTGCGGAGCACCTAGCCGAGATCGAGCGGAAGTTCGACGCGCTACGGACCGTGATTTTGTCGCGCAAGCCGGTCTCCGCGGACAAGGTGGCGGAGACGGGCGGCCAGGGCGGGCCATCTGACCTGGCGCTACCGGCCAGAGCGCCACCGGTCTGGGCGCCACCGATCTCGCCGCCGCCGTTGGATCGCGGACCGGATGCATACGCGGTTTTCTATCAGGAGTTGCTCAACTGGTTCGGTGGCCTCGTGCTGGCCGGCAGGCTGTCGCAGGCTGAAGCGGGCGCCCGGCTGGTCGAGCATGTGGATCTGTCGCGCCTCGCGCCACGCTACATCTATTTCGTTTCTGAATCGCATCGTAATCTCGCCGGGACGGCACCGGACCGGGCGCGGATTCTGGGCGAACTCAACCACGCCGTGGCGATGCGGCTTGCCGGCCCACAGGCCGACCTGACGCGCGGCTATTGCGCCTACGCGGTCGCGCGCGCCTACGTCGCCGAGGCGCGGCGGATGTCTCCCGCGCAGCCGCAACGCTACCGGGCGGCGGTCCCTTGGCTGGAGGAGGCGCTGCGCCTGCTCGGGGCAGATGATCCGGGCGAGGTGGCAATCGTGCATTGTGCTGCAATCGTCAGCCTGCTGGGCCTGTGCCATCGCGGCGCCGGCGAGTTCGACAAGGCCCGGGATTTCGCCCGCGAGGCGATCCGCCGGCACGAGGCGCTGCCGCCGGGGCCGTTCCATCGCGCAAACCTCGGCGCGGCCTATGGCAATCTCGGTGATGCCGAGGAACGGCTGGGCAATACCGCCGCGGCGCGGCAGAGCTACTATCGTGCCTTCGAACTGTTCGCCGAGGCGCGCGACCTGGAACGGTTGCGCCAGTCGCTGGCCGACTATGCGCGGTTGTGCGGGTCGCTGGGGCGCCTCGACGACGCGCTGGCGGCCCAGGAGCGCGCCGCCGCCCTGATGGCCGAACTAGCCGACGTGCCCGGCGCGGTGGCTTGCTTCCTCGCCCTGGCGCAGTCGGCGTTCGCGACCCGGCAGTTCGAGCGGGGTCTCGCCGCCCTGGCCCGGGCCGACGCGCTGCTGGCGCGCCCCCCGATGGGACCGGCGGACCGTTTGCGCGAGCACCTCGACCTGCGGTTCCAGGTGCGCAGCCTCGAGGGCTATGTTCGCAGCCTCGTTGCGATCGGGTCGGAGACGGCCGCGGACGCGGAGCGGGCGCTGACGACGCTGCACGAGGCGCAGGCCTTGGCGGTCGAGCTCGGGGATGCCGATGCGCTCAGCACAATAGTGCTGCAGATCGCGATGCTGCTCAGCCAACTCAAGCGTCTCGACGAGGCAGAGGCGTGCTGCGCGACGCTCGACACCGCCAGGCTCGGTCCGGCCCACATGGAGCGGCGGCGGGAGGTTCTGGCCGATATTCGCAAGGGGCAGGGCCGCCCCGTCGAAGCGGTGGCGCTGCTGCGGGATAGCGTCGCGGCGTATCGGGATAGCCAGCGCACCGACCGGCTGGCCGTCGTCCTGCACCGGCTTGGTGAAGCCTACGAGGCGGTAGGCGATGCGGTGCATGCCGTGACCGCCTACGAGGGTGCCATCGAGGCGTTCGAGCGGCATCGGCTCGGTCTCTATGAGGCGAGCCGGCTGGAGGTGACCGGGCATGTGGCGGAGACTTATGCGCGGGCGATCGCGCTACGGTCGGATCCAGTGGGACCCGTGTTCGACCCCACGCGGGCGCTCGACCTCCTGGAGCGCAGCAAGTCGCGCGTGTTCGCCGAGATGCTGGGCCTTTCGCCCGTACAGCCGCATCGGGTGCCCCCGGCTGCGCGGGCGGCGCTGGAGGAGGAGGCAGGCCCCCTCGCGCGCGTGTCGCAGCTTCGGGCGACATTGTTTCTGGCGGCGGAGAGCAGCCCCGAGCGGCTGCGGCTGCAACAGGAGTTGTCGACGCAGTTTGAACAGCTGGAAGAGCTGTGGCGGCGGCTCGCCGGGGCGCTCCCAGAATACGGCGAAATTCGCCGCGGGACGACGCTGGTGTGGGCCGATTTTCAAGACATCTTGGCGGCGTGAGCGCCGCACGTCGCGCTTGCTTCGTGTGAGGCGCGGACATCAAGCGCCGTGGTTCGGCGTAGGCGGTCTTGGGATTTGTCAATCGGCACGCAAAAGGGACCCCGGATCGGCGTCCAAAAGGGACCCCTTCTGAT
>MKWE01000044.1 GCA_001899585.1 Rhodospirillales bacterium 70-18
CCGAGCCTGGCGACGGCCGATCCGAGCCTGGCGACGGCCGATGCCTCCAAGGTCCGCCTGGGCGGCATGGCACCGAGCCTGGCGACCGCCGATGCCTCCAAGGTCCGCGTTGCCTGAATGGTCCGCCGCCAAGGTGGCGTCGCGATGCGCCACCGGCGGAGAAACGCGATAGAGTGGAGGAACCGAGCAACCTGCCCGGTTCTTTTGCGTCGGGGGCCATGGTGTCCGGACGCAGCCACCAGCCGGCAACGGAGAGTCCCGTGAGCGTGTCCACGAAGCCCGAAACCCCGCAACCCGCTGGCGCCACGCCCGCCGCCACCGCCGAGCAAGTTTCGCCGCGGGTGCCCCGCGTGGTCTTCAACCGGATGATCCCGACCGCCCGCTATCCGCAGCGCGCGGATCGCTCGGCCGCCGGCACCCTTCCGACCCGCGCTTTCCGCTATTGCGAGCCGGTGGTGACCGCATCGGGCTTCGGCTATTACATTTTCCCGCCGATCAATTTCAGCCTGCGCTGGGACGGCACCGCCGTGCACTGGATCTATGACGGCGCGCCGGACTGGCAGCGGCTGACCACCGCGCAGTTCCCGCATTTCGCTGCCACCTTCGACGCCCAGGCGCCAGAGGATATCCGCGGCTTCTCGCCGCCCTTCATCGGCTCGCTGCAGGAGCCGGGGCAGATTCAGATGTGGACCGGGCTGATCGCCCGCACCGCGCCGGGCTGGAGCCTGCTGGTCCGCTCCTGCGTCAACCTGCCGCCGATGCCGGGCATCCAGATTTACGAGGGCATCATCGACACCGACACCTGGTTCGGTCCGCTGATCACCAATTTCCGCATCAATCGCACCGATATTCCCGTCGAGTTCCGTGCCGACTACCCGATGCTGCAGGTCCAGCCGCTGCCGCGCGAGGCGCTCGCCGAGGCCGGGCAGAACAACTACGAACTGGTGCCCGACATGTCCGGGATGCGGCCCGAGGACTGGGACGATTATTACGACACGGTGGTGCGCCCGCATTTGGCGGATAAGCGGCCGCGGGGCCAATATGCCTCGGCGGTGCGCAAGCGGCGCAAGGCCGAGGGGGAAGGCGGCTCCGCCGAATAGTGCAGCTGCGCTGGCGGTGCCGGCGGGGCCGTGGATGGAGCGCGGGGCGGCACCGCTCATGCGCTGTTCCCGCCCGTGACCTAGGTCGGAACCTGTGAAACTTCAGGCACCCCGGCCAGACGCAGGCCCATCACGAAATGATCCCGATCCTCGACGCGCTCGAACGGGCTGCTGGCGATGAAGGCCTCGATGCTGAATTCCGGCTCGATCGACAGCAGCCGGGCCCGCACCGTGTCGGCCTCCTGCTTCTGGCCCAGATGGCCCAGTGCGGCGAGGTAAGGCTTGCAGGCCGCCGAGAAGGAGGGGTTCATCTGGCTCACCTCGCGCCCGATCTCGGCCGCCAGGTCATGGTTGCGCTTCAGCAGGGCGACGATGATCCGCGCCGTGTCGAAGAAGAAGGCATGCGGGTCGAACGGCGAGAGCTGCTTGTAGCGCTGGACCCGCCGGTCCGCCTCCGTCAGGTCGCCGATATAGGCGTAGGTCACGCCGGACAGGTTCCAGGCCATCGCCAGGTTCGGGTTCAGCATCAGCGCCCGTTCATGCAGCGCGAGCGCCTCGCGCAGGCGGCGGTGCATGAAGGCGCGCACATGGCCGGCGATGGTCAGTGCCTTGGCGTCCTGCGGGTCCAGGGTGATGGCGCGCTCGGCCAGCAACCCGGCCTCGGCCATCGTCTCGTTCGGCGTGTCGGTCCAGCGCTGCCCAACCAGGAAGATATGCCAGTAGGCGTACCAGGCATGGGCGGCGGCATAGTCCGGTTCCTGCGCGATCGCGCTTTGCAGCAGGTGGCCGGCTTCCAAGAACAGCGGCTTGTCCATCCGGCTGATCAGCGGGATGGCGCGCAGCACCAGGTCGTAGGCCGAGGAGTCCTGCGGCGGACGGCTGGCAACGCGCTGGGATTCGATCAGCAGAATCTCGGGGTCGATCTGCGCCACCACCTCGGCGGCGATCTCGTCCTGCATGGTCAGCAGGTCGTGGATCTCGCGGTCGAAGCGGCGCGACCAGACCACCTGGTTGCCGGCCCGCAGGTCCAGCAGCCGCAGCGCCACGCGCAGCCGGTCGCCGACGCGCTGGATGGTGCCGTCCAGCAGGAAATCGATGTTGAAGGCGCGGCGGATCGCCAGCTCATCGCGCGTCTGCGTGGCGTAGCGCGCCAGCGACGAGGACGAAACCAGGAACATCCAGCGGAATCGCGCCAGCGCGGAGGTGATCTCGTCGGCCAGCCCGGTGGACAGATGCGCTTCCGCCTCGGTGGTGCCGACCAGTTGCAGCGGTAGCACGCCGACGCGGGCGCCGCCGCGCGGGGCGGCGGCACGGGGCTCCTGGCGCGGGTCGATGTTGCGCTCCACCCGGCCATCGGCCCGCATCTCGCTGCGGACTTCGCTGCGCGGCTCCGCGCGGTGGGCGCTGCGGGACTCAATGCGCGGCAGCGGCACGGCGGCAGGTGCCGTGGCGGGGGTGGCCGCGGCGGCGGCGGCGCGTGCCGCCGGCCCGACCATGCGGATTTCGGCCAGCAGCCGCAGTGTCTCTTCCGAGGGCTGGGCGTCGAGCTGTTCGGCCAGCACGGTGCGGCAGCGTTCGAACGCCTGGATCGCCATGCCGCGCTCGCCGCGCCCGGCATAGGCGCGCATCAGCGCCCGCCAGGCGCCCTCATGCGTGCGATCGATCGCCAGCAACTGCTGGGCGGCCGGAATCACGGTCTCGGGGTCGCTTTTTTCGCGTAGCAAGGCCTCGGCGAGCAGGCGGGCACGGTCGCGCACCCGTTCGCGCTCGCCGGTCAGCCAGCCGTCGAAGCTGGGATCGACGCCGTCCAGGTCTTCCAGCAGGTCGCCGTCCAGCAGCGACAGGGCGGCGGGCTTGTTGGGCGAGGCGCGCAGCACCTCCTCCACGTCCACCCATACCGTGCCGGGGCGAAGCGCCAGATGGTCGCGGTTGATCGACAGGATCTGGTTGCCCACCGGGTCCAACGCATCGAGCAGGCGGTGGATTTCCTGGCGCAGGGAGGCGCGGGCCTGCTCCTCCGGCCGCCGGCTCCACAGCATTTCCGCCAGCTTGCCGCGCAGCACCGGCCGTGGCGCGGACAGCGCCAGCACCGCCAGCAGCGCGCGCGTCTTGCGCCCCGTGGGCAGGATGCTTTCGCTGGTGAGCGTCCAAGCTTCCATCTGGCCGATCAGCCGCAGCCGCACCAATACCGGGTCGCCCCCGGCATTGGGGCTCCCTGTCAGCGGAATCCGATCCTGTGCTCCGGCCACCATTGGTAAATAAGACGCTCAATCTGTTTACGAGGGCAAGGCTTTACGCAATATCGCGGCGTGAAACCAGCCCACATGGCCTGTTATTGCGTATCAGCGACGTATCAGATGGCGGCTTCCTGAAAGATACGTGCGACATCACCACGCCATGCTCCGTTATAGCGCTCCAGCCAACGTTCCGCCTGCGTCGGCGCGCCGGCGGCCAGGGCTTCCAGCGGCGCCAGGTGCACCGATTCGTCACGGCCGCGCGAATCGCGCCGCGCCCGCGCCCGCAGGCCGTCGCGCGCGATCGCCACCATCTCGCGTGCCAGGTCGCGCACCGTGCCCGCGGCCCCGCCAGCGCCGGTCCAGGGCGTGTCCAGCGCGGTGCGGGGCACCAGCGGGCGCAGCGCCGCGAAATCGGTCCAGGGCCGGCTGGCCACCAGCGCGCTGGCGGCGGCCAGGGCGGCCGGGTCGTAGAGGATGCCCACCCACAGCGCCGATTGCGCCACCATCATCTCCACGCTGCCCGCGTCCGCCCCGCGCATTTCCAGGAAGCGCTTCAGTCGCACATCGGTGAAGGCGGTGGTCATGTGGTCGGCGAAATCGCCCAGCGTCGCCTGCCCCACCTCCGGATGGTCGAGCCGCCCGGCCATGAAGTCGCGGAACGAGCGGCCGGCCACGTCGATGTAGCGGTTGTCGCGGTAGACGAAATACATCGGCACATCCAGCAGCCACTGCACGTAGCGCTCGAAGCCGAAGCCCTCCTCGAACACGCAGGCCGGGATGCCGGTGCGGTGCGGGTCGGTGTCGGTCCAGACATGGCCGCGATAGGAGAGGAAGCCGTTCGGCTTGCCCTCGGTGAAGGGCGAATTGGCGAACAGGGCGGTGGCCACCGGCTGCAGCGCCAGCGCCACCCGCAGCTTGGCCACCATGTCGGCCTCGCTGGCGTAGTCCAGGTTGACCTGCACGGTACAGGTGCGCGTCATCATGTCCAGGCCGAGAGAGCCGACCTCCGGCATGTAGCGGCGCATCAGCGCGTAGCGGCCCTTGGGCATCCAGGGCATGGAGTCGCGGGTGCCGGTGGGGTGGAAGCCCAGCGGCGCGAAGCCCAGGCCGAGCGGCCCGGCGGCGGCGCGCACCTCGGCGTAATGCGCGTCGAACTCGGCGCGGGTGGCGTGCAGGTCGCCCATCAGCCCGCCCGACAGCTCCAGCTGGCCGGCCGGCTCCAGCGAGATCGCCGCCATGCTGGAGCCCTTCAGGCCGATCGGGTTGCCGCGGTCCAGGATCGGCGTCCAGTCGCCGTCGCGCGCCATGGCTTCCAGCAGCGCGCGGATGCCGCCCGGCTCGTAGGGGGGGGTAGCGAAATCGGACAGGCGGAAGCCGAATTTCTCGTGCTCGGTCCCGATGGTGAAGGTCTCGGGCGGCTTGCCGCCGATGGCGATGTAGTCGGCAAGCTGGCGGTCCGACGAGATCAGGGTCGCGTCGGCTTCTCCGGGGTTGGACATCGGCGTTCCGTTTTGTTGCGGCCGCGGCGGCGCGGACGTGGGCGAGAGGAGTCACGTTCAGCTTCCTGCCCATGGCTTCGCCGCGTGGCGGAGCAGGGGCAGGACGCCCGAGCATGATCGCCGTTGGTGGAATCACCGTAGGCGTGAATCATGCTCTCTTATCAAAGACCTAGGGTCTATCCGGCGCGTCTTCCCGCGCCGGGCGGACCCTAGCCGCCGACAGTCGCCTGCAATAGCGCGAGGCCGACAATGGCTGCCGTCTCGGCCCGCAGGATCAGCGGACCAAGATTAACAGGCTGTAAGAAGGGATTGCGGCGCATGAGTTCAAGTTCCCCCCCCGCGAAACCACCCCCCGGCCCCACCAGCAACGCGCAGGGGCCATGCGTGGGGCGGATGGCTGGGGCGTCAGCACGCTCGATCGCGGCATAAAGCGTCCGCCCGGCCGGCCAGCCCGCCAGCAGCGCCGGCAGGCGCACCGGCTCGGCGATGGCCGGCACGGTCAGCCGCTCGCATTGCTCGGCGGCCTCGGTAGCGATGGCCAGCAGGCGCTCGGTGTTGACGCGGGCGGCGTTGGTGCGCTCGGTGAACACCGGCAGCAGGGCGGCGGCGCCCAGCTCGGTGGCCTTCTGCACCAGCAGGTCGGTGGTGTCGCGCTTCAGCGGTGCGAAGGCGAGCCAGATATCCGCCCCGGCCGCCTGCGGACGGAGCAGCGACACCACGGCCAGCATGGCGCGGTCGCGCTTCAGATGGGCGATACGGGCCGCCCATTCGCCGTCGCGCCCGTTGAACAGGCGAAGTGTGTCGCCCGGGGCGCGGCGCATCACCGCCCCCAGGTAATGCGCCTGGGCGGGCGACGGCGCCACCTCGGCGGCGGCGTGCAGGGCGTCGGGGACGAAAAGGCGGATTGACCCGGTCATGATGGCAGGCACAGTAGCAGCCATGCGCCCGTACACCGATATCACCAGCACCGGATGGGTGGGCAGGCTGCCCGCCGCCTGGGTGCCCTATGTGCACCTCGCCCGGCTGGACCGGCCGATCGGGGCGTGGCTGCTGTTCCTGCCCGGGCTGTGGTCCATCCTGCTGGCCGGGGCGCCGCCGGGGCGCACCGCCTGGCTGGTGGCGCTGTTCCTCGCCGGCAGCTTCCTGATGCGGGCCGCCGGCTGCGTGGTCAACGACATGTGGGACCGCGAGATGGACCGCAAGGTGACCCGCACCGCCGGCCGGCCGCTGGCCTCCGGCGCGCTGCGGATGCGCTACGCCTTCGCCTTCCTGGCGGTGCTGCTGGCCGGCGGGCTGCTGATTCTGCTGCAACTGAACCGCCCGGCGCAGCTTCTGGGCGTCGCCTCGCTGCTGCTGGTGGTCACCTACCCGCTGGCCAAGCGGGTGACGTGGTGGCCGCAGGCGATGCTGGGGCTGACCTTCGGCTGGGGTGCCCCGATGGGCTATGCGGCGGCGGCCGGGCGACTGGACTGGGCGGCGGCGGCGCTCTACGCCGGGGCGATCGTCTGGATCCTGGGCTACGACACCATCTATGCCCACCAGGACCGCGAGGACGACGCGCTGGTCGGCGTGCGCTCCACCGCACGGCTGTTCGCCGAGCGAACCGGGCCGTTCCTGGCGGCATGCTATGCCGCCACGGTGGCGCTGGTCGGGCTGGCGGGCTGGCTGGCCGGGCTGTCCTGGCCGTTCTACGCCGGGCTGGCGCTGCCGGCGGCCCGGCTGGCGCGGCAGGTGGCGGCGCTGGACATCGACGACCCCGGCCACTGCCTGCGCCTGTTCCAGGCCAACCGGGAGGTCGGGCTGGCCATCGGCCTGGCCGTGCTGCTGGGCCGGCTTTGACCGACCCCGAGGCGTTCCTGCGTGCCCATACGGCGATCGGCCATGCCGCGCTGGTGCCGGAGATCGCCCTGCACCTGGCCACCGAGATCACCCCGATCTGGCAGGCCACCGAGGACTGGCTGGAGGCGCGCAACATCGCGCCGCCGTTCTGGGCCTTCGCCTGGCCGGGCAGCCAGGCCATCGCCCGCCACGTGCTCGACCACCCCGCCAGCGTCGCCGGCCGCCGGGTGCTGGATTTCGCCGCCGGCGGCGGGCTGGCTGCCATCGCCTGCGCGCGGGCCGGCGCGCTGCTGGTGGAGGCGGCTGAGATCGACCCGCTGGCCCTGGCCGCCACCCGGCTGAACGCCGCCCTGAACGGCGTCGTGGTGCAGGCGATCGAGGGGGACGTGGTGGGCGCGGCATGCCGGTGGGACCTCATCCTGTGCGGCGATGTTTGCTACGAGGCGCCGATGACCGGCCATATCCTGCCCTGGCTGCGCCGCATGGCGCGCGAGGCCGAGGTGTGGATCGCCGATCCCGGCCGCGCCTACCTGCCGCAGGCGGGCATGGAGGCCTTCCTGCGCATGACCGTGCCGACCACGCTAGAGCTGGAGGACCGCCCGGAGCGGCTGGTCACGCTGTACCGCCTGTTGCCGGAGCCGTAGGCACCCCATCTGAGGGCGTATCACCGAGGCTTGAAATTGCGAGTAATTCTCATTTACAAAGACCCGCCGCCATCGCGCGCCGACTCCTGGCCGACCGACACGAGGACCGCATGACCCGCACCCGCACCATCCTGCTCGCCACCGGCCTGACCATGACGCTGGGCCTCGCCCCGCTGGCAGCGGGCCAGGGGGCAGCCCAGGCGGCCGACCCGGTGAAGCTGTCGGTGACCATCCGTGACCACCGCTTCGACCCGCCGGAGCTGCGCGCGCCCGTCGGCGTGGCGATCGAGATCACCGTCGTCAACGCCGACGCCACCGCCGAGGAGTTCGAGAGCAAGGACCTGCGCATCGAGAAGGTGATCGCCGGCGGCCACCAGACGGTGCTGCGCCTGCGCCCGCTGGCGGCCGGCCGCTACCCCTTCGTCGGCGAATACCACGAGGACACCGCCAAGGGCGTGCTGGTGGTCGGGGACGCGCCGTAACGCCATGCTCGCCACCCTCATCATCGTCTTCCGCGAGACCATCGAGGCCGGGCTGATCGTCGGCGTGGTGCTGGCCGCCACCCAGGGCGTGCCGGGGCGCCGCATGCAGGTGGGGCTGGGCATCCTGTCCGGCCTGCTCGGCGCCTGCCTGGTGGCCGCCTTCGCCGGCACCATCTCGGACGCCTTTGCCGGCGTCGGGCAGGAGCTGTTCAACGCGGTGATCCTGCTGCTCGCGGTGGCGATGCTGGGCTGGCACACGGTCTGGATGGCGCGACACGGCCGCAGCATCGCCGCCGAGCTGCGCAGCGTGGGCGAGGCGGTGCGCGGCGGCCGGCGGCCGGTTTCGGCGCTGACCGTGGTGGTGGGCGTGGCGGTGCTGCGCGAGGGGGCGGAGGTGGTGCTGTTCCTCTACGGAATCGCCGTCGGCGGCGGCTCCGGCTGGCCGGCGATGCTGGCCGGCGGGCTGGCCGGCGTGGCGCTGGGCGCCGGGCTGAGCCTGATGACCCATGCCGGGCTGGTGCGGCTGCCGGCGCGCAGCCTGTTCGCGGTGATCTTCTGGCTGGTGGCCCTGCTGGCCGCCGGCATGGCGGCCCAGGCGGCGTGGTTCCTGCAATCCGGCGGACTGGTCAACGTGCTGGTGGCGACCGTGTGGGACAGTTCGGGCGTGCTGTCGGACAGCAGCCTGTTCGGGCGGCTGCTGCACACCCTGGTCGGCTACACCGACCGGCCGACGCAGTTGCAATTGCTGGCCTATCTGGTGACCCTGGCCGGCATCGTCGGCCTGTCGCGCTGGCTGGCGCCGCCGCCCCGGCCGCGCCCGGCGGCGGTGCGGCACGGCTGAGCCCGACCGTCGCCGCCCAGGCTACCCGATCACAAGGGTTACTCGATCACGTCGGCGTCCGGCCGGTCCGTGCCGCTGGAGGTTTCCGTGAGCCAGCGGCCGGCCTTGTCCTGGTATTCGATGTAGGTGGTGTTGCCGGGCATGTGCTGCTCGGCCGCGACCCGCTTCGCGGCCGCCACGGCGGCATCATGGGTGGGGAACGGCTCGGAGAATACATCGTCCAGCCGGTACGCCCAGCCGCCGTCGTGTTGGACGATGCGATAGTGGATCCTGACCATGCAGCCGGTCTCCTTGCACTCGATTGTCGCCGATCGAGATCGCATCTTATCAGCTATTTCCCATCCGGCGCAGTGCATCGCCATGCGCCTCGGCCGAGACATCGGCGCAGGCATCGGCGGTTATGCATATGTCGAAGCCCTGCGCCGGCGCCCCGCCTTGCTTGCCTTGACACGCCAAACCCGCCGCTACCCCCGGATCGCCAGCGCCGCCAGCGGGATATCGGTGGTGAACACATCCACCTCCAGCGCCAGCACCCGCCGGATCGCGTCGTCGCTGTTCACCGCCCAGGCCCCCACCGACAGCCCGGGCGCGCGCAGGGCCGCCAGCACGGTGGCGTCCAGCCGGTTCTCGCGGATGCCGACGGCCTTGCAGCCGATGTCCCTGGCCACCGCCTCGATGCCACCGAGGCCGATATCGTCCTGCACGGCGGGCGCCACCAGCCAGATGGCGCCGGCCAGGCCGGGCGTGCCGGCCGCCTCGGCCACCGTGTCGGCCAGGAAGCTGGTGACCACGGTGCGCCCGCGCAGGCCGGCCGCGTCCAGCACCGCCAGCGCGGCGGCGAGCAGGCCGGGATAGGGCCGGTGCGCGTGGTCGGGCTTGATCTCCATGCGCAGGGTGATCGGCGTGGGCGCGAACAGCGCGGCCAATTCGGCCAGTGTCAGCATGTGCTCGTCGGCCGTGCCCTTCAGCGTCAGCGCCCGCAACTCGGCCAGCGTATGCGTGGCGAGCGGGCCGGTGCCGGAGGTGGTGCGGTCCAGCGTGGCGTCGTGATGCACCACGATGGCGCCGTCGGCGGTGGGATGGATGTCGAACTCCACCTGGTCCACCGCCAGCGCCGCCGTGTTGCGGAACGCGGTCGGGCTGTTCTCCGGCCAGTGCAGCGCGCCGCCGCGATGGGATGCGATCAGGGTCATATCGGGCTCCGGATTACGAAAGCGTGGGGTCCAGCCGGTCGCGCAGCCAGTCGCCCAGCAGGCTGACGGAGAGCGTGGTCAGCACGATCACTGTGCTGGGCGCCAGCAGGATCCAGGCGGCGCGCGTCAGGTATTCGCGCCCGTAGCCGACCATGGTGCCCAGGCTGGTCATCGGCGGCTGCACCCCCAGGCCAAGGAAGGACAGCCCGCTTTCCAGCAGCACCACCTCCGGGAAGGACAGGGTGGCCGAGACGATCAGGGTGGCCGCGATATTGGGCAGCACATGGCCGAGATACACCCGCAGCGGCCGCGCCCCCAGTTGGCGCACCGCGGCGGCATAACCCTGCGCATTGGCCGCGATCGCCAGCCCGCGGGCGATGCGCGCGTGCCGGTCCCAGCCATGCAGCCCCATCAGGCCGATGAACAGCGGCAGCGAGTTGCCGAAGAACGCCAGCACCGACAGCGCCAGGATCAGGAACGGCATCGATGCCTGAAAGTCGATCAGCATCAGCACCACCTGCTCCACCCAGCCACGGAAATGCGCGGCCAGGAAGCCCAGCGTGGTGCCCAGCACGGCGGCGATCACGGTGGCGCCGAAGGCGATCAGCACCGACATGCGGATGGACACCAGCAGCCGGCTCAGCACGTCCCGCCCGAGCTCGTCGGTGCCCAGCGGATGCGCCAGCGTGCCGCCGAAGCCCACGGGCGGGGTGAGCCGCGCGCGCAGGTCCAGCGCGGTGATGCTGTACGGCCGCAGCATGTCGGCCAGCAGCGCCACCGCCAGGATCAGCACCATCCAGGCCAGCGCCGCCACCACCCCGGCCGGCAGGCGGACGGCGGCGCGGCCCGGGGGAGCGGCGGCGAGCGCGATGTCGGACATCAATGCGCCCCCGCCGTCGCCTGGCCGCGCAGCCGCGGGTCCAGCAGGCCGTACAGCAGGTCCACGGTCAGGTTGGCCGCGACCATGGTGCTGGCGACCAGCAGCAGCACGCACTGCACCACCGCCAGGTCGCGGTTGGACACGGCGACCACCAGCAGCCGCCCCACGCCGGGCCAGCTGAATACGCTCTCCACCACCACCGCGCCTGCGATCAGCGTGCCGACCATGAAGCCGACCACGGTCACCGTGGGAATGGCGGCGTTCGGCAGCGCATGGCCGCGCACCACCAGCCGCCAGGGCACGCCCTTGGCGCTGGCGGTGCGGATATAGGGCTGGCCCAGCACCTCCAGCATCGCCGAGCGGGTGAACCGCGCCAGGATGCCGGCGCCGCCCAGCCCCAGCGTCACCACCGGCAGGATGGCGCCGCGCCAGGAATCGTCGCCGCCCGAGGGCAGCCAGCCCAGATGCACCGCGAACACCAGCACCAGCAGCAGGCCGAGCACGAAGCTCGGCACCGTGAAGCCGGCCACCGCGCCGGCCATCACCACCCGGTCGGTCATGGAGTTGCGGTGCAGCGCCGCATGGATGCCCGCCGGCACCCCCAGCCCGATCTTCAGCAGCAGCGCCGGCACCGTCAGCATCAGCGTCGCGGGCAGCCGCTCGATCACCAATGCCATCGCCGGGCGGCCGTCGCGCATCGACTGGCCCAGTTCACCATGCAGAATCGCCCCGAAATAGCGCAAATATTGCACCCAAACCGGCTGATCCAGCCCCCATTCGTGGCGAAACGCGGCCAATGCGGCGGGTGGCGCGTCCGGGCTCATGATCGTCAGCGCAGGGTCGCCGGACAGGCGCAGCACCACGAAGGCGAAGGTCACCACCAGCACGATGGTCACCCCCGCCCGCGCCAGCCGCAGGGCCAGGAAGCGCAGCATCAGGCGCCCCAGTTGCGCGGGCCGAAATCCAGGAAGAACGACGGCGGCGCCCGCCACGGCAGCGCCTTGGGCTTGCCGGTGAACACCGCGTTCTGGTGCAGCACGATATAGGCCGGGTCCTCGCGCTCGCAGATCTGCAGCATGCGCGCGAAGGCCCGCTTGCGCAGGGCCATATCGGTGCTGGACTGCATGGCCACCGACAGCGTGTTCATCTCCGCGTTGGTCCACTCGCCGTTGGTCTGCTGCGCGCCCTTCGGGCCGTGCTGGTTGACGATGGAGCTGACCGGGTCGTCGAAGGTGGCGCTGTTGGACCAGTCGCGCATGCCGCGCGGGCCGGCCTTGTTGAGCACCTGCGACCAGTTCTCCTTCACCTCGATCTGCACGTTCAGCCCCACCTGCTTCCAGAATTCGGCGAGGATCTGGGCGGTGGCGATCTCGGCGGTGTAGTAGTCGTTGCGGATACGGTAGGGGACCGGGTCGCCCTTGTAGCCGGCGGCGCGCAGCAGCTCGCGCGCCTTGGCCGGGTCGTGCGGCGGCACCGTCCAGCCCTTGACGAACATCTCGCCGTAGAACTCCCATTGCAGCCCCGGCGGCACCCGCGAGCGGCCGGCCCACAGCGCGTCGACCACCGCCTGGCCGTCGATCGCATGGGCCATCGCCAGCCGCACCCGCGCATCGGCCAGCACCGGGTGGTGCTTGTCGAACGCCACGATGCGGTGGTTCAGCACCAGCCCGCCCAGCACCTGGAAGGCGCCGGCGCCCTCGATGGTGGGAATCTGGTCGGCCGAGAGGTCGGCGGCGAACTGGTATTCGCCCGAGAGCAGGCCGTTGGCCCGCGCCGCCGCCTCCGGCACCTCCAGGAAGCGGATGGATTTCAGCGGCGGGCGGCCGCCCCAGTAGTCGTCATGCGCGTCCAGCGTCATCGACACGTCGGGCACGAATTCGCGCAGCTTGTACGGCCCGGTGCCCACCGGGTGGCGGGCATTGGCGAGCCAGGAGGCACCCTCCGTCCAGGCCCGGCGGGAGACGATCTGGCTGCCGCCGGCCGACAGCCGCCCCTCCATGGTCACGTCCGGGGTGGCGTTGACGAAGCGCACGGTGTGGCGGTCCACCACCTCCACCCGCTCCAGCGCCGGCCAGTAGCGGCGGCCGACGGCGGGGATGTCGGCCGGCAGGTCGCCGCGGGCGTTGGGGCCGAACATCCGCTCCGGGCCGAACGAGAACGCCACGTCCTCGCCGGTCAGCTCGTCGCCGTTGTGGAACTTCACCCCCGGGCGCAGCGACAGCTCCACCGTGCGGTCGTCGATCCGCCGCCAGGCGGCGGCCAGCCCCGGCACCCGCTCCAGATGGCCCTGCTGGTTGCGGGCGATCGGCGTCTCGATGATCGAGCCCATCCAGCGTTCCGAGGCGTTGGACGACTGCTCGCGCATCGGGTCCAGCGTGTTGGTGTTGGCGAGCTTCTGCACCGCCACGGTGATCGCCGGGCGGGTGTCGCCCTGGGCGAGGGCGAATCGCGGCAGCGCCGCTGCGGCGCCAGTGACGGCGCCGGTCAGCAGCAGGCGGCGGGACAGGGTGGTCATGCGAAGCTCCCGGATGGGGGGTGGACGAGGTGGCAGGCGACCAGCCGGCCGCCGTCGGCGGGGCGCAATTCGGGCGCCTCGGCGCGGCAGGCCGCGATGGCGAGCGGGCAGCGCGGGTGGAAGGCGCAGCCGGCGGGGCGGTTGGCGGGGTTGGGCGGGTCGCCGGTGAGCACGATGCGCTCCCGCCCGCGCGGGCCCAGGCTGGAGCGGGGGGTGGGGATGGCCGAGACCAGGGCGCGCGAATAGGGGTGGGCCGGGGTGGCGAAAATCGCCTCCGGGTCGCCCTGTTCCACCACCCGGCCGAGATACATCACCGCCACCTGGTGGCTGACCTGGCGCACCACCTTGAGGTCGTGGCTGATGAACAGCATCGCGATGCCGCGGGAGTCCTGTAGGTCGGTCAGCATGTTGACCACCTGCGCCTGGATCGACACGTCCAGCGCCGAAACCGGCTCGTCGCACACCAACAGCGCCGGGTCGGTGGCCAGGGCGCGGGCCAGCACGGCGCGCTGGCGCTGGCCGCCCGAGAGTTCGTGCGGATAGCGCCCGCCCAGGTCGGCGCGCAGGCCGACATCGCCGAGCAGGGCGGCCACCCGGTCGCGCCGGTCGGCCGGGGTGCCGATGGCGTGGATGGCCAGCGGCTCGGCGATCTGGGTGGCGATGGTCAGCCGGCGGTCGAGCGCGCCCAGCGGGTCCTGGTAGACCAGTTGCATGCGCGCGCGCAGCCGCCGCCACTCGGCCCCGCCGGGCGGTGGTATCGGCTGGCCGGCGAAGCGCACCTGGCCCTGGTCCGGCGCCTCCAGCCCCAGCGCCAACCGCCCGGTGGTGGACTTGCCGCAGCCGGATTCGCCCACGATGCCCAGCGTGCGGCCGGGCGCCACCGTCAGGCTCACATGGTCCACCGCGCGCACCGGCACGCGCCGGCCCAGCAGGCCGCGCCGCCCGGAATAGACGCGCGAGACGCCTTCCAGCTCCAGCAGGCTCGCGCCGGCCGGTTCCAGCAGGCTCACGCCGGCACCGCGGCGCGGGCCGGCATCACGCAGGCCGCCTGGTGCCCCGGCCCGGCCTGGCGGAAGCCCGGCGGGCCGGCGGCGCAGGCGGCGGCGGCATGGGCGCAGCGCGGCGCGAAGGCGCAGCCGGGCGGCATGTTCCACGGTTCCGGCACGCCGCCGGGAATGGCGTCCAGCCGCCGGCGGGGGCCGGTCATCTCCGGCAGCGCCGCCAGCAGGCCGCGCGTGTAGGGATGGGCCGGCCGGTCGAACAGCGCCTCGGCCGGCGCATGCTCGACGATGCGGCCGGCATACATCACGCCCACCCGGTCGCACATGTCGGCCACCACGCCCAGGTCGTGGCTGATCAGCACCAGCGCCATGCCGGTCTCGGCCTGCAGCCGGCGCAGCAGGTCCAGGATCTGCGCCTGGATGGTGGCATCGAGCGCCGTGGTCGGCTCGTCGGCCACCAGCAGTTCCGGCCGCCCGGCCAGCGCCATGGCGATCATCACCCGCTGGTTTTGCCCGCCGGACATCTCGTGCGGATAGGCGTCGATGCGCCTGGCGGCATCCGGGATGCCCACCTGGTCGAACAGCCGCCGCGCCTCCGCCCGCGCTGCCGGCCCGTCCATGCCGCGATGCAGGCGCAGCGCCTCCATCACCTGCCGGCCGACCCGCTGTACCGGGTTCAGCGCGCTGGCCGGGTCCTGGAAGATCATCGCCACCCGCCCGCCGCGCACCCGGTCCAGCGCCGCCGGCGCAGCCCCCAGCAGTTCCTCGCCGCCCAGCTGCACGCTGCCCGAGACCTGGGCCGTGCCCGGCAGCAGCCCGAGCGCGGCCAGCCAGGTGACCGACTTGCCGCAGCCGGATTCGCCCACCAGCCCGACCGACTCGCCGGCCGTCACGTCCAGGTCGATGCCGCGCAGCGCCGGCAGCCCCCCGAAGGCGACCTGCAGCCCGCGGATGCGGACCAGCGGGGAGGCCGGCGCGCGCGCGCTCATCTCAGGCGGCGAACCGGCCGGGCCGGAAGTCCATCGCGAAGGACGGGCCGGCCTGCCACTTGATGTCGCGCCGCTTGGCGGTGAACGTGGCGTTCTGGTGCAGGATCGTATAGGCGGGGTCGTCGCGCTCGGCGATCTCCAGCATGCGCTTGAAGGCGCGGCGGCGTAGCGCCCGGTCGGCGCTGGTCTCCAGCACCACGCACATGCGGCTGAACTCGGCGTTCTCGTATTCTCCGGCCTGCTGGGCGGCGCCGTTGGGGCCGAAATTGGACACGATCGAGCCGACCGGGTCGTTCAGCGTGCCGCCGGCCGACCAGTCGCGCACGCCGCGCTGGCTGGTCTTGGCGCGGATCTGGGTCCAGTTCTCGACCATCTGGATCTGCATGTTCAGCCCGACCTGCCGCCACATCTCCACCAGCACCTGCGCGGTGGCGACCTGGTTGGTGTAGTAGTTGTTCAGCAGCCGGTAGGGAATCGGCTCGCCCTTGTAGCCGGCGGCCTTCAGCAGGCCGCGCGCCTTCGCGGGGTCGAACGCCGGCACCTTCCAGTCGGCAATGAACATGTCGCCGAAGAATTCCCACTGCATCCCGGCCGGCACGCGGGTGCGCCCGGCCCACAAGCCGTCGATGATCGCCTGCCGGTCGATAGCATGGCCGATCGCCTGACGCACGCGCGGGTCGCGCAGCGAGGGTTCGTGCATGTCCCAGGTGGTCATCCGGTGGTTCAGGATCGGCCCGCCCTGGATTTCGAAGGCGGCGTTCTGCTCCACCGTCTGGATCTGGTCGGGCGGGATGTCGCAGGCGAACTGGTACTGGCCCGAGAGCAGGCCGTTGATGCGCGCCGCCACCTCCGGCACCTGCACCAGGCGGATCGTGCGCACCGGCGGGCGGCCGCCCCAGTACTCGTCATGCGCGTCCAGCACCAGCGCGGTGTCGGGGGTGAATTCGCGCACCTTGTACGGCCCGGTGCCGACCGGCTTGCGGGCGTAGTCCAGCCAGGTGGCGGCCGCCTCGAACGCCCGGCGGGAGACGATCTCGCTGCCCATCGCCGCCAGCCGCCCCTCGATGGTCACGTCCGGGGTGGCGTTGACGAAGCGGACGGTGTGCCTGTCCACGATCTCCACCCGGTCCAGGCCCGGCCACAGCCGGCGGGCCACCGGCGGCACCTCGGCCGGCACCTGCTTGGAGGACTGGCCGATGATCGCCGAGAACGCCACCGGCAGGGTCTTGCCGTTGACCACCGGGCGGGTGTCGCCGAACGCCATGGCGGGGCTGAAGCGGAAGGCCACGTCCTCGGCGGTCATCTCGTCGCCGTTATGGAACTTCACTCCCGGGCGCAGCGACAGTTCCACGGTGGCGTCGTCGATGCGCCGCCAGGCGGTGGCAAGGCCGGGCCGCAGCGCCAAGTCGCCGGTGTAGTCCAGGTCGATCGGCCGCTCGTTGAACATCAGGCTGGTGCGTTCGCCCACGTTGGACTGCTCGCGCAGGTTGTCCAGCGTGTTGGTGTTGGCGATACCCTGCACGGCGATGGTGATCACCGGGCGGGTGTCGGCCTGGGCGATGGCGAAGCGGGGCAGGCCTGCCGCCGCGGCCGTGGCCAGTTGCAACGCGGTGCGGCGGGTGATGCTGGGCATGCGGGCTCTCCGTGGGTGCGGGAGGGGCGGCGCGGTGCGCCCCGGTCGGGCACGGGCTACCACCGGGCGGCGACGCAGCGATGACAACGGGGTTGCGGAACGATGACAGTGCCGCCCGGCATCATCCGCCGCGCGGCGCGACACGGCCCCCAGTCCTGCGCCGGGCTATGTGCCGGCGCGCAGCGCGGGCAGGGCGATCCATGCCGCCGCCGAAGCGGTATCGCCTGCAAAACTTACGAGCCCGCATCGTGATTACTACAAAACTTTAACATGACCGTAGATTGCTATTCCACAGGCCGATGCTGCTTATTGGGCGCGGGAACCTGAATGTCCGCGCCGCGCCGTGGCTCGGGCAGGCGGGACTTTCGGTCCCGCAGTGTCGACTGACTGCGCGCCCCCGGCGGCCGTGGCGGCGGCATTCGTGGCCCCGCGGACAGGAGCGCACACCATGCCGGACGCACACGGAGCATCGCCGCAGGAGCCGTGGGCCGGGGGTGTGGTGCGGGCGCGGACGCTGTTCATCTCCGACATCCATCTGGGCGCGCGCCGCTGCCAGGCCGCCGCCCTGCTGGAATTCCTGACCGCCTGCGAGGCCGATCGCATCTATCTGGTGGGCGACATCGTCGATGGCTGGCGGCTGAAGGCGCGCTGGCACTGGCCGCGCTCGCATGACAACATCGTCCGCTGCCTGCTGGCCAAGATGCAGGCCGGCACCCGCATCCTGTACATCCCCGGCAACCACGACGAGTTCCTGCGCAACTCGATCGGCCTGCGGCTGGGCGGCATCGAGGTGGTGGACCACGCCATCCACGAGGGCGCGGACGGGCGGCGCCACCTGGTGGTGCATGGCGACGAGTTCGACTCGGTGGTGGCGCATATGCGCCGGCTGGCCGCCCTCGGCATCTGGGTCTATGCCGCCGCGGTACTCACCAACGATGCCGGGCTGGGGCTGTGGCGCCGGCTGCGGCGCGCCGCCGGCCTGCCGGCCCGCTCGGCGCGCGCCAAGACGGCGTTCGAACGGCTGGCCGTCGCCGCGGCGCGCGAGCATGGCGTGCAGGGCGTCATCTGCGGGCATGTCCACCGCCCGGGCATCCGCGAGGTGCAGGGCGTGACCTACGTCAACACCGGCGACTGGATGGATTCGCGCAGCGCCGTGGTGGAGCACGCCGATGGCCGGCTGGAGGTGCTGCGCTGGCCGGCCGCCTCCGTCGCCCCCGCCGCCGTGGTGGATTTCGCCGCCGCCGAGGCGTGGCCCGGCCTGAGCGTCGGCTGACCGCGCGCCGGCGCGATGCAGCATTATCTCGCCGTCTACGGCTATCTGGCGCTGTTCCCGCTCGCGGTGGTGGAGGGGCCGGCGGCCAGCGTGTTCGCGGCCTTCCTGGCCTCGCGCGGGGTGCTGGACGTGTTCGCGGTCTATGTCGTGGTGGTGGCGGCCGACCTGGCCGGCGACCTTCTGTACTATGCCGGCGGCCGCTGGATGCTGGGCTGGCTGGCCGCGCGCAGGGGGCAATGGGCGCACCGGCTGCACCACCGGGTGGAGGTGCTGGCGCCGCGCATCCGCACCCGCGCCGGGCCGATCCTGCTGATCGGCAAGCTGACCCATTCCGCCGGCTTCGCGGTGCTGCTGGCGGCCGGCGCGGCAAAGGTCCGGATCGGGACTTTCATGTTGTATAACTTTCTCGGAACCGTTCCGAAATCGGCGCTGCTGGTGGCGGTGGGCTACTGGTTCGGCAAGGTCTATGGCGGCCTGCAAGGCGAGTTGCAGCTGGCCAGCCTGGTCGGCTTCGTGCTGGTCGGCGGCGGCCTGACGCTGCTGGCCGCGCGCCTGGCCGCCAGCCGCGAACCGCCGGGGGCCTGACCATGCGCATCGCCATGTTCACCGATAGCTTCTTTCCCGAGTTGGGCGGCATTCAGGATTCCATCCTGGCCAGCGCGCGCGAGCTCGGGCGACGCGGCGAGCAGGTGCTGATCCTGGCCCCCCAGGCCGCCAAAGGCGACTTCGCCCGCGCCGGCGTGGCGGTAGCGGAACCCGACCTCGGCCTCAACGTCACGGTGCGGCGGCTGTTCGCGCTGCCGGTGCCCAGCAGCACCCGCCAGTCCCGCCTGGTGCTGCCGACGCTGGTGCCGGCCGGCGGGCGCTGGCGGGCGCTGGCGGCGTTCCGGCCGGAAGTGGTGCATACCCAGACCTTCCTGGGCGCCGGGCTGGAGGCGGCGGCCGCCGCGCGCCGGCTGGAGGTGCCGCTGGTGGGCAGCAACCACTGGGCGGTCTCGGGTTTCAGCCTGTATGCGCCGGTGGCGCGCGCGGCCGCCGGCCGGCTGGCCGCCGGCGCGGTGGCGGCCTATTACAATCGCTGTGCCTGGACCAGCGCGCCCTCGGCGGCGGCGCTGGCCGAGATGCGCGCGCACGGCTTTACCGGCGCCGGCGCGGTGCTGTCCAACCCGATCGACACCGCCCGGTTCCATCCCACGCCGGAGGCGGAGCGGCGGCGGCTGCGGGCGGCGCTGGGGCTGTCGGACGCCACCATCGTGCATGCCGGCCGGCTGGCGCGGGAGAAGCATGTCGATGTGCTGATCCGCGCCCTGCCGGCGCTGGCCGCCACGGTGCCGGACGCGATGCTGGCGCTGGCCGGCCACGGCAGCGCCCGTCCGGCGCTGGAGGCGCTGGCCGGCGAACTGGGAGTGGCCGGGCGGGTGCGCTTCCTGGGCACGCTGGACCACGCGGCGCTGGCGCGGCTGTACCAGGCGAGCGCGGTGGTGGCGATCGCCAGCACCTCGGAGTCGCAGGGCATGGCGCTGTTGCAGGCGATGGCAAGCGGGCTGCCGGCGGTGGGGGCACGGCACGGGCCGCTGGTGGAATACATCCCGCCCGAATGCGGCCTGCTGGCCGAGCCGGGCGAGCCCGCCGCCTTCACCGCCGCCTTGGCCCGGTTGCTGAGCGACGCCGTCATGCGCGCACGCATGGGCGAGCAAGCCGCGCGATGGGCTGCCCGCTTCGCCATTCCCGCCGTGACGGATATGTGGCAGGACGTGTATGCAAGGGCGGCGAGCGGCGCGCTCGGCACCGCCGATGCCGCCGGATGGAGGCCATCATGCGCCTGAGCATCGTCATCCCAGCCTATAACGAGCAGGATTATCTGCCCGACTGCCTGCGCCACGTGCTAGCCGAGGTGGCGCGTTGCCCCGACCCGGCCGGAGTGGAGGTGCTGGTGGTGGACAACGCCAGTACCGACGATACGGCCGCCGTTGCCGCCGCCTTCCCCGGCGTGCGGGTGGTGCATGAGGCGCGCAAGGGCCTGACGCGGGCGCGCCAGGCGGGGCTGGAGGCGGCGCGCGGCGAGGTGCTGGGGTTCGTGGATGCCGACACCCGGATGCCGCCGGGCTGGATCGCTGCCGTGCTGGCCGGCTTCGCCGCCGATCCGCACGTGGTCTGCGTCAGCGGTCCTTATATCTACCACGACGCGCCGATGGCGCAGCGGGTGATGGTGCGGCTGTACTGGGTGCTGCTGGCGATGCCGGCGTACTGGATGACGCGCTACATGGCGGTGGGCGGCAATTTCGCCGCCAGCCGGGATGCCTTGCTGCGCATCGGCGGCTTCGACACCGCGATCGCTTTCTATGGAGAGGACACCAACATCGCCCGCCGGCTGGCCGCCGCCGGGCGGGTGCGCTTCCTGCTGCGGCTGGCCATGCCGACCTCCTCGCGCCGGCTGGCGGCGGAGGGGATGGCGGCGACGGCGATGACCTATATGGCCAATTTCCTGTCCGAAGTGGTGCTGAAGCGGCCGGTGACCCGGGGCTACCGGGATATTCGCTAGCCCCGGGGGTCGGCGTCAGGGAGTGACGGTGATCTCGGTCCACATGCCCAGCGCGTAGTGGCCGGGGACGTTGCAGTACAGCAGGTATTTGCCGGGCTTCAGGGTGATCCGCAGGGCGCCGGTGGCGTTGGGCGCCAGTTCGGACACTTCGCCCAGATGCTCGCCCTTCTCCTCGTCCACCCGCTGCTCGTCGGCGATGTAGGGGAGCGCCTTGGGGGTGGCGGGCAGGGCGGCCACGATCATCTCGTGCACCATCTCCTTGGACGTGTTGATCGCCTCGAAGGTGACCACCCCGGCCTTGATGGTGGCGGGCGTGGCGGTGATGCCCATGGCGCGGTTCGGCATGGCGGCACCCGGCATGGCGACGCCGCGCATCGGCTCGCTGCCCAGCTTGTCCATGGAACTGCCGCCCTTGTCCCACAGTTCCACCTTCACCACGCTGCCATCGGCGGCGCGCGCCGGGGTGGTGGCGAGGCCGACGGTGGCGAGGCCCAGGCTGGCGAGGCCGGCGGTGCCAAGGCCGGCGAACATAGTACGGCGTGTGATGTTCAACATCTTCAGGCCCTCTCTTGACGCGACCTCATGTCGCGATCCACATCCGATACACTAGACAGCTTCCGTTGGATGGCTTTGATCCAGGTCAAGCAAGGAAAATTTCCGCTATATATTTGGTCGATACTGTAAGATTCGGTCAAGTATCATTCCTTTTTCGTGTTTTTCCGCGCGCTCCCGGCGCGCCCGCCCAGGCCCGGCCTGGCCACGCGGTTTGCGGTTGACACCGCCGCCGCGACACGTTGGGCTTGTGACAAGCGCTCGCCATGCAGCCGCATACGAAGGGAAGAACCATGTCCGACCCACAGTCACACCCCGCCCGCGCCCTGCCGTCCGAGCTGGACGTGGTGGTGGTCGGCGCCGGTTTCGCCGGGATGTACATGCTGCACCGACTGCGCGGCCTGGGCCTGTCGGCGGTGGTGTTCGAGGCCGGCGCGGATGTCGGCGGCACCTGGTACTGGAACCGCTATCCCGGCGCCCGCTGCGACGTGGAAAGCATGCAGTATTCGTACTCTTTTTCCCCCGAATTGCAGCAGGAATGGCGCTGGAGCGAGCGGTTTGCCGCCCAGCCGGAGATCCTGCGCTACGCCGGCCACGTCGCCGACCGGCTGGATCTGCGCCGCGACATCAGGCTGGCCACCCGGGTGACCGAGGCCAGGTTCGATGCCGCCAGCCGCACCTGGCTGGTGCGCACCGACCGGGGCGAGGCGGTGCGGGCGCGGTTCTGCATCATGGCCACCGGCTGCCTCTCGGCCGCGCGGATGCCCGATATCGCCGGGCTGGAGAGCTTCCGGGGTGCCACCTACCACACCGGGCACTGGCCGCATGCGGGGGTGGATTTCACCGGGCAGCGCGTGGGGGTGGTCGGCACCGGCTCCTCGGCGATCCAGGCGATCCCGGTGATCGCGCGGCAGGCGACGCAGCTGACGGTGTTCCAGCGCACGCCGAATTTCAGCATTCCCTCGCGCAACGGCCCGCTCGACCGCGACTACGAGCAGTGGTGGAAATCCGACTATCCCGCCCATCGCGCCCGTGCCCGCGGCATGCGCACCGGCATCCTGTACGACGCCAACGGCGCGGCCGAGGCGCGCGACATCTCCGCCCTGGCGGTGGACGAGGCGGAGCGGGAGCGGGAATACGCGCAGCGCTGGGCGCGCGGCGGCACCGCCTTCATGGCCGCGTTCAACGACCTGATCACCGACCAGCGGGCCAACGACACCGCTGCCGATTTCGTGCGCGCGCGCATCCGCGAGATCGTGCGGGACCAGGCGGTGGCCGAGCGCCTGTTGCCGCACGACCACCCGATCGGCACCAAGCGCATCTGCGTGGATACCGACTACTACGCGACCTTCAACCGGCCGAACGTGGCGCTGGTGGATATCCGCCAGGACCCGATCCAGGCGATCACCCCCGCCGGCCTGCGCACCGGCACGGCGGAATTCGCGTTCGACAGCCTGGTGTTCGCCACCGGGTTCGACGCCATGACCGGCGCGCTGCTGAAGATGGGCATCGCCGGGCGCGGCGGCCAGACGTTGCGCGCGAAGTGGGAGGCCGGGCCGCGCACCTATCTGGGGCTGATGACCGCCGGCTTCCCCAACCTGTTCATGGTCACCGGCCCGGGCAGCCCCTCGGTGCTGAGCAACATGATGGTCTCGATCGAGCAGCACGTGGACTGGATCGCCGATTGCCTGGCGGCCCTACGGGCGCGTGGCCAGGACTGCATCGAGCCGACCGCGGCGGCCGAGGAGGGCTGGGTCGCGCATGTCAACACGGTGGCGCACGGCACGCTGTACCCGGCGGCGGCCTCGTGGTACATGGGCGCCAACATCCCGGGCAAGGTGCGGGTGTTCATGCCCTATATCGGCGGCGTGGGCGCCTATCGGCAGATCTGCGACGAGGTGGCGGCCAAGGGATACGAGGGGATGCGCCTGTCCTCGGCCGGCGCCACGGCCGAGGCGGCGGACTGAACCGGGCGGCCGCCTGGTGCGCTGACCGATTCGGAAGATACAGCATGAGTCAGCGCACCAGCTTGATTTGGTGGCCGATACAGCCAACGGGCTCAAATGCCCGTTGGCATCGGACCACTAGATCAGCCGCGGGTCGATCCAGCGCGCCCAGGCGTTGTGGTTGTGCGTGGCGCCGTCGGCCATCGCGGTTTGCAGCACGATGCGATGGCGGCCATGCAGGCCCTGCCAGGGCGGCGCCTCGGCCGGCGGGTCGGGCAGTTTCAGCTCCACCCGCAGGCTGGTGCCGGCGGCCAGCACGTGGTCGGCGCGGGCGGCCACCGTGGCGTCCTCGCGTTCGACCAGCAGGGTGAAGCGGATGTCGCCGGCATCGTGGCCGGCATGGGTCAGCGTACAGGCCAGGCGGGTCTGGCCGTCCAGCGTGCGCGGGAAGATGGCGCGCGCCGGCGGGCCGTCCGGCGGGTTCGGGTGCAACTGGCATGACGTGCCGTCGAAGGTGAAGAACCCCCAGGGCTCGGTGGAGACCCCCTGCAGCGCCAGCGGGAACAGGCCGGGCTCGGCATGGATCAGCCGCATGGTGCGCGGTGGCGGGCGGAGCAGGGCACGGAAGGGCACCCGGCGCTCATACAGCGTGGTCTCGCCGTGCTGCGTCCGCTCGAACAGCGCGGGGTCGAAGCAGGCGCCGACGATGGCGGCGCAGCCGGGCTGGACGGTGTCGTGGGTCTCGATGGCCAGCGCGTCCAGCGTGTGCAGCCAGCCGGCATGCGGGTCGGCGAACACCGCGGCCTCGGCGCCCTCGATGTCGCATTTGACCAGGTCGGCCCGGGCCCAGCCGGCCAGTCGCAGCAGGCCGGGCACGTCCTCGGCGGGAATGGTGCGGGCCTCCTCCGGCACGTCGTCCTGCAGCCTGGTGCCCCAGTCGCCATAGTAGCGCGCGGCCACGCCCAGCCGGGTCGGGTGGTGCCACACCGCGGCTTGCAGCCGTTCGATACGGCGGTAGGGGATGGTGTTCAGGGCGAGCAGGCGGAAGCTGTCCGGCGACGGCTCGACGCAGAGCAGCCGCGCCTGCGGAAAGCGGCGGGCAAGGTAGATGGCAGCGTAGCCGGCATAGGCGCCGAGGTCGAGGATATGCAGGGGCGTGGCGCGCATGGCGAAGCCCTGGGCGCCGTCGCGGAAGATCTGCGCGAGGTTGGCGACATCGCTGGAGCCGCAACGGAAATACAGCGGGTGGCCGAGTTCGGGCAGCAGCGCGTGCGAGAGGCCGGTGCGCAGGGCGGCGAAGCGGAACAGCAGGTCGAAATAGGCGCCGCGCAGCGCCTGGTCGGACGGGGCGGCCAACAATGCCGCCTCCATCTCCATCTTTTCCAGCAGTTCGCGCTGCAGCGGGGTGATTGATGCCGCTATGGAAGGCGCGCGCAGCGGCGCGACACGGGCGTCGGGCTGGTTGTCAGCGAGGGGGTCGGTTGCGTGCATCGGCGCTCCTCGCGGCCAGTTTCCCGCGTTTCGCAACGGCTGTTAAGGGCTTAGGAGCGGATTGGGCGCGAAAGTAAGTTGCAAATTCACGCAATAACGGTATTTTGACGCTAGATTTCCGTTGCACATGACTTACATCATATATCTGTGCGACGATCCGGCCGAGTCGGTATGACCCGGGCAGCCACGGAGCCGGATGGTAGGGCCGAAAAGCAAGGAGAATGCCTCTATGGCGATACAAGCCACGCCCGACAAGCTACTCGGGATTCTACGCGACACGATCGTCGGAACGGTCCGGCGAGACGGCCCCGATTTGTCGGCAAGGCAGTTCGGCGTTTTTCTGATCTGCTATATAGAGGACGCGCAGCACACCGTGCGCGGCCTGGCGGCGCGGCTGGAAGTGTCCAAGCCCGCCATCACCCGCTCCCTCGACCGACTGGAGGAGCTGGGGCTGGCCCGCCGCGGACCCGATCCGCGCGACCGCCGCTCGGTGCTGGTGCAGCGCACGCGCAAGGGCAACGACCTGCTGGCCGATCTGCGCAACCTGCTGACCGTGGCGTCCAAGGCGCGCGGCGGCGGCACCACCCGGGATGACAGCACAGCTGTGTCCATGGGCGCCTAAGCGCCCTGGGGTCGCCATGGGCGCTTAGCGCCCGCGACGCGACGGGCCTGTAGCGACGTTGCCTGCGCCCAACCACCGCCCGCCCGCCCCCCGCATCGCGGGTAGCGGGCGGGCCGCGTTTGCCGGCCGCCTGTTCAGCCGGCCGTGATGCGGTCGATCTCCGCCAGTTCCTCGGCCGACATCGCCCAGCTTCCCGCCTTCACGTTCTGCTCTAGCTGTTCCGGCTTGGTCGCGCCGGCGATCACGCTGGACACCGGCGCCTGCGACAGCAGCCAGCTGAACGCGAGTTCCAGCGCGGTGTGGCCGCGCGATTCGGCGTAGTCGATCAGCTTCTCGCTGATCGCCCAGTTCTTTTCGGTAAGATACCGTTCGGCCAGGCGCTCGGTCTTGGTCAGGCGCGCGCCCTCGGGCATCGGCGCATTGCGGCGGTATTTGCCGGTGAGCAGGCCGCTGGCCAGCGGGAAATACGGCAGCAGCCCCATGCCCAGCGACCGCGCCGCCGGCATCAGCTCCTTCTCGGCGTCGCGCATCACCAGCGAATACTCGTCCTGGCAGGAGACGAAGTGGTTCAGCCCCTCGGTGCGGGCGATCCAGGCGGCGTCGGTCATCTGCCACGAGGCCCAGTTGGAGCAGCCGACGTAGCGAACCTTGCCGCTGCGCACCAGATCGTCCAGCGCCCGCAGCGTCTCCTCCACCGGGGTCAGCGGGTCGAAGCGATGCACTTGGTAGAGGTCGATCCAGTCGGTCTGCAGCCGGCGCAGGCTGTCTTCCACCGCCTGCATGATGTAGCGGCGCGAGGCGCCCTGCTTGCGCCCGTCATCGCTCATCGGCATGCAGAACTTGCTCGCCAGCACGATATCCTTGCGCATCGTGCCGAGCACCTTGCCCATGTCGGTCTCCGAGCCGCCGCGCTCGCCGTAGACATCGGCGGTGTCGAACAGGGTGATGCCGAGGTCGAACGCCTTGTGGATGACGCGGCGGGTGGCCTCCAGGTCGATGCGGGCGCCGAAATTGTTGCAGCCGAGCCCGATCGCCGACACACGCAGGCCGGACTTGCCGAGGTTGCGGATTTCCATCTTGTCACTCCTGCTGGGGAATTTGCCCAGGCAGTGTTGCCCCATCGCCGGCCGCCGTCAAAGCCACGCGGCCCGCCGGGTGGGGGAGGGCGGCGATCTCGCTGATCAGCTTGCGGGTCATTGCCGCGCCGAAATCGGCGAAGGCGTGCACCTCCAGCACGAAGCTGCCGGGGCCGCCGGTGACCTCGGCGCGGTAGTAGTTCGCCAGCCCGCCGGGCGGCTGCACATGGGCGAAGTTCCACGACACCGGATGGTCGTTGATGATGGCCAGGCCGTTGATGGTGATGCCGCCCTCTACCGCCTCGTCGCGCACGGCGGCCACGTCCTCGCCGTTGTTGTTGGTGCCGTCGCCGCACACGTCGATCACCCGGCGTCCGGCCTCGCTGCGCAGGGCGGCCAGCTCTGCCAGCCCCTGGCGCAGCCCGGCGGAGATGGAGGTGCGGCCGCTGGCGCTGCGGGGCGCGGCGCGCAGCCGCTCGGCGAAGGCGCGGGCGGAGGCGGCGTCGCGGATCACCGTCCAGCCCAGCACGGTGGCGACATCGCCGGCGGCGGCGAACTCGACATAGGAAACCGCGATGGCGCCCAGCGCGCCACCCTGGATGGCGGCGACCACCCGGCGGTCGGTGAAGGCGGCGAAATAGCCCTGCTTCTGCAGGTCGAATTCCGACGGGTCGATGCTGCGCGAGACGTCCGATACCAGCACCAGGGCGAGGTCCACCGCCGGCAACGCCACCGGGTCCGCCGCCCGCGCCCCATGAAGCGGGGGCAGGGCGACGGCCAGCACCAGGCAGCATGCCAGGACCCATCGCATGGGGGGATGGTTCTCATTGCGGAGACGGAAAGCAAGCGAATTCGCCACACCGCTCAGCGGCGCATCAGGATCACCGTCTGCACCACCGCCATCAGCGCCAGCTGCGCGCCGGCGATGGCGAAGGGGATGTGCCAGCCGAGCCACGGCACGGCCAGGGCGAACAGGCTGGGGCCGGCGACATAGCCGAGGAAGATGAACAGGGTAGAGCCCGAGGTGGCGTCGGCCACGCGGTCGGGCGGCGACAGGCGGGCCACCTCGGCCAGGCAGATGCCGTTCCAGGAACAGCCAAAGAAGCCGGCCAGGGTGGCGATCGTCGCCGTCAGCGCCAGTCCGGCACCGGCCGGGATGAAGGCATAGGCGGTCACCGCGGCGGCGGCGAGATAGGCCTGGGCGGTGAGGTTGTGCGCCGGGCGGCCGGTGCGGTCGGCCAGCCAGCCCAGGAACACCCGCGCGAACACCCCGGCCCCCTGCAGGCCGGCATAGGCGAAGCCGGCCTCCGCCAGGGTCAGGCCGCGCATCGTCAGGTAGGTGACCGAGAAGCTGAACAGCGTGCCCTGCACCAGCGAGAAGCTCATCGCCAGCGCCGTCAGGGTGATCATCGCCGGGCTGGTGCGCAGCGCGTCCACCGGGGCCATCAGGGTGCGTGGGTGGAACACGTCGCGCGGGTGGATGGAGCGGGCATGGTCGCGCTCGCTGTCCATCATGGCGCGCAGCGGGCCGATGACCAGCGCCGAGCCGGCCCCCACCGCGACGGCCAGCAGCAGCGCCGGCTGCCAGCCGAAGCGCGCGGCCAGCGGCGCCACCAGCAGCCCGGCCAGCGCGCCGCCGGCCGGCGCGCCGGCCTGCTTGATGGAGAAGATCAGCGTGCGGTGCCCGGCCGGCGCGGTGGCGGCCAGGATGCGGCTGCCGGCCGGGGGCGTGGGGCCGTAGCCGATGCCCAGCAACAGCGCCGCCACCACCAGCGCCGGCCACAGCCCGCTGGCGGCCACCAGCATGCCGGCGATGGCGAAGCCCGACCCCATCTGCAGGCTGCGCACCGGGCCGAAACGGGCCAGGAACGGGCTGCCGAAGGCCAGGAACAGCACGGTGCCGAGCGAGGTGAGCGAGGACAGGTTGCCGATCCGCTCCGGCGCCACCCCGGTCGCCGCCGTCAGCAGCGGCGCCACCACCGGCAGGCATTGCCCCATGAACGAGGCGGCCGATTGCGCCAGCAGCGTCGCGCCCAGTGCGAGGAGCCATGCGGGAGGTCTCATTCCGGCCAGCCTGCCGCCGCATGCTGCGTTGCGTCAATCCGCGCCTCGCGCGATCATGGCCGCGGATGGACGGAGGCGCGCATGGCCGGCTGGACGGTGCACGATATCGAGCCGGATGTGCGGGTGCGCGTGGTGCGCCCGATGGCTCCGCTGCCCGCCGGGCTGGACGCCGAGGTGGACCGGCTATGGGCCGAGGCGCAGGCGCGTACCGGCGGCGGCCTGTTCAACGGCCGGGTGTTCAGCGCCGACGTGATCACTCCGCGGCTGATCTGCGGCCACTGGACGGAGTTCCGCCGCATCGTGGCGCAGATGCACCGCCACGACCTGTTCCCGCTGCTCGGCATCCGCCCGCTGGCGGTGGGCGGGGTCATCCATGGCCCCGACGGCGTGGTGTTCGGCCGCCGCCCGGGCCGCGCGGTCTACCAGGCCGGCGAGTGGCAGTTGCCGCCGGCCGGCAGCGTGGACGCCTCCGCCGCCGGGCCGGAGGGTGTGGTGGATATCGTCGGCCAGCTGCTGGCCGAGCTGCGCGAGGAGGTCGGGCTGCCGGCCGAGGCGATCGATGCCATCCGGCCGCTGTGCATCGTGGAGCACGCCGCCGGCGGGGTCGGCAGCCATGTGCTCGACCTGGGCATCGGGCTGGCCACCAGCCTTTCCGCCGCCGCCATCCAGGCGGCGCATGCGCGCGGCGGCAACGCCGAATACGCGCCGCCGCTGTCCATCGTCCCCATGGCCGGGCTGCCCGGCTTCATCGCCGCCGCCGGGGCGCTGGTGAACCTGCAGGCGCCGGTGTTCCTGCGGCGGCTGGGGTTGCTGGCCTGAGCCCCCGTGGCCTGAGCGCCCGTGGCCGGGGCTGGGCGTGCTCACGAAGGCGTGCCCGGCCGGGGAGGGGCGCTGGTGCTTTCGTGCCCCGGGCGAACCGCGATAGGATCGGCCTCCACCCGGCACAGCAGGAGGCCGCCGCTCCGATGACCGTTCGCCCGATCCTCGCCCCCATCCCTGCCGTGCCGCCGCGCGCGGCGGGCCGGGGGGCGGCGCGATGAACAACCTGCCGCCGGCGCCCGCCGCGGAGGTGATCCCGTCGCGCCAGGCGGTCGGCAAGCCGATCTTGTTCCTGCACATCCCCAAGACCGCTGGCACCTCGTTCCTGACCACGCTGCACAACCTGTTCGGCGAACGCCGGGTGGTGCGGCTGGACGGGCACAACCCGCAGATCCTGCATGAGATCGACACGCTGGCGCGGACCCGGCTGGACAGCCTGTCCTGCGTCGCCGGGCATCTGCCGGTGCATTATTTCCATCCCTACCTGGCGCAGTTCCAGGCGTTCACCCTGCTGCGCAACCCGGTGGCGCGGGTGCTGTCGCTGTTCCGCTTCCTGCAGCGTGCCAGCGAGGCGGAGTTGCAGCGCGTGGGCCTCGCGCCCCGCTTCACCTTCGACGCCTTCATCGAGTCGCGCGCCCCCGGCCTGTACGGCCAGACCAACGACGGCATGTGCCGCCTGCTGTGCGGCGACGCGCGGGTGAACGACCCCAACGCGCCCGAGTTCCGCAGCGTGGCTGACATGCCGGCGGTGCTGGAACAGGCCCTGGAGACGCTGGAATCGCTGGATTTCGGCATCGTCGAGAACATGGCCGGCACGCGCGAGATCGTGCGCGCGGCGTGGCGCATTCCCTTCCCGCTCGACGAATACGTCAAGAACGCCACCGAGCGCGGCGGCAGCGAGGACAGCGTGCTGAACATCCGCCGCATCGTGCAGCGCAACACGCTGGACATCGCGCTGTACGAAAAGGCCACCGCCCTGTTCGCCGAGCGCCTGCGTGCCTGGCGCCCGCCGGTGGAGGCGCACCATCCCGGCGCGGTGTTCGCGCCGAAGCTGAACCAGGCGGTCGTGGTGGGCGACATCCCCGGCCGCCAGGGCTTCCATGATTTCGAGAAGGTCGGCTTCTCCTGGATGATGGCCGAGGTGCCGGTGCGCATCCATTTCACCGCGCCCCAGGGCGCGCGGCGGGTCCGGCTGCGGCTGTACAGCATCGGCGCCACTTACCCGATGCAGGACGTGGCGCTGCTGGTGGACGGCCAGCGCATGGCCCACCGGCTGACCGAGCAGAAGGAGCGCTGGTACGTGGTGGAGCTGGACCTGCCGCCCGGCCTCCGCCCGATCAGCCGGCTGGCGATCGAGCCGCCCTATTTCGTGCCCACCCGCTTCCTCAGCCCGGACGGCCGCGACGACCGCAGCCTGGCGCTGGCGCTGGCCGACGTCACCTTCCTGCCCTGAACCCCGCACCCACGCATGTCGTTCGCGCCGCTGTTCAACGCGTCCGGAACCATCATCCTGCACGCGCTGGTGTTTGGTGGCTGACGGCGCCGGTCCGCCCCCGCTCGCGCCGCCGCCCCCACCCGCGCCGCCGCCGGTGCTGTTCCTGCATATCCCGGCCGCTGTCGATGCCAGCCTGGTGGCGGCGATCGGCGCGGCCTATGGCGAGGCCGGCTGCGTGCGGCTGGCGCGCGCCGACCCGCGGCTTGCCGCCACCATCGCGGGTCTGGACGAGGCCGACCCGCCGCCCGCCTGCCTGCTTGGCCCGGTGCCGCTGCATGCTTGGGATGGCCGGCTCGACCGGGTGCGGCCGTTCGCCATGCTGCGCCACCCGATCGCGCGGGTGCAGGCGCTGTTCCGCGGCCTGCGCGCGGACCCGCCCGAGCGGCTGGCGCATCTGGGGCTGACGCCGGATTTCTCGATCGCGGACTTCATCGGCGCGCGCAGCCGCGCCCTCGCCGAGCATGTCGGCGACGGCATGTGCCGCCTGCTGTGCGGCGATCCGGCGATGACCACCCCCGGCGGCCCCGGCTTCGACGACCCGGCCGCCCGGCCGGCGCTGCTGGACGGCGCGCTGCGCACGCTGCGGCGGATGGCCTTCGGACTGGCGGAGGACCTGCCCGGCAGCCTGGTGTTGCTGCAGCGCGCCTGGGGCATCCCCTATGCCCTCGCCGCCGCGCCGTCGCCGGAGCCGGCCGGGGGGGAGGAATGCGACCCGCATGCCGTTGCCCGCATCGTCGAGCGCAACATGCTGGACATCGCGCTGTACGAGGCCGCCCGCGCCCTGTTCCGCGCCCGCCTCGCCGCGCCGCCGCCGCTGGACTTCCATGCCGATCCGCGCGCGGTGTTCACACCCCCCGCGGGGCGCTGGATCGATCTCCCCGCGATCGCCGGCCGCCAGGGCTTCCACCCGTTCGAGGCGCATGGTGCGGCCTGGCTGGATGCGCGAAGCACCGCCCGGTTGCATTTCCGCGCCCCGCCGCAGGCGCGGCGCCTGTCGCTGCACCTGCTCTGCGTCGGCCCCGCCTATCCGGTGGCGCGGATCGGCCTGTGGCTGGACGGGCGGGCATTGGCCTTCGCCGTCACCCAGCAGGAAGGCCGCCGGGCGACGTTGAAAAGCGAGGAGGTGGTGTTCGGCGCGGCGCCGCACGAACTGGTGATCGCGCCGCCCTACGCCGTGCCGGTGCGCGCCCTGATCCCGGACAGCCCCGACTCCCGCCAATTGTCGCTAGGCCTCGCCAAGGTGCTGTTCGGCGCCTGACCCGCCTCCGTGGTGGCCCATCCCGGTGACCCATCCCTGGCTTGCCGCCACGCGCGGGATGTCCCAGCATCGCCGCAACCAACCCGAGGGGAACGACCGATGCGTCCGCAAGCCGAAGCCATGAAAGCCCTGCTGAGCCAACCCGGATTGCAGGTGATGCCCGGCTGCGGCGATGGCATGGCCGCCCGGCTGATGCAGGAGGCCGGCTTCAAGCTCGGCTTCGCCTCCGGCTCCTCCATCTCGGCGATGCGCCTGGCGATGCCGGACATGGACCTGCTCTCCTTCCCCGAAATGCGCGACACCGTGGAGGCGATCACCACCGCCGCCCCCGGCGTGCTGTGGCTGGCCGATGGCGACACCGGCTACGGCAACGCCATCCAGGTGCAGCGCACCGTGCGCGCCTATGCCCGCGCCGGCGCCGCCGCCGTGTTGATCGAGGACAAGGCCTGGCCGCGCCCGCTCGGCCATAACGGCGCCAAGCTGGTGGTGGAGCGCGAGGAGGCGCGGCTGCGCTGCCGTGCCGCGGTGCAGACGGCGCGCGAGGAGGGCGTGCTGCTGCTGGCCCGCACCGATGCCTGCGTCTCGCGCGGCTTCGGCGAGGCACTGGCCCGCCTGCAGGATTTCGTGGCCGAGGGGGCGGATATCTTCTTCCTCGACTCGCCGCAATCGGAGGCGGAGATGCGCGCCTCGGTGGATGCCTGCAACGGCAAGCCGGCGGTCTCGGTCACCTCGCCGGCCGGCAAGCACTTCATGCCGGGCGATGCCGACCTCGCGCGCATCGGCATCAAGGTGGCGATCTACCCGCAGGAGATCCTGGCCGCCAGCGTGCGCGCCATCCGCGAGGCGCTGGCCGGCCTGAAGGGCGGGCCGCGCGCGCCGATGCCCACCCTGCCGGAACTCGCCGTCGCGGTCCGCTCCGCCGACTACCTGGCGCTGGACGCGCGGCTGGCCGGCAAGGGATGAGCCTGCTCGCCCATGAGCCGGCCATCAGGCTGGCCGCGTTCCTGGGCGTGCTGGCCGCGCTGGCGGCGTGGGAGGCGGCCTCGCCGCGCCGGCGACGGGAGGTGCCACGGCTGCTGCGCTGGCCCAACAACCTCGGCCTCGTCGTGATCGACACGGTGCTGGTGCGCCTCGCGTTCCCGGTGGTCGCGGTCGGGCTGGCGGGGCTGGCCGCACGGCACGGCTGGGGGCTGCTCAACGCGGTCGCGCTGCCGGGGTGGCTGGCCTTCGCCGCCGCGCTGGTGGCGCTGGACCTGGCGATCTACCTGCAGCACGTGATGTTCCATGCGGTGCCGGCGCTGTGGCGGCTGCACCGCATGCACCATGCCGACCTGGAGTTCGACGTGACCACCGGCCTGCGCTTCCACCCCGGCGAGATCCTGCTGTCGATGGCCTACAAGCTTGCCGTGGTGGCCGCGCTCGGCCCGCCCGCAGCCGCGGTGCTGGTGTTCGAGGTGGTGCTGAACGCGTCCTCGATGTTCAACCACGCGAATCTGCGCCTGCCGGCGGCGCTGGACCGCGTGCTGCGCTGGGTGGTGGTGACCCCGGACATGCACCGTGTCCACCATTCCGTGGTCGTGGCCGAGACCAACAGCAATTTCGGCTTCAACCTGCCCTGGTGGGACCGCCTGCTGGGCACCTACCGCGCCCAGCCTGCCGCCGGGCACATCGGCATGACCATCGGCATCGAGCAGTTCCGCACCCGGCGCGACCTGTGGCTGGACCGGATGCTGGCCCAACCCTGGCGCTAGCTCTTTGTTTTGTCGCGTGATTCAGACCTCCGGTGGTTCCACCTACGGTCATCACGCTCTAGGTCCTGTGGACACTTATCGTAGCCAGAGGATGATGGCGGCGAGTGTGACGACGGCGAGGTAGTTTCTCGCGGTTTTCTCGAACCTGGTTGCGACGCGACGGAACTGTTTGAGCTTGCTGAAACAACACTCGATGAGGTGGCGCTGAGCGTAGAGGTGTTTGTCGAGCGGGTATTTTCGGGCGCGGGATGGGTTGTTAGGGATGACGGCCACGGCACCCTTGGCTGCGATCGCTTTGCGCAGAGGATCGGCGTCGTAGGCGCATCGGCCATGACGACCTCGGCGGGCAGGCCGTCGATCAAGGCGTAGGCCTGCGGGCAGTCGCCACGCTGGCCGCCGGTCAGGGCGAAGCGCACGGGCATGCCCAGGCCTCGCACGGCCAGGTGGATCTTGGTGCTCGGGCCGCCGAGGGAGCGACCGAGGGCCTGATCTTCAGACCCCCCTTTTTAGCGCCGGCGGCGTGCTGGTGGGCGCGGATGATGGTGCTGTCGACGATCAAGTATTCAAAGTCGGGATCATCCGACATCGCCTCGAAGATGCGCCGCCACACGCCCTTGTGGCTCCAGCGGCTGAACCGGCGGAAGACGCTGTTCCATTCGCCAAAGACTTCCGGAAGATCGCGCCACGGCGTGCCCGTTCGCACGATCCGCAGCACTCCCTCGACAAACATACGGTTGTCCCGGCCGGTCGAGCCTTTCTGGTCAGGCCGCCCGATGATCAACGGCGCCATCCGCTCCCAAGCCACACCGCTCAGCACCAAACGATCCAGAACACACACGGCCACCTTCCGAAAGGCAGCCTTGAATCACAACGCGACCGGTTCGGGACTCCCAAGAGTCCACAGGACCTAGCGCGGATCGCGTGCGCCGCTCGGCACGCAATCCGTGGGTAGTGCAGGAATATCGCCAGGAAGTGCCAGGCCGAGAAGAACCCGGTCGACGCCGTGAACACCACGATCGAAAGCCCCCACCTGTTGTCGGTCATCGGCAGTCCTCCATGCATAGCTGCTAAATGGAGGTTGCCGGCCCCGTGCACAGCGTCGGAATCTACCCACGGGAGAGCGCGGCGGGGCCGGGGGTCGGGAAGAAAGCGGGTAAGTTTTTTGGGCTCGTATTTTCAAAAAAGAACGGACCTTCTTTGTTTGAAAACAAAGAAGCAAAAAAACTTTATCCGTTTGGGCCTGCCAGCAATGCCGATAGCTCTGCGACTGTCTCCGCCTTTGCCAGATCCAGGATCGCCGCGCGCAGCCGCGCGGTGTGGTCCGCATCCAGCATGCCCCGGCAATTCTCGCGGAACTTGTCGGCCAGCTCGGTCTCGGACAGCGGCGCGCCGGGGTCGCCCTTGGGCAGCATCACCGTCTCCTGGAACACCTCGCCGCTGTCGAGCGTGATGGTCACGCGCGCCGGGAAGTTGGCCGGATACAGCCGGTCCAGCGCCGGATCGGCGATCACCTCGGTGCGCGCCAGCACCTGGCGCACCAGCTTGTCGGCGATGCGGGCGGGGGCGAACTGCGCCTGGGTCAGCGCCCCGTCCACCGCGGCCACCGCGATGCAGTAAGGCACCGAGACCCGGGCGGCCATCACCGAGCCCACCTCCTTGCTGGAAAAATGCGTGGTGACCGTGGTGTAGGTCTCGTTGGTGATGCGCGCGATCCGCGCGGGGTCGATCGCATGCCGCCGCACGAGCGCCAGCGTCGCCTGGATCGGCGAGTGGCTGGCCAGGATGGAGGGGAAGAATTTGAAACCGTTTTGCAGGATTTCCCATTCGCTCCCCAGCCCGGCCACCAGCGCCTCGGGCTTCGGCTCCAGCGAGAAGGCGGCGAGGTAGCCCTTCGGATGCTCCAATATGCCTGGCGGGCTGGTGGCGCCCAGTTGCGCCAGTTGCGCCGACAGCACCCCGTTCAGCGCCGCCTTGCCGGGATGGATGCTCTTGGTCATGTCGCCGGACTCGAAAAACGTGTTCAGCCCCGCCGCCTGGGTGCCGGCCAGCCCCAGCGCGCGCCGCGTGCCCGCCGCGTCCAGCGCCAGCGCCTTGGCCGCCGTCGCCGCCGCGCCGAAGGTGCCGTTGGTCGCCGTGGAGTGCCAGAACCGGTAATGCGTTGGCATCACCGCCATGCCGACCCGTACCGTCACCTCGTAGCCCGCCACCAGCGCCAGCAGCATCGCCCGCCCCGACAGCCCGTGCGCCTGCGCCAGCGCCAGCGCGGTGGGCACCACCACGGAGCCGACATGCAGCAGCGCCCGCTTATGGGTGTCGTCGTTGTCGGCCGCGTTCACCAGGATGCCGTTGGCCAGCGCCGCGAAGGCGGGAGCGGCGGCGCACGCCGTGCCGATCACGCCGGCGCCGGGGGAGGCGGGATAGAGCCGGGCGATCTCGTGCGCCAGCCGTGCCTTGTCAGGGTCTTCCGTCCAGGCGGCGACGGCGCAGCCGACCGCGTCCAGCACCACCAGGCAGGCCTGGCGCGCCACCGCCGGCGGCAGGTCCTCCCAGCGCAGCCCGGCGGTGAAATCGGCCAATGCCTTGGTGGTCATCGCGCGTTCGCTCCCGTGCCGGCGTCTGCCCGGCACGATATCCGCGCCCCGCCGGGCCGGCCATCCCCCGCCCGGGCGGGGCCGCCCCCGCCTCAGTCCTTCTTGACCTTCGGCGCCAGGTCCAGCTTCAGCGACAGCTCCTTAAGCCGCGCCGACGGCACCTCGGCCGGGGCACCCATCATCAAATCCTCGCCCTGTTGGTTTAGCGGGAACAGGATCACCTCGCGGATGTTCGGCTCATCGGCCAGCAGCATCACGATGCGGTCGATCCCCGGCGCCGAGCCGCCATGCGGCGGCGCGCCGTAGCGGAAGGCGTTCAGCATGCCGCCGAACCGCGCCTCCACCTCGGACTCCGGATAGCCGGCGATCTCGAAGGCCCGGATCATGATGTCCGGGCGATGGTTGCGGATCGCGCCCGACGACAATTCGATGCCGTTGCACACGATGTCGTATTGGAACGCCTTGATGGTCAGCGGGTCCTGGGTGTTCAGCGCCTCCATCCCGCCCTGCGGCATGCTGAACGGGTTGTGGCTGAAATCCACCTGCCCGGTTTCCTCGTTCAGCTCGTACATCGGGAAATCGGTGATCCAGCAGAAGCGGAACTCGCCCTCCGCGATCAGCCCCAGCTCCTGGCCCAGCCTGGTGCGCACCTGGCCGGCGAATTTCGGCGCCTCGTCCGGCTTGCCGGCGGCGAAGAACACCGCGTCGCCGGGGTTCAGCCCGCATGCCACCCGGATCGCCTCGGCCCGCTCGGCCTCCAGGTTGCGCGCGATCGGCCCCTTCGGCCCCTCGGCCTCGAACTGGATATAGCCCAGCCCGCCGGCGCCCTGCTCGCGCGCCCACTCGTTCAGCTTGTCGAAGAAGCTGCGTGGGTTGCTGGCCGCGCCCGGAGCGGGGATGGCGCGCACGATGCCGCCACCGGCCGCGATCTTGGCGAACAGCCCGAAGCCGGAGCCGGCGAACTGCGCCGTCACGTCGGCGATGCGGATCGGGTTGCGCAGATCGGGCTTGTCGGAGCCGAATTCCAGCATCGAGCGGTCATAGGGGATGCGCGGGAAGGGCGGCCTGGTCACCGCCCGCCCGCCCGCGAACTCCTCGAACACGCCGGCGATCACCGGCTCGATCGTGTTGAACACGTCCTCCTGGGTGACGAAGCTCATCTCGAAATCGAGCTGGTAGAACTCGCCCGGCGAGCGGTCCGCCCGGCTGGCCTCGTCGCGGAAGCACGGCGCGATCTGGAAATAGCGGTCGAACCCCGCGACCATGGCGAGCTGCTTGAACTGCTGCGGCGCCTGCGGCAGCGCGTAGAACTTGCCCGGATGGGTACGCGACGGCACCAGGAAGTCGCGCGCCCCCTCGGGGCTGGAGGCGGTCAGGATCGGCGTCTGGAACTCGGTGAAGCCGGACTCGATCATCCGCCGGCGGATCGAGGCGATGACCCCGGCCCGCAGCATGATGTTGCGGTGCATCTTCTCGCGCCGCAGGTCGATGAAGCGGTATTTCAGCCGCAATTCGTCGGGGTATTTCTCGTCGCCCGCCACCTGCAGCGGCAGCACGTCGGCGGTGGACTGCACCACCACCTCGGCGGCCCGCAGCTCGACCGCCCCGGTCGGCAGGCGCGGGTTCACGGTGGCGGCGTCGCGCAGCACCACCTCGCCGGTCACCGTCACCACGCTTTCCGGCCGCAGCCGCTCGGCCGCCTCGAACGCGGCGCTGCCGGCGGCGAACACGCATTGCGTCAGCCCGTAATGGTCGCGCAGGTCGATGAACAGCAGCCCGCCATGGTCGCGCTTGCTGTGCACCCAGCCGGAAAGGCGGGCGGTCTGGCCGGCGTCGCTGGCGCGCAGGGCGCCCGCGGTATGGGTGCGGTAGGCGTGCATCTGACTGGTCCCGATCTGGAGGCGCGGCAGACAAGCCGCCGCCCCCCTTCGCGTCAAGCCGCCCGCATGTCAAGCCGAGCCTGCCGACACCCTGCTCCCCGCCTCCCCGCGAACCGGCCGTCCTACAGCCACCCCCGCACCCGGAACCACACCAGCGGCAGCACCGCGCTCAGCAGGATCAGCAACAGCGCGTAGGGATAGCCGAAATGCCAGTGCAATTCCGGCATCCCCTCGAAGTTCATGCCGTACATGCTGGCCACGAAGGTCGGCGGCACCCCCACCACGGAAACCACCGTCAGAACGCGGATGATGTTGTTCTGCTCGATGCTGATATAGCCCAGCGTTGCATCCAGCAGGAACTGCACCTTGTTGGCCAGATGCGCGTCATAGTCGGTCAGAGACTGGATGTCCGCCCGCAGGGTCTTGAAGCGCGGCCGCAGCTCGGCCGGTATCCAGTCCTTGGCCGCCACCTGCACGAACGGCAGCATCCGCCCCAGCCCCAGCAGCGTATCGCGCATCTTGGAGATCAGGTCGCCGGCATGCCCCACGCTGCGCAGCACCGCGCGCAGCTCCGCATCCGCCCGGCGCGGCGGCGGCGCCCCCTTGGCGCCATGGCGGAAGATGCGGTGCGAGGCGCGGTCCAGCCCCTCGCCCTCGCGCTCCAGCACGTCGGCCAGCCGGTCGATCAGCGTCTCGCACAGCCCGACGAACACCTCCATGCTGCCGCCGGCCCGCCGCTCCCCGGCCTGGCAGCGCGCGGCGAAGCTGTCGAATGCCACCATCTCGTCGAACCGCACGCTCAGCAGCCGCTCGCGCGACAGCACGAAGCCCACCGGCGTCACCCGCGTCTCGCCGTCGTCGTCGCGCTTGGCGGCGGGGTAGGTGAGGTACAGCGCGCCACCGCGCTCGGCCAGCCGGCTGGAACTCTCGATCTCCAGCAACTCGGCGCGCGCCGGCACGTGCAGGCCGGTCGCCGCCTCCACCCGCGCCACCTCGCCGGCGTCGGGGCGCAGCAGATCGAGCCATACGGCGGTGTCCGGCGTGGCGGTGCCGGGAAAGACGGACAGCATGCGGCATTGCTCCTGGCGGTCGCGTGGTCGGCGGGGCGGCTCGGCGCGGCGGTGGCTTCCGGCGCCGGCATCCTGCGTGTATTAGCTGTAACATGCCACGCCAGAACCGGGTCGAATTCCCGCCCCCCGCCCTGATCACCACCACCGAGGCCCTGGACACGCTGTGCACCCGCCTGCGCGCCGAACGCTTCGTGACCGTCGACACCGAATTCATGCGCGAGCGGACCTATTGGCCCGAACTCTGCGTGGTGCAGCTCGCGTCGGACACCGATGTGGCGGTGGTCGACGCGCTGGCCCCGGGGCTGGACCTGGCGCCGCTCGGCGCCCTGCTCGCCGACCAGGCGGTGGTGAAGGTGTTCCACGCCGCCCGGCAGGACATCGAAATCTTCGTGCAGCTGTTCGATGACGTTCCGAAACCGCTTTTCGACACCCAGATCGCCGCCATGGTGGCCGGCTTCGGCGACCAGGTCGGCTACGACTCGCTGGTCGCGGCCACCACCGGCGGGCACATCGACAAGTCGCACCGCTTCAGCGACTGGACGGTCCGCCCGCTGTCGCCGGCCCAGGTGACCTACGCCGCCGCCGACGTGACCCATCTGCGCCGGGTCTACGAAAAGCTGCGCGACCGGCTGGAAAAGGACAACCGGATGGAGTGGGTGGCCGAGGAGATGGCCATCCTGGCCGACCCCGCCACCTACCGCCCGGACCCCGAGAGCATGTGGGAGCGGTTGCGCCCGCGCACCGGCAACCGCCGCCTGCTGGGCGTGCTGCGCGCCGTGGCGGCCTGGCGGGAGCGCGAGGCCCAGCGCAGCAACATCCCGCGCAGCCGCATGCTGAAGGACGAGGCGCTGCTGGAAATCGCCGCCATCGCCCCGGCCGACGCCGAGCACCTGGCCCGCGCCCGCGGCGTCACCCGCGGCTTCGCCGAGGGCCGCATGGGCGCCGGCCTGCTGGCCGCCATCGCCGAGGCCAAGGCCCTGCCCGACGCCGCCCTGCCCGAAGCCCCCGCCCACCGCGACGGCCCGCGCGCCTCGCCCGCCCTGGTGGCGCTGCTGAAGGTGCTGCTGGCCGCCAAGTGCGAACAGCACCACGTCGCCCCCAAGCTGGTCGCCAACAGCGAGGACATCGACCGCCTCGCCACCGAAGACACGCCGGACATCCAGGCCCTGCACGGCTGGCGCCACGAAGTATTCGGCGCCGACGCCCAGGCGTTGAAAGCCGGCAAGATCGCCCTCGGGGTGGACGGACGGCGGATCAAACTCATCAAGGGATAAAAGTTTTTTGGTTCTTTTTTTCAAAAAAGAACAGCCTTCTTTGTTTAAAAACAAAGAAGCAAAAACTTTATTCGCTGGGCCGGGTGTTCAGAATATCTCCAGGTCGGTGGTGCGGACATAGCCGCTGAGGCCGCCCATCTCCACCTCCGCCCATTGCGTCATCATGTTCCACAGCACCCGGCGCACCACCAGCCTTGTGCCCGCCGGCATGGAGGTCAGGGTCGCCGCATTCGCCAGCGGCTCGCGCAACAGCGCCACCCGCGTGCCGCGCACGACGGCGATCCCGGCGGTCGGCAGCGCCGGGGCGGTGCGGCCGCCGAGGTCGGGGCCATACATCGCCACCGCGCCGCCCACCAGCACCGCCAGCACCACGCCAATCGCCAGCGCGATGCCGCGCGCCCGCTGGCTGGCGCGGCTGCGGTACAGCAGCACGCTGCGCTCGCCCTTCTCGCTCAGCAGCTCGTCGCGCTCCTCCTGGATCGAGCGCGCGGCCGCCTCCATGTTGCGCAGGTCGCGGCGCAGCTCGGCCACCAGTCGCTCCAGCCGCTCCATCTCGGCCGAGCGCCCGCGCGCCGAGACCGCCTCGGGATTGGCGCCGAACAGGAACAAATGCTTCAGGTCGCCGCCGGTCAAGCCGAGCCGGCGGGCAAGCTGCCCCACCGCGCGGCCGGCATTGTCGGCCTCGCCATCGTCGGAGGCGAGCATGGCCACCCGGCTGGCCAGCCGCTCGATATCCTCGTTCGAAAGCCTTGCCACCCGCCCTGCCGCCTGTCACTCGCCACGCGCCGCCGGCGCACCCGGTGGTCATCATCGGCCAATCCGCGCCTGATGGCCACCGCCACAATAGTGATCCGCCTGCCGTTGTGCCATGCTGCCGCCCGCCGCCGCAGGAGATTGCCATGAACACGCCGATGCGTCTGGCCACCGGCTTCGTCGCCGGCTTCCTCTCGGTGCTGGCCTTCCACCAGGGCATGGCCGGCCTGCTGCACGTGCTGAACCCGCCCGGCCTGGGCGGCCCCGCGCCCTACTCGATGCGCCCGGTCCCGCCCCTCGGCGTCCCCGCCGTCATCGATGCCGCCTTCTGGGGCGGGCTCTACGGCATCCTCTACGCGGCGCTGCGCCCCCGCCTCGGCCTGCCCGGCTGGCTGTGCGGCCTGCTGCTGGGGCTGCTGGCGGTGGCGGTGCTGGTGCTGGTGGTGGCGCCGCTGAAGCATTTCCACCCGCTGGCCGCCTGGGGCGCCGCCACCTGGGTGCGCATCCTGCTCATCCACCTCAGCTGGGGCCTCGGCGTCGCCCTGCTGTTCGCCCTGCTCACCGGCATCCGCCCGCTGCGGACCGCCTGACCGCGCACGGCGGACAAGGAAGACAAGAAAGACATCCCACAGAGAGGCGAAGAGACGGTGAGAAGAAAGCCAGGTCATTCCGGCCTTGCTTCTCCCCGCCTCCCCGCCTCCATGTGGATCTTCGTCGCTTCGTCAGATCATCAGTTCGATCACGAACGGCCCCTTGCGCGTCAGCGAGGCGGCGAACAGGTCGTTGAACTGTTCCATCGTCTCCGCCCGCGCCCCTTCCACGCCCATGCCGGCCGCCAGCTTCACGAAATCCAGGTCCGGGTTGCCCAGGTCCAGCATGTCCATCGCCACCCGGCCCGGGTTGGCGCCCACATTGGCCAGCTCGCCGATCAGGATCTGGTATTTCTTGTTGTTGAAGATGATCGTGGTCACGTCCAGCCGTTCGCGCGCCTGCGTCCACAGCCCCTGGATGGTGTACATCGCCGAGCCGTCGGCCTGCAGGTTCACCACGCGCCGGCCGCCCCCGGCTTGCGAGGCGGCCACCGCCGCCCCGGTCGCCAGCGGGATGCCGCCGCCGATCGCGCCGCCGGTGACGCTCAGCCAGTCGCACGGCGCCGCCCCGTGGGTGTTGCCATAGATGGCCCGCCCGAAGGTCACGCTCTCGTCGGCGATGATCGCCTGTTCCGGCAGCAGCGCGGTCAGCGACTGCGCGAACGCCTCGGAGGTCACCTTGCCGCGGGCGGCATCCACCTTGTCGTAGCCCGGCGCCGCCACCGCCGGCGGGTTGCCCAGCTCCTCGGCCAGCGCCGCCAGCGCCTGCGCCTGGTCGTGCTCGGGCCGGCTCATCACATGCAACTCGGCATCCGCCGGCACCGGGCTGCCCGGCTTGTTCGGGTAGGCGAAGAAGATCACCGGCTTGGGCGTGCCGATCAGGATCACCTGCTCGATGCCCTTGAACGCGGCGATCGCCTGGTCCACCGGATAGGGGATCTTGTTGAAGGCGTGCCGCCCCTGGCCGCGCTCAGCCCGGCCGTTGGAGCCGTTCTTGAGCACCTTCGCCCCGGTGGCAGCGGCGATGCGCGCCACATCGGCCAGCGGGCCGGCCAGCAGCGCGCCGTTGCCGATCACCAGCATGGTCGGCTTGCCGTTGCGCAGCATCCGCGCCGCGTTCTTGATCGCCGAGGGGGCGGCGGTCGGCGCGGCGGGGGCCGCCAGGACCGGCCCGACCACGCCGCCATCGTCCCAGCAGGTGTCGGACGGCAGGATCAGGGTGGCGATCTGGCCGGGCGACACCCGCGCCTGCTGCGCCGCCACGGCGGCATCCGCGCCCACGTTGCCGGCCTTGGTCGCGGTGCGCACCCAGCCGGAGACGCCGCGCGCCCAGCCCTCGGTATCGGCGGTCAGCGGCGCGTCCAGCGGCCGGTGATAGGTCGCCTGGTCGCCCACGCAGTTCACCATCATGGTGTTGGCGCGCCGGCCGTTGTGCAGGTTGGCCATGGCGTTGGCCAGGCCCGGCCCGCAATGCAGCAGGGTGGCGGCGGGCTTGCCGGCGATGCGGGCATAGCCGTCGGCCGCCCCGGTCACCACGCCCTCGAACAGCCCCAGCACGCAACGCATGCCCGGCACGCGGTCCAGCGCCGCCACGAAATGCATCTCGCTGGTGCCCGGGTTGGCGAAGCAGGTATCGACCCCGTTGGCCAGCAGCGTATGGACCAGGCTTTCCGCGCCGTTCATGGACATGCGTCCCCCTCTTGTGTCTCGGCAGTGAAGGCGGGGAGACTGCGCACAACGCTTCCGCAACGCAACCCGGGGAAACACGACACCATGCCTGTCATCCAATACGGCGAATCGCTCTATCCCGACGACAGCGTGGAGCGCGAGGTCTACGGCCCCGGCCCCGAACTGCGCTGGGGCCCGGGCAAGACCCTGGCCGACATCCCCGACGTCGACGCCGCCACCGCCGAGGGGCTGCTGGTGCTCGGCCAATGGGTGACCGCCGCCGACCTCGCCCGCTTCCCCCGCCTGCGCGTGGTGGTGCGCATGGGCGTCGGCTACGACCGCATCGACCGCGCCGCCTGCGCCGCCCGCAACATCCTGGTCTGCAACGTGCCCGACTACGGCACCATGGAGGTGGCCGAGCACGCGGTGGTGGCCGCGCTGGCCCTGCGCCGCGGCCTGTTCCTGTATCACGAGACCCAGCGCGCCGACCCGCCCGCCCCCTGGCGCTTCATCGACGCCGGCAAGCTGGTCCGCCGGTCGGAGGTGCAGACCTTCGGCATCATCGGCCTCGGCCGCATCGGCACCGCGGCCGCGCTGCGCGCCAAGGCGTTCGGCTTCCGCGTGGTGTTCTACGACCCGCACCGCCCCAACGGCAGCGACCGCGCCATCGGCGTCGCCCGCGCCCGCACGCTGGAGGAGCTGCTCCGCCAGTCCGACGTGCTTTCCGTCCATGCCCCGCTGACGCCGGAGACCAAGGGGATGCTGGGGATGGAACAGCTCGCCCTGCTGCCGGACGGCGCCGTGGTGGTGAACACCGCGCGCGGGCCGATCATCGACCTGGCGGCGCTGGAAACCCTGCTGCGCGAGGGCCGGATCGCCGGTGCCGCGCTGGACGTGCTGCCGGTGGAGCCGCCGGTGGAGCCCGTCCCCGACCTGCTGCGCGCCTATCGCGCCCGCGAGAAATGGCTGGAGGGGCGGCTGCTGATCACCCCGCATTCGGCCTTCCAGACGCCGCAATCCTGGGACGACATCCGCCGCAAATCCGCCGAGACCATGGCCGCGGCGCTGCTGTCGAACGCGCCGCAGAACGTGATTCCGCCAGATAGTTACTAGTCATAACTATCATGCGCCATACCCATCCCGTCCCGAGTGGCGGCGCGGCGATCGAGACGCTGGTGGAAGGCAGCGGCCCGGCGCTGGTGATGCTGCCCTCGCTGGGCCGCGACGGCTACGAGGATTTCGACGCCGTCGCCGCCCTGCTGGCCGCCGGCGGCTGCACCGTGCTGCGCCCGCAGCCGCGCGGCATCGGCGCCTCCACCGGGCCGATGCAGGGGGTGAGCCTGCACGACATGGCGGATGATATCGCCAATGTTATCAGGGCTCTGGGTAATGGCCGGGCGGTGATCCTCGGCCACGCCTTCGGCCATTTCGTCGCCCGCATGACCGCCGTGGACCACCCAGACCTGGTACGCGGCGTCGTGCTGGCCGCCGCCGCCGCGCGCGCCTATGCCCCTGAAATCGCGGCAACTCCCCGCCGCGCCGGCGATCTGGCGCTGCCCGAGGCCGAGCGGCTGGCGGCGCTGCGGCTGGGGTTTTTCGCGCCCGGCCACGACCCCACCCCCTGGCTGCACGGCTGGCACCCCGCCACGCAACGCATGCAGATCGATTGCCGCGAGAAACAGGGGGTGCGCCAGCAGGACTGGTGGGGGGCGGGAAATGTGCCGCTGCTGGAGCTGATTCCGGCCCTTGATCCCTTCAAACCGACCGAAAAATGGGCCGAAATGGCGGCTGAATTCGGCGCCCGGGTGCAGTCCGTGGTGATCCCCGATGCCAGCCACGCGCTATTCCCCGAACAGCCGGCGGCGGTGGCGGGGGCGGTTTTGCGGTGGCTGGACATGCTTCCTTCGTAATATTACGGTTCAGGTTTCCTTGACAACGATGTTAGAATTATTAACATAACTGCCCACACTCAGGGAGACCGCGATGCCCGGACCCGAACTGCACCAAGGCGATCGCGGCGAGGATGTCGCCCGCTGCCAGGGGCTGTTGAACCGCGATGGCGCGGTGCTGGATGAGGACGGCCAGTACGGCCCCGGCACCGCCGGCGCGGTGCGCGCCTGCCAGGTGAAGGCCGGCCTGCCGGCCACCGGTGCCGTCGATGCCGGCACCTGGGCTTGGCTGGAGGCGCTGCCGGAGCCGTGCCCGGACATCGCCACCAGGGCGGTGGCCTATATCGCCCAGGAGGAGGTGACCAACCGCGCCCATTACGACGCGGTGGTGGCCGCCCCCAGCTATCCCGGCGGGGCCAGCGGCATCACCATCGGCATCGGCTATGATCTGCGCTTCGAGGCGGCGCATTTCGCCGCCGATTGGGGCGACCGGCTGGACGGCGCTACGCATGACGCGCTGGCCGGCTGTCTGGGCCGGCAGGGCACGCCGGCCGGGGTGGCGGCGCTGGCCGGGCTGCGGATTCCGTGGGATGCTGCCTGGTTCGTGTTCACCCGCCGCTCGCTGCCCAATTACGTGGCGCAGGCGCGCGCGGCTTTTCCGGGGTTCGACGCGCTGCCCCGGCTGTGTCGTGGCGTGCTGGTGAGCCTGGCCTATAACCGCGGCACGGCGATGCAGGACGGCACGCCGGACGACCGCAGGCGGGAGATGCGCGACATCCGCGACGCGCTGGCCGCCGGAAGGCCGGAGGATGTGCCCCCCGCGATCCTGGCCATGCAGCGCCTCTGGCCCACCGTGCGCGGCCTGCGCGACCGCCGCGCCCGGGAAGCCGCCCTGTTCGCGGAAGGGCTGAACCAGCAAAACGAATAAAGTTTTTTGTTTCTTTGTTTTCAAACAAAGAAGGCTTGTTCTTTTTTGAAAAAAAGAACCAAAAAACTTTTATTTGCTTGGGGGGAGGGCGGCTGGCTGTTCGTCCTTCAGCTCCACGCCGGTGAGGCGGAGTTGGCGCATGCGGGTGATTAGCCAGAGCAACTTGGCCGCGGCCTGGTCGACCGGCAGGCCCTCGGCGCGGATATTGCTGATGCAGTTGCGCTCGGCGTCGCTGCGGCCGGGGCGGGGTTGCCAGGTGAGATAGACGCCGAGGCTGTCGGGCGTGGACAGGCCGGGGCGCTCGCCGATCAGCACCGCCACCGCCTCGGCTTGCAGGGCACCGCCGATATCGTCGCCGAGGGCGACCCGGCCCTGGGTGGCGATGACGACGGGGCCGGACTGGCCCAGCGCGGGCAGCACGCGGGCCAGCAGGGGGGCGGCGTGGCGCTGCACGGCGAGCGCCGAGAGGCCGTCGCAGACTACGAAGGCGATGGCGCCGGGGGCCGGGACGAGGGCGGCACGGTCGGCGTCGTGCAGGCGGCGGCCGAGGTCGGGGCGCAGCAGATAGGTGCGGCGGTCCGGGCAGGCGCTGCGCACCGCCTGGCTGGACAGGCCGGCGGCGGCGAGGTCGGCGGCGAGGGCCGCGGTGTCCAGCGCCGCGTGGACGGCATCGCGGGCGGCGGCGTGGGCGGCCTGGAAGGCGAGGTGGGCCTCGGTCGGCTGGGCGTTGCCGGCGCGGCCGAGGGCGATGCGGGCGGGGGTGAAGCGGCGCAGGCCGCGCCAGAGGCCCGGGGCGTCGGTCATGCCAGGCCGATCAACGCGGGCGAGAGGCTGGCGGGGATGCGGGCGGGGGCGGTGTCCAGCCCCATGCGCTGCTGCCATGCCTCGAACTCCGGGGCCGGGCGGCGGCCGAGTACGCCGCGGACGTACAGCGCGTCGTGGAAGCTGGTGGACTGGTAGGAGAGCATCACGTCGTCGGCCCCCGGCACGCCCATGATGTAGGTGACGCCGGCGACGCCGAGCAGGGTGAGCAGCGCGTCCATGTCGTCCTGGTCGGCCTCGGCGTGGTTGGTGTAGCAGATGTCCACCCCCATCGGCAGGCCGAGCAGCTTGCCGCAGAGATGGTCTTCCAGCCCGGCGCGGATGATCTGCTTGCCGTCGTAGAGGTATTCCGGGCCGATGAAGCCGACCACGGTGTTGACCAGCAGCGGGTGGAAGGCGCGGGCGACGGCGTAGGCGCGGGCCTCGACGGTCTGCTGGTCGACGCCGTGATGCGCGTCGGCCGAGAGGGCGCTGCCCTGGCCGGTTTCGAAATACATCACGTTGGTGCCGACGGTGCCGCGCTTGAGGGAGAGGGCGGCGTCGCGCGCCTCGGCCAGCATGGGCAGGGTGATGCCGAAGCTGCGGTTGGTGGCCTGGGTGCCGCCGATGGACTGGAACACGAGGTCCAGCGGCGCGCCCTGCTCGATGCAGCGCAGGCTGGTGGTGACGTGGGCGAGCACGCAGGTCTGGGTGGGGATGGCGTAGCGGTCGCGCACCTGGTCCAGCAGGTGCAGCAGGGTGGTGGTGGCGGCGACGCTGTCGGTGGCCGGGTTGACGCCGATCACCGCGTCGCCGGCGCCGAGCAGCAGGCCGTCGAGCGTGCTGGCGGCGACGCCGCGCGGGTCGTCGACGGGGTGGTTGGGCTGCAGGCGCACGCTCATGCGGCCGGGCAGGCCGATGGTGTCGCGGAAGGCGGTGGTGACCTGGCATTTGGCGGCCACCGCGACCAGGTCCTGCAGGCGCATCAGCTTGGAGACGGCGGCGACCATCTCGGGCGTGAGGCCGGGGCGCAGGGCGGCGAGGCCGGCGGTGTCGGCCTCGGCCAGCAGCCAGTCGCGCAGGCCGCCGACGGTGAGGTGGGCGATGGGGGCGAAGGCGGCCCGGTCGTGGCTGTCGAGGATGAGGCGGGTGACGTCGTCCTGCTCGTAGGGGATCACCGGGTGCAGGAGCAGGTCGGCCAGCGGCAGGTCGGCCAGCGCGTATTGCGCGGCGGCGCGCTCGGAGGCGGTTGCGGCGGCGATGCCGGCGAGCTGATCGCCCGAGCGGAGCGGGCTGGCGCGGGCCAGCAGGGTGCGCAGGTCGGCGAAGACGTGGGTGGTGCCGTTGACGCTATGCCGCCAGGCCATGGGTGCCGCCTTTAAAACCGCTGGACTCGGGTGGGTGTGTCCTGTAGACCGCCCGGCTCACACCGGAACGCGGGAGACTTCCGGGCGATGACGTTTGGCCGTGGCGCGATGCGCCGCGGTTCCGCTGTCCTCGCCCCGGTCGCATGCACCGCGGTCCCACCTTAACGGCCTCCACGCGGGGCGCCAGAGGAACAGGGATTATGGCGAAGAAGATCGTCGGCTACGTCAAGCTGCAGATTCCGGCCGGCAAGGCCAACCCGTCGCCGCCGGTTGGCCCGGCGCTGGGCCAGCGGGGCCTGAACATCATGGCCTTCGTGAAGGAATTCAACGCGGTCACCGCGCAGATGGAGCCGGGGATGCCGATCCCGGTGGTGATCACCGCGTTCGCGGACCGCACCTTCACCTTCATCACCAAGACGCCGCCGAACACGTATTTCCTCAAGAAGGCGGCCAACATCACCAAGGGCACGACCACGCCGGGCAAGGGCGCCACGGTCGGCCGGGTGACGATGGACCAGCTTCGCGAGATCGCGGCGACGAAGATGAAGGACATGAACGCCAACGACGTGGAGGGCGCTGTCCGCATGCTGGCTGGTTCCGCCCGGTCGATGGGCCTTGCGGTGGTGGAGGGCTGATCCGATGGCGCACAACAAGCGACTGGCGGCCGCCGCCAAGAAGGTCGATGCCAACAAGTCCTACGCGCTTGCCGAGGCGATCGCGCTGGTGAAGGCCAATGCGACGGCCAAGTTCGACGAGACGATCGAGATCAGCATGAACCTGGGCATCGACCCGCGGCATGCCGACCAGATGGTGCGCGGGCTGGTGGGGCTGCCGAACGGCACCGGCAAGACGCTGCGGGTGGGCGTGTTCGCGCGCGGCGCCAAGGCCGAGGAGGCGCTGGCCGCCGGGGCCGACGTGGTGGGTTCGGACGACCTGGCCGAGAAGATCCAGGCCGGCGACATCCAGTTCGACCGCTGCATCGCGACGCCGGACATGATGGCGCTGGTGGGCCGGCTGGGCAAGATTCTCGGACCGCGCGGGCTGATGCCGAACCCGCGTCTGGGCACCGTGACCATGGACGTGAAGGGTGCGATCACCGCGGCCAAGGCCGGGCAGGTGGAGTTCCGCGCCGAGAAGGCGGGCATCGTGCATGCCGGCATCGGCAAGGCGAGCTTCCCGGAAGACAAGCTGCTGGAGAACGCGCGGGCGTTCGCCGACGCGATCGTGAAGGCCAAGCCGACCGGCGCCAAGGGCACCTATCTGAAGAAGGCGGCGCTCAGCTCCTCGATGGGGCCGGGCGTGCGCGTGGACGTGGGCACCCTCGGGGCTTAACCGGGGCTGATCGCGAAACGAGATTCGCCGGCGCCTCGGCGCCGGCGGCGTTCATTCTCCGGCGCGGTTGCGCTGGAGGGCAGGGGGCGGGAGCCCCCGATCCTGTCCGAGACCGCACGCAGCCTTTTTCAAGGCTTTAATGGACCGTTGAGGTTCGCGCGCGACAGACGGGGATGCCAAGGAATTCGGGCCGCATGGCCCGCAGGCCCTGGCGGTTCCGGCTAAGGACAGGCGAACCGGGTTCCGCCCGGGCGCCTGCAGAGGTGCTTGAGCGGGCCCAGAGGGCAACCCGGCCGGATGCGGTCCATACGCATCTGGCCACCGACGGAGACGGGATTTGGACCGTACGGAGAAGCGGGCCTTTGTTGCCCTGCTGGCGTCGGTGTTCGCCGAGACGTCGATGGTTGTGGTCACCCAGAACAAGGGTCTGACCGTGGCCGAAGTGACGGATCTGCGGCGCCGCATGCGCGCAGCCGGGGTGACCTACAAGGTCGCGAAGAACCGGCTGACCGCCCTGGCTTTGGAGGGGACCTCTTTCGACGGCATCGCGCCGCTGCTGAAGGGGCCGACCGCGCTTGCGTGGTCGACCGACGCAGTTGCGGTGGCCAAGGTGGCCGTCGAGTTCGCCAAGACCAACGATAAGCTTGTCGTGCTTGGCGGCGCGCTTGGCACCCAGACGCTCGATGCGTCCGGGATCAAGGCGCTGTCCGAGCTGCCGTCGCTTGAGGCGCTGCGCGCTTCGCTGCTGGGGATGCTGCAGACCCCGGCCACGCGGATCGCGGGCATCCTCCAGGCGCCGGGCGGGCAGATCGCACGGGTTTTGGCGGCATATGCCAAAGAGGGCTCGACCGAGGCAGAGGCGGCCTAGCCGCAGCCGCTCGCTCATGGATGCGCAGGTCCGCTTGGTGCGGGCTTGCATGGAACCGATCAGGGCTTAGATTAGAAGGACTACCGATATGGCCGATCTTGCGAACCTTGTGGAGCAGCTGTCCAGCCTGACCGTGCTGGAAGCCGCCGAGCTGTCGAAGATGCTGGAAGAGAAGTGGGGCGTTTCCGCTGCCGCTCCGGTTGCCGCGGCCGCGGCCCCGGTTGCCGCCGCCGCCGCCGCCCCGGTTGAGGAGCAGACCGAGTTCACCGTGATCCTCGCCAAGGCTGGCGACAAGAAGATCAACGTGATCAAGGAGATCCGGACGATCACGGGTCTCGGGCTGAAGGAAGCCAAGGATCTGGTCGAGGGCGCTCCGAAGACCGTCAAGGAGAGCGCGACCAAGGACGAGGCCGCGAAGATCAAGAAGGTGTTGGAAGAGAACGGCGCTTCTGTCGAGATCAAGTGAGCTGACATCGCGCGGCCTGGCTACGCTGCGCAATGGGCTGAAGCGGGCGGCGACCACCATCGGATTCGATGGTCCGGTTGCCGCCCGTGCCCCTGTTTCGGGACGCCGGGGCTTGGCGGCGCGGGGTGGGGCGGGCGTGCATGGGGGTGATTCCCGGTGGTCGGGGGCGTTTGGCGCGGCCATGGGCGTGACTGACGGTCTGGATAGGATGTGGCGCAGGACCAGGATTTTGCGCCGGGCCGGGGCTTCGGGCGGGCGGCTGATTGTCGGCCGGACCACCCAACCATTACTGTACGGGGCAGCAGGACAGGCATGAACGCGATCACCAAGTCGTTCACCGGGCAGAAGCGCATTCGCAAGAGCTTCGGGCGCATTCCCGAAGTGGCGACGATGCCCAACCTGATCGATGTGCAGCGCGCCAGCTACGAGGCGTTCCTGCAGATGAACACGCCGCATGACAGCCGCACCAATACCGGGTTGCAGGAAGTCTTCACGTCCGTGTTCCCGATCGACGATTTCGCCGGCCGCGGCCGTCTGGAGTTCGTCTATTACGAGCTGGAAGAGCCGAAATACGACGTTGACGAGTGCATTCAGCGCGGGCTGACCTTCGCGGCGCCGCTGAAGGTGATCCTGCGCCTGATCGTGTGGGACCTGGACGAGGATACCGGCGCGCGGTCGATCCGCGACATCAAGGAGCAGCCCGTCTACATGGGCGACATGCCCCTGATGACGGATAACGGCACCTTCATCATCAACGGCACCGAGCGCGTCATCGTCAGCCAGATGCACCGCAGCCCGGGCGTGTTCTTCGACCACGACAAGGGCAAGACTCACAGCAGCGGCAAGTACCTGTTCGCCGCGCGGGTGATCCCGTATCGCGGCTCGTGGCTCGATTTCGAGTACGACAGCAAGGACTTGGTGTACGTGCGCATCGACCGCAAGCGCAAGCTGCCGGTCACCACGCTGTTGTATGCGCTGGAGAGCGCCGCGACCGAGGCGCTGCGGGCCGCCCGGACGGCGCAGAAGCAGGATGTGGAGATCGGCGAGATCCGCGGCATGGACGCCGAGGAGATCCTGAACTTCTTCTATGGCCAGGTGGTGTTCACCCGCACCGCCAAGGGCTGGGCGCGGCCGTTCGACCCCGATGCGTTCCGCGGCATCAAGCTGCTGGAGCCGCTGGTGGACGCCGAGACCGGCGAGGTGGTGGCCGAGGCCGAGGCGAAGCTGACCGCCCGCACGGCGCGCAAGATCGCTGAGGTCACCAAGGTGGTGCTGGTCGGCCGCGCCGACCTGCTGGGCCGCTACATGGCCGAGGACCTGGTGAACGAGGCTACCGGCGAGATCTTCGCCGAGGCCGGCGAGGAGCTGGCCGAGGCGCGGCTGGCGGCCCTGGAGGATGCCGGGATCGACCGGCTGCCGACGCTGGCGGTGGACCAGTCCAACGGCCCGTGGATCCGCAACACGCTGGCGGTGGACAAGAACTCCAACCGCGACGAGGCGTTGATCGACATCTACCGCGTGATGCGCCCGGGCGAGCCGCCGACGCCTGAGACCGCCGAGGCGCTGTTCCGCGGACTGTTCTTCGACGGCGACCGCTATGACCTGTCCGCCGTCGGGCGCGTGAAGATGAACATGCGGCTGAGCATGGATGTGGAGGATTCGGTCCGCGTGCTGCGCAAGGAGGACATCCTGCGCACCGTGAAGATCCTGTGCGAGCTGAAGGACGGGCGCGGGCAGATCGACGACATCGACAACCTCGGCAATCGCCGGGTGCGTTCGGTGGGCGAGCTGATGGAGAACCAGTACCGCGTCGGCCTGCTGCGCATGGAGCGGGCGATCCGCGAGCGCATGGGCTCGGTGGATATCGACACGGTGATGCCGCACGACCTGATCAACGCCAAGCCGGCGGCGGCGGCGGTGCGCGAGTTCTTCGGCTCGTCGCAGCTCAGCCAGTTCATGGACCAGACCAACCCGCTGTCGGAAGTGACGCATAAGCGCCGCCTGTCCGCGCTTGGCCCGGGCGGCCTGACCCGCGAGCGCGCCGGCTTCGAGGTGCGCGACGTGCATCCGACGCATTACGGCCGCATCTGCCCGATCGAGACGCCGGAAGGCCCGAATATCGGCCTGATCAACTCGCTGGCGACGTTCGCCAAGGTCAACAAGTACGGCTTCATCGAGACGCCTTACATGCTGGTCAAGGACGGCGTGGTCCAGAAGGGCGCCCGCTACCTCTCCGCCATGGAGGAGGAGAAGCTGGTGGTCGCCCAGGCCGACGCCAAGATGGACGCCGACGGGCGGTTCACCGACGACCTCGTGTCGGTGCGCAAGCAGGGCGATTTCCGGCTGGTGAAGCCCGAGGACGTGACGGCGATCGACGTGTCGCCGAAGCAGCTGGTCTCGGTGGCCGCGGCGCTGATCCCGTTCCTGGAGAACGACGACGCCAACCGCGCGCTGATGGGCTCGAACATGCAGCGCCAGGCGGTGCCGCTGATCCGCGCCGACGCGCCGCTGGTGGGCACCGGCATGGAAGCCGCGGTGGCGCGCGACTCGGGGGCGACCATCGTCGCCAAGCGCCCGGGCGTGATCGACCAGATCGACGGCGCGCGCATCGTGGTGCGGGCGACGGCCGAGGACGGCACGACCAAGGGCGTAGACATCTATCGGCTGCGCAAGTTCATGCGTTCCAACCAGTCGACCTGCATCAACCAGCGTCCGCTGGTGCGGGTGGGCGACCGGGTGGCCGAGGGCGACATCATCGCCGACGGGCCTTCGACGGAGCTGGGCGAGCTGGCGCTGGGGCGCAACGTGCTGGTCGCGTTCATGCCCTGGAACGGCTACAATTTCGAGGACTCCATCCTCATCAGCGAGCGGATTGCCCGCGACGACGTGTTCACCTCGATCCATATCGAGGAGTTCGAGGTGATGGCCCGCGACACCAAGCTGGGCCAGGAGGAGATCACCCGCGACATCCCGAACGTGGGCGAGGAGGCGCTGAAGAACCTCGACGAGGCCGGCATCGTCTATATCGGCGCGGAAGTGAACCCGGGCGACATCCTGGTCGGCAAGGTGACGCCGAAGGGTGAGAGCCCGATGACGCCCGAGGAGAAGCTGCTGCGGGCGATCTTCGGCGAGAAGGCGTCCGACGTGCGCGACACCTCGCTGAAGCTGCCGCCCGGCGTGACGGGCACCATCGTCGATGTGCGCGTGTTCAGCCGTCGCGGCGTGGACAAGGACGAGCGCGCGATGGCCATCGAGCGGTCGGAGATCGAGCGACTGGCGAAGGATCGCGACGACGAGAAGGCGATCCAGGAGCGCTCGTTCTTGAACCGGCTGCGCGAGAAGCTGCTGGGCGGGAAGGCGGCCGGGGGCTTCAAGGGCATCAAGGCCGGCTCGCCGATCACCGACGAGCTGCTGGCCGAGCATGTCCGCGGCTCGTGGCGGCACATCGCCGTGCAGGACGATGCGGCGATGGCCGAGATCGAGACGCTGAAGCGCGAGTTCGATGCGGCCGTGGCTAAGCTGCAGGCGCGCTTCGACAGCAAGGTGGAGAAGCTGCAGCGCGGCGACGAGCTGCCGCCGGGCGTGATGAAGATGGTCAAGGTGTTCGTGGCGGTGAAGCGCAAGCTGCAGCCGGGCGACAAGATGGCCGGCCGGCATGGCAACAAGGGCGTGTGCTCGCGCGTTGTGCCGGTGGAGGACATGCCGTTCCTGGAGGACGGCACCTCGGTCGACATCGTGCTGAATCCGCTGGGCGTGCCTTCGCGCATGAACGTGGGGCAGATCCTGGAGACGCATCTGGGCTGGGCCTGCGCCACCCTGGGCAAGCAGGTCGGCGAACTGGTGGAGGAGTACCGTCGCACCGGCGCCGCCCGCCAGGAATTGCTGGACAAGCTGAAGGACATCTACGGCGAGGCCATCTTTGCCGAGCAGATCGCCCAGATGAGCGACGGGCAGCTCACCGAGCTGTGCGACAACCTCAAGAAAGGCATCCCGATCGCCACCCCGGTGTTCGACGGCGCCCGCGCCGACGACATCGAGAGCATGCTGACCAAGGCGGGCCTCGGCACCTCCGGGCAGATGACTCTGACCGACGGGCGCACCGGCGAACCGTTCGAACGCAAGGTGACGGTGGGCATCATCTACATGCTCAAGCTGCACCACCTGGTGGACGACAAGATCCACGCGCGCTCGATCGGGCCGTACAGCCTGGTGACCCAGCAGCCGCTGGGTGGCAAGGCGCAGTTCGGCGGCCAGCGCTTCGGCGAGATGGAGGTGTGGGCGCTGGAGGCGTACGGCGCCGCCTACACGTTGCAGGAGATGCTGACGGTGAAGTCCGACGACGTGTCGGGCCGCACCAAGGTCTACGAGGCGATCGTGCGCGAGCAGGACACCTTCGAGGCCGGCATTCCGGAGAGCTTCAACGTGCTGGTCAAGGAGCTGAAATCGCTCGGCCTGAACGTCGACCTGGACATGCGCCCGGTGTGAGCCGGCGCCCGGCCCAGGCCGGCGGACTGCGCGTGGCGCCGATTACGGCGCCGCTTATCACGGCGTCGCCTATCACGGCGTCCGGGGCCTGGCCCCGGACCGCCAGACTTCCCCCTTTGGGAGTGGCAGCATGAACGAACTCATGAAGATCCTGGGCCAGACCGGCCAGTCGATGACCTTCGACCAGATCAGGATCCAGATGGCCTCGCCCGAGCAGATCCGCTCGTGGTCGTATGGCGAGATCAAGAAGCCCGAGACCATCAACTACCGCACCTTCAAGCCGGAGCGTGACGGGCTGTTCTGCGCCCGCATCTTCGGGCCGATCAAGGACTACGAGTGCCTGTGCGGCAAGTACAAGCGCATGAAGTTCCGCGGCATCATCTGCGAGAAGTGCGGCGTGGAAGTGACGCTGGCCAAGGTGCGCCGCGAGCGCATGGGCCATATCGAGCTGGCCTCGCCGGTCGCCCATATCTGGTTCCTGAAGTCGCTGCCCAGCCGGATCGGCCTGATGGTCGACCTGACGCTGAAGGAGCTGGAGAAGATCCTGTATTTCGAGAGCTATGTGGTTCTCGAACCCGGCCTGACCGACCTGAAGCTGCACCAGCTGCTGACCGAAGATCAGCTGATGTCCAAGCAGGACGAGTTCGGCGAGGACGCGTTCCGCGCCGGCATCGGCGCCGAGGCGATCAAGGGCATCCTGCAGGGCATCGACGCCGATGCCGAGAAGGTGCGCCTGCGCGCCGACCTCAAGGAGACCACCAGCGAGGCCAAGCGCAAGAAGCTGGTCAAGCGGTTGAAGCTGATCGAGGCGTTCAGCGAGTCGGGCGCCAAGCCTGAGTGGATGATCCTGGACGTGGTGCCGGTGATCCCGCCGGAACTGCGGCCGCTGGTGCCGCTGGACGGCGGGCGCTTCGCGACCTCGGACCTGAACGACCTGTACCGCCGCGTCATCAACCGCAACAACCGCCTGAAGCGGCTGATCGAGCTGCGCGCGCCGGACATCATCGTGCGCAACGAGAAGCGCATGCTGCAGGAATCGGTCGATGCGCTGTTCGACAACGGCCGTCGTGGCCGCGCCATCACCGGCGCCAACAAGCGCCCGCTGAAGTCGCTGTCCGACATGCTGAAGGGTAAGCAGGGCCGCTTCCGCCAGAACCTGCTGGGCAAGCGCGTCGATTATTCGGGCCGCTCGGTGATCGTGGTGGGGCCGGAGCTGAAGCTGCACCAGTGCGGCCTGCCGAAGAAGATGGCGCTGGAGCTGTTCAAGCCGTTCATCTACTCCAAGCTGGAGAAGTACGGCCACGCCACCACCATCAAGGCCGCCAAGCGGATGGTGGAGAAGGAGCGTCCCGAGGTGTGGGACATCCTCGAAGAGGTGATCCGCGAGCACCCGGTGATGCTCAACCGCGCGCCGACCCTGCATCGCCTCGGCATCCAGGCATTCGAGCCGGTGCTGATCGAGGGCAAGGCGATCCAGCTGCATCCGCTGGTCTGCACCGCCTTCAACGCGGATTTCGACGGCGACCAGATGGCCGTGCACGTGCCGCTGAGCCTGGAGGCGCAGCTTGAGGCGCGCGTGCTGATGATGTCCACCAACAACATCCTCAGCCCGGCGAACGGCAAGCCGATCATCGTGCCGAGCCAGGACATCGTGCTCGGCATCTACTACCTGTCGCTGGAGACGCCGGAGTTCCGCGTTGCCGACGACCAGAAGGCGCCGGCCTTCGGCACGATCGGCGAGATCGAGCACGCGATGTTCGCCAAGACGATCCAGATGCACGACAAGATCCGTGCGCGCTTCCACACCGTGGACGCAGCGGGCAACCCGGTGATCGAGAAGGTGGTGACCACCGCCGGGCGGATGATGATCGCCCAGGTGCTGCCGAAGAACGTCAACATCCCGTTCAGCCTGATCAACCGCCAGTTGACCAAGAAGAACGTGTCGGACGTGATCGACGCGGTCTATCGCCATTGCGGCCAGAAGGAGTGCGTGATCTTCGCCGACCGGCTGATGGGCCTCGGCTTCGCCAACGCGGCGAAGGCGGGCATCAGCTTCGGCAAGGACGACATGATCATCCCGGCCAGCAAGGGCGAGATGATCGCCAAGACCCAGGCCGAGGTGAAGGAGTTCGAGCAGCAGTACCAGGACGGCCTGATCACCGCGGGCGAGCGCTACAACAAGGTGGTCGATGCCTGGTCGCGCTGCACCGACGAGGTGGCGGCCGCGATGATGAAGGAGATCTCCCGCCAGGAGATCGGTCGGCAAACCAATGCGGTGTGGATGATGAGCCATTCCGGCGCGCGTGGGTCGCCGGCGCAGATGCGCCAGCTGGCCGGCATGCGCGGGCTGATGGCCAAGCCGTCGGGCGAGATCATCGAGCAGCCGATCATCGCCAACTTCAAGGAAGGCCTGTCGGTCCTTGAGTACTTCAACTCCACCCACGGCGCCCGCAAGGGGCTGGCGGATACGGCGCTGAAGACGGCGAACTCGGGCTACCTGACGCGCCGCCTGGTCGATGTGGCGCAGGACTGCATCATCGTCGAGGATGATTGCGGAACCGAGCGCGGGCTGACCGTGGCGCCGGTGATGGATGGCGGCGAGGTGGTTTCCAGCCTGTCCGAGCGCATCCTGGGCCGCACCACGGCCGAGCCGGTGCTCGATCCGGTGACCAACGCGGTGCTGCTGGGCGCCAACGAGCTGATCGAGGAGGAGGACGCCGAGCGCATCGAGAAGGCCGGCGTCGAGTCGATGAAGATCCGCTCGGTGCTGACCTGCGAGGCCAAGGTGGGGGTGTGCGGGCATTGCTATGGCCGCGACCTGGCCCGCGGCACGCCGGTGAACATCGGCGAGGCGGTGGGCGTGATCGCTGCCCAGTCGATCGGCGAGCCGGGCACGCAGCTGACCATGCGCACCTTCCACATCGGTGGCGCCGCCCAGCGCGGGGCGGAGACCAGCGCGGTGGAGGCCAGCCATGACGGTGTGGCGGTGGTGAAGAACCGCAACGTGGTCATCAACAGCGCCAACGTGCCGGTGGTGATGAGCCGCAACTGCGAACTGGTGCTGACCGACGACAAGGGGCGTGAGCGGGCCCGGTTCCGCGTGCCGTACGGCGCGCGGCTGCTGGTGGACGAGGGGGCGACGGTGGTGCGCGGCCAGAAGCTGGCCGAGTGGGATCCGTACACCCTGCCGATCATCACCGAGCAGGCCGGCCGGGTGGAGTACCTGGACCTGCTGGAGGGCGTGACCCTCGTCGAGAAGATGGACGAGGTGACCGGCCTGACCTCCAAGGTGGTGGTGGACTACAAGCAGAACGCCCGTGGCGCCGACCTGCGGCCGCGGCTGCAGTTGAAGGACGCCAACGGCGAGGTGGTCCGCATGTCCAGCGGCACCGATGCGCGCTACTTCCTGTCCCCCGACTCGATCCTGTCGGTGGAGAACGGGGCGGAGGTCGCCGCCGGCGACGTGCTGGCCCGCATTCCGCGCGAGGGCAGCAAGACGCGCGACATCACCGGCGGTCTGCCGCGGGTGGCCGAATTGTTCGAGGCGCGGCGGCCCAAGGACCATGCCGTGATCGCCGAGATCGACGGCCGGGTGGAGTTCGGCAAGGACTACAAGGCCAAGCGCCGGGTGATCGTGAAGAACGACGAGACCCTGGAGGAGAGCGAATACCTCATCCCCAAGGGCAAGCACGTCTCGGTGCAGGAGGGTGACTTCGTGCGCCGTGGCGACCCGCTGGTGGATGGCCCGCGGGTGCCGCACGACATCCTCAAGGTGTTGGGCGTGGAGGCGCTGTCGGACTACCTAGTCAACGAGATCCAGGACGTCTACCGGTTGCAGGGCGTGAAGATCAACGACAAGCATATCGAGGTGATCGTCCGCCAGATGCTGCAGAAGGTGGAGATCCTGGAACCGGGCGACACCACCTTCCTGACCGGCGAGCAGACCGACCGGACGGACTTCGACCACGAGAACAACAAGCGCATCGCCGAGGGCGAGCGTCCTGCCACCGCGATGCCGGTGCTGCAGGGCATTACCAAGGCCAGCTTGCAGACCCACAGCTTTATCAGCGCGGCCTCCTTCCAGGAGACCACGCGGGTGCTGACCGAGGCGGCCACGGCCGGCAAGGTGGATACGCTGATGGGGCTGAAGGAGAACGTGATCGTTGGCCGCCTGATCCCGGCGGGCACGGGAGCGGTGATGAACCGCCTGCGCGCCATCGCGGCCGGCCGCGACCTGCAAAAGGGGCTGCGGCAGGAGACGCCGGCGATCACCGGCGACGTGGCGGCCGAGTAGAAGCGGCTGCCCTGCTAATCGTGCATGGAAGGGAGGCGATGCCTGCATCGCCTCCTTTCATGTTTTCGAGGGATAGGCAGGCCGCCGCGCTTGACTCTGGTCCCCCCTGCCCGTAGCTTCCGCGCCCTCGGCCGACCCCTGACAAGGTTCGGTTGGCCGTCGTTTGCAGGCACCAGGGCGTGCGGCGCCGCCTCCGGAAATCCCGGGGGCCCAGGCCGGATGCAGGGTCGGACCCCGCAGGGTGGAAGTTCCACCGGTTGCGGGGCTTGCGTGTGGAAGACGGTTTCGGATCGGCCCTCGCACTGGGGGCAGGTGTTTGGGCCAGCGCTGTTAGGATTGAAAGAGGGTCTATGCCGACCATCAACCAGCTGATCGCCAAGGGGCGCGAGCCCGCGAAGGCGCGCAACAAGGTTCCGGCGCTGCAGGGCTGCCCGCAGAAGCGCGGCGTCTGCACCCGGGTGTACACCACGACCCCGAAGAAGCCGAACTCGGCGCTTCGTAAGGTCGCCAAGGTGCGCCTGACGAACGGCTACGAGGTCGTGAGTTACATTCCCGGCGAAGGCCACAACCTGCAGGAGCACAGCGTGGTGCTGATCCGCGGCGGGCGTGTGAAGGACCTTCCCGGCGTGCGTTACCACATCCTGCGTGGCGTGCTGGATACCCAGGGGCTTCCCAAGCGTCGTCAGCGTCGTTCGCTGTATGGCGCGAAGCGTCCGAAGTAAGGAGAGAGCGCGATGAGCCGCCGCCGCCGCGCAGTTAAGCGCGAAATTCTGCCGGATCCGAAGTTCGGCGACGTCGTTATCACGCGTTTCATGAACGCGTTGATGTACGACGGCAAGAAGTCCGCCGCCGAAGGTATCGTCTACGGCGCCATGGAAGTCATGAAGAAGCGGGGCGGCAAGGAAGCCGACCCGGTGCGCATGTTCCATGAGGCGCTGGACAACGTTAAGCCGGCCGTCGAGGTGCGTTCGCGCCGCGTCGGTGGCGCCACCTACCAGGTGCCAGTCGAAGTGCGAACCGAGCGCCGGCAGGCGTTGGCGATCCGTTGGATCATCGATGCCGCCCGCAAGCGCGGCGAGCACACGATGGAAGACCGGCTGAGCAACGAGTTGCTGGACGCGGTGAACAACCGCGGATCGGCGGTGAAGAAGCGTGAAGACACGCATCGCATGGCCGAGGCCAACAAGGCGTTCAGCCACTACCGTTGGTAGCGGCAAAGCTGGGCGCCGGTGGCGACGCGGCGCTGTCAAGTATGACCCCCCACCCCGGATCGTAGAGCGGGCACGGAGAAGACCACGATGGGTAAGGCGAAATTCGAGCGGAACAAGCCGCATTGCAACATCGGCACGATTGGCCATGTTGACCACGGCAAGACCTCGCTGACGGCGGCGATCACCAAGATCCTCGCCAAGGCGGGCGGCGCCACCTTCACGGCGTACGACCAGATCGACAAGGCGCCGGAAGAGCGGGCCCGCGGCATCACCATCTCCACCGCGCACGTGGAGTATGAGACCAAGAACCGCCATTACGCCCATGTGGACTGTCCCGGTCACGCCGACTACGTGAAGAACATGATCACTGGCGCCGCGCAGATGGACGGCGCGATTCTGGTTGTGTCGGCCACCGACGGCCCGATGCCGCAGACCCGCGAGCACATTCTGCTGGCCCGCCAGGTCGGCGTGCCGGCCCTGGTGGTGTTCCTGAACAAGTGCGACATCGCCGACCCGGAGTTGCTGGAACTGGTCGAGATGGAGCTGCGCGAGCTGCTCAGCAGCTACCAGTTCCCTGGCGACGACATCCCCATCATCCATGGCTCGGCCACCTGCGCGCTGAACGACACCCAGCCTGAGCTGGGCGAGCAGGCCATCCTGAAGCTGATGGAGGCGGTCGACAGCTACATCCCGCAGCCGGAGCGCGCCATCGACAAGCCGTTCCTGATGCCGGTGGAAGATGTGTTCTCGATCTCCGGCCGCGGCACCGTGGTGACCGGGCGCGTCGAGCGCGGCATCGTGAAGGTTGGCGAGGAAGTCGAGATCGTGGGCCTGAAGCCCACCGTCAAGACGATCGTCACCGGCGTTGAGATGTTCCGCAAGCTGCTGGACCAGGGCCAGGCCGGCGACAACATCGGTGCGCTGCTGCGCGGCACGAAGCGTGAGGATGTGGAGCGCGGGCAGGTGCTGGCCAAACCGGGCACCATCACCCCGCACACCAAGTTCAAGGCCGAAAGCTACATCCTGACGAAGGAAGAGGGCGGTCGCCATACTCCATTCTTCACCAACTATCGTCCGCAGTTCTACTTCCGCACCACGGACGTGACCGGCATCGTGCAGCTGCCCGAGGGCACCGAGATGGTGATGCCGGGCGACAACGTGTCGATGGACGTGGAGCTGATCGCGCCGATCGCCATGGACGAGGGGCTGCGCTTCGCCATCCGCGAGGGTGGCCGCACTGTCGGCGCCGGCGTGGTCGCGAAGATCGTCGCCTGAGTCTCTTCGCCTGCGCCTGCAACCGATGATGTGGCGTGCGCTCCGGCGACAGTTGTCGTCGGGGCAAATGCCTGGAAGACCGAGTGATGGATAACCAGAACATCCGCATCCGCCTGAAGGCGTACGATCACCGCGTGCTGGACAACAGCACCAAGGAGATCGTGAACACGGCCAAGCGTACGGGCGCGCGGGTCCGCGGGCCGATCCCGTTGCCGACGCATATCGAGCGTTTCACCGTGAACCGCTCGCCGCATGTCGACAAGAAGAGCCGCGAACAGTTCGAGATCCGGACCCATCGCCGGCTGTTGGATATCGTCGAGCCGACCCCGCAGACTGTCGACGCGCTGATGAAGCTCGATCTGGCGGCCGGCGTGGACGTCGAGATCAAGCTCTAACCGGCTTGGGCTAACAGACTGCAACCATTGGCCTAAGGGCCCACGCCAGGGCCCCTCTGGGGAAAGTATAGAATGCGTACTGGATTGCTGGCCAAGAAGCTGGGGATGACCCGGCTGTTCAAGGATGACGGGACGCATGTCCCGGTCACCGTCCTGCACCTCGATCAGGTGCAGGTGGTGGCCGCGCGTACCCAGGAGCGGGACGGCTATACCGCCGTGCAGCTCGGCTGGGGCCGCGCCAAGGTGAAGAACGTGAGCGAGCCCAACAAGGGGCATTACGCCGCGGCCAAGGTGGAGCCGAAGCTGAAGCTGGCCGAGTTCCGGGTTGACGCCGATGCGCTGCTGGAGCCGGGCGCCACGCTGTCGGCGTCGCATTTCCTGGTCGGCCAGAAGGTCGATGTGTGCGGCACCAGCAAGGGCAAGGGCTTCGCCGGCGGCATGAAGCGCTGGAACTTCGCGGGTCTTGAGGCCAGCCACGGCGTGTCGATCAGCCATCGTTCGCTCGGCTCGACCGGCAACCGCCAGGACCCGGGCAAGACCTTCAAGAACAAGAAAATGGCCGGCCATCTTGGGCAAGACCGGGTGACCACCCTCAATCTTGAGGTGGCGTTCGTGGATGCCGACAAGGGCCTGCTGATGATCAAGGGTGCCGTTCCCGGCGCCAAGGGTGGTTATGTGCTGGTGCGCGACGCCATCAAGGTGGATCGCCCCGCCGACGTGCCGTTCCCGGCGGCGCTGCGCGAAGCGGCCGTGCCGGTTCCGGCTGCGGACCCCGCTCCCGCGTCGGATCAGGGTTGAGGGCAGTAGAGATGCAGATCGAGATCAAGACCCTCGACAACGGCAGCGTCGGCATGGCCGAGCTGCCTGACGAGATTTTCGCCACCGCCCCGCGTGCCGACATCATGGCGCGCGTGGTGCACTGGCAGCAGGCCAAGCGCCGTGCTGGGACGCACAAGATCAAGGGTATGGGCGAGGTGCGCGGCACCACGAAGAAGCCCTACAAGCAGAAGGGCACCGGCAACGCCCGGCAGGGCAGCCTGCGCGCGCCGCAGTATCGCGGTGGCGGCCAGGTGCACGGCCCGGTGGTACGCAGCCATGAATACGACCTGCCCAAGAAGGTGCGTCGCCTGGGTCTGATTTCCGCGCTGTCGCAGAAGCAGGCCGAGGGAAAGCTGGTGGTGCTCGATGCCGCCGGCGGCGCCACCAAGACGAAGGACCTGCAGGCCAAGCTGAAGGTGCTGGGGTGGCAGTCGGTTCTGGTGGTGGACCATGTGGTCGACCAGGGTTTCCTGCTGGCCAGCCGCAATATCATCGGCATCGACGTGCTGCCGACGGTCGGCGCCAACGTCTATGACATCCTGGCCCACGACGTGCTGGCGATCACCACCGCCGGCATCGCCGGCCTGAAGGAGCGCCTGGCATGAGCGGGAGTGTTGCCGCGTCCCCCAAGAAGGGGCCGAAACTGTCGCGCGAGGGGATGTACACCATCATCCGCAGCCCGGTGATCACCGAGAAGGCGACGATGCTGTCCGAGAAGGGCCAAGTGGTCTTCCGGGTCGCTATCGACGCGACCAAGCCGGAGATCAAGGCGGCGGTCGAGGGGCTGTTCGGCGTCAAGGTGCTCGGTGTGAACACGCTGGTCACCAAGGGCAAGACCAAGCGCTTCCGGGGTCGCCCGGGCGTGCGCTCGGACGTGAAGAAGGCTTATGTCCGCCTCGCGGAGGGTCAGTCGATCGACCTCTCCACGGGTCTGGCGTGACGCGGGGAGAGCCACGATGGCACTGAAGAATTTCAAGCCCGTCACGCCTAGCCTGCGCGGCACAGTGCTGATCGACCGCAGCGAGCTGTGGAAGGGCAAGCCGGTCAAGGGCCTCACCGAGGGCAAGAGCCACTCGGGCGGGCGTAACAACCACGGCCGCACCACCAGCCGGTTCCGAGGCGGCGGACACAAGCAGTCGTATCGCATCGTCGATTTCAAGCGCCGCAAGTTCGATGTAGCCGGCACGGTCGAGCGCCTGGAATACGACCCCAACCGCACCGCCTTCCTGGCGCTGGTGAAGTATTCGGATGGCGAGCTTGCCTATATCTTGGCGCCGCAGCGTCTGAAGGCCGGCGACCAGGTGGTGGCCGCCCAGCGCGCCGACATCAAGCCGGGCAATGCCATGCCGCTTTCGGCCATCCCGGTGGGCACGATCGTGCACAACATCGAGATGAAGCCGGGCGCCGGCGGCAAGATCGCCCGTGCCGCAGGGCAGTACGCCCAGCTGGTCGGCAAGGATGCCGGCTATGCCCAGGTGAAGCTGATGTCCGGCGAGTTGCGCCTGGTGCGCGGTGAGTGCATGGCCACGATCGGCGCGGTGTCCAATCCGGACAACTCAAACCAGAGCATCGGCAAGGCTGGTCGGTCGCGCTGGCTGGGTCGCCGCCCGCACAACCGTGGCGTCGTCATGAACCCGGTCGACCATCCGCATGGCGGTGGCGAAGGCCGCACCTCGGGCGGCCGCCACCCGGTCACCCCGTGGGGCAAGCCGACCAAGGGTTACAAGACGCGCGTCAATAAGCGCACGGACCGCCTGATCATCCGCGGTCGCAACAAGGGTAAGGGCTGAGGCCATGGCGCGTTCCATCTGGAAGGGTCCGTTCGTCGACGGATACCTGCTCAACAAGGCGGAAGCCTCGCGCGCGTCGGGCCGCAACGAGATCATCAAGATCTGGTCGCGCCGCTCGACGATCCTGCCGCAGTTCGTGGGCCTCACCTTCGGGGTCTACAACGGCCATAAGTTCCTGCCGGTGCAGGTGAGCGAGAACATGGTAGGGCACAAGTTCGGCGAATTCTCGCCGACCCGCACCTTCACCGGACACTCGTCGGACAAGAAGGCGAAGCGGGGCTGACATGAGCAAGCCGAAAACCCCTCGCGCACTGGCCGAGACGGAGGCGCAAGCGATCCTGCGCAACCTCCGGGTCAGCCCGCGCAAGTTGAACCTGGTCGCTGGTCTGATCCGCAACCGCTCGGCCGCCGACGCGGTGGCGACGCTGACCTTCAGCAAGCGCCGCATCGCCCAGGACGTGAAGAAGGTGCTGCAGAGCGCAATCGCCAACGCCGAGAACAACCATCAGCTCGATGTCGATCGCCTGATCGTCTCGCGCGCCGAGGTTGGCAAGTCGGTGGTGATGCGCCGCTTCCAGGCGCGTGGCCGCGGACGTGCGGCACGGGTGGAGAAGTGGTTCAGCCATCTCAAGATTGTCGTGGCGGAGCGGGCTCAGCCCGTCGCCAGCGATACGGCGCAGGGGGCCGCATAACCGATGGGTCACAAAGTCAATCCGATCGGGCTGCGGCTCGGCATCAACCGCACCTGGGACAGCCGCTGGTTCGCCGGGCGCGACTATGCCAAGCTGCTGCATGACGACCTGAAGCTGCGCAACCACCTCCGCCAGAAGCTGTCCGGCGCCGGCGTGTCGCGCGTGGTGATCGAGCGTCCCGCCAAGAAGCCGCGCGTTACCATCTATGCCGCGCGTCCCGGCGTGGTGATCGGTAAGAAGGGTCAGGACATCGAGGTGCTGCGCAAGTCGCTCGCCAAGATGGCGAAGTCCGAGGTGTCGCTCAACATCGTCGAAATCCGCAAGCCGGAGATCGACGCGGTGCTGGTGGCCGAGAACATCGCCCAGCAGCTCGAGCGTCGCGTCGCCTTCCGTCGCGCCATGAAGCGGGCTGTGCAGTCGGCGATGCGGCTTGGCGCCCAGGGTATCCGCATCAATTGCGGCGGCCGTCTTGGTGGCGCCGAGATCGCGCGCGTCGAGTGGTATCGCGAGGGTCGCGTGCCGTTGCACACGCTGCGTGCGGATATCGACTACGGCACGGCCACGGCGAAGACGACCTATGGCACCTGCGGTGTGAAGGTGTGGATCTTCAAGGGCGAGATCCTCGCCCATGATCCGCTGTCGCAGGACCGCCGGGCCGCCGAACAGGCGCCTCAGCGGTAATTGCAGCGGTAAGGATTTAGGCAATGCTTTCTCCCAAGCGCACGAAATACCGCAAGGCCCACAAGGGCCGCATCCATGGCCTGGCCAAGGGCGGCACCGTGCTGAACTTCGGCGCCTTCGGCCTGAAGGCGCTCGAGCCCGAGCGGATCACCGCCCGGCAGATCGAATCCGCCCGTCGCGCCATCACGCGTGCCATGAAGCGTGCGGGTCGCGTGTGGATCCGCATCTTCCCGGACGTTCCGGTGTCAACCAAGCCGGCCGAAGTCCGCATGGGCTCCGGCAAGGGCAGCCCGGAATTCTGGGTATGCCGCGTGAAGCCGGGCCGGATCATGTTCGAGATCGACGGCGTGGCTCCCGAACTGGCGCATGAGGCGCTCACGCTGGGTGCCGCCAAGCTGCCGATCAAGACGAAGTTCGTCACCCGAATTGGGGACGCCTGAGATGGCCAAAGCGACCAAGCCGACCGATATCCGCAGCAAGAGCGCCGATCAGCTCTCGACCATGCTGCTCGACCTGCGCAAGGAGCAGTTCAATCTGCGCTTCCAGCGGGCAACCGGGCAGACCGAGGGCGTTGGCCGCGTGCGTGAAGTGCGCCGCGATATTGCGCGGGTGAAGACCATCATGGCGGAGCAGCATCGCTCCGCCGCGAAGTCCTGAAGGGAGTAGGGCGATGCCGAGGCGCGTCCTGACGGGGCGGGTGACCAGCGACAAGATGGACAAGACAGTTACGGTTCTTGTCGATCGTCGCATCATGCACCCGCTGTATAAAAAGTTCATTCGCCGCTCGAAGAACTATGCGGCGCACGACGAGGCCAACCTGTGCAAGGTCGGCGATGCCGTTCGCATCGAGGAGTGCCGGCCGATCAGCAAGCGCAAGACGTGGATGGTGGTCGAGCGGAATGGCCAGCCGGTCGTTGACGCCGCAGCAGCCGCTCCCGCAGCTGCGCAGGGTTGAGGACAGAATAGATGATCTCCGTCGAGAGCAATCTGGAAGTCGCCGACAACTCGGGCGCCAAGCGCGTGCAGTGCATCAAGGTGCTGGGCGGGTCCAAGCGCAAGACCGCCTCGGTGGGCGATGTCATCGTGGTGTCGGTGAAGGATGCCATTCCGCGCGGCAAGGTTAAGAAGGGCGACGTGCATCAGGCCGTGATCGTGCGCACCAGCTTCGCGGTGCGCCGCGCCGATGGCAGCGCGATCCGCTTCGACCGCAATGCCGCCGTGCTGATCAACAAGCAGCAGGAGCCGATCGGCACTCGCATCTTTGGGCCGGTTGTGCGCGAGCTGCGTGCCAAGAAGTTCATGAAGATCATTTCTCTCGCGCCGGAGGTGCTGTGATGGCCGCGCGCATTCGCAAGGGCGATACGGTCCTGGTCGTGAGCGGGGCCGACCGCGGCAAGCGCGGCGAAGTGCTGCGGGTCATGCCGAAGGACGACCGCGCGGTGGTTCAGGGCGTGAACGTCGCCAAGAAGCACACCAAGCCGCGCGGCATGGGCCAGCCTGGCGGCATCGTCGAGGTGGAGGCGACCATCCACCTGTCGAACCTGAAGCTGGTGGATCCCAAGTCCGACACGCCGACGCGCGTGGGGTTCCGGGTATTGGAAGACGGCCGCAAGGTTCGCGTTGCCAAGGCCAACGGCAACGTGATCGAAAGCTGAGGAGGCCAGAATGAGCGGCACGAAGAAGGCGCCGGCCAAGGCCGGCGGCAAGGCGGGCGGCAAGTCCGCAGGTGGCACGGGCGGTCCCGGCGCTGCTGTTATCCCGTCGCGCGGGCGCGGCGAGGTCAGCTACAAGCCGACCGCCGAGCCGAAGGCGGGCGCGGGCGCGGCGCCGCGCATGCAGCAGCGCTACATGGAGACGATCCGCAAGGCGCTGCAGGAGGAGTTCGGCTACACGAACCCCATGCAGGTGCCGAAGCTGGAGAAGATTGTCATCAACATGGGCGTCGGCGAAGCCTCCGGCGACCAGAAGAAGCTGGATGCGGCGCTGAGTGAACTGGCCCTGATCAGCGGCCAGCGGCCGGTGAAGACGGTGGCCAAGAAGGCGATCGCCGGCTTCAAGATCCGCAAGGGTCTGCCGATCGGCTGCAAGGTGACGCTGCGCAAGACCCGGATGTACGAGTTCCTCGATCGTCTGGTGACCATCGCGCTGCCGCGCGTGCGCGACTTCCGCGGCATTGGCGGCAAGGGCTTCGACGGGCGTGGCAACTTCGCCATGGGCATGAAGGAGCAGATCGTGTTCCCCGAGATCGTCTACGACAAGGTCGAGACGATCCGCGGCATGGACATCGTCTTCGTCACCAGCGCCCGTAGCGACGCCGAGGCGAAGGCCCTGCTGAAGCAGTTCGATATCCCGTTCGCCGCTTGAGGCGACGGACCGGCTGAAGGCTTAACGACTATCGGTTTGGAAAACCGTCGGCTGCGGCCGACAGGTTCCGGAGGGTGAGACAGGATGGCGAAGACGTCTGCGGTGAATCGCAATATCAAGCGAGAGCGGATGGCGGCGCGCGACAAGGGTAAGCGCGCGACTCTGAAGGCGATCGTGATGGACCGCACGCTGCCGGTCGAGGATCGGTTCGATGCGTCGATGAAGCTCGCGCAGTTGCCGCGCAACGGGGCCGCGATCCGCGTGCGCCTGCGTTGCGAGATCACCGGCCGCGCGCGCGCCAACTACCGCAAGTTCAAGCTGTGCCGCATCGCGCTGCGTGATCTGGCCAGCTCGGGGCAGATCCCGGGCATGGTCAAGGCGAGCTGGTAAGAGGTACGGCACATGTCACTATCCGATCCTGTGGGCGATATGCTCACACGCATCCGCAATGCGCAGCGTTCGCGCCATGCGGTGTGCGTCTCGCCGGCTTCCAAGCTGCGCGCCAACCTGCTGGATGCACTGAAGCGCGAGGGTTTCATCCGCGGCTTCTCCGCCGAGGAACTGCGCCCCGGCGTGTCGCAGCTGCGCATCGAGCTGAAGTACAACGAGGGTGAACCGGTGATCAAGGAGATCACCCGCGTGTCCAAACCGGGCCGCCGCGTCTATTCCAAGATCAAGGAATTGCCGCGCGTCTATGCCGGGCTGGGCATCTCCATCCTGTCGACCCCCCGTGGGGTGTTGAGCGACGCCGAGGCCCGCGCTGCCAATGTTGGCGGCGAAGTCCTCTGCCGCGTGTTCTGAGAAGGAACGGGCAATGTCGCGCGTAGGTAAATATCCGGTCGAGATCCCGGCAGGCGTGCAGGTGGCGGTCATCGGCCGCACCCTCACCGCCAAGGGAAAACTCGGCGAAATGAAGCTCGACCTCACCGACAATGTCGATGCGATGGTCGATGGCAACAAGGTGTCGGTGGCGCCGCGGGATAATTCCGCGCCGGCCCGCATGATGTGGGGCACCACGCGGGCGCTGGTCGCCAACATGGTTACCGGGGTCTCGGCGGGCTACGCCAAGACGCTGGAGATCACCGGCACCGGTTATCGCGCCGCGGTAAACGGCACGAATCTGGTGATCAACCTGGGCTTTTCGCACGACGTGGTCTATGCGATCCCGGGCGGCATCAAGGTGACCTGCGAGAAGCCGACCTCGATCAAGGTCGAGGGCATGGACAAGCGTCTGGTCGGCCAGGTCTGCGCCGAGATCCGCGCCTGGCGTCCGCCCGAGCCGTACAAGGGCAAGGGCGTGAAGTTCGAGGGCGAGGCGATCCGCCGCAAGGAAGGCAAGAAGAAGTAAGATGAGCGAGAACAAGGAACTGCAGCAGCGCCGGCGGACTCGCCTGCGATTTCAGCTGCGCCGCAACTCGGGCGGGCGGGCGCGCCTGTCGGTGTTCCGTTCCGGCAAGCACATCTATGCCCAGGTCATCGACGACGTGGCCGGCAAGACCCTGGCCGCCGCTTCCAGCTTGGACCGGGCGCTGCGCGAGCAGCTCAAGACCGGCGCCGACAAGGATGCGGCCACCGCGGTCGGCAAGCTGGTCGCCGAGCGGGCATTGGCGGTGGGCATCACCGCGGTGGTGTTCGATCGTGGCTCCTATCTGTATCACGGCCGCGTCAAGGCGCTGGCCGAGGCCGCCCGTGAGGGCGGTCTGGCCTTCTGAGGGGAAGCAGCATGGCACGTGAACCGAGGGAAGGCCGTGGCGGCCGCGATCGCGACCGTGATCGCGACGGCGGCGACGACCTGATCGACAAGCTGGTCACCATCAACCGCGTCGCCAAGGTGGTGAAGGGTGGCCGTCGCTTCGCCTTCGCCGCCCTGGTGGTGGTCGGCGACCAGAAGGGCCGCGTCGGCTACGGCGCTGGCAAGGCGCGTGAGGTGCCGGAGGCCATCCGCAAGGCGACCGACCGCGCCAAGCGCACCATGATCCGGGTGCCGATGAAGGAAGGCCGCACGCTGCACCACGACAGCAACGGCCACTTCGGCGCCGGTAAGGTCGTGCTGCGCAGCGCCGCCGCCGGCACCGGTATCATCGCCGGCGGCCCGATGCGCGCCGTCTTCGAAACGCTGGGGATCGGCGATGTGGTGGCCAAGAGCTTCGGCAGCCGCAATCCGCACAACATGGTCAAGGCGACGTTCGATGCCCTGCAGCGTTGCGCCAGCCCCCGTTCGGTGGCGGCGCGTCGTGGCAAGAAAGTGTCGGATCTGCTGGGCAAGCGCGACGGCGCCCCGGCCGCGCAGGAGGCAAGCGATGCCTGAGCAGAAGAAGGTTCGCGTCACCCAGGTCAATTCCGCGCTGGGCCGCAAGCCTGGCCAGAAGGAAACCCTGGTCGGCCTCGGGCTGAACAAGATCCGTCGCACGCGCGAGCTGGAGGATACTCCTTCGGTGCGCGGCATGATCCGCAAGGTTGCCCACCTGGTGAAGGTGGAGGAGCTGTCCTGACCCGCGACTCGGGCCAGGACGGAAAGGAACGGCGATGAAGCTGAACGAACTGCGCGACAACCCCGGCTCGCGGCTGACCTCCAAGCGGCTCGGCCGCGGCATCGGCTCGGGCAAGGGCAAGACTTCCGGCAAGGGCGTCAAGGGCCAAAAGGCGCGCGAAGGCGTGGCACTGAACGGCTTCGAAGGCGGCCAGCTGCCGATCTACCGGCGACTGCCCAAGCGGGGGTTCAAGAACATCTTCCGCAAGACCTATGCCCCGGTGAACCTGTCGGCGCTGGTCAAGGCGATCGAGGCTGGGCGCATCGATGCCGCCCAGCCGATCACCGAGGCGGTGCTGACCCAGGCGGGTCTGGTCCGCGGCGGCAAGGTGGACGGCGTCCGTCTGCTGGCCAACGGCGAGATCGCCATGGCGGTGAACGTCACCGTCTCCGGCGCTTCGGCGGCGGCGATCGCGGCGGTGCAGGCGGCCGGTGGCAGCGTCACCACGACGGTCGCGGCAAAGGCTGCGGCGGAAGCATAAGGCGGGTCAGCGACTGGCTCCCGGACTCCACGCTTCCGGGGGAGGTTCTGGCGCTCGGCCCTGGTGGGGCTCGGGGGCAACGCCCCGCCTTCCTTCCTGGCCCCTGACCGGCTAAGAAAACGCGGCGCCGCGGACCCACCCGCCGGCGCCGCGCGCAATTTGGGGATACGCACATGGCGTCGGCGGCCGAACAACTCGCGGCAAGCATGAACCTCGGTCTGCTCTCCAAGGCAACCGAGCTCAAGAAGCGCATCTGGTTCACCCTGGGGGCGCTGCTGGTCTATCGGGTCGGCACCTACATCCCGGTGCCGGGGGTCGACGCCTCGGTAATGGGCGAGATGTTGGCCCAGCACGGCGGCGGCATCCTGGGCATGTTCGACATGTTCAGCGGCGGCGCGCTCGGCCGCATGACGGTGTTCGCGCTGAACATCATGCCCTACATCAGCGCCAGCATCATCATCCAGCTCATGACGGCGGCCATCCCCTCGCTGGAAACCCTCAAGAAGGAGGGTGAGAGCGGCCGCAAGAAGCTGAACCAGTACACCCGCTACCTCACCGTGCTGATTGCCATGGTGCAGTCCTATGGCATCGCCATCGGGCTGGAGGGCATGCGCGGCAGCTTCGGCGCGGCGGTGATCGACCCGGGGCCGTTCTTCATCATCTCCAGCGTCGTCACCCTGGTCGGCGGCACCATGTTCCTGATGTGGCTGGGCGAGCAGATCACCGCGCGCGGCATCGGCAATGGCACCAGCCTGATCATCTTCGCCGGCATCGTCGCCAACGTGCCGCACGCCCTGGCCACCCTGCTGGAACTCGGCCGTACCGGCGCGCTGAGCCCGATCTTCATCCTGATCTTCCTGGTCATCGCGGTGGCCGTGGTCGCCTTCATCGTGTTCATGGAGCGCGCCCAGCGTCGCATCGTCATCCAGTACCCCAAGCGCCAGGTCGGCCAGCGCATGTTCGGCGGCGACTCGACGCATATGCCGCTTAAGATCAACACCTCGGGCGTCATCCCGCCGATCTTCGCCAGTTCCATCCTGCTGGTGCCCGCCACCATCGCCGGCTTCTCGGGTGGGGCCGGCGGCTCCGGCATCCTGCAGACCATCGGTGCGGCCCTGGCGCATGGCGAGCCGCTGTACATGGTCACCTACGCGGCCATGATCATCTTCTTCAGCTATTTCTATACGGCGGTCGTGTTCAACCCCGAGGAGACCGCCGACAACCTGAAGAAATACGGCGGATTCGTCCCCGGAATTCGCCCCGGCCGGTCAACGGCCGACTATTTCGACCATATCCTCACCCGCCTGACCACGGTCGGCGCCCTCTATCTCTGCGTCGTCTGCCTGCTGCCGGAGGTGCTGATCAGCAAATACGGCGTGCCGTTCTACTTCGGCGGCACCAGCCTGATGATTATCGTCTCGGTCACCATGGACACGGTAACGCAGATCCAGTCTCATCTGCTCGCGCATCAATACGAGGGCCTTATCAAGAAGGCGCGGGTGAAGGGACGGGGTCGTTGAATCTGATATTGCTGGGGCCGCCAGGGGCGGGAAAAGGGACACAGGCGCGGCGGTTGCAGGATCGCTACGGCATCGTGCAGATCTCCACCGGAGACATGCTGCGCGCCGAGGTGGCCGCCGGAACCCCGGTTGGCCTGCAGGCCAAGGCGGTGATGGCCGCCGGGCAACTGGTGTCCGACGACATCCTGATCCGCATGCTGGCCGACCGTATCGCACGGCCGGACTGCGCGAAGGGCTTCATCCTCGACGGCTTCCCGCGCACCGTGCCGCAGGCCGAGGCGCTGGACGGCATGCTGGCCTCCAAGGGCCTGGCGCTGGACGCAGTGGTGGAGTTGCGGGTGGACGACGCCGCCCTGGTCGATCGCATCGCTGGGCGCTTCACCTGTGCCACCTGCGGCGCCGGCTACCACGACACATTCCAGCCGCCGAAGGTGGCCGGGGTGTGCGATGTCTGCGGCGGCACCACGTTCACCCGTCGCGCCGACGACAAGCGCGAGACGGTCGCCGCCCGCCTGGCCGCCTACCACAGCCAGACCGCGCCGATCCTGCCGCATTACGCCGCGCAGGGCCGCCTGCACGAGGTGGATGGCATGGCCGAGATCGATAGCGTGACGGCGGCGCTGGTGGCGTTGCTTGATGGCCTGCGGGGCAGACCTGCGTGAAGCATTGGGGCTGTTCACGAGAAGTTGATCGACATGCGTTGACTCCCGGGGGCGCGTCGCTATAGTGCGCGCCCTTGGCGGTACCTGCCTGATGTAGGTGCCGTCCCTGTGTTTTACCTAACGCCTCGCGGCGCCGCACCGGGCAGACAGCCCAGCGGAACCCGCGGGGCAGATCAGACAGCCGGGCGCGCAGCGTGCCCGGCCTGCCAGGAGCGATCCTGGTGTTGAAGGAGTGACAGAGCGTGGCGCGTATTGCCGGCGTGAATATCCCGACCAACAAGCGGGTCACCATCAGCCTTCGCTACATTTTCGGCATCGGGCCGGCCAAGGCGCAGGACATCTGCACCCGCCTGGCGATCCCCGACGATCGCCGCGTGAACCAGCTCTCCGATGAGGAGGTGCTGCGCATCCGCGAACTGATCGACCGCGAATACCGCGTTGAAGGCGATCTGCGGCGTGAGACCGCGATGAACATCAAGCGGCTGATGGACCTGGGCTGCTATCGCGGCCTGCGTCATCGTCGCGGCCTGCCGGTTCGCGGCCAGCGCACCCACACCAACGCCCGCACCCGCAAGGGCAAGGCCGTGGCGATCGCCGGCAAGAAGAAGGTGACGAAGTAGGGGGCCCCCCTTCTTTCCTCCCTGCCGGCCCACTGAATTCCGCTGCGGCGCCGCCGGTCCTCTGGCGCGCCGCAGCCCATCGTTGGATAGGACAGCTGCATATGGCCAAGCCAGCCGCGCGCCCGCGTCGCAAAGAGCGCAAGAACATCACGTCCGGCGTGGCCCATGTGGCCGCAACGTTCAACAACACCATGATCACCATCACCGACGCGCAGGGCAATGCCATCGCCTGGTCGTCGGCCGGCAGCCAGGGCTTCAAGGGCAGCCGGAAGTCCACCCCCTACGCCGCCCAGGTTGCCGCCGAGGACGCCGGCAAGAAGGCCCGCGAGCACGGTATGGAGACGCTGGAGATCGAGGTCAGCGGCCCCGGCTCGGGCCGCGAGAGCGCGCTGCGCGCCCTGCAGGCCGTCGGCTTCAGCATCACCACCATCCGCGACATGACCCCGGTGCCCCATAATGGTTGCCGCCCGCGCAAGCGTCGCCGCGTCTGAACCCGCCTGACCGCGCCGGCCCGGCCCGCCTGCCCCCGCAGGTGGCGCCAGGGTTGGCAACCCGTTGCGGCCTCCCCCCATCCAGTCGGCCGGCCCTCTCCGCCGGCCCACGCCGCGAGGTATCCTTCGAATGAGACTCAGCTCGGTCCTGCAGAAGAACTGGCAGTCGCTCATCAAGCCGGAAAAGCTTGACGTCGAACCCGGCTCCGATCCGTCGCGCACGGCCACCATTGTCGCCGAGCCGCTGGAGCGTGGCTTCGGCATGACGCTCGGCAACGCCATCCGCCGCATCCTGCTGTCCTCGCTCCAGGGCGCTGCCGTGACGGCGGTGCAGATCGACGGAGTGCTGCACGAGTTCAGCTCCATCGCCGGCGTCCGCGAGGACGTCACCGATATCGTGCTGAACATCAAGCAACTCGCCCTGCGCATGCACGGTGACGGCCCGAAGCGCATGGTGCTGACCGCCACCGGCCCCGGCGAGGTCAAGGCCAGCCAGATCCAGGCCGGCCACGACATCGAGGTGATGAACCCCGACCTGGTCATCTGCACGCTCGACGACGGCATCAAGCTCGGCATGGAATTCACCGTGCAGATGGGCAAGGGCTACGTCGCCGCCGCCGCCAACCGGCCGGAAGACGCGCCGATCGGCCTGATCCCGGTCGACAGCATCTTCTCCCCGGTCCGCCGCGTGTCCTACAAGGTGGAGCCGACCCGCGTCGGCCAGGTCACCGACTACGACAAGCTGCTGCTGACGGTGGAAACCAACGGCGCGGTCGCGCCCGAGGACGCGGTGGCGCTCGCCTCGCGCATCCTGCAGGACCAGCTTCAGCTGTTCATCAACTTCGACGAGCCGCAGCAGCTGCGCACGGAGGAGCCGCAGGACGACCTGCCGTTCAACCGCAACCTGCTGCGCAAGGTCGATGAGCTGGAACTGTCGGTCCGCAGCGCCAACTGCCTGAAGAACGATAACATCGTCTACATCGGCGACCTGGTGCAGAAATCCGAGCAGGAGATGCTGCGCACCCCGAATTTCGGGCGCAAGTCGCTGAACGAGATCAAGGAGGTGCTGTCCTCCATGGGCCTTTCGCTGGGCATGACCGTGTCCGGCTGGCCGCCCGAGAATGTCGAAGATCTGGCCAAGCGGCTCGAAGAGCCGTTCTGAGGCCCCGTCGAAATAGGAGTCTAGACCATGCGTCACGGGGTTGCCGGCCGTAAGCTCGGCGTTACCACTTCCCACCGCTTCGCCATGTTCCGCAACCTGGCGCACGCGCTCATCAAGCACGAGCAGATCACCACCACGCTGCCCAAGGCGAAGGAGCTTCGGCCGGTCGCCGAGAAGCTGATCACCCTGGGCAAGCGCGGCGGCCTTCATGCCCGCCGCCAAGCCTATGCCCAGCTGCGCGACGACGTGATCGTCGCCAAGCTGTTCTCCACCCTGGCCGAGCGCTACAAGGGCCGCCCCGGCGGCTATTGCCGCGTGCTGAAGGCCGGCATCCGCTACGGCGACGCCGCCGACATGGCGGTGATCGAACTGGTCGACCGCGATCCCTCCGCCAAGGGCCTGGACAGCGGCCCCAAGCCCGAGACCGCGCCCGACTCCGAGAGCGAGTAATCCCGGCCGTCATCGCAGCGATCCAGGGAACCGGCCGCAAGGCCGGTTTTCTGCATTTCGCCCCGTTCTGTGCCATTCTGCGCACCTGCCGGCCCCTCCCGAGCTGGAACCACGCAAGTGCCCCCCGCCTCCCGCCCTCCTGACGACCTCCTCGCCGGCGTCGCCCCTCCGGCGCCAACGGGTGTCCACCCGCTGGCCGACCGCCTGCGCCCGCGCAGCCTCGCCGATGTCGTCGGCCAGGACCACCTGCTCGGCCCCGCCGGCACGCTCACCCGCATGCTCGACCGCGGCTCGCTGGCCTCGCTGATCCTCTGGGGGCCACCGGGTGTCGGCAAGACCACCATCGCCCGCCTGCTCGCCGAGCGCGCCAATCTGCGCTTTGTCCAGCTCTCGGCCGTCTTCTCCGGCGTCGCCGACCTCAAGCGCACCTTCGACGAGGCCCGCCGCCGGCCGGGCGGGCAGGGCACCCTGCTGTTCGTGGACGAGATCCACCGCTTCAACCGCGCCCAGCAGGACGGTTTCCTGCCGGTGGTCGAGGACGGCACCATCACCCTCGTCGGCGCCACCACCGAGAACCCCTCCTTCGCCCTCAATGGCGCGCTGCTCTCCCGCTGCCAGGTCCTGGTGCTGCGCCGGCTGGACGATGACGGCCTGGAACGCCTGCTCGCCCGCGCCGAGGGCGAGGCCCACGCCCTGCCGCTCACCCAGGAGGCCCGCGCCACGCTGCGCGCCATGGCCGACGGCGACGGCCGCTACCTCCTCAACATGGCCGAGCAGCTCCAGGCGTTGCCGCCCGGCACCGAGCCGCTCGACGTTCCCGCCCTGTCCGACCTGCTCGCCAAGCGCGCCGCCCTCTACGACAAGGACCGTGAGGAGCATTACAACCTCATTTCCGCCCTGCACAAAGCCCTGCGCGGCTCCGACCCCGACGCCGCGCTCTACTGGTATGCCCGCATGCTTACCGGCGGCGAAGACCCGCGCTACATCGCCCGCCGCCTCGTCCGCTTCGCCAGCGAGGATATCGGCATGGCCGACCCGCAGGCCCTGGTACAGGCCCTCGCCGCCTGGGAGGCCTATGAGCGCCTCGGCAGCCCCGAGGGTGAGCTCATGATCGCCCAGGCCGTCGTCTACCTCGGCAGCGCCCCCAAATCGAACGCCCTCTACGCCGCCATCGGCGCCGCCCGCCGCGCCGCCGCCGGCACCGGCAGCCTGATGCCGCCGGCCCATATCCTCAACGCCCCCACCAAGCTGATGAAGCAGCTCGGCTACGGCGCCGGCTACGCCTACGACCACGACACCGAGGACGCCTTCTCCGGCCAGAACTACTTCCCCGACGGCATGCCCCGCCAGGAATTCTACCGCCCGAAAGACCGTGGTTTCGAACGCGAGATCGCCAAACGCATGGCCTACTGGGCCACTCTCCGGAAAGAACGCGGCCAATGACCGTCACCACCCGCGAAGTCACCAACGACGAGGCCGACATCCGGCTCGACCGCTGGTTCCGCCGCCACTTCCCCGGCCTCAGCCAGGGCGCCATCCAGAAATTCTGCCGCACCGGCCAGGTGCGCGTGGACGGCAAGCGCGTGGAGGCCGCCACCCGTCTCAACCCGGGCCAGACCGTCCGCGTCCCGCCCATCCCGGCCGCCCCCGCGCCGGCCAAGCTGGTGCATGAGCTGGACCCCCGCCTGGCCGCCGAAATGCGCGCCATGGTGCTGTATTCCGATGACGACCTGATCGTCCTGAACAAGCCGCAGGGCCTGCCCACCCAGGGCGGCCCCGGCATCTCCAAGCATGTGGACATGATGCTGGCCGCCCTGCGCGAGGGCATCGACCCCAAGCCCCGCCTAGTTCACCGGCTGGACCGCGAGACCTCGGGCGTGCTGGTGGTTGCCCGCACCCCCGGCGTCGCCGCCAAGCTCGCCGCCGCCTTTCGCGGCCGCGACGTGGAGAAGGTCTACTGGGCTATCGTCTGCGGCCGCCCGGTCCCAGTGGAAGGCCGGATCGATGTCGAACTGGTCCGCATCGACGGCTTCCGCGGCGAGCGCGCCGCCATCGCCGGCGCCTACGACACCGACACCGCGCGCGCCATCACCGACTACCGCACCCTCGATCATGCCGGCCGCAAGCTCGCCTGGCTGGAACTGCGCCCGCTCACCGGCCGCACCCACCAGCTGCGCGTCTCCTGCGCCAGCATCGGCGCGCCGATCCTGGGCGACCTGCCCTATGGCGAGGAACGCCCGGGCGAGGAGCGTCGCAACACCGCGCTGTATGAGGGCCTGGGCGAAACCCTGCACCTGCACGCCCGCCAGATCTCGCTGCCCCACCCCTCCGGCGGCCGACTGGTGGTGGAGGCCGACCTGCCGCCGCATATGGCCGACACCTTCCGCACCCTAGGCTTTACCGCCCCTCCGGCGGAGCGCCCGCTTCGCCGCTGAGCGCGTCGCGCGGCGGGGAAGCCGGGACGAGAAGAGGAAGCGCGAAGAGACGGTGAGATGAAGAGAAGGGATATGGCCCTCTAACGCCGCCCGAAATTGCTGTGGTACTCATTGTCTTGGTTTATCGGGGCAACTCGGCCGTTCTCCGAACGGCAGCGTCTGGTGGCTTGTTCCAGGCACGGTTTTGGGCGAGCCCTCGGCAGGGCTGCCGCTCACACGCGACACCAAGGGGCAGTGCATTTGCGACATTCCGCCCGTCAGCCCGGCAAGAGCCCTGTATCGCGATAGCTGCCGATGAGGCTATCGAAAAGACCGACATCCGCGCGGCTCCGCGCCAGAAGCTGAGCGCCGGACACGGCGGCAAAAATGGCGAGAGCGCGGGCGCTGCCCGTCGATGCATCGCCCCCCTCGGCGGTGCTCAGCGCCTTGGCCAGCCACGTGACGTTGACGTCCGCGAAAGCCTGCACTTCCACCTTTACCGGTTCCGGCAGGTCGTCATATTCCGCGGCCATGAAGCTGCAAAGGCAGATGCGGTTGCCGTTCTCGAGCGACCGGCGGAATATCGCAGGATAGTGCTGCAGGCAGGCGGTCGCGTCGGGCAACTCGGCCTGCATCGCCTCCAGCTCAGCCGCAATGTCCTCCCAATAGCGCCTCGCGACGGCCGCACCGAGGTCGGCCTTGCTCGGGAAATGATAGTGGATACTCGCGGCCTTGATTCCAACTTCAGCCGCCAGCTCGCGGAAGTTCAGGCCGCCATATCCATGCGCCTGCGCCGCTTTCCGGGCTGCGGACAGGATCGCCTCCTTCACATTCGAACTCATCCGCCAATTCCTCGTCCGCGCCCTACCCTACCAAGTGACAGATAGAGATTGCGCAGCCGAATGGAAAGCCATACGCTGTCTACCATGTGACAGATAGGTGGTTGGAAAAAGGTGATGATGACGATCTACGACTGGCATACGGGACCTTATCCGGCGCGCGTCCGCATCGCTTTGGGAGAGTTGGGGCTGCAATCGCAGGTCCGTTTTGTTTCGATCAGCTTGCGAAAGGGCGAACACAAGACTCCAGCGTTTCTCGCCAAGAACTACTCCGGCACGCTGCCAGTACTGGAACTCGATGATGGAACGCTGATCGCCGAATGCACCGCGATTACGCAATATCTCGACGCGCTGAACGGCGATCCCCGCCTTACCGGCGCAACGCCTCTCGAACAGGGCGTGATCCACATGATGAACAAGCGCGCCGAGATCGAGCTGCTCGATGCCGTCAGCGTTTATTTCCATCATGCCACGCGGGGTCTCGGTCCGGATGTCGAGGTCTACCAGAATGAAGAGTGGGGGCTTCGCCAACGCGACAAGGCGGTGCGCGGGATCCGCTACTTCGACGGAGTGCTTCAGCACCAACCCTTCATTGCGGGCGACGCCTTTTCGATGGCCGATATCACGGTCATCGGCGGCCTGATCTTCGCGGAACTCGTCGAGCTGCCGGTGCCTGTTGAATGCGAGGCCCTGCGGGCCTGGTATGCACGGATGCAGGAGCGCCCCAGCGTCCAGAACCGGATCACAATGTCCGAACCTGCCGAGGTTTCAGTCTGACATCCTGACGCAGCATAGCCAAGCACAAGCAGCAAAAGAAACGACGAGGACCGACGATGTGACTCCGGTTTCTCATCCGACCTTGGTGTCGGTCCAAGAACATCTTGAGTCGCTGGAATCATTTATGATTCCATATTGGCAGCCCCGATTCGCAGGAGCTTGCCATGTGGACTGTCGAGAACCGCCTCCGGTATGACCGGAGCAAGCTGC
>MKWE01000045.1 GCA_001899585.1 Rhodospirillales bacterium 70-18
CTAGCGCGTTTCCCCGCAATGACAAGAGGATCGGACAATATGCGCGGCTATTTCGCGGTCGGCGTCGATGGCGTCTCCAAGGCGATGAATCTCGGCAACCTTCTGCGCATTGCCCATGCCTTCGGCGCAAGTTTCCTGTTCACCATCAACGCGCGTGTGCGCATGGCCGACGCCCAGTCCGATACCTCGCGGGCGAGCGGCCATGTGCCCTTGTTCAAATATGATGCGGCGTCGGATCTGCGCCTGCCGCAGGGGTGCAGCCTTGTCGGCGTCGAGATCACCGAAGACGCGGTTGAACTGCCGCGCTTCCGCCATCCCACGCGCGCCGCTTATGTGTTTGGCTCCGAACGGCTGTCGCTGTCACAGCCGGTGCTCGAACGCTGCGAGCATGTGGTGAAGATTCCGATGAAGTTTTCCATCAATGTCGGCATGGCGGGCGCCATCGTGCTTTATGACCGCATGCTGGCGCTGGGCGGTTATCCGGCACGACCCGTGCGCCCCGGCGGCATCGGGGATGATATTCCCCTGCCGCACAAATGGGGCGCACCGCTGATGCGCATGCCCAAACGCTGATCTATTCCAGCGTGCCATCCAGGAAGTCGAACACCGCGGCTTTGTAAAGCGCGTGCGCAATAGCCGAAAAATGATTGCAGCCGGGCAGGGTGACCGCGCGGGCATTGCCCATGGCGGCGGCCAGTGCCTTTGGATCGCCGGCCAGTTCGTCCTGGCTGCCAGCCACCACCAGTGCTTCGTGGCCGATTGCCGATACGGCGTCGCGGGTCAGCGGTGCATTCTGCGCCCGGGCACATGCCGCCAGCGCCAGCCGGTCCTCGCCCTGTTCATCGGCAAACTGGCGGAAGCTGCGCAGGATCGGTTCGCCGATGCTGGCGGGATCGGCTGCTTCCATCGCATCAGCCATCGGGTTGCCGGGCGGCGGCGGTTCGAACAGGCGCCCGCCAACTCCGCCAAGGATCAACAGATCGACGCGGTCCGGCGCCATCTGCGCCGTGGCGATGGCGGTGCGTGCACCCATCGAAAAGCCCATCACGTCGGCCTTGGCGATTTCCAGGTGATCCATCAACGCGATCACGTCCCGCGCCATGGCATCCCGCGCATAGGCTTCGGGATCGTGCGGCTTGCCGCTTTCGCCATGGCCGCGGGCGTCATAGGCAATGAAGCGTATATTTTTCCGTTCAAAGGCCCCGTACCAGCCCAGCCGCCGCCAGTTTTCGCTGCGATTGGAACTGAAGCCGTGGATCAGGACAATGGGTCTGCCCCGCTCATTTGGCCCGATATCGTCATAGGCGAGCGTCACGCCGCCGGATGTCATTTCCGCCATCTGCAAACGGTTAACCGCGACACCGCCTCCTTGCAAGAACGATTGCGGGGACGGAATCGTGGCGCGTGCGCGGTTACCTGCCCGGCCGCTCCGCCTTTTGTGACACGAACGATAATTTGCGCGGACGCGGGCTTTCTTTATGCTCTGCCGGGCAGGAAGCAGAATCGGGGTTTCGCATGGTCGCCTTTTTGCGCTGGCTGCGGTCCATCGTGGCCGGCACGTTCAATGGGCTGGTCAAGATCGCATTCGCGATCGTTCTGATCTTGCTGGCCTTTGTCGTTGTCGGCCTGCTGCAGGGCGATGGACTGCCGGGCAATATGGTGCTGACGCTGGACCTCAGGCAGTCGATTGCCGATTCCGCACCCCGTACCCCGTTTGATCTTGGCGACCGCAAGCCGACCGTGATGAGCATCGTGCGCGGGCTCGATCAGGCCCAGCGTGACGCCCGGGTGAAGGGCGTCATGATGGATCTGGGTGGTGGCCTCTCGGTCGCCGAGGCGGAGGAGATTACCGCCGCACTGCGCCGCTTCCGTGCGGCCGGGAAATTCGTGGTCGCCTATTCGCACGGATTTACCTCCAGCGGGCTGGGCGATTATCTGACGGCGACGGGGGCGGACAAGATCTGGATGCAGCCGATGTCGCCGTTCAGCCCTTCCGGCGTCGGCGCGGGCGAGGTGTTCTTCCGCGGACTGCTCGACAAGGTTCAGGCCGAGCCGCAAATCATCAAACGGGCCGAATTCAAAAGCGCGGCCGACACGTTCATGGAAAAATCCATGACGGGGCCGGACCGCCTGCAACTGACCACGCTGCTCAATTCGGTTTATCATTCGGCCACGCGCGCCGCGGCGGGGGAGCGCAAGGTGCCGCTGGAAAAACTGGTCTCGACACTCGACAACGGGCCACAATTCGCGGGCGATGCGAAGAAGGCCGGATTGATCGACAACCTCGGCTACGACGATGAAGCCCGCGCGGCGGTTTTGAAGCGCGCCGGAAAAGATGCCAAGGAAATTTCGCTGATG
>MKWE01000046.1 GCA_001899585.1 Rhodospirillales bacterium 70-18
CGTCAGGCCATCGTGAGGCAGGTGGGGCTTGGAGGGTATGGCGCTGCCACCGCGACGTCGCCGTTGATGGCCGACGCTATTAGAGCGAGGGTAGGCGAAATCGTGGCGGCACTTCAGCGACGCGCGGCGAACATCGGATGCACCGCCGCTTTCAGCCCGGCGGCATCGGGCGCAGCGCGATCGAGCCGGCTAGGCTTTGACGAGTGCTTTTCGCGCTGCGTCCAACTCACAGGACGAACGAAGGGGCAGTGCTTCGACGCCTGCAAATAATTGCCGCTATCGCGCGATATCTGTTGCCCCAGCGTTGCCCCATGCGACTCTTCGCGCTGAGGCACTACAGGTAAAATGAACATAACTCATTGAAAAACAATGGTGCCGACGGTCAGGATTGAACTGACGACCTACTGATTACGAATCAGTTGCTCTACCACTGAGCTACGTCGGCATGCCACGTGAGGCGGCGAGGAGGCCATATACCGTTCCCCGCGCGGCGCGGCAACAGGGTCAGGCGGCCGGCGGGGTCAGTTCCAGGTGCGGCGGCGGCTTGCGGATGGCGCCGATCAGGGCGCGGACCTCGGCGCGGGCGGCCACGTGGCTCATGCCCATCTGGATGCCCAGGCCGCCGGCCTCCTTCACGTCCATCAGGGTCAGGCCCTGCAGGTACAGCTCGCGGAAGATCACCCGCTCGCCGAAGCCCTTCACGGTGCGGAAGCCGATCCGCTTGGCCAGCGCTTCCAGCGTGGTGCCGACATCGCGCTTGTTGCGGGCCTCGGAGGCGCCGAGGCGGTTGCGCATCACGATCCAGTCAGCCTTGCCGCGGTCGCGCGCGAAGCGGCGCTTGCGGGCCTGCCAGACCATCTCGCTGTAGATGCTCGGATGAACCACCTCGTGGTTGTCCGGATCGACCTTGGCCAGCATCGCGAAATCCACGAAGCTGTCGTTGATCGGCGTCACCAGCGTGTCCGCATAGGAATGGCCGAGTCGCGACAGGAAGCTGTCGGCGCCCGGGCAATCGATCACCACCACGTCGCAGGCGCGCGACAATTCGGTCATCGCCGCCTCGAACCGCGCGGCCTCGTCGGCTTCCGCGGCGGCGCGGCTGTCCAGTTCGCTGCGGTGCACGGCGGCGCGCAGCGGCAGCGGCAGGTCGATGCCGCGCGCCTGGGCGAAGGTCTCGCGGGCCGCCAGATAGGCGGTCAGCGTGGCCTGGCGGGCATCCAGGTCGATCGCGCCGACGCGGTAGCCGTCGCGCAGCAGGGCGACGATCAGGTGCATCGCGGTCGTGGACTTGCCCGAGCCGCCCTTCTCGTTGCCCAGGACGATCACGTTCGCCCGCCGCTCAAGCGTTACCGTCGCCACCCTTTGCCCCCAACCATGTCCAGACCGATGCGGGGCGGCCCGTCCGGGCCGCCCCGCCACCCGGTTCAGGCCGCCTTGGCCATCCCGCGCAGCACATACTGCAGGATGCCGCCATGGCGGTAGTAGGAGACTTCGTCCAGCGTATCGACACGGCACAGCAGCGGCACCGTGTCGGTGGTGCCGTTCGGCCGGTGGATCACCAGCGACAGGTCCATCCGCGGGCTCAGCGCGTCCAGGCCGAGGATATCGAGCACCTCCTCGCCGGTGAGGCCCAGGCTCTTGCGGTCCACGCCTTCCTTGAAGGTCAGCGGCAGCACGCCCATGCCCACCAGGTTGGAGCGGTGGATGCGCTCGAAGCTCTCGGTGATCACCGCCTGCACGCCCAGCAGCATGGTGCCCTTGGCCGCCCAGTCGCGCGAGGAGCCGGTGCCGTATTCCTTGCCGCCGATGATCACCAGCGGCACGCCCTCGACCTTGTAGCGCATCGCCACGTCATAGATCGGCGCCTGCGCCCCGTCCGGCAAATGGCGGCTGATGCCGCCCTCCACGCCGGGCACCATCTCGTTCTTGATGCGGATGTTGGCGAAGGTGCCGCGCATCATGATCTCGTGGTTGCCGCGCCGCGCGCCGTAGCTGTTGAAGTCGTTCTGCAGGATCTGCCGCTCCAGCAGGTAGTCACCGGCCGGCGAGGTCTTGCGGATGTTGCCGGCCGGGCTGATGTGGTCGGTGGTGATGCTGTCGCCCAGCACGGCCAGGATGCGCGCGCCCCTGATGTCTCCCTTCGGCGCCGGCTCCATCGTGATCCCCTCGAAATAGGGCGGGTTCTTCACGTAGGTGGAGCTGTCCGACCAGCCATAGGTGGCCTCGTCGCCGGAAACCCCGATCGCCTGCCACTGCGCCGGGCCCTTGAACACCTCGCCGTAGCGCTTCAGGAACTGCGCGCGGCTGACGCTGGAGGCGACGAGGTCGTTGATCTCCTTGTTGGTCGGCCAGATGTCCTTCAGGTACACCGGCTTGCCGTCCTTGGAGGTGCCGATGGGCGCGGTGGTGATGTCCTCGTTCATCGTGCCCAGCAGCGCGTAGGCCACCACCAGCGGCGGGCTCGCCAGGTAGTTGGCGCGCACGTTGGCGTGCACCCGGCCCTCGAAGTTGCGGTTGCCCGACAGCACCGACACGCCGACCAGCTTGTTGTCCTCGATCGCGTCCACGATCGCGTCGTCCAGCGGGCCGGAATTGCCGATGCAGGTGGTGCAGCCATAGCCGACGGTCTCGAAGCCGAGCGCGTCCAGGTCGGCCGACAGCCCGGCCGCGTCGAGATATTCGGTGACCACCTGCGAGCCGGGGGCCAGCGAGGTCTTCACCCAGGGCTTCGGCGCCAGCCCCAGCGCCCGCGCCTTGCGCGCCACCAGCCCGGCGGCGACCAGCACATAGGGGTTGGAGGTGTTGGTGCAGGAGGTGATCGCCGCGATCACCACGTTGCCGTGGGTCAGCTCGTAGTTCTTGCCCGCCACCTTCGCCGTGGTGCCGAGGTCGTTGGCGGCCACGCCGAGGCTCTTGGTCAGCTCCGAGCGGAAGGCGGAGGAGGCGTCCTTCAGCAGCACCCGGTCCTGCGGCCGCTTCGGGCCGGCTAGGCTGGGCTGCACGGTGGACATGTCCAGCTCCAGGGTGGAGGTGAACACCGGGTCCGGCGTGGTGGCGTCGCGCCACATGCCCTGGGCACGGCAATAGGCCTCCACCAGCGCGATGCGGTCCTCGTCGCGCCCGGTCAGGCGCATGTAGTTCAGCGTCACCTGGTCAACCGGGAAAAAGCCGCAGGTGGCGCCGTATTCCGGGGCCATGTTGGCGATGGTGGCGCGGTCGGCCAGCGACATCTCGTCCAGGCCCGGGCCGTAGAACTCGACGAACTTGCCCACCACGCCCTTCTTGCGCAGCATCTGGGTGACCGTCAGCACCAGGTCGGTGGCCGTCGCGCCTTCCGGCAGGCGGCCGGCGAGGCGGAAGCCGATCACGTCGGGGATCAGCATGGCGATCGGCTGGCCGAGCATGGCGGCCTCCGCCTCGATCCCGCCGACGCCCCAGCCCAGCACGCCCATGCCGTTCACCATCGTGGTGTGGCTGTCGGTGCCGTACAGGGTGTCGGGGTACGCATAGCTGGTGCCGTCCAGCTCGGCGGTCCACACAGCCTGGGCGAGGTATTCCAGGTTCACCTGGTGGCAGATGCCGGTGCCGGGCGGCACCACGCGGAAATTGTCGAACGCGGTCTGGCCCCAGCGCAGGAAGGTGTAGCGCTCGCCGTTGCGCGCGAACTCGATGTCCACGTTGCGCTTCAGGCTGTCGGCGGTGCCGAACACGTCCACCATCACCGAGTGGTCGATCACCAGGTCGACCGGCACCAGCGGGTTCACCTTCTGCGGGTTGCCGCCCAGGCGCAGGATGCCGTCGCGCATGGCGGCGAGGTCCACCACCGCGGGCACGCCGGTGAAGTCCTGCATCAGGATGCGGGCGGGCTTGAACGGCACTTCCTTGGCCGAGGAGGCGTTCGCCAGCCACCCGGCGACGGCCTTGGCGTCGTCCACGGTATAGGCCTGGCCGTCCTCGAACCGCAGCACGTTCTCCAGCAGCACCTTCAGGCTGACCGGCAGGCGCGACACGTCGCCAATGGTCTTGGCGGCTTCGGGAATGGAGAAATAGGTGTAGGTCTTGCCCCCCGCGGTCAGCGTTCGGCGGGTCTTCAGGCTGTCCTGCCCGATGCTCTTCATGAGAAGGTGCCTCTGCGTTGCGCCCGGCGCCGACGAAGAGGGATTCCCTGCGGCGTGCGGACGGTGTTTGTTACCGGCGGCGGGCTTAAACCATACATGCCGGGGGCCGTCCACACAGCCCCCCGCCCGATTCGGCGTCGGTGTAATGTTTTCGGGGGCGGCGTGGAGCAGGCGGCGGGTCAGGCGGGCGGGGCGGAGGCTCCAGGGGTGGGCGAGGCGGTGCTGGCGGCCGAGGGGCTGACGGTGATCCGCGGCGAGCGGCTGGTGTTCGCCGGCCTGTCCTTCACCGTGCCGCGCGGCGGCGCGCTGCTGCTGGTCGGGCCGAACGGCTCGGGCAAGTCCACCCTGCTGCGCCTGCTGGCCGGGCTGGGCCGAGCGGAGGCCGGGCGGCTGCTCTGGGCCGGCGAGGACGCGCTTGCCGACCGCACCGCCCATGCCGCCCGCGTCGCCTATCTCGGCCACCAGGACGCGGTGAAGCCCGGGCTGAGCGTGGCCGAGAACCTCGCCTTCTGGGGCGGCCCGGCGGCGGTGGCGCGGGCGCTGGCGGCGGTGGACCTCGCCCGGCTGGCGGAATTGCCGACGCGCATGCTCTCGGCCGGGCAGAAGCGGCGGCTGGCGCTGGCCCGGCTGGCGATGGGCGCGGCGCCGCTCTGGCTGCTGGACGAGCCGACCCTGGGTCTTGATACCGCCAGCGTGGCCCGGTTTGGTGAAATGCTGAAATCGCATCGAAACACAGGCGGGATAGTGATAGCCGCTACGCATCTACCCCTGCCGCTGCCCGGCGCGGCCGAGCTGGCGCTGGCGTGAGGCGCCGTACATGACCCGTTTTTGGGGCCTTATCGCCCGTGAATGGCGGCTTTCGGTGCGTCACGGCGGCGATACGCTGGCCTCGATTCTGTTTTTCGTGCTCGCCGCCAGCCTGTTCCCGCTGGCGATCGGCCCCGCGCCGGAGACGCTGGGGCGGCTGGCGCCCGGCATCGTCTGGGTCTGCGCCCTGCTGGCCGCGCTGCTGCCGCTGGACCGGCTGTTCGGCGCCGACCTCGACGACGGCTCGCTGGACCAGCTGATGCTGTGCGGCCTGCCGCCCTCGGCGGTGGCGCTGGCCAAGGCGCTGGCGCATTGGCTGGTGACCGGCGTGCCGCTGCTGCTGGCGGCCGGCCCGGTGGCGGTGATGCTGCGCATGCCGGAGGAGGCGGTGCCCGTGCTGCTGGCCGGGCTGCTGCCGGGCACCATTGTGCTGTCGCTGCTGGGCAGCGCGGGGGCGGCGATCGTGCTGGGCGCGCGGCGCGGCGGCGTGCTGCTGCCGCTGCTGGTGCTGCCGCTGGCCGCCCCGGTGCTGATCTTCGGCGTGGGCGCGGCCGACGCCGCCGCGGCCGGGCAGGCGGCGCGGCCGCATCTGCTGCTGCTGTGCGCGCTGCTGGCCGCCGCCCTGCCGCTCTGCCCGCTGGCCGCCGGCGCCGCCCTGCGCGGCGCGGCCGAATGAGCGGCATAAGTCAATGAGCGGCGCCGGGGAGCGCGTGCTGCCAGGCATCCTGCTCGGCGTGCTGGCCTACAGCCTGTTCTCGATGCACGACGCGACCAACAAATACCTGGTCGCCTTCCTGCCGGTCTGGCAGGTGCTGTTCTTTCGCAGCCTGACCATCGTGGCCGCCTGCCTGGCGATCGGGCGCGGCCGGCTGCTGGCCGCCGCGGTGGCGACGCCGCTGAAGCTGCCGCTGCTGGGCCGTGGCGTGCTGACGCTGACCGCCTGGCTCTGCTACTACACCGCCGCCCGCAGCCTGCCGCTGGCGCAGTTGCTGACGCTGTATTTCAGCGCCCCGATCATCACCACGGTGCTGGCGATCCGGCTGCTGGGGGAGCATGTGACCCGCGCCCGCTGGATCTCGCTCGGCATCGCCTTCGGTGGCGTGCTGCTGGCCAGCGACCCGTTCGGGGTGAAGCTGTCGCTGGCCACGCTGCTGGTGCTGGCGGCGGCCTGCCTGTGGGGCTACGCGATCGTGCTGATGCGCCAGATCGCGCGGCGGGAAAGCTCGCTGCTGCAGATGCTCTATCAGAACGTCTGCTTCATCGCGGTGACCGGCGTGCTGACGGCGGTCAACTGGGTGGCGCCGACGCCCGCGCAGATGCTGCTGCTGGCGGGTGTGGGGGTGCTGGGCGGGCTGGGCCAGTACATGCTGTTCGAGGCGGCGCGCATGGCCCCGGCCGCGGTGATGGCCACGGTGGAATACAGCGCCCTGCTCTGGGCCTTCGTGCTCGGCTGGCTGGTGTTCGGCGAAATCCCGCTGCCGGCGGTCTGGGCCGGCGCCGGGCTGATCTGCGTCGCCGGGTTGTACATGGTGGTGATGGAGCGCCGGACGGCGCGGGGTTATGCCAGTGGGGCGAATGATTGATTGACGAAGGCAAGCAACGGGGCAGCGCCCCGCCTTACTTCCTTCGACCGACGATCATCCCGGCCGGCGATATCAGCTCCGCCGGACCTCGAACCGGTAGGGGCTGGCCCCGGTGGTGGTCAGCGGGTCCAGCGCCAGCCGGTGCTCCAGCGGCGGAAAGGCGCGGCTGCGGCAGCCCTGGCGGTCGCACAGACGACATGACAGGCCGATCTCCACCGCCGCCTGCACCGGGTCCAGCCCGTCAGCATAGGCCAGGTCGGGGGCGCGGGCGATGTCGCAGCCCATGGCGACGATATGTACCGCCGGCGGGTCGCCCCACCGCGTGGCCGGCGTGGCCACCGCGCGGGCGAAGCACAGGAAGGTCGCGCCGTCCGGCAGCCGTGCCACCTGCGTGCGCAGGCTGCCCGGGCTGGCCAGCGCCGTATGCACCACCCAGCGCGGGCAGGAGCCGCCGTAGCGGGCGAACGGGAAGCCGGCCGCCGAGAACCGCTTGGTGACATTGCCGGCCGGATCGACCCGCAGGAAGAAGAACGGCACCCCCCGCGCGCCGGGCCGCTGCAGGCTGGCGCTGCGCTGGCACGCCTGCTCGAAACTCACGCCGAAGCGCGCCGCCAGCCGGTCCATGTCGTGCCGCAGCGCCTGCGCCGCCGCCAGGAACGCGGCGTAGGGCATCAGCAGGGCGGCGGCGAGATAGTTCAGCAGCCCGATGCGGATCAGCCCGGCCGCCTCGGGCGAGGACGGCGCGGCACGCTCGATCTCCGCCTCCACCGGCGCCCGCAACTCCAGCAGGGCGAGCTGAAAGGCCATGTGGAAGCCCCGGCTCTCGCGCGGCAGCATCTCCGACAGCTCCAGCAGCCGCGCGGCCGGGTCGTAGCGGCGCAGGCCGCCATCCTCCAGCGGCCCCACCCGCACCACCAGGCCATGCGCGCGGCGCAGCCGCTCGGCGATGGCGTGGTTGGCCTCGGCGGGGCTGGCGGCCAGTTCGGCGCCCAGCGCCTCGGCGGCCTGTTCCAGCGCCGGGAAATGGTTGGCGCGGTCGCCGAAGAAGTCGCGCGCCTCCTCGGTGGGCAGCAGGATGCGCCGGCCGGAGGGCAGGGCGATGCCGCCGGCATCCTCGCGCGCCACCCGCAGCGCCCGGTACAGCGCCAGCACGGCGCGCGCGGCGGCCGGGCTGCCGGCGGCCAGGGCGGCGGCCTCGACGTCGGGCACCGCTTCGGCGCCCAGCAGCGGGTCGGCGAACACCTCGCGCAACTGCGCCTCCAACTGGCGTTCGGCGCTGCCGGACAGGGCCGCCAGGTCCACCCGCAGGGTCTCCGCCAGCTTGATCAGCAGGCTGGCGGTCACGCCGCGCTGGTCGTGCTCGATCAGGTTCAGGTAGCTGGCGGAGATGCCGAGGCGGGTGGCCAGCGCCGCCTGGGTGAGCTGCTGCTCCTGGCGCAGGCGGCGGAGGGTGCGGCCGATCTGGGGGGCTGCCATATTTACACCATTTACAGATTCGCGCCGCTGTCAGTGAATAATGTTGCTGTATTCCAGCGCGTTGCGCATCATCAGCATATTTTTCGCAGGTGCAATGTGAATAATTCACTCACCCCATCCCGCAAGGAGACACGAATATGCACCGCACCCCCACCATCGCCCGCCAACCCGAAGGCATGCCCGGCGGCCCCGCCTTCGACGCCGAGCGCTTCAGCGGCATCCGCCGCGACTACAGCGCCGCCGAGGTCGAGCGGCTGGCCGGCAGCTTCCGTGTCCGCCACACCATGGCCGAGATGGGCGCCCGCCGGCTGTGGCACCTGCTGAAGACCGAGCCCTACCTGCCCACGCTGGGCGCGCTCACCGGCAACCAGGCGGTGCAGCAGGTGAAGGCCGGGCTGAAGGCGATCTACCTGTCCGGCTGGCAGGTGGCCGCCGACGCCAACACCGCCGGCCAGATGTATCCCGACCAGTCGCTCTACCCGGTCGATTCCGTGCCGAACGTGGTGCGGCGGATCAACGCGGCGCTGCGCCGCTGCGACCAGATCGCCACGCTGGAAGGCGACCGCTCCACCCACTGGATGGCCCCCGTCATCGCCGATGCCGAGGCCGGCTTCGGCGGCGCGCTCAACGCCTATGAGCTGATGCGCGCGATGATCGAGGCGGGCGCCGCCGGCGTGCATTTCGAGGACCAGCTCGCCAGCGAGAAGAAATGCGGGCATCTGGGCGGCAAGGTGCTGGTGCCGATCAGCCAGCACATCCGCACCCTCAACGCCGCCCGCCTCGCCGCCGATGTCGAGGGCGTGCCCACCGTGCTGCTGTGCCGCACCGACAGCCATTCCGCCCAGTTGCTGACCGCCGACGTGGACGAGCGCGACCGCCCGTTCCTGACCGGCGAGCGCACGCCGGAGGGCTTCCATCGCATCCGCCCGGATGCCGGGGTGGACTACGCCATCGCCCGCAGCCTGGCCTATGCGCCCTATGCCGACCTGCTGTGGTGGGAGACCAGCGAGCCGAACCTGGCGGAGGCGCAGCGCTTCGCCGACGCCATCCACCGCGAGTTCCCCGGCAAGATGCTGGCCTATAACTGCTCGCCCAGCTTCAACTGGGCCCGCAAGCTGTCGCCGGAGCAGATCGCCGCCTTCCAGCGGGCGATCGGCGCCATGGGCTACAAATACCAGTTCGTCACCCTGGCCGGGTTCCACAGCCTGAACCTGTCGATGTTCAACCTGGCCCGCGGCTATGCCGAGCGGGGCATGGCGGCCTATTCCGAGATGCAACAGGCCGAATTCGCCGCCGAGGCCGAGGGCTATACCGCCACGCGCCACCAGCGCGAGGTCGGGGTGGGGTATTTCGACGCGGTGGCGCTGGCGGTCTCCGGCGGCCGCTCCAGCACCACCGCCTTCGCCGGCAGCACCGAGGCCGAGCAGTTCCACGACGACCCCCCGCCTGTCGCTGCCGTGGCGCCTGCCGCCGCCCCGCTGCCTGTTGCTACCCCGGCGCACGAGCACGATGACGGGCTGGTGCACGGCCACGAATGGGCCGCCTCCGCCCCGGCCTGGAAGTAGCGATCTGGAAGTAGCGATACGGCCGGCCCGCCGCGCGGCGGGCCGGCCGCGTTACGGGCCGGCGGGCCCGCCGCCTTACGGTATCGCCGCCTGGTGCGCCGCCAGGGTGGCGATATCGACGATCTGGCTCACCGAGGCATCCATCGGCACCAGCTGCACCGGATGGGAGAGCCCGATCAGCAGCGGCCCGATGGTGCCGCCCCCGCCCAGCCGGGGCGCCAGGCGCGAGGTGATATGGGCCGAGTGCAGCCCGGGCATCACCAGGATGTTCGCCGAGTCGGTCAGACGGCAGAACGGGTAGAGCGCGCGGAACGAGGGGTCGAGCGCCACGTCCGGGCTCATCTCGCCGTCGTATTCGAAATCCACGCCGCGCTTGTCCAGGATGGCCACCGCGTCCCGCATCACCGCGCCGGCGGCGTGCATCTGGTTGCCGAAGGTGGAATGCGACAGCAGCGCCACCCGCGGTTCATGGCCCAGGCGGCGGGCGGCGGCGGCAGCGCCGATGGCGATGTCGGCCAGCTGCTGCGCGTCCGGGCGGAAATGCATCAGCGTGTCGGCGATGAAGATGGTCCGCCCGCGCTCGCCCAGCATCAGCGTCAGCCCGAAGCTGACGGCGCCGGGCGCCGCGTCGATGACGTGGCCGATATCCGCCAGGCACACCGCGACCGAGCGGGTGAGGCCGGTCACCATCGCGTCGGCGTCGCCGGTGGCCACCATGCAGGCGGCGAACACGTTGCGGTCCTGGTTGACCATGCGCTGGCAGTCGCGCGCCAGGAAGCCTTTGCGCTGCAGCCGGTTGAACAGGAAATTGGCGTATTTCTGGTTGGCCTGCGACAGCCGGGCGTTATGGATCTCGATGCCCTCGGTCTGGCCCAGGCCGAGGGCCGCCATGGTCGCGCAGACCCGGTCCTCGCGCCCGATCAGCACCGGGGTGCCATAGCCGGCGTTGCGGAAGGCGACGGCGGCGCGCACCACCTTCTCCTCCTCGCCCTCGGCGAACACCACCCGGCGCGGGTCGGCGCGCACGCTCTCGGAAATGCCGTCCAGCGCGTTGGCTGTGGGGTCCAGCCGGCCGGACAGCTCGCGGGCGTAGCGGCGCAGGTCGGCCAGCGGCTTGCGGGCGACACCGCTGTCCATCGCCGCCTTGGCCACGGCCGGCGGCAGGCGGCTGATCAGGCGCGGGTCGAAGGCGTTGGGGATGATGTATTCCGGGCCGAATTGCAGCCGCTTGCCGCCGCCGGCCGCGTTCACCTCGTCCGGCACGTCCTCGCGCGCCAGCTGCGCCAGCGCCTCGGCGGCGGCGATTTTCATCGCCTCGTTGATGGTGCTGGCGCGCACGTCCAGCGCACCGCGGAAGATATAGGGGAAGCCCAACACGTTGTTGACCTGGTTGGGGTAGTCGCTGCGCCCGGTGGCGATGATGGCGTGCGGGCTGGCGGCGCGCGCCTCCTCGGGCGTGATCTCGGGATCGGGGTTGGCCATGGCGAAGATGATCGGCTTGTCGGCCATGGCGCGCACCATCTCCTGGGTCAGCGCGCCCTTCACCGACAGGCCGAAGAACACGTCCGCCCCCTCGATCGCCTGCAGCAGGGTGCGGGCCTTGGTGGTGGAGGCGTGGGCCGATTTCCACTGGTTCATGCCCTCGGTGCGGCCCTGGAAGACCACGCCCTTGGTGTCGGCCAGGATGATGTGTTCCGGGCGCATGCCCATCGCCTTCAGCAGCTCCACGCAGGCGATGGCGGCCGAGCCGGCGCCGTTGACCACCAGTTTGGTGTCGCGCAGCGTCCGCCCGGTCAGGTGGCAGGCGTTGATCAGCCCGGCGGCGGCGACGATGGCGGTGCCGTGCTGGTCGTCATGGAACACCGGGATGTCCATCAGCTCGCGCAGCCGCTGCTCGATCACGAAGCACTCGGGCGCCTTGATGTCCTCCAGGTTGATGCCGCCGAAGCTGGGGCCGAGGTAGCGCACGGCGTTCACCAGCTGGTCCACGTCCTCGGTGTCGATGCACAGGTCGATGCCGTCGACATCGGCGAAGCGCTTGAACAGCGCCACCTTGCCCTCCATCACCGGCTTGCCGGCCAGCGCGCCCAGGTTGCCCAGCCCCAGCACGGCGGTGCCGTTGCTGACCACGGCCACCATGTTGCCCTTGCTGGTGTAGTCGTAGGCCAGCGAGGGGTCGCGGGCGATGTGCAGGCAGGGCTCGGCGACGCCGGGCGAATAGGCCAGCGACAGGTCGCGCGCGGTGGTCAGCGGCTTGGTCAGGCGGGTCGCCAGCTTGCCGGCCGGGGCGGCCGCGTGCATCGCCAGCGCCTCTTCGCCCGAAATGCGGGCGGTTCGCGGATCGTGGCTGCCGTCGGCCATTGGATATTCCCCCAAATCTGAGTGCGTCGTTGCGCCATCATGGACGCACAACGCCGGCCGGGGGAAGCCACCCGCTTCGCAGATGCGGCGGGGTTCGCTAGATGAATGTTATGACCCATAAGCATCCGCTCCCCGGGCCGCCCACCGCCGAGGGCGCCACCCCGGCGATGGCACAGTGGTTCGCCGCCAAGGCCGCGCACCCGGACGCGCTGCTGTTCTTCCGCATGGGCGATTTCTACGAGATGTTCTTCGGCGACGCCGAACAGGCAGCCGCCGCGCTGGACATCCAGCTGACCAGCCGGGGCGAGCATGCCGGCCAGCCGATCCGCATGTGCGGCGTGCCGGTGCATGCCGCCGAGGCTTACCTGTCCCGCCTGATCCGCCGCGGCTTCCGCGTGGCGGTGGCCGAGCAGATGGAGGACCCGAAGGCGCGCACCGGCAAGGCGCCGATCAGGCGGGAGGTGGTGCGCCTCATCACCCCCGGCACGCTGACAGAGGACGCGCTGCTGGATGCCAGCCGCCCCAATCTGCTGCTGGCGCTGGCGGCCGATGGCGGGCGCATCGGCGCCGCCTGGCTGGATGTCTCCACCGGGCTGTTCGAGACGCAATCCGCCGCCGCCGCCGCCCTGCCGGCGCTGCTGGGGCGGCTGGATCCGGCCGAGATACTCGCCCCCGCGGCCATTCCGCTGGCCGATTGGGAGGCGCGGCGCGCGCCTGAGCCGCCGCCGGTGCAATCCGGCCAGGCCCGCGCCCGGCTGGCCGAGGCGTTCGGGGCGGCCAGCCTGGATGCCTTCGGCAGCTTCAGCGATGCCGAGGCCGAGGCCGCCTGGCAGGCGCTGGACTATGTGCGCGCCAGCGGCGCCGGCAAGCTGCCGCGCCTGCAACACCCGCTGCCGGTGGGCGAGGCGGGGCGGCTGGAGCTGGACGGCGCCACCCGCGCCAGCCTGGAGATCACCCGCGCCCGCGACGGCGGCACCGCCTTCACCCTGCTGGCCGCCGTGCAGCGCACCACCACCGCCGCCGGCGCGCGGCTGCTGGCCGAATTCCTGGCCGCCCCGCTCACCGAGATCCCGGCCATCGCCGCCCGCCAGGACGGCTGGTCCTGGCTGCTGGCCAACCCGCAGGCGGCTACCGCCCTGCGCGCGGCGCTGCGCGGGGCGCCGGACATGGCGCGCGCCCTGGCCCGGCTGTCGCTGGGGCGCGGCGGCCCGCGCGACCTCGCCGGCCTGCGCGACGGGCTGGCAGCCGCCGACGCCGCGCGGGCCATCCTGGCCGGCCCTCTGCCCCGCTTCCTGGCCGACGCGGCGGAGGCGCTGGCGGTGGAGGCCGCGCTGGCCGCGCAACTCGCCGCCGCCCTGGCCGACCCCGCACCGCTGCGCCTGGACGACGGCGCCATCGCCCCTGGTTTCGACGCCGAGCTGGACGCCGAGCGCACGCTGCGCGACGACAGCCGGCGGGTGATCGCCGGGCTGCAACTGGACTACGCGCAGCGCTACGGCGTCGCCAGCCTGAAGATCCGCCACCACGCCCAGCTCGGCTATATCATCGAGGCGCCGGCCGCCGCGGTGGAGAAGCTGCGCGACCACCCCGACCTCACGCTGCGCCAGGGCATGGCCAACGGCGCCCGCTTCACCTGCGCCGAGCTGTCCGAGCTGGACCGGCGCATCAGCGAGGCCGCCGAGCGCGCCGCCGCCCGCGAGCGCCTGGTGTTCGCCCATCTCGTCGCCGCCACGCTGCGCCACGCCGATGCGCTGGCCGCCTGTGCGGCGGCCCTGGCCCGGCTGGACGTGGCGCAGTCCTGTGCGCGGCTGGCCGAATCCGGCACCTGGTGCCGACCGGAACTGGCCGACGACGAGAGCTTCCGCCTAGTCGCCGCCCGCCACCCGGTGGTGGAGGCGGCCCTGGCCGGCAGCGCCGCCTTCGTGCCGAACGACTGCGACCTGTCCGGCGACCGCCGCGTGCTGCTGCTGACCGGCCCGAACATGGCCGGCAAGTCCACCTATCTGCGGCAGAACGCGCTGGCGGTGATCCTGGCCCAGGCCGGGCTGCCGGTGCCGGCCGCCGCCGCGCGGATCGGCGTGGTGGACCGGCTGTTCAGCCGCGTGGGCGCGGCCGACGACCTCGCGCGCGGGCGCAGCACCTTCATGGTGGAAATGACCGAGACCGCCGCCATCCTGCATCAGGCCGGCCCGCGCAGCCTGGTGGTGGTGGACGAGATCGGCCGCGGCACCGCGACGCTGGACGGGCTGGCGATCGCCTGGGCGGTGCTGGAGGCGCTGCACAACACGGTGCGCTGCCGCACCATCTTCGCCACCCATTTCCATGAGCTGGCGCAACTGACAGCAGAGCTCCCCCGCCTGTCGCCGCACACCATGCGGGTGAAGGAATGGAAGCAGGACGTTGTATTCCTGCACGAAGTGGCCGAAGGGGCGGGGGGGCGAAGCTGGGGCGTGCATGTGGCGCGGCTGGCCGGCGTGCCCGCCCCGGTGGTGCGCCGCGCCGGCGCGCTGTTGGCGGCGCTGGAGAGCCGCGCCGGCCGGCTGACCGAGGCCGCCGCCCTGCCGCTGTTCGCCGCCGCCGCGCCGCCCCCCGCCGAACCACCCCGGGCGGAGGTGCCCGCGGCGTTGGCGCCGGGGGCCGATCTGCTGGCCGCGGTGGCCGCGCTGGACCCCGATGCCCTGACGCCGCGCGACGCATTGGCCGCCATCTACAAATTGCGCGCATTGCTCCCTGTTGCGACGGGCGGCGAGTAGATAACATCACAAGAATGCTCCCTCCCGCACCCCTGCCCGAATCGCCCCAGGATGTCGCCGCGCTGCTGCGCCAGTCGCTGGCCGCGGCGAGCGAGGCGGTGGCCGGCCCGCTGCCGCGCGATGCGGCGCTGGGGGTGTTCCGCCGCCACCTCGCCCGCATCCAGACGCATGTGCGCGACACGTTCGAACTGGGCAACCTGCCCGGGCTGAAGGCGGCGCGGATGCTGGCGGGGCTGACCGACGGGCTGATCGCCGAATTGTTCGACCATGCCGTGGCCAGTGTCGGCGGCACCGCCGGCGGCGGGTTGTGGGGGCTTGGCCGCTCCGGCCGGCTGGCGATCGCCGCCACCGGCGGCTATGGCCGCGGCGTGCTGGCGCCGTTCAGCGATATCGACCTGTTGTTCCTCACCGATGGCCGCCCGACCGCGCAGGTGCAGCGCGTGGTCGAGTTCATGCTGTATTTCCTGTGGGATCTCGGCCTGAAGGTCGGCCACGCCACCCGCTCCAAGGCCGACTGCCTGACCGAGGCGCGCGGCGACCACACCGTGCGCACCTCGCTGCTGGACGCCCGGCGGGTGACCGGGGACGCCGCGCTGTTCATCGATTTCGCCGCCACCTTCCGCACCGCCTGCACCGAGGCGGGGGCCGCCGGCTACATCGCCGCCAAGCAGGCCGAGCGCGCCGCCCGCCACCGCCGCTACGGCGACAGCGCCTTCGTGGTGGAGCCGAACATCAAGGAAGGGCGCGGCGGCCTGCGCGACCTGCAGACGCTGTACTGGATCGCCCGCTATATCTTCGGCACCACCAGCATGGCCGAACTGGCCGACCCGGCCGGGCCGGCCGGCGGCATCATCACGCCGTCCGAGGCGCGGCTGGCCTTGCGCTCATGGAATTTCCTCTGGGCGCTGCGTTTCCACCTGCATTACGTCGCCGGCCGCGCCGAGGAACGCCTGACCTTCGACCTGCAGCCGGTGGTCGGCGCCCGCATGGGCTACACCCGCCGCTCCCGCCAGGACGGGGTGGAGCGCTTCATGCGCCATTATTTCCTGACCGCGCGCGAGGTGATCCGCCTGACCCGGGTGCTGGAGCCGGCTCTGGTGCGCGCCGCCCTCGGACCGCCGGCCACCGCCGGCCGCGCCGAACCGGCGGTGGCCGCCGCCGGCTTCATGCTGGCCGATGGGCAGTTGCTGCCGGTCAAGGGGCGGGAGTTCCACCAGGAGCCCATCCAGATGCTGCGCATCCTGCAGGTGGCGCGCGACCGCGACCTCAAGCTGCATCCGCTGGCCGTCCGCGGCATGATCCGCAACGAGCGCCGCGCCCAGGACCTGCGCGACAACCCCGAGGCGGCGGCCCTGTTCCTCGACCTGCTCTGCGGCCGCGACGCCGCGCATAACCGCGCCGACGGGGCGCGCTGGCTGGCCATCCTGAACGAGACCGGCCTGCTCGGCCGCTTCCTGCCCGACTGGGCGCGGGTGGTGGGCCAGATGCAGTTCGATACCTATCACGTGTTCACCGTGGACGAGCACACCATCGAGGCGGTGCGCGTGCTCAACACGCTGGAGCGCGGCGAACTGGCCGAGATCGCGCCGGTCGCCTCGGGCCTGGTAGACCACCTGCAATCGCGCCGGGCGCTGTATGTGGCGATGCTGCTGCACGACATCGCCAAGGGCCGCGGCGGCGACCATTCCGAACTGGGCGCCGAGGTGGCGCAGGTGGTCGGCCCGACGCTGGGCCTGTCCGCCGAGGAGACCGAGATGGTCTCATGGCTGGTGCTGCACCATCTGCTGCTCAGCCAGACCGCCTTCAAGCGCGATATCGACGATCCCAAGACCATCCTCGACCTGGTCGAGACCATCCAGTCGCCCGAGCGGCTGCGCCTGCTGCTGGTGCTGACGGTGGCCGACATGCGCGCCGTCTCGCCCAAGGTGTGGAACGGCTGGAAGGCCACGCTGCTGCGTGACCTGTATGCCCGCGTGGGCGAGGTGCTGGCCGGCGGCCTGTCCACCACCGAGCGCGACGTGCGCGTCTCGCGCGCCCGCCAGGCCGCCGCCCTGCTGCTGCCGGGCTGGTCGGCCGACGACCTGGAGAAATACCTAGCCCTCGGCTACCCCGGCTACTGGCTCTCCTTCGACCCGGAAAGCCACGCCCGCCACGCCCGGCTGATCCGCCAGGCCGAGCAGCGCGGCGCCCCGCTCACCGTGGAAACCCAGCCGCTGCCAGACCGGGCGGTGACCGAGGTGACCGTCTACGCCGCCGACCATGCCGGGCTGTTCAGCCGCATCGCCGGCGCGCTCGCCGTCGCCGGGGCCTCGATCGTCGATGCCCGCATCCATACGCTGACCAACGGCATGGCGCTGGACACGTTCTGGATCCAGGACGCCGCGCGCAACGTGATCGACGCGCCGGCCAAGCTGGCGCGGCTGTCGGTGCTGATCGAACAGTCGCTGTCCGGCCGGCTGCGCCTGTCCACCGAAATCCGCAAGATGTCGCAGACCCTGCTTGGCGCCCGGCTGCGCGCCATGCACGTGCCGCCGCGCGTGGTGATCGACAACCATGCCTCCAACACCCACACCGTGCTGGAGGTGAACGGCCGCGACCGGCCGGGCCTGCTGCACGACGTGACCGCGGCGATCAGCGACCAGGGGCTGCAGATCGCGTCCGCGCACGTCACCACCTATGGCCAGCGCGCTGTGGACGTGTTCTATGTCAAGGATGTGTTCGGCCTGAAGGTTGAAAACGAGCGGCGGCTCGCCCAGTTGCGCGATGCGCTGCTGGACGCGCTGGGCAGCCCCGATGACGGCCGAACCGCCGCCGTCCCGCTGCCCGCCAAGCGTGGACGCGCGGCGGACGCGGCCTGACCCGACCCCCTGGCGCCGGCCCATTCGCGGAGGCTTTCGCAACGCCCATGCCGACCCCAGCCCCATCCCGGCCCAACCGCCCGCCCCGCGGCGCCGTCGGCGCGTGGGCCGGGGCCGTCGCCATGGTGCTGGCCTGCCTGATGGCGCCGGCGCACGCCCAGCCGGTCGCCCCGTCGGCTCCCGGCGACCTGATCGGCGCGGACACCAGGCTGGTGAAGATCATCCAGCTCGGCCCGGCCGAGCAGCCGATGGGCGACCCGGTGGAAGTCGCCTGCCCGGCCAGCGGCTGCCAGGCGCTGCTGCCGCTCACGGTCGACTCGCTGCCGGAGCGCTTCCTGCTCTCCATCCAGTTCGTCAGCGCGGGAACCTATGTGACGCTGCAGCCGCGCTCCATCGGCACCGCCGAGATCCTGGATTTCGAGAAGGGCCGCAAGGGCGCGATCTTCCTGCCGGCGCAGGGGCGCAGCCGCCAGCAGGTGACGCTGAACTTCATCATCGTGCGTGATGCCTCGGTGCGGGCGCTGGAGGGGCACACGAATGGCCAGACCCTGGCCAGCGGCAACGTCTTCAACCGCAAGCGCCAGCCGGATGTGGTGCTGCGGCTGGAACTGGCACCGCCCGGCGGCTGACGCGGCCGGCGGGCTGGCTGGTTGAGGGAAGCAAGCAACGCTGGCCTCCGCCCAGACCCGCCCAACGCTGGGCTCCGCCCAGACCCGCCCATGTCTTGAGGTCCAGGGGCTCGGCCCCTGGTGGGGTGCGGGGCAAAGCCCCGCTGCTTGCCTTGCCCCACTGCTTACCTTGATGACTTAGCCGGTCACGCGGTTGGCATCAGGGATGGTCCAGTCTCAGCGAGGCCCGGGCCACCCCGCCGCCTAGCATGTCGGTCACCTCCACCCGCCAATCCCCCGGCGCGTCGGTGGCGGCGAACGGCACCGTCCAGGTGGCGGTGCCGTCCCGCAGCAGGCCGGTGCCGGAATAGGCCGCCACCACCGCCCCGTCCGGGCCGACCACCCGCACCCGCAGCGCCTGCACGGCGGCCGGGGAGGGGCCTGACAGCGACACCGTCCAACTGGCCGCATGCCCCGCGGCCACACGCGCCGGGCCGCGCAGCACCGGCAGCGGCAATGGCTGCGGCGCGATCGCCAGCAGCGTCGGCGCCACCGGATCGAGCGTCACCGCGAACCGGCTCGCCTGCGCCGCGCCCTCGCCGGTACGCAGGTCGTGGATGGCGGCGGGCGCCGGCAGCACCAGTTCCACGGGTTCGGCCGGGCCGGTCGCGTCGCGCTCCAGCCCCAGCAGCGTCACCCCGCCGTTGCGCAACACCCGCACCGCCACGTCGGTGACCGGCCGGCCATCGGGATGGCGCAGCACGAACCCCGCCGACACCCCGGCCGCCGCCAGCGCCGGCGCCAATTGGTCGAGCGGCACCAGCCTGGTCGCCAGGTCGGCCAGCAGCGGCGTGGCCTGCCGTGTGCCATGCCCGTCGTACTGCCCCGGCGTGCCGTCGGCCACCACCACGCCGCCCGCCGCCACAAAGCGACGGATCGCCGCCGCCTCGGCCGGGGACAGCGCCACCGCCTGCGGCAGCACCAGGGCACGCGGCGCCTGCGCGCCCTGCAACACCCCGTCCGCCAGCATCGCCGGCGACACGAAGCGCGGCGTCAGCCCCAGATGCGTCAGCCCGCGCACCGCCGCGCCGATCGCCACGCGCATCGGGTTATCGTCCGCCCCCTCGATTGCCGAGGTCCGCTCGGTCCACGGCGTCGCCTCGCCGCGCCGGGCCAGCAGCCACAGCACGTGCTGGCTGGGCGGGGAATACAGGATGGCCACCGGCCCCGGCGCCGGCGGGCTGGCGATCAGCTGCGCCCCCAGCCCGTCGCGCAATTCGCGCAAAAGCGGCGCCATTTCGCGCGCCCGTGTGTTCGGCGTGCCGGAATCGCTCACGAAATCGCCGGAATCGTCCCAGATCAGCAGGCCGCGCGCGCCCAGCAGCAGGCTGTGCCATATCCGCCGCAACTCCTCGGGCCCGGCGCCGAAGCTGGTCGTCAGCACCACCAGCCCGGGGTTGAACGAGCGCGCGATGTCGATGCTGTCGCCGCCGGCGTACATCTCCATCACGTCCACCGCGCCGGCCAGCCGGATGTAGTCGTAGCCGCCGGGGCCGGGCGCTTGGGTGCCCTCGATGCCCGCCAGCCCGGCCGGGTCGCCGGCATGCACCGCGTCGGTGCCGACGCGCAGCGCGTGGGCGAAGGCGCCGTCCATGAAGCTGCGGAAATCGGTCCAGGCGGCATAATTGCCGTCGGTGCGCGCCAGCGCCTGGGTGGTGGTCTGCGGCACCACCGCGTCCCAGCCGGCGAACGCGCTCCCCCACTGGCGGTTCAGCGCGGCCAGCGAGCCGTACTGCGCGCGCAGCCACACCCGCATGGCCGCCAGCGACTCCGGCGAGCGGTCGAAATCCCATGCCGCCGCCAGATCGGCGATCCCGGTCTCGTCGCCCAGGCTGTAGTACAGCGGCCGCAGCGGCGCGAACGCCGCCCCATGCGCGCGCAGCCGCTGCGCGATCCGCTCCAGCCATGCCGGGTCGGACAGGCTGGGCGTGCGCATGAACGCCGCGGGATCGGCGGGGTTGGCGCGGTAGCGGCGTTTGGCCTCGTCGAACAGCCAAGTCACCTGCCTCGGATGCTCCGGCGTCCAGCGGTGGTAGGCGGCGTAGAAATCGGTGGCGATGTTCTCCACGTAGAACGGCGTGGCCGATTGCTCCAGCGGCGCCAGCCGTGCCTTCAGCTCGGCCGGATCGATCGGCCCGCGGAAGCCGAACAGCTTGCCGGCATCCACTCCCAGTCCATGCAGGGCACGATAGCGCGACGCACTCTGCCCCTGCCACATGATGACGTGGAAATCGTCCCATCCCGCCCGCGCCGGCTCTGCGCCGAGGCAGGGCGAGGCGGCCAGGTAGAACAGGGCGGCGGCGAGCAGGCGCTTCATTTTTCCCCCTCCTCGCCCGCCAGCAGCGCCGGCAGGAAGATCAGCGTCACCGCCAGGGTGCAGCCCAGGCTGATCAGCAGCAGCAGCCCCATGCTGGCGGTGCCCGGATGCCGGCTGGCCGCCAGCGACCCGAAGGCGGTGGCGGTGGTCAGCGCCGAGAACAGGATGGCCCGCGCCGTCGCCGTGCCCAGGAAGCGCCGGTGCCCGGCCCGCCAGTTCATCACGAAGTAGATATTGAACGACACGCCCACCCCCAGCAGCAACGGCAGCGCGATGATATTGGCGAAATTCAGCGGCAGATGCAGCGCCACCGTCACCACCACCGTCATCAGCGCCGACAGCAGCAGCGCCGCCATGGTCAGCGCGACATCGGCCACCCGGTGCAGCGCCAGCCCCAGCAGCAGCGTGATCGCCAGGATCGCCCCGATCGCCGCGGTGCGGAAGGCGCCGACGATGGTGTCCGCGCTGCCCACGATGCTCACCGCCGAGCCGCCGGCATCCGGGGCCACGCCGCGCACCTCGGCCACGAAATCGTGCAGGCCCTGGGAGTCCTGCGCCGCCGCCACCGCCACCGCCTGCACCCGCACCTGCCCGTCCGGCAGCACCCAGTCGCGCGCCAGCTCGGGCGGGATGTCCGCCACGGTCACCGGGGCGGCGTCCAGCGCGCGCCGCAGCCGGTCGAGCTGGCGCGGCAGGAAGCGGGTGAGCGCCTCGTTGGTCGCCATCAATATGTCGTCGGGCGCCTTGGACAGCGCCCGCAGGTCGCCGCCGATCAGCATCAGCGGGTCGTCCTTGGCCAGTTTCGGCGCCGCCTCGTCGATCTGCGCCAGCGCGGTGCGGGCAGCCAGGCGGATGTCGTCCGGCTTCACCGGTGCCGCCGGCGAGCGCGGCGCCAGCGTGGCGCCGAGGATGGAGGCCGCATCGGCGATCAGCGGCAGCTTGGCCTTCTGATCCTCGGGCACGAAGCTCGACAGCGTCACCACCTGGTCCACCAGCTTCAGCTTGCGCAGCCGGGCCGCCAGGGCGTCGGCGGCCTCGCGCGAGGGCGCCAGGATGTCGGCGGTGTAGGGGCTGGTCAGCGGGCTGCCCATCAGGTCGTGCAGCGTGCGCATCGCCTCGGTGGAGGCGTCCTTGGTGTGCAGCGGGTCGCTGTCGAAGCGCAGATGCGGCAGCAGCAGCAGCCCGAGCAGCGCCAGCGTGGCGAACCCGGCCAGCACCGGCGCGCGGGCGCGCACCACCCGCCGCTCCAGCGCCCCGGCCCAGGCATAGCCGATCTCACCCACCTCGCCGCGCGGGCGCGCCAGCGTGAGGGCTGCCGGCAGGAAGCCCAGCGTGCAGGCGAAGGCGATCAGCATGCCCATGCCGGCGATCAGCCCCAGTTCTGCCACGCCGCTGAAATCGGTCGGCACGAAAGCCAGGAAGCCGGCGGCGGCGGCGATGGCGGCCACCAGCACCTGCGGCCCCACCGTCATCGCGGTGGCCCGCAACGCCATCTCTGCCCCCCCATGGGCCAGCCGCATCTCGCGGTAGCGCACGCAGAACTGGATGGAGAAATCCACCGCGATGCCCACGAACAGGATGGCGAAGGCCACCGAGATCAGGTTCAGCTTGCCCACCGCTAGTGCCGCGAAGGCGCTGGTCAGCGCCAGCCCCAGCGCCAGCGTGGCCGCGATCGGCACGATCAGCCGCCACGACCGCACCGCCAGCACCAGCCACAGCAGCACCAGCACGATGCTCACCGCGGTCGCCGCCGCCGCCCCCTCGGCCACGGTGGCGAACTCCTCGTCGGCCAGCGCCACCGAGCCGGTCAGCCGCACATGCGCCAGCCCCGACTGCACGAATTCCAGCTTCGCCGCCGCCGCGCGCAGCGCGGCGCTCGCGGCCCCGCCGGGTTCCAGTGCGCCGTAATCCAGCACCGGGCGGGCCAGCACGATGCGGTACGGCCCCGCCTGGTCGGCCAGCCCGCCGCCCAGCAGCCGCTGCCACGACAGCGGCGCCGGATGCCCGGCCAGCGCGCCGGCCAGCGCGGCATGGAACGCCTGCAGCGCCGGCGCGAACGGGGCGAGGTCGGCCTGCCCCTGCTCCACCCCCATCGCCATCAGCGCCATCGCCGCGAACAGCCCGCGCGCGCTGGGGTCGGCGGAGAGCTGGCCCAGGAAGGGCTGGGCGTCGATGGTCTTGTCCAGCACCCCGCCCAGCGCCTTGGTGTCGAGGAACATCAGCCCGACCTTCTCCAGGTACGGCGAGGCGTCGGGCTGGCGGACCTGGGTGAAATGCGCGGGATCGGCGGCCAGCGCCTTGGTGAGGTCGGCGGCGGTCTGCTCGGCCACTTCCGGGCTGGCGGCATCGACCACCGCTACCAGCAGGTCCTGGAACTGCGGGAAATCGCGCGCCATCGCGATGTCGAGCTGCCGCCAGGGCAGGCTGGAGGAGAACAGCGTGGTGGTGTCCGTGGTCACCCCCAGCCGGGAGGCGGCCAGCCAGCCGGCCAGGACGGCCAGCAGCAGGCCGCCGAGCACCACCGCCACCGCGTGGCGGCTGCTGCGTTCGACCAGGGTGGAGAGCAGGCGGGGGAGGTTCATGCGGCGCGAAACCCATGTTGCGGCAGGTGCGGCGTTCGCGCGACGGGATAGTCCGTCCGCCGCCCGCGGTCCATGCGCCTCGCTTTGACGAAACCGCGCCGGCGCGCGAAAACAGGCGGAACGGAGGAACCGCCAATGTCCAGCACCCTCGCTCCCGCCGCCCTCGCGCCCCGCACCCGCCCGCCGTTCCGCGCCGACCATGTCGGCAGCCTGCTGCGCCCGCCGGCCCTGCGCGAGGCGCGTGCCGCCCATGCCGCCGGCACATTGCCGGACGCCGCCCTGCGCGAGATCGAGGACCGGCATATCGCCGAGGCCATCCGCAAGCAGGAATCGCTGGGCCTGCGCGCCGCCACCGACGGCGAATACCGCCGCGCCTACTGGCATTACGATTTCGTCGCCGGGCTGGCCGGCTGCGAGCTTTACACGCCGGAGCAGAAGATCGAGTTCAAGGGCGGCGTGAAGCTGCCGCATATGCTGCGGGTGAACGGCCGCATCGCCTGGCAGCGGCCGGTGTTCATCGACGACTATAAATTCGTCGCCTCGCATGTCTCGACTGCTGTCGCCAAGCAGACCATCCCGGCCCCCAGCGTGGTGCATTTCCGCGGCGGCCGGCAGTCGATCGACCGCAGCATCTATCCGGACCTGGACGGTTTCTTCGCCGATCTGGGTACCGCCTATCACGATGCCGTGCGCGCCTTCGCCGGCGCCGGCTGCCGCTACCTTCAGCTTGACGAGGTCAACATCGCCTATCTCTGCGACCCCGAGCAGATCGCCGCCCTGAAGGCGCGCGGCGAGCATGTGGAGGGGCTGCTGGAGATCTATGCCGGCCTGATCAACCGCGCCATCGAGGGCCGGCCGGCCGACATGACCATCTCGATGCATCTCTGCCGGGGCAATTTCCGCTCCACCTTCGTCGCCACCGGCGGCTACGAGCCGGTGGCCGAGGTGCTGTTCAACGCGATCGGCGTCGATGCCTATTTCATGGAATACGACACCGACCGCGCCGGCGGGTTCGAGCCGCTGCGTTTCGTGCCGCGCGGAAACAAGGTGGTCGTGCTCGGCCTGGTCACCAGCAAGACCGGCGAGCTGGAAAGCAAGGACGCGCTGAAGCGCCGGCTGGAGACGGCCAGCAAATACCTGCCGCTGGAACAACTGGCGCTGAGCCCGCAATGCGGCTTTGCCAGCACCGAGGAAGGCAACCTGCTCACCGAGGACCAGCAATGGCGCAAACTGGAGTTGTGCGTCGAGGTCGCGCGCGAGGTGTGGGGAGGCGTCTAAAACGAATGAAAGTTTTTTGGTTCTTTTTTCAAAAAAGAACAGTCTTCTTTGTTTGAAAATAAAGAAGCAAAAAAACTTTATTCGGTTGCCTTGTCAGCCTACCGGCAGGCCGACGTAGTTTTCTGCCAAGGTTGCTGCGCCGATCGGGGATGAGGTGATGTAGTCCAGTTCGGCCAGCTGCATGCGGCGCTCGAACGGGCCGTGGCTGTCGAAGCGGTGCAGCAGCGAGGTCATCCACCACGAAAACCGCTCGGCCTTCCACACCCGGCGCAGCGCGGTGGCGGAATAGGCGTCCAGCAGCGCCGCATCGCCGCTGGCGAACCAGGCGTCCAGCGCGCGGGCCAGCACCGCCACGTCGGCGAAGGCCAGGTTCATGCCCTTGGCGCCGGTCGGCGGCACGATATGGGCGGCATCCCCCAGCAAAAACAGCCGCCCCGCCTGCATCGGCTCGGCGACGTAGCTGCGCATGGCGGTGACGCCCTTTTGCAGGATTGGGCCCTCGGGCAGCACGAAGCCGGCCTCGTCGGCCAGCCGGAGGCGCAACTCGTCCCAGATGCGCGAATCCGGCCATTGGCCCAGGTCCTCGTCGGGCGCCACCTGAAGATAGAGCCGGCTGACCGTCGGGCTGCGCATCGACAGCAGCGCGAAGCCGCGATCGTGGCTCGCATAGACCAGTTCCTCACTGGCCGGAGCCACCTCCGCCAGGATGCCGAGCCAGCCGAACGGATAGCTGCGGTCGAACTCGCGCAGCGTCCCCGTGGGCATGGCCGGGCGGCAGATGCCGTGGAAACCGTCGCAGCCGGCGATGATGTCGCACTCCAGCGTTTGCGCGGCGCCGTCGTGGCGAAAGGCGATGCGCGGCGACCCCGCCATGAACCCATCCACCGCGACGCAATCGGCGTCGAACAGGATCGGCAGCTCGGCCGCCAGCCGGGCGGCGATCAGGTCGCGCACCACCTCGTGCTGGCCATAGACCATGATCGAGCGGCCGCCGGAGAGCTCCGTGAGGTCGATGCGATGACTGGCGCCGCCGAAGCGCAGCACCACGCCGTGATGCACCAGCCCCTCGCGGTCCATCCGCGCGCCCAGCCCGGCGGCGCGCAGCAGTTCGGCCGCCTGGTGCTCCATCACGCCGGCGCGGATGCGGCTTTCCACATGCGCGCGCGACCGCGCCTCCAGGATTACGCTGTCGATGCCGGCCAGGTGCAGCAGGTGGCCAAGCAGCAGGCCGGCCGGCCCGGCGCCGACGATGCCGACCTGCGTGCGCATCCTTGTTGTTCCCCCCGGCTGGCCCGCGCCGGTCAGGCGGCACGGGCGGCCGTGATCGCTTTCCAGACCTTCTCCGGGGTGGCGGGCATGTCGAGATGGGTGACGCCCGCCGGGGTCAGCGCATCCACGATGGCGTTCATCACCGCCGGCGGGCTGCCCACCGCGCCGGCCTCGCCCGCACCCTTCACGCCCAGCGGGTTGGTGCCACAGGGCACTTCGATCAGGTCCACCTCGATGTCCGGCAGGTCGTCGGCGCGCGGCAGCGCGTAGTCCATGAAGCTGCCGGCCAGCAATTGGCCGGACTCGCGGTCATAGGCGGTGTTCTCCAGCACCGCCTGGCCGAAGCCCTGCGCCACGCCGCCATGCACCTGGCCGCGCACGATCATCGGGTTGACCGCCTTGCCCACGTCGTCGGTCACCGAATAGCGCACCACCTGCACCATGCCGGTCTCGGGATCGACCTCCACCTCGGCGATATGGCAGCCATTGGGGAAGGTATGGGCATCGATATTGGCGATCTCGGCGGCGTCCAGCAGCGTCGCGTCCTCGCCCTTGGCCACGCGGGCGCGCTGGGTGGCGGCCAGTTCCATGATGCCGATGCCGCGGTCGGTGCCGGTGACCGAGAAGCGCCCGGCCTCGAACACGATGTCGGCCATCGCCGCCTCCAGCGCCTCGGAGGCGGCGCGGCGGCCCTTCTCGATCACGGTCGCGGCGGTGGCATAGATCGCCTGCCCTTCGGAATACAGCGAGCGCGCGCCGCCTGTGCCGCCGCCCTCGGGGATGGTGTCGGTGTCGCCCTGCTTCACCCGCACCCGCTCGCCGGGCACGCCCAGCCGATCGACGGTGAGCTGGACATAGGCGGTCTCGTGCCCCTGGCCGGTGGACTGGGTGCCGACATACACGTCCACATATCCGTCATCGGTGAAGCGCATCTCCGCCCGCTCGGTCGGCGCGCCGCCGGTCGCCTCCAGGTAATAGGCCAGCCCGATGCCGCGCCGCTTGCCCTTCGCCGCCGCCGCCGCCCGGCGCGCCTCGAACCCGGCCCAGTCCATGGTCTTCAGCGCATGGTCGAGCACGGTCTTGAAGTCGCCGCTGTCGTAGGTCTTGCCCATCGGCGTGCTGTGCGGCATCGCCTCCGGCCCCACCATGTTGCGGCGGCGCAGTTCCACCCGGTCGATCTTCATCTCCCGCGCGGCCGCGTCGATCAGCCGCTCCACCAGGTAGTTCGCCTCCGGCCGCCCGGCGCCGCGATAGGCGTCCACCGGCACCGTGTTGGTGAACACCCCGATCACGTTGGCATAGACCGCCTGGAACCCGTAGATGCTGGCCAGCACGCCGGTCCCCGCCATGGTCGGGATATACGGCCCGAAATTCGACAGATACGCGCCCATATTGGCGACATTTCGCGTCCGCAGCGCCAGGAACGTGCCCTGCGCGTCCATCGCGATCTCGCCCAGGGTGATGTTGTCCCGCCCCTGGGTGTCCGACAGGAACGCCTCGCTGCGTTCGGAGGTCCATTTCACCGGCCGCCCCAGCTTGCGCGCGGCATAGCTGGTCAGCACGTGCTCGGGATACAGGAACAGCTTCATGCCGAACCCGCCGCCCACGTCCGGCGTGATGACGCGGAACTTGTCCGCGGTGGTGTTGAAGATCATCGGCCCCAGGATGTCCTTCAGCAGCCACCCGCCCTGGGTGTTGGTGCGCAGCGTCCACCGCCCGGTCGCCGTGTCGAACGCCGCCAGCGCCCCGCGCGGCTCGATCGAGTTCACCACGATGCGGTTGTTCACCACGGTCAGCCGCGTCACGTGCGCGGCACTGGCGAACAGCGCCTCGGTCTTCTCCTTCTGGCCGATCTCCCAGTCGAAGCAGATGTTCTTCGGCGCGTTGTCCCACACCTGCGGCACGCCGGCATCCATCGCCGCCGCCAATTCGGTGATCGAGGGCAGCAGGTCGTAGTCCACCATCACCGCCTCGGCCCCGTCGCGCGCCGCCTGGGGCGTCTCGGCGACGATGAAGGCCACCGGCTCGCCGGCGTGGCGCACCATGCCGTCGGCCAGCACCGGGCGCGGCGGGCTCGCCTGCTCGCTGCCATCGCGGTTCTTCACCTTCGCCAGGCAGGGCAGCAGCCCGATCCCGTCGGCCTTCATGTCCGCGGCCGTGTACACCGCCAGCACCCCCGGCACCGCGCGCGCGGCCGCCGCATCGGTGGCGGTGATCCGCGCCATCGCATGCGGGCTGCGCAGCACCACACCGTGCACCATGCCGGGCAGGCTGCCGTCATCGGTATAGGAACCGCCGCCCTTCAGCAGGCGAGGGTCCTCCACGCGGCGGACGGGCTGGGCGACACCGAACTGGGTCATGGCGGCTTCTCTCCGAAGGTTCGTATCGTGGTTCGTCGTAGGATGTACGCGCGGCGCCAAAAAGGCCAAGGGGGGTCAGTGCGCCGTGTCCGTCGGCTTGCCCCCGAACAGCCGCGAGGTCCGCTCGCGCAGCCCCTGGAACGTCACATACAGCATCGGGATCAGGAAGATGCCTATCGCGGTCGCCAGGATCATGCCGCCGAACACCGGCATGCCCACCGCCCGGCGCGACAGCATCGCCGCCCCCTGCGCGTTGATCAGCGGCACCAGCCCCAGGATGAAGGCGATCGAGGTCATCACCACGGCGCGGAACCGGATGCGCGCCCCCGCCGCCGCCGCCTCGCGGATCGACAGCCCGGCCTCGCGCTGCTCCTTGGCGAACTCCACGATCAGGATGCCGTTCTTGGCGGCCAGCGAGATCAGCACCACCAGCCCGATCTGCCCGTACAGGTCCAGCGGCATCGCCCGGATCACCAGCCCCGCATAGGCCCCCAGCACGCCCACCGCCACCGACAGCAGCACCGGCACCGGGATCACCCAGCTCTCATACAGCGCCACCAGGAACAGATAGGCGAACAGCACCGCCAGCGCCAGAATCGGCCCGGTCTGCCCGGTGGAGCGCACTTCCTGGTACGAGGTGCCCGACCAGTCGAAGCTGTAGCCCGGCGGCAGCGTCTTGGCCGACACCTCGGCCATCGCCGCCAGCGCGTCGCCCGACGACACCCCCGGCGCCGGCGAGCCGTTCACCGTGATGGCGCGGTAGTTGTTGAACCGGCTGATCGTCTGCGGCCCCAGCACGATGCGCGCGTCGGCCACCGAGCGCAGCGGCACCATCGTGCCCGCCTTGTTGCGCACGAAAATCCGCCAGATCGCGGAAAGGTCGGTGCGGTCCATCGCCTCGCCCTGCACGTTCACCTGCCAGGTGCGGCCGTACAGGTTGAAGTCGTTCACATAGATGCCGCCCAGCGTCGCCTGCAGCGTGGTGAAGATGTCGGTGATCGACAGCCCCAGCGCCTGCGCCTTGTCGCGGTCGATGTCCAGGAACACGCTGGGGGTGGAGGCGCTGAAGGTCGAGAACACCCGCGACAGCCTCGGGTCCTGGTTGGCCGCCGCCGTCAGCCCCTGCAGCACGCTGGCCATCTCGGCCGGGTCCCGCCCCTCCAGGTTCTGCAGCTGGTATTCGAACCCGCCCGAGGTCGAAAGCCCGATGATCGGCGGCAGGTTGAACGGGAAAATCACCGCCGAGCGGATCTGCTGCGCCGCGCCGAACACCCGCCCGATCACCGCCTGCGCCCGGTCGGTCACCGCGGTGCGGTCGGCGAACGGTTTCAGCCGCACCACCATGAAGGCGGCATTGCTCTGCGCCCCGCCATCCAGCAGCGAGAAGCCGACGATCGACAGCACGTTCTCCACCTGCGGCATCGCCCGCAGCAGCCCCTCGGCGCGCGCCACCACGGCGCGGGTGCGCGACACGCTGGCCGCGTCCGGCAGCTGCACCGCCACGAAGAACGCGCCCTGGTCCTCCTCCGGCAGGAAGCCGGTCGGCGTCAGTTTCGACAGCCCGAATATCCCGCCCCCCGCGGCCGCCACCACCACCAGCGCCAGCACCGACACGCGCAGCAGCCGGCGCACCATGCCGGCATAGCCGTCGCGCACCCGGTCGATGCCCTTCAGCACCGGGCCCATGAAGCCGCGCTTCTTGTCGGTATGGCGCAGGAACACCCCGCACAGCGCCGGCGACAGCGTGAGCGCCGTGGTCGCCGAGATCAGCATCGCCACGCTGATCGTCACCGCGAACTGGCGGAACAACTGGCCCGACACGCCGGGGATGAAGGCGATCGGCACGAACACCGACAGCAGCACCAGCGAGATGGCGATGATCGGCCCGGTGATCTGGGTCATCGCCTTGCGGGCGGCCTCCTTCGGCGTCAGGTGCGGCTCCTCCTCCAGCACCCGCTCCACGTTCTCCACCACCACGATGGCGTCGTCCACCACGATGCCCACCGCCAGCACCAGCGCCAGCAGCGTCACCGTATTGGCCGAGAACCCCAGCAGCAGCAGCACCGCGATGGTGCCGATCAGGCTCACCGGCACCGCCACCGCCGGAATGATGGTGGCGCGGATATTGCCGAGGAAAAAGAACACCACCAGCACCACCAGCACGAACGCCTCGACCAGCGTCTTCAGCACCTGGCCGATGGTGTCCGCCACGAAGGTGGAGCTGTCGTAGAAGACGATCTTCTTCATGCCCGGCGGAAAGCGCGTGGCCAGCTGGTCCAGCACCGCCGCCACCCGGGCGGAGGTGTCCACCGCGTTGGCGCCGGGGGCCAGGTAGATGCCGATCGACACCGCCGGCTTGCCGTTCAGCCGGCTCTCGGTGTCCTGGCTGGCCGGCCCCAGTTCCACCCGCGCCACGTCGCGCACCCGCAGCACCGAGCCGTCGGGGTTGGCGCGCACCACGATGTTGCCGAACTCCGCCGGCGTCACCCGCCGCCCGGCGGTCTGCAGATTGAGCTGGAACTGGTTGGCGTCGTCGGTCGGCTTGGCGCCGATGCGCCCGATCGCCCCCTGCACGTTCTGGGTCTGCAACGCGGCGATGATGTCCGAGGGCACCAGCCCCAGGCTGACCAGCCGGTCGGTGCGGAACCAGATGCGCATGGAATAGTCTTCGGCGCCGAACACGAAGGCCTGGCCCACGCCGGGCACCCGGCCCACCGCGTCCAGCACGTTGATGGTCACATAGTTCGACACGAACAGCGGCGTCAGCGCCGGGTCCTCGCTGTAGAACTGCGCGAATTCCAGGATCGCCGAGCTGCGCTTGCTCACCGTGATGCCCTGACGCTGCACCTCCGCCGGCATCTTGGACAGCACCGCCTGCACGCGGTTGTTCACATTGACGGTGGCGATGTCCGGGTTGGTGCCCAGGTTGAAGCTCACCGTCAGCGAATAGCTGCCGTCGTTGGCGCTGTTGGACTTCATGTACAGCATCTGGTCGACGCCGTTGATCGCCGCCTCCAGCGGCTGCGCCACCGTCGATTCCACCACCGCCGCCGACGCGCCGGGGAAGCGGGTGCTCACCTGCACCTGCGGCGGCACGATGTCGGGGAACTGCGCCACCGGGATGCGTGTCCAGGCGATCAGCCCCGCCAGCGTGATGATGATGGCGAGAACCACCGCCATCCGGGGGCGGTTGATGAAGACGGCGGACAACATGCGCTCAGTTCCGCTTGGCGGGGGCTGCGGCCGGGGGAGTGCCGGGGGCTGGGGCGGCGGGCGGGGCGTCCACCGGCGCCGGGTTCACCTCGATGCCCGGCCGCACCCGCTGGATGCCGTCGGCCACCACGCTCTCGCCTTCCTTCAGCCCCTTGGTCACCATCGCCAGCTCCGGCGTGGACTGGCCCAGCTCGATGCGCCGCTGCGACACCTTCTTGTCGGCGCCGACCACATACACGTAGCTGCCTTGCTGGTCCGACAGCACCGCCGCGCGCGGGATCGCCAGCGCCTGCACCGGCGTCACCCCCTCCAGCATCACGGTGACGAACTCGCCGTCCAGCAATTCGCGGTTGCCCACCTCGTCGGCCCGCGCGCCCTTGCGCAGCGGGTTGGGGATGCGCGCGCGCAGGGTCAGCGTGTCGGTGCCCTGGGCCACGCTCGGGTCGGCATAGTCCAGCTTGCCGATCTGGTCGTACACCCGCCCGTCCGGCAGCCGCAGCCGCACCTGCACGGCCGCGAACCCGCCCTTGCCGGCATAGCGGTTGCGCAGCTCCAGCGCCGCCCGCACCGAAATCGGGAACACCACGTACATCGGGTCCTGGCTGACGATGGTGGCAAGCGGGCCGGAGGCCGGGGTGACCACGTTGCCCACCGCCAGCGCGGTGCGGCCGATCTTGCCGGCGATCGGGGCGCGGATCTCGGTATAGTCCAGGTTGATCTGCGAGGCCCGCGCCTGCGCCTGGTTGGCCTGCAACTGTGCCGCATAGCTGGCGCGCTGCGCCTCGGCGGTGTCCACCGCCGAGACCAGCCCGGCCGGCGAGTTCATCAGCGAGCGGGCGCGGTTGAGCTGGATGGTGGCGTTCTTCAGCAGCGCCTCGGTCTGCGCCACCGCGGCCTGCTTGGCGGCGAGGTCGGCCTCGAACGGCGCGCGCTCCAGCCGGTAGAGCAGCTCGCCCTTGTCCACCTCCGAGCCCTCGGTGAACAGCCGCTCCTGGATGAAGCCGGTCACCCGCGCCACCAGGTCCACCCGGTCGGTGGCCAGCACCCGGCCGACGAACTCGCTGCTTTCCACCATCGGGCGCTGCCGCACCGTCACCACGCCGACCGCCGGCGGCCCGCCCGGGCCGAACTGGGCTTGGGCGGGCGTGGCGGCCAGCCAGCCCATGGCGGCCAAAAGCGCAAGCGGAACGATACGCACGGAAAAAGTCGGGCGAAGGCGCATGCGGAAACCTCGACCCACGACCCCGGGCAAGGGGGCGGGGCCGGCCCGCCGTCAGTGTTGCAGCGCACACATATGGCATAGTTCCGCCACATTGCGAGCCTGTTGCAGCGCCGTCATGCCATCGCGCGTATTGTTGATCCTCAAGGAAAATAAGGCGGGGGCCACGCTCCTGTGCCCGCGCGCCGTTGCCGGCTTGTCATCCCGCCCCCGCCGCTCCACCCTGCGGCCGGATCAGGAGGCCTCCCATGAGCGAACATGTCACAATCTGTGAGGTCGGCCCGCGCGACGGGCTGCAAATGGCCAAGGGCCGCATGCCCACCGAGGTGAAGACCCGCTGGATCGCCGCCCTGGCCGCCGCCGGCCTGCCGCAGATCGAGGTCGGCAGCTTCGTGCCGGCCCGCGTCATCCCGCAACTGGCTGACACCGCCGAGATCGTCCGCCGCGCCGTGCTGCTGCCCGGCGTCACCATCCAGGCGCTCGCCCCCAACCTGCGCGGCGCCCAGGGCGCCTACGAGGCCGGGGCGCACCGCATCAGCATCCCGGTCTCGGTCAGCCTCGGCCACAGCCGCGCCAACCTCAACCGCACGCCCGACGAACAGGTGGCCGAGGTCGGCCGCATGGTCGCCTGGCTGCGCGCCCAGCCGCGCCATGTGCCGGTGGAAGCCGCCTGCTCCACCGCCTTCGGCTGCTCGATCGACGGCGCGGTGGCGCAGAGCGAGGTGGTGCGCATCGCCGCCGCCCTGGCCGAGGCGGGGGTGGACGACATCTCGCTGGCCGACACCGTCGGCTACGGCAACCCGGCGATGATCCGCGCCACCGTGCGCGCCGTGCGCGCGGCGATCGGCCCGGCGCTGAAGGCGCTGCATCTGCACGACACCTGCGGCGTCGGCATCGCCAACGCGCTGGCCGGGCTGGATGAGGGCATCCGCAAGTTCGACTCGGCGCTGGCCGGCCTCGGCGGCTGCCCCTACGCCCCCGGCGCCTCGGGCAACATCGTCACCGAAGACCTTGTTTTCATGCTGGAAAGCATGGGCTTCGCCACCGGCGTCAACCTGGACAAGCTGCTCGCCGCCCGCGCCATATTGCGCGAGGGCCTGCCGGACGAGGAGATGCACGGCAACCTCGCCAAGGGCGGCATCCCCCGCACCTTCCGCAAGGCCGCCTGAGCGATGTCGTCGCAGCCGCTGGCGGGCATCAAGGTCGTCGAATTCGTCCATATGGTGATGGGCCCCACCTGCGGGCTGGTGCTGGCCGACCTGGGGGCGGACGTGGTGAAGGTGGAACCGGCCCCCGCCGGCGACAACACCCGCCGCCTGCCCGGCTCCGGCGCCGGCTTCTACGTCATGGCCAACCGCAACAAGCGCAGCCTGGCGGTGGACCTGAAAAGCCTCGAGGGCAAGGCGCTGGTGCAGCGCCTGCTGGCCACCGCCGACGTGGTGGTGGAGAATTTCCGCCCCGGCGCCATGGACCGCCTGGGCTTCGGCTACGAGGAGCTCTCGAAGCTCAACCCGCGCCTGGTCTACTGCTCCTGCAAGGGCTTCCTGCCCGGCCCGTACGACAACCGCACGGCGCTGGACGAGGTGGTGCAGATGATGGGCGGCCTCGCCTACATGACCGGCCCGCCCGGCCGCCCGCTGCGCGCCGGCAGCTCGGTGAACGACATCATGGGCGGCATGTTCGGCGCCATCGGCATCCTGGCGGCGCTCAACGAACGCCACCGCACCGGCAAGGGCACTCTGGTGCAGTCCGGCCTGTTCGAGAACAACACCATGCTGGTCGCCCAGCACATGGCGCAATACGTGGTGACCGGCAAGGAAGCCGCCCCCATGCCCAACCGCGCCAGCGTCTGGCCGATCTACGACACGTTCGACGTGGCGGACGGCCAGATTTTCGTGGGCGCCGTCACCGACACGCAATGGAACGTGTTCTGCGCCGCCTTCGGCCTGGACGACCTGCTGAACGACCCGGAGCTGACCACCCAGCACCAGCGCCACGAGGCCCGCCCGCGCACCATCCCGCGCATCGCCGAGGTGCTGCGCGGCTACACCCGCGCCGACCTGATGGCGAAGATGGAGGAACTCGGCCTGCCCTTCGCGCCGATCTCCCGCCCCATCGAGCTGTTCGACGACCCCCACCTGAACGCCTCCGGCGGCCTGCTGGCGATGACGCTGCCGGACGGCAAGCAGACCAAATTGCCGGCGCTGCCGATTTCGCTGGATGGCGAGCGGCTGAAACTGCGCCGGAATCCGCCCAAAACCGGCGAACATGACGACGAAATCGCCCGAGAACTGGGGTTTTCGGAGGCTGAAATCGCCAAAATGCGCACCTCAGGAGCGATCGTCTGATGCGCGCGCGCGCCGAGGCGGAAATCGCCCGCATCGCCGGCTTCGCCGAAGGGGCGGTGGGGCTGGCCGCCCGCCACCTGGGCAGCGGCCTCGCGCTGGGCCACCGGGCCGACGAGGGGTTCCCGATGGCCAGCACCGTGAAGGTGCCGCTGGCGCTGGCGGTGCTGGAGCTGGTCGATGCCGGAAAACTGCAACTGGACCAGATGGTTGCCGTCGATCCCCTGGAAATGAACCCGTCGGCGCCGATCGGCGAGGAGTTCCTGTATCCCGGCGTGGCGCTGTCGCTGCTGAACCTGCTGGAGCCGATGATCACCCGCAGCGACAACACCGCGACCGACGTGCTGTTCCGCCTCGCCGGCGGGCCGGCGGCGGTGGCGGCGTATCTGGCGCGGCTGGGTGTCGCCGGGATCACCCCGAGCCGCAGCGTGCGCGACCTGCTGATCGTGCTCTATGGCCTTGATCCCGGACCACAAACATCGCTGCGCGACGCCTTGCGCGCGCTGTCGCCGGCGGCGCTGGCGGCGGCCAGGGCGCGGGCGCAGGGGCGCCATCCGGCCTATTCCAGTGATCCGCGCGACCAGGCGACGCCGGCGGGCATGGTGGAACTGCTGGCCCGGCTGTTCCATGCCGAGGGCATCAGCCGCGCGGCGCGCGATACGCTGCTGCCGATCATGGGCCGCACCTCCACCGGGCTGCGCCGCATCGAAGGGCGGCTGCCCAAAGGGGTGGCGGTGGCCAACAAGACCGGCAGCGCCAGCGGCACCACCAACGATGTCGGCATCGTCACCCTGCCGTGCGGGCGCGGGGCGGTGGCTATGGCGGTCTATGTGAAGGATTCCGCCCTGCCGCCGGCCGAGCGGGAGGACGTGATCGCCGATGTGGCGCGCACCGCCTACGACTATTTCATGATTGCGTCTGAGGTATAACAGTCCCGAATCGGTCTTATTTCCCAACCTGGGCCTGGAACCGCACCGTCAGCTTCTCCAGGTTGTCGCGCCAGAACGCGGTGTCGATCGGCACCGAGGTGGCGGCCTGGGCCGTATCGTTGGCGCTGCGGGCCAGGCCGGCCCAGGCGCCCTGCGCGGCCACCGCCGCCTGCTGCTCGGGGGCGGCGGCGAAGGCGAGGAAGCGTTGCGCCTCGGCCTTGTTGGGGCTGTCCTTCAGCATCGCCCAATAGACGGTCTCGGTCAGGCTGCCGGCCGGCTGGATGGTGATCGGCGGCCCGCCGGCCTGGTTGGCCGCGGCCACCGTGGGGGCGGGGGCGCTGGTCATCAGCGCCTCGCCCGAGCGCAGGATGCGCAGCGCGTCCTCCGGCGTGCGCCACCACACGATATAGGGGCGCAACTGGCCGAGCTTGCGCAGCGCGCGCTCCACCCCCGCATCGGTGCGCAGCACGCGGTAGAGGTCGGCCGGCGCCACCCCGTCGGCCAGCAGGGCGATCTCCAGGTTGCCGCGCACGCCCTCCTGCAGACCGCGCTTGCCGGGGATTTTCACCACGTCCCAGAAATCGGCCCAGCCGGGGCTGCCCTGGACCTTGCCGGACTCCCAGGCCAGGACGGTGGCGCGGGTGGCGGCCCCCACGCCGCATTCGGCCGCCGCCTGGGGTTGCAGCCGGTCGGCCAGGCCGCGCAGCGGCGAGGCGGCGCCCTTCCAGTCCAGCTTTTCCAGCAGCCCGGCCGAGCATCCGGCCAGCAGGTCGCCGCCGCCGATGGCCACCACGTCCCAGTCGGCGGCATGGGCGCGCAGCGTGTCCAGCCCGCCCGGCCAGCGCGCCACCGCCACCGTCGGCCCGGTGGCGGCGAATGCGTCCAGATAGGCGGGCCGCAGCGCCCGCGCGCCCAGCCCGTCGCGCAGCGCCACCGTCAGGTCGCGGGTCTGGGCCAGTGTGGGGGCCAGTGTGGGGGCCGGCGTGGCGGCGGGTGTTGGGGCGGGCGGGGGTGCCGCCGCGCCGGACAGCATCGCCATGGCGAGCCCGATGATGGGCATGAGCCGGGAGGGTCGCGCGCGGGACATGGGTGGGGCCGGGCTGTTCGGATTGAGATTAGGACCGGGCGGCCCGGGCGGGCAACGGCTGGCCTCAGCCGCCGGCATCGGGGTGGAAGGCGCTGGCGTGGTAGGGCTGCCAGGCCACCGCCGCCGGCCGGCCCGGCGCCAGCCCGGCCATCGGCACCCCGGCCGGGCGCCTGACCACCAGCGTGGCCGGCGGCGCGCCGGGGGCGCCCACGCGCAGGCGCAGGCGGACATGGTCGCCCTGGTAGATCACCTCCTCCACCGTGGCGGGCAGGGCGCCCTCGCCCATCTCCTCAGCCGCGACCGCCGCCAGCGCCACCCGCTCCGGCCGCACCGCCACCACGCAGCGCTGGCCGCGCATGGCGTTGACCGGCCGGGCCTCCACCGCGATGCCGCAATCCAGATGAATCTCCGCCAGGTCGTCCTCGCGGCGGACGTAGGTGCCGGGGAGGAAGTTGTTCTCGCCAACGAAGCCGGCCACGAAGGCGGTGCTCGGCGCCTCGTAGAGGTCCTGCGGGGTGCCGAGCTGGCACACCGTGCCGCCGGCGAACACCGCGATGCGGTCCGACAGGGTCAGCGCCTCCGCCTGGTCGTGGGTGACGTAGAGCATGGTGACGCCCAGCCGCTCGTGCAGGTGGCGCAGCTCAAGCTGCATCTCCTCGCGCAGCGTGCGGTCCAGCGCGCCCAGCGGCTCGTCCAGCAGCACCAGCTTGGGGTCGAACACCAGGGCGCGGGCCAGCGCCACGCGCTGCTGCTGGCCGCCCGACAACTGCGCCGGCAGCCGGTCGCCCAGGCCGGCCAGCCGCACCATGTCCAGCGCCCGGCCCACCCTGTCCTGCTGGGCGGCGCGGGCGAAGCCGCGCACGCGCAGCGGGTAGGCGATGTTCTGCGCCACCGTCATGTGCGGGAACAGCGCGAAATGCTGGAACACCACGCCGATGCCGCGCCGGTGCGGCGCGATGTGGGTGATCGGCTGGTCGTCCAGCTGGATGTCGCCGCTGTCCGGCCGTTCGAACCCCGCCAGCAGCATGAGCGTGGTGGTCTTGCCCGAGCCGGAGGGGCCGAGCAGGGTGAGGAACTCGCCGCGCGCGATGTCCAGCGTGAGGCCGCGCACCGCATCGGCCATGCCGTCGTAGGATTTGCGCACGTCGCGGAAGCGCACCAGTGGCGATGCGGGAGGCGGCGCGGCGGCGGGCAACGGCGGAACGGATGGTTTGGGCAACGTTGCAGCCATGGTATCCTGACCGGCGGGGGATGGTTGAGTCGGCGGGCCGCCACCCCCACATGCAGGACGCAGACGATGTTCGCAACACAGGAGTTTCATCCAATGGCATCCGATACCGACAAGGCCGCGACCATCGAAGGCGAGATCCGCCGGCAGCTTGACGAATTGCGGGCGCAGATCGCCACGCTGGTGGACGAGAAGGTCACGCCGCGCATCGCCGAGGCGCGCAAGGAAGCTGAGGACGCCATCCACCGGGTGGGCGACGCCGCCGGCTGCCAGACCGCCACGGTGGCGCGGGAAATCCGCGAGCGCCCCTTCACCGCGGTGCTGATCGCGGCGGCGGCGGGGCTGCTGATCGGCCGCCTGACGCGCTGATTTCCATGCGCACCCTCCGTCTGGCCCAAATGGCGGCGCAGGCGGAGGGGCTGCGCCTGCGCCGCCTCGCCCGCCGCGTAGCCGTGCGCGCCGCCTTCGCCGCCGCCGCCGGGGTATTCCTGCTGGCCGCCCTGGCGGCCGTGCATGTCGCCGTGGTGCTGGCGCTGGCCTGCCGCATGCCGCCGCAATACGCGGTGCTGTGGGTGGCCGGCGGCGATGTGCTGCTGGCGCTGATCCTGTTCCTGCTGGCCCGCCGCGCCAGTCGGCCCGATCGGCTGGAGCGCGACGCCTCGGCGCTGCGCGACCAGGCGCTGGCGCCGTTGCGCGCGCGGATGGTGGCGTTGCGCGAGGGCGCCGATGTCGGCCGGCTGCTGCTGCGCACCGACGGGCTGTGGCCGCGCCTGTCGATCCTGCTGGCGCTGGTGGTGGGGATGCTGAATCCGCGCAAGCCGTGACAGGCAGGTTCACATGGAGGCGAGGAAACGGGGAGGCGGGGAGAAGCCAGGGCGACCTTGGCTTCTCCCCGCCTCCCCGTCTTCATGCGAACCGTCCTGCCTTATGAACTGTCCTGCCTTGCCGCCCCCGGATTTCATCCGGGATGCGATTGGGTTATGGGAACCGGGCATCGCCAGGGAGACCCATCCGCATGACCGCGACTGAACCGGCCACCGCCAGCGTGATCGCGACCCGCCAGGGCCGCATCGGGCATATCCTGCTGAACCGGCCGAAGGCGCTGAACGCGCTGGACCTGCGGATGATCCGCGATATGTCCGCCGCCCTGGCGGCCTGGCGCGACGACCCCGGCGTGCATGCGGTGGTGGTGGAGGGCGCCGGCGGGCGGGCGTTCTGTGCCGGCGGCGACATCCGTGCCATCCGCGCCTATGCGCTGGAGGGCGACACGGCGGCGATCGAGGCGTTCTTCGCCGAAGAATACGCGCTGAACGCGGCGATCGACGAATACCCCAAGCCCTATGTGGCGCTGATCGACGGGGTGTGCATGGGCGGCGGCATCGGGCTGTCGGTGCATGGCCATATGCGGGTGACCAGCGAGGCCGGGATGTTCGCCATGCCGGAGACGGCGATCGCGCTGTTCCCCGATGTCGGCGGCACCTTCATGCTGCCGCGCCTGCCTGGGCAGCTTGGCATGTACCTGGGCCTGACCGGGGCGCGGCTGAACGGGGCGGACGCGGTGCATGCCGGCATCGCCACGCATTTCGTGCCGAAGGCCGACATGGAGGCGCTGCGGGCGGCGATCATCGCCGACGGGGTGGCTGCCGTGGGCGCCTTCGCGCAGACCCCGCCAGCCTTCACCATGGCGCCGCAGCGCGCCGCCATCGACCGCTGCTTCGGCCAGGACAGCGTGGCCGGCGTGCTGGCGGCGCTGACGGCCGAGGGCGGCGCGTGGGCGGCCGAGACGCTGGCGACGCTGCGGCATGTTTCGCCCTCGTCGGTGATGTGGTCGTTCGCGGCGATCCGCCGGGGGGCGGGGCTGTCGCTGCGCGATGCGCTGGCCGCCGAACTGCGGCTGACCCGCGCGGTGACCAAGCATCCAGATTTCGCCGAAGGGGTGCGGGCGATGCTGGTGGACAAAGACCGCCATCCGCATTGGTCGCCGGCGACGCTGGAGGCGGTGGACGCGGCGGCGATCGGCGCGATGCTGGGGTAGGGCGGCGAGGCAGGCAGGTTCACATTGAGCGGGGAGAAGCAGGAGTGACCTGTTTCCCCATTTCGCGCGATGAGGGTTAAGTTGCCAGACAGCAATATAGTGTAACTTTTTTAGAACGTCGAGGTCCAGGGGCTCGGCCCCTGGCGGGTCTGGGCAGAGCCCAGCCTTGCTTGCCTTGCAGCCTGGATCCGCGGGCAGCCGCCTCCGATCACCGCTTCGTCGGCAACCCGCGCCCCCGCAGGATGGCGCCCGCGCCGAACTTGCCGCGCAGGGTGTCGATGGCCTGCTGGGCGGCGACGCGGCGGGGGGCGCCGGGGTCGGCGAGGTCGGGCTGGTCGGCGGCCTCGCCGGGCATCAGCGGGGATGCGCCGATGCCGATCAGGCGGAAGGCGGTGCCGTCGGCCTCGCGCGCCAGCAGGGTGCGGGCGGCGGCGAACAGCGTGTCGGGCAGGCAGGTGGGCGTGTGCAGGCGGTGCGCGCGGGTGCGGCCGGCGAAACCCGCGGTTTTCAGCTTCAGCACCACGCCGCCGGCCGAGAAGCCGGCCGCCTTCAGCCGGGTGGCGAGCTTCTCCGACAGGCGCCAGAGATGGCGCTCCAGCTCGGCGGCGGCGGCGAGGTCGGTGTCGAAGGTGGTTTCGGCGCTGATCGACTTGGTGTCGCGGCTGGGATCGACCCGGCGCGTGTCCTCGCCGCGGGCGCGGCGGACCAGGGCGGGGCCGTCCTCGCCGAGGCGCTGGCGGGCGGCGCGGTCGTCCAGCGCCTGCAGGTGGGCGAGCCTGGTGATGCCGAGCGATTCCAGCTTGCGGGCCTGCGCCGGGCCGATGCCGGGCAGCAGGCGCACCGACTCGGGCGCCAGCAGGGCGGACGCCTCGGCGCCGATGACGCAGAAGCCGCGCGGCTTGTCGCGGCCGGCGGCGATCTTGGCGAGCAGGCGGTTGGTGGCCAGGCCAATGGAGACGGTGACGCCGACCTCGCGCTCCACGGCCAGCGCGAAGCGGGCCAGCACGGCGGCGGGCGGGGCGGCGTGCAGCGCCTGGGTGCCGGCGAGGTCCAGCACCGCCTCGTCGATCGACAGCGGCTGCACCAGCGGGGTGAGGCTGCCCATCAGGGCGCGGATCTGGCGGGCGGCGGCGCTGTATTTGGCGAAGTCCGGGCGGATCACCACCGCGTCCGGGCAGGCGGCCAGCGCCTTGAACATCGGCATGGCGCTGCGCACGCCGTGCATGCGGGCGATGTAGCAGGCGGTGGAGACCACGCCGCGCACGCCGCCGCCGACGATGACCGGGCGGGCGGCCAGCTCCGGGCGGTCGCGCTTCTCGACGCTAGCGTAGAAGGCGTCGCAATCGACATGGGCGATGTGCAGCGTGAGCAGCTCGGCATGGCGCACGATCCGCCGGCCGCCGCAGGACGGGCAGGCCGGACGGTCGCCGGGGTCGGCCCCGCAGTCCCGGCAGAGTGCCGGGGTTCTGCCGCCCGGCTCTAGCGTGGCGCCGGCCACAGCCAGGCGGCGCCGCGGACGCCGGAGGAGTCGCCGTGCCGGTTCTTCACCACCGGGGTGTGCACGAAGTCGGAGAAGACGTGCGGGGCCATCAGCCTGGGCACCTCGTCGTACAGATGCGCCATGTTCGACAGGCCGCCACCCAGCACGATCACGTCCGGGTCGAGGATGTTGACGATGACGGCCAGGCCGCGGGCCAGGCGGTCGGCGTGGCGGGCCAGGGCGGCGATGGCGCGCTGCTCGCCGGCGGCGGCGCGGGCGGGGATGGCGGTGGCGTCGTGCGCGTCCGGACCGTCGCAGTCGCGCGCCAGGGCGGGGCCGGCGACGAGGGTTTCCAGGCAGTTGCGGTGGCCGCACCAGCACAGGATGCCGGGCAGTTCGTCCTCGGCGGGCCAGGGCAGGGGGGTGTGGCCCCATTCGCCGGTGATGTGGTTGCGGCCGCGGATCACCTTGCCGTCCACCACGATGCCGCCGCCGCAGCCGGTGCCCAGGATCACCCCGAACACCACCGGGGCGCCGGTGCCGGCACCGTCGGCGGCCTCGCTGAGGGCGAAGCAGTTGGCGTCGTTGTCCACCCGGACCTCGCGGCCCAGCAGGGCGGCGAGGTCGCGGTCGAACGGGTGGCCGTTGAGGGCGATGGTGTTGGCGTTCTTCACCAGGCCGGTGACCGGGCTGATCACGCCGGGGATGCCGATGCCGACGCTGCCGCGCCCGCCCATCTTCTGCTCGATCTCGCCGATCATGGCGGCCATGCCGCGCACCGAGTCGTCGTAGGCATGCGGCGTGGGGGTGCGGTGGCGGTGCAACAGGCTGCCATCGGGCGCCAGGGCGGCGATCTCGGTCTTGGTGCCGCCGAGGTCCAGGCCGATGCGGAAGTCGTATGCGGGGGAGGAGGTGCTCATGGGCGGACTGTGCCGGGGTGTGGCGGCTTGCTCAAGCGCCGTGCGCGGACGCAGGATAGCGGCATGAGCGAAACCGTCCTGGATGTGAAGGGCATGAACTGCCCGCTGCCCGTGCTGAAGGCCAACCGGGCGCTGCGCGCGCTGGCGGCGGGGGAGCGGCTGCGCGTGCTGGCGACCGACCGCGCGGCGGTGGCGGACTTCCATGCCTTCTGCCGTGAGACCGGCCACGCCCTGGTGGCCTGGAGCGAGGAGGCCGGGGTGTTCAGCTTCGTGATCCGCAAGAGGGAGGCGCCGTGACGGTCGCGCTGATCACGCACCTGGCCTGCCTGGAGCACGACCCCGGCGCCTGGCACCCGGAATGCCCGGACCGGCTGCGCCACGTGCTGCGCGCGCTGGAAGGCGAGGCGTTCACCGACCTGCTGCGCGAGCAGGCGCCCCGGGCGACCGAGGAGCAGTTGCGCCGCGTGCATCCGGCCGACTACGTGCGCGCCATCCTGGATATCCGGCCCGAGGTGGGCGAGCAGGTGGCGCTGGACGCTGACACGGTGATGAGCGCCGGCAGCGCCGAGGCGGCGCTGCGCTCGGCCGGCGGCGCGGTGATGGGGGTGGATGCGGTGATGGAGGGCTGGGCCGGCGCCGCCTTCGTCGCCACCCGCCCGCCGGGCCACCATGCCGAGCCGAACCGGCCGATGGGCTTCTGCCTGTTCGCCAACGCCGCCGTCGCCGCCCGCCACGCCCAGGCCCGGTGGGGGCTGCGCCGGGTGGCGGTGGTGGATTTCGACGTGCATCACGGCAACGGCACCCAGGCGATCTTCGCCGCCGACCCCGACCTGTTCTATGGCTCCAGTCACCAATACCCGTGCTATCCCGGCACCGGGGCGGCGAGCGAGGTGGGGGTGGGCAATGTGGTCAACGCGCCGCTGCCGCCCGGATCGGACGGGGCGGCCTTCCGCGCCGCCTGGACGGAGCGGCTGCTGCCGGCGCTGGACGCCTTCGCGCCGGAATTGCTGATCGTCTCGGCCGGGTTCGACGCGCACAAGGCCGATCCGCTGGCACAATTGCGCGTGGAGACGCAGGATTTCGCCTGGTTGACCGCCGAATTGCTGGCCGCGGCGCGGCGGCATTGCGGCGGGCGGCTGGTGTCGGTGCTGGAAGGCGGCTACGACCTGGACGCGCTGGCGGCCTCGGCGGCGGCGCATGTGCGGGCGCTGATGCAGGACTGATTCCGGTCGCGCGCATTCGGGGGTTGGCGCGCGCGCCGCGAGAGGCTACCACCCCCCCTTCGTTCCGTTTTTGCCATTCGTCGTTCGCCGTTTCGCCGCAGGACCACGAGGAGCCACGCCATGCCCGGCGCCCGACCGACCGCCGCCCCAGCCGAGCCGATTGCCCCCGACGTGAAGGGGCTGTCCTTCGAGGACGCGCTGGCCGAACTGGAGAAGATCGTGCGCGGCCTGGAGGGCGGCCAGCAGAAGCTGGAGGACGCCATCACCGCCTATGAGCGCGGCGCGCTGCTGCGCCGGCATTGCGAGGCCAAGCTGGCCGAGGCCGAGACGCGGGTGCAGGCCATCGTGTCGGCCGGCGACGGCGCGCTGTCGCTGCGGGAGAGCGAGTAGCCCATGACCGATGCCGCCGTGCACGACGACCCCGCCCCGGACCTCGCCGCCGCCCTGGCGGGCGTGGCCGCCGAGGTGGAGACCGCGCTGGATGTGCTGCTGCCCGCCGTCGAGGGGGCGGAGGGGCGGCTATGCGCGGCCATGCGCCACGCCACGCTGGGCGGCGGCAAGCGGATGCGCGCCTTTCTGGTGATGGAGACGGCCGCCCTGTTCGGGGTGGACCGCACCTGCTCGGTACGGGTGGCCGCCGCCGTGGAGATGCTGCACGCCTATTCGCTGGTGCACGACGACCTGCCGGCAATGGACAATGACGACCTGCGCCGCGGCAAGCCGACGGTGCACAAGGCGTTCGACGAGGCCACCGCCATCCTGGCCGGCGACGCATTGCAGACCCGCGCCTTCGAGATACTGGCCGAGCCGGACACCCATTCCAACCCCGAGGCGCGGGCCGAGCTGGTGCTGGCGCTGGCCCATGCCGCCGGCGCGCGCGGCATGTGCGGCGGCCAGATGATCGACATGCAGGCCGAGGGGCAGACCCTCACCGCCGAGGCGGTGGGCCGGCTGCAAGCGCTGAAGACCGGCCGCCTGATCCAGTTCAGCGCCGAGGCCGGCGCCATACTGGGCCGTGCGCCGGCGCACCAGCGCCAGCTGCTGGCCGCCTATGGCCGCGACGTGGGCGCCGCGTTCCAGATCGCCGACGATGTGCTGGATGCCGTCGGCACCGCCGAGGAGGCCGGCAAGGCGGTGGGCAAGGACGCCGCCGCCGGCAAGGCCACCATGGTGGCGGTGCTGGGCGTGGAACGTGCCCGCGCGCAGGCGGAGGCTTTGTCCGGGCAGGCGGCTACCCATATCCATAGCTTCGGCGATCAGGCGGCGCTGCTGCGGCAGCTGGCGGCCTTCGTCGTTTCCCGCCGCAAGTGAGTACGGTTGTATGAACGCCCCGATTGTCCCGCCGTCTGTTTCGACGCGCCCTGTGACTCCGTTGCTGGACCGTGTGCATGTTC
>MKWE01000047.1:0-195185 GCA_001899585.1 Rhodospirillales bacterium 70-18
CATGCTTATTCACAGTTGCTGCTCCTGGCGTCGGAACTGCGCCGGGAGGCTGCACGATGAGCGGCCCCGCTACCGCCCGCGACATCGCCGAGCGGCTGAACCTGACCAAGCATCCGCGCTCCTGGCGGGGCCGCTGCCCGGCATGCGACTATCCCGGCAACACGTTCTCCCTGCGCGAAAAGCGTGGCCGCACCTCGACCTACTGCGCCAACGGCTGCGGCCATGACCAGATTGACGATGCCCTGAGCCGAGTCATCGCGGACTTCGCTCCGAGGCCGCAAACCGACGATGCCGCATCCGATGCAGAACGACGCGCCAAAAAGCAGGCGGCGGCGCTCAGGCTGTGGAATGGCAGCGCCGAGACCGGGCACGAAGCATATCTATGCGCTCGCGGCCTGGGTGACCTGATCGGCTCCACGGCTCTGCGCTTCCGGCCCGACTGCACGCACCCGGAGGGCGGCCGGTATCCCGCCATGGTCGCGCTGGTGCAGGACGTGAACGGCGCACACGTCGCCGCGCATCGCACCTACCTGCGCCCTGATCGCGCCGGCAAAGCCGCCATCGAACCGCCGAAGGCCAGCCTCGGCCCAGTCTGGGGTGGCGCGATCCGTCTACATCCGCCGGCCGCTGAACTGGTGGTTGGCGAAGGTATCGAGACATCCGCATCTGCCGGCGTGCTGATAGGGCTGCCTGCCTGGGCGGCATTGAGCGCCGGCAACCTGGCGCTCGGCCTAAAACTGCCGCCTGAGGTGCGCTCGGTGACGATCGCCGCCGATGCGGATTCGGCCGGCTTTCAGGCCGCGCAGTCCGCTGCTTCTCGATGGCGTGCCGAAGGCCGGCGCGTGCGCATAGCCACCCCGGATGCCGGCGGGCGCGACTTCAACGACATCATCATGGAGAAAGCCTGTGGCTGATGGCACCCCAGGCTACCGAGTGACTGAACCGGCCGATGCCCTGGCCCCTCTTCCGCCTGATCCGCTGGCATGGCTGAACCCGGATATGGCCGTTCTGAGGCTGCACCGCCGCGTGCCGCCTGTGCTGCCGCTGGACGCCTTCGGCCCCTTCGGCTCGTGGATTGCAGACGCCGCCAGCGCCGCAGCCGCGCCGCCGGATTACGTGGTGGCCGCGCTGCTGGGCGCCACGTCGGCGCTCATCGGCAACGCGCGCTGGGCACAAGCCGGGCCTGGCTGGTCTGAGCCTCCGCATCTGTGGTGCTGCGCGGTTGGGGACTCGGGATCATCAAAGTCCCCGGCCGGCGACGCGCTGCTCAGGGACGTGCTGCCCGAAGTCGAGCGGCGGATGCAGGGCGATTTTCCCGACCGGCTGCGCGACCATCGCGCGGTGGCTGAGGCGCATGTCGCGCGCATGGAGGCGTGGAAGTCGGAGGTGAAGGGGGCGGTCAAGAACGGTTCGCCCCCGCCCCTGCCGCCGACTGAAGCCGCTCCTATCGAACCGCAGGCCCCCCGCCTACGCATCTCGGACGTGACCATTGAGAAGGTGGCGTCGTTGCTGGCGACCGCGGCTCCCAAGGGTGTCCTGATCGTGCGCGACGAGTTGCTTGGCTGGTTGCTCGGGATGAACACCTACAATGACGGCGGCCGGCAATTCTGGCTGGAAGCCTACGGTGGCCGGTTCTATCGCGTGGAGCGGCAGAAGAACCCGGAACCGATCGACGTTCCCCGCCTAGCCGTGGCGGTCTACGGCACGACTCAGCCGGCCAAGCTGGCATCGGTGCTGCGCGACGCGGACGATGGTTTGTTGTCGCGCCTGCTTTGGTTCTGGCCGAACCCCACGCAATTCCGGCTGGGCAGCGCCACCCCCGCCACCGCCTGGGCGACGGGCGCGCTCGACCGTCTGCGGCTGCTCGATCTCGCAACCTCGCCCGACGCCAGCACCCCGCCACGTCCTGTCATGGTGCCGCTGGCAGACGACGCACTGCCGGACCTGGAGGCGTTCGGCCAGGACATGCAGGAGCGGCAGGGCATGGCCGGTGGCCTTCAACGCTCTGCTCTTGGAAAAGCGCGCGGCCTGGCGCTGCGGCTATCGTTGAACTTGGAATTACTGTGGTGGTCCGCCCGGCCGGGCATGGAGCCGCCGCCCACCATGATTAGCCGCCGAGCCTTCCAGGCCGCCGCGATGCTGGTCGAAGATTACTTCATGCCGATGGCGGAGCGCGTATTCGGCGACGCTGCCACCCGCAAGCAGGATCGGGACGCCGCGACGCTCGCCCGGTGGGTGGTCCGCGAGCGCGCCGAGGATGTGCATGTACGCCACCTGCAACGGGAGGTTCGGCTGCCCGGCCTAACCGACGCGGACGCCATCAAGGCGGCGGCTGACGCCCTGGTGGATGCCGATTGGCTGGCCGCGCCGCAAGTCGGCTTCGGCACGGCGCGCAAGGTGGCGTATCGCGTCAACCCACTGGTGTTGGAGGCGAAGCATGAGCCGCTGGGCTGAGGCGTTCCGGCAATCCTCCGCGGCTGACACATGCGACACAAGCGGACACATGGGGGCGTCTGAGGACGACGCCGCCCCGGTTCCGCGCCATGTGTCGCCATCTGTCCCATGTGTCGAGTGTCAAGAGAGTGGGAAAGCCTCGGCGGGCGATACCCCGCCACCTGACGCCGCCACCGACTCCGACGACATCGCCGCCGAACCGCCCATGCCAGCGCCCGGCACCCCGGAGCGAGAGCAACAGGACGAACAACAGGCGCGGCTGGTGACCGGGCTGCTCGCCGCCGCCCTGCAACGCCCGCCGTCATGGTCGGGCGTGGAGCCGCACAACCCGATGCGGGGCACGTTCTGTTCATGCTGCTCGGGGCGCAGGTGGTGGAGCCGCAATCGGACCGGCTGGTGCTGCATGACCTGCCATCCGCCACCGCCTCGCTTGCCTGCACAGTTGGGTGTGCATGAGGTGACGACATGAACCCGGCCGATTTGGCGCGGGTGCTCGACATCTTCGCGCAGGTCGCCCCCTGGCGGCTGCCGCTGGTGCGTGCTGCGGCGGCCGGGAAGATCGCCGTGGCGGAACCAGGGCGCATCGCCACCGGCAAGGCGGTTCGCAGCATGTTGAACCGGCCTGGCTTGCCCGAGGTGGTGCTGATCGGAGACGACGACTACCGCTCAACCGGCCCGGCTGGCTGGCGCTGTGCGGACTGGCTAGCGGGATGGGGGCGGCGCGCGCTGATCCATGGCGCGGGCGGCGAGGGACGCCATTATGAGGTGGCTGTGCAAGCTGCTGTAGCCGGCCGCCGGCTGGCGCTGGTGGAGACTACCTCCGCGCACGCCGCGGCCTGGGCGGCGCTCCTGCGGGACCGGATGCCGTCGCTGATCGTGGTCCCCAAGCCTGGGGATGGGCCGCATCCGATACCGCCGGTTCGGCATTGAAGCCTGAAGGAGAACGCCATGCGAGTCCTGACGCCCAAGCAGGCGCGGTTTGCGGAGGAATACCTGATCGACCTGAACGCGACGCAGGCGGCGATTCGGGCCGGCTACTCGGAGCGGACCGCGAAAAGCGTTGGACACGAGACCCTGACCATACCTGACGTGGCATCGGCCATCCAGGCGGCTCAGGATGCCCGCTCAGTGGCAACAGGTGTGACGGCGGACATCGTGGTGCGAGGGTTGCTCATGGAGGCCCAGCGCGAAGGCGACGACGCTAGCCATGGTGCCCGTGTGCAGGCATGGACGACGCTGGCCCGGCACCTCGGCATGCTCAACGACAAGCTGACTGTGGGGTTGAGCGACGACCTGCTGGACCGAATAGAGGCAGCCCGTGCCCGCGTCCGCCCCCTGCGGCATGGTTAACCAATGAAGGACGACACTGGCGGCGCAGTGGTGCCGACCCATGGAGGCGGGCGGATCACACCTTGGCGCAAAGGGCAGTCGGGCAACCCGCGTGGGCCGGCTCCGCACACCGTGGAGGCCCGGCGGCTGGCACGCGAGGCAACCCCCGACGCCGTCCGCGAACTGGTAGTGCTCTTGGCTGATCCCGATCCGCGTATCAGGCTGCTGGCAGCGAACTCGATCCTGGACCGAGGGCTGGGAAAGCCAAAGCCTCCGGCGGAGGGAGACGGCGGGCCGGTGGTGATCAACGTCATTACCGGGGTGCCGGAGCCGGATGGGTGAAAGTGGCCGTAGTCGGGCAACGCCAGCATCCACCAGCCGGCATGGCGGTTCGCTGATCGAGACGCGCGGGCGGCTGGGGCTGAGTGAAAAGCCATCATAGGGGCAGGACATTGAAGGTGCTGAACGTCATCGCCAGGGCGGGCGCGCAGTTGATAATCGCCGTTCTCGGCGCGCTGATCTTCATGCGCCCTGGTGAACCGATCTTAGGCAATCCGTTCATGTTCACTTTCCTCGCGGCGTCCGTTCCGGCTGTCTGGTGGAGGGATGTCACCTGGTGGGTGCGCCCTGTGGCGCTCGTGGTTGCCGGCGTCGCCGCGGTTCTCGTCGGGCTGGTCTACTTCGTGCTCGTCGCCGGCGCGGCCTACTTCCCGGAAGGCACCCTACCCCACCTGGTGGGCGCTCTCGTGGGGTTCGCTGGCCCGCTCGCTGGTTGGCTCGCTGCCAGCCGCACAATCCGCTGGCTCGGTCGGCGGCGACGTTTGCGGCCAACCCCTCGGCCGTTGAGCACGATCACGGAAAAGGAAGTCGTGATGTTCCGCTTCCTGCTGCTGGCATGGGGCATGGCGGCCCTTCTCTTGATCGTCGCTAGCTTCGCCTTCCTCATCGCGATCTTCTTCAACGCGGAACGGTCCACGTTCGATAGCGCACTAGAATTGCGCGACCTCTGGACCGAGTGGGCCGGAGACTCAGCTTTGACGGCGTTCGGCCTGTTCATGCTGCCCACCCCCATCTTCTATGCCACCCGGTGGGCGCTGACGGGGCGGTTCCATCCTCTTTGGCTGCTCCCGCCTATGCACTCCCGGCTTTCGGCCGAGGCTGGGCAGGAGTCGCCTGAGCCGGACTAGAGCCTGCGCCGCACCGCCAAGCCGGCACAATCCCGGCACGTCCCGCACCGCATATGCCGTATATATGCCGTATGTCGTCCGGGTGCTGGCTGCTGGCAGGCTCTAAAGTGTTGAAATGGCTTGGTATCCCGTACGAGATTCGAACTCGTGTCGCCGCCGTGAAAGGGCGGTGTCCTAGGCCTCTAGACGAACGGGACAGCGCGAGGCCGTTGGGTAGCGAAGCCGCCGGCCCCGGTCAAGCCTCCCGGGTGTCATGCCGGGGCGGCGTCGGTGATGAAGAAGCCCGGCGTGGTGGCGCCGTTCCACTCCTCGGCCCGCAGATGCCCGGCCAGATGCAGTGGCCCGCCGCCGCGCGCCAGCAGCGCCTCGGCGACCGGGCCGTCCTTGGCGCGGAACATCACCGCCTTCACCCGCGCGCCGCCCCCCTCGCCCTCGATGAAGGCGCGGATGGTGTTGGATTCCTTGCCCACCCGGTCGGCCCGCACCACACGGGCGCGCGGCAGGATCAGCACCGGCTCCTCGTTGCCGCTGCCGAAGGGCGACAGCCGGGCCAGTTCCTGCGCCAGCTCCGTGGTGCAGGCCGGCACCGCCAGCGTGCCCTCCACCGCGAGATCCACCGCGGTCGGCAGGTCGGCGGCGGCGGCCAGCCGCGCCTCCAGGAAGGCGTGGAAATCGGCCAGCCGCGCTTCCGGCAGGGAGAACCCGGCTGCCATCGCATGGCCGCCGCCGGTGGTCAGTATGCCGGCCTGGCGGGCGGCGATCACCGCGCTGCCCAGGTCCAGCCCCGGCACCGACCGGCCGGAGCCCTTGGCCAGCCCCTCGGCCACGCCCGCCACGCAGGCCGGGCGGTTGAAGCGCTCCTTGATGCGCCCGGCGACGATGCCGACCACGCCGGGGTGCCAGCCGGCGCCGCTGACCAGCACCGCGGCACGGCCGGCCTGCACCTGCGCCTCGGCTTCCAGCAAGGCGGCGTCCAGCATGCCGGCTTCCACCTGCTGGCGCTGGCGGTTCACCGCGTCCAGCATGGTGGCGATGCCGCGCGCCTCCACCGGGTCCTCGCAGAGCAGCAGGCGCAGGCCGAGGTCGGACTCGCTGATCCGCCCGGCGGCGTTGATGCGCGGGCCGAGCGCGAAGCCCAGCGTCATGGCGCTCGGCCGGTCGCGCGCCTGCGCCACCTCCAGCAGGGCGGCGATGCCGGGGCGGGCGCGGCGGGCCATCACCTTCAGGCCCTGGGTCACCAGTGCCCGGTTCACCCCGGTCAGCGGCATCACGTCGCACACCGTGGCCAGCGCCACCATGTCGAGCAGGCCCATCAGGTCCGGCTCGGGGCGCGCGGCGAAGAACCCGTCGCGGCGCAGGGCGCGCACCGTGGCGATGGTGGCCAGGAAGGCGATCGCGCCGGCGCACAGGTGGCGCAGGCCCGAATCGCAATCCAGCCGGTTCGGGTTCACCGTCGCCACCACGTCCGGCGGCGGCCCCTCGGCCTTGTGGTGGTCCAGCACGACCACCTCGGCCTCGCCCTTGATGCCGGCCAGCACGTCGCCGGCGGCGGTGCCGCAGTCCACGCATACGATCAGCGTGGCGCCGCGCGCCACCAGGCCGCGCAGGGCGGGCAGGTTGGGGCCGTAGCCCTCGGCCATGCGGTCGGGCACGTAGGGCAGCACCTGGCAGCCCAGGCCGCGCAGGAAGCTGGCCATGATGGCGCCGCTGCAGGCGCCGTCCACGTCGTAGTCGCCGAACACCGCCACCGTCTCGCCGCGCCGCACCGCATCGGCCAGCCGGGCGGCGGCGCGGTCCATGTCGATCAGCACCGCCGGGTCCGGCAGCAGGGCGCGCAGCGTGGGGTCGAGGAAGCTGCCGGCCGCCTCCACCCCGATGCCACGCACCGCCAGCAGGCGGCCGAGCAATTCCGACACGCCGAGCCGCTGGGCGATGCCCAGGCCCAGCCGGTCGGCCACCGGGTCGGCAGGTTGGCGCCAGATCCAGCGGCGGCCCGACAGGCTGCGGGCGACGCCGAGGACCGGCCCCGTCACGTCAGTTCCGCACCCAGGTCTTGGTGGCGAAGTTGTGGTGCGCCTCCACGTAGCGGACGGTGCCGGACTTGCTGCGCATCACCACCGAATGGGTGATGGCACCCTGCCCGAACCGGCGCACGCCGCGCAGCATGGCGCCGCCGGTGACGCCGGTGGCCGCGAACATCACGTCGCCGCGCGCCATGTCGGTGACCGTGTAGACCTTGTTCGGGTCGGTGATGCCCATCTCGCGGGCGCGGGCGATCTGCCCCTCGTCCTCGTAGAGCAGCCGCCCCTGCATCTGCCCGCCGATGCAGCGCAGGGCGGCCGCCGCCAGCACCCCCTCCGGCGCGCCGCCGCTGCCCAGGTAGATGTCCACCCCGCTATCCGGCTGGGAGGTCGCCAGCACGCCGGCCACGTCGCCGTCGCTGATCAGCATGATGCGGGCGCCGGCCTCGCGCGCCTTGGCGATCAGTTCCTTGTGGCGGTCGCGATCCAGGATGCAGGCGACCAGGTCGGAGACCTCGCATTTCTTGGCCTGGGCCAGGTTGCGCAGGTTCTCGCCCACCGACCAGTCGAGGTCCACCACGCCGTCCGGCAGCCCGCCGCCGACTGCGATCTTGTCCATGTAGATGTCCGGCGCGTGCAGGAAATGGCCGTGCTCGGCCAGCGCCACCACGGCCATGGCATTCGGCCCGCCCTTGGCGGTCAGCGTGGTGCCCTCTAGCGGGTCCACCGCGATGTCCATCGGCGGGCCGCCGGCGCCGACCTTCTCGCCGATATAGAGCATCGGCGCCTCGTCCATCTCGCCCTCGCCGATCACCACGGTGCCGGCGATGGCCACCGTGTCGAACGCCCGGCGCATCGCCTCCACCGCTGCGCCGTCGGCGTCGTTCTTCTTGCCCAGGCCCATCCAGCGGCTGGCCGCCAGCGCCGCCGCCTCGGTGACGCGGACCAGTTCCAGCGCCAGGTTGCGGTCGAACACCTGTTCGGGGGCGGCCGGCATATCGGTGGACATTCTCTGTTCTCCCGTCGGGCATCGCGCCCGGTCAACATTAACCCTGAACGATGGCGGTTCGAGGGGCAGGAAGGAAGACCACAAAGAGGCGGTCAGGCAAAGAGAAGCAAGTTCAGCAGGATATTCGTCTGCCTTCTCTTCGTCTCTCGATCTGTTTGCGACCCATCTACCCTGGCCATTGTGCCGCCAAAACTCTCACGCCGGTTCGATTCGGATCAGTGCCGGATCTTCCAGCACCGCGTCCAGCCCGGCAATGCGGGCCAGCGCCGCGCGCATCGCCGCCTCGTTGGTCTCATGCGTCACCAGCACCACCGGCACCGCCTCGCCGGGGCTGCGGCCGCGCTGGAGCATGCTTTCCAGCGAGATGCCGGCGTCGCGCAGTTCGGCGGTGACATCGGCGATCACCCCGGGTCGGTCCACCACCATCAGGCGCAGGTAATAGGCGCCGACATGGGCTGCCATCGGCACCGACGGCGCGTCCGACAGCGCGCTGGCGGCAGCCCCCCAGACCGGCGTGAAGCGCCCGCGCGCGATGTCGATCAGGTCGGCCACCACGGCCGAGGCGGTCGGCCCGGCGCCGGCCCCCCTGCCCTCCAGCATCACCCGGCCGACGAAATCGCCCTCCGCCACCACCGCGTTGAACACACCGTCCACCCGGGCGATCGGCGCGGTGTGCGCCACCATGCACGGATGCACCCGCGCCTCGATGCCCGCCTCGGTCCGCCGGGCGATGCCCAGCAGCTTGATGCGGTAGCCGAGTTCGGTGGCGAACGCGATGTCCAGCGCCGACACCCGGCGGATACCCTCCACATGCACCGCGCCGAAATCCACCGGCCGGCCGAATGCCAGCGCGGCCAGGATTGCCAGCTTGTGCGCGGCGTCGATGCCATCCACGTCAAAGGCCGGGTCGGCCTCGGCGTAGCCCAGCTTCTGGGCGTCGGTCAGCACCTCGGCGAACTCCCGCCCGCGCTCGCGCATCACGGTGAGAATGTAGTTGCAGGTGCCGTTGAGGATGCCGGCCACGCGCGAGATGCGGTTGCCGGCCAGCCCCTCGCGCAGCGCCTTGATCACCGGTATGCCGCCGGCCACCGCCGCCTCGAACGCCAGCGCCACGCCGGCACGCTCGGCCTGCTCGGCCAGGGCCGCGCCGTGCACCGCCAGCAGCGCCTTGTTGGCGGTCACCACCGGCTTGCCGGCAGCCAGGGCGGCCTGCACCAGCGCGCGCGCCGAACCCTCGGAGCCGCCGATCGCCTCCACCACCACGTCCACCGCCGGGTCGGCGGCCAGCGCCACCGGGTCGTCGTACCAGCGCAGCCCGGCCAGCGACACGCCACGGTCGCGCGTGCGGTCGCGCGCCGAGACGGCGGTGACCGCGATCGGCCGGCCGGCGCGGGCGGCGATGATGTCGGCATTGGCGCGCAGCATGGTCAGCACGCCGGCCCCCACGGTGCCCAGGCCGGCGACGGCGACGGAAAGCGGACGGGTCATGCAGGGGTCTCCTCAAGGGTCTCGGGCGGCGGCGCGTTGTCGGTTTGCAGGAAGGCGCGGATGCTGCGCAGCGCCTGGCGCAGCCGCTGGGTATTCTCCACCAGGGCGATGCGCACATGGCCGTCGCCCTGCTCGCCGAAGCCGATGCCCGGCGCCACGGCCACCCCGGCGCGCGCCAGCAGCAGCTTGCTGAATCCCACACTGCCCAGATGCGCGAACCGCTCCGGGATCGGCGCCCAGGCGAACATCGAGCCATCCGGGCTCGGCACCTCCCAGCCGGCGGCGTGCAGGCCGCGGATCAGCACGTCCCGCCGCTCCCGGTACAGGTCGCGCATCGCCTGCACGCAGTCCTGCGGCCCGTTCAGCGCGGCGGTGGCGGCGACCTGGATGGGGGTGAAGGCGCCATAGTCCAGATACGACTTCATCCGGGTCAGCGCGTTGATCAGCCGCGGATTGCCGGCCGCGAAGCCCATCCGCCAGCCGGGCATGGAATAGGTCTTGGACAGGCTGGTGAACTCCACCGCGATGTCCTTCGCCCCCTCCACCTGCAGGATCGAGGGCGGCACCAGGTCGCCGAAATAGATCTCGGCATAGGCGAGGTCGGACATGATCCAGATCTCATGCGCCCGGCAGAACGCCACGATCTCCTTGTAGAAATCCAACGTCGCCAGGTACGCGGTTGGATTTGAAGGAAAATTGACGATCAGCGCGGTCGGCTTCGGCACCGAATGCCGCACCGCCCGGTCCAGCGCCCGCAGCATCTCCTCGTCCGGCGTGGCCGGGATGGAGCGCACCGAGGCGCCGGCGATGATGAAGCCGAACTGATGGATCGGGTAGGACGGGTTGGGCACCAGGATGGTGTCGCCCGGGCTGGTGATGGCGGCGGCCAGGTTGGCCAGCCCCTCCTTGGAGCCGAGCGTGGCCACCACTTCGGTCTCCGGGTCCAGCTTCACGTCGAACCGGCGGGCGTAGTAGCCGGCGAGGGCGCGGCGCAGGCCGGGGATGCCCTTGCTGGTGGAATAGCGGTGGCTGCGCGGGTCCTGCACCGTCTCCACCAACTTGGCGACGATATGCGGCGGCGTCGGGCTGTCCGGGTTGCCCATGCCGAGGTCGATGATGTCCGCGCCGCCGGCGCGCGAGGCCGCCTTGGCCGCATTGACCTCGGCGAACACATAGGGCGGCAGGCGGCGGATGCGGTGGAACTCGTCGGCCATGGCGGTCGGTCCATAACGGGGGGCAGGAAGGCAGGATGCGGGCACACATGTCCGGCAACTCCGCCGCCCTGGCAAGAGCGGCGGATTCGGCTCGATTTCGGCTCAGTTCGCTCTCAGTTCAGTTCGCCACGGCGGCCACCCCGCCATGGCCCTGCGCCTCGGCGGTCAGCCGGATGGCGCCGCGCGGCACCCCGGCGCGCTCCAGCGCCACGGCGATCGATTCGGCGCGGGCATAGGCCAGCGGCAGTGCGGCGGCCTGCGCCGCGGGGTCGCTGGACGCGGCGTCGCCGAACCCGCCCACCGCCATCGCCGCCGCGCCACGCGTCGCCGCCAGTTGGCGCAAGGCGGACTCGGCAGTGGCGGGCAACGCGGATGAGCCGACCGGGAAGGTCACCGGCACTGGCTGGCCGGGCACCACCGGCACCGCCCGGGGCGGCGCCGGCGGCGGCGGCACCGGCGGCGGCACCGGGATCGTCACCGACGACACCCCCGGCAGCCGGGGCGGTGGCGGGGGGGCGAGCGGAATATCCAGGCCGGCCGTCGCGGCCATGGCCGGCGGGGTCGCCACCTGGGCGGCGGCGGCAGCCTTGGCCGGCACGGCCGGCGCAGTTGGGGCGGGTGCCCGCGGGGCGGATACTGGCGGGGCGGATACTGGCGGGGTGGATACTGGCGGGGTGGATACTGGCGGGGTGGCTGCCGACGCGGCCGCCACAGGCGCCATCGCCGGGGCCGCGACCGGGGCTTGCGGCGCCGACGGCGGCGGCGGCGCGCTGGCGGCCTGCATGGTGGCGCTTGCCTGGTCCGGATCGGCCGCTGCCACCGCCGGGCGCGCCGTCACGGCCGGCATGGTCAGCGGCGCCGCGGCGGCGCCGAATTCCGCGCTGGTCCGGTCACCGATCAGCCGCCCGGCAATGCGGGCGCGATCGGCGGCATCGGTTGCCTGCGGCCGGGTCGGCACGGTGGACAGGCGCGGATACGGCGCATCGGCGTTGGGCGGCGCCGGCCGGGCCTCAGCGATCCGCCCGCCCTCCAGGCTGTGCCACCAGGCGACCGGGTCGGCCGGCCCGTTATCGGCACAGCCGGCCAGCGCCCCGGCGGCCAGCAAACCGGCCACCGCCAGCAGCAGCCGGCTCCTGCCCCCGGTGCGGCGCCACGCCTCTTGGGGGCGGCGCACTTGAACACCATGTGCCCCCCCTGTAACAGATGGCCTGCTCGCCGCTCTCATCCGTATCCGCTCCCGCCTCGCGCCGCCCCGCGCGGGGCTCCTGGCGCCCCAGATGTAGCAGCGGGTGGCAGCCCACGAAAGGACGCCCGAATGGCCGATCCCAAGAAGCCCTCCCCCACCCCCCCCGAGGGCGCCCGCGCCGACACCTTCAAGCTGCCCGACCCGGCCGAGTTCGGCCGCTCGATGGCCGGCATCGCCGAGCGGTCGCAACGGCTGGTGGGTGAGTGGCTGAAGCGTCAGGCCGAGGACGGGGCCACCAGCCCCGACCCGCTGAACATCGGCACCGCCTTCATGGAAATGACCGCCAAGCTGATGGCCAACCCGGCCCGCATGGTGCAGGCGCAGATGGGCTTCTGGCAGGACTACATGTCGCTGTGGCAAAGCACCGCGCGGCGCATGATGGGCATGGAGAGCGAGCCGGTCATCCAGGCCGACCCCAAGGATCGCCGCTTCAAGGACGATTCCTGGAAGGAAAACGACGTTTTCGACTTCATCAAGCAGTCCTACCTGCTGTCCGCCCGCTACGTGCAGGACGTGGTCACCCATGTGGACGGGCTGGAGCCGGCCACCGCGCAGAAGGTGGATTTCTACTCCCGCCAGTTCATCGACGCGATGAGCCCCAGCAATTTCCTGCTGACCAACCCCGAGGTGCTGCGCAAAACCGCCGAGACCGGCGGCGAGAACCTCATCAAGGGCCTGAACAACCTGCTGTCGGACCTGGAGCGCGGGCGCGGCAAGCTGCGCATCAAAATGACCGACACCGAGGCGTTCCGCATCGGCGAGAACATCGCCGTCACCCCCGGCAAGGTGGTCTACCAGAACGACCTGATGCAGCTCATCCAGTACGCCCCCACCACCGAGAAGGTGCTGAAGCGGCCGCTGCTGATCATTCCGCCATGGATCAACAAGTTCTACATCCTGGACCTGCGGCCGCGGAACAGCCTGGTGCGCTGGGCGGTCAGCCAGGGGCACACGGTGTTCATGGTCTCCTGGGTCAACCCGGACGAGCGCCTGGCCGAGAAGGGCTTCGACGACTACATGAAGGAAGGTATCCTCGACGCGCTGTCGGCGATCGAGGCGGCCACCGGCGAGAGCGCCATCAACGCCATCGGCTACTGCCTGGGCGGCACGCTGCTCAGCTCCACCCTGGCCTGGATGACCGCGCACGACGACACGCGCATCAAATCCGCCACCTTCTTCGTCACGCTGATGGATTTCCGCGAGTCGGGCGAGCTGAACGTGTTCATCGACGAAGAGCAGATCAAGATGCTCGAAGACAAGATGAACAAGCGCGGCTTCCTCGAAGGCAGCGAGATGGCGACCACCTTCAACATGCTGCGGGCGAACGATCTTATCTGGTCGTTCGTGGTCAACAACTATCTGCTGGGCAACGACGCCTTCCCGTTCGACCTGCTGTACTGGAACAGCGATTCCACCCGCATGCCGGCGCGCATGCACAGCTTCTACCTGCGCAACATGTACCAGGAGAACCTGCTGGCCGAACCCGGCGGCATCAGCCTGGCCGGCACGCCGATCGACCTCGGGCGCGTCAAGGTGCCGGCCTATTTCCTGTCCACCCGCGAGGACCATATCGCGCCGTGGAAAAGCACCTATCACGGCACCCACCTGCTGAGCGGCCCCTGCCGCTTCGTGCTGGCCGCCTCCGGCCACATCGCCGGCGTGGTCAACCCGCCGGACGGCGGCAAATATAGCCACTGGATCAACTCCGAGCTGCCGGAGGACCCCGAGGCGTGGTTCCATGGCGCCACCGAGATCGCCGGCTCCTGGTGGCCGGACTGGCAGCGCTGGATCACCGCGCTGGACAAGCGCCAGGTGAAGGCCCGCGTGCCCGGCGACGGCAAGCTGGCGGCCATCGAGGATGCACCTGGAAGTTACGTGAAGGTTTTGCTGAATTAGGGATCGGCCGCCGCTTTATGCTGGCATGGAATATTATCGGTAGGCAATATTTCGGCGGAGCGCCGAGCCGCATTCCAACCAGGCGGCCCAACACCGGCGGGAGGTTTCATGTATCGTCGAATTCTCGCGCTCGGGTTGCTCGCGGCCGGTATGGGCGCGTCGGGCGCGGCCGCGCAGGCCCTGTGCATCGGCTTCGGGCCACAGGCGCCGCGCGACATCAGCAGCCCCGCCGGCAGCAACGCGCAGGTCTTTACCCCGGCACCGCCCTATCGCCAGATGAACCTGTGCAACCTGCACACCCATACCAATGCCGAACACAAGGGGCCGGGCTTCAGCGTCTTCGCGGGCGCCGGCAAGTACGGCGGATACCAGTGCAACGAGACCGCCAGCCTGACCAAGACTGAACTGGAAGACCCGGCGCATGGCCACGGCGCGTTCCACGGCGTGAAGCCGGGCGACACGATCGAGGTCCATTGGGTCTACACGTCCTGCATGGTGCCGCCGGGCGAAGGCCTCGGCGCCTGCATGAGCACGACCTGCCAGAACCCGGAGCTGCGGGTCGAGACGCAGGTGTTCCTGGTGGTGAATGATAAGAACGCGCTGGATTTCAACGATTTCACCAATGCAAGCCAGATGGTGAACGGACACTACCAGGCGAAATCGCTGCCCACGGGCACCGGCACGCCGGTGGTCTATGCCGGTTCCACCACCGGTTCCGACTACACCCAGTCGGCCTGCTCGCCGCTACAGGTGACCTGGAGCGTGCGGCCGCGCTGCGCCCGGCTCGACATCGGCTCGCTCAACCGCTGGGCTGAAGCGGGCAACGTATTCAAGGAGTCCCACTCCCACGGCGTGCGGCAATTGGTGACCGCCCCCGCGCTGCTGGCGCCGATCGAGTAGCGCGCTCCTACCCTCCCCCACCACGCTCGCCCGGCATCGGCCGAGCGTCGCGCAGCCGGCGGCGGCCGATCGGGCGCACCTCCGCGCGCGGCACCATGGCGCGGATCTCGGCCTGGAAGGTCGCGCGCTGCTCGTGGATGGTGGCGATCACCGGCCCCATCGGCACCCCCAGGTCCACCAGCACCGCCTCCGCAAGTTGCAGGCTGGCCTCAATCGTCTCGGGCACCGCGTCGGTGGCGCCGGTGGCGTAGAGGCTCGCCGCGTGGCTGGCATCGCGGGCGCGGGCGACGATCAGCAGGTCCGCCCGCTCCGCCCGCGCGGTCACCACCAGCAGGTCGGCGGCGCTCCGCTCGGTCATCGTCACCACCAGCGCACGGGCGGTGTCCAGGCGCAGCCGGTGCAGCATCTCCACCCGCGTGATGTCCCCCCACGACACCGGCCGGCCCAGCCGGCGCTGCGCGGCCACGCGGTCGGTGTCGTTGTCGATGGCGACGTAGGGAATATTGTGCACCTCCAGCATCCTCGCCACCGTCTCCCCCACCCGCCCGAAACCGGCGATGATGACATGCGGCGCGTCCCCGAAGGCCATCGGCTCGGCCAGCGCCGAGTCCACCCTGGCCGCCGGCGCCAGCCGCCGTTCCGCCGCCTCGCCCAGGCGCGAAAGCAGCGGGATCAGCGCCATCGTCACCGCCGCCAGACTGAGCGCGAAGCCCGAGGTGGCGGCCGGCAGCAAGCCGTTGGCCAGCGCCAGCCCGAGGATGACGAAGCCGAACTCGCCGCCCGGCGCCAGCAGCAGCCCCACCTGCACCGCCGCTGCCCAGCGCAGCCCGAACAGCCGGGCCAGCGGCGCGATCAGCACCGCCTTGCCCAGCACCAGCGCCACCGCGCCCAGCAGTAGTGGCGCCGGGCCGGCCAGGATCGTCGGCAGGTCCAGGCTCATGCCCACCGAGATCAGGAACACCCCCAGCAGCAGGCCCTTGAACGGCTCGATGGTCACCTCGACCTGCCGGCGGAACTCGGTCTCGGCCAGCAGCAGCCCGGCGATCAGGGCCCCCATCGCCATCGACAGCCCTGCGGCGGCGGTGGCCAGCCCGGTCGCCAGGATCACCAGCAGGCAGGCGGCCATGAACAGTTCCGGGCTGCCGGTGCGCGCCACGCTGCGGAACAGCGGCCGCAGCGCCAGCCGGCCGAAGCCGACCAGCCCCAGCACCACCGGCACCGCCTGCCCCAGCGCCAGCAGCAGCGCCAGCCCGCCCGCGCCTGCCCCGGCGCCGCCCTGACCCAGCACGCTGATCACGAACAGGATCGGCACCGCCGCGAGGTCCTGGAAGATCAGCACCGCCAGGCTGGTGCGCCCCACCGTGCCGCCCAGCCGCTTCTCGTCGGACAGCACCTGCACCACCACGGCGGTGGACGACATTGCCAGCGCCACGCCGACCACCGCGGCCACCACCGGCGCCAGCCCCAGCAGCAGCCCGCCGCCGGCCACCAGCACCGCGCACAGCGCCACCTGCAGCCCGCCCAGCCCGAACACCAGCCGGCGCATCACCACCAGCCGCTCGAACGACAATTCCAGCCCGATCATGAACATCAGCGTGACCACGCCCAACTCGGCGATCGGCGCGATGCCCTCCGGGTCGGCGATGATCATCGCCTCCAGCCAGGGCGGCCGGCCCAGCAGCGCCCACGCCCCGTACGGCCCCACCAGCAGCCCGACCAGCATGAAGCCCAGCACCGGGCTGACGCGCAGGCGATGGAACACCGGGATCACCACGCCGGCGGCGCCAAGGATGATCAGGGCGGGCTTGAACAGGGTGGGATCGACCGGGGCTGCCATCGCGCCACCCTACAGGCTCGCAGGCGCCGCGACACCCGCGCGTCGTGCAACAAAGCGCGACACCCACGCAGCGCGCAACAAAGCGCGACACCCGCCCGCTATACGGGTGCCAGATCGACCCCCACATCCACGCTATGCGCCCCGCCACCCAGGATCACCCCGCGAATCGGGCTGATATCGCCGTAGTCGCGCCCCCAGGCGAGCACCACGTGCTCGCTCGCCACCACCAGGTTGTTGGTCGGGTCCAGGTCCACCCAGCCCAGCGCCGGCCCCATCCAGCCGCCCACCCAGGCATGCGACTGGTCGGCCCCGCGCAGCGCCTCCCGCCCCGGCGGCGGGCGGGTGCGCAGATAGCCGGACACGTAGCGCCCCGGCAGCCCCAGCGCCCGCAGCCCGGCGAGCATCAGGTGGGTGAAGTCCTGGCAGACCCCCGCCCGCTGCGCCAGCACCTGGGAAATCGGGGTATGCAGCGTGGTTTCGCCCGGTTTGAAGGCGAATTCGGCGTTGATTCGCCGTGTCAGGTCCAGCAATCCGGCCAGCACCGGCCGTCCCGGTGGAAAGCTGATGGCGGCGTAGGCGCCGGCCCCGGCGTCGGCCGGGGCCATCGGGCTGGCGAAGGCGAACTCGGCCGCCTGCCACGCGCCCGGCCCGCCGCGCTCGGCCGCCTCGGCCACCTGCTCCCAGGGCGGGGTGGCGCCGGGCTCCGGCGGCGGCGGGAACGCCACCTCCACCACCGCCTCCACCGTCACCTCGAAGCGGTCATGCGGGCGGTCGAGGAACATCCAGCGCACCGGGTTGCCGAAATGGTCGATCCCCTCGGTCACCCGCGCCGGCATGGGGTGCGCCTCGATCGAGGCCGCCTCCACGCGCTGCCAGGCCAGGCTGCGCGGGGTCAGGTGCAGCATGTGGCTGGCGAGGTCCACCTTCTCGGCATAGTCGTAGGTGGTGGTATGGCGCACCCGGTACCTCATGCCGCCCCCCGCAGCCGCCCGGCCTCGCCGCCCACCACCAGCCCCTGCATGCCGAGCGTGCGCGTTGCCGGCAGCAGCGCGAAATAGCGGCGGGTGATGCGGTCCGACAGCTCCGACAGTCCTTCCGCCAGCGCCCGCAGCGGCGCGGGCAGCAGCGCCGCCGCCGGCGCCTGGTCGGGGGCGGCCAGCACGCCGTCCACCAGCGCCTCCGCCTCCGCCAGCAGCCCGGCCGCCGCACCCGCCAGCATCTCGCGCCCGCCACCCCCCTCGCTGCCCAGCTCATCCAGCAGCGTGTGCATGGCGACGAACTGGAACGCCAGCCCGCGCGGATTGCCCTGGTCGGCCAGCACCAGGTCCAGCACCGGGCCGGGCTGGAGCACGTTCAGGTAGCGGCTGCGATAGGTGATCGCCGAGTCGCACAGCTCCAGCACCAGCCGCAGCCCGGTTTCGATGCGCGCCGCCGGCTGGTCCAGCGCGAAGGCGACCTCCAGCGACACGGCATGCGCCCGCTCGATCCGCCGGCCCAGGTCCAGGAACAGCCAGCCGCCGCCGCGCACCATGTTCTCCGCCGCCACGCCGGCCACCGCGGTGGAGAAGCGCAGGATGGCGACCATCGCGTGCGCCAGCGCATCCAGGTCCGGCACCCCGGCCGCGTCCCGCCGGGCGGTGCGCAGGGTCTGGGTGAAGGTGGCGTACATGTCGCCGGTCAGCCGGTCGCGCACGTTCTCGGTGAGCCCGGCGATGGTGCGCAGCAGCCGGTCGATCGCGCCGTCCTCGGCCACGCTGTCCAGCAGGGCCTCGGCCATCGAGGTGGTCACCGCCGCCGCCGCCGCCTCGGGCGGGATCAGCCCGGCCTCGGCCAGGCAGCGCCCCAGCGCCTGCAGCTCGGTGGTCTCGCGCGGCAGCATGGCGGCGGCGCGCGACAGCCTGGTGACCGCCGCGCGCACCAGCCGCGCCGCGCCCTCCAGCCGCTCCACGTAGCGGCCGAGCCAGAACAGGTTGTCGGCCACCCGGCTCGGCAGGTCGCCGGAGGTGCGGCGCAGGCGCAGCGTCGGCGCCGGCAGGGCGATGGGGCCGACGATGTCCGCCTCGTCTTCGGCCAGCACCCACACATCCTTGGACAGGCCGGAATCCGGCAGCCCGCCGCCACGCTCCCCAGCCAGCCCGGCGCCGTCGGCCACCCGCGCGAAGCCGCCCTGCATCGCCTGCCAGGCGGCGCCGTCATGCACCAGGAACAGCCGCAGCACCACCGGGCGCGGCGCCAGACCCTCGCCCGCCAGGCACGGCGCCACCGAGGCCGCCATCGCCTCGGTGGCCACCCATTCCCATGGCCGCGCGGCCACGCGGGCCAGCAGCGCCGCGCGCGCATCCGCCGCCATGGCGGCCAGGGCATGGCTCGGCGCGGTGCCGTCCAGCGCCGGCTGCACCAGCCAGCGCGACGGCTGCCGCGCCACCGCCTCCAGCGCGCCGGGCTCGCCCAGCCAGCGCGCCGGCACGCTGTCCAGCAGCAGCGCCTCGCCCAGCAGGCGCTGGCACAGGGCCGGCAGGAAGGCGGCCAGCGCCGGCACCTCCACCACGCCCGAGCCGGGATCGTTGGTGATGCGCACGCTGCCCGCCCGCGCGGCGTCGATCAGGCCCGGCACGCCCAGCAGGCTGCCCGCCTCCAGCTCCAGCGGGTCGATCATCCGCCCGTCGATGCGGCGCAGCAGCACATCCACCTGCTGCAAGCCCTTCAGCGTCTTGAGGAACACCGCGCCGCCGCGCACCGTCAGGTCGCCGCCCTCCACCAGCGCGCAGGACAGTTCGCGCGAGAGGTACATATGCTCGAACCACAGCGGGCTGGCGGTGCCCGGGGTCAGCAGCGCCACCGCCGGGTTCTGCCGCGCGCCGTCCGGGCGGGGCGGCGCGAGCTGGCGCAGCGCCTCCTGCCAGGTGTCGAAGAACGGGGTGAGCTGGCGCACCGGCACCGGGCGGAACGCCTCTGGCATCACGCGGGCCAGCAGCCGCCGGTTCTCCCGCGCATAGCCGGCGCCGGCCGCCGTCGCGGTGCGGTCGGCCAGCACGCGCCAGGCGCCGTCCGGGCCGCGGATCAGGTCGGCGGCGTAGAAATGCAGCAGCCGCCCTGGCACCGGGCCGCGCCCGAAGCGCAGGTAGCCGGGGTTGGCGTAGACGATCGCCGGCGGCAGCACGCCATCGGCCAGCACCGACTGGCGGCCGTAGATGTCGCCCAGCACCGCCTCCAGCAGCGCCGCCCGCTGCGCCAGCCCGGCGGCCAGCCCGGCGAACTCGGCCGCGCGCAGCGGCAGCGGCACCGGGTCGCAGCGCCAGGCCTGCTCGGTGGCGCCGGGCAGCACGCTGGACAGACCCTCCTCCTCGAAGGCGCGATCCAGCCGCCGCGCCCGCGCCGCCAGCCCGCCCTCGCCCAGCGCCGAGAACGCGCCCAGCAGGCCGCGCCAATGCGGCCGCAGCCCGGCGCGGCCGTCCACCATCTCGTCGATCGGGGGGGCTTCGGTCACCGTGCCGCCGGGCTCAGGCAAAGCGGCGCAGGTCGAGCGTGCGCGGGTGCTCGCGGCCCGGCTCGGCCGCCGGCGGGTCGGCCGGCAGCGGCGGCAGCGCGCCGGCGCTATGGCCGAAGGCGAAGAACCGCGCCCGCCGCCGCGCCTCGGCGGAATTGGCGTTGACCGGGAAATCCTCGTAGCTGCGCCCGCCCGGATGGGCCACGTGGTGGGTCATGCCGCCCAGGCTGCGGCCGGTCCAGCGGTCGAACACGTCGAACACCAGCGGCGCCTGCGGGGGGATGGTCGGGTGCAGCGCGCTTGGCGGGTTCCAGGCCTTGAAGCGCACCCCGGCCACGTATTCGCCGGCCCGCTCGGTGGCCGCCAGCGGCACGGCGACGCCGTTGCAGGCCAGCACGTAGCGCTCCGCCACCCAGCCCTCGGCCCGCAGCTGCACCCGCTCGGCCGAGCTGTCCACATAGCGCACCGTGCCGCCGCCGCCCTGCTCCTCGCCCAGCACGTGCCACGGCTCCAGCGCATGGCGCAGTTCCAGCCGCATGCCGCGCAGGCTGGCCTCGCCGATCTGCGGGAAGCGGAAGGCCAGATGCGGGGCGAACCAGGCCGAGTCCAGCCGAAATCCCGCAACGCCAAGCTCTTCCAGCGCGTCGTTGAAGTCCTGCTCGCAGTAATGCGGCAGCAGGAACTGGTCGTGCAGCCGGGTGCCCCAGCGCACCAGCCGGCGCTCATAGGGCTGCCGCCAGAAGGCGGCGACGGCGGCGCGCATCAGCAGCATCTGGGCGGCCGACATGCGGGCATGCGGCGGCATCTCAAAGGCGCGGAACTCCACCAGCCCGCGCCGGCCGGAGGGGCCGGAGGGGTCGTACATCTTGTCGATGCAGAACTCCGTCCGGTGGGTGTTGCCGGTCATGTCGGCCAGGATGTTGCGGAAGATGCGGTCGGTGAGCCACGGCGGCGGCGGACGCTCGCGCGAGACCTGGGCGAAGGCGATCTCCAGCTCGCCGGTGGCGTCGTCGCGCGCCTCGTCGATGCGCGGGTGCTGGCTGGTCGGGCCGATGAACAGGCCGCTGAACAGGAAGGACAGGCTGGGGTGGTTGTGCCAGAAGCCCAGCAGGCTTTTCAGCAGGTCCGGCCGGCGCAGGAACGGGCTGTCCTCCGGCCGGGCGCCGCCCATCACCACATGGTTGCCGCCGCCGGTGCCGACATGGCGGCCATCGACCATGAACTTCTCGCTGGCCAGCCCGACCTCGCGCGCCGCCTCGTAGAGCTGCTCGGTCCGCCGCACCATCTCCGCCCAGCCGGTGGCCGGGTGGACGTTGGCCTCGATCACCCCGGGGTCGGGGGTCACCGAGAAATGCTCCAGGCCGGGATCGGCGGGCGGCAGGTAGCCTTCCAGCACGATCTTCTGGCCCTGCGCCGCCGCCGTCGCCTCGATCGCGGCGATCAGGTCCAGCCAGTCGGCGGCCTCGTCGAGCGGCGGCAGAAACACGTGCAGCCAGCCGTCGCGCGCCTCGACGGTCAGCGCGGTGCGCACCAGCCCCGGCTCGCCGCGGCCGACCTGCGGCACCGGGGTCGCGGCGCCAATGGCCGGATGGGTGGGCACCGCGACGCTGGGTATCGCGACGCTGGGTACCGCGACGCTGGGCAGCGCCGCATGCGGCGGCAGCGCCACCACCGGGGCGAACGGGTCGCGCGGCGGCACATGCTCGATGCTGGCGGGGTCGGCCCAGGCCAGGCTGTCCAGCGGCAGCCGCAGGCCGATCGGGCTGTCGCCGGGCAGCAGGAACAGCGTGTCGTCGCGGAAATGCCAGCGCGCGCTCTGCCACGCCCGCCCCGCCCCATCGGCCATCCGGCGCAGCGGCAGCACGCGGCCGACCGCCGCACCCAGCCCCTGGGTGAACAGCCGCGCCATGCGGGCGCGCTCCAGCGGATCGCGCAGCCGGCTGTCCTCAGCCAGCACGTTGGCCGGCAGCCGATGCTCCTTCCACACATAGTACAGCGCGTCCTCGTAGGCCGGCTGCACCATGGCGGGATCGACGCGAAGGCGCCCAGCCAGGGCGGCGGCGAAGCGGGCGGCGTCGGCCTCGGTGGCGGCGCCCCGGTCGGCATCGGGGCCAGAGTCGGGACCAGCATCCGGGTTGGCCAGCAGCGCCTGGTCCTGCCAGACCGCCTCGCCATCATGGCGCCAATGCGCCGACAGCGCCCAGCGCGGCAGCGGCTCGCCGGGGTATTGCTTGCCCATGCCGTAGTACAGCACCGCGCCGGGCGCCCACAGCCCGGCCAGCCGCCGGATCAGCCGCCCGGCATAGCGGCGCTTGGTGGGGCCGAGCGCATCGGTGTTCCACTCGCCGGCCTCGAAATCGGTGGTCGCCACGAAGGTCGGCTCGCCGCCCAGGGTCAGCCGCACGTCGCCCGCCGCCAGCGCCGCATCCACCTTGGCGCCGGCCGCCAGGATCTCGCTCCATTGCGCGTCGCTGTAGGGCCTGGTGACGCGCGGCGTCTCCAGCACCCGGCGCACCGCCATCTCGAAGCCGAATTCCACCCCCGATGTCTCCACCGCGCCGCTGATCGGGGCGGCGGATTGCGGATCGGGGCTGGCGGCCAGCGGGATATGGCCCTCGCCGGTCATCAGGCCGGAGGTGGCGTCCAGCCCGATCCAGCCGGCACCGGGCAGGTAGACCTCCGCCCAGGCATGCAGGTCGGTGAAATCGGCCTCCGGCCCGGCCGGGCCGTCCAGCGGCTTCACGTCGGCCACCAGCTGGATCAGGTAGCCGGAGACGAAGCGCGCCGCGTAGCCCAGGTTGCGCAGCAGCTGCACCAGCAGCCAGGCGGAGTCGCGGCACGAGCCCTTGCCCGCGCCGAGCGTCTCCTCGGGCGACCAGACGCCCGGCTCCATGCGTACGATATAGGCAGTTCGCGCCTGCACCAGCCGGTTCAGCGCCACCAGCTTGTCCACGTTGCGCTGTTCGGCGCGCGGCACCTCGGCCAGCAGCGCGGCCAGAAGCGGCCCCACCGGGTCGGTGCGGCGATACGGCGCCAGCTCGTTGACCAGCACCGGGTCGTACTCGAACGGCCAGGTCTCGGCCTGCGGCTCCAGGAAGAAGTCGAACGGATTGATGGTGGCCATGTCGGCCACAAGGTCAACGGTCACCGCGAACCGCGTGACCTTCTCCGGGAACACCACCCGGGCCAGGAAATTGCCCTGCGGGTCCTGCTGCCAGTTAAGGAAATGCGGCTGCGGCTCGATCGAGAGCGAATAGGCCAGCACCGGGGTGCGGGCATGCGGCGCCGGGCGCAGGCGGATGGTCTGCGGGCCGAGCGTCACCGCCCGGTCGTAGCGGTATTCCGTCCGGTGCGTCAGCGCCACATGGATCGACATGCCTAGTCCTTCTTGGTACCCGGTCCGGTGCGTGCGAAGCGGTTCGGGTCCACGTCATTCAAGATGCGTGCCGCCGGGCCGGGGTCACGGCCGGACACCAGGTCCGCCACCAGCTTGCCGGCGGCCGGCGAGGTCTGGATGCCGTAGCCGCCCTGGCCGATGCTCCAGAAGAAGCCCTCGGCGACGGCGTCCCAGCCGATCACCAGGCTGCCATCGGGCACGAAGCTGCGCAGGCCGGACCAGCTTCGTTCCACGCGCGTGACGTTTATGTCCAATGCCTGCTGCATCCGGTCGATGGCGATCGCCACGTCGAGCTCGTCCGGCTGCACGTCGTGCGGCGGCATCGGCGTCTCGTCCACCGGCGAGACCATCAGCCGGGTGCGCGCCTCCGGCCGCGAATACCAGGTGCCGGCGGCGTCCATGATGGCCGGCCAGGCTGCCACCGCCCAGGGTGCCGGGTCGATGATGACGCCGGTGCGCCGCTTCGGCTGCAGCCCGACCGTGGCAACCCCGGCCTGGGCGGCCACCTCGTCGCCCCAGGCGCCGGCGGCGTTGACCAGGGTGGGTGCGCGCAGCACCTCGCCGCCGGTCACCTCCACCTCCCACAGCCCCGCCTTGCGCTCGATGCGCATGGAACGGCTGCGCAGCGCCAGCCGACCGCCGCGGGCGCGCAGCAGCTTCAGGAAGCCCTGGTGCAGGGTGGCGACATCCATGTCGAAGGTGTCGTCCTCGATGACGGCGGCGGCCACGTAGCCGGGCCGCAGCGCCGGCACCATCTCGCGGGCGGCCTCGGGCGTCAGTTCGCGCAGGCCGGTGCCGGTTTCCAGCACGTGGCGGTAGTCGTCCATGGTGTCGGCGCTGGCGATGGTCAGCACCGGGCGGTGCGACATCAGCGGCGTCTCGGCGAAACCGGGCGGCGGCGACTCGAAGAAGGCGCGCGACAGGCCGGTCAGCACCCGCACGTCGGGCGGGCCGTAATTGAGGATCCACAGTGCGGCGGAGCGGCCGGTGCTATGGTAGCCGGCGGCCTCCTCGGCCTCGATCAGCGCGACCTTGTGGTCGGCGGCGAGCTGGGCGCCGGCGGTCGCTCCCGCGATGCCGGCGCCGACGACGATAACGTCGAGCGTGTGGGTGTCCATGCAGGACAGTGTAGCTGGCGTTTTGCCTCACCCATAGACCAGATTCGGCAGCCACATGGCGATGCCGGGGACCATCGACAGGATCACCACGCCGATCGCCATCAGCACCACGAAGGGCAGCGTGCCCCAGATGATCGCCCCCAGCCCGATATCCGGCGCGATCCGGTTGATGACGAAGATGTTGAGGCCGACCGGCGGATGGATCAGCCCCATCTCCATCACCACGGCCATCACCACGCCGAACCACACGAGGTCGAACCCGGCGGCGCGCAGCGGCGGCAGGATGATCGGCGCGGTCATCAGGATGATTGAGACCGGCGGCAGGAAGAAGCCCAGCATCACTACCAGCAGCAGGATCGCGGCGAGCAGCAGCCACTTGGACAGGTGCAGCCCGACGATCCAGCCCGCCGCCGCCTGGCTGATGTGCAGGTAGCTCATCACGTAGCTGTACAGCAGGCTCATGCCGATGATCATCAGCAGCATGCCGCTCTCGCCCAGCGTGCCCAGGAAGATCGGCTTCAGGTCGGCCAGCCGGTAGGCGCCATAGACCACCGCAATCAGCAGCAGCGCCAGCACCGCGCCCAGGCCGGCGGTCTCGCTGGGGGTGGCGATGCCGCCGTACAGCGCCACCATCACGCCGGTCAGCAGCACCAGGAACGGCAGCACCCGCGGCAGGGCGGTCAGCCTCTCGCGCAGGGTGAAGCTTTCCTCGCGCAATATCTCGCTCACCTCGCCGCCCGCCTCGGCCACCGCGGCGGCGCGGCGATGTTCCACCCGCCAGTGGAACATGGCATAGATGGAGAACAGCAGCACCAGCAGCACGCCCGGGCCCAGCCCGGCCAGGAACAGCCGGCCCAGCGACTGCTCGGCGGCCACCGCGTACAGGATCAGCACGATGGAGGGCGGCAGCAGGATGCCCAGCGTGCCGCCGGCCGCCACCAGCCCGGCCGCGAAGCCGGGAGAGTAGCCGCGCCTGCGCATCTCCGGAATGCCCGAGCTGCCGATCGCCGAGCAGGTGGCGGGCGAGGAGCCGGCCATCGCCGCGAACAGCCCGCAGGCCAGCACCACGGCGACGCCGAGGCCACCGGGCACGCGATGCAGCCAGGTGTGAAGCGCGTCGTACAAATCCTTGCCGGCGCGGGATTTTCCGATCGCTGCGCCCTTCAGGATGAACAGCGGGATGGTCAGCAGCGTGATGCTGGCCAGCTCCTCGTAGACGTTCTGCGCGATGGTATCGACGCTGGCCGCCGGCATGAAGATCATCATGAACACGGTGGCGACGCCGCCCAGCGCGAAGGCGATCGGGATGCCCGAGAACAGCGCGAGCAGCGTGGCACCGCCATACAGCAGGCCGGTCTGAAGCTCGCTCATGCGCGCCCGCCCCGCGGCCCGGCCAGCACCTGCAGCAATTGCTGCACCGCCAGCAGCGCCATGCCGGCGGTCATGCAGGAATACGGGATCCACAGCGGCGGCCCCCAGGCGGAGGGCGTGGTCTGGCCGTCGGCGATCGCTTCCAGCAGCAATTGGCCGCATTTCAGGGCGAAATAGGCACAAAAAACGCAGGCGCAGGCATCCGCCAGCACCCGCCGCACCCGGTCCACGCGCGGTGGCAGCACATGCGCCAGCGCGTCGATCGCCACATGCCCCCGCCGCGCCTGGGTCCAGGCGGCGGAGGCGAAGGTGGCGCCGATCAGCAGGAAGGTGGACAGTTCGTCCTGCCAGTCGCTGGCGATCTCCAGGAAATAGCGCCCCACCACCTCCCAGGTCAGCACGCAGCCGGCGATGCCGAGGGCCAGCGAGGACAGCACCGCCATCAGCCCGTTGACCGCGTCCAGCACCCGTTGCACCGCCCCCAGCACGCCCTGCGTCGGCACGTCGGCGGGGGCGGCGGCGTCGAGGATGGCGTCGTGGCTCATCGCGCGATCAGGCCGGGATCTTCTCGGCCAGCTTCAGCAGCCCGGCGCAGGTGGCGTTGCGGGCGGCGAAATCCTTCCACGCGGTGTCGCGGGCGATCGCCTTCCACTGGTCGAGCGCCGCGGCATCGAACTCGTGCACCGCCACGCCGGCCTTGGCGTAGATGTCGGCCAGCCGCTTGTCGTCGGCCTTGGCCTGCTCCAGCGCGAACGGCTCCATCTCGGCGCCCACCTCGGCGATCGCCTTCTGCTGGGCGGCCGGCAGCGCGTCGAAGATGGCCTTGGACATCAGCAGCGGCTCCATCATGAACCAGAAGCTGCCGTTGATGCCGGAGGTGACGTTCTTGCTGATCTCCTGCAGGCGGAAGCTGATCAGGCTGGTGGAGGAGGTGATGGCGGCGTCCAGCGAGCCGGTCTGCATGGCCGCATAGATCTCGTTGGACGGCACCGAGGAGATGATGCCGCCGGCTGCCTTCAGCAGCTGGTCCATCTCGCGCGAGCCGCCGCGCACCTTCAGGCCCTTGGTGTCGGCGGGCTTGACGATGCCGGTGCTGCGCGAGGCGATGCCGCCGGACTGCCAGATCCAGGTGAGGATCTTCACGCCGCGCTTGTCCAGCAGCGCCTCCAGCTCGCGGCCGATCTCCGCGCCCTTCCAGGCCATGCCCTGGGCGTAGGTGGAGACCAGGCTCGGCATCAGGCCGATATTGACCTCCGGCACCTCGCCGCCGGCATAGGCCAGCGGATACAGCGACAGGTCCAGCGCGCCGCGCCGCAGGGCGGAGAACTGGGCGACCGTCTTCATCAGCGAGGAACCGGGATAGATCTCGAAGGCCAGCTCGCCATTGGTGCGCTTCGTCACCTCGGTGGCGAAGCGGCGCACCAGGCGGTCGCGGAAATCCCCCTCGTCCATGGTGCCGCCGGGGAACTGGTGGCTGATCTTCAGCGTCTTGGCGGCCAGCGCGCGGCCCGCGTGCAGGATGGCGGGCGCGGCGAGCAGGGCGCCGAGCGCCGTACGGCGAGTGATGGACATTTCCGATCCCCTTGTTCAGCAGCAGAATGGCTCAGCAGCAGCAATGGCTGGGGGGCTTCTAGCCGCCAGCATTGCGCTCGGCAAATGGATTACTGTTGCGTCATGCAATCGGCCGGCTTGTCGGATGGGCCGGCGGCGGCGACGATGCAGGGACCAAGGCGGAAATTCGGGGGGATGGCATGGTCGATCTGGTGCTGCGCGGCGATACGGTGGTGACGCCCGAGGGCGTGGGCGCGCACGACATCGCCATCGCCGGCGGGCGCATCGCGGCGATCGGCCCGGCCGGCAGCATGACCGCGCCGCCGGGCGGGGAGCTGATCGACCTGACCGGGCGCATCGTCATGCCCGGCGGCATCGACCCGCACGTGCATTGCGCCTGGCCGATGCCCGCCCCGGCCGGCGGGCCGCCGGGCCTGACCATGCCGCCCGAGGTGGTCAGCCGGGCGGCGATCCATGGCGGCACCACCACGCTGCTGGATTTCGTGCGCTGCATCGAGGGCGACAGCGTCCAGGACGCCATCGCCCGCCGCGACTCGGGCTGGAAGGGCGCCTGCTTCACCGACTATGCCTTCCACCTGATGGTCGAGGGCGACATCGCGCCCGAGACGCTGGACCAGCTCGCCGTGGCGCTGCGCGGCGGCCACCCGACGGTGAAGATATTCACCACCGACATCACCCCGAACCGCAAGGGCCGGATGGTCGATTTCGGCGACATCTGGGAGGTGTTCCAGGTGATCGCTGCCAATCAGGGCCTTGGCGTGATCCACGCCGAGGACAACGACATCGTCATGCACATGTATGCGAAGCTGATCCGCGAGGGCCGCACCAGCTTCCACAACCTGGCCGAGGTGCACAACGCGCTCTCGGAGGATCTGTCGTTCCGCCGCGTCATCCGGCTGGCCGAGAGCATCCGGGGCACGGCGCTGTATATGCTGCACACCTCGGCAGCCACCGGCGTCGCGGCCATCCGCGAGGCGCGAGCGAAAGGCATCCCGATCTACGGCGAGAGCCTGCACCAGTACATGCTCTACACCAGCGAGGACTACAAGAAGACCAACGGCCAGATATTCCACACCTATCCTTCGCTGAAATCGCCCCAGGACCAGGCGGCGCTGTGGGGCGGCACGCTGGACGGCAGCATCAACTGCATCGCCACCGACGAGATCTGCTGCACCCTGCAGCAGAAGATCCAGGGCGTGCGCATCGACGACACCACCGGCGGCAATGCCGGCGTGGAGCCGCGGGTGGCGCTGATGTACACCGAGATGGTCGGCCGGCGCGACTACCCACTGACGAAATTCGTGGACCTGGTATCGACCAACGCGGCGAAGATCATGGGGCTGTATCCGCGCAAGGGCGCCATCGCGGTGGGCGCGGACGCCGATATCTGCGTGCTGGACCCGACCCACCGGCGCGTCATCACCGCCGCGGACCTGCACGAGACCGACTATACCCCCTGGGAGGGCTGGGAGGCGCATGCCTGGCCGTGCATGACCGTGCTGCGCGGCAGGATCGTGATGCGCGACGGGCATCTGCTCGGCGGCCCGGCGGACGGGCAGTGGCTGGCGCGCAAGATCGACCCGGCGATCATCGCCGGGCCGGTGGCGTTGTGACCACCGACGCCGAATTGCGCAACCTGCTGGCCGACGCGCTCGCCCTGTGGGGGGTGGCGGCGCGGGTTGCGGCCGGGCCGCAGGGCCTGCTCGTGACCCGTGGCGCGGCGGTGTTCACCGTGGCGCGCGGCGCCGCCCCGGCGCGCTGGATGTTGCAAACCCCCGCCCGCGCAGCCGCCGGGCGCCGGCCGCGCGCGGTGCCCTCGGTGGTCGCGCTGCTGACCGCGCTGCGCGCCGCGCTGGACGTGCCGCCCGGCGCGCGGCTGCGGATCGGGGCCGGGGCTGGAATGGCGGGCGCTGGAATGGCGGGCGCTGGAATGGCGGGCTCAGCGCCGTAGGCGGATGTCCAGCCCGGCGGCGATCCAGCCGGCCTCGATGCTGTCCAGGTCGGTCTGCCCGGCCGGGGCCGCCTTGCGGGGCGCGGTGCGCAGGCCGGGGGCGCGGTCGCGCCGCCAGATGGTCAGCAGGCGGCTCAATTCCGGCAGCGGCAGCGGCGCGTCGTCCACGCGGATGTTGAGGTCGGGGAAATCCTCGGTGGTGGTCAGCACCATCGCCGCCGATTGCTGGCCGCGCCGGTCGCCGCCGGCCGCCTGCCCGGCCTCCATGCCCGCCATCAGCCGGGCCGGCAGGTCGTCCACCGGGCCGGCCAGGAAAGCGGCCAGCGTGTCGGCCACCACCGCCTCGCCGGCCAGCATGTTGCCGGCCACGCTCACCCGGCCCATGGCCGCGCTGCCGCACCACATCACGCAGTTGTCGCCGGTCCAGGCGGCGGTGCGGCCGTGGCGGTCCACCGCGTGCACCTGGCGCAGCCCGCGCCCCTCGTCGCCGGCGATGGCGGCTGCGATCGCCAGGTCCGGCGACAGGCCGCGCGCCATTGCGTCCAGCACCGCCGGCCCCAGATACCGGTTGGTGATCGACTGGCTGGCCACCGCGCCGACGCCCGCGCGCACATGCGGCACGCTGGCGCCGACGGCGAAATTGCAGGTGGCGACCGCGACGGCGAAGGCGCCGGTTTCCGGGTCATGGGTGACGATGGACCAGGTCATGTGCTTCTCTCGTGTCGTTGGCGCCGCCGGCTTCTACCATGCCGCCCGGCGGCGCCCCAAAAGGAACCAGAGGTTGACGAACCGCCCATGGCGCAACTGAGCGACGACTGCTTCGCCTTCGGCGGCGCGCTGCTGGCGCTGGAGGAGGCGCAGGCGCGCATCGCGGCGCTGTACGCCTGCGTCGCACCGGCCGAGACGGTGGGCCTGGGCGCGGCCGCCGGGCGGGTGCTGGCGGCGGATGTGCTGGCGCCGATCGACCTGCCGCCGCAGACCAACTCGGCGGTGGACGGCTACGCGGTGCGCCATGCCGACCTGAACCCGGACGCGCCCACCCTGCTGCCGCTGCACGGCCGCGTCGCCGCCGGCCATGTCGGCGCGGCCTCGCTGCCGCCGGGCCACGCGCTGCGCATCTTCACCGGCGCGGTGCTGCCGGAGGGGCCGGACACGGTGATGATGCAGGAGGATTGCGAGGCCGGCGACGGATCCGTGCTGGTGCAGCCCGGCATCCGCCGCGGCGCCAACCGCCGCCCGGCCGGCGAGGACGTGGCGCGCGGCGCCCGCGCGCTGGCCGCCGGCAAGCGGCTGATGCCGCCGGATATCGGCCTGCTGGCCGCCCTCGGGCTGGACCGCGTGGCGGTGCGCGCGCCCGTGCGGGTGGCGCTGTTCTCCACCGGCGACGAGATCACCGACCCGCCGGCCCCGCTCGCCCCCGGCCATGTCTACGACGCCAACCGCTTCATGCTCGCCGCCCTGCTGCGCCGGCTGGGGGTGGTGGTGCAGGATGGCGGCATCCTGCCCGACGACCCCGCCGCCACCGGCGACGCGCTGGCCGCCGCCGCCGGCTGCGACCTGATCCTGACCTCGGGCGGCGTTTCGACCGGCGAGGAGGACCATGTGCGCGCGGCCATCGAGCGGGCCGGCACGCTCGCCTTCTGGCGGGTGGCGATCAAGCCCGGCCGGCCGGTGGCGCTGGGGGCGATCGGCGCCACGCCGCTGCTCGGCCTGCCCGGCAACCCGGTGGCCGCCCTGGTGACGCTGACCGCGCTCGGCCGGCCGCTGCTGGACCGGCTGGGCGGCGCGCTGCATGTGCCGCCGCCGCGCTTCGCGGTGCGGAGCGGCTTCGCCTATCGCAAGAAATCCGGGCGGCGGGAATATGTGCGGGTGCAGTTCGCGGCCGACGGCACCGCGCGGCGCTACCCGAAGGAGGGCGCGGGCATCCTCACCTCGCTCACCGAGAGCGACGCGCTGATGGAGCTGCCGGAGGAGATGACCGTGCTGGCCCCCGGCGACCTCGCCCCCTGCATCCCGCTGGGCCTGCTGCATGGCTGAGCCGTTCCTGGTCGCCCCCGACCCTGACGATCCCGCGCTGACCAGCGAGGTGGAGGGCATCGACCACACCGGGGCCGCCGTGCGCACCCGCGTGCCGGTGGAACGGCCGCTGACGCTGTACCTGAACGGCCAGGAGATCGTCACCATGATGACGATCGGCGACCGGCCGGACTGCCTGGCGGTCGGCTACCTGCTCAACCAGGGCATGCTGGCGCGCGGCGACACCATCACCGGCATCGACCACGATCCGGAGCTGGACGTGGTGGTGGTGCGCACGCCCGAACGCACCAATTTCGAGGAGAAACTGCGCCGCAAGACCCTCACCTCCGGCTGCGCCCAGGGCACCGCCTTCGGCGACCTGCTGGAACGGTTCGAGACGGTGAGGCTGGACCCGGAGGCCGAGTTGCGCACCAGCTGGCTGTATGCGCTGTCGCGCCGGATCAACACCACGCCGAGCCTGTACCTCACTGCCGGCGCCATCCATGGCTGCGTGCTGTGCGAGGCGAACCGGCCGTTGGTGTATATGGAGGATGTTGGCCGGCACAACGCGATCGACAAGATCGCCGGCTGGATGCACCTGAACGGCGTCTCCTCGGCGGGCAAGCTGTTCTACACCACCGGCCGGCTGACCTCAGAGATGGTGATCAAGTGCGTACAGATGGAAATCCCCATCCTGGTCAGCCGCAGCGGCTTCACCGCCTGGGGGGTGGAGCTGGCGCGCCAGGCGGGGCTGACGCTGGTGGGGCGGGCCAAGGGCAAGCGGTTCCTGTGCCTGGCCGGCGCCGGGCGGCTGCGATTCGACGCCGATCCGGATGAGACCGTGAGCGACGGCCCCAGCCGCAAGGGTGCGCGGGAGGAAGAATAACGAGCAAGAGTCACATGGAGGCGAGGAGACGGGGAGAAGCGGGATCATCTCCGCTTTCTTCTCCCCGCCTCCCTGCCTCCATCTGAATCTTCTTCGCCGCTATCCCGATCAGATGAGTCCTGCGACGTTCTCCCGCCGGTCGATCCCAGCCACTTCGTCGATCAGCGCCGCCGTCCGCGCCTCGCCCAGCAGCGGCGAGACCAGCCCGGCGAACTTCGCCTCCAGCCGGCCGCCCTGCTCGGCCACATCGGCGGCCGGAATGCCGGCATCGTGCCCGGCATGCACGGTGGTCTGGTCGGTCAGACGGATGTCCATCTCGGCGCGGGTGTTGGGCCAGCCCTTCTGGAAATCGATCACCACCCGGTCGCGCAGCGCCACCAGCGCCGGGTCGGCGGCGGTTTCGGCAGTGTAGAGGTCCAGCCGCCCGGTTTCGCGCCCGGCCAGCGCCATCGCGGCGGTCAGGCGCAGGCTGAACTTGGCCTCCAGCCCGGTGGCCGGCGCCGCGATGTTGCAGACGCGGTCGGTGGTCTCGTCCACCCGCAGCGTGATGGCGGCCACGCGGTCCGGCGTGATCGCGTGGTCCAGCCGCAGCTTGCGGGCCGTCTCGATGCCGGCATGGGTCAGGTAGCAGGCGGCATGGTATTTGAACAAATTGTGCCGGATGTGCCAGCCGCCCTCGGGCGCCGCCAGGGCGGCGGCGGGATTGAAGTCGCCGCTATGGGTGCGCGCGAAGCCCTGGGCGCATTCCAGGCTGTCGGGCCGGGCGGTGAAGCCCCGCGCGGCCAGCCGTGCCGCCAGCAGGCCGTGATAGGCCGCCTTGCCGGCATGCAGCGGCTTGCACATGGTGCCGAACATGGATTTCAGCCCCGCCGCCTGGGTGGCGGCGATGCCGAGCGCATGGACGGTCTGCGCCTCGGAAAGCCCCAGCAGATGCGCGCAGGCCGCCGCCGCGCCGAAGGTGCCGATGGTCCCGGTGGCGTGGAAGCCGAGCGTGTTGTAGTGCCCGGGCCCCACCAGCAGGCCGACCTGGCAGGCGGTCTCGTAGCCGGCCACGAAGGCGGTCAGCAGCGCCTCGCCGGACGCGCCCCGCTCCTCGGCCAGCGCCAGCACGGCGGGCAGCACGGCGACGCTGGGGTGGCCGGGCATGGCCAGGTTCACGTCGTCATAGTCCAGCGCATGCGCCATGGTGCCGTTCAGCAGCGCGGCCGACAGCGCCGGCAGGCGGACATCGCTGCCGATCACCCCGGCGGCCGGGTTGCCGCCCTGCTCGGCCAGCTCGGCGGCCAGGATGCGCACCAGTTCGTCATCCGCGCCGGCCAGCGCCACCCCCAGCGTGTCCAGGATGCATTGCCGCGCCAGCGCGCGGATCTCGCCGGGCAGGTCGGCGAAACGCACGGCCAGCGCGCGGCGGGCGATCTCGTGGGTCAGGCCGGCGCCGGTCTCCAGGTTGACGCTCATTCCGCGGCTTCCCTGCGCGCGCGCAGCCGGGCCGGCACGAAATGCTTCGGCAGGCCGGACTTGGCGACATTGCCCAGCAGCTGCGTGCCTGGCAGGTTCTCCGCCAGTATCGCGCGGATTTTCGCCAAAGCCGCGATGTCCACGCCGGTGTCGTAGCCCAGCGTCTCGCACAGGAAGGCGGTGTCCTCCATGACGATGTTGCCGGTCGCCCCGGGCGCGAACGGGCAGCCGCCAAGCCCGGCCAGCGAGGCGTCGAACGCCCGCACCCCCACCTCCAGCGCCGCCATCACGTTGGCCACGCCCACGCCGCGCGTGTCGTGGAAATGCGCGCCCACCGGCAGGTCGCCGACATCGCGCTTCACCGCCGCGAACAGCCGCCGCACCGCCGCCGGATCGCCGTAGCCGACGGTGTCGGCCAGCGCCAGCTCGTCGGCCCCGGCCTCGGCCAACTCGACGGCGATGCGCCGCACCCGGTCCTCGTCGATCGCGCCCTCGAAGGTGCAGCCGAAGCTGGTGGCCAGCCCCGCGCACAGCCGCGGCCGGTTCGGCGCGGCGCGCACGGCGGCGACGATGCGGCGGAAATCGTCCACGCTCTCCTGCGTGCTGCGGCGCACGTTGCTCATGTTGTGCGTCTCGCTGACCGACAGCACGTAGTTCAGCTTGTGCACCCCCAGCGCCAGCCCGCGCTCGGCGCCGCGCAGGTTCGGGATCAGGGCGGCCACCGTCAGGCCCGGCACCGTCAGCGCATGCGCCACCACCGCCTCGGCATCGGCGAATTGCGGCAGCAGCTTGGGCGGCACGAAGCTGGTCACCTCGATCTCGCGCACCCCGGCCGCCGCCTCGGCGCTGATCCAGGCGCATTTCGCCGCGGTCGGCATGAAGGTGGCGATGCTTTGCAGGCCGTCGCGCAGCCCCATCTCGCGCAGGACCACGTCGGTCGTGGAAGTGGTGGGCATGGCTCAGGCTCCCTTGAACACCGGCTTGCGCTTCTCGTTGAACGCGGCGACGCCCTCGCGGCGGTCCGCGGTCGGCGGCAGGCGGTTATACGCCTCGATCTCGAACATCAGCGCGCTGCCCAGGTCCATCTGCGTGCCCATATTCACCGACTGCTTGATCTGCCGGGTGGAGAGCGGCGCGTTCTCGGCGATGCGCACCGCCGTGGCCAGCACCTCGGCCAGCAGCGCGTCGGGCGCGCACACCTGGTTGATCATGCCCCAGTCCAGCGCCTGCTGCGCCGTGAACGGCCGCCCGGTCAGCAGCAGCTCCTTGGCCCGGCGGCCGCCCACCGCGCGCGGCAGGTTCTGCGTGCCGCCGGCGCCGGGCATGATCCCCAGCGTCACCTCCGTCAGCGCGAAGCGGGCGGTGCTGGCGGCATAGGCGAAGTCGCAGCACAGCGTCATCTCGCAGCCGCCGCCATAGGCCGCGCCGTTGATCGCCCCAATCACCGGAACCGGGCAGGCCAGCATCGCCCGCACCTGCCGCTCGAAAACCAGGTGCTGCGCCTGCCACTGCGCATCCGTCATGCCCTGGCGCTGCTTCAGGTCGCCGCCGCCGCAGAACGCCTTGCTCCCGGCCCCGGTCAGGATCACGCAGCGATACGCCGCCGGGTCGGCGCACAGCCCGTCGAACACCGCCAGCATGTCCAGCCCCATCTGCGTGTTCATCGCGTTGGACACTTCGGGGCGGTTCAGCATCACCTGCAGCACATGCGGCGCGGGGTTGGAGAGCAGCAACGTCTCGTAGGTTTGCATCGTTGGACGTGTTCCGGTTGGTTCGGTTGCGGCGCGAGGCTACCGGCCGTAGGAATCGGGGTCAAACGCCCCCTTCCCCGCCGGGCGCACGGAGAGCAGATGCCGCCGATCCATTGGGCCTCCTTGCAGGCCACGCTGGTCCACCGCTTCGGCCCCCGCGTGGCCGTGGTGGATGCCGCCGGACCCACCAGCTACGCCGCCCTGTTCGCCCACGCCGCCGGGCTGGGCCGACGCCTTATCGAGGCCGGGGCACGGCCGGGCGAGCCGGTCGCGACCTTCCTGCGCAACGGCCGCGCCGCGGTCGCCGCCGCCTACGGCACCCAGCTCGCCGGCACCTGCGAGACCCCGCTCAACATCGCCTATACCGAGGCGGAATGCGCCGCCACGCTGGCCATCGCCGGCTGCCGCCATGTGGTGTGCGCCCGCGAGTACGCCGATTTCTTCCGCGACCACGGCCGCCTTGTCCACGTCATGGACGACATCGCCCCCGAGCCGCTGCAACCGTCCCGCTTCCCCGCTGTGGACCCCGAACTCCCCGGCCGCATCGGCTTCACCTCCGGCACCACCGGCCTGCCCAAGGCGATCGTCTACCGCCAGCGCAGCCGCTTCCTCGCCAATGTCGTGCTGCAATCCAGCCTGCCCTGGCTGCCCGGCCGCGGCGAGCGGGTGCTGCTGATGACCCCCTTCGCCCACGGCGCCTCGCTGCAAAGCTTCGCCTGGCTGGACCAGGGCGGCGAGGTCGTGCTGCTCGACGGCGTGCAGCTCGACCGGGTGGAGGCGCTGCTGGCCGAAGGCAGCATCGCGGCGCTGTTCGCCGCCCCCACCGTGCTGGCCAAGCTCGCCGCCTCTTTCCCCGACCGCCGCTTCACCGGCGTGCGCACCGTCTTCACCGGCACCGCCCCGCTGCCGCCACCCGTCTACGCCGCCGCCCGCGCCATGTTCGGCCCCGCCATCCGCCTCACCTATGGCAAGACCGAGGTGTTCAACCCGATCACCGTGCTCGCGCCGGAGGAAACCGAGCGCTACTACGCCGAGGGCGGCGGCGCCGACGGCTCCTGCTGCGTCGGCTGGCCCGGCCCTGGCGTGCAACTGGCGATAGACGGCGCGGGCGACGGCGAGATCCTCATCCGTGCCGCCCATATGTCCGACGGCACGCTGATCGACGGCGACATCCACCCCTGGCGCGCCGACGGCTTCCACGCCACCGGCGATGTCGGCCGCATCGACGCCGAGGGCCGCCTGCACCTCCTCGCCCGCCTGTCCGACGCGATGAAATCCGGCGGCTACAAAATCTACCCGCAGGAGATCGAGCGCGCGCTCCACCCGGCCCTGGGCCCCGACATCACCGTGCTCGGCCTGCCCTCCTCCTACTGGGGCGAGATCGTCGTCGCGGTCGCCGAGAACCCCGCCCCCGGCTGGGAGGCCGCCGCCCGCGCCGCCGTCGTCGGCCTCGCCCCCTACAAGCGCCCGCGCTTCCACTTCGCCGTGGATGCCATCCCCCGCAACGGCCAGGGCAAGATCGTGCGCCGCCACCTGCTGGCCCGCCTGCAATCCGAATGGCGGCTGGCCGACGGCCCGCGCCCCACGCTGGAGAGGATCGCCTGATGCTGCACCAACGGCGCTTCGACCCCGCGGCCCGACCGCCGCTGGCCGGCCTGCGCGTGGTCGATCTCTCGCGGCTGGTCGCCGGCAACATGGTCAGCCTGCAACTGGCCGACCACGGCGCCGAGGTCATCAAGGTCGAAGACCCGCAAAAGGGCGACCCGCTGCGCGCCTGGCGGGTGGAGGGCCATTCGCTGCACTGGAAGGTCTACGCCCGCAACAAGAAAAGCCTGGCCCTCAGCCTGCGCCACCCCGAAGGCCTCGCCCTGCTGGCCGACCTGCTCGCCACCGCCGACGTGCTGGTGGAGAATTTCCGCCCCGGCACGCTGGAGACGATGGGCCTCGCGCCGGAAACCCTGTGGGCGCGCAACCGCAAGCTGATCCTCGTGCGCATCTCCGGCTTCGGCCAGGACGGCCCCTACCGCGAGCGCCCCGGCTTCGGCACGCTGGTCGAGGGCATGTCCGGCTTCGCCGCCATGAACGGCTTCGCCGACCGCGAGCCGGTGCTGCCGCCGCTGGCCCTGGCCGACATGGTCGCCGGCCTCTACGGCGCCTACGCCACCATGATCGCGCTGCGCGAGGTGGAGCGCGGGCAACCCGGCCAGGTTATCGACCTGCCGCTGCTCGACCCGATCGTCTCCATCCTCGGCCCGCAGGCCGCCAGCTTTGCCGTCTCCGGCCAGCGCCCGGCGCGCACCGGCAGCCGCTCCGGCACCACCAGCCCGCGCAACGTCTTCCGCACCCGCGACGGCCGCTACCTCTCGATCAGCGCCTCCATCCAGGCCATGGCCGAGCGCCTGCTGCGCGCTATCGGCCGCGCCGACATGCTGGCCGACCCGCGCTTCGCCACCAACACCGCCCGCGTCGCCAACGCCGCCGCCTGCGAGGCGCCGATCGCCGAGTTCATCGCCGCCCGCGACCTCGACGAGGTGATGGCCATCTTCGAGCGCGAGCAGATCACCGCCGCCCCGGTCTACGACATCGACCAACTGATGGCCGACCCGCACGTGATCGAGCGCGAAATCCTGCTGGACCTGCCGGACGCCGAACTGGGCCACGTCGCCATGCACAACGTCGTCCCCCGCCTCTCCGCCACCCCCGGCGCCCTGCGCACCCCAGCCCCCACGCTCGGCGAACACAGCGCCGCCATCCTGGCCGAACTCGGCGTCGCCCCGGCCCGGCTGGCCGCACTCACCAAGGCAGGTCTCGTCCGCTAGGTACATTCCGTCCCTACCATGCCAACCGGCTAGGATTACATTTCGTCACGGCAAGCAGGCCGGCACCCCCCGCCGCGCATCGCCCCGTCCGAATCAGGAACCGCCATGCCGTCGCACCACGCCACGCGAGCCGAAGGCTCGGGGACCGACGACGTCTACACCACCGACTCCTCCGAACACCGCCTGCCGAAATACCGCCTCGCCATGCTGCACCCGGTGCGCGACAGTTCCGCGACGGTTCCGCGACGGTTTGCGACGGTTCCGGGGATGATGACAGCGCCGCAGCGGCAGTTTCCCGTCGCCATGCTGGTCGCCTCGGTGGTGATCATCCTGCTGTTCACGCTCGGCTCCTTCGCGGTCGCCACCGTGCTGCCCAACCAGGCGATCAACCTCCAGGAGGGGCTGATGAAGGCGTTCCAGCAGATCTTCGGCCGCCTCGGCATCGGCTGGGCGACGGCGCCTATCTGCGTGCTGCTGGCCTTCGGCGGCATCGGCGGCGTGATGTCGTGGATCAGCGGCCCCAGCCGCGGCCTACTCTGGACGGCGCGGGAGGGCGAAATCCCGCCGATCCTCGCCAAGGTCAACAAACATGGCGTGCAGGTCAGCATCCTGCTCGTCCAGGGCGCCATCGTCACCGTCCTGGCGCTGACCTCTTTCGTGATGGCCGATGTCAGCCTGGCGTTCTTCCTGCTCAGCGCCATGACCATCACGCTCTACCTGATCATGTACATGCTGATGTACGCAGCCGCCATCCGGCTGCGCTATTCGCAGCCCGAACTCGCGCGCAGCTACCGCGTGCCGGGCGGGCTGGTGGGCATGTGGTGCATCGCCGGCCTGGGCTTCGCAGGCGTCGCCTTCTCGTTCCTGGTCGGCTTCTTCCCGCCGACGCAGATCCCGGTCGGCAGCCCGGCGCTCTATGTCGGCCTGGTGGTGGGCGGCACGGTGATGTTCACCGGCCTGCCGCTGCTCATCGGCACCCTGAAGCGGGCCTCCTGGCGCCAAAAGGCGCCACAGGTGGCGCCGGTCGCCTGAGCATCAGTCGCTTGAGCATGGGCTAATCGCCGGAAGGCCGGCCCCCTGCCCGACCGTCCTTCCGCCGGCTCAGGCCGCCACCACATAGCCCTCGCGCCTTGGGTCGGCCCCGCCGGTCAGCACCCCGCTCGCCGGGTCGATGGCAATTCCCTGCATCCCCCCGGCCGCCATCGTCCACGGCAAAGGCGCCTCCACCGCATGGCCCCGCGCGGCAAGCCCGGCCAGCACCGCGGGCGCGATGCGGCTCTCCGCCTGCACCCGCCGCCCGTCCCACAGCCGCGCGCGCGGCGCCTCGATCGCCGCCTGGATCGGCAGGCGGTAATCGACATGCTGCACCAGCGCCTGGGTCTGCGTCTGGGTGATGCCGTAGCTGCCGGGCGTGCCCAGTACCAGCACCGGCCAGGCGCCGCGCAGCGCGATGCTGGGCGAGACCGAGGTGGTCAGCGCCCCGCCCGGAACCAGCGCGTTCGGCCCGCGCTGGTCCAACTCGCCCCAGTACAGCCCGTTGTTCAGGCACACCCCGGTGCCCGGCACCACCACGCCGCAGCCGAACAGCGCGCCCAGGCTCTGGGTCAGGCACACCACGTTGCCGGCCCGGTCCGCCACCGACAGCGAGGTGGTGTGCTGCCCCGCCACCTTGCCCTCCGGCGGCGCGATCCACTGCTCGGTCGGCCCCTCAACCGGCGCCCCGTCGGCGGCGCGGGCGCGCAGCGCGGCGATCGCCGGCTCGGTCAGCAGTTCCGCCAGCCGCTCCGGCGAGGGGTTGCCGGCATGCACCCGCACCCCGGCGGCCAGCCGCACCGCCCGCCACACCAGGTCCAGATGCTCCACCCCGTCGCGCGGCAGGCGGGCCAGGTCGAACCCGTCCAGGATGCGCAGCCCGAGCAGGAACTGGAACGCCGAGCATGGCGGCGGCGGCACATGCACCACCAGATCGCGATAGGCGGCGGTCACCGGCTCGGCCCAGCGCGCCTTCACGGCCAGGATGTCCTCCATCGACAGGCAGCCGCCCAAAGCCGCCACATGCGCCACCACCGCCTCGCCCAGCGCGCCGCCATACAGCAGCCCCGGCCCCTCGGCGGCGATCGCCGCGAAGGTGCCGGCAAGGTCCGGCTGGCGCAGCACCTGCCCGGCCGCCACCCGGTCGCCGCCGCCGGCGTACACGCGGCTCCATTCGCCAAAGAACGGATATTTCGCCAGGTCCTTCGCCGACATGTTGCAGCCGGCGACGTTGAAGTCGATCAGCGGAAACCCGTCCCGCGCCAGCGCGATCGCCGGCGCCAGCACCTCGACCAGCCCGCGCGTGCCGTACTGGCGCAGCATCTCGCACCACCCGGCCAGGTTGGCCGGCGCGGTGGTCGCCATGGCGCCGCGATACATCTCCTCGCGCCTGCTGAACCGCCCGGCCGGAAAGCCCAGCGGTACGCCGCCACGGAATTGCAGGCAGCGCACCCGCCCCTCGGCGGCCGAGTACACCGTGGCCATGCCGCTGCCGGCGAGGCCTGACATGAACGGCTCCACCACCCCCAGCGCGGCCGCCACCGCCACCGCCGCGTCGAAGGCGTTGCCGCCCTGCGCCAGCAGCCGCGCACCGGCGGCCGCAGCCAGCGGATGGGCGGCGGCGACGATGCCGTGCAGCGAGGCGATGGTGGGGCGGGTGCCGTTCATGCGAGGATTTCCTCAAGTAAAAAGAGAAGTCTTCTTTTTGTGAACAAAAAGAAGCAAAAAAACTTTGTTCGTTGGAGACCCGGCGCGGACCGGGGGAACTCCAGCGAATAAAAGTTTTTTGGTTCTTTTTTTCAAAAAAGAACCGCTTCCCTCATGGCGTCGCCACATACCCATCCCGCCGCGGGTCCGCCGCCCCGGTCATCGCCCCCGTGGCCGGATCGATGGCGATCGCCTGCATCCCGCCCACCTGCATGGTCCAGTCGGCCACCGCCGCGATACCGTGCCCGCGCGCCACCAGCCCGGCGATCACCTCCGGCGCGATGCGGCCCTCGGCATCCACCTTGGCGCCGTCCCACAGCCGGCAGCGCGGCGCCTCGATGGCGTCCTGCAGGCCCAGGCCGAAATCCATGTAATGCACCAGGGCCTGCGGCTGCGTCTGGCAGATGCCGTAGCTACCGGGCGTGCCCAGCGCCAGCACCGGCTTGCCGTCGCGCGTGGCGATGCTCGGCGCGGTCGGCAGCGCCAGCTCGCCGCCGGGCAGCAGCGGGTTGGTGCCGCGAATATCCACCTCGCCCCAGTACAGGAAGTTGTTCATGCACACCCCGGTGCCGGGGATCACCACGCCGCTGCCGAACAGCGCGCCCAGGCTCTGCGTCAGGCAGACCACATTGCCCTCGGCATCGGCGACCGAGAGCGAGGTGGTGTGTTCCTTCTCCGGGTTGGGCGGCACCGGGGAAATCCACTGCTCGGTCGGCCCCTCGATCGGCTTGCCGTCGCTCACCCGGGCGCGCAGCGTCGCCACATGGCCGTCGCCGAGAAGCCGCGCCAGAAGGTCCGGTCTGGGATTGTTGTGCCGTATGCGCTCCCCGGCGGCCAGCCGCAGGGCGCGCAGCACGATGTCCAGGTGCTCCACGCCGTTATGTTCCAGCCGGCCCAGGTCGAACCCGTCCAGGATGCGCAGCCCCAGCAGATACTGGAACCCCTCGCAGGGCGGCGGCAACGTGTGCATGCGGATGTCGCGATACGCCACCTCCAGCGGGTCCAGCCACACCGGCCGCACCGCCGCCAGGTCCGCCTCGCTGAGGCAGCCGCCCAGGCTGGCCAGGTGCGCCACCATGCGCCGCCCCAGCGGGCCGCCGTACAGATGCCCCGGCCCGTCGGCGGCGATCGCGGCATAGGTCTCGGCCAGCGCCGGCTGGCGCAACACGTCGCCCTGCGCCACCTGGCCGGCGCCGGCGGTGTAGTTGCGGTTCCAGTCCTCGAAGAACGGCATATCCTTCAACGATCTGGCCGACTGGTTGATGCCGTCGGTGTTGAACTCCACCAGCGGAAAGCCGTCGCCGGCCAGCGCGATGGCCGGCGCGAACACCTCGGCCAGCGTCTTGCGCCCATGCGCGCGCACCAGCTCGCACCAGCCGGCCAGGTTGCCCGGCGTGCCGGCGGCGAACGGGCCGCGAAACACGTCCTGCCGGCTGCGGAACCGGCCGGCGGGGAAATGCTCCGGCACGCGGGTGATGAAATCCAGGGTGCGGATGCGGCCCTCGGCGGCGATATGGCAGGTCGCCATGCCCATGCCGGCGAGGCCGGACATATAGGGCTCCACCACGTTCAGCGCGGCGGCGGTGGCGGCGGCGGCGTCGAAGGCGTTGCCGCCGCCGGCCAGCAGCTTCGCCCCGGCGGCGGCGGCCAGCGGATGCGCCGCCGCCACCATGCCATGCATCGATGCGATCGTTGGCCGCTTGCCGTCCATGCCGTGTGTCCCCCGTTTTACCTTGCCCGTCAGCCTGCTACGGGGAGCCGGAGGCCGCAAGATGCCCCCCCGCCAGCCGAGCGGCGGCCAGCGCCGCATCGGCCGCCGGCTGGCGGATCTCCAGCCCCGGCGCTGCCGCGCGCAGCCCGGTCAGGATCGCCGGATGCAGCGTCGCGGCCCGGCCCAGCACCGCCACCGGCAGCACCCCCGCCCGCGCCGTCAGCGCCAGCGCCAGCCGCGCCAGCTCCACCCCGGCGCGGTGCAGGATGTCCAGCGCCCCCGCATCGCCCCCACCCGCCGCCCGCGCCACCGCGCGCGCCAGCATGGCCACCGCGGCGCGGCCGTCGGCGGGGCCGGTGCCGCCATAGACATGCGCGCGCACCGCGTTCCAGTCCGCCCCCCCGATCGCCGCGAACAGCGCCGCCCCCAGCCCGCCAGGGGGTTCACCGGCATCGATGCGGCGGTACAGCAGGTTCAGCCCCTCCCGCCCGATCCAGAACGCCGAGCCGGCATCGTCGATCAGCATGCCCCGCCCGCCCACCCGCAGGATGCCGCCATCGGCGCGCAGGTGCAGGCCCACCGAGCCGGTGCCGGCATACACGGCATGGCCCTCGCCGGGGCGGAAGACGGCGTGGTAGCCGATCCACAGATCGTCCTCCACTCGCACCCGCCCCACCGGCACGCCCAGCGCATCGGCCAGGATGGCGGCGGCGCGGGCGGCCTCCGGGGCGTCGCCGGTCAGGCCGGTGATACCGGCCACCACGGCGGCGAGGCGGTGGCCGGCGGTGGCCGTGCGCAGCGCGGCGGCGAAGGCCGAGAAGGCCGCCAGCGCGTCGGGGCGGAACAGGTGGCCGGTGACGGGCTGCAACTCGCCGCGCGCCAGTTCGGCGCCGGCGGCGTCGCAAATCGCCCATCTGGTGGCCGAACCGCCGCCATCCAGGCCCAAAAACCGGCTCATTCTGGCGTGAAAGCGCGGAATTTTCGCGTGATTTCGCGGGGGTTGGTGATCGCCGTACCGACCACCACGGCATGCGCGCCACAGGCGAAGGCGCGACCCAGCAACGCCGGCGTATCGATCCGCCCCTCGGCCACCACCGGCACCCGGCAGCGCCGCGCCAGGGCGGCGACGAGGTCGAGGTCCGGTCCCTCCGCCCGGTCGCGCGTCTCGGCGGTGTAGCCGGAGAGGGTGGTGGCGATGTAGTCCGCCCCCCACGCCTCCGCCGCCTGCCCTTCCGCCAGCATGGCGATGTCCGCCAGCACTTGCAGCCCGAGCTCGGCCTTGATGCGGGCAATCAGCACGGCAGGCGGTTCGCCGTTGCGGGTGTGGGCGGTGGCGTCCAGCGCGATGATCTGCGCGCCGGCGGCCGCGATCTCCCGCGCGGCGGCGAAATCGGGGGTTATATATACCTCATAACCATCTTCCCACCGCTTGCGCAGGCCGATCACCGGCACATCGACCACCGCGCGGATGGCGGCGATGTCGGCCGGGCCCTCGGCGCGGATGGCCGCCGCACCCCCCTGCACCGCCGCGCGCGCCATGGCGGCCATGTGCGCGGGCCCGCGCAGCGGGTTGTCCTCGCGCGCCTGGCAGGAGACCACCAGCGCGCCGCGCGGGATGGCAATGCTCACTTCGCCAGGCGGCGTTCCACCAGCGTCGCGAACAGCGCGGCGCCGTAGGGGGTGGCCTCGTCGGAGAAGTTGTAGGCCGGGTTGTGCGGCATGGCGGTGTCGCCGTTGCCCACCTGGATATAGGCGCCGGGCACCTTTTCCATCATGAAGCTGAAATCCTCGCTGCCCATGCCGGGCGCCTTGTTGCGGTCCACCTTGGCCTCGCCCACCAGGGCGGCGGCGGCATCGGCTATGGCGTCGGTGTGGTCGGGGTCGTTGACGAGGGGGGCGAAGATCAGGCGGAAATCCACCGTGGCGGTGGCGCCGAAGCCCTCGGCCACGCCCTTGGCCACGCGCTTCATGCCCTCCTCCATCTGGGCCATCACCTCCTTGCGGAAGGCGCGGCAGGTGCCGGAGATGATCGCGGTTTGCGGGATGACGTTGTAGGCGTCGCCGCCGACGATTTTCGTGACGCTCAGCACCGCGGTGTCGGCCGGCGGCACGTTGCGCGAGACGATGGATTGCAACGCGGTGGTGATGTGGCAGGCGGTCAGCAGCGGGTCGATGCTGCCCTCCGGCCGGGCGCCGTGGGAACCCTTGCCGGTGATGGTGATGTCGAAGAACGCGCCGCCGGCCGCCGACGGCCCCTTGCCGATGCAGAACTGGCCGACCGGCATGCCCGGGCGATTGTGCATGGCGTAGATGGCGTCGCAGGGGAAACGCTCGAACAGCCCGTCCTCCAGCATGGCCAGCGCGCCGCCCACGCCCTCCTCGCCGGGCTGGAAGATGAAGTTGACGGTGCCGTTGAAGTCACCGTGCTCGGCCAGGTAGCGGGCGGCGCCGAGCAGCATGGTGGTGTGGCCGTCATGGCCGCAGGCGTGCATGCGGCCGGGGTTGGTGCTGCGATACGGCAGGTTGGTCTCCTCCTCCATCGGCAGCGCGTCCATGTCCGCCCGCAGGCCGATGGCGGGGCCGCCGGTGCCGCGCCGCAGCACGCCGACGACGCCGGTGCGGCCGACGCCGGTATGGACCTCGATGCCCCAGGATTTCAGCTTCTCGGCGACGATGCCGGCGGTGCGGACCTCCTCCAGCCCGAGTTCGGGATGGGCGTGCAGGTCGCGGCGGATGGCGGTGAGGTCGTCGGCATAGGTGGCGATGGCGTCGAGGGCGGACATGCGGGCGGGGCTCCCCTGGCTGCGGAAGGGGCGAGTATGGCAGCGGGTGGTGGCGGGGCAAGCGGCCCCGGCGGGACCGGCATGCCGGGGGGTTGCCGCGCCGGGAGGGACGCGCTATTGGTCGACTAGTCGACAAGTTAAGCCGGCACACGCAACGCCACCCGGGACGTCCATGGTCGCAATCTCCGTCGAGGCCCCAAAGGCCCTGCGCATCCTGCCCTCCGCCACGCCCGAGGCGCCGGCGCCCGGCGAGGTGCTGCTGCGCGTGCAGCGCGCCGGCATCTGCGGCTCGGACCTGCACATCCTGCACGGCTCCAACCCCTTCGCCCGCTATCCCCGCGTGATCGGCCATGAATTCGCCGGCGTGATCGAGGCGGTCGGCCCTGGCGTCACCCGGTTCGCCGCCGGCCAGCGCGTGGTGGTGGACCCGGTGGTCTCCTGCGGCCGGTGCTATGCCTGCCGCGTCGGGCGCAGCAATGTCTGCGCCAATCTGCAGGTGTTCGGCGTGCATCGCGACGGCGGCTTCCGCTCCCGTCTGGCGGTGCCCGAGGCCAATTGCATCGCCGTGCCCGATGGCCTGCCGATCGAGATCGCGGCCCTGGCGGAACCCTTCTCCATCGCCGCGAACGTGCTTTCCCGCACCGGCATCGCTGCGACCGACACGGTGCTGGTCTACGGCGCCGGCACGGTCGGGCTGACCGTGCTGCAGGTGGCCAGGCTGCACGGCGCGCGGGTGCTGGTGGCCGATCCCGACGCCGCCCGGCTGGAACGCGCCCTCGGCTTCGGCGCCGACCGGGTGATCCAGTCCGGCCGCGAGAGCGTGCCGGACGGCGTGGCCGCCGAGAATGACGGCTTCGGCCCCTCGCTGGTGATCGACGGCGCCGGGGTGCCCGCGCTGCTGGCCGAGGCGTGCCGGGTCGCCAGCCCGGCCGGGCGGATCGGCCTGCTCGGCTTCTCCGACGCGCCCTGCCCGGTCAGCCAGCAGGAGATCGTCCGCAAGGAACTCACCCTGGCCGGCTCGCGGCTGAACCGCCGCCTGCTGCCGCAGGTGATGGACTGGCTGGCCACCGGGCGGCTGCGCCCGGCGCCGATGATCACCCAGACCTTCGCCGCCGAGGACGCTGCGGCGGCCTTCGCGCTGATCGAGACCGACCCCGGCCGCACCGTGAAGGTGCAGCTGGATTTTTCCCGCTCGCCCTAGCCTCGCCCCGCCGAAGCCTTGCCACGACAACCCGAGGGACACCGCCCGGCGGCGCCCCTCCAACCAGACCAGTCAACCAAGCAGGAGGAGCCAACATGGCCACCATTCCCCCGATTTCCCGCCGCGCCTTCGGCGCCGGGCTTGCCGGCACCGGCGCCCTTGTGGCCACCGGCGGCCTCGCGCGCCCGGCGATCGCCGCCAGCCGCGTTACCCTCAAGCTCGGCCACCTGGCCAATGAGCAGGACCCCTGGCACAAGGCCTCGCTGAAATTCGCCGAGGAGGTCGCCGCCCGCACCAAGGGCGCGATCGAGGTGAAGGTGTTCCCCAACGAGCAGCTCGGCAAGGAAACCGACCTCATCAAGGGCGTGCAGCTCGGCACGGTGGATTTCACCATCACCGGCGAGACGCTGCAGAACTGGGCGCCGGCCGCCGCCCTGCTGGCGGTGCCCTACGCCATCCGCGACATCGCGCACCTGGACAAGGTGGTGGGCGGGCCGGTTGGCGCCGCCATCAACCAGAACATCGAGCAGAAGACCGGGCTGCTGCCGCTGGCCTATTTCGCCCGCGGGCCGCGCGAGCTGACCTCCAACCGCCCGATCAAGACCCCTGGCGAGCTGAACGGGCTGAAGCTGCGCGTGCCCCCGGTGCCGCTGTTCGTGAAGGTGTGGGAGGCGCTGGGTGCCAAGCCGACCCCGATGGCGTTCTCCGAGGTGTTCACCTCGCTGCAGAACAGCACCATCGACGCCCAGGAGAACCCGCTGGCGCTGATCCGCTCGGCGAGCTTCTTCGAGGTGCAGAAATACGTGAACCGCACCGACCATGTGATCAGCTGGATCTACCTGGTCGGCGGCTCGAAGAAGCTGGCCCGCCTCTCCGCCGAGGAGCAGAAGGCGATCCGCGAGGCCGCCGAGGTGGCGCGCGGCTATGAGCGCGGGCTGTTCCTGGCCAGCGAGGCGAGCCTGGAGACGGAGCTGAAGGCCAAGGGCATGACCTTCATCGAGGTCGATCGCGCCGCCTTCGCGGCCAAGGCGCGCGAAGCGGTGAACACCGCGCTGCCGGCCGAGGTGAAGCCGCTATACGAGCAGATGCTGGCCACCATGTAGCAGCCTGGCATGTAGCAGCCCGGCGGCGGTGGCGGGATGGTCCCGCCACCGCCGCCGGCCCCGTCAACGAGGTTCGTCGTGCGCATCTTCTTCGCCGCCCTGGTCGCCGGGGCCCAGGCGCTGTGCCGGGCCGGCACCCTGGCCAGCTTCGTCACCCTGATCGGGGTCGTGACCCTGCAGATACTGGGCCGCGTGCCCGGCATCCCGTCGCCGGCCTGGACGGAGGAGGTGGCGCGGTTCGCCCTGGTCTATCTGGTGGCGTTCTCGTGCGGCATCGCGCTGCTGCGGGGCGAGCTGGTCAATGTCGACATGTTCGTCACCCCGCTGCCGGCGGCGGCGCAGCGGGTGGTGGAGCGGATCGTGGACGTGATCACGCTCGGCTTCAGCCTGCTGATCCTGCCCGGCGCTTGGGCGTATGTGTCGGGCAGCGTGGGCGAGCGGGCGCGCTCGCTGGATATGCCGATGGTGATCGTCTACGCGGTGACGCTGCTGATCCCGGTCTCGCTCGCGTTCTTTTCGGTGGCGCGGCTGCTGGGCTTCGCGCGGCAGCGGCCGCCGGCCGACCATGGGGAGCTGGTCTGATGCTGGTCGCCATCCTGTTCGGCACATTCGCGGTCACCCTGCTGCTGGGCGCGCCCATCGGCATCGCACTCGGCCTGTCCTCGGCAGTGTATCTCTACCTGGCGGACATCAGCCTCTCGGTGGTGCCGCAATACATGTTCGCCGGCATGGATTCCTTCGTGCTGCTGTGCATCCCGGGCTTCGTGCTGGCCGGCAACCTGATGAACGGCGGCGGCATCACCGACCAGATCGTGCGCTTCGGCAATGCGGCGGTGGGCCACGTGCGTGGCGGGCTGGGCCTGGCCAACGTGATCGGCTCGATGATCTTCGCCGGCATCTCCGGCACCGCGGTGGCCGAAACCGCCTCGATCGGCGCGGTGATGATCCCGGCGATGAAGAAGTCGGGCTACGACGCGCCGTTCGCGGCAGCGGTGACGGCGGCGGCCTCCACCGTCGGGCCGATCATCCCGCCGAGCGTGCCGATGATCATCGTCGGCACGCTCACCGGCCTGTCGGTCGGCAAGATGTTCCTGGCCGGCGCCATCCCGGGCCTGCTGCTGGGCATCGGCATGATGATCACGGTGGCCATCGTGTCGCGCCGGCGCGGCTATCCCAAGGGGAGCTGGGGCGGGTGGCGCCATGTGCTGCGCACCAGCAAGGGCGCGTTCTGGGCGCTGATGATGACGGCCGTGATCCTCTACGGCATCGTCGGCGGCGTTTTCACGCCCACCGAGGCCTCGGTGGTGGCGGCGCTCTACGCCTTCGTCATCGGCCTGTTCGTCTACAAGGGCTTCCACCTGGCGCAACTGCCGGAACTCCTGATCGAGAGCGCCATCGGCTCGGGCGCGCTGGTGCTGCTGGTGGGGCTGGCCAACGTGTTCGGCTGGATCCTGACCAGCGAGCAGATCCCGCAGACGATCGCGGCGGCGATGCTGTCGGTGAGTACCAACAAATACCTCATCATCCTGATGATCAACGTGCTGCTGCTGATCGTCGGCACCTTCATGGAGACCATCGCGGCGCTGATCATCCTGTTCCCGCCGCTGCTGGCGGTGGCGATCAAGGTGGGCATCGACCCGATCCATTTCGCCATCTTCGCGGTGCTGAACCTGATGATCGGGCTGACCACCCCGCCCGTGGGTGTGTGCCTGTTCGTGGCCGGCAACATCGCCAATGTCTCGCTGGCGCAGGTCAGCCGGGCGATCGTGCCGTTCCTTGTGTGCAATATCCTCGTGCTGATGCTGGTGTCCTACGTGCCGTGGATTTCGCTCTGGCTGCCCAGCCTGTTCTATAAGTGACGCCGGCATGAGCATGGCACGCCCTTCCCCACCCGAGACCGGCGCTCCCCCGGGCGGCCAGCCGGCGAACGCGCGGACCATCCATGCCGTGCTGCGGCAGGATATCGTCACCCTGCGGCTGCCCCCCGGCGAGCGCCTGTCGGAGAACGAGCTGGCCGAGCGCTTCGGCACCAGCCGCGCCCCGGTGCGCGAGGCGCTGATCCGGCTGGTGGAGGACGGGCTGATCGAGGTGCGGCCGCAGCGCGGCAGCTTCGTCACCCGGATCTCACTGAAGGCGATGGAAGGCTCCCGCTTCGTGCGCGAGGCGCTGGAGGTGGCGATCATCCGCCAGGCCGCCGCCCAGGGCATCACCGCGGCGGCCGAGGCGCGCATCGAGGCCGCGATCCAGGCCCAGCTCGGCGCGCGCGACGACCCGGAACGCTTCACCCAGTTCGACGACCAGTATCACCGCGCGCTGGCCGAGGCCGCGGGGCTGGTTGCCGTCTGGGCCATCGTGGAGCGCGAGAAGGCGCAGTTCGACCGCGTGCGCTTTCTCAGCCTGCCCTCGACCACGCCGGTGGCGGTACTGGTGGAGCAGCATCGCGGCATCCTGGCGGCCATGGTCAACCGCGACCCCGCCGCCGCCGAGCAGGCGATGCGGGTGCACATGACGGAGGTGCTGAAGATCACCCGCCGCGTGGCCGAGCAGTATCCCGATTTCATCCTGGCCGACCTGTAGTCTCGCCGGAGGAGCAGCGCAGGTGCCTTCGTCCTTTCCCCACCTGACCCCCGCCACCGCCGCCCGTGCGTCCATTGGCGTGGCGCTGCCGCGCTACGACCGCGCGCGGCTGCGGCCGGGCATCGTGCATCTGGGGCTGGGGGCGTTTTTCCGCGCGCATGGGGCGCTCTACATCGAGGACATACTGGGCACCGATCCCGCGCCGTGGGGCATCGTCGGCGTCAGCCTGCAACGGCCCGACCAGCGGGACCGGCTGGCGCCGCAGGGCTGCCTCTACACCGCGCGCGAACGCGAGCCGGAGGCGCCCCAGACCCGCATCGTGGGCAGCGTGCTCGGCGTGCTGGTGGCGCCGGAGGCGCCGCAGGCCGTGCTGGCGGCCATGGCGGCGGAGGAGACGCGCATCGTCAGCCTGACGGTGACCGAGAAGGGCTATTGCCTGGCCCCCGCCACCGGCCGGCTGGATGCGGCCCACCCCGATATCCGCCACGACCTGGCGCACCCGGCCGCGCCGCGCAGCGCGGTGGGGCTGATCGCCGCCGCGCTGGGGCGCCGCCGCGCCGCCGGGCTGGCGCCGTTCACGGTGCTGTGCTGCGACAACCTGATGGGCAACGGCGCGCTGCTCGCCGGGCTGGTGCGCGAGTTCGCCGCCCTGTCCGACGACGGCCTCGCGCAGTGGATTGAGCGCAACGCCGCCTTCCCCGCCACCATGGTGGACCGCATCGTGCCCGCGACCACGTCAGCGGATGTCGCGGCGGTGGCGGCGGAGCTGGGGCTGCACGACGCCGCCCCGGTGCTGCATGAGCGGTTCCGCCAATGGGTGATCGAGGACCGCTTCGTCGACGGGCATCGGCCCCCGTGGGAGCGCGCCGGGGCCGAGCTGGTGGGCGACGTAGCGCCCTACGAGCACATGAAGCTGCGGATGCTGAACGCCAGCCATTCCGCGCTGGCCTATCTCGGCTACCTGGGCGGCCACGAGACGATCGCCGACGCGGTGGCCGACCCGACGCTGGCCGCCTATCTCCGCCGCTTGTGGGCCGAGATCGCGCCGATGGTGCCGCCGCCCCCCGGTGTCAGCCTGGCCGCGTACGCCGAGGCGCTGCTGCGCCGCTATGCCAACCCGACGATCCGTCACCGCACCTGGCAGATCGCGATGGACGGCTCGCAGAAGCTGCCGGTGCGGCTGCTGCCCACCATCCGCGAGCGGCTGCGGCAGGGGCTTCCGCTGCCCTGCCTCGCGCTCGCCGTCGCCGCCTGGATCCGCTATGCCGGCGGCACCGATGAGCGCGGCGTGGCGATCGACGTGCGCGACCCGTTGGCCGGCGCCCTCCGTGGCGCGCTCGATGCCGCCGGCGCCACACCGGCGGCGCGCGTGGCCGCCGCGCTCGGGTTTGCCGCCATTTTCGGCGCCGACCTGCCCGCCGACGCCGGCTTCGTCGCGGCGGTGACGGATGCCTACGACGCGCTGCTGCGCCACGGCGCGCGCGCCGCGGCGCACGCTGCCTAACCCCCCATAGCCGGAGATATCCGATGGAACAGACCTGGCGCTGGTTCGGCCCGCAGGACGTGGTCACCCTGGCCCAGTTGCGCCAGGCCGGCGCCACCGGCGTGGTGACCGCCCTGCACGACATCCCCTATGGCGAGGTCTGGAGCGTGGAGGCGATCCGGGAGCGGCTCGGCCTGATCGCCGCCGACGCATCGTTCGGCCTGCGCTGGAGCGTGGTGGAAAGCCTGCCGGTGCATGAGCGGATCAAGATCGGCGAGGGCGATCTCTCCGGCCTGTTCGACGCGTACCGCCAATCGATGCGCAACCTCGCCGCCTGCGGTGTCACCACCATCTGCTACAACTTCATGCCGGTGCTGGACTGGACGCGCACCGAACTGGCCCATCCGCTGCCCGGCGGCGGCACCGCCCTGCGCTTCAACGCGCATGAGTTCGCCGCCTTCGACTGCTGCATGCTGGAACGCGCGGGGGCGGAGGCGGACCACCCGCCCGAGGTGGTGGCGCGCGCGCGGGCGTGGTTCGCGCGGTCCACGCCCGCCCAGCGTGCGCGGCTGCTGGCCAACATCATGGCCGGGCTGCCCGGTGCCTATGAGCGCTACGACATCCCGGCGCTGCGGCTGGCGCTGGCGCGCTATCGCGGCATCGGCCGGGCCGAATTGCGCGCCAACCTGGTCCGCTTCCTGCGCGAGGTGATCCCCACCGCGGAGGAGTGCGGCATTCGCATGGCCATCCACCCCGACGACCCGCCGCGCGGGCTGATGGGCCTGCCGCGCATCGTCTCGACCGGCGAGGATATCGCCGCCCTGCTGGATGCGGTGCCGTCGCCCGCCAACGGGCTGACGCTGTGCTCCGGCTCGCTGGGCGCGGGGCCGGGCAATGACGTGCCGGCGATCGCCGCGCGGTTCGCCGGGCGGATCCATTTCGCGCATCTGCGCAACGTCGCCAAGGAACCGGACGGCTCGTTCATGGAGGCCGACCATCTCGGCGGCGACACCGACATGGTCGCCCTGGTCAGCGTGCTGCTGCACGAGCAGGCACGCCGCAAGGCCGGGGGCGACGCGCATTGGCGCATCCCGATGCGCCCGGACCACGGGCACGTGCTGCTCGACGACGCCGGCAAGCCGACCCATCCGGGCTATCCGGCGATCGGCCGCCTACGCGGGCTGGCGGAAATCCGCGGCGTGATGACGGCGCTGGCGAAGGTGAACAACCTGCCGCTCTGAGCGGCGGTTCCCTCGTCAGTGCGATTTGGCTGGCAGCGCCGCCCGGGCCGTGCGGTCGCGTCAGCTTTCCGGTGCTTTCGCCAAACCGGCCGAGGTTCCATTGCCGGCGTATGCGCGCAGGAAGGTCGCCGTCTTGCGCTGGCTGCGCAAGGCGATCTCCTCGGCCGAGGGCGGCGCCTGCAACCCCAGCGACAGCCGCTTCAGCACATTGCCCTGCCACAGCGCCAGCAGATCCACCGCCGCCTCGGCCGGATCGTCGATCGCCAATTCGCCGCGCGCCGCCGCCGCCCGCAGCACCGCCGCCACCGCGGTTTCGGTACGGGCCGGCCCCGCCGCGTAGAAGCGTTCGGCGAGCCGCCGATTGCCGGCCAGCGCCGCCATCAGGTTGCGCTCGGCGGCGACGATGTCCGTCGAGCACACCAGCGAGAGGAAGGCGCGTCCGAGGGCCGCCAGCGCCTCCCCCAGCGTGCCGCCGGCATTCTGGGTGCGCGACATTTCGGCGATCATCCCTTCGGAGGTGGAGGAGACCACTTCCTCGAACAGCCGCTCCTTGTCCTTGAAGTGGCTGTACAGCGTCATTTTCGACACGCCGGCCGCCGCCGCCACCGCCTCCATGCTTACCCCTCCGAGCCCGTGCAGCACGAACAGCCGGTGCGCGGCATTGACGATCGCGACGCGCTTGGCGGGATCGCGCGGCCGCCCGGGGGCGCGCGGCCGGGCGATATTGGGGGGAACAGGGGCCGGATCGGGCATGGCAGACTCCCCAAAATTTTTACTGGACGACGCCGTCCATATATCATTTAGTGGACGCTATCGTATAGCAATGAAGCGTCGCCAATCATGTTTATGTCGAGAACGGTCCATTGGCCAGCGCGCGGCGCGGCCATGCTGACCGGAGTTCTGTTGCTGTCGGGCTGCGCCGTCGGCCCGGACTTTCGCGCGCCGGCAGCCCCTGCCGACAGCGCCCTGGCGGCCCCGCCAGCCGTCACCGCCGCCAGCCGGACCACCGGCGGCGCGGCGCAGCATTTCGTGGCCGGCCGGGACATCCCGGGCGACTGGTGGACATTGTTCGGCTCACCGCAGATCACCGCCCTGGTGCAACGCGCGCTGCAGGCCAACCCCGACCTCGCCGCCGCCCAGGCCACGCTGCGCGAGGCGAAGGAGAACACGCGCGCCGGCCAAGGCAGCTTCTTCCCCAACGTCAGCGCCAGCTTCACCCCGTCGCGCCAGCGCCAGAATCTGGGGGCCAGCGGCAAGGCGCTCTACACCCTCAACAGCGGCACGATCGACGTCTCCTACACGCTGGACGCCTTCGGCGGCGTCCGCCGCCAGGTGGAGCAGCTTGGGGCCCAGGCGGACTACCAGCGCCATGAACTGGAAGCTGCCTATCTCTCGCTCTCCACCAACCTGGTCGCCGCGCTGCTCACCGAATCCTCGCTGAAGGCCCAGATTGACGCGACCGAGACGCTGATCGGCCTCTACCGCGACGCGCTGCGGATCACGCAGCAGCGCTTCGCCCTGGGCGGCGCCAGCCAGGCGGACGTGCTGCAGCAGCAGGCCAGCCTGGCCGCCGAGATCGCCACCCTGCCAGGATTGCAGAAGCAGTATGCCCAGCAGCGCAACCTCGTCGCCCGCTACCTGGGCGGCATGCCCACCGGCTACACCGCGCCCACCATCGACCTCGCCAGCCTGACGCTGCCGGCCGAACTGCCCGTCGCCGTGCCCTCGCGCCTGGTGCGCCAGCGGCCGGACATCCTGGCCTATGAGGCGCTGCTGCATGCCGCCAGCGCGAATGTCGGCGCCGCCACCGCCAACCTTTATCCGCAGTTCACCCTCTCGGCGAGCTACGGGCGCTCCGCCGCCGAAATGTCCAGCCTGTTCACCCCAGCCGGCCTGATCTGGAGCATCGCCGGCACGCTGAGCCAGCCGATCTTCGAGGGCGGCACGCTCCGCGCCAAACAGCGCGCGGCCAAGGCGGCGCTGGAGGTGGCGGCGGCGGAATACAGCAGCACGCTGAACACCGCCTTCCAGAACGTCGCCGACGCACTGGTGGCGATCGAGGCGGATGCCCGCACGCTGCGCGCGCAGGCCGAGGCCGAGCGCACCGCGGCGGCAAGCCTGGCCGTCGCCCGCGCGCAATTCGCCGCCGGCGCCACCACCTATCTGAGCCTGTTGCAGGCGCAGCAGACCTACCAGGCCGCCAGGCTGCAACTGGTGGCCGCCCGGGCCGCCCGCTTCACCGACACGGTTGCGCTCTACCAGGCGCTCGGCGGTGGCTGGTGGCACCGAAACGATGTCGATCCCGCGGTCGACGCCTGCTGTGGAGTCCTGCCATGAACGACACCTCCGTTATCGCCGGGCGGGACACGCGCGCGCCCACGCGCCGCCCCCGCGTCTGGCTGCGCGCCTCCCTGGTGCTGCTGTTCCTGGCGCTGGTCGGCGGCGGCCTTGTCGCGTTCCACCAGTTCAAGTCCGGTATCATCAGCCAAGTGGTGGCCGGCATCCAGGCGCAGCGCCCCACGGTCGCCACGGCGACGGCCACGAGCCAGCCCTGGCAGGCCGAGCTGGTGGCCAGCGGCACGCTGCGCGCCGCGCGCGGCGCCGACCTCGCCGCCGAGGTCGCCGGCATCGTCGACCAGGTGCATATCGACTCCGGCACCGATGTTGCCGCCGGCACCGTGCTGCTGACCCTGCGCAGCGCCGAGGACACGGCCAAGCTCGCCCAGTTGCAGGCCGCCGCCGATCTGGCCGCCACCACCTATGCCCGCGACGTGAAGCAACTGCGCGCCCAGGCGGTCTCCCAGGCCACGGTGGATGCAGATCTCGCCGCCCTGCGCGGCGACCAGGCGCAGGTCGCCGCCCAGCGGGCGCTGATCGACCAGAAGACGGTGCGCGCGCCCTTCGCGGGGCGGCTCGGCATCCGCCAGGTGGATGTCGGCCAGTTTCTCGCCGCGGGCACCAGCATCGTCACCCTGCAGGCGCTCGACCCGATCGATCTCGATGTCTACGCGCCGCAAAGCGCCATCGGCGCGGTGCGGGTGGGCCAGCATGTGCAGGTGCGCACCGACAGCGCCAGCGGCGCGGACTTCACCGGCACCGTCAGCGCGATCGACGCCAAGACCGACGCCGCCAGCCGCATGACCCAGCTGCGCATCAGCCTGCGCAACCCTGACAAGAGGCTGCTGCCCGGCATGTTCGCCACGGCGACCATCGGCATCGGCGCGCCAGTCGCACGCGTGACGGTCCCGGCCACCGCGATCAGCTTCAACCCCTATGGCAGCCTGGTCTACGTGGTGCACGACGACGGCACCGACGCCGACGGCAAGCCGAAGCACGCGGTGCGCCAGCAATTCGTCACCACCGGCGACACCCGCGGTGACCAGGTGACGGTGCTCAAGGGCCTGTCCGCCGGCGATCAGGTGGTGGTCGCCGGCCAGCTCAAGCTGCGCAACGACATCCCCGTGCTGATCGACAACAGCGTTCGCCCCAGCGACGACGCCGCCCCCACGCCGGCCGACGAATAGGTCCGCGACCATGAAGTTCACCGACATCTTCGTCCGCCGCCCGGTGCTGGCCAGCGTGATCAGCCTGATGATCCTCGTCCTCGGCCTGCGCGCCTTCACCTCGTTGCAGGTGCTGGAATACCCCAAGACCGAGAGCGCCCAGATCACGGTGACCACCACCTATCCGGGCGCCGACCCCGCCACCGTCGCCGGCTTCGTCACCACGCCGCTGGAGAACGCCGTCGCCCAGGCCGACGGCATCGACTACATGACCTCCACCAGCCAGAGCAACACCAGCACCATCACCCTCAATCTGCGGCTGAACTACGACGCCAACCGCGCCATGACCGAGGTGAACGCCAAGATCACCTCCGTCCTCAACCAGCTCCCCAGCGCCGTGCAGCAGCCGGTGATGACGGTGAAGGTCGGCCAGTCGCTCGACGCGCTGATCATCGGTTTCGCCAGCACGGCGCTGGCGCCCAACCAGGTCACCGACTACCTGATCCGCAACGTGCGCCCGCAGCTCCAGGCGATCGAGGGCGTGCAGACCGCCGAACTGCTGGGCGGCCAGAACTTCGCCCTGCGCGCCTGGCTCGATCCCGAGAAGCTCGCCGCCTACCACGTTACCGCCGCGGACGTGGCCAGCGCGCTCTCAAACAACGACTACATCGCCGGCATCGGCACCACCAAGGGCCAGATGGTGCAGGCCACGCTCACCGCGGCCACCTCGCTGCACAGCGTGGAGGAGTTCCGCAATCTGATCGTACGGCAGGTCAAAGGCGGCATCGTGCGGCTGCGCGATGTGGCGAAAGTGACGCTGGGAGCGGATGACTACGACAGCGCGGTGTCGTTCGACGGGCGCAAGGGCGTCTATATCGGCATCCAGACGGTGCCGACCGCCAACCTGCTGAGCGTGGTCGGCGCGGTGAAGGCGGCCCTGCCCGGCATCCAGGCCCAGCTTCCGTCGGGCCTGACCAGCGCGGTGATCTACGATTCCAGCGACTTCGTCGCCTCCTCCATCCGCGAGGTCGCCACCACGCTGGTCGAGGCGCTGGTGATCGTCACCCTGGTGGTGTTCGCCTTCCTCGGCTCGCTGCGCAGCGTGCTCATTCCGGTGTTCGCCATCCCGCTCTCGCTGATCGGCACTTTCGCGATGATGCTGCTGTTCGGCTTCTCGGTGAACCTGCTCACCCTGCTGGCGCTGGTGCTGGCGATCGGCCTGGTGGTGGACGACGCGATCATCGTGGTGGAAAGCGTCAACCGCCACCTGGAGGAGGGCATGCAGCCGACCGCCGCCGCACTGCGCGCGGCACGCGACCTTGCCGGCCCGATCGTGGCGATGACGGTGGTGCTGGTGGCGGTGTACGTGCCGATCGGCTTCCAGGGCGGGCTGACCGGCGCGTTGTTCACCGAGTTCGCCTTCACCCTGGTCGGCGCCGTTACCGTCTCGGCGGTGGTGGCGCTGACCCTCTCGCCGATGATGTGCGCGCGCATGCTCAAGCCGCACGGCCCTGGCGGCAAGGGCGAAGGCGGGCTGGTCGGCTGGCTGGACCGCAATTTCGGCCGGCTGGAGCGCCTCTACCAGCGCGCCCTGCGCGGCACGCTGGGCACCATGTCGGTGACGCTCATGTTCACCGCCGTGGTGCTGGGCGGGCTGTATTTCCTCTACACCAGCGCGGACAGCGAGCTGGCGCCGCAGGAAGACCAGGGCGTGGTGATCCTGCAGCCCACCTCGGCGCCGAATGCCACGCTGCAGCAGAAGCTGCTGTTTGCCGCACAGGTGACCAAGATCCTGCGCAGCCAGCCGGAATACCAGCATCAGTTCCAGGTGGAGAGCCCGTCGCAATCCATCGCCGGCATCACCTTCACCCCGTGGGACCAGCGCAAGCGCGACGCCACCACCATCCAGCGCGCCCTGCAGGCGCAGTTCGACCGCATCGCCGGGCAGAAGATTGTCGTCTTCCAGCCGCCCTCGCTGCCTGGCGCACAGGGCCTGCCGATCCAGTTCGTGCTCAAGACCACCAGGCCGGTGGAGCAGCTCTACACCGAGGCGCAGCATTTCCTCGCCCAGGCGCAGGCCAGCGGGCGGTTCATGTTCCTGGACAGCGACCTCAAGATCGACCAGCCACAATACGTGGTGCAGATCAACCGCGACAAGGCCGCCCTGCTGGGCCTCACCATGACCCAGGTTGGCACCGCCCTCGGCAATCTGCTCGGCGGCGGCTATGTGAACTATTTCAGCCTTGCGACGCGCTCCTATAAAGTGATCCCGCAGGTGCAGCAGCGCAGCCGGCTCACCGCGCAGCAGATCCTGGACTATCCGGTGGCCACGGTGGGCGGCATCGCCGTCCCGCTCTCGGCCATCGCCACGGTGCGCCAGGAGGTGGTGCCGCAGGCGCTGAACCACTTCCAGCAGATGAACTCGGCCACCATCGGCGGTGTCGCCGCCCCCGGGGTGAGCCAGGCCGACGCGGTCTCCTATCTGCGCGACCTCGCCGCCCGCGACCTGTCGCCCGACGTGGTGGTGGATTATGGCGGCCAACTGCGCCAGTTCATCGCTGAATCCAGCGGCTTCCTGGTCACCTTCGGCTTCGCGCTGATCGTGGTCTTTCTTGCCCTCGCCGCGCTGTTCGAGAGCTTCCGCGACCCGCTGATCATCCTGATCTCGGTGCCGATGTCGCTGGCGGGCGCGTTGGTCTTCATCAGCCTCGGCCTCGGTGGCGCCAGCCTGAACATCTACACCGAGGTCGGGCTGGTAACCCTGATGGGGCTGATCAGCAAGCACGGCATCCTGATGGTGGAGGTCGCCAACGAGTTGCAGGCCCAGGGGCAGTCCAAGCTCGACGCCATCGTCCACGCCGCCGGTATCCGGCTGCGGCCGATCCTGATGACCACCGCGGCGATGGTGCTGGGCGTCGTGCCGCTGATCCTGGCCAGCGGTGCGGGGGCGGCCTCGCGCTTCAACATGGGACTGGTGATCGCCAGCGGCCTGTCGATCGGCACGCTGTTCACGCTGTTCGTGCTGCCGGCCATCTACGTCCTGTTCGCTGCCCGTCACCGCGCGGCCCCGGCGACTGAGCCTCTGGCCGGCGCCGCGTAAGCCCAGGTGGATGTTGCTTCAGCGGGCGCTCAGGCTTGCCGCTGCGCCGCCGGCGAGTTCCACGATCTCGCTGGTGATTTCTTCCTGGCGCAGTTGGCGGGCGCGGGCTTGCAGGTTCTCCAGGGTCTTCCCCACATTGGTGCGGGCGACCAGCATGGCGCGCATCCGCGCCTCGTTCTCGGCGGCGAAGGACAGCGTCACCGCCTCGCACAGTTCCGCGAAGACATATTCCTCGGCGATCCGCGCCAGCAGCACCGGGGGCGGCAGCGTCAGCAGCGGCGTGGTGGCGCCGGCCCGGGCGGGGAAGCGGCCATAATCGAACGGCACCAGCCGCCGTGTCACGATCCGCAGCGCCACCGTGGTGCCCGGCAGCGCGTGTACCACCGTCACCCGCCCTGTCCGTCCGGCATCCAGGCGGGCGTAGAGCGCATCCGCGATGCGGTTTGCCAGCACGGTCGCCAGGTTCGCATGGGCCACCATCGGTGTGGACCAGCTGACTGCCAGCCCCCGCTCCACCGCCGCGGCCAGACCACGGGCACCGACCAGAAGCAATGCATTGTCCGCGCTGCCGGCGGCCGTGATCGCCTTTTCCGCTTCGTCCAGCACGTGGGCGCTGAACGCGCCGGCGAAGCCCTGCTCGGCACACAGCGCGATTACCGCATGGCCGGTGTGGTCCTCCGGTCCGGCGCTGGGCGGCGGCGGCGCCAGCGCCAGTGCCTGCCCGATGGCGCCGGCCAGGGTCTGCGCGTAGGCGCGGATGCCAGCCAGATGCTCCCGCGCCTCCCGCGCACGAACCGCCGCGATGCCGCGCATGGCGCCGATGACCGAGGATATCTGTTGCACCGAGGCGATCCGCGCCTCGGCATCGCTGAGGCGCTCGGTCACGGCGTGAGCTCCTCCGACAAGGCACGCACAGCGGCGGCCAGGGTGCGGCGCAGCGCGTCGTCCATCGCGCCATCCTTGGCCAGGGCAGCCACCGCGCCGGCGGCATGGACGTCCAGATAGGCACCGACGCCGGCGCGCAGGGCGGCGATATGGTCCACCGGCAGTGCGTCGAACACGCCCTCGGCCAAGGCGATGAGCAGAGCCACCTGATCCACGAACCGCAGCGGCGCGAAGCGGGGTTGCGCCAGCAGCGCGCGGATGCGCTCGCCCCGGGCGATCTGCGCCTTCAGGCGCGCGTCGGAGATGCCCCCGAAGCGGGTGAACATCTCAAGTTCGCGGAACTGCGCGTAGTCCAGCCGGATGCGCCCGGCCACGTGGCGCAGGGCGGGCATCTGCGCCTTGCCGCCGACGCGGCTGACACTGAGGCCGACGTCGACGGCCGGGCGCTGGTTGGCCGCGAACAGGTGGGAATCCAGCACGATCTGGCCGTCGGCGATGGAAATCAGGTTCGTCGGGATATAGGCGGACAGGTTGCCGGCGTCGGTCTCGGCGATCGGCAGCGCGGTCAGCGAGCCGCCGCCCAGTTCCTCGGACAGCCGCGCCGCGCGCTCCAGCAGCCGGGCGTGGACGTAGAAGATGTCGCCGGGATAGGCCTCCCGCCCCGGCGGCTCGCGGGTCAGCAGCGCCAGTTCGCGGTGAGTGGCGGCGTGCTTGCTGAGGTCGTCGATCACCAGCAGCGCGTGGCCGCTGCGGTCGCGGAAATACTCGGCCATGGTGCAGGCGGCGAAGGGAGCGATCCATTGCAGGCCGGCTGAGCCGGCGGCGGGGGCGACGACGAAGATGCAGCGCTCCGGCGCGCCGTGCCGGCGCACCGACTCGATCACCCGCTCCACCGCGGTGGCGCGCTGGCCGATGGCGACGTAGACGCAGATCAGGTCGGAGTGCTTCTGGTTGATGATGGCATCCACCGCGATGGCGGTCTTGCCGGTGGCACGGTCGCCGATGATCAGTTCCCGCTGGCCACGACCGAGCGCGAACAGGGCGTCCACCACCAGGATGCCGGTCTCCACCGGCTCGGCCACCAGGGCGCGCTCGATGATTGCCGGAGCCGGCCGCTCGACCGGGTGATGGTCCTCGGCCGTGATCGGCTCGTCGCGGTCGAGCGGGCGGCCCAGCGGGTCCACGACGCGGCCGAGCAGGCCGGGGCCGACCGGCACGCGCACGACCTCCCCGGTGCCGGTGACGCGCGAGCCGGCGACGATGGCCTCGCCCTCGTCCAGCAGCACGGCGCTGATGGCGTCGGCATCCAGGGTCAACGCGAAGCCCAGCCGGCCACCGGTGAAGTGCAGTAATTCGTTGAGCCGGGCATCCGGAAGGCCGGAGACGCGGGCGATGCCGTCGGCGACCTGCTCCACCCGCCCGACCGCCTCGGCCTGTGGCGCCAGTTCCGTACCGGCGAGGGCGGCGCGGTTGCGCGCCAGCCAGGCGGCGTCGGCGGTCATGGCGCGGCCTCGGCCCGGGCCAGCGCGGCGGCGATGCGGGCGAGATCGGCGCGGAAGCTGTTCCGGGCCGCGGCGTGGGGGGTGTCGATCTCAAGCCCGGCGATCAGGGCGGGATCGACCTGGATGGCTATCTCCGCCGCGCGGCCGAGAGCGCCAGAGACAGCGGCCCGGCAGGCCTCGGCCTCCGCCGGGGTCAGGGCGCGCGCGGCGGTCAGCGGGACAGGCCCGTCCTGGCCGATCGCGGTGCGGGCGGCCTCGGGCAGCCCGGCGAGGGCGGCGGCAAGGCCGGGGATGAAGCCCGCGATCCGTGCATCCTCCGGCAGGCGGGCAAACAGCTTGCCGGCGATGTCCACCGCGAGGCGGCTGGCGCGGTCGCCGGCGAGATCCTCCATGTGGCGGCGGACGGCGGCGATATCGACCTCGGCGGCTTCGCGCAGGCGGGCGACCTCGGCCTGGCCGGCGGCGAGCAGGGTCTGCTTGCGGGCCTCCGCCTCTGCCTCGGCGGCCTTGAGGGTCTCGCCGCGGCTGGCGGCCTGGCGGGCGGCCTCGGCGGCGGCGGCGGCGCGAGCGGCCCCGGCCTCGTCGCGGGCGGCCTGGGCAGACGCCAGCAAGCGCGCCGCCTCGGCCTGGCGGGCGGCGACGATGGCGGCCACCGGGCGGAACAGGAAGCGGGCGAGGATCCAAACCAACACAAGGATGTTGACGGTCTGCAGGCCCAGCGTCCACCAGTCGATCCGCATGAAGTGCGCCGCCTATTTCACGAACGGGTTGGCGAACAGCACCAGCAGCGCCACCACCAGGCAGTAGATCGCCGTGGTTTCGATCATCGCCAGGCCGACGAACAGGGTGCGCGAGAGCGTGCCGGCAGCCTCCGGCTGGCGGGCGATGGCATCCATCGCGGCGGCGACGGCGCGGCCCTCGGCCAGGGCCGGGCCGATCGCGCCGAAAGCGACGGCGAAGCAGGCGCCCAGGATGCTGGCGATCTCGATATAGGTCATGGCGTGTCTCGCTTCCGGTCGGGAGAGGGCTTGCGGCGTTCGCCCACGGCAGCGCCGATGAACACGGTCGCCAGCACCGCGAAGATATAGGCCTGCACCGCACCGGTCAGCAGGTCCAGCGCCATCAGCGGGATCGGGACGAGCAGGCCGGCCAGGGTCAGCACGATGGCGATGATGAACATGCCGCTCATCACGTTGCCGAACAGGCGCACCATCAGGGAGAAGGTGCGGGTCAGCTGCTCGATGATGTTCAGCGGGATCATCACCCAGCTCGGCTCCGCGAAGGTACGCAGGTAGCCGAACAGGCCGCGCCGGGCGATGCCGTAGATCACGGTCGCGGCAAAGACGATCAGCGCCAGGGCGGCATCGGTTTCCAGATGCGCGGTCGGAGGTTCCACGCCGGGGATCATGGAGGACCAGTTGGCGGCGAGGACATAGACAAAGATGGTGCCGATCAACGCGCGGTAGGGTGCCGGGTCCACCTGCATCGTGTCGCCCACCTGGCCGTCGATCGCGCCGACGAGCAGTTCCAGTATCGCCTGCAGCCGTGACGGCGCCAGGGACAGCCCGCGCGTGGCCCAGGCCGCGCCGCCGCCGGCCAGCAGCATGATCGCCCAGGTGACCAGCACCGGCATGGTGATGGCCACCGGCCCGAGCATGAACACCGGCTGCATGACCAGCGGCGACGTCATCGTGCGCCTCCCAGCCGCCGCACCAGCACGGCACGCGCCAGCAGCAGGCCGGCGGCCCCGGCCAGCAGCGCCACCGCGCCGAACCGCGCCAGCACCGCCAGCACCGCCACCAGCACGCCGATCCGCAGCATCTGCATCGCCAGCGCGCGGCCGGCCGCGCCACCCGCATAGAGCCTGGTGTTCCACCACAGCGAGCCGAAATGCGCGGCCCCCAGCAGCACGCCAACGGCGAACCCGCCCAGCAGTGCGCCCATCATGCCCGGTGCATCCACTTCCAGGCGAACCAGAAGCCAAGCCCCGCGCCGATCATGATCAGCGGCGCCGAGAAGAACACGCCCGTGCCGAAGGTCCGGTCCAGCCAGCGTCCGACGAACAGGCCGGCGAGCGTCGGCAGCACCACCGTCCAGCCCAGGCTGCCGACCTGTCCCAGCCGCGCGCCAAGCGACGGCTCCGGGTCGGCGGCACCGCGACGGGCACGGGCGGCGGCGCGGCGCGCGGCGTCCTGCACCTGGTCCGGGTCGGCCATCAGTCAGTCTCCCGCGGGATCGGGGAGGCCTCGCCCGGGCGCAGGTAGCGCATCAACTGGCGCACCGCGCGGGCATGCAGGCGCATCTGCTCCACCCGCGCGCGGCGCTCGGCGTCGGTCTCGGCGGCGCGCATCGCGACAACCCCGGCCGCCAGCGTCTCCAGGTCGTCGCCCAGGGTGCCCTGGCGACAGGCGACGGCAACGCTGTCACCGCCGGACACGCGCAACACGCCGCCGCGCACGGCGCAGAAGCGCAGCGTGTCGTCCCGGTCCCGCCAGCGCAGCACGGACGCGGAAAGCACGGTCAGCAGGTCGGTGTGACCGGGCAGGATGCCGAAGCCGCCGCTGTCGTCCTCGGCCCGCACCGCGCGCACGCCTTGCGCATCCACCAGCACCTCGGCCGGGGTCGTGACGGTCAGGTGCAGGCCCCCGCTCATCGCCGCGCCGCCCGTTCCTTCTCGCGCGCCTCGTCTAGCGTGCCGATCATGTACAGCGAACTTTCATTCCAGTCGTCGCATTCGCCATTCAGGATAGCACGGCAGCCGGCGACGGTATCGGCGATGGTCACCGAGCGGCCGGGCACACCGGTGAACGCCTCGGTCACCGCGAAAGGCTGGGTCAGGAAGCGTTGCAGCCGCCGTGCCCGCTGCACCATGCGGCGGTCCTCGGCGCCCAGTTCCTCCATGCCCAGCAGCGCGATCACGTCCTGCAATTCGCGGTAATGCTCGATCGCCTGGCGCACCGCGATGGCGACGCGGGCGTGCTCCTCGCCCACGATCAGCGGGTCCAGCAGGATGGAGGAGGAGGCGATCGGGTCCACCGCCGGATACATCCCCTCCGCCGCCATCGCGCGCGACAGCACCACCATACTGTCGACATGCGCGGCGATGGTGGTCACCGCCGGATCGGTGAAATCGTCGGCCGGCACATACACGGCCTCGATCGCGGTTACCGAGGCGCCGCCGACCGAGGCGATCCGCTCCTGCAGCGCCGCCACCTCGCTGGCCAGGGTAGGCTGGTAGCCGACACGCGACGGCAGCCGCCCCAGCAGGCCGGAAATCTCCGCGCCCGCCTGGACGAAGCGGAAGATGTTATCCATCAGCAGGAGCACGTTCTGGTGCTGCTCGTCGCGGAAATGCTCGGCGATGGCGAGTGCCGCCATCGGCACCCGCCAGCGCGCGCCCGGCGGCTCGTTCATTTGGCCGTAGACCAGCACGGTGTTGGCGAGCACGCCGGAATGGGTCATGTCCAGCAGCATCTCGTGCCCCTCGCGGGACCGCTCACCCACACCGGCGAAGACCGAGACGCCCTGGTAATTGGCGGCCATGGCATGGATCAGTTCCATCACCAGCACCGTCTTGCCGACCCCGGCACCGCCGAACATCGCCGCCTTGCCGCCTTGGGCCAGGGGCGCCAGCAGGTCGATCACCTTGATGCCGGCCGCGAACAGCCCCGCGCTTCCCGCCTGCGCCGCGAAGGACGGCGGCGGGCGATGGATCGATCGGCGCGGCACGTCATCCGGCAGCGCCTGCCCCTGGTCGCCTGGCCGGCCGACCACGTCCAGCAGGCGTCCCAGCACCGCCTGGCCAACCGGCACCGTCACCGGCCCGCCCGTGGCCCGCGCCGGGTCGCCGCGGCGCATCCCGGTGGTGGCCTGCAGGGCAATCGCGCGGACCGTGTGCCGGTCCAGATGGGCCTGAACCTCTACTGTGACCTCGCCGATGACCAGTGCATCCTCGATCGGCGGCAGCACGCCGGCGGCGAAGGCGATATCCACCACCGCTCCGCGCACCGCCACCACTCGCCCGTCGCCACTCAACAGAGAATATCCCTTCGCGTCTCGTCCTGCATGCGCAGGATCATCGGTCATAGCTGAGAATGAGGAACATAATTCGCCCGCCCGCCTGCAGTCCGCGCCGCGTCCATCCTCTCTGAAGAAGTGTCGAACCTTTGCCCTCAAGCGCCTGAGCCGCATTGATCTCGATCAGGCGCCCGCCAGAAATGCCCGTGGCGGTCGCACCATCTTGCCCGGCCGCTGCCGACCTGGTGCCTTCGCCTGTCGGAAGGCGTCCTGGTCTAACTCCCGATCGCCCGCTCCGCGTCCCCAGCCGCCGCGTCGAACTGCGCCTCCAGCCATGGACTCGCGCCGCGCGTTCCCGCCACCACGGCGCGGGCCCAGGCGAGGTATTCCTGTTTGCGGGCAGTGGCCCAGCCGGCCGGGGGGCTGGCGGCCAGGGCGCGGAGGTTGCTTGTTTTGTCGGCGAGTTTGAGAATCTTGGTGCGGGGGGTGGCATGAGCGGCGTGGTCGATCTGCAGTCGCTTGCGCTCAGCCTTGGGCAGGGTTTTGTCGTCGGTCACGGCGGCGACCAGGGAGGCGACGTCGGGGCCGAAGCGAGCGACGAGGTCCTCGTTGGGGATGGCACAGTCTTCGGTGGCATCATGCAACAGCGCGGCGATGATCAGGTTAGCGTCATTGCCCTGCGTGGCCTCGGCGACCAGGGACGCCACCTCCAGCAGGTGATTGATGTAGGGCTCGGCGGCCTCGCCCTTGCGGCGTTGCGGGGCATGCCACTCGGCGGCCTGGTGGGCGGCCTGCAGGACGGCGACGAGGGGAGGCAGCACGGCGTAGGAGGGCATGGTTTGGTTCCGCTTGCGTAGGGCCCGAGTATGCGCCCGCGCTGATGCATCGCAAGCTGGCGGGAGCGGACGAAGTCCCGTGCGGCGAGGCCTTAGTATTGCGCCTTGGTCATTGCAGGCATTGATGCCACAGGAATGCCATACTCGGCACTAGATTGAAAAGCGAGGCCGCCGGTGCTTCCGGTGGATGCCCGCGCAACGGCACGGCGTATACGCATTGTCGGCTCGGCATCTCGGCCTTGGCCAGATATTGGCAAACAATGAAAGGACGATCCCATGCGCATGACTTCAGCAATTCTACTTGCCATGGCACTCTGTCTCAGCGCGTGCGGCGGCGAGACAACCAGGGAAAAGACGGTGGTGGTAAATCCGTCGGCGTCCACTCCACCGGGCACCGTGGTGGTGCCGCCCTCGGACCGGGTGACCAAGGTGTGCCCGGCGGGGTATTCAAACTGCTGATGTCGGCGCGGGATGGCTGCTGACGAACGCCGCCATCCCGCGCCGGCTCATTGTTCGGCCGGGCGATGCCGGCCTCGCTCAATCGACGCGGCCCTTGGGGAGTTCCTGTTCGATGAGGGTGGCGAACATGGCGGCGCCGTACGGGATGGCTTCGTCGTTGAAGTCGTAGCCAGGGTTGTGGACCTGGCAGCTCCCCACCGTGTCGCCATTGCCGATGTTGATGTAGGCGCCGGGAACGGCTTCCATCATGAAGCTGAAGTCCTCCGAGGCCATCACGCTGGGGCCGTTGCGTTCCACGTTGGGCTCGCCCACCACCGCGGCGGCGGCATCGGCGATGGCGGTGGCGCGGGCTTCGTCGTTGTTGAGGGGGGCGAAGAGGAAGCGGAAATCGGTCTCCGCGGTGGCACCGAAGCCCGCGGCCACGCCGGCGGCCATGCGCTTCATGTTGGCTTCCAGCAATTCCATGGTGGCGCGCTTCATGGTGCGGGCGGTGCCCATGATCTTGGCAGTCTGCGGGATGACGTTGTAGGCGTCGCCGCCGGAGATGCCGGTGACGCTGAGCACCGCGGTGTCGGCCGGGGGCACGTTGCGGGCGACGATAGATTGCAGGGCAGCGGTGATGTGGCAGGCGGTCAGCACCGGGTCGATGCTGCCTTCCGGGCGGGCGCCGTGGGAGCCCTTGCCGGTGACGGTGATGTCGAAGAAGGCGCCGCCGGCCATCATGGCGCCCGGGCGGATGGCGAACTGGCCGACCGGCAGGCCGGGGCGGTTGTGCATGCCGTAGACGAAGTTGCACGGGAAGCGCTGGAACAGGCCGTCGTTCAGCATGGCGGTCGCGCCGCCCAGGCCCTCCTCGGCGGGCTGGAAGATGAAGTTCACCGTGCCGTTGAAATCACCGTGCTCGGCCAGATAGCGGGCGGCGCCGAGCAGCATGGTGGTGTGGCCGTCATGGCCGCAAGCGTGCATCACGCCGGGGGTGGTGCTGGCGTAGGCGGCGCCGGTTTCCTCGTGGATGGGCAGCGCGTCCATGTCGGCGCGCAGGCCGATCGCCACCTGGCCGTTGCCGCGCCGCAGCACGCCGACAACGCCGGTGCCGCCGATGCCGGTGTGGACCTCGATGCCCCATTCGCGCAGCTTCTCGGCCACCAGGGCGGCGGTGCGATGCTCGGTGAAGCCGATCTCGGGGTGGGCGTGGATGTCGCGGCGGATGGCGGTGAGTTCGTCGTGCCGGGCGCGGATGGCGTCGAGTGCGGGCATGGATGTATTCCCTCGTAACGAAACCGGGAGTATGGCGGTGTGGGCGGCAGGTGACAAAGGGGCGCGACATGGCGGGCGGAAGACTGGGATTCATCGGGCTGGGCATGATGGGGATGCCGATGGCGCTGGCGGCGGCGCGGGCGGGCGTGGAAGTGATGGCGCATGACGCGACGCCGGGGCGGGCGGCCGAGTTCGTGGCGCTGGCCGGCGAGGCGCGCGGCGATGTGGCGGGCTCGGCGGCCGAGGTGGGCGGCGCCTGCCGGGTGGTGGTGCTGATGCTGCCGACCAGCGCGCATGTGGCCAGCGTGGTGGAGGAGCTTGCCGGCGCGATGCAGCCCGGCGGGCTGGTGATCGACATGGGCTCCTCGGTGCCGGGCGAGACGCGGCGGCTGGCCGGGGCGTTGGCGGCGCGCGGGGTGGGCCTGATCGACGCCCCGGTGTCGGGCAGCGTGGCCAAGGCGAAGATCGGCACGCTGGCGATCATGGTGGGCGGGGGCGACGGCGAGTTCGCACTGGCCGAGCCATTCCTGAAGACAATGGGCAGCACGCTGATCCGTACCGGGGCGGTGGGGTCGGCGCATGCGATGAAGGCGCTGAACAATTTCGTGTATGCCGCCGGGCTGCTGGCGGCATCCGAGGCGATGCGGCTGGGGGCGCGGCAGGGGCTGGACCTGGGGGTACTGACCGACGTGCTGAACGCCTCCTCCGGCCGCAACGTGGCGACCGAGACGAAGCTGCGACAATGCATCCTGCCGGGCAGCTACGACGGCGGCTTCCAGCTCGGCCTGATGGCCAAGGACCTGGAAACCGCCGGCGCGATCGCCGCCGAGGGCGGCTATCCTGCGGAGTCGCTGGCGCTATGCCGGCAGGTGTGGCAGCGGGCGCTGGCCAGTCTGGGCGGCCGGGCGGACAACACCGAGATCCATCGGTTCCTGCCGGAATAGCGCCGGGCCGGTCCGTACAGAGGCTCTCAGCGCAGGCCGCGCTGCTCGATGCGCAGCAGGATCTCGCGGATATCGATCATCAGGGCGAGGAAGCCGGCGGCCACCGCGCTGCCGATGAAACCGAAGATGGCGCCGAGCAGGGCCATGCCGAAGCGGAAGCCGCCGAACGGGCTGAAGCCGCCGCCGACGAAGCCGCCGAGCGTGCCGACGACGAGCATGGCGACGAGCACGATGTTGAGGATGCCGATAAGAAAGGCGCGGATGTCTTTCATGTGAAGCCCCCTGGCGGCCGTGATGGCCGGCCGGGCGAGGCTAGCGGTGCATTGTTGCGACCGGAAATCACATTACCGATGGTCCACGTTGCCGTTGTCGGCGCCCAGCCGGGGGGCGCCGCGGGCGATCGCCGGGCGAACGCCGTCGAAGGTGAGCGGCAGGGCGGTCAGCGTAAAGTCCTCGCCCGGCACCGGCTGGAACATGCCGAGCGCCTGGACCTGGGGCTGCGCGAGGGCCTGCGGCACGTCGTGGATGGGTGCGGCCGGCACGCCGACCGCCTCCAGGGCTTCGATCCAGTGGGCACGGGGGCGGCTGGCCAGGATGGGGCAGATCTCGCCGAACAAGGCGGCCTTGTGGCGCAGGCGGTCGCGATTGGCGGCGAAACGCGGGTCGGACGGCAGGTCGCCGCGGCCCAGCACGGCGGCGAGCTTGGCGAACAGGCGGTCATTGCCGGCGCAGATCAGGAACGGACCGTCCGCCGCCTCGAACGCCTCATAGGGCACCAGGGAGGGGTGGCCGGAGCGGTGGCGCTCCGGCAGGGCGCCGGTGTTCATGTAGGTGTCGATCTTCTGGCCGGCCCACATCAGCGCGGTCTCCAGCAGCGAGCCGCCGACGATGCCGCCATGGCCGGTCTGCTGGCGGCGGTGCAGCATGGCCAGCGCGCCGATCGCCACCCACATGGCGCTGCCCTGGTCGCACAGCGAGGCGGCGGCGCGCATCGGCGGGTCGCCCTCGCCTCCGTTCAGGCTGGACAGGCCGGAATAGGCCTGGATCAGCGGCTCAAACCCCGGATGCCGGGCCAGCGGGCCGGTGTGGCCGAAGGCGGAGATGGCGCAGTAGATCAGCCGGGGGTGGCGGGCGGTCATGGCCGGGCCGTCGATGCCCAGCGCCGCCGGCACGTCCGGGCGCAGATTGTGCACCAGGATGTCGGCGCGGGCGGCCAGCGCTTCGAAGACGGCCTTGCCCTCCGGCGTGCGCATGTCCAGCGCCACGGATTGCTTGCCGCGGTTCATGATGTGGAAGGTCATGGCGTCGCCGTGGCGAAAATCGGGGCCCATGCGGCGGGCGTCGTCGCCGCCCTCGGCGCGCTCGATCTTGACCACCTCGGCGCCGAGATCGGCGAAGATCGCGCCGACGAAGGGGGCGGCCAGCACCTGGCCCAGTTCGATCACCCGCACGCCCGCCAGAATGCCGCCCATCGCTGTCTCCCTGCCGGCGTGGTGGCCGGATGTCCCGATGCGGTCTAGCGTGCCGGGGAGGCGATTGGAAAGACGCGGCATGACCCAGTTGATCGGCGTGTTCGACCTGTTCCGCATCGGGCTGGGGCCATCCAGCTCGCATACGGTGGGGCCAATGCGGGCGGCGCGGCAGTTCGTGTTGGGCGCGGCGGCGCATGCCGGCGCGGCGGCGCGGGTGGTGGCGACGCTGTATGGGTCGCTGGCCTGGACCGGGCGCGGGCATGCGACCGATGTGGCGGTGCTGGCCGGGCTGGCCGGGCTGGAGCCGGCGACGGCGGACCCCGACGCGGTGCACGCGCTGCCGGCACGGCTGGCGGCCGAGCGCGGCATGCTGGTGCCTGGGCTCGGGCGGCTGGCGGCCGAGGTGATGTTCGATTTCGAGCGGCTGGAGCCGGGGCATCCGAACGCGCTGCGCTTCCGGCTGGAGGATGCCGGCGGCACGGTGCTGCGCGAGGAGCTGTGGTATTCGGTGGGCGGCGGCTTCGTGGAGCGCGCGGGCGCACCGCCCGGGGCCGATGCGCTGGCCTCCCTGCCCTATCCGTTCGCCAACGCGGGTGAGATGCTGGCAGCCTCGGCGGCCACCGGCCGGTCGATCGCGCAGCTTCAGTTCGCCAATGAATGCGCGGTGCGCCCGGCCGGCGAGGTGCGCGCCTATATCGCGCAGATCACCGCGGCAATGGAGGCATGCATCGAGCGCGGCCTGTCCGGCGAGGGCGAGTTGCCCGGCGGGCTGCATGTGCGCCGCCGCGCCCACCGCCTGGCCGCTCGGCTGGCCGAGCGGCGGGCGCGCAACCTGCCGTCGCCCACCGAGGCGACCGACCATGCCAGCCTGTGGGCGATCGCGGTCAACGAGGAGAACGCGGTCGGCGGGCGGGTGGTCACCGCCCCCACCAACGGGGCGGCAGGCGTGGTGCCGGCGGTGCTGCGCTACTGGCGGCACTACCACGGGGGCAGCGCCGAGGGGGCGGAGGATTTCCTGCTGACCGCCACCGCGATCGGCGCGCTGGCCAAGCGCAACGCCTCGATCTCCGGCGCCGAGGTGGGCTGCCAGGGCGAGGTTGGGGTCGCCTGCGCCATGGCCGCCGCCGGGCTGGCCGCGGTGCTGGGCGGCAGCGCGCCGCAGGTGGAGAACGCCGCCGAGATCGGGCTGGAGCACCATCTGGGCATGACCTGCGACCCGATCGGCGGGCTGGTGCAGATCCCGTGCATCGAGCGCAACGCCATGGGGGCGGTGAAGGCGATCAACGCCGCCTCGCTGGCTCTGTCCGGTGACGGGGCGCACCATGTCAGCCTGGACGACGCGATCGCCACAATGCGCCAGACCGGGCTCGACATGCGCAGCGAATACAAGGAAACCTCCAAGGCGGGCCTTGCGGTGCATGTTACGGAGTGCTGACGATATGGTGGCGCGGGTGATCGAGGTGGAACTGTTCGACCTGGTGGTGTTCGGCGCCACCGGCGACCTTGCGGGGCGCAAGCTGATCCCGGCGCTGTACCAGCGCTGCGCCGGCGGGCAGATCCCGCATGGGGCACGGGTGATCGGCGTGTCCCGCCGCGCGATGGACGATGTGGCGTTCCGCGCCATGGCCCACGCGGCGCTGCTGGCCCATGTGCCGGCGGCCGATCGCGACGAGGCGGCGATGGCGCGCTTCCTCGCCCGGCTGACCTATGTGGCCGCCGATGCGGATGCCGAGCCGGGCTGGCCAGCGCTGGCGGCGCGGCTGGCCGAGGCGGAAGGGCGCATCCGGGTGTTCTACCTGGCCACCGCGCCCGAGTTGTTCGGCCCGATCTGCGCACGGCTGGCCGCGCACGGGCTGAACGCGGGCGATGCGCGGGTGGTGGTGGAGAAGCCGATCGGCAAAAGCCTGGACTCCGCCCGCGCCGTCAACGACGCGGTGGGGGCCGCCTTCCCCGAGGACCGAGTCTACCGGATCGACCATTACCTGGGCAAAGAGACGGTGCAGAACCTGATGGCCCTGCGCTTCGCCAATGCGCTGTTCGAGCCGCTCTGGAACGCCGCCCATGTCGACCACGTGCAGATCACCGTCGCCGAGACGCTGGGGGTGGAGGGCCGCGCCGGCTATTACGACACCGCGGGCGCGCTGCGCGACATGGTGCAGAACCACCTGCTGCAACTGCTTTGCCTGACCGCGATGGAGCCGCCGGTCTCGCTGGCCGCCGATGCGGTGCGCGACGAGAAGCTGAAGGTGCTGAAAGCACTGGTGCCGATCACCGAGCGCAACGCCGCCACCGCCACGGTGCGCGGCCAGTACCGGGCCGGCGCCTCGGCCGGCGGGCCGGTGGGCGGCTACCTGGACGAACTGGGCGACCCGGCCAGCCGCACCGAGACCTTCGTGGCGCTGAAGGCGGAAATCGCCAACTGGCGCTGGGCCGGCGTGCCGTTCTACCTGCGCACCGGCAAGCGCCTGGCCAACCGGGTGTCGGAGATCGTCATCGCCTTCCGCGCCATCCCGCATTCGGTGTTCGACGCCGGGGCCGGACCGATCGCCGCCAATCGCCTGGTGATCCGCCTGCAACCGGACGAGAGCGTGAAACTGTGGCTGATGATCAAGGATCCCGGGCCGGGCGGCATGCGGCTTGGCCACGCGCCGCTCAACATGGGCTTCGCCGAGACCTTCGGGGTGCGCAACCCCGATGCCTATGAGCGGCTGCTGATGGACGTGGTGCGCGGCAACCAGACGCTGTTCATGCGCCGCGACGAGGTGGAGGCGGCATGGAGCTGGATCGACCCGATCCTGGACGCCTGGGCGGGTGCCGCCGAACCGCCGAAGCCCTATACCTCCGGCACCTGGGGCCCCTCGGCGGCAATCGCGCTGGTGGAGCGGGACGGTCGGAGCTGGAACGAGGACGGCTGAACGGGCCGGCTACACCGCCAGCCAGTTCGCCGGCACGCTGTCCAGCCGGGTGCTTGATGCCACCATGCCGCCATCCATCGCCAGCAGCGCATAGGCATGCGCGGCGCCGGCCGCCGTGTCGTGCAGCAGGATGTCGGCCCGCCCGTCGCCGGTGACATCACGTACCATGGCAACGCCGATGGTGGCCGGCAGCGTGGCCACAAGGTCGTCCTGGACCACCGTGGCGCCCCGCATCAGCCAGGCATGCAGGCCGCCGGCACCGTCTCGCAGCAGCAGATCGGCGCGGCCATCGGCGTCAAAGTCGGCGGCGGCAAGGAAGGCCATGCCGGCGGCGGAACGTGACAGCGTGGACAGCGCGGCGGTGGCGCCGTCCAGCAGGTACAACTCCCCGGTGGCGGACTGGCACAGCAGGTCGGGCGTACCGTCGCCGTTGAAATCGGCCGCCGCCACCCGCACCAGCGCGCCGCCGATATCGCCGGGCGGCGGTGGGGCCACGCCGTCGTCGTTCAGGATCTGGCCGCCGGCGGTATTGGCCAGGATCTGCGCACCACCGGATGCCCCATAGATCCGCACGGCGAAGTTCTCGTCCGGCTCCACCACCGTGTCGCCCCGGACGGCGACGGTGATGGTCTTGCTGGTCTCTCCGGGCAGGAATACCAGCGTGCCACCGGGGGCCACCCCGCCCACGAAATCCGGTGCGCCGGCGGTGTTGGGCGGCGCGCCGGTAACCTGCCACGCCACGCTGTTGGTGCCGGCGAGGTTGCCGCTGCGGGTGACCGAGAAGGTGAACGGCGTGCTGCCGGCATTGCCCTCCTGCTTGACCGCGTCCACCGCGGCCAGGGTGAAGCCGGTGTCGTCGTTCACCACCTCCGACAACGCCGTCGCGCTCGCCAGGGTGGCGCCGCCGCCCGGCTGGCGCAGCGCCACCATGAACCACTCGTCCGGCTCCACCAGCGTGTCGCCCGCCACCGCGACGGTGATGCTCTTGGATACCTCCCCCGCCGCGAAGCTCAAGCTGCCCGAGGGCGCCACCCGGCCGGCGAAATCCGCCGGGCCGACGGTGGTCGGCAGCGCCCCGGTCACGAACCAATCGACGCTGCCGCCGGCATCCAGGCGGCCGCTGCGGGTCACCGTGAACACGAACGGGGTGGCGCCGGAATTGCCCTCGGCCCGGCTGCCGGTGACGGCGGCGACCGAGAAGCTGGTGTCGTCGTTGACGATGGCGGCGCCCGCCATGCCGGTGACGATCGAGGCGCCGACGCCCGGCCGGGCCAGTGCCACCGCGAAACCCTCGTCGGGTTCCACCAGATGGTCGCCCTGCACGTTCACGGTGATGGTCCTGGCGGTCTCGCCGGCGGCGAAGCTCAGCGTTCCACTCGGCACCACGCCGCCCACGAAATCCGCCGGACTGGCCGAATTCGGCCCCTGCCCGACCACCGACCAGGCTATGCTGCCGGCGAGCCCGGCCGGGCCAAGGCGCGAGACGGTGAACCGGAAGGCGGTGGCGCCGGCATCGCCCTCCGCGAGGCTCGGCGTGTCCGCGGCGACGGCATAGCCGGTGTCGTCGTTCAGCACCGTGCCGGTCGCGGTGCCGGCCGCGATCGCGGTGCCGGCGGAGGGGCTGCCAAGCCGCACCTGGAAGGTCTCGTCCGGCTCCACCTGCCGGTCGCCGGCGACGGCGACGGTGACGATGGCGCTGGCCTGGCCCGGCGCGAAGGTCAGCGTGCCGGATGGCGCGGCGCCGCCGACGAAGTCGCTGCCCGCCGCCGCGTCGGGCCCCAGGCCGCTCACCGCCCAGGCGACCCCGTCCGTGCCGGTGGTGATGCCGCTGCGGGAGACCTTGAAGGTGAAATCGGTGGCGCCGGCGTTGCCCTCGGCCTTGTTCGCCGATAGCGGGGCGATGACGAAGCTGGTGTCGTCGCTGATGATGGTCCCGGTGGCGGCGCCAACCGCGATGCCGGCGCCCTGCGGCGTGAGCAGCACCACGCGGAACTGTTCGTCCGGCTCCACCACGAGGTCCCCGGCGACGTTCACCGTAATGCCCTGGCTGGCCACGCCGGGTGCGAAGGTCAGCGTGCCGCCGGGCGCCACGCCCCCGGTGAAATCGGCCGGATTGGCGCCGTACGGCCCCATGCCGACGACCGACCACCCGACCGTGATGGTGCCGGCGGTGCTGCCGCTGCGGGCGACCGAGAAGGTGAACGGCGTGCCGCCGGCATTGCCCTCGGCCTTGCTGGCGCTGAGCGCGGTGACCACCAGCGCGGTATCGACGCCGACCGCATCGGCCACCTGCAACGTCGCCAGCCCGTTGGCGTAGCTGGTGTAGCCGCCGCTGCTGCCCAGGCTGGTCCAGACGCTGTCGCCGAACGAGATCCGGTCGCCGGCATCGCCGTCGATACGCAGGGCCGCGGTGTCGGACAGGGCGAGCACGCTCTGCGCCGTCAGCACCAGCCGGTTGTCGCCGCCGCCGGTGAGGTCGATCGCCTCGATCCCCTGCAACCGCCCCGGCGCCAGGGTGGCGAGGTTCAGCACCAGCCCGGCGCCGTCCAGCACCAGCGTGTCGGTGCCGGTGCCGCCAACAACCCGGGCGAAGCCGAGATCAGCCACATGCAGCCGGTCATCGCCGGCGCCGCCAAGCAGCACGTCCGCGCCGCCCGCGCCCACCAGCGTGTCCGCGCCGTCGCCCCCGTCCAGCGTGTCGGCCCCGGTGCTGCCGGTGATGCGGTTGTCCAGCCCGTTGCCGGTGCCGGCGAATCCACCGACGCCGGCCACCAGGTCCTCGACATTGGCGGGCAACAGATAGCCGGCCAGATCAGCGATGACGGTGTCGGCACCCTCGCCGGGCAGTTCCACCACCGTGTCGCCCGCGGCATCGGCGTAATAGAGGTCGTTGCCGGGGCCGCCCAGCAGCGAGTCGTCGCCCGGCCCGCCATCCAGCGTATCCGCCCCCGCCAGCCCCAGCAGCGTGTCGTTGCCGCCCAGGCCGTGCAGCAGGTCCAGCCCGGTGGTGCCGGCGAGGCTGTCGTTGAGCGCGGTGCCGTCGATCTGCCCGCCGGTGTTGGCCGTGCTGGGCGTGAAGCTCTGGTCGCTGAAGCGCAGGGTCTCGATGTTGACGATATGGTCCGCCGGTCCGCCCAGCGTGTCGGCCACGAAATACCCGCCGCCGCCGTCGCGGGTGATGGTGTAGCGGGCGAGCGGCCCGGCATAGACAAGCGTGTCGGCGTCCGCGCCGCCGTCGATGCGGTCGCCGCCGCCGGTGGCGTAGATCAGGTCGTTGCCGGCGCCGGCGGTGATGGTGTCCGCCCCCGCGCTGCCGGTGAGCGTATCGGCACCGCTGCCGCCATCGATCGAGACCGCCGCCGCCCACGACGCGGCGGAGATGGCATCGTCGCCGGTGCCGCCCAGCAGCGTGCCGGTGCCGGTGACCAGGTCGTTGCCGTCGCCGCCATCCAGCGTGCCGTTGCCGGTGAGCGTGTCGTTGCCGCTGCCGCCGGCGAGCAGGTTGGCGCCGAGCAGGTCGTGCAGCACGTCGTTGTCGTCGCCGCCGGAGAGCGTGTCGCCGCCGCGGCCGCCATCCAGGCTGTCGGCGCCGGTGCCGCCGTCCAGGCTGTCAGTGCCGTCGCCGCCCAGCAGCGTATCCGCGCCGTCACCGCCGGAGAGCAGGTCGGCCTCGCCGCCGCCGGTCAGGCTGTCGCCGCCGGCCAGGCCCAGCAGCGTGTCGCCGCCGTCATTGGCCAGGATGATGTCGCCCGCGGCACCGCCGGAGAGCGTGATGGCGCCGCCGCCGGCGCCGGCCAGCAGTTCCACATTGTCGGGCAGCGTGAACGAGACCGAGGCGCGGATGGTGTCCTGCCCCGCGCCCGGGTCCTCGGTGACCACGGCGGTGGAACTGGCGACCAGGTACAGGTCGTCGCCCGCGCCCCCGGCGAGCTGGTCGGTGCCGCCGCCAGCCAGGGTGTCGTTGCCGGCGCCGCCCAGCAGGGTGTTCTGGCCGCCGTCGCCATCCAGCGAGTCGTTGCCGTCGCCGCCGTCCAGCGAATCGTTGCCCGCCAGGCCGAGCAGCGTGTCGTCGCCGCTGCCGCCCAGCAGGGTGGCGTCGCCCGGGCCGGCGGTGAGCGAATCATTGCCGGCCCCGCCATCCAGCGTGCCGTTGGTGATGACGCCGGAGAGTGTGTCGTTGCCCGGCGTGCCGTTATCCACCGTCGGGTTGCTGTCCAGCGGCCAGGCGGGGGAGAAATTATCCACCGTGAAGGCCAGCGCGCTGGTGTCGCGCAGGGTCAGCACCGTGGTCCAGCCGCCGGCGCCGGCGGGGCCGTCGCGGTCGAGCTGGAACAGCGTATCGGCGCCCGATTGCAGCAGGCGCAGGTACTGGCCCAGGAACGGATTGGTGGCGCCGTCCAGCCCGCCATACAACTGCGACCACAGCGTCAGCAGGCCGATATCCAGCACATCGCCGCCGGTGCCGGGGGTGAAATCGGTCACCACGTCGGCGTGGAAGGTGGTCGGGCTGAAGCCGGGGGTGTTACTGAACACGAAGCGGTCCTGCCCGGCGCCGCCGGCCAGCGTGCTGCCGGTGTCGCCGTAGTCCAGCTCGTCGATGGTGTCGTTGCCGGCGCCGCCGTCGATCGAGTTGGCGCCGCTCACGTCGAACAGGTAGTCGGCACCGGCGCCGCCGTCCAGCAGATCGTTGCCGGCGCCGCCGTCCAGCGTATCCTGGCCGTCCAACCCCAGCAGCGTCTCGTGGCCGGCGCCGCCGAGCAGGCTGTCGTTGCCCGCCGTGCCGGTGACGGTGAGGTTGACGGTGCCGAGCGGCGTCCAGGGGTAGAGGTTGCCGTAGTCGTCGGTGGCGGGCGTGAAATTATCGGACGTGAAGGCGGTGGCGGTGGTGTTCTGCAAGGTCAGGATGGTGGTCCAGCCGGCGCCGCCCGGGCCGTCGCGGTCGAGTTGCAGCAGGGTATCGGCGCCGCTCTGCGCCAGGCGGAGGAAGCCGCCGGCGAACGGGTTGCCGAGCGTGTTCCAGCCGGCATAGCCGCGCGACCACTCCATCACCTGCATCGCGTTCAGCACGTCGCCGCCGGCGCCGGGGGTGAAGTCGGTAATGAGGTCGCGGTGGAAGGTGGCGGGGCTGTAGCCGGGGGCGCTGCTCAGGATGAACAGGTCCGCCCCGGCGCCGCCGGTGATGGTGCTGCCGGTGTCGCCGCCATCGACGAGATCGACGGTGTCCGCCCCGGCGCCGAGGTCGATCGCATTGGCGCCGAACGGGTCGGCCACGCTGTCGCCGCCGTCGCCGGCCACGATGCTGTCCGCGCCGATGCCGCCCAGCAGCGTGTCGTTGCCGCCGCCGCCGTCCAGGCTGTCATTGCCCGCCCCGCCATCGATGCTGTCATCGCCGGAGCCGCCGAACACGGTGTCGGCGCCATCGCCGGCCGACAGGCTGTCATTGCCGCTGCCGCCGTCCAGGCTGTCCGCGCCGGTGCCACCCACCAGCGTGTCATTGCCGGCCAGCCCGGCCAGGGTGTCGTTGTCCGGCGAGCCGGGCAGGCTGTCATTGCCGCCATCGTCGCCGGTGACGGCGAGGCCGGCGCTGCCATGCGGGTTCGAGCCCTGGGCGATGTTGGCGGCGGTCACCGCACTGGTCAGGGTGTCGCGCAGCACCAGCACGGTGGCCCAGCCGGCCCCTCCGGCGGGGCCGTCGCGGTCGAACTGCACCAGCGTGTCGGCGCCGCTGGTGGCCAGGCGGAAGAAGCCGGCGGCGAACGGGTTGGTGCCGGCCGGCAGGCTGTTGCCGGCCAGCAGCCCCGCCAGCAACGCGCCGATATCCAGCACGTCGCCGCCGGCGCCCGGCGTGAAGTCGGTCATGGTGTCGGCGTGCAGGCCGGCCGGGTCGGTCGCCGCGGTGGCGCCCAGGCGCAGCACATCCTGGCCGTCGCCGCCGGTGATGGTGCTGCCGGTATCGCCGCCGCCCACCCCGGTGATGGTGTCGTCGCCGCTGCCGACATCGATCAGGTTGCCGCCCTGGGTGTCGGAGATCAGGTCGTCGCCGCTGCCGCCGGTGATGGTGTCGGCCCCTGCCCCACCATCCAGCGTGTCCTCGCCGTCGCCGCCGCCCAGCAGGTCGGCCCCGGCGCCTCCGGCTAGGCTGTCATCGCCGGTGCCGCCGGCCAGGGTGTCGTTGCCGTCGCCGCCGTCCAGGCTGTCGCCACCGCCATTGCCGGCCAGGCTGTCGTTGCCGGCAAGCCCGGTGAGCGTGTCGTTGCCGTCGCCGCCCGCCAGCGTGTCGGCCGCGGCGCCGCCGGTCAGGCTGGTGTCCAGGCCCGGCGCGGCGGTGCCGTCGGCGGTGTCCCATGGCTGGGTGCCGGGCTCGGCGGAGGCGGCGAAGTTCTGCGCCACTAGGCTGCCGGCGGTCACGTTGTCCAGCACCGCCAGGGTCACCCAGGCGCCGGGGCCCGAGGCGTCATGGTCGAACTGCACCAGCGTGTTGGCGCCGCTTTGCAGCGTGCGCAGGTAGCCGGTGGCGAAGGGGTTGGTGCCGTTGGCCCAGCCGCTGGCATAGGCCAGCAGTTCGTGGCCGAAATCGAATATATCGCCGCCGGCGCCGGCCTGGAAATCGGTGATCTCGTCGGGCGCGAGCTGGCCCGGGGTGAAGTTCGCCAGCGTCCCGGCCCCGGAGCCGAGGCGGAAAATATCCTGCCCGGCACCGCCGACGAGCGTGTTGCCGCCGCCGCCGGAGACGTTGCCGAAGATGTCGTTGCCGGCCCCGCCGTCCAGCAGGTTGCCGCCCTGGATATCCTCCAGCGAGTCGTTGCCGTCGCCGCCCAGCAGCGTGTCGGCGCCGGCCCCGCCCAGCAGCGTGTCGGCGCCGGCGCCGCCGTCCAGGCTGTCATTGCCGTCGCCGCCGCCGAGGCTGTCGCTGCCGTCGCCGCCCAGCAGCGTGTCGGCGCCGGCATAGCCCAGCAGTGTGTCGCGGCCGTCGCCACCGGCCAGGCTGTCCGCGCCGTCGCCACCGCTGAGACAGTCATTGCCGGCGCCGCCCGCCATCACGTCGTCGCCGGTGCCGCCCAGCAGCGTGTCGGCACCGCCATTGCCGGTCAGGGTGTCGTTGTCCGGCCCGCCGGAGAGCAGGTTGGCGGCGCTGTCGCCCACCAGGGCCTGGCCGGTGGCGCCGAACGGGTTCCAGCCCTGCGCGATGTTGTCGGCGGTGAAGCTGGCCGCCTGGGTGTTCTGCAGGACCAGCACATCCACCCAGGCGCCGGCATTGTTGACCTGCAGCAGCGTGTCCGCGCCGGATTGCTGCAACCGCAGCAGCCCGGCGACGAACGGGTTGGGGCTGGCGGCGCGCCAGTCCACCGGGGCGTAGGTGGCGTACAGCACGTCGAGCGTGTCGCCGCCGGGGCCGGTCTGGAAATCGGTGATCACGTCCGGATGCAGCGTGCCGATGCCGTAATTGGCCACATAGCCGGCCTGGTAGCCGAGCACGAACAGGTCCCGCCCGGCGCCGCCGGTGAGCGTGCTGCCGGTGTCGCCGCTGGAAACCTCGCCGATCGTGTCGGCGCCGGCGCCGCCATCGATCAGGTTGCCGCCCTGGGTGTCGCTGAGGCTGTCGTCGCCGCTGCCGCCCGCCAGCGTATCGTCGCCGGCGCCGCCGGCCAGCGTGTCATTGTCGGCGCCGCCATCCACGCTGTCGTTGCCGTCGGAGCCGCCCAGCCGGTCGTTGCCGTCCAGCCCCAGGATGGTATCGACGCCCGACGTGCCGCCCCAGGTATCGTTGCCGGTGGTCCCGGTGAACAGGCTGGCGGACATCGGCACTACCCTCGGTCGGCCGCGCCCGGGCGTGGCCACTGCGACAACTGGCACCCGTGGGCCGCGCCACGGATGCCGAAAGCCGGAATGAGGCGGTTTTCGCCGGCCTGCCACCCAGCCTCGCCAGCCGGCCCATGCAGGGCGAGTGACGAAGGGTTGACACAATCGCCCGACATCGCGGTGCCGACCAATAATTTAGATATTGGTCACAATCTGATCCGCGGGAAAAGCAGATATGCTGTTTTGTTAACTATTTTCCGCGAAAATCCACCGGCCTTCACCCGCGCCGTCGCCTTGGCATACGGCTCACGGCGTGATCCGCACGGCCTTGGCCTGCGCCTCCAGCGCCAGGCGGCAGACCGTCAGGCAATGCGCCTGGGTCATCGCGGTTTCGGTGCGGTTGGCCACATCGTCGGCGAAGGCGCGGAAATAGGTGAGGTTCTGGCCCTCGCAGTGGATGTAGCGGGTGCCGGCCTTGTCGGACAGGAACAGGTGGTCGGTGCCCGGCCGCCCCTCGATGTCGAGGTATTTGCGCAGTTCGATGGTGCCCTCCGTGCCCAGCACCACCAGCCGCCCGTCGCCCCAGGTGGGCAGGCCGTCAGGCGTGAACCAGTCCACCCGGTGGTAGCCGGTGGCGCGCTCACTGCGCAGCACCACCTCCCCGAAATCGTCGAAATCGCCGCCAACCGCGAAGTTTCCGACCGCCGAACTGGCGATTTCGGGGCGTTTTGAGCCGGTAAACGCGATGAATTGGTCGATCTGGTGGCTGGCGATGTCGGTCAGGATGCCGCCATAGGCATCCCGCTCCCAGAACCAGGCCGGGCGCAGCGGCCGGTTCAGGCGGTGCGGGCCGAGGCCCACGGTCTGCACCACCCGGCCGATCGCCCCGTCGCGCACCAGTTGCAGCGCCATGCCGGTGGAAGGGGTCTGGAAGCGTTCGGAGAAGCAGACCGAGAAGATCCGCCCGGTCTCGGCCACCGCCCGCTCCACCTCCGCCAGTTGCGCGAAGCTGGTCACGCCGGGCTTGTCGACCATCACGTCCTTGCCGCGCCGCATCGCCTCCACCGCCAGCGGAGCGCGGTCGCGCGGGACGGCGGCGGTAACGATAACATCGATGGTCGGGTCGTCCAGCAGCCGCTCCTTCTCCGCCACCTCCGGCAGGTGCGGGAAGCGCTTGCGGTAGCCCGCCAGCACCCCCTGGTCGGTGGTGACCGGCCAGTAGCCCGCGCATTCCATGCCGGCGTCGATGAGGTATTGCGTCAGCTCGTAGACATGGCGGTGGTCCAGGCCGATGACGGCGAAACGCTGGCTCATGGTTCCTCCCCGGGGTGCCCCGGGGCAATGCTAGAGCCAATTCAGACCGGTTGGGAACGCCCCCCGCGCCGCCGGCCGATCGCCAGCCCGGCCAGCCCGGTGCCGAGCAGCAGCAGCGACGCCGGCTCGGGCACATGCATGTTCCAGCCGATCGCGTCCATGGCGGTCAGGTCGAGAGGGGTGATGGCCAGCGCCTCACCGGGGGCCGCCGTGGGGTCCATCAGGCCGAGGCCCAGCCCATCCTTCCAGTGGCTGGCCTGCCGCCCGTCGCCGTGCACGACGCCGGTGGAGAAGGTGGCGCCGAGCGTTGCCGCCTGGCAGCCGTCGATCGAGAAGGTCTTGGTGCGGTTGTCGGCGGTCCAGTCGCGCGCGCTGCTGTTCTGGGTCAGCGACGAGCAGCGGAACAGGTCCAGCGGCGAGACGTAGGTGAACTGGTTTGCGCCGTAATAGACGGCGCCGTTGGGCGAATTGGTGTCCAGCACGTCCACGCCGCTGATGAAGCCGAGCGCGTGGCCGATCTCGTGCTCGGCGAGGCCGGTGAAGTCATAGATCCCGGTGGTGATGCCGTTGCTGGGGTCGTAGTCGTAGCTGTAGCTGGTGTTGAATTCGATGAACCCGTCGCAATTGCCCAGGCACCCGGTCACCGTGCCGGGCGTCGCCGCCAGCCCCAGGGCGCGGGCGTTGGCGGTGGTCAGCCGGATGGTGCTGTTGTTGGCGTCGCCGTTATTGTCCAGGTAGGGCGTGGCGCTGCCGGCACCGTTCGGGTTGTCGGCGGTGCGGTTGATGTAGAGCGGCACGCTGCTGCCGGCCGGCAGGTGGGCCGCCACGGTGGCGTCCGTGGCGCTGGTCTGGTCGGCATCCAGTGCCGCGCTGACCGCCGAATAGCTGTAGTTGACCTGGCTGGAGCCGGCCGAGGCCAGGATGCCCGACGCCAGCGAGCCGGTGCCCACAGTGAGGTTGACGGTGACGTCGTCGGTGAAAAGCTGCGACCAGGCATTCGCCGCCGCCTGGAACGCCGCCTGCGCCGAGACGGAGGTGCTAGGCAGATAGGTCAGGTTGAACACCAGATTGGCGCGGGCGGATGGCGCCCCGGCGACCAGGAGCATGGCCCAAAGCACAAGGGAGGCGGCGGTACGCCAGGTTGGCCGAAATACCATGTGACTGCTCCGCCGCGCGTTCTTGGGACTACGCAGATACACGACCACAATGGCCAGTTCCAGATGGCGCTTGTCCGAAATCGTTCCGTTCCGCCTATTGCGCCTCGATCCGCTCGATTCCGCCCATCCAGGGCGCCAGCACCGGGGGCACCAGGATCGCGCCGTCGGCCTGCTGGTGGTTTTCCATCACCGCGATCAGCGCCCGGCCGACCGCGACTCCAGAGCCGTTCAGCGTGTGCACGTGCGCCACCGCCTTGCCGTCGGCGGCGCGGAAGCGCGCGTTCATCCGCCGCGCCTGGAAGTCGCGCGTGTTGGAGCAGGAGGAAATCTCGCGCCACGCCTGCTGGCCGGGCAGCCAGACCTCCAGGTCGAAGGTGCGCGCCGCGCCGAAGCCGGTATCGCCGGCGGCGAGCACCACGCGGCGATAGGGCAGGCCGAGCAGTTCCAGCACCCGCTCGGCGCAGCCGGTCATGCGCTCCTGCTCGGCCACGCTGTGGTCGGGGTGGACGATGGAGACCAGTTCCACCTTGCGGAACTGGTGCTGGCGCAGCATGCCGCGGGTATCGCGCCCGGCGGACCCGGCCTCGCTGCGGAAGCAGTCGGTGAGCGCGGTGACGCGGATGGGCAACTGCTTCTCGGCCAGGATCTCGCCGGCCACGGTGTTGGTGAGCGGAATCTCGGAGGTGGCGATCAGCCAGCGGCCATCGGTGGTGCGGAAGCTGTCCTCGGCGAACTTGGGCAATTGGTTGGTGCCGAACATGGCGGCGTCGTTCACCAGGGTGGGCACCGCCACCTCCTCGTAGTCGTGCCGGGTGGTGTGCAGGTCCAGCATGAACTGGCCCAGCGCGCGTTCCAGCCGGGCCAGCTTGCCGCGCAGGATGGTGAAGCGGGCGCCGGCGATCTTGGCCGCCGTCTCGAAATCCATCATGCCCAGCGCCTCGCCCAGCTCGAAATGCTGGCGCGGCTGGAAGCCGAGGTCGCGCGGTTCGCCGACCTGTTTGAGCACCACGTTGGCGGACTCGTCGCGCCCGTCCGGCACGTCGGGGTCGAGGATGTTGGGGATGGCGGCGAGGGTGGTGCGGATCTCGGCGTCCAGCGCGGCCGCCTGCTGCTCCATCGCCGCCATCTCGTTGCCCAGGGCGGTGGCCTCGGCCTCCAGGGCGGCGGTGTCGGCGCCCTTGCGCTTGCCCTCGCCGATCTGGCGGGAGAGGGCATTGCGGCGGGCCTGGCGGTCCTGCAGGGCGGTCTGCACGGCGCGGCGGGTGGTATCGCGGGCGATGATGTCGTCGGCGGCCGGCGGCAGGAAGCGGCGGGCCAAAGCGGCGTCGAAGGCCGCGCCGTCGGCGCGGATCGTGCGGATATCGTGCATCTTGCGGTCCCTTTCGGGGGAATCAGGGCGTGGGGAGGCTCCGTCGGTCAGCCGGGGGCGGCGCCGGACGATCGGTCCCGCGCGCCGCGCGCCCCCGGATGGGCTACCGGGCGGGCCATTGCCTCAGTCCTCCACCGGCTTCGGCTCGACGATCTTCGCCGCGATGATCGACAATTCGTACAGCGCGATCAGCGGGAAGGCCAGGCCGCACTGGGTGATGACATCGGGCGGCGCCAGCACGGCGGCAATGACGAACATGCCGACGATGGCATAGCGGCGGTATTTCTTGAGGCCCGCCGAGGTGACGATGCCCACCTTGGCCATCAGCGACAGCGCCACCGGCAACTGGAAGGCGATGCCGAAGGCGAAGATCAGCTTCATCACCAGGTCGAGATACTCGCCCACCTTGGCGTCGAGCTGGATGGCGATGCCGCCATTGCCGCCCGGGCTCTCGAAGCTGATGAAGAACTTCCAGGCGACCGGGAAGATGAAATAATACGCCAGCGCGGCGCCCATCAGGAACAGGATCGGCGAGGCGATCAGGAACGGCGCCAGCGCCCGCTTCTCGCTGCGGTACAGCCCGGGCGCGATGAACAGCCACAACTGGCTGGCGGCGATCGGGAACGAGATGAAGGCGGCGCCGAAGAAGGCCACCTTCAGGTAGGTGAAGAACGCCTCGGTGAGGCTGGTGTAGATCATCCGCCGCGCTTCGTGGTTGTCGCGGAAGATGTTGGCCAGCGGCTGCGCCAGGAAGCGGTAGATGTTCCCCGAGAAATAGTAGCAGACGAAGAACGCCAGCATGAACGCCGCAGCCGACCACAGCAGCCGGGTGCGCAACTCGATCAGGTGATCGAGCAACGGCATCGGCTTGTCGTCGATCACGTCTTCTTCGTCGGTCTTTGCCACTGGGGTCCTGTCGGCTCGCTCTGGGTGGCCTCAGGCGCGCGGGGTGCGCGCGAGGGTGACGGTGGGCGGAATGAAGGCCGGGGGCACCGGCGGGCGGGCGATCTCGGGCGGGATGAAGGCGGGCACCGCCAGCAGCTCCGGGTCCGGCGCCGGTTCGGGCGCCAACTCGGCCACCGTCACCTCGGGCGGCGACTCGGGGTCGGCCAGGGCGGTGCCGGCGCCGTAATTGGCCGGGTCGAGCGGGTTGGAGGCGAAGGTGGAGGCCAGCGACCCGTCGGGGTCCACCGCCTTCTCCACCTCGCCCTTGATGTCGAAATTGCGCAGTTCGTTGATCTGGTTGCGCACCTCGTCGAGATTGGCGTCCTTGACCATCTCGTCGACATGGGTCTGGAACTCGGCGGCCATGCGGCGCGCCTTCTTGATGGCGTTGGTCACCGCGCGGATCGCCACCGGCATATCCTTCGGCCCGATGGCGATCAGCGCCACCACCGCGACCATGGCGATTTCCGTCCATGCGAAGTCAAACATGGGGGGCGGACTCAGACATGAGGGGCCAAGTCAGACATCGTGAGCCATGCTTGTCATGCGCGCCGTAAACTCCTGCGGCGGCTAGCTAGCAGGAAACGCGCGGCGGTGGAAACCGCCAGAGTCAAGGTTCCGACTCCGTTGCGGGGCCGTCCGGCGGCGGCTCCGCGGGCGTGTCGGCGGCCGGCGGCTGCGCCGGTTGCATCGGCTGGGCCGGCGGCTCCATGAACAGGTCCTCCCGGCGCGGCAGGTCGCGCAGGTCGCGCAGACCGAACTGGGCCAGGAAGGCCGGCGTAGTGCCCCACATGGTCGGGCGGCCCGGCGTCTCCTTGCGGCCGCGCGGCTGGATCAGGCCGGCTTCCAGCAACTGGTCCATGGTGGCCTGGGAGAGTGCTGCGCCGCGGATCTCCTCGATTTCCGGGCGGGTGACCGGCTGGTGGTAGGCGACGATGGCCAGCGTTTCCATGGCCACGCGCGGCAGCCGGCGCGGCACCTGCACCACCCGCCGCAGCCGGGCCGCCAGGTCGGGCGCGGTGCGGAACTGCCAGCCGCCGCCCACCTGCGCCAGTTCCACCCCGCGCCCGGCGTAGCGCGCCGCCAGGGCCGTCAGCACGGCGTCGGCATCGGCCCCCTCCGGCAGCAGGTGGCCCAGCGCGCGGGCGGTCAGCGGCGCCGCGACGGCGAAGGCCATCGCCTCGGCCAGCCGCAGCATCGCCTCCATGTCGGGGTCGGCGGCGGCCGGGGGAACGTCTGGCGGTTGGGGCTCAGTCGGGTCGGGCATCGGTGGACTCGTCGTCGGGGTCGGGCTGGGTGCCGCGGCCGACCAGGATGGGGCCGAACGCCGCCTCCTGGCGCAGCCGGATGCCGCCGCCGCGCGCCATTTCCAGCCCGGCCAGCAAGGTGCTGGACAGCGCGGCGCGGCGCTCCATGGGGTTGGCCAGCGGGTTGGCCATGTTCTCGGGCAGGAACTGCTCCAGGCTGGCCCAGTCGGGCAGCGAGCCGACCAGCAGCGCCAGCCGGGCGAGCGCGTCCTGCACCGTCCAGACGGTCAGCGGCGACGGGCGGTAGCGGCGGCCGGAGGCGCCACGGCGCACCGCCTCCAGATAGGCGCGCAGCAGGCCCGGCAGGTCGGCGGCCAGGCGCGAACGGTCGGTCTCGGTCAGGTCCTCCGGCGCGCCGCGGGCGAACACGTCCTGGCCGAGCTGGAGACGCCCGCCGAGCCAGATGGCGGCGGCGCGCACGCGCTGCAAATCGCGCAGCCGGGCGGCCAGCACCTCGGCCGCCGCCTCGCCCTCCTCGGCGGCGCCGGCGCCGGTGGGCAGCAGCAGGCGGGATTTCAGCCAGGTGAGCCACGCCGCCATCACCAGCCAGTCGGCCGCCAGTTCCAGCCGGATGCGGCGCGCGCCCTCGATCACCGCCAGGTATTGCTCGACCAGCGCCAGGATGGAGATACGCGCGAGGTCAACCTTCTGCCCGCGCGCCAGTTCCAGCAGCAGGTCCAGCGGCCCCTCGAAGCCGTCGAGCTGCAGCAGCAGGGCATCGGCCGGCGGCGCGGGCTCGGCGGCGATGGGCGCCGGGTCAGCCATGGAAGCCATGCCCGGACAGCCCCAGCACCAGCCCGATCCCCCAGGGCAGCAGGTGGTTCAGCGCGCGGCCCACCGGGTCGAAGGCGATGCCGAACTCGCCCAGCAGCTGCGGCAGCAGGAAGACCACCAGCAGCACGATCAGGATGCCGGCCCGCTCCAGCCGCGCCCAGGCCATCGCCATGCGCTCCGGCAGCAGGCCGACGGCGATGCGCCCGCCGTCGAGCGGCGGGATCGGCAGCAGGTTGAACAGGCCCAGCACCAGGTTGGTCATGATGAAATAGTAGATGAACTGCTGCAGCACGGGCGCCGCCGCCGCCGGCAGGAAGGCGTCCAGATGCAGCGCCAGCCCGCCGATCCAGGCCAGCAGGAAGTTCATCGCCGGCCCGGCGGCGGCCACGATCATCATGCCCTGGCGCGGGTTGCGGAAGCGCCAGGCGGCCACCGGCACCGGCTTGGCCCAGCCGAACAGGAACGCCACCCGCCCCAGCGTGATGAGCTGCGAGATCACCAGCACGCCGGGCAGCAGGATGGTGCCGACGCGGTCCACATGCGCCAGCGGGTTGAGCGACAGCCGGCCCATGCGTTTGGCGGTGTCGTCGCCCATGGCCAGGGCGGCATAGCCGTGCGCGGCCTCGTGCAGCGTGATGGCGAGAACCGCTGCGAGCAGCGACAGGATGATGTCGGTCAAGGGATCAGCTTACTCCGCTCGGCGTGAAGGCGCGCCCGGTCGAGCGGCAGGCGGCGATGGCTGGCCGCGGCCGCCGCCTCGGCCAGCCGGGTGGCGGCGGGGCGCGACAGGGCCGGCACCGCCTCCAGCACCGCCCGCGTGCCGGCCGGGTCGCCGGGGCAATACAGCGCCAGGTCGCAGCCGGCGGCCAGGGCGGCGGTGGCGCGCTCGGCGGGGGTGCCGGCCAGGGCCTGCATCGCCAGGTCGTCGGACACCAGCACGCCGCCGAAGCCCAGGCGCGCGCGGATCACCCCGGCGATGATGGTGGGCGATAGCGTGGCGGGGCGGGCGGCGTCCCAGGCGGGATAGAGGATATGGGCGGTCATCATCCACCCAAGGTCGGTGTTCGCGGCGAACGGCGCAAGGTCGGCGTCCAGATCGTTGCCCCGCACCACCGGCAGCGCCAGATGGCTGTCCACCTCGGCGCGGCCATGCCCGGGGACGTGCTTGCCCACCGGCTGCACGCCGGCGGCCAGCAGGCCGGCGGCGACGGCGCGGGCCATGCGCGCCACCTGCCCCGGTGCCTCGCCATAGGCGCGGTCGCCCACCACCGCGTGCGCGCCGGCATGGCGCAGGTCCAGCACCGGCGCGCAGGCGACATCGAACCCCGCGCCAGCGCAGTCCAGGCCGATCAGCGCGCCGGTGAGGAAGGCGGCGCGCAGCCCGGCGGCCGGGTCGCGGGCGAACAGCTCGCCCAGCACGCCGGCGGCCGGATGGGCAAGCCAGTGTGGCGGCCGCAGCCGGGCGACGCGGCCGCCTTCCTGGTCGACCATCAGCACCGCCGAGGGCGGCAGCACCCGGCGCAGGGCGCTGGTCAGCAGCCGCAACCGGGGCGGGTCGACGATGTTGCGGGCGAACAGGATCACCCCGGCCGGCGGCAGCGCGCGCAACAGCGCGGCCTCACCCTCGGTGAGGTCCGGACCGGCGATCCCGACGATGGCGGCCTTGACCATGCCCTCTCCTACCGGCGGGGCGGCCGCGCGTCCATGCTGGCGGGCGGCTCGCGCACTGACACATTCGGACGGTTCAGGATGAGTCAGTGCGCTAGCTCGATTCGGTGGGCCGATTCAGCCAACGGGCTGAAGCGCCCGTTGGCATCGGGCCACTAGCGCAACGCCGGGCGGTCGGGCGCCGCTGCCAGGCCCAGCATGCCCGGCGGCGGCCGCGGCAGCGCGCTGCCGCGCGCCACCCGCGTCTCGGCCTCGACCATCTGGCGCAGCGTGACCGTGGCGGCCGCCAGCACATAGACCAGATCGACATACGCCATGCTCAGCGCCGCCCCGGCGACCATGTAGGCGACCAAACTCCCCTGCAGGGCGAACGCGAGATCGAACGCCCAGCGCAGGTTGGCCTGCTCGCGCGCCAGCCGTCGGACGCGGCGGAGGTTGACGGCCATGGACGCCAGCATGGCAACGAACAGCCCCAGCCCGACGAAACCCATATCGCCCAGCACCTCGAAATAGATGCTGTGGGCGGCGCGCGGCATAGGTCCGGCCGGGTCGGTCGGCACGAAATCGAGCATATGCATGCTGCCGCCGTACAGGGCCCACGCGAAGGGATGCTGCACCGCGTGGAAGCCGCCGCCGAACAACGGCCGGTCGAGCGCGATCATCGTGCTGACCTTCCATGCGATCACGCGACCCATGAACGAGTTGTCGTCGTTCGCCGTCGTGATCGTATCCATGCGCTGGAACCATGACTCCGGCGCCGTCGCGAGGATCACCAGCCCGACCATCATCATCGCGGCGAAGCCAGCCAGCTTCCGGCGGCTGTTGACGACCATGTACGCCGCCAGCGCCACCAGCCCGACCAGCGCACCGCGCGAGGACGTGCCGATCACGGCCGACAGGATCAAGGCGATGGCGCCGCCGCCAATCAGCTTGACCACACGGATCTCGGATTGCATCACCAGGTACAGGACCAGCGGCAGCACCACCAGCAGGCCGGCGGCGAGCTGATTGTTGTCGCCCACGCTCGGGTTGCCGACAATCTTATGGCCGCCGCCGCTGACCAGGTAGAACGCCCCCTCGGAAACGCCGACGAAGCCGACCCCCAGCGCCACCGCCAGTATCAACGCGTGAATGCGCAGCCGCGAATTAACAACCGCCGCGATGACGAAGCAGAACAGCACGATCTTGGTGAACTTGGTGTAAATCACCCAACCGGCATCGGTCTGGTCGATGCTCAGCGTCGCCGACACGGTGGCCACCCCGAGCAGGCAGAGCACCAGCCACAGCGTAGGCGTCATCCGGAACCGCAATTCGCGGGCGAACACCACCATCGAGATCATCGTCGCGCCGGCGAACACCTTGTTGATGGGCACGCCGCTCATGAACGAGAACAGCCAGTCGTTGGGCGCCAGCAGCGCGGTCCAGGCCCAGCCCATCACGCCGACCATCGGAAAGCGCAGCGACAGCGGCACCATGGTCAGCATGACCGCCAGGAACAGCAGGTCGCGCATGCGCGCTACCGCCTGGCGCGCGGCTTGGGCGCCGGCCGGGGGGCGCCGCGCAGGATTTCGCGGTAGCGCAACAGGCCGCTGATCGGCTCGCCCGGCTTGCGGGTCTCATTGCGCACATACCAATGCACCGCCAGCACGATGGCGATGCAGTCCAGCAACAGCAATGTTGATTCCATGCGCCCTTCTGCCCTGCGCAGCCTGCACGCGGCGGCCCGCGCCCCGCCAAACCGGCAGGGCACACGTACCGCCCCGGATATCATGGCGGTTGCGCGCGGTGCAAGCGTGAGGGCGTTACCGCGTGCCGCGCACCAACCGGCCCGGCAGCGCGCCGGTGGCCTGCCCGTCGCGGTGCACCGCCACGCCGGAGACGATCGTGGCGGTATAGCCATCGGTACGCTGCACCAGCCGGCGGCCCCCGGCCGGCAGGTCGTACAGCACTTCGGGCGCATGCGCGCACAGCCGGTCGTAGTCGATCACGTTGAGGTCGGCCTTCAGGCCGGGGGCGATCCGCCCGCGGTCGGACAGACCGATCGCCGCCGCGTTGTCGGCACTCAGCCGCCGCACCACCCAGGGCAGGTCCAGCTTCGCGCCCCGGCTACGGTCGCGCGTCCAATGGGTTATCATGGTGGTCGGCGCCGAGGCGTCGCAGATGATCGAGACATGCGCGCCGCCGTCGCCCAGCCCCATGATGGTGTCGGGGTCGCGCATCATGGCGCCGACCGCCTCCAGGTCGCCGTCGGCGTAGTTGATGATCGGGCGATACAGCACCGCGCGGCCGTCGCGTTCCAGCAGCATGTCGTAGACCACCTGCTGCGGGTCGCGCCCCTCGCGCGCGGCGCGGGCGGCCACGCTGGCCTCCGGCGGCGGCTCGTAGTCGGGGCGGTCGCCGAGCGGGAAGATCTTCTCCCAGGTGTTCAGCCGGTGCGCCAGACCCGGATCGGCGGTGGCCTCCCCCGTCAGGCGGGCGCGGAACGCGGGGTCGCGCAGCCGGGCGAGCTTCTGCGGGAACGGCAGGGCGGCGACCTCACCCCAGCTTGGCCGGCCAATGAACGGATTTTGCGAGATTTCGAAGCCCAGCATCACGCCGACCGGACGGCCCATCACCTGCCCGGTGATGCGGCAGCCGGCGGCGTTGGCGTCGTGGATATGGTCGAGAATCCGCCGCCACGCCTGCGGCCGCTGCTCGCGCTGCAGCAGCGAGATGGTCATCGGCCGGCCGGAGCCTTCGGCCAAGCGGCGCAGCAGCGCGAATTCGGCGTCGATATCGTCGAAATCGGAGATCACCTGCATCCAGCCCCGCCCAAGGGCCGCGGCGATCTCGGCCAGCTCGCTCTCCTCGGCGCGCAGCGTCGGCGTGTGCCGGCCGTCGAGCGTCTTGTGCGCCAGCGTGCGCGAGGTGGAGAAGCCCAGCGCACCTGCCGCCATGCCCTCGGCCGCCAGCCGCGCCATCTCGGCGCGGTCGGACGCGGTGGCCGGCTCGCGGTCGGCGCCCCGCTTACCCATGACATGCACGCGCAGCGCGGCATGCGGCACCTGGGTGCAGACATCGGCGTCGTACCGCCGGGCGGCCAGCACGTCGAGATACTCGGGGAAGCTCTGCCAGTTCCACGGCAGGCCGGCGGTCAGCACCACCTCCGGGATGTCCTCCACCCCTTCCATCAGTTCCACCAGCATCTGCCGCCGCTCCGGCAGGCAGGGGGCGAAGCCGACGCCGCAATTGCCGATCAGCACGGTGGTGACGCCGTTCCACGACGAGGGCGTGATGTGGCTGCTCCAGGTCACCTGGGCGTCGTAATGGGTGTGCACATCGACGAAGCCGGGGGTGACCAGCCTGCCGCGGGCGTCGATCTCCTCGGCGGCGCGCCCGGCCACGGCGCCGACCGCCGCGATACGGTCGCCGCGGATGGCGATATCGGCCTCGCGCAGGGCGCCCCCGGTGCCGTCGGCCACGGTGCCGCCGCGGATGATCAGGTCGTACGTGTCGGACATTCGCCGCTTCCCCCTGCGCACTGACGGCGCCTGACGCTATCATAGCCCCCTTTGCCGCAGGAGGTCACCGCCGTGCCGCCGATCCCCGCCGCCGCCCGCGAGGGCAACGTGCCGTTCCGTGGCCACCAGACCTGGTACCGCATCACCGGCGGCGCGCACGCCACCCGGCCGCCGCTGGTGGTGCTACATGGCGGGCCGGGCGCCAGCCACGACTACACACTGCGCTTCGCCCACCTGGCGACGCCGGAACGGGCGGTGATCCATTACGACCAGTTCGGCTGCGGCCGCTCCACCCACCTGCCCGGGGCGGACCCGGCGTTCTGGACGGTCAGCCTGTTCCTCGACGAGTTGGACACGCTGCTGCGCCATCTCGGCATCGCCGGCGCCTATCACCTGCTCGGCCAGTCCTGGGGCGGCATGCTGGGGGCGGAGCACGCGGTGCTGCGCCCGGCCGGGCTGCGCGCCCTGGTGATCGCCAACTCGCCGCCCTCGATGGCGCTGTGGGTGCAGGAGGCGAACCGCCTGCGCGCCGACCTGCCCGCCGAGGTGCAGGCGACCCTGCTGCGCCACGAGGCGGCCGGCACCACGGACTCCCCGGAATACGAGGCGGCGACCATGGTGTTCTACGCCCGCCATGTCTGCCGCGTGCAGCCGTTCCCCGAGGAGGTGGCGCGCAGCTTCGCCGGCATCGCCGCCGATCCCACCGTGTACCATACCATGAACGGCCCCAGCGAGTTCCACTGCACCGGCTCACTGCGAAGCTGGAGCGTGATCGACCGGCTGGGCCGGATCACCGCGCCGACCCTGCTGATCTCCGGCCGCCACGACGAGGCCACCCCCACCGTCGTGCAGCCCTTTGCCGACCGGATCACCGACGTGCGCTGGCACATCTTTCCGGATTCGAGCCATATGCCGCACGTGGAGGAGACCGAGGCCTGCATGCGCATCGTGGGCGATTTCCTGGCGGAGCAGGATTGACACGACGGGGAAATCTTCTTTTAGCAATAAATGGGAAAATCCACAAAGAGACGTAGAGGCGGAGAGAAGAAAACAGGGCGGACCTCTCGCCTTTCTTCTCACCGTCTCTACGTCTCTTTGTAAATCTTCTTGCTCTCTCCCAGGCCTACCCCCGCTGGATCCCCGCCGCCAGGAATCCGCCATCCACCGCCAGCACGTGGCCGGTGACATATCCGGCATCCGGCCCGCACAGGTACAGCGCAGCGCCGGCAATCTCCTCCGGCGTGGCGTAGCGGTGCAGCGGCACCGCCCGGTTCCATACCCCGCGCACCTCGGCGTCGTGCACCGCCGCCACCAACGGCGTCTCCACCGGTCCGGGCGCGATCACGTTCACCCGGATGCCCCGTTCGGCCAGATCCACCGCCATCACCTGGCTCAGCGTCACCACCCCGCCCTTGGACGCGCCATAGGCCGACCGCCCGGTGTTGCCGCGCATGCCCGAGACGCTGGCGATGTTCACGATGGCGCCGCCGGCCGACATCACCCGCGCGCTGGCCTGCCCGATAAGAAAGCTGCCGCGCAGGTTCACCGCGATGATGCGGTCGAACACCTCCACCGGCGTGTCCAGGAACGGCATGTCGCGCGCGATGCCGGCGCAGTTCACCATCACGTCCAGCCCGCCATGCCAGTCCACGATCGCGGCCACGGCGGCGGCGCAGCTTTCCGGGTCGGCCACGTCGAGCCGCAGCGGCGCGATCGCCCCGTCGCCCAGCCGCTCCTGCGTTGCCGTGAGGTCGCCAGCCACCACCAGCGCCCCCTCGGCGGCGAACCTGGCCGCCACCGCCGCACCGATGCCCGACAGCCCGCCGGTCACCAATGCCACCTTGCCTGCCAGGATCATTCAGTTTTCTCCGAAATTAAGAAAGAACAGGTCTTCTTTTTGTGAACAAAAAGAAGCAAAAAACTTTATCAATTACAGCAGTTCACTTCAGGAAGCCGATCGAGAACCAGGGCACCGCGGCCACCACCAGCAGCCCCACCACCAGGGCCGCCATGTACGGCCAGATCCGCTTCATTCCGGCATCGGGCGACACCCGCCCGATCGCGCAGGCGGCGTAGTACCCCACCCCCAGCGGCGGCGCGAACAGCCCGATGCCCATCGCCAGGATCACCACCATCGCGTAATGAACCTCGTGGATATGCAACTCCCGCGCGATCGGGAACAGCAGCGGCCCGAACAGCACGATCGCCGGAATCCCCTCCAGCACGCTGCCCAGTACCACGAAGGCCAGGATCGAGATCAGCAGGAAGCCGAAGCCGCCGCCCGGCACGCTGGCCATCGACTGCGCCAATTGCCTGCTGAACCCCGACTGCGTCAGCGCCCAGGCCATGCCCGTCGCGGTGCCGATGATCAGCAGGATCGCCCCCGACAACGCCGCCGTCTCCAGCAGCATCGGATATATCCGCCGCCAGTCGAACTGCCGGTACAGCAGCAGACCCACCACCACCGAATAGGCGATGCCGATGGTGGAAACCTCGGTCGCCGTGGCCACCCCCTCCACAACCGAGGTGCGGATGACGAACGGCAGGACCAGCGCCGGCAGCGCCACCCAGAACGTCCGCCACACCTCGCGCCTGGGCACCCGCGCGCCGCGCGTCTCGCCGCGCGAGCGCTTCCACGCCACCACCGCGAGCGCCACCGCCAGCACCAGCCCCGGCACCAGCCCGCCGGTGAACAGGGCCGCGATCGACACCCCGGTCACCGAGCCGATGGTGATCAGCACCAGGCTCGGCGGGATCGTCTCGCTCATGGCGCCCGAGGCCGAAAGCACGGCGATCAGCTCGCCCTCATCGGCGCCGCGCTTCTTCATCTCGGGGAACAGCACCGGCGCCACCGCCGCCATGTCGGCCGCTTTCGCGCCGGAAATGCCGGAGACCAGATACATCGCCCCCAGCAGCACGTAATACAGCCCGCCGCGCACATGCCCGACCAGCCCGGCAAGGAACGCCACCATCGCCCGCGCCATGCCGGTCATCTCGATCAGCAGGCCGAGGAACACGAACAGCGGCACCGCCAGCAGCACCAGGCTGCTCATCCCCTCGTCCATGCGGCTGACCACGATGAACAGCGGCACCGTGGTGACGCATTTCAGGAACGCCACCGTGGCCGTGCCGAACGCGAAGCCGATCGGCACCCCCAGCAGCACGCCGGCCGCCAGCAGGCCCACGAAGAACACCGCGAGGTTCCAGTTGCCGATCGCCTTCAGCGCCGGGGCGGCCAGCCACAGAACCAGCGCCAGCACCGCCAGCGCCGCCGCCACCTCGGCCACCCGCCGCCAGTCCAGCCGCCACAGCCGCAGCAGCGACCAGGCCAGCATCACCGCGCAGCCAACCGGGATCGCCCCCGCCCGCACGATGTTGGACAGCCCCAGCGCCGGGGTCTCGATATAGTATTCCTCCCCGGCGTAATCGGCCGCCCAGGGCAGCACGATCAGCAGGAACAGCGCCGGCATCGCGACGGCCAGCACCTCCGCCCGCGCCCGCCAGCCGGGCGACAGGCCGCCGACGATCGCCGTCAGCCGCATATGCTGGCCGCGCTGCAGCGCCACCACTGCGCCCAGCATGGCCAGCCACAGGAACAGGATCGAGGCCAGTTCGTCCGACCAGACGAACGGGTGGTGGAACACGAAGCGGCTGACCACGCCGGCCAGCAGCACCGCGATCTCCACCAGCACCAGCACCGCGGTCGGCACCTCCACCGCGCAGCGCAACCCTGTCTCCAGCCGCGCGATGGCGCTCCCCGCCGCCCGCATCTCCCGCCTCAGGCGAGGCTGCCGACCGCCGCTTCCAGCGCGCCCCAGGCCTCCTTGCCGAATTTCTGCTGCCACTCCGAGTAGAACCCGGCCTTCTTGAGCGTGGCGCGGAACGCCGCCGCGTCGGTCTGGATGAACTCCATCCCATGCGTCTTCAACGAACCGGAGAGCGTGTCGTTCAGCTTGGCGATGTCCACGCGCTGTTGCACCGCCGAGGCGTTCAACTCGCGCTCAGTGATCTCGCGCACATCGGCCGGCAGCGCCTCCCAGGCGCGCTTGTTGGCCAGGAACCAGAACCCGTCCCACATATGGTTGGTCACCGAGAGGTATTTCTGCACCTCGTACAGCTTCGCCACGTCGATGATCGCCAGCGGGTTCTCCTGCCCGTCGACGATATGGGTCTGCAGCGCCGAATAGACCTCGTTGAAGTTGATGCTGGTGGGTGCTGCGCCGAACGCCTTGAACAGGCTGGTCCATAGCGGGCTGGGCGGCACCCGCATCTTGAAGCCGGAGAGATCCTCGGGCGTCTTGATCGGCTTGGCTGAGCTGGTCATCTGGCGGTAGCCGTTGTCCCACTGCTTGGCCATCGCATACAGGCCGCGCTTGGCGATCTCGCCGCGCACCAGGCTGCCCAGCGCCCCGTCCATCGCCGGCCACACTTGGCCGTAATCCTTGAACGCAAAACCGACACCGTTGATCGAAGCGACCGGCACCAGCGTGGACAGGATCAGCCCCGACAGCGTGAACATCTCCACCGCCCCGGCGCGCAGCTGGCTCAGCGTGTCGGTGTCGCTGCCAAGCTGGTTGTTGGGGAAGATCTGGATTTCCAGCCGCCCGCCGGTCGCTTCCTTGATCCGCTTGGCCGCCTCGCCGGCGCGCACGTTCATCGGGTGCGTCAGCGGCACGTTGTTGGCGTATTTATAGGTGAATTCGGCGGCCTCGGCCGGCCGGGTGCGGATGGCGAACAGCGGCAGCGCGGCGCCGGCGGTCAGCAGCGTACGGCGCGACAGGCGGGACATGGCGTATCCTCCGGATGCGGGCATGGCCGGCGGCCGTCCCGTCGTTGATAATCGGCGGCAGGGCGCGAGCACCCCGGGCGGGCGATTCTCGCCATCCCGCGCCGCGATGCAATGACCAATCGGAGGCCAGCGGCATGAATACGGATATCCGGCCCATCGGCGTGCTGCTGGCCGGCGGCCTCGCCCGGCGCATGGGCGGCGGCGACAAACCGCTGCGGCTGCTCGGCGGCCGCCCGCTGCTGGACCACGCCATCGCCCGCATCGCCCCGCAATGCCGCGCCCTGGTGCTGAACGCCAACGGCCCGCCGGAGCGCTTCGCCGCCTGGGGCCTGCCGGTCGTGGCCGACCCGCTGCCCGATTTCCCGGGCCCGCTGGCCGGCGTGCTGGCCGGCATGCGCTGGGCCGCCGCCCACCACCCGAACGCGACCGACGTGCTCTCCGCCCCCACCGACACGCCGTTCCTGCCCGCCGACCTGGCCACCCGCCTCGCCGAGGCGCGCACGCGCGCCGGCACCCCCATCGCCTGCGCCAGTTCGGCCGGGCGCACCCACCCGGTGGTCGCCCTCTGGCCGGTGGCGCTGGCCGACGCGCTGGAGGCGGACCTGCGCGCCGGCATGCGCAAGATCGACGCCTGGACCGCCCGCCACGGCGTCGCCGAGGCCGCCTTCCCCGCCACGCCCTTCGACCCGTTCTTCAACGTCAATACGCAAGAGGACCTGGCGGAGGCCGAGCGCCTCGCCGCCGAAGCAGGCAGATAGCGCCCCGCCTGCCCACCGATTGCGCACGCCCCGCCCGCCACCCCTTCCCGCCCGGCCCGCCCAGCCCGGCATGCCGCTTGCTTTGCCGGCGCCACGCCGCGCGTTCCGATCCCCATCGGATGCCGCCGCGACCATGCCGCGCCGCCGGCAACGACCGGCGGATCGACCACAACCGGGGAAGGCTTCAACATGCCCATCAAGCGACGCAATCTGCTCAAAGCCGCCGGCGCGCTCCCCGTGCCGCTCGCCATGCCCAAATCTGGCCCGCGCGGCCGGGGCCAGCACGCTGAAATTCGTCCCGCAGGCCGCCCTCGCCATCCTCGACCCGGTCTGGACCACCGCCACCGTCACCCGCAACCACGCCTTCCTGGTGTTCGACACGCTGTTCGGCCAGGACGCCAGCTACAAGCCGCGGCCGCAGATGGCCGAGGGCGCGGTGGCCGAGAACGGCGGCAAAGGCTGGACCATCAAGCTGCGCGACGGCCTGATGTTCCACGACGGCACCAAGGTGCTGGCGCGCGACTGCGTGGCCAGCATCCAGCGCTGGGGCAAGAACGACGCCTTCGGCCAAGCCCTGATGGCCGCCACCGACGCCATCACCGCGCCGGACGACAAGACCATCAAATTCGCCATGAAGAAGCCCTTCGCCCTGCTGCCGGACGCGCTGGCCAAGTTCACCGCCTATGTTCCGGTCATCATGCCCGAGCGGCTGACCGCCGTGGCCGGCACCGACAAAGCCATGTGGAAGACCGGCGTCGGCGTTTTCACCCCCGGCACGCCGATGGCGTCCGAGGCCGGCATGGCCGCGCTGACCGCGCCGCGCGACATGGAGAAAGACCTGATCGCCGCCGGCTACAAGGGCGAGAAGGTCGTGCTGCTCGCGGTCTCTGACCTGCCGGTGCTGACCGCGGAATGCCAGGTGGGTGCGGACATGTTCCGCAAGATGGGCTTCAACCTCGATGAACAGGTGATGGACTGGGGCTCGGTGGTCGCCCGCCGCGCCAAGAAGGACCCGATCGACAAGGGCGGCTGGAACGTCTTCCTCACCTGCTGGTCGGCCACCGACATGTTCAACCCGGCCGGCCACCTCTCCCTGCGCGGCAACGGCGCGGCGGCCTGGTTCGGCTGGCCTAACCGCCGGCGGCGCCCATGATGCTTGCAGCGACAACCCGAACTGTTAGTATAAATAACTTTCAGTCTGGGGGCATGGATGGCCGACGATCTCGAAATTCCTTTCATCTTCGTTCCGCATGGCGCGCCGGAACCCACCGAGTGGATGGCGCTTCACCCCGGCTGGGTAAAATTCCCGGCGACATTCGTGCCGCACGCGATGGCGAACCGCCCCACGCCGGCTGATCCTTCCGGGTGGGAGCACGCTATCGCGCGCCGCCCGGCCATGGACGCCGATCCAGACGCCCTGGTGACCGATATCGCCGCCACCGACATGTTGGGAAGCCTCACTCTGGGCGTGGCAGTTCTGCTAGGAGCGTATTGGGCTGGCCGGAGCGATCTCCACGCCTCCACGAGACCGAGGCCGTCGATGAGCCGCATCGGATCGCTTCCCGACCACATCGGCTCACCCTATGGCTGAGACGAAGCTGACAAACCAGGGGCTTTGGCTCCTGCGGTATGAGCCCTACGCCAGCGCCAAGATCGACTGGCATCTCGCCAGAAGCGGCAGACCGAAATTACTGAACGAACGCGAAGTGAAAGACGCGGAGCATGCCCTGAGGATCGCTTCTGGCAATGCCGCCTTCAACGGCAGCCCGTTGCCCGCCGAGGTGCCGTCCGTGCAACTTGCGATGCCGGATACGGGCAATCCCCCTGACTATTTCGGCATCGCCGGCTGGAAGTTCTGCTCCCGGCGCTTCCGCGAGGCGCTCGACCAGCCGGAACACGTGGTGCAGTTCGCGCCGGTCGATTTCATTGGCGGTGGGGCGCGGGCGCGGGCGCAGGAGTACCGCCGGCTGCGCGTCCTCGCCTGCCAGCCGGCGATGGACATGCAGCACTCGGACTACGTACCCACCGACGGCTGTGATCCGGTCACCGGCAAACCCCGTCCGGAGGCGCTTTACGTCCGGCGCTACGCTCTCCTCGAAAACCTGCAACCAAAGACCGGTATCTTCCGTATCGACCTGACGCCGGGAGACGTGATGGTCACCGACGCGGTGGCCGAGCAGGTGCTGCGGGCCGGCTGCACCGGCGTCGAATTCCTCGACCCGACCGTGCGCACCTCCTCCGACATGCGTCGCGTCCGTACCGCGACCGGGGTGGCGGAACTGTGGATATGACCTTCAAAACGAGCGCGGCATCCCCAGCACATGCTGCCCCACATAGGACAGCACCAGGTTGGTCGAGATCGGCGCGATCTGGTACAGCCGCGCTTCCCGCCATTTCCGCTCCACGTCGTATTCCCGCGCGTAGCTGAACCCGCCATGGGTCTGCATGCAGGCCTCGGCCGCCTGCCAGGTCGCCTCGCTGGCCAGCATCTTGGCGATATTGGCGTCGGCGCCACACTCCTTCCCGGCCGCGAACAGCGCCGCCGCTCGCCGGCACACCATGTCGGCGGCCTCCAGCGCCGCCCAGGCCCGCGCGATGGGGAATTGCACCGCCTGGTTCTGCCCGATCGGCCGCCCGAACACCCGCCGCTCGTTGGCGTAGGCCACCGCCTTCTTCACGAACCACCGGCCGTCGCCGACGCATTCGCTGGCCACCAGGATGCGCTCGGCGTTCATGCCGTCGAGGATATAGCGGAACCCCCGCCCCTCCTGGCCGATCAGGCTGTCCGCCGGAATCGTCAGGTTGTCCATGAAGATCTCGGTGGTGTTGTGGTTGATCATCGCCTTGATCGGGCGGATCTCCAGCCCGTTGCCGCGCGCCTCCCGCAGGTCCACCAGGAACACCGACAGGCCGTCGGACTTCTTCGTCACCTGGTCCAGCGGCGTGGTGCGCGCCAGCAGCAGCATCAGGTCCGAGTGCGCCGCCCGGCTGGTCCACACCTTCTGGCCGTTCACCACGTAATGGTCGCCCTCGCGCACCGCGCGCGTGCGCAGGCTGGTGGTGTCGGTCCCGCTGGTCGGCTCAGTCACCCCGAATGCCTGCAGGCGCAGCTCGCCGCTGGCGATCTTGGGCAGATATTTCTGCTTCTGCCGCTCGCTGCCGTGCCGCAGCAGCGTGCCCATGATGTACATCTGCGCATGCCCCTGGCTGGCCGTGCAGCCCGAGGCATTGATCTCCTCCAGGATCACCGCCGCCGCGCGCAGCTTCAGCCCGGTGCCACCGTATTCTTCCGGGATCAGCGAGGCAAGGAAGCCGTGCTTCGTCAATTCCTCGACGAAAGCGGTCGGATACGCCTCCTTTTCCTCCAGATCGCGCCAGTATTCGCCGGGAAAATGCGCGCAGATCCGCTGCACCGCCTGGCGCAGCTCAGGGTAGTCCTCCCCCGCCGGCACCATGGTCAGGTCCTCGCCCGCCGCCTCGTCCACATCCGACATCTTCGTTCCCCTCCCGGCTGGAACAGGCGGCATAGGCGCGCCGGCGCCGCCGGTCAACGCGTTGACCCCGCCGCCGCGGCCTCCCTACTCTGCACCCGGAATCGGAGGAAACGACGCATGACCACGACGCGCCCGCTGGCCGGGCTGAAGGTGCTGGAGATCGGCCACTCCATCGCCGCCCCCTATGCCGGCATGATCCTGGGCGAGCTGGGCGCGGACGTGGTCAAGATGGAAAACCCCGGCCATGGCGACTACGCCCGCGGCTGGGGCCCGCCCTTCTCGCGCGGCAGCGCCACAGTGTTCCAGGCGGTCAACCGCGCCAAGCGCGGCATCACCACCGACCTCAAGGACGATGCCCAGCGCGCCCGCCTGCGCAAGCTGGTGATCGACGAGATGGACGTGGTGATGCACAACCTCAAGCCTGGCGCGCCAGAGCGGCTGGGCCTGGGCGCCGCCGGCCTGCTGGCCGAGAAGCCCTCGCTGATCTACTGCAACCTCGGCGCCTTCGGCGCGCGCGGCCCGCTCGCCGGCCATCCTGGCTACGACCCGCTGATGCAGGCATTCGGCGGCCTGATGTCCATGCTCGGCGAAGACGGCCGGCCGCCGGTGCGCGTCACCGCCTCGATCATGGATCTCGGCACCGGCATGTGGACGGTGATCGGCATCCTGGCCGCCATCATCGAGCGCGCCCGCACCGGCCGCGGCGGCACCATCGACACCTCGCTGTTCGAGACCTCATGCGCCTGGATGGGCATCCACCTGGCCGATTTCCTGCAATCCGGCCAGCTCCCGAAGCGCACCGGCTCGGGCGTGGGCATGATCGTGCCCTACCAGGTGTTCGCCACCTCGGACGGCTACCTGATGGTCGCCGCCGGCAACGACTCGCTGTTTCAGCGTCTGTGCGGCGCCCTTTCCCGCCCCGACCTCGCCGCCGACCCCCGCTTCCTGAAGAACGCCGGCCGCGTCGAGAACCGCCCTGCCCTGATCGGCGCGCTGGCCGAGACCTTCGCCGCCCAGCCCGCCGCATTCTGGACCGAGAAGCTTGAAGCCCTCGGCGTCCCCTGCGGTCCAGTGCAGACCCTCGACCAGGTGGTCGCCCACCCCCAGACCGCCGCGCTGGGCATCCTGCAGGACGCCCCTGACGCCAGCATGCGCACCATCGGCCTGCCGCTCAGCTTCGATGGCGCCCGCCCGCAATGGCAGCGCGCGGCCCCGGCATTGGGCGAGCACAACCACGAGGTGTTCCGCAAGTAGCACCTCCACGTGCGGCGCAGGCGCAAGCCTGCCCGTGCGCGCTATGTCCCGGCGCTGAAGCCGCGCCGCAAGGCGTCCAGTATCGCCGCCGCCACCGCCGCGTGCGCCGCCTCGCGCGCCGGCCCCGAATGAGCGCACAACCCGGCTTCCCCGCCTGACCCCGCCAGGATCATGGCGCCCTTCGGCGTGCAGTCCGGAAACGAGCTGAACGGCGGCGCATTCGGGATCGCCACATAGCGGGCACCAGGAATTTTCGTTGCAAGAACAGACGCATCGAGCCGCGCGGGAATCGAACCTGGCCGGCCAAGATTGACCAGACTGACCGGCACCGCCATGGCGCCAAGGCTGTCGCCGGCCAGCGCCGCGCCCAGCTCCGGATCCACCGCCACCACTGTGCGCACCCGCGCATCCCGGTTGGAGCGTTCGAGCAGCCCGGCGTCCGCCTGGTGCGGATCGATCCCGCCGCTGGCGAACCACGCGCAGTCCGTCCCCATCGCACCGGCGTCGCAAGACCGCCCGAACGCCGCCGCATCCACACGCGCGCCCGCCAGCTCCAGCACCGCATATCCGCCGAGGAAGAAGCCGACCGCGCCGACCCGCCCGGTATCGATCCGCCCGCCCAACTCCCGCGCCGCCATCACCGCATCCAGCGCGGCGGCAAGATCGGCCGGCCGCAGCCACACCTCGCGCAGCGCCAGCGCGGTTGCCGGCCCGTCCGGCAATCGCGGCGGCTGCGTCACCACCGCGACGTAGCCACGCTCCGCCAACGCGCGCGCCAACCAGCCGGCGGTGTTCGCCGCCGCCCGGAACCCGCCATGTGCGATCAGCGCCAGCGGAAAGCGCCCGGGCGCCACGGCCGCGTCGCGCAACGCCGGCGTGCCACGAAACACGGCGTTCCCACCCACCTGCACCGGGGCGCCACTCGCGTCGCTCGGATACCATACGGTGGCATGCAGCACGCCATGCCGCTCGGGCGCCGGCACCGGAATGTCGCGAACGCCGACACCCCCGGCATCGGCACGCCCACCCCCGCCGAGAACCAGCGCGGCGACCAGCAACAGCACCGAAACCCGCATGGCGATACCAGCCCCTCAGCCGAGCAGATGCACGAGGATCATCCCCATCCCCACCACCGAAACCGCCCAGCACAGCGTCCGCAGCCATGGGATGCCGACGATATAGACCACCGGATGCGCCGCCCGCGCCCACACGAACAACGCGCAACCGGTCAGCGCCGCCCCGTCCGCCCGCCCGGCCAGATGCGCGGCGACCACCAGCGCGATGAACAGCGGCAGGTTTTCCATCATATTGCGATGCGCCCGATACGCCCGTCCGGCCCATCCCGTCGTCGCCGGCAGGTTCTCCCGGTTGCCCGCCAGCGCCGGCAAGCCCACCTGCAACATGGCGCCGAACACGGCCACCACCACCAGCACGAACGCCAGCGCCACACTCCAAACCAGCCAGACAAGATCCGCCGTCATCGCAAACCTCCCTCCCATCCGACACAGGCAGACGCATCGTACTGTAACAGCCCCGCATCGTCACCGACCTTTCGCCGGCCGCCCGCGCACCCCATCTACCTCCTGTCGCCACCCCGCGTGGCCCGCACCGCATCGCGCTACAGGAGAGATCGCATGGGCATTCTCGACGTCATCATGAACCAGTTCGCCGGCGACAGCGGCACCCGGCCCTGGCTGCCGCGCGTCATGGAGGGCCTGTTCGCCCCAGCGCCCGACGGCATCGGCCTGCACACGCTGCTCGCCCGCATGGACCAGGCCGGGCTGGGATCGATCGCCCATTCCTGGACCGGCGAGGGCCCGAACCAGCCGATCACCGCCGACCAGCTCCGCACCGTGCTGAACCCGCACGAACTCACCCGCATCAGCACCCATGCCGGCCTGACCGAGCACGAGGTGCTGGGCGAACTCACCGAACACCTGCCCGGCGTCGTCGACCAGCTGACCCTCAACGGCAAACGCCCCGATTAACCAGCCAAGCGACACGCCACCGGCCACGCCCCGCCGCGCGCCGCCAGCGCCGGCACCGCGGTCGAGCACGCCGGCTCGGCGATCGGGCAGCGCGGGTGGAAACTGCACCCTGGCGGCGGCGCCAGCGGGCTCGGCAACCCGCCGGTGATCGCCGCCGCCCGCCGCACCCGCCCTTGCCCCGCCGCCATCTGCGGCACCGCGCGCAGCAGCCCCTGCGTGTAGGGATGCCGCGGCGCCGCGAACAGCTCCGCGGTCGGCCCGGTCTCCACGATCCGCCCGAGATACATCACCGCCACGCGGTGCGCCAAATGCCGCACCAGCCGCAGGTCATGGGTGATGAACACCAGCGTCAGCCCCAGCCGCTCCTGCAATTCCAGGAACAGGTTGACGATCTGCGCCTGCACCGACACGTCCAGCGCCGAGACCGGCTCGTCGGCGATCAGCACGCTCGGCTCCACCGCCAGCGCCCGCGCGATGCCGATCCGCTGCCGCTGCCCGCCGGAGAATTCGTGCGGATAGCGCTCGGCGGCGTCGCGCGACAGATGCACCAGATCCAGCAGCGCCGCCACCCGGCCCTCGATCTGGTCCGGCGGCACCACCTTGTGCACCGCCAGCGCCTCGGCCAGCACCGCGCGCACCGTCATGCGCGGGTTCAGCGAGCTGTACGGGTCCTGGAACACCATCTGCACCTGGCGGTTGAACCGCCGCCGATCCGCCTCCGACAGCGCGTCCACATCGGTGCCGCGGAACCGCAGCACTCCTGCATCCGGCCGGTGCAGCCGCACCAGGCAGCGCGCCAGCGTGGACTTGCCGCAGCCCGACTCGCCCACAATCCCCAGCGTCTCGCCCGCCCGCACATCCAGGCTCAGCGCCTCCACCGCCCGTACCACCGGCCGCTCGCGCCGGCGCAGCATGTCCAGCAGCCCGCGCCGCCCCGGAAAATGTTTGGTCAGCGCGTCGGCTTCCAGCAGCGGCGGCGTCATGCCACCGCCCCCACCAGCGGCGCGCCCAGTTCATCGGCCGCGAAGCAGGCGCTGGCATGCCCCTCCGCCCAATCCGTCAACCGCGGCCGCTCAGTGCCGCAGACCGGCCGCGCATGGGTGCAGCGCGGCGCGAAGGCACAGCCCGCCACCGGCCTGTCGATGCGCGGCGGCTGCCCCGGAATCGGCACCAGCCGCTCGCGCGCCGTCCCGGTGCCGGGCATCGAGCGCAGCAGCGCGTCGGTATAGGCATGGCGCGGCCCGCCGAACACCGCCCCCACCGTGCCGGTCTCGCACAGCCGCCCGGCATACATCACCGCCACCCGGTCGCAGGTCTCGGCCACCACGCCCAGGTCGTGCGTCACCAGCACCAGCGCCATCCCCAGCTCGTCCACCAGCCGCAGCAGCAATTGCAGGATCTGGTCCTGGATCGTCACGTCCAGCGCCGTCGTCGGCTCGTCGGCCAGCAGCAGCGCCGGCTCGGCGGCCAGGGCGATGGCGATCATCGCCCGCTGCCGCATGCCGCCGGAGAACTCGTGCGGATACTGCGCCAGCCGCGCCGCCGCCGAGGCGATGCCGACCAGTCCGAGCAGTTCCACCGCCCGCGCCCGCCGCGCCCGCCCGTCCAGCGACGTATGCGCCACCAGCACCTCGTCGATCTGCTGGCCGATCGGCAGCACCGGGTTCAGCGCCGACATCGGCTCCTGGAACACCATCGCCACCTGCCCGCCGCGCAGCCGCCGCAGCCGCTCGGCCGGCAGCGCCAGCATGTCCTCGCCGCGCCACAGCACCTGCCCGCTCACCGTCGCGTTGGCATGCAGCAGCCGCGGGATCGCCCGCAGCGTCACCGACTTGCCGGAGCCGGACTCACCCACGATCCCCAGCACCTCGCCGGCACCCACGGTGAAATCCAGCCCGTCGACCGCATGCACCGCCCCGCGCGGCGTGGCGAACACCACGCCCAGGTCGCGCACCTCCAGCAGCGGCGCATTCATCGCTTCACCTCCAGCAGGTCGGCCAGCCCGTCCCCGGCCAGCGAGAACCCCAGCCCCGCCAGCACGATCGCCACGCCGGGAAACAGCGTGATCCACGGCGCCGTGGTGAAGAAATTCTTGCCGTCGGCGATCAGCACCCCCCATTCGGCGGTCGGCGGCTGCGCCCCCAGCCCCAGATAGCCCAGGCTGGAGCCGAGCAGGATGCACAGCGCCATGTCGGTCACCGAATACACCAGCACCGGGCGCAGCGCGTTGGGCAGGATATGGCGGAACACGATGCGCGCGGTGGAATAGCCAAGCACCCGCGCCGCCGCCACATAGTCGCTGTTGCGCTGCACCATCACCTCGCCGCGGATCAGTCGCGCATAGGCGACCCAGCCGACGCAGGCCACGGCGATATACATGTTCACCAGCCCCGGCCCCAGCACGGCAACGATGGCGATCACCAGCACCAGGAACGGGAAGGTCACCACCAAATCCACCAGCCGGCCGAACACCGCATCCAGCCAGCCGCCGTACCAGCCCACCGCCAGCCCGATCAGCGTGCCGATCATCAGCGGGAACACCACCGAGAACAGCGCGATCTGCAAATCCACCGACGAGGCCGCGATCGTCCGCGCCAGCATATCGCGCCCGAACTGGTCGGTGCCGAACGGATGCGCCCAGGAGGGTGCCGCCGTCAGCGCCGCGAAGTCGAACGCCAGCGGATCAGTCGGCCACAACAGCTGCGGCGCCGCCGCGCACAGCAGCAGCAGCGCCAATATCCCCAACCCCAGCCACAACGGCACACTGATCCGCCTCATGCCGGACCGCCAGCGCATGGCGCGCGCCACGCCCCCGGCCGCGCTCACCGCCCCACCCGCGGGTCCAGCCACATCTGCACCACATCGCTCACCAGCAGCGCCAGCGAGACCAGCACCGCCAGCACCAGCGTCAGCGCCTGGATCACCGGGTAATCCCGCGCGAAGATGCTATCCACCATCAGCCGCCCCACCCCCGGCACCGCGAACACGCTCTCGGTGATCACCGCGCCGCCCAGCAGCGAGCCGATCTGCAACCCCACCAGCGTCACCGTCGCGATCAGCGCGTTGCGCAGCACGTGGCGAAACAGCACCACCCGCCCGCGCAGCCCCTTGGCGCGGGCGAAATCCACGTATTCCGCCGTCAGCACCTGCAGGATGGAGGCGCGCAGGCTGCGCATCACCACCGCGGCAAAGCTCAGCGCCAGCGTCAGCGCCGGCAGGAACAGGTGGTACAGGTGCTCGCCCGCCGTGTCGCCATAGCCGCCCACCGGAAACCAGCGCAGCCAGCCCGCGAACACCGTCAGCAGCACCAGCCCTACATAGAACACCGGCGAGGACAACCCTACCTGGAACACCGAGCGGATCAGCAGGTCCGGCCAGCGATTGGCCGTCAGCGCCGCCACGAACGCCATCGGCACCGCCACCGCCACCGCGATCAGCGTCGCCATCCCGCTCAGCAGCAGCGTCACCGGCAGCCGGTCGCCGATCAGCTTCAGCACCGGCACATGGAATGCCAGCGAATCCCCCAGCCGCCCCCGCGCCACCGATTCCAGAAACGAGAGCATCTGCGCCCCGATCGACCGGTCCAGCCCCAGCTGGTGCGTCATCCGGTTGATCGCCGCGTCCGACGCCCGCTCCCCCAGCATGGAGGAGACGATGTCGCCCGGCAGCAGTCGTGCCAGCACGAACACCGCAACCCCGATCAGCAGGAAGGTCGGGATGACCTGCAACAGGCGCAGGAGCAGCCAGGTGCTGCGGTTCATGTGGGCGTCGCCAGGGAAGGAAGGGGTTCTTTTTTTGAAAAAAAAGAACCAAAAAAACTTTTATTCCGAGGAAAATGCGGGGGGATGGGCCATCCCCCCGCGGCGGCGCATGGCGTCATCGTCACTTCTCGACGTAGGCCGCCTCGAAGTAGTTGTTGCCCAACGGAATCTGCACGAAACCCTTGGCGTTCTTGCGGAACGCCACCGGATAGGGTGTTTCGTACAGCGGCATGGTCGGCCCGGTGTGGTTGAAGATGTCCTGCATCTTCGCGTACTCGGCGGCGCGCTTGGCCGGGTCCACCTCCTCCTGGCTGGCCACGAACAGCTTGTCCGCCTCCTCGCTCTTCCAGCCGGTATGCAGGCAATCCACCGTCGGCGAATACACGAAATACGAGGTGATCTCGCTCGGGTCGGCAATGTCGTCGGTCCAGTACGCGGTGCGGGACTGGAAGTCGCCCTTGCGATAGGCGGCCACCCGGCTCGCATTGTCCATCTGCTCGATGGTGAACTTCACCCCCACCTGCGCCAGCATCTGCTGGATGGTGGTCAGGTTGTTCTGGTCGTCCTGGTTGCCCGACAGCGCGTGGCAGGTAATCTCCAGCCCCTTGGCGAACCCCGCCTCGGCCAGCAGCGCCTTCGCCTTCGCCGGATCATACGGATAGACCGGCCCGCTGCCGGTGTGCAGCGGCGTCACCGAGGACATGAAGCTGGACAGCGGCTTGCCCAGCCCATGCGTGGTGATGGCGATGATCGCGTCCTTGTTCACCGCATAGTTCAGCGCCTGGCGCACCTTCACGTTGGAAAGCGGGTTCGGCTTGCCCTTGTATTCCGGCCGGCAGTTGAACTGGATGTAGGTCACCTTGGTCGAGGGCCACAGCTCCATCCGCAGGTTCGCGTCGCCCTGCAGCTCCTTCACCCGCGCATAGGGGATGAATTCGGTGCCATGCACCTCGCCGGCCTTCAGCTTCAGCAGCCGCGTGGCATCGTCCGGGATTACCGGCATCTCCACCTCGTCCAGATACGGAAGCTGCACGCCGGCGGCGTCCTTCTTCCAGTAGTACGGGTTCTTCTTCAGCCACATCACCTCGCCGATCTTCCAGTCGCTGACATAGAAGGCGCCGGTACCCATCGGCTTCTGGCCGAATATCTTGCCCTTCTCGTCGTCATCCTTGCCGGGGATCTTGTCGTACATCGCCTTCGGCAGGACCGACGTGTTGAACATCGCCAGCGCCGCCAGCAGCGTCGGGTCCGGGTGCTTCAGCTTCAGCACCACCGTCGCCGGCTCGGTCACCTCCACGCTGGCCACGGAGGCGACCATCGAGTTCCACGAGCCGTTCTTCGGGTTCATCGCCCGTTCCAGCGAGAACTTCACGTCCGCCATCGTCATCGGCGTGCCGTCGGCGAACTTCACCCCCTCACGCACCGTCAGCGTCACGGTCTTGCCGCCGTCTGACAATTCCCACTTGGTCGCCAGGCCTTCCTTCAGCCCCTTGCCGTCCGGGGTCGGCAGCAACAGCGTGTCGAACAGGTTGTTCATCACCCAGATATCGACGTTCAGCTCGGTGAACACCGGGTCCAGCCGCTGGCTGTCAGCATAGCGGGCATAAATCATCTTGCCGCCGAGCACCGGCGCGGCCTCCGCCGGCGTGGGCAGGCCGAACGCCGAAACCGTCGCCGCGGCGGCCACGCCGCCCAACAGCGCACGTCGCGAAACCGGAACTTTTGTGTCCATCATCCAAGCCCCCTGGGGTGTTCAGCACCGCCTGTTTCGGCGTGTTGCAGAACCTCAGGTTTGCCCTGCCATGCGTCATTGTCAACGCTGATTCTGCGGCGCAGCATGAATCCGGGGGAGGAGCGCAAGAGAAAGGAAAGGCTTCTTTTTTTTGAAAAGAAGAAACAAAAAAACTTTATCCGTGCAGTCCAGCGGCGCGGCGAACCACAGTCCAAACGAACAAAAGTTTTTTGGTTCTTTTTTTCAAAAAGAACGCGCTTCCTACCCCTGCAACACCCGCCACACCCGCTCCGGCGTCGCCGGCATGTCGATCGCCCGCCCCCCCAGCGCGTCGGCCAGCGCGTTCATCACCGCCGGCGCGCCACCCGCCGCGCCGGCCTCGCCGCAGCCCTTCACCCCCAGCGGATTGGCCGGCGCCGGCGTCGCCAGCGTCTCCAGTACCAGCGCGGGCAGTTCGTCGGCGCGCGGGATCTGGTAGTCCATGAACGAGCCGGTCAGCACCTGCCCGCTCTCCGGGTCATGCACCACCCGCTCGCACGCCGCCTGGCCGATGCCCTGCGCCACACCGCCCTGCAACTGGCCCTGCAGCAGCATCGGGTTCAGCACCAGGCCGAAATCATGCACCATGGTGTAGCGCTCCAGGCGCCATTGCCCGGTCTCGGGGTCCACCTCTACCTCGGCGACGTGGCAGCCGTTCGGGAAGGTCGGCCCGTCCGGCTTCCACCACCCCTGCCCCTCCAGCACCGCCTCCGCCCCAAGCCGTCGCGCCACCGCCAGCAGCCCGATGGCGCGGTCGGTGCCGACGATGCGGAACATCCCGTCCGCGAACGCCACGTCGGCCGGCGCCGCCTCCAGCGCGTCGGCGGCCAGCGGCAGCGCCTTGCGGATCAGGTCCGTGGACGCCTCGGCCAGCGCCGCGCCGGCGATCGGGATGGAGGCGGAGCCGCCGGTGCCATGGCCGAACGGCGTGCGGTCGGTGTCGCCCTGCACCACGTCCACATCGTCCGGCTCGATGCCCAGCCGGTCGGCGACCAGTTGGGCATAGGCAGTGGCGTGCCCCTGGCCGTTGGACATGGTGCTCACCATCACGCTCACCCGCCCGTCCGGCCGCAATGCCAGCCAGCCATGCTCGCCCCAGGAACCGGCGACCCGCTCGCAGTAATGCGCGAGCCCGAGGCCGCGCCGCATGCCGCGCCCCTCGGCCTCGGCCCGCCGCGCCGGAAATTCCGCGAATTCCGCGCGTTGCAGCGCGGTCTCGAACATACGAGGGAAGTCGCCGCTGTCGTAGCGCAGGCCGAGCCCGGTCTGGAACGGCAATTCGGCGGGCGTCAGCATGTTGCGCCGGCGCAGTTCCATCCGGTCCATGCCGATCTCGCGCGCCACGTGGTCCACCGTGCGCTCCAGCAGGTACACCGATTCCGGCCGCCCGGCGCCGCGATACACCTCGGTCGGCGCGGTGTTGCTGAACACTCCGGTCACCGCGACATGGATCGCCGGGAAGCGGTACACCCCCGCCAGCGCCGGCGTGTTGGCGGTGGGCGACAGCTGCCCCTGCGGCGCCAGATACGCCCCCACCGCCGCCGTGGAGGTCACCCGCAGCGCCAGGAACCGCGCCTGCGCGTCCAGCGCGACCTCGGCCGAGTACACGTTGTCGCGCGCCTGGTAGTCCGACAGGAACCCGTCGCCGCGCTCGCCGATCCAGGCGACCGCCCGCCCGGTGCGCCGCGCCGCCCACAGCACCAGCACCTGCTCGGGATACAGCGCGTTCTTGATGCCGAAACTGCCGCCGACATCAGCCACCGTCACCCGCACCAGCGCCGGATCGACGCGCAGCACGTCCTCGGCCAGCGCCTGCTTCAGGCCGTGCGGCATCTGGGTGCCGGTGGCCAGCGTGTATTTGCCGGTCTGCGCGTCATACTCGCCGATCGCGCCGCGCGTCTCCAGGCTGCCGACATGGATGCGCGGGTTGAGCGTGTCCAGCCGCACCACGCGGTCGGCGGCGGCGAAGGCGGCATCCACGGCGGCGGCGTCGCCGGCCTGCCAGCGGAAGCACACATTGCCGGGGGCGGCGTCCCACACCGCGGCGGCCCCCGGCCGGGCCGCCTCGGCGGTGCCGGTTACGGCCGGAAGGGGACTATAATCAACCATAACCATTTCGGCCGCATCGCGCGCCTGGGCGGCGGTTTCGGCCACCACCAGCGCCACCGAATCACCCACGAATCGCACCCGATTCAGGGCCAAAACGGGGTGTTCCGGGCGGAATTGGTAGCCTGATTCGGCTCCCGTGCCGGGGAATTTCGCCAGTTCCGTCCCCGCCGGTATCCCTCCCAGCCCATCTTCGGCGTAATCCGCCCCGGTCAGCACCGCCAGCACCCCCGGCATCGCCCGCGCCGCATCGGCGTCGATCGCCACGATATCGGCATGCGCGTGCGGGCTGCGCAGCACCGCCGCATGCGCCATGCCCGGCCGCACCAGGTCGGCGGTGAACCGGCCGGCGCCGGTCAGCAGGCGGCGATCCTCCTTGCGCAGCACCGGTTGCCCGAAGGCGTTGCGTCCCATCCGCGAATCTCCCCATCCGGCCGGCAGCTTGCCCGCATCGGCGCCGCTTATGAAGCCTGCCACGGCATCAGCCGAATGAACGGCTTTACGCGCCTTGTGCATACTCGGATGATGCCGGGCGGTCCGGCGGCACCGCGCCCCCAACCGGATGGAGCCGACACGCTGCCCGACCACCAAGCAGGCATGACCGACGCCGCCCCGCCGCCGCCGCCCGCCACGGTGCAGCGGCAGTTGCGCGACGCCGGGCTGGGCTATGCCGCCGTGGTGCTGTGCGCCATCGCGGTGATCTGGGCGGGCATCTACACGCGGCTGCTGCGCGAATACCAGCAGGCCGAGACCGACGCCTACCAGCAGACCCGCAACCTGGCGCACGGCTCGGCGGAGAACCTGCAGCGCAGCATCGAGGCGCTGGACCAGACGCTGATCATCGTGCGCGACGCCTATGCCGCCGACCCGGCACATTTCGACCTGCGGCACTGGACCAGCACCGGCCCGGTGATCGGCCGGCCCTCGGTGCGCATCTCGGTGCTGGACGCCGCCAGCGTGGTGCGCAGCAGCACCATCGGCGGCGCCGCCGGCCCGGTGGCGCTGCCGCCGGTGGACCCGGCGGCGCGGCATGCCGGCACCGATGACGGCCTGCATATCGGCCGGCCGGCGCGCGACCCGGCCACCGGGCTGTGGTCGATCAGCCTCACCCGCCACGTCATCCTGCCGGATGGCGGCTATGGCGGCATGGTGGTGGCCACGATCGGCGTGGACACGCTGAGCCGCTTCTACGAGGCGCTGGACCTTGGCAACGCCGCTATCGTGGTGCTCGGCACCGACGGCATCGTGCGCGCCCGGGTGCCCTATGTCGAAGGCGTGCTCGACCGGGCCTATCCGGGCGCCGCCTCGCTGGTCGCGATGGCCGGCGGCGCGCAGAGCGGCAGCTTCCGCCGCCACAGCCCGGTGGACGGCGTCGACCGGCTGGTCAGCTTCTACCGCGTGCAGGACTACCCGCTGATGGTCAGCGTGGGGCTGGACGAGGCCGACGTGTTCGCCACCTTCCGCCGCCACCGCGTGCAACTGGTTGCCGCCGGGGTGATCCTGACCGCGCTGATCTCCGGCATCGCCATGCTGATGCTGCGCCAGCACCAGCGGCTGACCCGCTCGCGCGAGACGCTGGCGGTGACGCTGCAGAGCATCGGCCAGGGCATCATCATGGTCGACAGTGACGGCAACATGCCGGTGATGAACCGGCGCGCGGTGCAATTGCTGGACCTGCCGGACAGCCTGCTGGACACCCAGCCGAAATTCCACGACCTGGTGCGCTGGCAGTTCGAGAGCGGCGAGTTCGGCCCGCCCGAGCAGATTCCCCCGGCGATCATGGCCAGCCTGCGCACCGGCGTGCCGTCGCTGACCAGCGAGGTGCTGGAGCGGACCCGCCCGAACGGGCGCGTGCTGGAGATCCGCACCGTGGTGCTGCCCGGGCACGCCGCGGTGCGCACCTATACCGACATCACCGAGCGGCGGCATACCGAGCAGGCCCTGGCCGCCGCGCGCGACGCCGCCGAGGCGGCCGGGCGGGCGCGCAGCGAGTTCCTGGCGGTGATGAGCCACGAGATCCGCACCCCGATGAACGGCATCATCGGCGTCGCCGGGCTGCTGCTGGACATGAAGCTGGGGCCGACCGAGCAGCATTACGTGCGCATCGTGCTGGATTCCGGCCAACATCTGCTTCAGCTTATCAACGACATCCTGGATTTCTCGCGCCTGGACGCCGGCCGACTGGAACTGGAGGAGGTGCCGTTCGAGGTCGCCGCCGTGGTGCGCGGCGCGCTGGACCTGCTGCGCCAGGAGGCGCTCTCCAAGGGGCTGGAACTGCACGCCGAGGTGGCCGAGGACGTGCCCCGCTTGGTGGCCGGCGACGCCCACCGGCTGCGCCAGGTGCTGCTGAACCTGATCGGCAACGGGGTGAAGTTCACCCATGAAGGCAGCGTGCGCATCGCGGTCAGCCGCATCCGCTCGGAGCCCGAGGGGGTACGCCTGGGTTTCGCGGTCAGCGACACCGGCATCGGCATTCCGGCCGAGGCGCTGGGCCGGCTGTTCGCCGAGTTCACCCAGGTGGACAGCTCGATCTCCCGCCGCTTCGGCGGCAGCGGGCTGGGGCTGGCGATCAGCCGGCGGCTGATCGAGCGGATGGGCGGCACCATCGGCGTGGAGAGCACCGAGGGGCTGGGCAGCACCTTCCGCTTCGACATCCTGCTGCGCCTGCCGGCGACGGCCGCCGCCCCGCCGCCGCCCGCCCCCCGCTCCCTTGCCCCGCCGCCGCCCGCACCGGCACCGGTGGTGGCGCCGGTGGTGGCGTCACCCAGGCCCGCCCCACCCAGCCCGGCACCGGCCCCCGTGACCGCCCCGGTCCCAACCCTGGCCCCAACTGCGGCGCCGGCGGCGCCGTCCGGCGGCGGCCGCGTCGTGCTGGTCGCCGAGGACAACGCCACCAACCGCATCGTGGTCACCCGCATGCTGGAGCGGCTGGGCCACCGGGTGGAATCGGTGGAGAACGGGCGCGAGGCGGTGGCCGCCGTGCAGCGCGGCCGGTACGACCTGGTGCTGATGGACGTGATGATGCCCGAGATGGACGGGCTGGCCGCCACCGGCGCCATCCGCGCCCTGCCCGGCCCGGCCGGCCGCATCCCGATCATCGGCCTGACCGCCAACGCGCTGCGCGCCGACTCCACGCGCTGCCTGGCCGCCGGGATGAACCATTTCGAAACCAAGCCCATCACCGCCGCCCGGCTGGCCGAGGCGATCGCGCTGGTGCTGGCGCCGCACCAGGCCGGCGAGCCGCTCGCGGCCGCGCCCGCCCCGCCTGAAGCGGCCATCTTCGACCCGGCGGTGCTGGAGCAACTGGCGCGCGACATCGCCGCCGGACCGACCGGCGAGGTGGTCAGCCAGTTCATCGCCGATGCCCCCCGCCATCTCGCCCGGATGGAGGAGGACGAGGCCGATGGCCGGCACGCGGCGGTGGCGGCGCAGGCGCGCGAGCTGGCCCGCGCCGCCGGCGCCGTGGGGCTGCCGCGGGTCGCCCGGGCAGCGGCGGCCCTTGCCACCGCCCCCCTCACCGATGCCGACGCGGCCGAGCGCCGGCGCGAGCAGCTGCGCGCGATGCAGGGGATGCTGCGCGCCGGCCTGGACGAACTACGCGCCTGGCGCCCGCCTGGCTGATGCCCGCCTGGCTGGTACCAGCCCCCTATGTGCTGCCGAGCGAGGATTCCGCCTCGCCGCCCGGCGGCTGACCCGGGCGGGGCGCACCGCCCCGCGACGCTGGCCGGGCGATCCAGCTCCGCTCCCGCTCCTCCTCCTCGGCGGCCACGCGGCGGCGCACCAGCAGCAGGTCCTTGCGCGCGATCAGCCCGACCAGCCGGCCGCTGTCGCGCGCCACCACCGGCACCCGCCCGACCTCCTCGGCCACCATGCGGTCGGCCACGTCGCCCACCGGCTCGTCCGGGTGGGCGATCACCATGCCGAAGCCGGCGGTGAGCGTGCCCAGCGTGCCCGCCGGCGGATGGCGCATCCAGCCCAGCACGTCCGAGCGCGAGACCATGCCGGTGACCACGCCCTGCTCGTCCACCACCGGGTAGGCCTTGTGGCGCGGCCCCGCGCCGGTGAAGAACGCCACCGCCTCGTCCGCCGTCATGCCCGCCGGCAGCGTGTCGGCCGGCGCCACCATCACGCTGCGCACCTGCGTCAGCGTGAACGGGTCGGCCTGGTATTCGCGCACGATGTGGTAGCCCCGGCGCGCCACCTTCTCGGTCAGGATCGAGCGCTTCAGTAGCAGCACGGTCACCGCGTAGCTGGTGGCGCAGGCGGCGAACAGCGGCAGCACGGCGGAGAAATCGCCGGTCAGCTCCACCGCGAACAATGCGGCGGTCAGCGGCGCCCGCATGGTGCCACCCATCATCGCCGCCATGCCCAGCAGCGCCCAGAACCCCGGCCCGGCATCCGGCAGCGCCTGCCCCGCCAGCGCCCCCAGCGCGCCGCCCATGATCAGCAGCGGCGCCAGCACGCCGCCCGAGGTGCCGGAGCCGAGCGCCACCGCCCAGATCACCGCCTTCACCACCAGCAGCAGCAGGATCGCCCGCGTCGCCAGGTGGCCGTCCAGCAGATGCGCGATGTTGTCGTAGCCGACCCCCAGCGCCGCCGGCTCGATCAGCCCGCCGATCCCCACCACCAGCCCGCCGATCGCCGGCCACCACATCCAGTGCAGCTTCACGCGCCCGAACGCGTCCTCCGCGCCATACACCAAGGCCGTCAGCACGCCCGAGCCCAGCCCGCTGAGCAGCCCGATCGCCAGCCAGCCCGCGACGAAGCCTGGCGACAGCGGCGTGGTGCCGGCATGGGCGAACAGCGGGGCGGCCTGCAACAGCCCGCCGCGCTCGATCGTCGCGGTGACGCAGGCCACCACGACGGGGATGAAGCTGCGCGGCTTCCACTCGAACAGCAGCAATTCCACAGCCAGCAGCACCGATGCGATCGGGGTGCCGAACACCGCCGTCATGCCCGCGGCGGCGCCTGCCACCAGCAGCACCTTCCGTTCCGATGCCGTCATGTGGAACATCTGCGCGAACAGCGAGCCGATCGCGCCGCCGGTCATGATGATCGGTCCCTCGGCGCCGAACGGCCCGCCGGAGCCGATCGAGATCGCCGAGGAAAGTGGCTTCAGCAGCGCCACCTTCAGGCCGATCCGGCTGCGCCCGATCAGGATCGCCTCCAGCGCCTCGGGGATGCCGTGGCCGCGGATCTTCTCCGAGCCGTAGCGCGCCATCAGCCCGATCACCAGCGCGCCGCCGACGGGGACCAGCACCGATGCGGGGCCCAGGACAGCCCCGCGCAGGGGCCGCGAGACGGTCGAAAACACGTGGAAATAGGCCAGATTGGTGCAGAAATTGATCAGTTTCAGCAGCACCCAGGCCGCCGCCACGCCCCCCGAGCCCACCACCACGGCCATCGCCGCCAGCAGCAACACCCGCTTGTCGGTCGTGAAATCGCCCAGCCGCCCATGCTGCATCTGCGTACTCCTGTTATATCGTGATGCGACATAACGAGTGGCGCGCACCCGGTAAAGGGCGCTACGAAGCAGGTGCCATGCACCACCCGGACCTCAGCGATCAGGATTACGAGACGCTCGCCGCCTTCCGCCACGCGCTGCGCCGCTTCGCCGCGTTCAGCGAAAGCGAGGCGAAGGCGCGCGGGCTGACGCCGCAGCAGCACCAGGTGCTGCTGGCGATCAAGGGCACGCCCGGGCGGCCGGCGCTGTCCGTCGGCGAGATCGCGGCGCATCTGCTGGTGCGGCACAATTCGGCGGTGGAGCTGATCGACCGGCTGGCCGATGCCGGGCTGGTGATGCGCGCGCCCGACCCGCAGGACCGCCGCCGCATGCTGGTGACGCTCACCGGGCAGGCGGAGCACCTGCTGGTGGCGCTCTCCGCCGCGCATCTGCGCGAGTTGCGCGCCATCCGGCCGGCGCTGCTGTCGCTGCTGCGCCGGCTTTAACCTGCCGCCGGCCGGGTTGCGCATTAGGCCGCGCGCCGCAAAGCGGTTATCCTGGCCCGGCGCAGACCCGACGGGAACCACCCATGTCCGACTTCTCCGCCGACGAACTTCAAGCGCTGGTCGCCCATGTCGGTGACATCTGGGTGCCGACCCATCCGTATTACCGGCGGGCGGAGGACGACATGGACCGCGCCTGGGCGACGGCCATCCAGCCCTTCATCGCCGGCTGCGACTTCACCGCCACCGTGGACCTGGCGGCCGGGCACGGGCGCAACAGCACCAAGCTGGCCGATCTGGCCACGCGGCTGACCATCATCGACATCCAGCCGGGCAATATCGAGATCTGCCGCGCCCGCTTCGCCGGCCGGCCGCACGTGACCTGCCATGTCGGCAGCGGCTACGACCTGCGGCCGCTGGAGGATGCCAGCCAGACGCTGATCTACTGCTTCGACGCCATGGTGCATTTCGACCGCCACGTGGTGCGCGCCTATCTGCGCGACGCCCAGCGGGTGCTGGTGCCGGGCGGGCGCGCTTTCCTGCATCATTCCAACCACACCGGCGGCGAGGAGTGGTTGCGCGCGCCGCATGCCCGCAACTTCATGTCATCCGACCTGTTCGCCGCCTATGCGCGCGCCGAGGGGCTGACGGTGCTGAACCAGCACGTGATCTCCTGGGGCAAGGCGGCGGAGCTGGACTGCTTCTCCCTGGTCGAGAAGCCCACCCGTTCCGGGAAGCCGGCCGGCTGAGCATCCGGCCGGTGCGCTCCCTCCGCTCCCGGCTGCTCGTGCTGTGGGCGCTGTCGCTGGCGGCCTCGGTGGCGGTGGGGCTGCTGCTGGTGCAGCTCTACCGGCAATCCAGCAGCGCCGAGACCAGCCGGGCGGAGGCGGCGCTGTCGCAGGCCTGCGACGCCATCGGCGACCGCTACGCCTATTTCGCCACCGGCTGGGCCGGGCCGCAGCCGGGCGCACCCTCGGGCGGCGTGGACGCCGGGCTGCGGCGCGACCTGGCGGCGGTGGTGACCTCGGCGCTGGCGCCGCTGGCGGGCATCGATGGCGGGATGTGGCAGCGGGATGCCGGCACCATCGCGCCGCCGCAGCCGGGGGCTCCCGATGCCGCCGCACCCGACGCGGCGTGGCAGGCGGCGATCGCCACCCTGGCGGCCGAGGTGGCGCGCGACGACCAAGCGGCCAGCCGGTCGATCGCCTCGGGCGGCACCACGGTGCTGCTGCGCGCCTGCCCGCTCTCCGGGCCGATCCAGGGCCTGGTGGGCTGGACGCTGACGCGCGTGCCCAGCGCGCCCGGCTATGGCGAATTGCGCCTGGGCGTCGGCGTGCTGCTGGCGCTGGTGCTGCTGACCAGCCTGTGGCTGACCGTGGTGATCGCCACCTACACGCGGCGCATCCACGCCATCGAAGCGGCGCTGGCCGGCTACGAGGCCGGAACGCTGCCGCATGTGGAGCTGACCGGCGAGCGCGACCTGGACCGCATCGTGGCGGCGCTGAACCGGGCCGGGGCGCGGCTGGCGCAGGCGCAGGCGCGCTCGGCGGCGCTGTCGGCCCGCGTGGCCGCCGCCGAACGGCTGGCCGCGCTGGGGCGGGTCGCCGCCGGGGTGGCGCACGAGATCCGCAACCCGATCGCCGCCATGCGGCTGCGCGCCGAGAACGCGCTGGCCGGCGACGCCGCGCGCGGGCGGGTGGCGCTGGAGGCGATACTCGGCCAGATCGCCCGGCTGGACCGGCTGATCGCCGAGCTGCTGGACATGACCCGCGCGCGCGAGCCGGCGCCGGCGCCGGCCAACATCGCCGCCCTGCTGCGGGCCTGCGCGGCCGAGCATGCCGACTCGGCGACTCGGGTGGGACTCGATGTCGACTCGCCCGAGTCGGAGGTGGTGGTCGATTCGACGCTGCTCCGCCGGGCGCTGGACAACCTGGTGCAGAACGCCCTGCGCCACGCCCCGCCCGGCAGCCGCGTGACGCTGCGCGCCGAACGCGCGGGCGACCGGCTGCGCATCCAGGTGATCGACCACGGCCCCGGCGTGCCCGAGGCGCTGCGGGCGCATCTGTTCGAGCCGTTCGTGACCGGCCATGCCGAGGGCACCGGTCTGGGCCTGGCGATCGCCCGCGAGATGGCGCAGGCCCAGGGCGGCAGCCTGTCGCTGACCAGCCCGGCGGCACCCACCATCTTCACCCTGGACCTGCCGATCGCCCCCGCATGCCCCGCATCCTGATCATCGACGACGACGCGGCCCTGCGCGAAGGGCTGGCCGAGACCATCGCCGACCTCGGCCACACGCCGTTGCAGGCCGGAGACGGCCAGGGCGGGCTGGACCGGCTGGCCGCCGGCGGGGTGGACGCGGTGCTGCTGGACCTGCGCATGCCCGGGCTGGACGGCATGGAGGTGCTGCGCCGCCTGCGCGCCGCCGCAACCGCGGGCACGGCCCCGATGCCGCCGGTGGCGGTGCTGACGGCGGTCGCCACCGCCGCCAACACCATCGAGGCGATGCGGCTGGGCGCGGTCGATCACCTCACCAAGCCGATCGGCCGGGCCGAGCTGGCCGCGGTGATCGCGCGCATGCTGCCGGCACCGGAGACCGCCGCCGCCCCGCCGGCGCCGCCCGAGGCCGACCCCGACGAGGTGATCGGCGGCTCGGCGGCGATGCGCGAGGTGCAGAAGGCGATCGGCATGCTGGCCGACAGCGAGGCCAGCGTGCTGATCACCGGCGAGACCGGCAGCGGCAAGGAGGTGGTGGCCCGCGCCATCCACCGCCACGGCCGCCGCGCCGCCCGCCCGTTCGTGGCGGTGAACTGCGCGGCCATCCCGGCCGGGCTGCTGGAGAGCCAGTTGTTCGGCCATGCCCGCGGCGCCTTCACCGGCGCGGTGGCCGACCGGCTGGGCAGCTTTCGCGAGGCCGATGGCGGCACGCTGTTCCTCGACGAGATCGGCGACATGGACCTGGCCATGCAGGCCAAGCTGCTGCGCGTGCTGCAGGACCGGGTGGTGGCGCCGGTGGGCGGCAAGCCGGTGGCGGTGGACGTGCGCATCCTCTCGGCCACCCATCGCGACCTGCGCGCCGCCGTCGCCGAGGGGCGGTTCCGCGAGGACCTGTTCTGGCGGCTGGGCGTGGTGCCGCTGCGCCTGCCGCCGCTGCGCGAGCGGCTGGCCGACATCGTGCCCCTGGCCGAGCATTTCCTGGCGCTGGCCGGCGGCCGGCGCGCGCTCTCGGCCGAGGCGGCGGCACGGCTGCTGGCGCATCCCTGGCCAGGCAATGTGCGCGAGCTGCGCAACGCCATGGAGCGGGTGGCCGCCCTCGCCCGCCACAGCATGATCGCGGCCGCCGACCTGGATTTCCTGGATGGCGGCCAGGCCCCCGCCCCCCTCCAGGGCACGGCCACGGTGACCGACTGGCTGGCCGGCGACCTGCCCGGCGCGGTGGCGCGGCTGGAGACGGCAATGCTGCGCCGTGCCCTGGCCGAGGCCGGCGGCAACCGGGCGGAGGCGGCGCGGCTGCTCGGCATCCATCGCCAGCTTCTGTATGAAAAGCTGCGGCGCTACGGGCTGGCGGTGTCCGAAAACCGGACGGGCGCCGTCGGGAACCCGGACGCCGCGCCCCCTGACCCTGCAAAGTAAATCGTGTTATATCAATGAGCTGATCTCTGGCACGGCGCTTGCTTTTACTCCGGTGAGGCCCCGATCCGGGCCGACACCAACGGAGAAGACCATGTCATCGATGAAATCCGCCCTGCTCGTCGCCAGTCTGCTCGTCAGCGGCCCGGTGCTGTTCGGCGCCGCCACCGCGATGGCCGAGCGGGCGCCGGTCTATGATGCCGCCCAGCTTCCCACCATCAAGGGCAAGGTCGCGCAGTATTCGCTGACCCCGCGCGGCGATGTGGACGGCCTGATCCTGGACGACGGCACCGAAGTGCATTTCCCGCCCTTCGCCTCCACCCAGCTTGTCTTCGCGGTGAAGCCGGGCGACGCGGTCACCATCCACGGGCTGAAGGCCAAGGCGCTGCCGATGGTGATGGCGATGTCGATCACCAACGACGCCAGCGGCGCCACCGTGCAGGCCGGCGGCCATCGCCCGATGCGCGGCCCCGGCGAGGCCATCGAGGCCACCGGCGTGGTGAAGGAAGTGCTGCATGCGCCGCGCGGCGAGGTCAATGGCGTGCTGCTGGCCGACGGTACCATCGTCCGCCTGCCGCCGCCGGAAGCCACCCGCATGGCCGATGCGCTGGCGGTCGGCAAGACCGTGTTCGTGCGCGGCTCGGGCTATGCCGGGGCGCTGGGCAAGGTGGTCGCCGCCCGCGAGATCGGGCCGGACGCCACCCATCTGACCGCGGTGCGCGGCCCGCATCCGGGCGGCTGGCGCGGCGAGCATGGCCCGAAGGGCATGCACGGCCCCGAGGGGATGCATGGCCCCAGGGGAATGGGTCCGGGCGGAATGCCGACGCCCCCTCGCGGCTGATCCAACGAGGCTGATACCGGCAAGGCCAGGGCCCCCCGCCCTGGCCTTTTCGCGTTCGCCGCCGCCGCAGACGGGCCATTCCCAGCCCGGCTGAAGCTGTTCTAGGCTTGGCCCGTCCGCACACAGCACGGGGTACGCCGATGGGCGCACGCATCGAGTGCCACCATCCCTCGTCCGCCCGATGAGCGCGGCCATGCCGGATATCGCCGCCCTGCTGCAGCGCGGCCTGACCGCCCACCGCGCCGGCCGCGACGGCGATGCCGCCGCCTGCTACGCCCGCGTGCTGGCCCGCCGGCCGGCGCAGGCGGACGCGCTGTACCTGCTGGCGCTGGTCCGCCTCGGCCAGCTCGGCCAGCGGGCGGAGGCGCTGGCCGAGGCGACCGGGCTGCTCCGGCGCGCGGTGGCGGCGCAGCCGGGCTTCGCGCTGGCGCAGTTCCGCCTGGGCGACGCGCTGGCCGCCGCCGGGCAGGCGCCCGGCGCCATCGCCGCCTACCGCGCCGCGCTGGCCGCCGACCCGGCCCTGGCCGACGCGCAGTTCGCCCTGGGCCAGCAACTGGTCGGCCGCCGCGACCATGCCGGCGCCGCCGCCTGCTTCCGCGCCGTGCTGGCCGCCCGGCCCGGCGATGCGCCGGCGCTGAACAACCTGGCGATCGCCTTGCAGGCGCAGGGCGACATTCCCGCGGCGATCGACACCTATCGCGCGGCGCTGGCGCGCACGCCCGAAGCCGCCGACATCCACACCAACCTGGGCTGCGCCCTGCTGGCGGCCGACGCCTGGGACGAGGCGATCGCCTGCCACCGCCGCGCCCTTGCATTGCGGCCCGACTACGTGACCGCGCTGGTCAATCTCGGCTCGGCGGTGGCCGCCTTCGACCCGGCCGAGGCGATCGCCAGCTATCGCCGCGCCATCGCCCTGCATCCCGATTACGCCGACGCGCATTACAGCCTCGCCCTCGCCCTGCTGCTGGACGGGCGCTACGCCGAGGGCTGGGCGGAGATGGAATGGTGGGGCCGCACCAGCCACGGCATCGCCGAGCGGCGGCTGGAGAGCGCACCGGCCTGGGACGGCACCGAAGGCGACGGCACACTGGTGGTCTATACCCAGCAGGGGCTGGGCGACACGCTGCAATTCGCCCGCTTCGTGGCACTCACCGCCCGGCGCCGGCCGGTGGTGCTGGAGGCGCCGCGCGCCCTGGTGCGGCTGTTGCAGACCCTGCCGGGGGTCACCCGCGTGGTGCCGCGCGGCGACGACCTGCCGGGCTTCGAGGCCGCCTGCTCGCTGCTCGGCCTGCCGCACCGGCTCGGCGTCACGCTGGAGGCGCTGCCGAGCCCGGTGCCCTATCTGCGCGCCGACCCGGCCGCCGCCGCCGCGTGGCAGGCACGGCTGGCCGCCCTGCCGGGGCTGAAGGTGGGGCTGACATGGGCCGGCAACCCGGCGCTGGGCGGGCGCGGCGCCACCGACCAGGCCGACCGCCGGCGCTCGCTGGCGCTGGCGCAACTGGCGCCGCTGGCCGGGGTGGCCGGCGTCTGCTTCGTCTCGCTGCAAAAGGGCCCGCCCGGCCGCCAGCCGCCGCCGCCCGGCCTGGCGCTGCACGACTGGACCGCCGAACTGCATGATTTCGCCGATACGGCGGCGCTGATGGCCGGGCTGGACCTGGTGGTCAGCGTCGATACCTCGGTGGCGCATCTGGCCGGCGCGCTCGGCCGCCCGGTCTGGCTGCTGAACCGCTTCGACACCGACTGGCGCTGGCTGCACGGGCGCGAGGACAGCCCCTGGTACCCCACGCTGCGCCAGTTCCGCCAGCCCGCGCCGGGCGACTGGGCCACCCCGGTCGCCGCCTTGGCCACGGCGCTGGCGGCGCGCGCGGCGGAGGGCGATGCCGTGGCGCTGTACAACCAGGCGGTCACCGCCGCCGCCGCCGGCCGCCGCGAGGCCGCGATCGGGCTGTATCGCCGTGCCGCCGCGCGGGACCCGGGGCTGGCCGAGGCGCACAACAACCTGGGCAACCTGCTCGGGTCGGGCGAGGCGGCGCTGGCCGCCTACGACGCCGCGCTCGCCGCCCGGCCGGACTACGCCGAGGCCTGGGCCAACCGGGGCATCGCGCTGAAAGCGATGGACCGGCTGGAATCGGCCGAGGCGGCCTTGCGCCGGGCGGTGGCGCTGCGGCCCGGGCTGGCGGCGGCGCACAACGCGCTGGGCACCACGCTGACCGCGCGCGGCCGGCTGGAGGCGGCGCTGGACAGCCTGGCCATCGCCGCGCGGCTGGATCCGGCAGACCCCTTCGTGGCGGTCAACCAGGGCCTGGTGCTGGCCCGGCTGCACCGGGCGCGCGAGGCGATCGCCTGCCAGCGCCGCGCCGTGGCGCTGAACCCCGCCCTGGCCGACGCGCATCTGGGACTGGCCGAGACGCTGCTGCTGGACGGGCAGTACCGCGAGGGCTGGCGGGAATACGAATGGCGCTGGCGCACCGCCGCCGGCGCCCGCCTCCGCCGCGCCTTCACGCAGCCGCGCTGGGACCGCGCCGCCCCGCCCGGCGGCACCGTGCTGCTGCATGCCGAGCAGGGGCTTGGCGACACGCTGCAATTCTGCCGCTTCGCCCCACTGGTGGCGCGGCAGGCGCGGGTAGTGCTGGAGGCGCCGCCGCCGCTGCGCCGGCTGCTGGGCACGCTGGCGGGCGTGGCGGAGGTGGTGGAAGCCGGCGCGAAGCTGCCGCCGTTCGACCGTGAATGCCCGCTGCTGAGCCTGCCGCACGCGCTCGGCCTGCGGCTGGGCGGCATCCCGGCCGGCGTGCCCTATCTGCACCCCGATCCGGCGGCGGCGGCGGCCTGGCGGGCGCGGCTGGCCGCCCTGCCCGGCCGCAAGGTGGGACTCGCCTGGGCCGGCAACGCCGCCCTGGCCGATATCCGCGCCAACCCGATCGACCGCCGCCGCTCGCTGCCGCTGGCCGCCCTGGCCGGGCTGGGCGCGGTGCCGGGGGTCAGCTTCGTCTCGCTCCAGAAAGGCCGGGCCGGCGCCGAGCCGCCGCCGCCGGGCCTGGCGCTGCACGACTGGACCGCCGAGCTGGACGATTTCGCCGACACCGCCGCCCTGGTGGCCGGGCTGGACCTGGTCGTCAGCGTCGATACCGCCGTCGCCCATCTGGCCGGCGCTCTGGGCCGGCCGGTCTGGCTGCTCAACCGCTTCGACAGCGAGTGGCGCTGGCTGCTGGGGCGGTCCGACAGCCCCTGGTACCCCACGCTGCGCCAGTTCCGCCAGCCATCCTACGGCGACTGGCCGGGCGCGATCGCGGCGCTCGCCACGGCGTTACGCGGGCTCGCGGCCTGAGGAAGCAGGGAAGGATTCACAAGGAGGCGGAGAGGCGAAGCGATTTGAATCATGCCTTCTCTTCGCCTCTCCGCCTCTTTGTGAACCTGCCTTCCTTCAGGCGCCCCGGCGCGTCACCGGTCCAGCCCGAATTGCCGGCACAGCAGCAGCATCGCCTCCAGCATCATGTGGCCGCACAGGAAGGCCGCCTGCTCGTTGCTGTCCTGGGCCGGGCTGACCGTGTTGAAGTCGATCGCCACGATGTCCAGCCCGGACAGGCAGCGCATCAGCTCGATGCCCTCGCGCGCGCTCAGCCCGCCCCAGGTCGGCGTGCACACGCCCGGCGCCACCGCGGGGTCGAAGATGTCCATGTCCCAGCACAGATACACCGGCCGCCCTGCCGCCTGGTCACGGAACTCGGCCATGGTCTGCGCGAAGCCGCGGCGCAGCAGGTCCTCGGTGGTCACCACGCCGTAGCCCAGCGCGCGGGTGCGCGCCACCACCCCCGGCACCGCCGTGAAGCCGCGAATGCCGACATGCCAGGAGCGGGCGACATCGATGATGCCCTCGGCGGCGGCATGGGTGAACTGGGTGGAGGGGTCCAGCGGGTCCTCCTCCCCCGGCTCGTAGGCGTCGGTATGGCTGTCGATATGCAGCGCCACCAGGCCGGGATGCCGCCGCCCCGCCGCGCGCATCAGCGGCAGCGAGCCGGAGCCGTCGCCGCAGATCGCCAGCGGCACGCAGCCGGCATCCAGCAGCACGCCCGCCGCCGCCTCGATCGCCGGGAAGGCGAGCGTGGGGCGGCCGGCCACCAGCGCCACGTCGCCGCAATCGACCGCGCCCAGCCGCGCCGCCACGTCGAAATCGCCCAGGCTGGCATGGTGGCGCCGCAGCAGGCGGGAGGCGCGGCGGACGAACACCGGCGCCTCGCGCGAGCCGACGCGGAACGGGTGGATGCCGCAATCATACGGCACCCCCAGCACCGCCACCCGGCTGCCGGCCCCCGGCGGGCCGGGCGGCAGGCCGCAGAATGTCTCCGGCGGCTGGAACATCGGGCCTCAGCCCCCCGCCACGCCCTGGGTGTTCACATACAGCGCATACAGCCCGTGGCTGGCCGCCATGAACAGCCGGTTGCGGTGCAGCCCGCCGAAGCACAGATTGGCGGCGCGCTCCGGCAGGCGGATATGGCCGATCGGCTGGCCCTGCGCGGTGAACACCCGCACCCCGTCCAGTTCCGGGTCGCCCATCCCCCAGCCGCACCACAGATTGCCGTCCACATCCACCCGGAACCCGTCCGGTGTGCCGCCCTCGCTGTGCACCACGATGCGCGGATTGGCCAGTTTCGCGCCGTCCACCACGTCATAGGCGCGGATGTCGCGCGGCTCGGCGCGGGAGGCGACGACGTAGAGCAGCTTTTCGTCCGGCGAGAATGCCAGGCCGTTCGGGCCGGGGATGTCGTCGGCCACCATGCTGAGCGCGCCCGTCTGCCCGTCGATCCGCCAGACCGCCGGGGCCAGCTCGGAATCCGCCTTGTGGCCCTCGTAATAGCCAAGGATTCCAAAGGGCGGGTCGGTGAACCAGATCGAGCCGTCGGACTTGACCACCACGTCGTTCGGCGAATTCAGCTTCTTGCCGTTATGATTATCCGCCATGACAGTTATGGACCCGTCGTATTCCGTGCGGGTCACCCGGCGGCTGTCATGCTCGCAGGTGACCAGCCTCCCCTGGCGGTCGCGGGTGTTGCCGTTGGCGTTGTTGGAGGGCTTGCGGAACACCGTGGTGGCGCCGGTCTCCTCGTCCCAGCGCAGGATGCGGTTGTTGGGGATGTCGCTCCACAGCACGCAGCGGGCGTCGCCGAACCACACCGGCCCCTCCGACCAGCGGCAGCCGGTGGCCAGCCGCTCCACCGAGGCCAGCGGCAGGCGGTATTTGGCGAAGGCCGGGTCCATCACCACCACGTTCGGGTCCGGATATCGTTCGCTGGCTTCCCACATGGCGCATTCCCCCTTTGTTGCCGGGCGATGGTGGCGCAAGCCCCGGCCGGAGGGAAGGTCTTGCGGCCGGGCAGCGCCGCCCTTAATCAGGGGAGGTCAGGGAGTGCGCGCCATGAGGTCCTTCGTCGTCGCCGTGATTGCCTGCCTCGTCGTCGCCGGCGGCGCCGCCGCCGTTCTGCAGCAGTTCCAGCTTTCCGCCGCCACCGCCTTCACCGCGGGCAGCGTGCGGCTTGGCTGAGCCGGCGGTCCGTCAGGCCGGCCCGGCCGACCGGCCCGCCGTCGAGCGGATCGTCCGCGCGGCCTACGCGCCCTATATCCCGCGCATCGGCAAGCCGCCCGGCCCGATGCTGGACGATTACGCCGCCCTGATCGCGGCGCGCGCCGTGTGGGTGGTGGGGGCGCCGGTCGCCGGGCTGGCGGTGCTGCTGCCACGCGAGGGCCACCTGCTGCTGGACAACATCGCCGTTGACCCGGCCGCCCAGGGCCTGGGCATCGGCCGGGCGCTGCTGTGCTTCACCGAGGCGGCCGCCCGCGCGCGGGGGCTCACGGAACTGCGGCTGTATACCCATGCGCTGATGACCGAGAACATCGCGCTGTATGGCCGCAGCGGCTGGACCGAGACCGGACGCGGGCAGCAGGACGGGTTCGACCGGGTGTTCTTCCGCAAGGAACTATTAGACGAATAAAAGTTTTTTGGTTTTTTTCAAGAAAGAACAGGTCTTCTTTGTTTGAAAACAAAGAAGTAAAAAAACTTTGTTTGTTTGGTCGGGGCTACTCGGCGGCGCCTTTCCTGGCTTCTAGCTCGGCGACCCACAAATCGTGGTGCGCGCGGGCCCATTTTTCGTCCACCTGGCCGTTGCCCATCGCCTCGAACGCGCCCTCCATGCCGACAGTGCCGATATAGATGTGCCCGAGCATCGCCGCGATCATCAGCAGCGCCAGCACGCCATGCACCATCTGCGCGGTCTGCATCCCGGCGATGTCGGTGATGTAGAACGGAAACAGCAGCACGAAACCGCTGGCCGCGATCAGCCCGCCGCCCAGCACCACGATCCAGAACACCGCCTTCTGGCCGCCATTGAACTTGCCGGCCGAGGGATGCGCCCGCCCCACCAGCCCGCCACCCTGGCGAAACCACGTAATATCAACGCCATTCGGGATGTTGTGGCGAACCCATATGAACAGCATCAGCAGCACGCCGAGCGCGAACGGAAAGCCCAGATAGTTATGCGCCAGCTTGCCGATGTCGCTGAGCTCGGCGAAGGCGTGCTCGCCGATCAGCCCCGGCAGGATATGCCGCCCCACCGCCACGTTCAGCCCGGTCAGCGCCAGCACCACCCAGGAACTGGCGGTCATCCAGTGCACGAACCGCTCGAAGGCGCCGAACCGCTCGATCAGCCGGCCGGACGGCCCGCCCTCGATGGCGATGCGGCCGCGCAGGGCATAGAAGGCGATCAGCACCACCAGCATGCCCAGCACAGCCACCGCCGCCAGCTTCGGGATGGTGCCGCGCTGGAAATCGCGCCAGTCCCGCCCGGCCGGCTGCTCCAGCACGGCCGCCTTGCGGTCGGGGATGGTGATGCGGCCGTCGATCTGCTTCAGCGTGCCGAGCAGCTTCTGCTCGCTGCTCGCCGAGGTGGTCGGGTTGAAGCCGCTTACCGGGGTGGTCGGGGCCGGCTGGGCGCTGGCGACCCCAATGGCCAGGGTCGCGGCCAGCAACACGCCGGCCAGGAGGCGCTTACACATCGACGGTCTCCTGATAGGCGGTCTTCCAGCCCCAGGCGCCGGAGCCGTAGCCGCGCTTGGTGACGCGCTCGCGGTAGATCTGGGCGATGATCTCGCCGTCGCCGGCCAGCAGCGACTTGGTGGAGCACATCTCGGCGCACAGCGGCAGCTTGCCCTCCGCCATGCGGTTGGCGCCGTATGTGGCGTATTCGGCGGCGCTGCCATCCGCCCCCTCCGGCCCGCCGGAGCAGTAGGTGCATTTGTCCATCTTGCCGCGGCTGCCGAAATTGGACACGCGCGGGTATTGCGGCGCGCCGAACGGGCAGGCGTAGAAGCAGTAGCCGCAGCCGATGCACAGCTCCTTGGAATGCAGCACCACCCCGTCCGCCGTGGTGTAGAAGCAGTCCACCGGGCAGACCGCGGCGCAGGGCGCATCGGTGCAGTGCATGCAGGCCATCGACACGCTGCGCTCGCCGGGCCTGCCGTCGTTGATGGTCACCACCCGGCGGCGGTTGATGCCCCAGGGCACCTCGTTGGCGTTCTTGCAGGCGGTGACGCAGGCGTTGCACTCGATGCAGCGGTCGGCGTCGCACAGGAACTTCATACGGGCCATGGGCTTACGCCTTCGCGATCTGGCAGAGCGTGACCTTGGCTTCCTGCATGTAGGTCACCGGGTCGTAGCCATAGGTGGTCAGCGTGTTGACGCTCTCGCCCAGCACGTAGGGGTCGGCGCCCTTGGGGTATTTGTCGCGCTGGTCCACGCCCTGGAACCAGCCGGCGAAGTGGAACGGCATGAAGGCCACGCCGGGGCCGACGCGGTCGGTGACCAGGGCCTTCACCTTGGCCTTGCTGCCGGATTCGGCGCCGGTCACCCACACCCAGGCGCCGTCGGCGATGCCGCGCGCGGCGGCGTCCGCGGTGTTGACCTCGACGAACATCTCCTGCTGCAACTCGGCCAGCCACGGGTTGGACCGGGTTTCCTCGCCGCCGCCCTCGTATTCCACCAGCCGGCCGGAGGTGAGCACGATCGGGAACTGCTTGGCGATGCCGCGATCGACCGCGCTTTTCTGCACGGTGGCGCCGATATTGGCCAGGCGGAACGCCTTGAAGTCCGGCAGGGTCGGGTATTTCGCCACCAGGTCGGGGCGCGGGGAGTAGATCGGCTCGCGGTGCACCGGCACCGGGTCGGGCAGGTTCCAGGCATTGGCGCGCGCCTTGCCGTTGCCGTAGGGCATCACGCCGTGAGCGATGCAGACGCGCTGGATGCCGCCCGAGAGGTCGGTGGACCAGGACACGCCATCGGGCGCGTTGCCGCCGATCGCCTCGATGGTGGCGCGCTCGGCCGCGGTCAGGTCGCCGTCCCAGCCCAGCTTTTTGAGCACGCCCAGGGTGAATTCGGGATAGCCGTCCTTGATCTCCGAACCGAGCGAATACGAGCCCTCGGCCAGCAAGGTGGCGCCCTTGTATTCCACGCCGAAGCGGGCGCGGAAGGTGCCGCCGCCATCCTTCACGTGCAGGTTGGTGTTGTACAGCGTGTGGGTGCCCGGGTGCTTCAGCTCCGGCGTGCCCCAGCACGGCCAGGGCAGGCCGTAGTAGTCGCCCTTCACCGGGCCGTCGCCGGCGCGCAGGGTGACGATGTCGAAGCTGGCCTGGTTCTCCATATGCGCCTTCAGCCGCTCCGGCGACTGGCCGGTATAGCCGGTGGACCAGCCGCCGCGGTTGATCTCGCGCAGGATGTCCTCCGGCGACGGATGTTTGCCATCTACCTTTATGTTCTTGCACAATTTATCCGCGAAGCCGAGGCGCTCGGCCAGCAGGTACATCGCCTCGTAGTCGTCCTTGCTCTCCCAGATCGGCTTGACCACCTGGGCGCCCCATTGCAGCGAGCGGTTGGAGGCGGTGCGGCTGCCCGAGGTTTCGAACTGGGTGCAGATGGGCAGCAGGTAGGTGCCGTTGCGGCGGTTGGAGACGGCGGCGAAGGTGGTGGGGTGCGGGTCGGCCACCACCAGAAGGTCGAGCTTCTCCAGCCCCTTCACCATCTCCGGCATGCGCGTCACGGTGTTGCCGCCATGGCCGAACACCACCATGGCGCGCACGTTGTCGCGCTGCGCCACCTGGTCCTTGGGGAAGGTCACCGCGTCGAACCAGCGGGTGGAGGGGATGCCCGGCGCCTCCATCATCGCCTTGCTGTCGAAACGCGAGAGCAGCCACGCGTAGTCGATCTCCCACACCCTCGCCCAGTGCTTCCAGGCGCCCTCCGCCAGCCCGTAATAGAGCGGCAGGGAGGTGACATCGAGCCCGAGGTCGGTGGCGCCCTGCACGTTGCAATGGCCGCGGAAGATGTTGGCGCCGGCGCCGAACTGGCCGACATTGCCGGTGGCCAGCAGCAGGATGCAGTAGGCGCGCACATTGGCGGTGCCGACGGTCTTCTGGGTGGCGCCCATGCACCAGATCAGCGTCGCCGGCTTCTGGTGGGCCATCATGTCGGCGACGCGCTTCAGCTGCTCGCCGGGCACGCCGGTCACCCGCTCCACCTCATCGGGCGTCCATTTGGCGACCTCCTTGCGGACATCGTCCATGCCGAACACGCGCTGGGCAATGAATTCAGTGTCTTCCCACTTGTTCTGGAACACGTGCCACAGGATGCCCCAGATGATCGGGATATCGGTGCCGGGGCGGATGCGGATGTAGTCGGTGGCGTGGGCGGCGGTGCGGGTGAAGCGCGGGTCGATCACCACCATGTTGGCGCGGTTGACCTCCTTGGCGATCAACAGGTGCTGCAACGACACCGGATGCGCCTCGGCCGGGTTGCCGCCCATGATGACCATGGTCTTGCTGCGCCGGATGTCGTTGTAGCTGTTGGTCATCGCGCCATAGCCCCAGGTGTTGGCGACACCCGCGACCGTGGTGGAGTGGCAGATGCGCGCCTGGTGGTCCACCGTGTTGGTGCCCCACAGGGCGGCGAACTTGCGGTAGAGATACGAGCCCTCGTTGGAAAACTTGGCGCTGCCGAGCCAAAACACGCTGTCAGGCCCGGATTTTTCCCGGATATCGAGCAGTTTCGCGCCGATTTCGTCGATCGCCGTGGCCCAGTTGAGCTTCTGCCACTGCCCGTCCACCAGCTTCATCGGGCTGCGCAGGCGGCGCGTGCCCTTCACCAGTTCGCGCACCGAGGCGCCCTTGGCGCAGTGGCTGCCGCGGTTGATCGGGCTGTCGAAGGCCGGTTCCTGGCGCACCCACACGTCGTTCTGCACCTCGGCGATCACCGTGCAGCCGACCGAGCAATGGGTGCAGATGTTCTTCACCTGCTTCACCGGCAGCTTCGGGTCGATCGCCTCCGCCTCGGCGCGGCGGACGGCGCCCAGGCTGACGGCGGCGAGGCCGGCGGCGCCGGCGGTGAAGCCGGCGCGGCGCAGGAAGGCGCGGCGGTCGAGCACGCCGGAGGACAGGTCGCCCAGCACCGATTGCAGGCGGGTCTTCTGGACCTGGGCGTCCTTGCGCTTGATCAGCATGCGGGCGTTCCCCTGGGCGTCAGTAGCGGTTGACGGCGTAGTACTGCTTCACGTGGGCGCTGTCCCTGTAGTGCGAGCCGCCCTTGCCCGCCGGCGGGGTCATCGCCTCGGCCGGCGCCGCGCGGCTGGCCAGGGCGGTTGCCGCGACCGCGCCGCCGATGCCCATCAGCGCCATGAAACGGCGGCGGACCGGTTGTTTTTGCGGTTTTTCCTGGTCGGCCATGGGCTGTGCCTCCGGTGTCATTGTGGCAGCTCGAAGGCCGCCGTCTCGATTTCCATCACCACCCGGCCGAGCGTGCCGACGGCGCGGTAGAACGTCGCCGCCTCGCAGCGTTCCATGTCGCGGAAGGCGGCGCGCGCCCAGGGTCGCAGGTGGCGGGCGAAGAAGACCGCGTCGTCGATCTCAGGCGTGCCGGCGCCGCCGTGGATCAGCGTGGCCATCACCTCGCAGACGAAGGCGATGTGGTCCTCCGGCTCGGCCAGCCCCTCGGCGCGCACCAGGCCGAGGCGGTGCAGGTCGGCGCGCAGCTCGGCCAGCGGGCGTTCGTGCAGGAAGCCGGTGAGATAGTAGCTGGCATAGGGGAATAATTCGCCGCCGCCGACGCCGATCAGCAGGTCGAAATGCTCGCGGGCGGCGGCCTCGGCGGTGGTGGCGGCGGCGGCCCGCGCCAGCGCGGCACGGGCGGCGGCGAGGTCGCCAGCGCCAGCCGGGTCGGGAGTGGCGGCGAGCTGGCCGAGCAGGGCGGCATCGGGCGCGCGCCACAGCAGGGCGGCCAGCAGGGCGTAGATGTCGGCGCGGGCGGCGGAGACCTCGTCCAGATCAGGGCGCGGCTGTGGCGCGGCCTCGCGGTACAGGTCGGGGCGCAGCAGGGTGCGGGGGATGCCGGTGGCGGCCTCCACGGCCAGCACGCGGTCGGGCGGGATGCGCTTCCAGCCGGAGATGGCGGGCTGGGAGACGCCGATGCGCCGCGCCAGGGCGCTGACCCCGCCGGCCGCCTGGATTGCCGTGTCCAGCCCGCTTTCGCGCATGTTCGCCCCTGGTTGGACCGCGCCGCAGTCCGGCGGCAGCCCGGTTCGACGACCCATAAGAATATCTTATGCACCGTTGCACAAGGGCCGTGGGCAGCCGGATCAGGCCGGCGTGGCGCCGCCGCCGCGCCGGCGTGGCGGTGGTGCGGCAACGGCGGCCGGCGTTGGCGGGGGAGCCGGGGCGGCGTCTGGCGGCGGCATGGCCGGGGCCGGCGGCGGGAGGCTTGCCTGCGCGGGCGCGGGCGGTGGGGGTGCGGGCGGTGGGGGTGCGGGCGGCTCGGGGGCGCCGATGGCGCGTTCCAGCAGCTTCGCCACGTTGTCCAGCGCGTCCAGCCTGCCATAGCCCGGCATGCCGCCCGGGGTGTTCCAGTCCCAGGCGTAGTCCGCCAGCCCGACGAAGTCGCGGATCGCCGGGTCGGCCATCCACAGGCGGCGCAGGGCGGCGGTTTTCCACGCTTCCGGCACCCGGCGGCCGAGCCACAGGGCGATGTCCTGCAACGGGATGGTCTCGGCCGGTGGCGGTTCCTCCATCGGCTCGGCGGGCGTGGGCGGCTCGGCGGGCGTGGGCGGCTCGGCCGGCGCGGGCACGACCGCCCTGCCCTGCCCGCCCTGCTTTAGGCGCGCCCAGCGGCGGGCGAAGCCCTCGCGCTCCCCGGCGGTCATTCGTCGTCCTCCAGGGCCGGGCGGCGGTGCGGGCCGGCGGGGCCGGCGCGGTCGCGCTGGCGCTTGAGGAAGGGGCGCTCCACATGGTGCGCCGCGATGAAGGCGGCCAGCAGGGCGGCGATTTCGGAGGGCATCGGCACCGCCTCCACGATGTCGTCGCCGGCCTCGGTATAGGCCTCGCCCTCGGCCGGGTCGGGGGTGACGAAGCGGATGGCCAGCGGCGCGTCCTCGGCGGGGCGGCAGGCGATCCACATGCGCGGCGTGCCGCTGGCCAGGTTGTCGCGGTAGGTGGCGGTATCGGTGCGGTGCAGCTCCATGGCGACCGCCCCGGCATAGAAGCGTTCGGTGGTGCCCTCGTGCCCCAGGCTGGACCAGGGCGGCAGGTCGGGCACGCCGGGCAGCACCGCCACCGGCAGCCAGGCATGCTCGATCCAGGGCGAGACGGCGACCCGCCGCTCCACCACCACGCCGACCATGAAGGTCTCGGTGGCCATCAGGCGACTTCCATCAGGGGCAGCCCGGCCAGCAGGTTGTGCGGCTTCAGGCGCAGGGTGCGGTCCGGCGCCATGGCCAGCAGCAGATACACCGGCCGGCCGCGCGCCTGCGGCAGCATCGCCGCCTCGTCCTCGGCGATCAGGCGGAACAGGGCGAGCAGCCGGTCGGCGCCCTCCGGCGCCTCGCCGCGCCACAGCGCGTTGCCGATGCGCGTCGCCTCGCCGTCCAGGCCGACGAACCAGCGCCAGTCGCGGTCTTCGATGCGCTCCAGCGGGTCGATCTCCACGCGCAGGCCGAGCAGGTGGCGCAGCCAGAGCCGCAGGGCGGCGGCCAGCGCCGGGCGGGCGGCGGCGAGGTCCAGCACCATGTCGTGCGCGTCGCTGCGGCCCCAGTAGGTATCGGCGTTGGCCTCGCCCAGCACGTCCAGCGCCTCGGCGGCGGGGCCGCCCAGCATGGCCAGCAGCGGCGAGGCCTGGCGGGCCGCCTCGTGGCCCTCGATCGCCTCGGCATCGGCCAGCAGCACGCGGCCCTGGTGGTGGGTGACGCGCTGCGGGCGGAAGAACAACTCGGCGGCGCGCACGGTGGCGGCGTCGGTGCAGCCGTCCAGCGCGTTGCGCAGGATGACGTGGGTGAACTGGGCGAACACCAGCGGCGGCACCTCGGCGGCATCGGTGCGGACCAGCCGCAGATAGGCCGCCTCCAGGCTCGGCTCGGCCATGAGGGCGGCGCGCAGGCGCAGGAACACGCCCCAGTTGTCGCGCGCATCCGGGTCGGCCAGGGCGGCGAGCCCGGCCTCGGCGACCGGGGCGGCGGGAGCGGCCATCAGGCGGGCATGCAGCGCGCGCTCGGCCTCGCACGCCTCCGGCGGCGGCATCAGCTCGGGGCGGGCGAGGTAGAGACGGAGGAAATCGTCGGTCAGGCGCAGCCGCCCGTCCGCCCCGCGATCGAGCAGCAGATGGCCGGAGGAAACCCAGAACTCGTTCATGGCACGCCGCCCGGCAGGTGGCGCAGATCGACCGCTTCGGCGGCCTCGTCGCTCTCCACCAGGGCGAACACCGGGGCGAACACCGGGGCGGCACGGTCGGCACGGCGGGTCAGGGTGCGGAAACGCTCGGTGATCCCGCCATCGGACCAGAGGCGGTGCACGGCGACCACGGTGCCGGCCGGCAGGTCGCAGAGGCTGGCGGCGAAGGCCAGCTCCTCGCGCGCGGCCGCCTGCGCGGCGGCTGCGTCGGGGGCGCCGAAGTGGGTGCGCAGCCGTGCCGCCAGCATGGCCTCGGCGGCCGCATATTCGGCGGCGCTGGCCTCGGTCACCTCGACCAGCGTGGACCAGCCGAGGCTGTCGATGCCCAGGAAGCCGGAGCGCAGCGCCACGCGGGCCTTATGGGTGGCCGGCTCCGCCTCGCCGTGGAAGACGAAGGCACCGGAGACTGCCCATTCGCCCGGCTCGGCGGCGCGGTCGAACACGAAGCGGTCGGACGGGTCCAGGCGCAGGGTGCGCGGCAGCTTCATGCACACGGTCATGCCGGCATCTCCACGCGCAGCCGGCCGGTGGCGGGGTCGAACCAGGTGGGCGTGGCCGGCAGGTGGGCCGTGTCCGGCAGCACCGTGCCGGGCCAGCGCCGCCGCCAGCGGGCGGGCTGGGAGGGCGGGCCGAGGGTCGCCCATTCGTCCAGCGCCACCATCAGGTGGCTGGCGAAGCCCTCCACCAGCGCCGCCGGGGAGAAATCCTCGAACCCCTCCTCGGCCAGGGCCGGGGGCGGCGGCGCGGCATCGGGGTCGGCGGCGGCGCGCAGGGTGAAGGCGAACACCAGCCAGTCCGGCACCTGGTCGCCGGCGCAGCCCTCCGGCCAGGCCAGGCGGCCGCCGCCGACCAGCCCGCCATCGAAGCGCAGCGCGTCCGGCCAGTCGAACAGCAGCGGCTTTTCCGGCGGGCATTCGGCCGCCAGCGCGTCGGCCAGGGCGTTCATGCCGGCGAACAGCACCAGCCGGGCGGTGGCCAGCGCCTCCAGCGGCTCCAGCACCACGGCGCATTCGACCATGCCGCCGCCGGCGTGCCAGGCCAGCGTGCCGGCCCCCTCCGCCGGCGCCAGCGCGACCGCGCAGGCGAGCGCGTCACCCTGCGGGGCGGCGAATTCCGTGTAGGGCGGCGGCAGGCGCAGCATGCTCTCTCCCGTGCGGCGGCGTTGTGCCAGTATAGGCGCCGCGGCGGCAAAGGACGACAGATGACCGACAGCACCCCGATCGTGTTCGCCTGCTCCTGCGAGGACAGCATGGCGCTGGACGGCGCGGCGCTGCGGCGGTGCGGCGGCGAGGTGCGGCGGTCGGATAATCTGTGCCGGACCCGGCTGGACGCCTTCCGCGCGGCGCTGGCCGAGGGGCGGCCGGTGACGGTGGGCTGCACCCAGGAGGCGCCGCTGTTCCGCGAGGTGGCCGACGAGGCCGGGTTCGCCGCGCCGCTGGCCTTCGCCAATATCCGCGAGGCGGCCGGCTGGTCGGATGCCGGGGGCCAGGCCGGACCGAAGATGGCGGCATTGCTGGCCGCCGCCGCGGTGCCGATGCCGGAAACCCCGCTGGTCTCGATGCGCAGCGAGGGGGTGGCGCTGGTCTACGGCCATGACGAGGCGGCGGTCGAGGTCGGCCGGCGGCTGGCCGAGGCGCTGGACGTGACGGTGCTGCTGAGCCGGCCGGGCAAGGTGGTGCCGCCGGCCAGCGGCGCCTTCCCGGTGCTGCGCGGCAGCATCGCCACCGCGCGCGGGCATCTGGGCGCGTTCGAATTGGTGGTGAACGACTATGCCCGCCCCGCCGCCTCTTCCCGCGCGGCGCTGCGCTGGGGGGCGGCGCGCGAGGGCGCGGTGTCGCGCTGCGACATCATGCTGGACGTGTCGGGCGGCGCGCCGCTTTTCTCCGCCACCCGGCCGGGCTATCTGCGCGCCGACCCCGCCCGGCCGGAGACGGTGGAACGGCTGATCGCCGAGGCGGCGGCGCTGGTGGGGGAGTTCGACAAGCCGCGCTACGTGGCGTTCGACGCCGGGCTGTGCGCGCACCAGCGCAACCGGCGCACCGGCTGCACCCGCTGCCTTGATTTGTGCCCGGCCGGGGCGATCGCGCCGGCCGGCGACCATGTGGCGATCGACGCCGCGATATGCGCCGGCTGCGGCGCCTGTGCCGCGGTGTGCCCGACCGGGGCGGCGACCTATGCGGTGCCGCCGGACGAGGCGGTGCTGCGCCGGCTGCGTGTGATAATGATGGCCTATAACGATGCCGGCGGGCGGGACGGCGTGCTGCTGCTGCACGACGAGGCGCATGGCCAGGCGCTGATTGACGCCGCCGCCCGGCTGGGGCGGGGGCTGCCGGCCAATGTGATTCCGCTGCGGCTGAACGAGGTGACGTCGGCCGGGCTGGCGCTGGTGGCCGCCGGCTTCGCCTATGGGCTGGCCGGGATGGTGTTCCTGCGCCCCGCACGGCCGGCGCATGACGGCGCCGGGCTGGCGCGCACGGTGGCGCTGGCCGAGGCGGTGCTGGCCGGGCTGGGCCTGGGCGAGAACCGCTGCCGGGTGCTGGAGAGCGACGACCCCGACGTGCTGTGGACGATCGCCGCGCTGGGGCCGGGGATCGCCGGGCCGTCGCGCTTCCTGCCGATGGGCGGCGGGCGGCACCTGACGCTGACGGCGCTGAAGGAGCTGCATCGCGTGGCCGGAGCGGGCGCGGGGGCGATCGCGCTGCCGGCGGGCGCGCCGTTCGGCGGGCTGGACATCGATGCCGCCGGCTGCACGCTCTGCCATGCCTGCGTCGCCGCCTGCCCGACCGGGGCGCTGCGCGACGACCCGGACCGGCCGACCCTGCGCTTCGCTGAGGATGCCTGCGTGCAATGCGGGCTGTGCCGGGCGACCTGCCCGGAAAAGGTGATCCGCCTCGTGCCGCGGCTGGACCCGGCCGCCTGGTCGGCGCCGGCCGTCACCGTGAAGCAGGAGGAGCCGTTCCCCTGCATCGCCTGCGGCAAGCCGTTCGGCACGCGCAGCTCCATCGAGCGGATCGTGGCCAGGCTGGCCGACCGGCACTGGATGTTCGCGGGCGCCTCGGCGCGGCGGATCGACGTGGTGCGGATGTGCGAGGATTGCCGGGTGGAGGCGGTGATGAACGAGAGCTTCGACCCGCATGCCGGCCCGCAGCGCCCGGCGCCGCGCACCGCCGAGGACGTGCGCCGGGCCGAGGGCGAGGAGTAGGCGGCTGATGGCCGCCGCCCGCCGGTTTCGATCAAAGGAAGCCGGAAAATCGCATGTGGAGAAGGGGTGAAGCGCAAGCACGGCCGGGCCGGCATACTCTCTTCGCCTCTACGTCTCTTTGTGAACCTTCCTTCCCGCGAGCCGAAACCGAATGAATGACACCCTGGACGTGATCGTGGTCGGCGCCGGCGTCGCCGGGCTGGCGGCTGCCGCCGCGCTGCGCGAGGCCGGGCGGCGCGTGGCGGTGGTGGAGGCCTCCGGCCGGGTCGGCGGGCGGGCCTGGACGGTGGGGTTCGGGGGCGAGCCGCTCGACCTCGGCGCCTCCTGGCTGCACGAGGCGGCGCGCAACCCGCTGGTGGCGCTGGCACGGCTGGCCGGGGAGAAGCTGCTGGATTCCGATGCGGCGCGCAGCCGGCGGCTGGTGGTGGACGGGCGGGCGGCGAGCCCGGCGGAATGGGCGGCGCGGGACGCGGCCTCGGCGGCGTTCGACGCCGTGGCGCATGGCCGGGCGAAGGCGGGGCCGGATACGAGCCTGGCCGAGGCGGTGGCGGGGCTGCGCGGCGACCCATGGTGCGCCACCATCGAGACCTGGGAGGCGACGCTGATCGCCGCCGCCGACCCGGATGATTTCAGCGTGCGCGACTGGTCCGCCAACGAGTTGCTGGGCGCGGACCTGGTGCCGCCGGCCGGGGTGGGCGCGCTGGTGGCCAAGTTGCTGCCGCCGGCGGCCGGTGCGGTGCACCTGGACACGCCGGCCACGCGGATCGGCTGGGACGGGCCGGTGACGGTGGCCACGCCGCGCGGCACGCTGCGGGCGCGGTCCTGCATCATGACGGTCTCCACCGGCGTGCTGGCGGCGGGCGGCATCGGCTTCGACCCGCCCCTGCCGGCGGCGGTGCGGGCGGCGATCGACGGGTTGCCGATGGGGCTGCTGACCAAGGTGGCGCTGCGCGGCGGCGGCCGGCTGGGGCTGCCCGACACCTGCTCCATCCAGCATCGGGTGGCCGCGCGGGGCGACCCCACGATGTTCTTCCAGGCCTGGCCGTTCGGGCGCGACCACGTGGTGGGCTTCGTCGGCGGGCCGGCGGCATGGGCGCTGGCCCGCGAGGGCGCGGCGGCGACCGAGGCGTTCGCGCGGGCGCAATGGCGGGCGGTGATGGGGGCAGCGGCCGGACTGGGCGAGGCGGCGGTGAGCCCCTGGGCCGACGATCCGTGGCAGCGCGGCGCCTATGCCTATGCACGGCCGGGGCAGGACGGCGCGCGGGCGGTGCTGGGCACGCCGCTCGGCGGCGGGCGGCTGGTGTTCGCCGGCGAGGCGGTGTGCACCGACGGGCTGGCCGGCACGGTGGGCGGGGCATGGTTGAGCGGACGGCGGGCGGCGGGGCTGGTGGCCTGAAGCAAGGAAAAGTTCACATGGAGGCGGGGAGACGGGGAGAAGAAAGGTTGAGATAGGGCTGTGCCTTCTCCCCGCCTCCATGTGAATCTTCTTCTTCGGCTATCCTTCGCTCAATAACCGGATCACCTCGCGCTTGGCCACCTTGCCATAACCGGACTTGGGCAGCTCCGCCCACACCACCACGCGGGCCGGCAGCTTGTAGCGGGCGATGCGGCCATCCAGGTGGCGCAGCAGGTCGGCCGGGTCGATCGCCGCACCCGCGTGGGCGACCAGCACGGCCACGCCGGATTCGCCCCATTTCGGGTCCGGCAGGCCCACCACGCAGGCCTCGGCCACCGCCTCGTGCAGCAGCAACGCCTCCTCGATCTCGCGCGGATACACGTTGGAGCCACCGGAGATATACATGTCCGAGGCGCGGCCGGTGATGTAGAGGAAGCCGCGCTCGTCGAGGTGGCCCAGATCGCCGGTATGGAACCAGCCGCCGGCGAAGGCCTTCGCGGTGGCCTCGGGGTTGTCGTGGTAGCCGGCGAACACGGCGGGGCCCCGCACGCAGATCTCGCCGGTCTCGCCGGGCGGCAGCGGCGCGTTGGCCGCGTCGAGAATGGCGATCTCGATGCCGGTGCGCGGGTGGCCGCAACTGCCGATGGGATAGGCCGGATCGTCGGCGATGCTGTGCAGATGCGGCGGCAGCACGGTGATGTTGCCGGTGACCTCGCCGAGGCCGAAATACTGCACCAGCACCGGGCCGAGCCTGCGCAGCGCGTGCACCTGGTCGGCGCGGTACATCGGCGCGCCGGCGTAGATGACGTGGCGCAGGCTGGAATGGTCCACCAGGTCCACCGCCGGGTCGCGCGCCAGCATGGTCAGGATGGTCGGCACGGTGAACATGTTGCTCACCCGGTGCGCCTCCACCAGCCGCCACGCCTCCGCGCAGTCCAGCCGCTCGCCGGGCAGCAGCACGCTGGCCGCCCCGCGCGCCACCTGCGCCAAAGCGTGGATGCCGGCGCCGTGCGACAGCGGAGCGACCACCAGGGACACGTCCTGCTCGGTGGTGCCGGGCATCAGGTCGCACAGGTGGCTGGTGACCACGAACTCCATCTGGCCGTGCGTCAGCATCGCCGCCTTGGGGCGGCCGGTGGTGCCGGAGGTGTAGAAAAACCAGCACGGATGGTCGCGGTCCACATCGGCGGGCCGGTCCAGCGCGGCGGGGCCGGTGGCCAGGGCCTCCCACTCGCCCTCCAGGTCGAATTGGAGGGTGGCCGCCGGGTTGGCGGCGCGGGCGGCGGCGGCGTGCTCGGGAAAGGCGCCGTCGAACAGATGGGCGCGGGCGCCGGAGGAGGAGGCGAGGTACGCGACCTCCCCGGGCGTCAGGCGGAAATTGGTGGGCACCCAGACGGCGCCCAGCATCCAGGCGGCCCACATGCTCTCGAACATGGCGTGGCCGTTGCGGGCATGCACCAGCACCCGGTCGCCATGCCCAAGCCCGGCCGCGCGCAGCCCGCCGGCGGCGGCGCGGACGCGGGCGGCCATTTCCGCCCAGCTCCAGGCGCGCTCGCCGCGGATCAGGCCCGGCCGGCCGGGGAAGCGGCGGGCCGTTTGCAGCAGCAGATGGGCGAGGTTGCTGGTGGGGATCAGCGCAGCCGCTCCAGCACCGAGACGTAGTTGGCCACCGCCGCGCCGCCCATGTTGAACACCAGCCCGCGATCGGCCTTCGGCAGCTGCATCGCCCCGGCGGTGCCGGTGAGCTGCATCGCCGTGATGGCGTGCATCGAGACGCCGGTGGCGCCGATCGGGTGGCCCTTGGCCTTCAGCCCGCCGGAAACGTTGACCGGCAGCCGGCCGGTCTTCTGCGTGACACCGTCCAGCACCGCGCGGGCGCCCTGCCCCGGCGCCGCCAGGCCCATCGCCTCGGTCACCAGCAGCTCGGCCACGGTGAAGCAGTCATGCACCTCGGCGAAGTCGATATCGGCCAGGGTGAGGTCGGCGGCGGCCAGCGCGCGCTGGAAGGCCACGGCCGCGCCCTCGAAGGCGGTGGGGTCGCGGCGGGACAGCGGCAGGAAGTCGTTCACCTGCACGGCGGCGCGAAAGCGCACCGCCTTGCCGAGCGCGCGGGCGGTGTCCTCGTCGGTGAGGACCAGGGCGGCAGCGCCGTCGGAGACCAGCGAGCAGTCGGTGCGCTTCAGGGGGGCGGCGACGTACGGGTTCTTCTCGCTGACGGTGCGGCAGAAATCGAAGCCGAGGTCGCGGCGCATCTGGGCGTAGGGGTTGTCCACGCCGTTCTTGTGGTTCTTGGCGGCGATGGTGGCCAGCGCGTCGGACTGGTCGCCATATTTCTGAAAATACCGCTCGGCGATGCGGCCGAACACGCCGGCGAACCCGGCCGGGATGTCGCCCTCCTCCTTGCGGTAGGCGGCGGAGAGCAGGATGTCGCCGACCTGCGGGCCGGGGGTGGCGGTCATCTTCTCCGCGCCCACCACCAGCGCGAAGCGGCCGCGCCCGGCGGCCAGGAAGTCGCGGGCGCCGTGGATGGCGGCCGAGCCGGAGGCGCAGGCGTTCTCGTACCGGGTGGCGCTGATGTAGCGCAGTTCGGGCAGCGCCTGCAGCACCAGGGAGGCGGGGAAATCCTGCTTGGAGAAGCCGTTATTGAACAGCCCGACGAACACGCCGTCGATCTCCGCGGGGGCGATGCCGGCATCCTCGATGGCGGTGCGGGCGACGCGGCCGATCAGGCTCTCCACATCCGGTTCATCCAGCTTGCCGAACGGCGTGTGGGCCCAGCCGACGATGCAGGCTTCGGTCATGATGCGGCTCCTCAGGGAAGTTCGGACGCCTGCCCGCCGGGCAGTTCCACGTCGAACGCGTTCAGGGTCATGGCGACCATGGCGTAATAGCCGCAGGTGGCGACCAGTTCCACCGCGCCCTGCGCACCCCAGGCAGCGACCATGCGGTCGTGCAGCGCCTGCGGAATGGCGCGGTCGCGGTGCAGGGTGGTGGCGTAGTCGTAGATCACCCGCGCCTTCGGGTCGGCGATCGGCGGGTCGCGGCCGTCGCGGATGGCGTCGATGATGGCGGCATCCAGCCCGGCGGCCTCGGCGATGCGGCGATGCGCCCACCATTCGAAATGGGCGCGCCAGTATTTGGCGGTGACCAGGATGGCGATTTCCACCCAAGCGGGGCCGAAACAGGTGTCAAAACGGATGAATTCGCCCAGATGCTGGCCGCGCATGGCGAATTCCGGGCTGTTCAGCCAGGCCATGGTGGGTGGCGGCATGCTGCCGCGCTTGCCGGCGACGACCGCGTTGTAGACCGCAAGCTGGGCCGGGGTCATCGCATCCTGGGTGAGGGTCGGCAGGCGCATGGTCGTCTCCCGTGTGCTTTGGCCCAGGGTATCGCAGGCATGGCCCGCCGCGCCAGCCACGGCTACAGGGGGGGTGGCTGGTCAGGCCGGCGCGGGCATGCACAGACTTGTCGCGGGGATGGACAGGTCCGGCACAGGCACGAATCGCGAGGGTATCCGGGGCCTGCTGGCCTCGGGCGACTTCGTGCGGCTGTGGAGCATCGGCGGCACCGTGAACGCCATGCGCTGGGTGGAGATGCTGGCCGCCGCGCTGTTCACCTTCGAGGTCACCGGCTCGGGCATGGCGGTCGCCTTCGTCTCGGCCGCGCGCACCCTGCCGCTGCTGCTGTTCGGGGCGGTGGCGGGGGTGGTGTCGGACTCGATCGACCGCAAGCATATCCTGCTGGCCGGGCTGCTGCTGACCGCCTGCGCGTCGGCGGCGATCTGCGCGCTGGGCGCGCTGGGGGTGGTGCAGCCTTGGCATATCGCGCTCGCCGCCTTCGCCAGCGGCAGCGTCTGGGCAACCGAGATGGCGACCCGGCGGCGGATGGTGGGCGAGGCGGCGGGGCCGGCCCTGGTGTCGCGCGCGGTGGCGCTGGACAGCCTGACCGGAGCCTGCACGCGCGGCCTGGGGCCGGTGATCGGAAGCGTCTCCTACGCGATGTTCGGGGTGGCCGGCGCGTTCGCGATCTCCGCCGTGATGTATCTGCTGTCCGCCTGCCTGGTGCCGGGGTTGAACCACGCCCAGGCGACGCGAAAGCTCGCGCTGTCGCGGGTGCCACGCGAGCTGGCCGAGGGGCTCGCGTTCGCGCGCACCCAGCCCACCGTGCTGGCGGTGCTGGGCGTGACGATGACGATGAACCTGTTCGCGTTCTCCTACGTGGCCCTGGTGGCGCCGATCGCGCGCGGGGTGTTCGAGGTGTCGGCCGGGCTTGCCGGCGTGCTGGCGGCGGCCGAGCCGCTGGGCTCGCTGATCGGCGGGCTGTTCCTGACCGGGGCGGCGCCGAAATCCAGCCCGCGGGCATTGATGCTGGGCGGCTCGGCGGCGTTCCTGGCGGCCCTGGTGGCGATGCCGCTGATGCCCGGCTACTGGCTGGCCTGCGCGGTGCTGATGGCGGGGGGCATCGGGCTGGCGCTGTTCGGCAACATGCAGACCACGCTGATCCTGACCGGCGCGCCGGCGCATGTGCGCTCGCGCCAGATGGGGCTGATCACGGTCTGCATCGGCACCGGGCCGCTGGGGCAGATCCTGATCGGCGCGCTGGCCGAGCAGTTCGGGCCGCTGGGCGCCGTGGTCGCCACCGCCGGCAGCGGGCTGGCGGTGCTGGCGGTGGTGGCCGCGCTGTGGGCGCGGGCGGAGCGGCCGCCCGCGGTGTTCGATTAACCGCGGGCCGCCTTGAATTCGGCGGCGACGGCGCTGCGCAGCAGGCCCACATCGGTGTTGATGCTCAGGCAACGATAGCCCTTGGCCAGCGCCGCCTTCGCTTCCGCCCCGTTGCCGGCGAGCCAGCCGAACGGCTTGCCGGCGGCGGCCGCGGCGGCCAGCAACTCGGCCTCGGCGGCGCGGTAGCGCGGGTGGTCGATCTGGCCGGCGATGCCCATGCTGTCGGTCATGTCGTAATGGCCGACCCAGCCGAGGTCGATGCCGGGCGTCGCCATGATGGCGCGAGCATTGGCCAGGCCCGCCACCGTCTCGATCAGCGGGATGGTCAGCACCGCCGCGTTGGCCGCCGCCGCCGCCTCGGCCAGCGGCGCCGGGCGGTAGCGGTCATGCGCCAGGCCGAAGGCGAGGCCGCGTATGCCCTCCGGCCGGTAGCGGCACCAGGAGACGAGGGCGCGCGCCTGCTCGGCCGTCTCCAGCATGGGCGCCATGATGCCCATGGCGCCGGCATCCAGCACGGTGCAGACCAGATGGCGCTCGCAGGCCGGCACGCGCACGAACGGCATGATGCCGGCGGCGTAGGCGAAGGCGATCTGCTGCTTCACCGTGTCGATGCCGACGCCGCCATGCTCCATGTCGATCAGCACGAACTCGGCGCCGCCGGCCGCCAGCACGCCGGCCAGGCCGGGGGTGAAGAACTCGTGCGCCATCACGCCGAGCGAGGTGCCGCCGGCGAGGAGTTTCTGGCGGACCGGATTGGTGACCATCGGACGATTCCCTGTTGCCGGCCACTGTGGCGGCCTTGTCGGGGGATGGTGTGGCAGGATGGGGGAAGAGGCAAGGAAGGGGTTCTTTTTTGGAAAAAAGAACCAAAAAACGTCTATTCGCCTTGCCTCCGCGGCGACCCGGAGGGCACTTACACTCCAACGGACAGAACGTTTTTTTGCTTCTTTTTGTTCACAAAAAGAAGACCTTCACGGCCGCAAATGGCACGAAACCACATGCCCCGGCGCCGCCTCCCGCAGCACCGGCACTTCAGTCTGGCAGCGTGCGACGGCGATCGGGCAGCGCGTGTGGAAGCGGCAGCCGGTGGGCGGGTTCATCGGGCTGGGGATATCGCCTTCCAGCACCAGCCGCTCGCGCCGGGCGCGCGGGTCGGCCACCGGGGCGGCGGCGATCAGCGCCTCGGTGTACGGGTGCAGCGGCCGGTCGAAGATGGTGGCCTTGTCGGCCAGCTCGACGATCTGTCCGAGATACATCACGGCGATGCGGTGGCCGATATGCTCGACCACGCCGAGATCGTGCGAGATGAACAGATAGGCGATGCCGCGCTCCTCCTGCAGGTCCATCAGCAGGTTCAGCACCTGCGCCTGCACCGAGACATCCAGCGCCGAAACCGCCTCGTCGGCCACGATCAGGCCGGGGTCGAGCGCCAGGGCGCGGGCAATGCCCAGGCGCTGGCGCTGGCCGCCGGAGAACTCGAAGGCGTAGCGGCCCATCGCCTGGGCGCTGAGGCCGACGCGCTCCAGCAAGGCGGCGACCTTCTCGGTGCGGGCCGCCGCCGAGATGTCGGAGTAGTTTTCCAGCGGTTCGCCAACGATGGTGCCGGCCGGCAGGCGCGGGTTGAGCGAGGCGTAGGGGTCCTGGAAGACCATCTGCGCGTGGCGCCGGTGCGGCCGCATGGCGGCCTCGCCCAGCGTGGTGACATCCACGCCGCCCAGCACAATGCGCCCGCCGGTGGGCTGCATCAGGCGCAGGATGAGCCGGCCGACGGTGGATTTGCCGCAGCCGGATTCGCCCACCAGGCAGAGCGTCTCGCCGGGGAGGATCGACAGCGACACGCCATCCACCGCGCGCACGCGGGCCACCTCGCGCCGCAGCACGCCGCGATGCACCGGGAAGTGCTTGGCGAGGTCGGTGACCTCGACGACCGGGGCGCCCACCGGGGCGCTCATCGGGGCGGGCGGGTTCATGCCGGCACCGCCGCGGCTTCCCAGCAGGCGACGGTGTGGGCGCGGCCGTGTTCGTCCAGCGGCGGCGCCTCCACCCGGCAGCGCTCGGTCGCCAGTTCGCAGCGGGGCGCGAAGGCGCAGCCCACGACCGGGGGTTTGCCGTCGCGCGACAGCAGGCTCGGCACCATGCCGGGGATTTCGCGCAGCCGCCGCGCCGGCGGCACGCCGGGCCGGCGGCGGGGGATGGAGGCCATCAGGCCGCGCGTGTAGGGGTGCAGCGGGCGGTCGAACAGGTCCTGCACCTCTGCCTCCTCCACCTTGCGGCCGGCATACATCACGATCACCCGCTGGCAGGTTTCCGCCACCACGCCGAGGTCGTGGGTGATCATCAGGATGGCGGCGCCGATGCGGCCCTTCAGCTCGATCATCAGCTTGAGGATCTGCGCCTGGATGGTCACGTCCAGCGCCGTGGTCGGCTCGTCGGCAATCAGCAGTTGCGGGTGGCAGGACAGCGCCATGGCGATCATCACCCGCTGGCGCATGCCGCCGCTGAACTGAAACGGGTAGTCGCGCACCCGCCGCCCCGCGTCCGGGATGCGGACCAGGCTCAGCATCTCCTCGGCGCGGCCCCAGGCTTCGGCGCGGGACTTGCCCTGGTGGATCATCACCGCCTCGGCGATCTGGTCGCCCACAGTCAGCACCGGGTTGAGGCTGGTCATCGGCTCCTGGAACACCATGGCGATGCGGTCGCCGCGGATGCGCCGCATCGCCGGCTCGTCGAGCTGCACCAGGTCCTGGCCGCCGAAGCGCACGCTGCCGCCGACGGTGCGGCCGAGGCCGGCGGGCAGCAGGCGCATGACGGACAGCGCGGTGACGCTTTTGCCGCAGCCGCTTTCGCCCACGATGCCGAGCGTCTCGCCGGGGTTGACGTGGAAGCTCACGCCGTCCACCGCGCGGGTCACGCCGTCGCGGGTGAAGAAATGCGTGCGCAGGTCGGTGACGGTGAGGATCGGTTCCATCGGGTCTACATCCGGCGCGCGAGGCGTACGTCCAGCCGGTCGCGCAGCCCGTCGCCGAGCAGGTTGACGGCCAGGATCACCAGCGCCAGCAGCACGCCGGGGGCGAAGATGGTCCAGGGCGCGCGGCCGACATACAGCCGGCTGCCGGCGATCATGTTGCCCCAGGTGGGGATTTCCGGCGGCACGCCGGCACCCAGGAAGGACAGCCCCGCCTCCACCAGGATGGCCGAGGCGGTGATGTAGGTACCCTGCACGATCAGCGGCGCGATGGTGCTGGGCAGGATGTGGCGCAGGATGATCTTGCGCGCCGGCGAGCCGCCGGAGACCGCCGCCTCGATATACGGCATCTCGCGCACCGTCAGCACCACCGAGCGCACCAGGCGGACGATGCGCGGCACCTCGGGGATGGTGATGGCGACGATGACGATGCCGACGCTGGCGCGGTTGAGCGATACCAGCGCGATCGCCAGCAGGATCGACGGGATGGCCATCAGCCCGTCCATGAAGCGCATCACCACCGCGTCGAAGCGCCGCCAGTAGCCGGCGGCGAGCCCGATCGCCAGCCCGATGGCGATCGACACCACGGCCACCGAGAGGCCGACGATCAGCGAGATGCGCGCGCCGTACACCGCCCGGGCGAACACATCGCGGCCCAGGTGGTCGGTGCCCAGCAGATGCGCGGCCGAGGGCGGCAGCAGCCGGTCGATCGGCACCAGCAGCAGGGGGTCGCCGGCGATCAGCGGCGCGAACACGGCGGCCAGCGCCACCGCCAGCAGCATCAGCGCGCCGACGGCGATGGTCGGGTTGCGCCGGACGAAGCGAAGCGCCCCGCTCACCCGCGCACCCGGGGGTCGAACAGGGTGTACGATAGGTCCACCAGCAGGTTGACGAACACGTAGACGCCGGAAAACACCATGATGACGCCCTGGATGATCGGGTAGTCGCGCCGCGCGATGGCGTCCACCACCAGCCGGCCGATGCCGGGGATGTTGAACACCGTCTCGGTGATCACCACGCCGCCGATCAGCAGGGCCACGCCGTTGCCGACGACGGTGGCGATGGGCACGGCGGCGTTCTTCAGCGCATGCTTCAGCAGCATGGGCGCCACCGCCACCCCCTTGGCGCGGGCGGTGCGCATGTAGTCCTCGGCCAGCACCTCCAGCATCGTGGTGCGGGTGATGCGCGCGATCAGCGCCACATAGGCCAGGCCGAGCGCGATGGAGGGCAAGGTGAGGTTGCGCAGCCAGGGCAGGAACCCCTCGCTGAGCGGCCGGTAGCCCTGCACCGGCAGCCAGTGCAGCTGGTGGGCGAAGATGAACACCAGCCCGTAGCCCACCACGAACACCGGCACCGAGAAGCCGGTGACCGAGATGCCCATCACCACCCGGTCCACCCAGGTGCCCACGCGCGCGGCGGCCAGCACGCCCATGCCGATGGCGAGGGTGACCGCCACCACCAGCGTGGTGAAGGCGAGGCTGAGCGTGGGCGCCGCGCGCTGGGCGATCAGGGAGATCACCGGGTCGCCCCAGAACATCGAGCTGCCGAGGTCGCCATGCAGCAGCGCCCAGACCCAGACCAGGAACTGCTTCCACACCGGCTGGTCCAGGCCGAGCTTGGCCCGGATCAGCGCGATGTTCTCCGCCGTCACGTTGTCGCCGGCGATGATGGCGGCCGGGTCGCCGGGCGCCAGGTGCAGCAGCAGAAACACGCAGACCGCGACGATGGCCATGACCGGCAGCATCGACAGCAGGCGCCGGACGATGGTGCCGGTCATGGGGGTGCGGTCATTCGGATACAGTCATTCGAGTGCGGGCCGCCTCAGGTTTTCTGCACGTTCCAGAACGGAATGATCTCGGCCACGTGCAGCCAGCCGGTGACGTTCTTGCGATGGATCGCCGGCTGCACCCACTGGCCGAAATACAGATGCGGCACGAAGTTCCAGGCATTCTCCTGGATCTGGGCGGCGATCGCCTTGCGCTGCTCCACCGTGTCGGCGTTGATCCAGGCCTGCCGCAGCTCCTCGTGCTTCGCGTCGGACGGCCAGCCGAACCAGCCCTTCTCGCCGTTGGCGCCCATGCCGGAGTTGGTGAACGGGTTGCCCATGCCGCCGCCGCCCGCCGAGGTGATAAAGATGTTCCAGCCGCCCTCCTCGGGCTTGGCCTTGCTGGCGCGGCGCTGCACCACCTGCGACCAGTCCATCGGCTCCAGCCGCACCTTGAAGCCGGCCTGGCGCATCTCCTGCGCCAGCACGGTGGCGGCGTTCATCATGTAGGCGATGTTGGTGGCCTGCAGCAGCACGATCTCGCGCCCGTCATAGCCGCCTTCCTTCAGCAGCGCCTTCGCCTTCTCGATGTTCTGGCCGCCCTTGAACCAGCCCTCGTTGGCGTCGTTCTCCATCGCCGAGCCGCAGGCGAAAAGGCTGCCGCATTCGCGCCAGTTCTTGCCGTCGCCGAAGGTGGGCCGCAGCATGTCGGCCTGCTTGGCGAGATACAGCATCGCCTGGCGAATCTTCACGTTGTCGAACGGCGGATGCAGGAAGTTGAGGCGGATCCAGCCGACATTGCCGAGGTTGTTCAGGGTTTCGACCACCACGTCCGGGTCGTCCTTGAACTGGTCGAGCATGTCCACGGGCGGGGTCTCGTAGAAATCGATCTCGCCGGCCTGCACCGCGGAGACGGCGGTCTGCGCGTCGGGCATGTTCATGTAGATGACGCGGTCGAGCTTGACGATCTTGCCGCCGGCGATGCCGCTGGCCGGCTCGGCGCGCGGCACATAGGCCATGTTCTTGTCGTAGACATACTGGTTGCCCGGCTTGGTCTCGCCCTCGTTGAACACGAAGGGGCCGGAGCCGACGATCTTGTCGATCTTTTGCATCGGGTCGATCTCGGCCTCGCGCTTGCGCATCATGAAGCCGCCGGGGGTGACCGTCTTGCCGAGCGCATACAGGATCAGGCCGAACGGCTCGTTCAGGGCGATGGTGAAGGTCTTGGCGTCCTTGGCCGAGATGTCCTTCACCCGCTGCATCAGCAACTGCCCGGCACCGTCGCGCGCCGCCCAGCGGCGGATGCTGGGGATGATGTCGGCGGTGGTGACATCAGTGCCGTCATGCCATTTCAGCCCGTCGCGCAGCTCGAACGTCCAGGTTTTCTTGTCGTCGCTGACGCCGTATTTGCCGACCATCTGCGGCTGCGGCACGTCGTTGGCGTCCACGCCGAACAGCGTGTCGTAGATCATGCCGCCGTGATAGGCGGACATGTTCGCCGTGGTCCAGATCGGGTCGTAGGTGGGAATATCGCCGTGCAGCACGGCGCGCACGGTGCGCGAGGCGGGCGGACGTGCCTGCGCCTGCAGGATGCCCGGTGCGGCGGCGGTGCCCGCAAGCGCGAGACCGCCTGCCATGATCGAACGGCGCGTCGTTTTCATCTGCCCAGCTCCCCATTTTTGCCCGTGCCACGCCGCGGCGCGACCGGTTCGTGACAGTAATGCCCGTCCACGGCCCACGACAAGCGGGTGGCGCAATATTCCTTCAGAAGATCAAGCCGGGGGAGGTCTGCTCGTCCAGCGGCCAGATCGGCCGCTGCACGCGGGTATAGGGAATCTTGCGGTAATCGCGCGGAATCGGTCCGTCGGTGTCGATATACAGCACCTGCTTGGCGATCGGCCCGAAAGCGGCCATGAAATGGTTGGTGGATTTCACCACCAGCAGCTTCTGCTCGGTCGGCTCCAGGCCCACGTTGCGGAACAGCTCCAGCCCCAGCGCCTGGGTGCGGTTGGTGATCAGCACCACCGAAACCCCGCCCACCGCGACGCAGGCGCAGTCGCCCAGCGGCACCTGGGTCGGCCCGAAGCTCTGCCAGCAATCGCGCGCCAGGCCGGTGACGGTGACCGTCGCGTCCACCGGCTGGCCCGAGGCGGGGCCGATCTTGCCGCCAAAGCGCAGCGGGAAGCTGGCGCCCAGCCCGGCGTCGAAGCACAGCCGCACGGCGATCGGGTCCCAGATCGGGCCGAGGGCCGCGCCGTCCACCCGCCGCTCGATCAGCCGGCGCAGGATGGTGGTGTTGTCGCTGGGCGCGCCGCCGCCGGCATTGTCGGCCGGGTCGGCCATCACCACCGGATGACCGTTCACGGCCAGGCCCGCGGTGATGCCGGCATCCACCTCCAGATAATCGGGCGCGGTGCGGCCGCGCATCGCCACGAACTCCTCGCCGATCCGCGTCGCCAGCGCATCGGCCTTCGCCTTGTCGCCATCCACCACCACGAGGATGCGCCCGCCCATCTCCGGCACGTCGGCATAGGGGAAGCAATGGCCGATCGAGATCGACAGGATGCCGTCCGTCCCTTCCATTGCCTTCATGCGATCGACGAAGCCGCGCATCAGCGGCAGCGTGGTGGGATAGCTGCCGATCTGCCGGCAATCGTACATCGACATCACCGGGCGCACCTGCTTGCGCAGCGCCTTCAGCATGATGTCCAGCAGGTCCTCGGCCCGCTCCACCACGTCGGTATGCGGAAATTCCTTATACAGCACAATGAAGTCCGACATCCGCACGCGCTTCAGCGTCAGGTGGCAATGCGGGTCCAGCTCCACGCCGATCAGGCATCCGGGCCCGACGATGGCGCGCACCCGCTCCACCAAGTCGCCCTCCACGTCGTCGTAGCCATGCGCCACCATCGCGCCGTGCAGGCCCAGCAGCACGCCGTCCAGCGGCAGCGCCGCCGCCACCTGCGCCAGGATCTCGTCGCGCATCGTCTCGTAGTCGGCGCGGTTGGTGGTCCCGGCGGGGCTGGCGGCGAAGCAGCTCCCCTCGATCAGCGTGAACCCCTCCGCCGCCGCCCGCCGCCGCGCCACCCACAGCGGCGCGGTGCACATCAGCGGCGTCTCGGCCGGATGCTCGCCCGGCCGCAGGAACACCCCCTCCCGGTACGCCTCCATCGAGGTGGGCAGCGGCGAGAAGGTGTTCGTCTCCGTCGCGATCGTGGCCGAGAACAGACGCATGGCGGCATTTCCTGGACGATTATTGCTGCCGGAATGAACGCCCCCGCCCCGCTCCCCTGTCAAGCCACCCCTAGAAGAACGTCTTGACCGCGCCTACCACGTTGTAATCGTCGTCCACCACGCAGAGCACCTGCCACTTGTCGAAGGTCAGGCACGGGTGCGACACGCCGAAGCTCACCATGTCGCCCACCGCCAGCGGCGAATCCGGCGGCACCAGCATGTGGCAATGCTGGTCGTTATGCCCCACCACCCGATGCCCCGGCGGCACCGCCACCGGCGCCGGCGTGCCCGGGCGATACCAGGTCTGGGCCACCGGCATGTCGTCCACGCCCACGTCGCGCTTGCCCATGGTCAGCAGCACCTTGCCCGGCTCGGGGCGGGACTGCACATAGGCCCAGACCTCCAGCGCCGGCACCAGCCCGCCGCCCGCGGCCGCATCCGGCGTGCGGTCCACGATATCGGCGAAAAGCCGCCGGTAGCTCACGCTGTCATGCGTCAGGTAGCAGCCGCTGCGGGTCAGCACCCGCGTCGGCCCCGACAGGCCGGCGTGGTTGAACCGCGCCAGCACCATGTCATAGAACGCCGAGCCGCCGGCGGTCAGGATCACCTCCCCCGCCCCGAACAGCCCCTCGCTCTCGCACGCCCGCGCCAGGTTCACCAGCAGATCGAGGAAGCCGCGCACCTGCGCCTCCGCCTCGGCGCGGGTGCCGGAGGTCAGGCCCTCGAACCCTTCCACCCCGCGCAGCACCAAGTATGGCGCGGCCGCCTTCACCGCCCGTGCCACCGCCAGCCCCTGCGCCTGGTCGCGCACCCCGGTGCGCCCGCCCATCATGCCGCCTTCCAGCAGCACCTGCAGCGGCCGCCCCGCCCCCGCCGCCCGCGCCGCGCCGGCGAGTTGCGCCACGTTCTCCAGCGAATCCACGATGCAGTAGAAATCCAGCCCCGGATCGCGGCCGATCTCCTCCAGCACGTAGCGGATCGCCTGCCTGCCCACCAACTGGTTGGCCAGCACGATCCGCTGGAACCCGAAGCTGCGCGCCACCTGGATCTGCTGCGGCGTCGCCAGCGTGATCCCCCAGGCGCCATCCGCCATCTGCCGCTCGAACAGCTGCGGCGCCATCGTCGTCTTGCCGTGCGGCGCGATCACCGCATGGCCGCGCGCGATGAAATCCCGCATCCAGGCGCTGTTGTGGCGGATCGCGCTGTCCTTCAGCACCGCCAGCGGCAGTGTCAGATCCTCGCGCAGCACGTTCCAGCCCTTGGCGCCGATGGCGTCCAGCCGGAACGGCGTCACCCCGCCCGGCATGCCCTTCACCGTCTGGTCCAGCAGCGTCGCGCCGATCGCCTCGGTCTTCATGCAACCAACTCCTTCAATCGCGCACCGATGATGCGCGCTTCATCCTCGTTCAGCGCCAGCGGATTGAACACCAGCACCCCCTGCTCCCGCCGCCCCGGCGCGCAGGCGATCGAGGGTTCCCCCGCCGCCAGCCGCCGCGCCAACGCCACCGCCGCCGCCTCCGACCCGCAGTCCAGCGCCAGCAGCGGCACCGGCCCGCTCTCGATCCGCAGTCCGTCCAGCCCGGCCGCCCGCACGATCTCGGCCAGCACCGCCTGCCAGCGCGCCCGCCGCGCCGCCGGGTCCTCGGCGGCGAAGCGGCGCAGCGCCACGCACAGCCCGGCGATCTCCTCCTTGCCCACCTTGCACGACCGCCCGATGCCGTGATGCGGCAGCCCGCGCAACTGCGCCAGCGCCGCGAATTCCGCCGGCGGCGCCCACATATCGTCGTACACGTCCATGTCGAGCATCTGCACCAGCGCCGAGGCCACCAGGTCGGCCCGCCCGGCCAGGATGCCCGACGCCTGCGGCCCGCCGATCGCCTTGCCGCCCGAGAAGCACACCAAGTCGGCGCCATCCTTCAGGAAGCGTTGCAGGTTGCAGGCCGGCGGCAACTGCGCCGCCGCATCCACCAGCACCGGCAGCCCATGCGCATGCGCCACCGCCGCCACGTCGCGCAACGCCGGGCGGGACTGCGCGCCGGCCAGGTAATACACCCCCGCCGTGCGCGGCCCGATCGCCGCCTCGATCTCCCAGCACGCCGCGTCGCGCACGCCGGGGCCGCTGTAGCGGTCCGGGATGCCCACTTCCACGATCCCCGCCCCGGCCACCGCCAGCGCCCGGTCGTACATGTTGCGCTGGCTGCGCACCACGATGAACTCGCACCGCCCGTCCGCCACCGCCGGCAGCGCGTTCATCCGCGCCGGGTCGAGCCCCGCCAGGCACGCCGCCGCGCCCAGCAGCACCCCCGCCGAGGCGCCGGAGGTCACGATCCCCGCCGCCGCCCCGGTCGCCTCGCGGATCACCCGGCAGGCGGCGGCCTGCATCCGCGCTATGTCCACGCAGGCCAGCGACGCCTGCCGCATCGCCTCCGCCACCTCCGGCGCCATCCGCCCGCCGGAGAGCCTGGTGACGGTGCCGCAGGCGTTGATGAGGGTGGGGATGCCTAGGTCTTCGTAGATCACGCATGCAACCTTTCAACAAACAAGGAAGGTCTTCTTTTTGTGGACAAAAAGAAACAAAAAAACTTTATTCGTTGGAGTCTCCGCCTCCAATCACTCCAGCGAACAAAAGTTTCTTGGTTCTTTTTTCAAAAAAGAACATCTTCCTTCATGCCGCCCTGGCCAACTGCCGCCCCCGCAGCATATCCGCGCATTTCTCGCCGATCATGATGCAGGCGGCATTGGTGTTGCCCGAAACCATCGTCGGCATGATCGACGCATCTGCCACCCGCAGCCCGTCGATGCCATGCACCCGCAACTGGTCGTCCACCACGGCCATGCTGTCATGGCCCATCTTCGCCGTGCCGATCGGGTGATAGATCGTGCTGCCATAGGCGCGCGCATAGTCCAGCCACTCCGCGTCGCTCTGCGTGCCGGGCCCGGGCAGATACTCGCTGGCGATGAAGCGCTGCATCACCGGCCGCCCGGCGATCCGCCGCCCCAGCTTCAGCCCCTCGATCAGCGTCGCGCGGTCCAGCTCGGTGGCCAGGTAGTTGGGGTGGATCGCCGGCGGCGCCTTGGGGTCGGGCGATTTCAGCAGGATCTCGCCCCGGCTTTCCGGCCGCAACTGGCACACGTTCTGGGTGAAGCCGGAGAACTTGTGCAACCCCTCCGAGGGCCGGTCGGCCGAGAAGCCGATGAAGTGGAACTGGATGTCCGGCGAGGCCAGCTCCGGCCGCGTGCGGGTGAAAATCCCCACCTGCCCGGCGCTGGCGGTCAGCGGCCCGCCGCGGGTCAGCAGGTACTGCACCCCCATCCTGGCCATGCGCAAATTGCTCATCATGATGTCGTTCACCGTGATGGGCTGGGTGCATTTATAGACGAAGCGCACCTGGTAGTGGTCCTGCAGGTTCCGCCCCACCCCCGGCAGGTCGTGCGTCACCGCCACCCCCATGTCGGTCAGGTGCTGCGCCGCCCCCACGCCCGACAGCATCAGCAATTGCGGCGAATTCACCGCGCCGCCGCACAGGATCACCTCGCGGGTAGCGCGCACCGTGACACTCTCGCCGCCATGGCTGAACGCCACCCCCACCGCCCGCTTGCCGGCGAACAGGATGCGCTCGGCGAGCGCCCGGGTGATCACCCGCAGGTTGGGCCGCTTCATCGCCGGCTTCAGGAACGCCACCGCGGCCGAGCAGCGCCGCCCGTTGCGGATCGTGGTCTGGTAGTAGCCGACGCCCTCCTGGGTGGGGCCGTTATAGTCGTCGTTGCGCGGAATGCCGATCTCGGTCGCCGCCTGTAGATACGCCTCCGAGAGCGGGTTGCGGTCGTTGAAGTCGGTCACGGTCAGCGCCCCGTCCCGCCCGCGCAGCCCGCCGGCATCGCCGCCGCCCACCCGGCCCTCGGAGCGCTTGAAATACGGCAGCACGTCGTCGAACGACCAGCCGACATTGCCCAGCTGGCGCCACTGGTCATAATCCTCCGGCTGGCCGCGCACATACAGCAGCCCGTTGATCGAGGACGAGCCGCCCAGCACCTTGCCGCGCGGCCAGAAAATCTTGCGCCCGCCCAGGCCGGGGTCCGGCTCGGTCTCGTAGCACCAGTTCACCGAGGGGTCGGCAATGGTCTTGCCGTAGCCGATCGGGATGTGGATCCAGATGTTGCGGTCCGGCCCGCCGGCCTCCAGCACCACCACGCGCACCGAGGGGTCCTCGCTCAGCCTGGCCGCCAGCACGCAGCCGGCCGAGCCCGCGCCCACCACCACGTAATCCGCCTCGATCGTCTCCATTCCGGCCCTCCCGTTGCCACATCGCGTGCCGCCGCACAGGATGACGCCATGGGAGAGATTGCGCCACCCGAGGAAATTCTCGCCGGCCTGCGCCACATGCGCCTGTGGCACGGCGAGCCGGTGCTGGGTGAGCCGCTCACCGGCGGCGTGTCGTCCGACATCTGGCGTATCGACCTGCCGGGCGGCCCGGTCTGCGTGAAGCGGGCGCTGGCGAAACTGCGCGTGGCCGCCGACTGGCGCGCGCCGGTGTCGCGCAACCTGTACGAGGCGCGCTGGATGCGCCGGGCCAACGCCGCCGTGCCGGGCAGCGCCCCCGCGCTGCTGGGCCAGGACGAGGCCACCGGCGCACTCGCCATGGAATTCCTGCCGGCCGCCGACCACCCGCTCTGGAAGGCGCTGCTGCGCGACGGCCATGCCGACCCGGCCTTCGCGGCGGCGGTCGGCGCGCGACTCGTCCGCATCCACGCCGCCACCGCCGCCGATCCGGCCACCGCCGCCGAGTTCCCAACCGACTCGATCTTCTACGACATCCGCCTGGAACCCTACCTGGTCGCCACCGCCACCCGCCACCCGGACCGCGCCGACGCCCTGCACGCCCTGGTCGCCGCCACCCGGGCCAACAAGCGCGCCCTGGTGCACGGCGATGTCAGCCCGAAGAACATCCTGGCCGGCCCGCGCGGCCCGGTCTTCCTCGACGCCGAGTGCGCCTGGTGGGGCGACCCGGCCTTCGACCTCGCCTTCTGCCTCAACCACCTGCTGCTGAAATGCCTCTGGACCCCCGCCGCCGCCCCAGGCTTCCTGGCCTGCTTCGCCGCCCTGGCCGCGGCCTACCGCGCCGGCATCGCGTGGGAGGCGCCGGCGGCCCTGGAAGCCCGCGCCGCCCGCCTGCTGCCCGGCCTGCTGCTGGCGCGGGTGGATGGCAAGTCGCCGGCGGAGTACATCACCACCGATGCCGACAAGGCCCATGTCCGCCGCGCCGCCCGCGCCCTGCTGGCCGCGCCCCGCGACCGCCTGGACCAGATCGCCGCCGCCTGGAGAGAGGAAACCGCCACCCCATGAGAGGCCCAAGATGAGCGACACCGAGATCGTCTACGTCCACGGCCGCCGCGTGTGGGACAGCCGCGGCCGCCCCACCGTGGAGGCGGAGATACTGCTCTCCGGCGGCGCCGTCGGCCGCGCCATCGCGCCCGCCGGGGCCTCCACCGGCTCCGGTGAGGCGCTGGACCTGCGCGACGGCGGCACCGCCTTCGGCGGCTACGGCGTGACCAAGGCGGTGGACAACATCAACGACGCCATCACCGAGGAGATCCTGGGCCGCGACGCCGCCGACCAAGCTGGGCTGGACGCGGCGATGATCAAGCTGGACGGCACCCCCGCCCGCACGAAACTCGGCGGCAACGCCATCCTCGCCGTCTCCATGGCCGCCGCCCACGCCGTCGCCGCCGAGGCCGGGCGCCCGCTCTACCGCCATCTCGGCGGCGCGGACGCCACACTGCTGCCGCTGCCGCAGATCCAGATCTTCGGCGGCGGCGCCCATGCCGGCCGGCGGGTGGACATCCAGGACTTCATGGTGATGTGCCCCGCCGCCGCCAGCTTCGCCCAGGCGCTGGACTGGACCGCCGAGGTCTACCGCGCCGCCGGCACGCTGATGGCGGAAGCCGGCACGCTGCAGGGCGTGGCCGACGAGGGCGGCTGGTGGCCGGCCTTCGCCACCAACGAACAGGCGCTGGAAATGCTGGTCCGCGCCATCGAGCGCGCCGGCTACGTGCCAGGCGAGCAGGTCGCCATCGCGCTCGACATCGCCGCCAGCGAGTTCGGCGCCAAGGGCCGCTACAAGCTCGGCCTCGAAGGCCGCGAGCTGGACAGCGACGGCATGGGCGAAATGCTGTCCGGCTGGATCGACCGCTACCCGATCGCCTCCATCGAGGACCCGCTGGCGGAGGACGACGCCGCCGGCTTCGCCGCCTTCACCCGCGCCGTCGGCCACAAGGTGCAGGTGGTCGGCGACGATTTCCTGGTCACCGAGGCCGCCCGCATCCACGCCGCCAGCGCCCAGGGTGCGGCCAACACCGTGCTGATCAAGCCCAACCAGCGCGGCACGCTGACCGAGACCAAGGCCGCCTGGGACGCCGCGAAGGCATGCGGCTACGCAGGCATCGTCTCCGCCCGCTCCGGCGAGACCGAGGACGTGACCATCGTCCACCTGGCCATCGGCTGGGGCACCGGCCAGCTCAAGGTGGGCAGCTTCGCGCGCAGCGAGCGCATGGCCAAATGGAACGAGGTGCTGCGCATCGAGGAGGCGCTCGGCCCCATTGGCCGCTTCGCCGGCGGCAGCGTGCTGGGGCGCAACACGCCGTGAAGGTGGTCTTCCACTACGCCGCCGGCCCCGCCCTGGCGGCCCGCCTCGCCGCCCTGGACGGGCTGGAGGTGACGGTCTGCCCCGAGGACGACGCCGCCGGCTTCCGCGCCGCGATGCGGGGGGCGGACGTGCTGTGGCACGTGCTCAGCCCCTGCACCGCGGCGGTGATCGAGGGCGCCCCCCGGCTGCGGCTGATCCAGAAGATCGGCGTCGGCGTGAACACCATCGACCTCGCCGCCGCCGCCGCCCGCGCCATCCCGGTCTGCAACCTGCCCGGCACCAACGCCCCGGCGGTGGCCGAGATGACCCTGCTGCTGATGCTCGCCGCCCTGCGCCGCCTGCCCGCCTTCGACGCCGCCCTGCGCGCCGGCACCTGGGCGGCGGCGCCGGCGGTGCAGGACTCGCTGGGCGAACTCGGCGGCCGCACCGTCGGCCTGGTCGGCTACGGCGCGGTGCCGCGCGCGCTGGCGCCGGTGTTGCGGGCGATGGGGTGCCGGGTGCTCTACACGGCGCGCGAAAACCGCCCGGATTCACCCGATGAATGCGTCGATTTCTGGTCATTATTGGCCGAATCCGACTTGGTTTCGCTGCATCTGCCGCTCACCCCGCAGACCGCCAGGCTGATCGACGCCGCCGCCATCGCGCGCATGAAGCCCGGCGCGGTGCTGGTCAACACCGCCCGCGGCGGGCTGGTGGACCAGGACGCGCTGGCCGCCGCCCTCGCCTGCGGCCGGCTCGGCGCTGCGGGCCTGGACGTGTTCGCCGATGAGCCGGCCAGTGCCGACAACCCGCTGTTCCGCCTGCGGAATGTCGTCGTCACCCCGCATGTCGCCTGGCTCACCACCGGCACCTTCGACCGCAGCCTCGCCCTGGCCGCCGAAAACTGCCGCCGGCTGGCCGCCGGCGAGGCGCTGCTGCACCGCGTGCAGTGACCCGCTTGCAGTGACCCGCTTGCAGTGAGGGGGGTTTCGGCATCCGCGCGTCACGGCGTAGACTGCGGAACGACCAGGGGAGAGCCCGTGCGACCGCGCCGGGCAGCATGAAGGGCCACCACCGATGAAAGGCACCTGGCAACCGGGCGAGTTGCGCACGCTGGGCCTGATATCGGGCGCGCACCTGGTCAGCCATTTCCACATGCTGGTGTTCCCGCCGCTGTTCGAACTGCTGCGCCGGCGGATGGGCGTGGGGTTCGTGGAGCTGGGGCTGGCGATCACCGTGTTCAGCGTGGTCTCGGGCCTGTTGCAGGCGCCGGCCGGCTTCGCGGTGGACCGCTACGGGCCGCGCCGGGTGCTGATCGCCGGGCTGCTGGTGGGTGGCATGTCGTTCGTGCTGTTCGGCCTCACGCTGTCCTATCCGTGGATGCTGGTGGCCGCCGCCGCTGCCGGACTGGCCAATTGCGTCTATCACCCGTCCGACTACGCCATCCTGTCCTCGGGTATCGGCGAGGCGCGGATGGGGCGCGCTTTTTCCATCCACACCTTCTCCGGCTATTTCGGCGGCGCCATCGCGCCCTTCGCCATGCTGCTGGCGGCCGACCGGCTGGGCCTGTCCGGCGCCATCATCCTGGCCGGCCTGCTCGGCCCGCTGGCCGCCCTGCCGCTGCTGCTGATGCGCCAGGCGCCGGCCCAGGCCCGCGCCGCGCGGCGTGGCGGGCCGGTTTCCAACCGCTCGCTCCTGACGCCCACGGTGGTGTCGCTGATCGTGTTCTTCACCGTGCTGGGGCTGTCGATCGGCGGCATCAGCAATTTCTCGGTGGTGGCGCTGCATGCGCTGTACGGCACGGTGCTGAGCTTGGCCAACGCGGCGCTGACCGCCTTCCTGCTGATGAGCGCCTTCGGCGTGCTGGCCGGCGGCTACATCGCCGACAAGACGCGCCGGCACGGCGACGTGGCGGCGATCGGTTTCGGCCTGACGGCGGTGCTGATCCTGGTGGTCGGCACCGTCGCCCTGCCCGCCCCGGCGCTGGTGGGCACCATGGGGCTGGCCGGCTTCATGTCGGGCATGATCATGCCCTCGCGCGACATGCTGGTGCGCGCCGCCGCGCCGCCGGGCGCCGAGGGGCGGGTGTTCGGCATCGTCTCCACCGGCTTCAACATCGGCGGCATCGTCGGCCCGATGCTGTTCGGCTTCATCATGGACCGCGGCGCGCCGTTCTGGGTGTTCGGCGGCTCGGTCGTCTTCATGCTTTCCACCTGCCTCATCGCCCTGGTCAGCGAGCGCCGCACCCGCGCCGTCGCGGCCGAATAACCAACCGACAGGAGCAACGCCCATGGCCCGCATCGGCATCATGGTGGATTTTCGCGTCAAGCCTGGATGCTGGGAGGCGTTCAACGCCCATATCCGCACCCACGCCGCCGCCACCCTGGCCGAGGAGCCGGGCTGCGAGCGGTTCGACGTGCTGCAGCCGCTCGGCGCCGACGGCAAGCCCGACCACGGCCGCATCATGCTGTGCGAAATCTACCGCGACATGGCCGCCTTCGACGCCCATCGCGCCAACCCGCGCATGCCCAGCGTGGCCGCCGGCTCGAAGGACCTGCTGGCCGGGCGCGAACTGACGGTGTGCGAACTGGCCTAACCCGCCCGCCCAGATGGTCGCCAGCGAGGGGTTCGCCGACTTCCTGCGCGAGCGGCTGGCACCGCTCGGGCAGGTGACGCTGCGGCGGATGTTCGGCAAGACGGGCGTGTTCTGCCACGGGCTGATGTTCGCCATGGTGGCGGACGACACGCTCTACCTGCGGGTGGACGACGGCAACCGGACGCTGTTCGCGGAAGCCGCGTCCGCGCCACCGCTCAACTACGCCAAGCAGGGCCGGATGATCGACCTCGCCTTCTGGCAGCCGCCCGAGCGGCTGCTCGACGAGCCGGACGAGCTGCTGCAATGGGCCCGGGCGGCGCTGGCCGCCGCCGGGCGGGTCGCGGCCGCGCGCGAACGGGTGGCGCCGCGCCGCTCTCGCCCGGCGCGGTAGGGCCGCCGGCCGCTACAGCGTCAGGCCGCCATCCACGACGATGGTCTGGCCGGTGACCATGCTGGCGCCGAAGCCGAGGAAGACGATCACCTCGGCCAGGTCCTCCGGCTCGCAGCGGCGCTTCAACGCGGCCTTTTCCATCGAGCTTTGCCGCTGCTCGTCGGTCCAGGCGATCTGCCAGGAGGAGTTCACCGCGCCCGGCGCGATGGCGTTCACCCGCACCTCCGGCCCCAGGCCGCGCGCCAGGTTCTTGGTCAGGCTGACCACCCCCGCCTTGGTCGCGCCATAGGCCATCGAGCTGCCGGCCGAGTTCAACCCGGCGATCGAGGCGGTGGAGACGATCGCGCCCTGGCTCTCCTTCAGGAAGGGGGCGGCCGCCTTGGAGCAGCGGAACACCCCGAGCAGGTTCACCTCCAGCACCGACCCCCACAGCTCCTCGGTGATCAGGTCCAGCCGCGACGGCGGGATCAGCGCGGTCACTCCCGGCGTGCCGGCGTTGTTGACCAGCAGGTCCAGCCGGCCGAGCCGCTGCACCGCGCTTTGCACCATCGCCTCGCACTCGCCGGCCACGCCCACGTTGCCCGGCGCCTCGATCACGTTCAGCCCTTCCTGGCGCAGATTGGCCACTGCTTCCGGCCCGCGCGCGTCGCCGGCCAGGAAGTTGATGGCCACCGCGCAGCCGTTGCGCGCCAGCATGGTCGCCGTCGCCAGCCCGATGCCGGAGGCCGCCCCGGTCACCAGCGCCGCCTTGCCCGACAGGTCGTACCGCAGCCTGTTGGCCGCGCTGAGGTTGGTCATGCCGTCATTCCCGAAATTGCCTGTTGTCGCGCTGCCGCCCCGTCAGAACAGGCTGCCCATCTCCGACACGATCTTCTGGTGCGTATCGGCATCGCCGAACAGCATCTCCAGCATGGTCATGCGCTTGAAGTAGTGGCCGACCTTGTATTCCATCGTCATGGCGATGCCGCCGTGCAGCTGCACGGCCTCCTGCCCCACATGCCGGCCGGAGCGGCCGATCTGCACCTTGGCGGCCGAGACCGAGCGGCGGCGGATGGTTTCGTCCTCGTCGGCGGCCATCATGGTGGCGAACATCGCCATGCTGCGTGCCTGCTCCAGCGCCACCAGCATGTCCACGCTGCGGTGCTGCAGCACCTGGAAGCTGCCGATCGCCCGGCCAAATTGCTGGCGGGTCTTCATGTAGTCCACGGTGATGTCGTGCATGCACTGCATCAGCCCCACCGCCTCGGCGCAGATGGCGGCGATCGCCTCGTCCACCACGCGCTCCACGCCGGGCAGCGCGCCGCCGGGGTCGCCCAGCACCGCCTCGGCCGGGGCGTTGGCGAAGGCCACCTCGGCCGCCCGCAGCCCGTCCTGCGTAGCGTAGCCCTTGCGCGACACGCCGGCGGCCGCCGCATCGACCAGGAACAGCCCGATGCCGGCCCGGTCGTGCCGGCCGCCGGCGGTGCGCGCGGTCACCAGCAGCTTGTCGGCGCAGTCGCCGTGCAGCACCACACTCTTCTCGCCGTTCAGCACCCAGCCGTCGCCGGCGCGGGTGGCGGTGGCCTGCACGTCGGACAGGTCGTAGCGGGAGAAGCGTTCCACATGCGCGAAGGCCAGCAGCAGCTTGCCGGCGGCGACCTGCGGCAGCAGCGCGTCCTGCTGCGCGGCGCTGCCCAGCCGGCGGACCAGCCCGCCGCCGAGGATGACGGTGGCCAGGAACGGCTCCAGCACCAGGCCGCGGCCGAACGCCTCCATCACGATCATGGTTTCCACCGGCCCGCCGCCGAAGCCGCCATGCTCCTCGGCGAAGGGCAGGCCGAGCAGGCCGAGTTCGGCGAACTGCGCCCACATCGCCCGGCTCCAGCCGTCCTTCTCGGTGCGGGCCTTCTTGCGCTGCTCGAAATCGTAGCGGTCGGCGATCAGGCGATCGACGCTGTCCTTCAACAGGCGCTGGTCGTCGGTCAGGTCGAAATCCATGTGGCATTTCCCCGGTCGGTAAGCAGACAAGCAAGCAAAGAAACACATGGAGGCGGGGAGGCGGGGAGAAGCAGAAAGCCTTTCACTCTTGCCTCTCCCCGCCTCCCCGCCTCCATGTGAATCTTCTTTCCTAGAATCCCAGAATCGCCTTCGCGATGATATTCCGCTGGATCTCGTTGGAGCCGCCATAGATCGACACCTTGCGCGTATTGAAATACGCTGGCGCCGCCCCGGCGGCGTAATCGGGGCCATAGCCGGTTTCATTGCGCCCGCTACCCTCGTCGCTCATCGCGAAGGGCATCACGTAGGGGCCGACCACCTCCATCAGCAGCTCGGTCGAGGTCTGCTGGATCTGCGAGCCCTTCAGCTTCAGGATGGAGCTGGCCGGGTCCGGCTTGCCCTTGTCGCGCTTGCGATCGCCGGCGACCACGCGCAACTGCGTCATCTCCAGCGCCTTCAGCTCGATCTCGACGGCCGAGAGCTTCTCGCGGAATTTCGGATCGTCGATGATGCGGTGGGAGCCGACATGCTCCAGGCTGGCCAGCTCGCGGATGCGCTTCAACCGCGCCTTGGAGAAGCCGACGCGGGCGATGCCGGTGCGCTCGTTGCCGAGCAGGAACTTGGCGTAGTCCCAGCCCTTGTTCACCTCGCCCACCAGGTTCTCGGCCGGCACCACCACGTCGTCGAAGAAGATCTCGTTGACCTCGTGGCCGCCGTCGATGGTCTGGATCGGCCGGCGGGTGATGCCGGGCGTGTCCATCGGCGCCAGGATGAAGCTGATGCCCTCCTGCTTCTTGGCCGCCGGGTCGGTGCGGCACAGCACGAAGATCCAGTCGGCATGCTGGGCCAGGGTGGTCCAGGTTTTCTGCCCGTTGATCACCCAGGTGTCGCCGCGGCGCTCGGCGCGCGTGCGCAGCCCGGCGAGGTCCGACCCGGCGCCCGGCTCGCTGAACCCCTGACACCACCAGATGTCGAGGTTGGCCGTCTTGGCCAGGAACCGCTCCTTGGTGGCCAGGTTGCCGAACTGCGCGATCACCGGCCCGACCATCGAGGTGTTGAAGCCCAGCGGCGAGGGCACGCCGGCCTGCTGCATCTCGTCCTGGTAGAAATAGAGCTGCACCGGCGACCAGTCCTGCCCGCCCCATTCCTTCGGCCAGTTCGGCGTCGCCCAGCCGCGCGCGTTCAGCAGGCGATGGCTGGTGACGATCTCCTCGCGCGTCAGGTGCTGGCCTTCCAGCACCTTGCGGCGGATCGCCTCGGGGAATTCCTGGCGGAAAAACCGCCGGCATTCGTCACGGAAGGCGATTTCCTCGGGCGTGAAGTTCAGGTCCATGGCGTCCTCCGGTCCGTTTCACCGCATTTTCGGCCTGCCCGCGGCGGCGCGCAAGCCCGCCCTCGCGGGAGCGCGCGGCGCGGCCGGCGCCATGGAGCGGCACATTCTTTTCTGTCAGGTAAACATTTTTACTGTGCGTAATTTCCTTAACTCGCCCACGGCATGCGCCGCCATAGCTTCGTGCCGCCGAGGCGCGCGACGGCCGACGCGGCACGGGCGAGCCTATCAGCCCGGCGCGACGCCCGGCAGGCAACCCATATGATCGCCAAACTATTTGATATTGCTTGATTCAAATGGAACTCTCCTAAAGCCGGAACGAGCGCCGCCCCGGTACGGGCGCCTGAAACCGAGCCCCGGCCAAATCGGCGGTCGCGCGCGGCCGGCGGGTGTGCAGCCGCGTCTTCAGCGAGATTGTTGTTGAAGAACGACAAGAGTGCTGCCTAGGCTCATTAAGCAATCGATCAATCTCTTGGCATTTTGGTTTACTGGTGAAGTATTACAGCGCCCCGGCATGGGGCATACCTGCATTTCAGGGCAGCATCCTGGCATCAGTCGGCGCGTCGCTAAGGCGGATGGCGTCCGGCGCAGGCAACTGGCGGGTATGAATGATGCAACTGCGTGCTGCCGTGAGGGATGATGCGATGGCGCACGTCGCCGCCGATGCGCTCGTCTCCGACGATGCCGCGCGGGACGACCGTCCGGCCACGCTGGCGGAGCTGTTCAGCCAGGCCGTCGCGACGCTGGTCGGCGGCGCGCCGTTCGTGGCGTTGCTCGGCCCGGCGCCCATGCGGTCGGACCTGGGCCATGTGCCGGACAGCATCGCCGGCGCGGACACGCGGGTGATCACCGCGGCCAACACCGGCCCCGGGACGCTGACGCTGAAGCGGGTGCTGAGCCAGGTGCTGGACGTCGATGAGCCGGCGGAGCTTTCCCCCGACGAGGCGGCGCGCGCCTGCGAGCGGCTGCTGTTCCCCGACAACGACGAGGCCATCACCATCCTGCGGATCGACGACGCGGAGGCGCTGGAACCCTCGGCGCTGCGCAGCATCGTGCTGATCGCCAGCCAGTCCGCGATGATCGGGCAGACGCTGCGGGTGCTGTTCGTCGGGGACACGGCGTTTCACGGCGTGTGGGCGGCCGGGGCGCCGGCGGGCCTGGCGGAACGGCTGGCGGTGATCCAGCCCGCCGTTGCGCCCACCCTGGCCGAGCCCCCGCCGGAAGTGCCCATGCCGGAAGTGCCCGCGCCGGACCCGCCCATGCCGGAGGTTCCCGCGCCGGAAGCGCCCATGCCGGACGTGCCCGCACCGGAAGTGCCCGCGCCGGACCCGCCCATGCCGGACGCGCCGGCTGTCGCGGTGGCGGCCGCCCCCGTGCCCGCCGCTGCCAGGCGACCAGCCGCGCCGGCAACCCCGGCCGCGCGCCAGCCGCCGGTGCGCGCCAGCGGCGGCCGCATGCGGCGCACCGGGGCCATCGTGTTCGCCGTCGCGGTCGCCGGGGCCGGTGCGGCCTGGCAGTTCCATGCCGTGCCGCCGGGCGGGCCGCCCCCGGCCGGCCCGGCGCCCGCCACGGCGCCGGCCGAACCTGTCCCGCAAGCGCCGCTCCCGGCGAGGACCGCCGATACCAGCCCCCCGGCGCCGGTTGCCCCCCCGCCAGCCGCTGCTCCGCCAGCCGCTGCTCCGCCAGCCGCCACCCCGCGAGCTACCCTTCAGCCGGCCACCGCCTCCGCCCGCGCCGCCGTCGCCCGTGCCATATTCGCCAGCGCCGCGCCGGAAGCCCCGCCACCGCCAGGCATCGACGATTTCGCGGCGACGGCGGCCGAGGCGGCCCTCGCCGGCATCGCACCGCACGCCCCACCCGCGCCCGGAGCCGCCGATTTCGCCGCCCTGCCAGTTGTCGTGACCGCCGCCGTGGATGCGGCCCTCGCCGGCATCGCACCCTCGCCCCCGCCACTGCCGGAAACCGCCGATATCGCCCCCCCCGCTCCGGCCACCGACGCCGCGTTCGCCAACGTCGCGCCGGAAGCGCCGCCCCCGCCGGGCAGCGAGGATTTCGCGGCCACGATACGCGCGGCCAGGGCGGCCGAGGCGACTCTTGCCGGCGTCCTGCCGCGCGCGCCGCCCGCACCGGATGCCGCCGACTTCGCCGCCCTATCGGCCGCCGCCCCCTTGGCTGCCCCCTTGGCCGCCGTGAAGCCCGCCGGCATGGATCCCGCCGCCGTGGACGCGGCGCTCGCCGGCATCGCGCCGGATGCGCCACCCGTGCCGGACCCCGCCGATTTCGCCGCCCAAACGCCCGCCACCCCATCCCTGGCCACCCCACCCCTGGCCACCCCACCCCTGGCCTCCAACGCCGCATTCGCCAATCTCGTGCCGGACGCGCCGCCGCCACCGGACGCGGCCGACTTCGCCGCCGCGCCGGTCCCGGCCTTGCCCGCGCCGCCGCCCGCCACCCGGGTCGTCGTGGCCATCGCGTTGCCCGCCGTACCCGCCAGATCCGAACCAGCCCCGGCCGAACCAGCCCCGGCCGAGCCCGCCCAGGACCAAACGGCCCAGCCAGCCCGGCGCCCGGCGCCCCCCGCGCCAGAGCCTGTCATGGCGGCCTCCACGGTCGTCGTCGCCAGCACCGCCCCGTCGCCAGCCGTCCCGTCGGGAGCCACGTCGGCGGCAGCCGCCCCGTCGAGAGCCGCCCCGTCGGCAGCCACGCCGTCGGCAGCCACGCCGCCCGCCACGCCGCGCCTGCCGCCAGCCGTCCTGGCCACCCTGATGCGGCGCGGCGACGAAATGCTCGCCGCGGGCGACATCTCCGCCGCCCGGCTGTTCTACGAGCGCGCCGCCGACGCCGGCAGCGCCGCGGCGGCGGTGGCCGCCGGCCGGATGTCGGACCCCAGCGTCCTTGCCCGGATCGGCGTCGTGGGGTTCCGCGCGGATCCGCAGGCGGCAAGCCGCTGGTACCGCCGGGCCATCGAACTGGGCGACACCGCCGCCGTGCAACTTCTGGAACGACTGGGAACGGCCGCGCGCTGACGCGCCGCCGACAGGGAGATGACGATGCACCTGAAACGATGCCTGTCGCTGCTCCTCCTGCTCGGGCTGGCGAGCCTGTCGCCGGCGCGGGCACAGGTCGCGCCGCCCGACACCACCGGCAGCGCCTCCGCCAGGGTGGCGCAGGCGAATGCCGGCACGGTCGGCGTGATCTCCGGCGGCGTCGCCGGCACCTATATCCGCATCGCCGCCGACCTGGCCTCCGTGCTCGACGACGGCACCTCCCTGCGGGTGCTGCCGCTGGTCGGCAAGGGCTCGGTGCAGAACATCTCCGACATCCTGTTCCTCCGGGGCATCGACGTCGGCATCGTGCAGTCCGACGCGCTGACCTATGTGCGCCGCCGGCAGCTCTTCCCCGGCGCCGACCAGGCGATCCAGTACATCGCGAAACTCTACGAGGAGGAGGTCCACATCCTGGCGCGGCGCGACATCACGCGCCTGCAGGACCTGTCCGGGCAGACGGTCAACGTCGATGTGGTCGGCAGCGGCACGGCGATGACGACCCAGCTGCTGTTCGAAAGCCTCGGCATCAAGGCGCAGCTTGCCCATGACGACCAGGACAGCGCGCTGGCGAAGCTGAAGGAGGGTAAGATCGCCGCGCTGATCTACGTCGTCGGCAAGCCGGCGCGCCTGTTCTCGGGCCTGGACAGCAGCTCCGGCCTGCACTTCCTGCCGATTCCGCTGAACGACGTGCTGGCGCAGACCTATATCCCCTCCAAGCTCGGCCACGATGCCTATCCGGACCTGGTTCCGGCCGACGGCAGCGTGGACACGATCGCCGTCGGCGCCGTCATGGCGGCCTATGCCTGGGCGCCGAACACCGACCGCTACAAGCGGGTGGCGCATTTCGTGGACGAGTTCTTCGCCAAATTCCCCAAATTCCTGGAGCCGGGCCGGCACCCCAAATGGAAAGAGGTGAACCTCGCCGCCCAGGTGCCGGGCTGGACGCGCTTCCCCGAGGCGCAGGAGGCCATGCGCCGCATGGCCGTCAGCAGCACCGACACGCCGTTGCAGCGCGACTTCACCACCTTCCTCACCAGCCTCGGCAGCAACGGCGGCGGCCTGACCACGGCGCAGAAGGAGGCGCTGTTCCAGCAATTCCTGCTCTGGCAAGCCCGCCACCAGGCCTCGCGATAGGGGGGCCGCCACCCGGGCTGTTTCACTGGCGCCGTTTCATCGTATCGTCGGCGCTCCCGCAAGCAGAGAGCCCGATGTCCCTCCCCCCCGTGCTGCAGCGCCTGTCGCTCCCGGTGATCGCCTCGCCGATGTTCATCGTCTCCACGCCGGAGTTGGTCATCGCCCAGTGCAAGGCCGGCATCGTCGGCAGCTTCCCGGCGCTGAACGCCCGCCCGGCCGAGATGTTGGAGGAATGGCTCAAGCGCATCATCGGCGAGCTTGGCGAGCACACCGCCCGCCACCCCGACCGCCCGGCCGCCCCCTTCGCGGTCAACCAGATCGTGCATCGCAGCAACACGCGGCTGATGCACGACCTGGAGGTCTGCGTGAAATATCAGGTGCCGCTCACCATCACCTCGCTCGGCGCGCGTGAGGAGGTGTATGCCGCCACCCGCGCCTATGGCGGCATCACCCTGCACGACGTGATCAACAATACCTTCGCCCGCAAGGCGATCGAGAAGGGCGCCGACGGGCTGATCGCGGTGGCCGCCGGCGCCGGCGGGCATGCCGGCACGCTCTCGCCCTTCGCTCTGCTGCAGGAAATCCGCGCCTGGTTCGACGGGCCGGTGGCGCTGTCCGGCGCCATCGCCAATGGCGGCGCCATCCTGGCCGCCCAGGCCGCCGGGGCGGACCTCGCCTATATCGGCTCGGCCTTCATCGCCACCGAGGAGGCCAACGCGGTGACGGGCTACAAGGAGATGATCGTGGCCGGCGGCGCCGACGACATCGTCTACACCAACGCCATCACCGGCGTGCACGGCAACTACCTGCGCCCCACCCTGGTGCGCGCCGGGCTGGACCCGGAGAACCTGCCGGTCTCCGACCCGTCGAAAATGAACTTCGACAGCGGCAAGCCGAAGGCGTGGAAAGACATCTGGGGCTCCGGCCAGGGCATCGGCGCGGTCACCGGCGTGGTGCCGGTGGCGGAGCTTGTGGCCAGGCTGGCGCGGGAGTATGCGGCGGCGCGGGTGCGGTTGGCGGTTTGAGGAAGGTGTTCTTTTTTGAAAAAAAGAACCAAAAAACGTTTGTTCGTTTAGGGCCGCGTGGCGGCAAGCCCACCGCCCGAAAACCACCAAACGAATAAAAGTTTTTTTACTTCTTTTTTCCAAGAAAAGAAGCCCTTCCTCCCCCTTCCTGGAGCCCTCCCATGCCCAACGACATCTCAGGCCGCGTCGCCCTGGTCACCGGCGCCTCTTCCGGCCTGGGCGAGCGTTTCGCCGAGGTGCTGGCCGCCGCCGGCGCCCGCGTGGCCATCGCCGCCCGCCGCACCGACCGGCTGGAAGCCCTGGCGGCGCGGCTGCCGGGCGGGGCGCTGGCGGTGGCCATGGACGTGGCCAGCGTCGCCTCCATCCGCGCCGCCACGGCGGAGGTGGAGCGCGCGCTCGGCCCCATCGAGATCCTCGTCAACAACGCCGGCATCAGCCGCCAGGCGCGGCTGGAGACGATCGAGGAGGACGATTACGACGCGGTGCTGGACACCAACCTGAAGGGCGCCTTCTTCGTCGCCCAGGCCGCCGCGCGGCAGATGCTGGCGCACAGGATCGCCGGGCGCATCGTCAACATCGCCTCCATCGCCGGCCAGCGCGCGATCGGGCAGCTGTCCACCTACGGCATGTCCAAGGCCGGGGTGATCCAGATGACCCACGCGATGGCCCGCGAATGGGGCCGCCACGGCATCAACACTAACGCCATCTGCCCCGGCTATATCGCCACCGAGATCAGCGCCGACTACCTGGCCACCGAGGCCGGCGCGCGCTGGGTCGCCTCGCTGCCGCGCCGCCGCATGGGCGAGCCGCGCGACCTCGACGGGCTGCTGCTGCTGCTCTGCGCCGGCGAGGCGGCGCGCTTCCTGAACGGCTCGGTGATCGCCGCCGACGACGGCTTCACCTCGCTCTGAGCCGCGCAATGGGGGGCAACGCCGAGCGCCTCGCCGCCCTCGCGGACCGGCTGCTGCTGGCCGGCCAGCCGCAGGCCGCGGCGATCCATCTGCGCCAGGCCGCCGAACAGGCGGAGCACCCGGCGCCGCTGCGCCTGCGCCTGGGCACGCTGCTGCTGCGCCTGGACCGCGCCCAGGAAGCCGAGGCCGCCTACCGCGCCGCCCTGCCCGACCCGGCGGCATGGCACGGCCTGGGCAACGCCCTGCACACCCAGGGCCGCCACGCCGAGGCGCTGGCCGCCTACCGCACCGCCATCGCCGCCCAACCCGACGCCACCCAACCCGACGCCGCCGTCGCCCGGATCGACGCAGCGGGCGCCGCCCTGGCGCTGGCCGACGCGGCCACGGCGCTGGACCTGCTCGCGCCGATCCCGGACAGCCACCAGCCCGCCCTCGCCTGGCGCCACCGCGCCGCCGCCCTCACCCTGCTCGACCGCCCGCAGGAGGCGATCGCCGCCTGTCGCCGCTGCCTGGAACTGGACCCGGAGAACGCCGAGGCGATGCTCGGCGAGGCCACCGCCCTGCTGGCGCTCGGCCGCTACGCGGAAGGCTGGGCGCGCTATGAAAGCCGCTGGCGGATGGCCGGCGACGCCCCGGCATCGCCCTGGCTCGGCCAGACCGACCCGGCCGGCCGTACCATTCTGCTGCGCGCCGAACAGGGCTTCGGCGACACGCTGCAATTCGTCCGCTACGCCCCGCTGCTGCGCGCGCGCGGCGCCCGCGTGGTGCTGGCGCCGCCGCCGCCGCTGCTGCGGCTGCTGGACGGGCTGGCGGACCAGCTCGTCCCGCTCGACGCGCCGCCGCCGCCGCACGACCTGCACGCCCCGCTGATGAGCCTGCCGCTGGCTTTCGGCACCACGCTGGAGACCATCCCGGCCGCCGCCTACCTGCACGCCGACCCCGCGCTGCGCGCCGCCTGGGCCGCCCGGCTGGGACCGCGCCGGGGGGTGTTGCGGGTGGGGGTGGCCTGGACCGGCGACCCGCGCACCCCGCTCGGCTGGCTGCGCCGGGTGCCGCCGGACCGGCTGCTGCCGGCGCTGGCGGCGACTGGGGTGGAACTGCACGTGCTGCACAAGGAGATCGACCCCGCCGACCGCGCCATGCTCGCCGGACTGCCCGGGGTGCGCTGCCACGCCGCCGACCTCAGCGATTTCGCCGAGACCGCGGCGCTGGTGGCGGAGCTGGACGTGGTGGTGTCGTCCTGCACCTCGGTGGCGCATCTGGCCGGCGGAATGGGGCGAAAACTGCTCGTTTTGCTCCAGTTTTCGGCCGATTTCCGCTGGCTGCGCCACCGTTCGGACAGCCCCTGGTACCCCACCGCCACGCTGTTCCGCCAACCCCGCCCCGGCGACTGGGACGCCGTGATCGCCGCCGTGGCGGGGGCGGTCGGCCGGCTATGAGCGGCCGGCGTCCACCGTCCAGGTATGGGCGGTGCACATGCGGCTGTCCTCGGCCGCCAGCCACAGCACCATTCGTGCAAGATCAGGCGGATACAGCAATCCCTTGAGGCATTGCGCGGCCAGCGTCGCGGCCTCGGCCTCCGGCGTCACCCACAGCGCCTTCTGCCGCTCGGTCATGATCCAGCCGGGGATGACGCAGTTCACCCGGATGCCGTGCGGCCCCAGGTCGCGGGCGAAACTCCGCGTCAACCCCTCCACCCCCGCTTTCGCGGTGGTGTAGGCGGGCATGCCGCCGGAGGCGAGGTGCCAGCTGATGGAGCCGAAATTGATGATGGAGCCGCGGCCGGCGGCGATCATCATGGGGGCGATCGCCTGGATGGCGAAGAACTGGTGGCGCAGGTTCACCTGCAGCCGGCCTTCCCAGTATTCCACGGTGACGGTGCGCCAGTCGTGCCGGTCGTCATGGGCGGCGTTGTTCACCAGCACGGTGAAATCCCCCATCGCCGCACCCGCCTCGGCAACGGCGGCCTGCAACGCCTTGATATCGGTGAGGTCGCACTGCAGGAACAGCGGCTTCGGCCGGCCGGCGCCGGCCAGCCGTTCGGCCAGCGCCTGGCCGGCCTCGGCCTGGATGTCCACGAAGGCGACGCGGCTGCCCTGGGCGGCGAAATGTTCGACGATGGCGGCGCCGATGCCGCTGGCGCCGCCGGTGACGAACACCGCGCGGTCGCGCAGGCTGGGATAGATGGCGTCTTCTGGCTGCATGGCGGCGTCCTCCGGGTTGGTTGGCGCAGCATCGCGCGCCCGGCGCCGGCTGCAAACCCCCTATTAGGTATGAAAAATAATTATATCTTATACATATCTGTTCAGCGCGCCGGCACCTCGTAGCTCATGCTGTAATTGTCGCCGCGATGGCGGGTCAGCGTGACCTCCACCGGCGCGCCGGCGGTATCGCGATAGACGGTGCGGCTGGCCAGGACGGGCGCGCCCTCGTCGCAGTCCAGCAGCGCCGCCAGCGCCGGGTCGGCCAGTTGCGCGCCCACCGTGATGCGCGCGCCGGCGATGCGGATGCCCAGCCGCCGCTCCACCGAGCGGAACACCACCACGTCGTCGAAATCCGCCCGCTTGAGCTGGCGGCCGATATCCGGCGGGAAGAAGATGGTGAAGGCCGCCAGCGGGGCGCCGCCGCGCAGCAGCCGGCCGCGCAGGCAGGGCAGCATGCCGCGTCCGTCCAGCCCGAACTCCCGCGCCGCCTCGGCCGAGCGCGCGGGGCGGTAGCTGGCGATCTCCAGCCGGGCGCCGTCGGTGGCGGCGACGATGTCGTCCAGGCTGTTCACCTGGCGCGCCATGGCCGTGTCCGGCTGGCCGCGCGGCTGGGTGCCGGCCACCACGGCGGTCTTGGCGGCGCGCTTGCGGATCAGGCCCTCGCCCTCCAGCTCGCGCAGGGCGGCGCGGATGGTGATCAGGCTGACGCCGAAACCTTCCGCCAGCACCGCCTCGGTGGGAAGCTCGGCGCCCAGCTTCAGCCGCCCGCCGGTGATGGCCTGCCGCAGGTGTTGCGCCGCCTGGCGGTAGAGCGGGCCGCTGGCGCGGTTGAGGAGGGCGGTCAGGGCAGGCCTGGTCATGCCGGCACGACTCCGTGATGGGCGGTGAAGCGATGTAGCCGGGCGAATACTTCGGGCTATCGCCGCACCCGCGCAATGCCGTATTGGCGGGCGATTGCCGGCGGCGCGGCCGTATTTGGATTGATGGTCGAATGACTGTTATATTGTCGTTTGAACCCCGCTTTTTTCACGATCCTACCGCATTTTTGACAAACCCCTACGTAAATGTACGCAAATGTATACTTGCCCGAAAGCGGGGGCCGCGGACACGCCCCCAGCCAGGACGAACACCCCGCCAGCACAGACAGGAGGTGCCGCGACCATGCCGTGCCAGCACCCCCTTCCCCGCCTGCAGGACCATGTGGTGGCGGACTCGATCTGCACCGCGGACGCCGCCGGCGCGCGCGCGGCGCGCTATCCGGCGTACCGGGCCGGGCTGGACTGGCTGCGCGACTTCATCACCCAGCCGCATGACGGGCTGAACCGGCCAGGTGCCGTCTGCCCTTTCGTGGGGCCGGCCCTGCAGCGCGGGCTGGTGACCTTCGCCATCGGGCGGGCGGAGGGCTGCGAGGCGCGCGACGCCTTCGCGGCGATGGCGCCGCTGCGCGAGGTGTTCGCCGCCATGGGGCCAACCGAAGCCCCGGCGCGGGCGCTGCGCTCGCTGGTGGTGTTCTTTCCGGACCTGCCGGCGGAGCGGGCCGGCGGCTTCATCGATGGCGGCCACCGGCTGCTGAAGCCGCATTTCATCGAGGCCGGGCAGATGATCGGCGAGTTCCACCCCGCCAGCACGGTGCCCGGCTCCACCAACCCCGGCTTCCATCCGATGCGCGCGCCGGTGCCGGCCTTCGTGATCCGCGAGATGTCGTTCCACGACACCCGCTTCATCGCCCTGCCCGACGAGGACCCGGCGCGGCGGGCGCAGTACCTGGCGCGCTACCTGGACTATCTCGGCCCCGCCCTGCCCGCCCGCCACCGCGCGCAGGCCGAGGCGCTGCTGGCGGCCGCGCGGGCGGAACTGGCGGCGATTTAGGGGCCGGCTGGCGCGGGCTGGCGATCATGCTCTAGCCTCGCACCACCAGGACCAGGAGAAGACACCGATGAGCCGCCGCGTGCTGACCGCCGAGATCGCGCATGAAACCAACACCTTCAGCATCGTGCCGACCACGCTGGAGAATTTCCGCCGCGGCCGGCTGATCGCGGCCAACGAGATCCCGGGCGCACGGCGCGGCACCCGCAGCGCGCTGGGCGCCACCTTCGAGGCGGCGGACAAATATGGCTGGACGCTGTCCCACCCCGTCGCCGCCTCGGCCAATCCCTCCGGCACGGTGACCGACCTCGCCTTCGACACGCTGGCCGGCATGCTGCTGTCCGGCGCCGAGGGCGGCATCGACGGCGCGCTGCTGCACCTGCACGGCGCCATGGTCACCGAGAGCCACGAGGACGGCGAGGGCGAATTGCTGCGCCGGCTGCGCGCGGCGGTGGGCCCGGACGTGCCGATCGTGGTGACGCTGGACCTGCACGGCAACATCACCGAGCAGATGGCGCGCCTGGCCAATGCGCTGATCGCGGTGCGCACCTATCCGCACGTGGACTATTACGAGCGCGCCTGGCAGGGGGCCGAGCTGCTGGAGCGGGCGATGGCCGGGGAGATCCGGCCGCGCACGGTGATCGCCAGGCGGCCGATGCTGCGCGGACTGGATGGCGGGCGCACCCAGACCGGGCCGATGCGCGAGCTGATCGACCGGGGCGAGGCGCTGGAGCGCGAGGGCCGCGCCCTGGTGGTGAGCGTGTGCGCCGGCTTCACCGCGGCGGACATTCACGACATCGGCCCCAGCGTGACCGTGACCACCGACGACGACGAAGCCGCCGCGCTGGCGATCGCCGAGGACTTCATGGACCATGCCTGGGCGACGCGCCATTTCGTCAGCGTGACCCATCGCTCCATCGAGGAGGCGGTGGCCCATGCCAAGGCCGGCGAGGGCCAGCGGACCAATGACGGGCACGACAAGCCGCTGATCATGGCCGACGTGACCGACAACCCCGGCAGCGGCCATTACGGCGACGCGACCAACCTGCTGCGCGCGATGATCGCCGCCGACCTGCAGAACGCCGTATTCTACGCCATCTACGATCCCAAGGCGGTGCTGGACGGCCAGGCGATCGGGGTGGGCAATGTCGGCGCCATCTTGCTGGGCGGCAAGCACGACCCGGCGGCCGGCGGCGGGCCGCTGACGCTGGCCGGGCAGGTGGTGGCGATCACCGACGGGCGGTTCCAGAAATTCGGGCCGATGGGCGGCGGCGTGTGGGTGGATTTCGGGCTGTCGATGGTGTTCCGCGTCGGCGGCATCGACATCGTGGTGATCACCAATAACGGGCAGGCCAACGACACCGCGCAGCTCACCTCGATGGGCATCGACCCGACGCGCATGACCACCATCGCGGTGAAGTCCAACCACCATTTCCGCGCCGCCTTCGAGCCGATCGGCCGCGAGGTGATCACCGTGGATGGCGGCGGCCTGGGCTCGGTGATCCTGCGCCAGGGTGGCTTCAGCCGGGTGCGGCGGCCGATCTGGCCGCTGGATCCGGTGGAGTAGCGGGCAAGGAAGGCGAGATTCACATGGAGACGAGGAGGCGGGGAGAAGCAGGCCGTTCTTCTCCCCGCCTCCCCGTCTCCATGTGATTCTTCTTGCTTCGAGCCGTACCGGGGGGCCGGCTTGCCGCTCCGGCGGGGGCGTGAAACTCTGGCGCGCCACCGAGGGAACAGCAGACATGCCGGATGATGCCGCCGCCGAGACCGTTCACGCCGTGCCGGGGCTGGAGCAGCCAGCCGAGATCGTGGTGGACCGCTGGGGCATCCCGCATATCCGCGCCGCCACCCGCCGCGACGTGTTCTTCGTGCAGGGCTTCAACGCCGGGCGGGACCGGCTGTGGCAGCTCGACCTGTGGCGCAAGCGCGGGCTGGGGCTGCTGGCGGCCGATTTCGGGCCGGGCTTCCTGGCGCAGGACCGGGCGGCGCGGCTGTTCCTGTATCGCGGCGACATGGAGGCCGAGTGGGCCGCCTATGGCACCACCGAGGCGCGCGCCATCACCGAGGCGTTCGTGGCCGGGCTGAACGCCTGGATCGGCCAGACCGAGGCGCGGCCGGAGCTGCTGGCGCCCGAGTTCGCCGCCATGGGCACCCGCCCGCAGCGCTGGAAGGCCGCCGACGTGGTGCGCATCCGCAGCCACGCGCTGGTGCGCAACGTGCTGTCCGAAGTGGCGCGGGCGCAGGTAATGGCGCGCGCCGATGCCCGCACCGACCTGGCGCGCAAGGCGATCGAGCCGGCCTGGACGCCGATCGTGCCGGACGGGCTGGACCTCGCCAGCATTCCGCCCGAGGTGCTGACGGTGTTCAAGCTGGCCACCGTGGCGCCGGATTTCAGCCCCGAGCGGCTGGCGGCGACGCTGGACGACGCCTGGCGCTGGACCGGGGTGACCGAGCTGGGCGACGTGTACCTGCAAGGCTCCAACAACTGGGCGGTGGCGCCGCAGCGCACCGCCACCGGCCGGCCGGTGCTGGGCAGCGACCCGCATCGGGCCCACGCCCTGCCCTCGCTGCGCTACATCGTGCACCTCACCGGGCCGGGGATCGACGCGATCGGCTGCGGCGAGCCGGCGGTGCCGGGCATCTCGTTCGGCCATAACGGGCATTCGGCGTTCAGCCTGACCATCTTCCCGATGGATCAGGAGGATTTGTATGTCTACGAGACCAGCCCGGACGACCCCGAGCTGTACCGCTACGGCGCGGGCTGGGAGCGCATGCGGGTGGTGCGCGAGGCGCTGGCCGTGAAGGGCGCCCCGGCGCAGGAGGTGGTGCTGAAATTCACCCGCCACGGCCCGGTGGTGCACGAGGCCGCCGGCCGCGCCTACGCGGTGCGCTCGGTGTGGTTCGAGCCGGGGTCCTCGGCCTATTCCACCTCGCTGGCGGTGATGCAGGCGACCACGCTGGAGGAATACGAGGCGGCGCTACGGCACTGGTCGGCGCCCTCGGTGAACCATGTCTATGCCGACGCCGCCGGCAACATCGCCTGGTTCGCCGCCGGGCGCACCCCGGTGCGGCGCAACTGGGACGGGCTGCTGCCGGTGCCGGGCGACGGGCGCTACGAGTGGGAGGGCTTCCACCCGCGCGACGACCTGCCGAAATCGGTGAACCCGGCGGCGGGGTTCGTGGCCACCGCCAACGAGATGAACCTGCCGGACGACTACCCGATCGACGAGCGGCGGATCGGCTTCGAATGGTCGGAGCGCTCGCGCACCAACCGCATCCACGAGGTGCTGGGCGCGCAGGACCGGCACACGCTGGCCGATTCGATGGCGTTGCAGACCGACGACCTCTCGGTGCCCGCGCGCCGGCTGGCGCCGATCCTGGCCGGGCTGGAAGGCGCCGAGGGCGAGGCGGCGGTGGCGCTGGGGCTGCTGCGCGGCTGGGATTTCCACCTCTCGCGCGGCAGTGCGGCGGCGGCGCTGCACGAGCTGTGGTGGACGAAACACCTGAAGCCGGCGCTGCTGGACCGCATCGCGCCCGACCCGGTGGTGCGCGCGCTGATGGTGCCGGGCGACCACGACACGCTGCTGGCGCTGCTGGAGACGCCGGACGAGCGGCTGGCGGACCGGGACGCCATGCTGCTGCGCACGCTGGCCGCCGCCGTCGCCGACGGCCGCGCGCGGCTGGGCGCGGAGCCGGCGCGCTGGCAATGGGGCGCGCTGCATCACGGCTATTTCGAGCATCCGCTGTCGCCGGTGATGCAGGGGGCGGCGGATGTCGGCCCGCTGGCCAAGGGCGGCTCCGGCTCCTGCGTGATGAATGCCGGCTACCGGGCGACCGATTTCCGCGTCACCTCCGGCGCCTCGTTCCGCATGGTGCTGGATGTCGGCGCCTGGGACAACAGCCGGGCGATCAACGCGCCGGGCCAGTCCGGCGACCCGCGCAGCCCGCATTACGGCGACCTGGCGCCGCTCTGGGCGGCGGGCGAGTATGTGCCGCTGCTGTATTCGCAACCGGCGGTGGACGCGGCGGCGCGGCTGCGCATCCGCCTCACCCCCGCCTGAGGGGGAGCATCGCGATGCTGACACTGACGGCGGGCGAGGCCACGCTGCTGCTGGCGCCGGAGATCGGCGGGTCGATCGTGCAATGGCGGCGGGGCGGGCGGGCGATGATGCGGCCGACCGCGCCGGAGGTGCTGGCGCAGGCGCGGGCGGAGAACAACGCGCGGCTGCTGGCCAGCTATCCGCTGGTGCCGTTCTCCAACCGCGTCGCCGGGCGGCGCTTCACCTGGCAGGGCGTCACCCACACGCTGCCGGAGCGGTTCGGCGGCTTCGCTATCCACGGCGTCGGCTGGCTGCGGGCCTGGACGGTGGCGGCGCATACCGCGAGCACGGCGCGGCTGGAACTGGTGCACGCGCCCTCGGCGGACTGGCCGTTCGCCTTCCGCGCCTGGCAGGAGTTCACGCTGACCGCCGATGCGCTGGCGATCGGGATCGGCATGGAGAACACCGACAGCCAGCCCGCCCCGGCCGGCTTCGGGCTGCACCCGTTCTTTCCGCGCAGCCCGGCGGCGACGCTGCAATTCAGTGCGCAATCGGTCTGGCGCAACGGGCGGCCGGGGCAGATCCCGTCGGAGCGGATCGCGCTGCCGCCGGAATGGGACTATCGCGCCGGCATGCGGGTGGGGGCGCATTTCGTGGACAACGGCTTCGCCGGCTGGGACGGGCGGGCGCGGCTGGCCTATCCCGACCTGGGCTACGCGCTGACCATCGCGGCCGACCCGGTGTTCGGCCACGCCGTGGTGTACGTGCCGGACGGCAAGGATTTCTTCGCCGTGGAGCCGGTGAGCCACATGAACGACGCGCTGAACCGCATGGACAGCGAGCCGGACCACGGCGTGCTGGTGCTCGCCCCCGGCGAGGCACGCGGCGGGCGGACGGTGTTCGCCGTGGAGGCCCTCGCATGAGCTACGCCGGCGCCCGCTACGCCTCGCTCGCCGGGCGGCATGTGGTGGTCACCGGCGGCGCCTCGGGCATCGGGGCGGAGATGGTGCGCGGCTTCGCGGCGCAGGGGGCGCGGGTGGCGATGCTGGATATCGACGCGACCGCCGGCGCGGCGCTGGCCGCCGAGACCGGGGCGGCGTTCCGGTCCTGCGACGTGACCGACATCGCGGCGCTGCGCGCCACCCTGGCGGCGCTGGAGGCCGAGGCGCCGATCGCCGCCCTGGTCAACAACGCGGCGCGCGACGACCGCCATGGCTGGGAGGGGGTTGAGCCGGAGGACTGGCGGCGCACCCTGGCGCTGAACCTGGACCACCAGTTCTTCGCCACCCAGCAGGTGGCGCCGGCGATGGCCACGCGGGGGGCGGGAGCGGTGATCCTGATGGGGTCGATCTCGTGGATGCGCGCCCGGCCGGGCATGGTGGGCTACACCGCCGCCAAGGCCGCCATCAACGGCATGACCCGCACCCTGGCGCGCGAGTTGGGCGCCGCCGGCATCCGGGTGAACTGCATCGTCCCCGGCGCCATCAACACCCCGCGGCAGGCGCGGCTGTGGCGCTCGCCGGAGATCGACCGGGCGATCCTGGAGGCGCAGGCACTGAAGCTGCCGCTGGATGGCAGCCACGTGTCCCGCATGGCGCTGTTCCTGGCGTCCGACGAGGCGTCCGGCTGCACCGGGCAGAACTTCATCGTCGATGCCGGGCTGACGCTGAACTGAGCCTTGCGATGCGGCGGCGGCGCTATCCCCTCAGCGCAGCAGCCGCAGCGCGCTCAGCGTCGCCGCCACCGCCGCGAAGCCGGCCGCCATCAGCATCACCGCATGCGCGCCCTGCGCCACGCCCCCCGCCTCGGTGAGGTGGAACAGAACCGCCACCAGCGCCGCCCCCACCGTCTGGCCGAGCAGGCGCGAGGTGGAGAGCATGCCGCTGCCCGCCCCGCTGCGCTCGCGCGGCACGGCGCTCATCAGCTGCCGGTTGTTGGGCGACTGGAACAGCCCAAACCCCGCCCCGGTCAGCGCCATGCGCCAGGCGACGTTCCAGAACGCCGGCCCCTCCGGCAGCAGCGCGATCGCCAGCATGCCGGCCGCCATCATCGCCAGCCCCAGCCCGCCCAGCAGCCCGGCGGAGAACCGATCGGACAGCCGCCCCGCGAAGGGCGCCACCACCGCCACCGTCAGCGGCCAGGGTGTCATCAGCAGCCCGGTCTCGATGGCGCTGGCGCCGCCGGCCTGGAACAGGAAGGGCAGCGCCACATAGGCCGAGGTCTGGCCCACGAAGGAGCAGATGGAGGTGGCCACCGACAGCGCGAAGACCGGGTTGGCGAACAGGTCCACCGGCAGCATCGGCGCGTGCAGCGTGGCCTGGCGGCGCACGAACACCACGCCGACGCCCACCGCCGCCAGCATCAGCCCCACCGCCACCCCGCGCGGCTGGTCGCCGCCGAAACCGTCCAGCCCGGTGATGAACAGCCCGAACGTGGCCGCGTTCAGCACCGCGCCCGGCAGGTCGAAGCGGTGGCGGGCCCGCGGCGAGCCCGGCAGCGCGCCGAACAGCGCCATCGCCAGCAGCCCGATCGGCACGTTGACGGCGAACAGCCACGGCCAGTCCGCCACCGAGAGGATCGCCGCCGCCACCGTCGGCCCCAGCGCCGAGGAGGTCGCCACGATCAGCGCGTTCACCCCCATGCCGCGCCCCAGCATGGCATGCGGGAAGATGGTGCGGATCAGCGCGGTGTTGACGCTCATCAGCCCCGCCGCCCCCAGCCCCTGGAACACCCGCGCGAGCGTCAGCAGCGGCAGGCTGGGCGCCAGCGCGCAGGCCAGGGAGGCGGCGGTGAACATCACCAGCCCCCAGAAATACACCCGCCGGTAGCCCAGGATGTCGCCCAACGAGGAAAACGGCAGCAGCGTCACCGTCACCGCGATCTGGTAGGCGTTGACCACCCAGACCGAGGCGGCCGGCGTCACCCCCAGGTCGTGGGCGATGCTCGGCAGGGCGATGTTGGGCAGGGCGCTGCCGAGTACCGAGACCGCGATGGCCAGCGCCAGGGTGAACAGCGCGCGGCGGCGCTGGGGCGGCGGCAGGCCGTCGGTCGGTTCCATCGGTGGTGTCGCTCGCTCCCTCGCGGCGGGAGTGTCCGCTGGCGGAACGGTCCGCGCAAGGGGGCGCCGGATGGTTATGCGCCATCATGGTTATGATGTATACCGATCCATAATCATGGCCATGCTGTAACCGGATGGACATCTGTTTGTGCAATGACTGGCGGTTGGTGCCGCCTGGCCGTCATTCCGCGACCGTCCGCACCCTGGGGAGCCGCCCACATGCCGCACCGCCGCAGCCGGTTCGCGCTACTGACCGACCGCCGGGGCATCGCCGCGTCGGAATACGCCATCATCATCGGCTTCATCATAACCGCCGTCGCCGCCGCCTACCCGGTGTTCGGCGAGAGCCTGAACACCGCCATGGCGATCGTCGTCGCCCGCATGTAGAACGGCGGCTTGACAGCGCAACGGTCGGGCGGGAGCCTCCGGCAGCATCAGGAGGAGCCGGCGATGCCGACGCACACGGCCGATGACGGGCGCACAGGAGATGGGCGCACAGGAGACGGGCGCAACACCCACCCGGCCGAGGCGCTGCACTTCGACGAATCCCGCCGCCGCATCGCCGAGGCCGCCGCATACCTCGCCGGCGGGGTGTCCAGCAATTTCCGCCTCGGCATCTCGCCCACCCCCCTGGTGATCGAGCGCGGCGACGGCGCGCACCTGATCGACGCCGACGGCAACCGGCTGATCGACTACTACCTGGGCATGGGCCCGATGATCCTGGGCCACACCCCGGCCGACGTGATCGCGGCGGTGCAACGGCAACTGCCCAACGGCATCCTGTACGGCGGCCAGAGCGCGCTGGAGGCCGAGGCGGCGCGGCTGGTCTGCGAGATGGTGCCCTGCGCCGAGCGGATGCGCTTCGCCTCCTCGGGCAGCGAGGCGGTGCAGGCGGCGTTGCGCATCGCCCGCGCCGCCACCGGGCGGCGCGTGGTGGTGAAGTTCGCCGGCCACTACCATGGCTGGTTCGACAATATCCTCTGGTCCACCACCCCGCCGCCAGACGCCGCCGGCCCGGTGGCGGGCAGCCGCGGCCAGTTGCCGGATGCCGGGGCGGAGATCGACGTGCTGCCCTGGAACGACCTGCCCGCCTTGCGCGAGCGGCTGGCCCGCGGCGACGTGGCGATGGTCATCATGGAAGCCGCGATGTGCAACCAGGGCAGCATCTTCCCCCTGCCCGGCTATCTGGAGGGCGCGCGCGAGGCCTGCACCAAAGCCGGCAGCGTGCTGGTGTTCGACGAGGTGATCACCGGCTTCCGCGTCGGCCCGGGTGGCGCGCAGGCGCATTTCGGGGTGACACCCGACCTCGCCACCTTCGCCAAGGCGATCGCCAACGGCTTCCCGGTCGCCGCCATCGCCGGGCGGGCCGAACTGATGGACCAGCTCGCCCAGGGGGTGATGCATGGCGGCACCTATAACGGCCAGGCGGTCAGCATGGCGGCCACCGTGGCCACCCTGCGCCGGCTGCGCGACCCGGCCACCTTCGCCGGGCTTGAGGCGCGCGGCACCCGGCTGATGGAGGGCATGCGCCGGCACTTCGCCGAGGCCGGCATTCCGGCGGTGGTCGCCGGCTTCCCAACCATATTCCACGTGGCGCTGGGCATGGACCAGCCGGCGCGCGACTGGGCCGGCCTCGCCGGGTTCGACCGCCGGCGCTACGTCGCCTTCACCACCGCCCTGCTGCGCCACGGCGTGCGGGCGCTGGAGCGGGGGGCGTGGTTCCTCTCCACCGAGCATGACGAGGAGGTGGTGGACGCCACGCTGGCGGCGGTGGGCCGGGCGCTGCGGGAAATCTGACCCGGCGCCCGCGCCATGGTTGCCGTATGGGACGGATCAGCCAATATAGAAGGCTGTCATCGCCAGGACCGCATGCCCGATATGCCGACACCCGAATGGGACATCCCGCTGAACCTCCAGCCGGACCCCGACGATTACGATTTCGACCTGGAAGCCGCGCTGCGCGCGGTGGTGGGTGTGCGCACGCATGTCCCGGCCGACGCCTTCACCGCCGGCACCCTGGGCACCGAGCGCACCGGCAACGGCGTGGTGATCCGCGAGGACGGGCTGGTGCTGACCATCGGCTACCTGATCACCGAGGCCGAGCAGGTCTGGCTGATCACCCATGACGGCCGCGCCGTCGCCGGCCACGCCTTGGCGTTCGACCAGGCGAGCGGCTTCGGCCTGGTGCAGGCGCTGGGCCGGCTGGGCGTGCCGGCGCTGGAACTGGGCGACTCGGACGCGCTGGCGGTGGGGGCGGACGCCATCCTGGCGGCCGGCGGCGGGCGCCACCACGCCATCGAAACCCGGGTGGTCGGCCGGCAGGAATTCGCCGGCTACTGGGAATACCTGCTGGACAACGCCATCTTCACCGCCCCCGCCCACCCGTTCTGGAGCGGCTCGGCGCTGATCGGCAAGGACGGCCGGCTGATGGGCACCGGCTCGCTGATCCTGCAACAAGGCGACGGCAAGAAGCGGACCGACATGAACATGGTGGTGCCGGTGGCGCATCTGCGCCCGGTGCTGGACGACCTGCTGACCCGCGGCCGCGCCGCCCAGCCGCCGCGCCCCTGGCTGGGGCTGTACGCCATGGAGAACGAGGGCGGGCTGGTGGTCGGCGGCCTGGCCGAGCGCGGCCCGGCGGCCGAGGCCGGTGTGCAGCAGGGCGACCGCATCCTGGGCGTGGGCGATCAGGAGGTGGCCGACCTCGCCGAGTTGTGGCGCAAGCTGTGGGCCGTCGGGCCGGCCGGTACCCCGGTGGTACTGCGGCTGGGCCGCGATGGCAGCAAGGTCACGGTGCGGGTGACCTCGGCGGATCGGAGCAGCTTCCTGCGGGCGCCCAGGTTGCATTAAGGAAGCGGTTCTTTTTTGAAAAAAAGAACCAAAAAACTTTTATTCGTTGGGGACCCGGCCCGGACTGGGGAGACTCCAGCGAATAAAGTTTTTTTGCTTCTTTTTGTTCACAAAAAGAAGCCTTCCTTAATTACTCCCACCCCCCGCCGGAAACCCGATAAACACATACCCTGCCCCCCGCACCGACTTGATCAGGTCGTCGCTGGCCCCATGCGCCGCCAGTTGCTTGCGCAGCCGCAGCACCAGGTTGTCCACCGAGCGGTCGAGCACCGTATAGGGCCGCCGCAGCACCGCCTCCGACAGCGCGTCGCGCGAGACCACCGCGCCGAGATGGGCCTGCAGCACCGCCAGCAGCTCGAACTCGTGGGCGGTCAGGTGCACCACCGCGCCGCCGGGCTGGAACAATTGCCGGCGCTGGCGATCGACCACCCAGCCGCCCTCGCGCGCGCCGGCCGCGCGGGCCTGCAACCGCTCGGAGGAGCGGCGGATCACCGAGCGTAGCCGGGCGACGATCTCGCGCGGCGGGGCCAGCTTGGAGATGAAGTCGTCGGCCCCCATCTCCAGGCCCATCACCCGGTCGGCCAGCTCCTCGTTGCCGGTCAGGAAGACCAGCCCGCCGGCATAGGCGCGGCGGATATCGGCCAGCGACATGATGATGTCGTTCGCCGCGACGAACTGGTCGAGAATCACCGCCTCCACCCGCCCCTGCGCCAGCCGGCGCAGCAGCGCGTCCACGGTGCGCACCTGCACCGCCGAGAAGCCGTGCCGCCCGAGATACTCGCACAGCTCCACGGCGAAATCGTCGTCATCCTCCAGCAGGATAACGTCATGGTCAGCCACTCCCGACACGGCGGTGCACTCCCTGGCTGCCCTGACAATACATGACAATGGGCGATACAGGACAATGGTTGCATGTTTCAATCCCGCGTCGCACCCCGCCCCCGCTTGCCTGCGGCCGCCGGATCGGCCATCACGCGGGCACGCCCGGCCGACGCGCGGGCGCGATGGAGCCCGCCATGACCGAAACCGACCGCCCGGCCGTCCGCGCCTTCCTGCAGCAGCACCGCGCCGCCCAGGTGGAATTCCTGGCCGAGCTGGTGCGCGTGCCCTCCGACAACCCGCCCGGCGATTGCGACCCGCACGCCGCGCGCACCGCCGCCCTGCTGGAAGCGCTGGGCATGACGGTGGAGCGCCACAAGGTCCCCGACGCGGTCGCCCGCGCGCATGGAATGGTCTCGGCGACCAACCTGGTGGTGCGCCGCCGCTTCGGCGACGGCCCGGTGATCGCGCTGAACGCGCATGGCGACGTGGTGCCGCCCGGCGAGGGCTGGACCGCCGATCCCTACGGCGCGGAAATCCGCGACGGCTGGATGTACGGCCGCGGCGCCGCGGTGTCCAAGTCCGACATCGCGACCTACGCCTATGCCCTGCTGGCGCTGGAGCGGGCGGGCCTGGCGCGCGGCACCGTGGAGCTGCACATCACCTACGACGAGGAGACCGGCGGCGAGATCGGTCCGGCCTGGCTGCTCTCGCACGGCATCAGCAAGCCGGATTTCGCGCTCGGCGCCGGTTTCTCCTACCAGGTGGTGGAGGCGCATAACGGCTGCCTGCACCTGGAGGTGGAGGTCACCGGCCGCTCCGCCCACGCCGCCCGCCCCTCGGCCGGGGTGGACGCGCTGGAGGCCGCCAGCGCCATCCTGGCGGCGCTGTACGCCTGGCGCCCCACCCTGGCCGCCCGTGCCTCCAAGGTGCCCGGCATCGGCGCGCCGCAACTCACCGTGGGGCTGATCGCGGGCGGCATCAACACCAACGTGGTGCCCGACCGCGTGACCTTCCGCATGGACCGCCGCATCGTGCCGGAGGAGCGGCCGGAGGCGGTGGAGGCGGAGTTGCGCGCGGTGATCGCCGCCGCCGCCGCGGCGTTCCCGCAGGCCGGCGTGGCGGTGCGCCGCATCCTGCTGGCCACCCCCCTCACCCCCACCCCCGCCGCGCGCGGGCTGACCGAGCTGCTCTGCGCCCACGCGACGCGCGAGATGGGCGAGCCGGTCACCGCCGGCGGCGTGCCGCTCTACACCGATGCCCGCCACTACGCCGCCGCCGGCGTGCCGATCGTGCTGTACGGCGCCGGCCCGCGCAGCATCGAGGAAGCCAACGCCCACCGCGCCGACGAGCGGGTGCCGCTGGAGGAGCTCTACCGCGCCACCACCGTGGTGGCGCTCACGCTGGCCGATTTCCTGGCCACCCCATGACCTCGTGGCCCCGTGACAGCCTGACCCGTGACGGTTTGACACAATCGCCCGGCCCCGCGAGGGTATCGCCACCATTCATCTCCATGAGGGCTACATGAGCGAGAGCGACACCATCAAGGTTCTGGGCATCGCGGGCAGTTTCCGCAGCGGCAGCTTCAACGCCATGGCGCTGAACGCCGCCGTGGAACTCGCCCCCGAGGGCATGACGGTGGAAACGCATGATTTCCGCGACATCCCGTTCTACGACGGCGACCTGGAGGCCGGGTCGGGCATCCCCGCCGCCGCCGAACTGTTCCGCGAAAAGATCCGCGCCGCCGACGCGCTGCTGATCGTGACCCCGGAATACAACGCCTCGATCCCCGGCATCCTGAAGAACGCGATCGACTGGGCCAGCCGCCCGCCGCACCAGCCGTTCGACAACAAGCCGATCGCCATCATGGGCGCCAGCCCCGGCGCGCTGGGCTCGATCCGGGCGCAGCTGCACCTGCGGCAGATCCTGCTGAACGTGGGCGCGCAGGTGATGGTGGGGCCACAGGTGCTGATCGGCGGCGCCGGCCAGCGCTTCAGCGCCGAGCGCCGGCTGACCGACGAGGCCAGCCAGCAATTCGTGCGCGGCCTGATGCAGGCGCTGGCCGCCTGGACCAAACGGCTGAAGGGCTGAGGCAAAGCGGGGGCGGCTAGCGCCCCCGCCACCCCAGCAGCAGCAGCGCGCCGACCGCCTCCAGCGCCGCGCACAGGCCGAGCGCCGCGCCATAGCCGCCCGAGAGGTCGTGCACCACGCCGATGATCGCCGGCGCGAAGGAATAGCCGAGCTGGCCCACCGCCGTGGACAGCCCGACCAGCATCCCGAAGCTGCCGGCGGGGAATTCGCGCTGGATGATCAGCGAGGGCAGCGTGATGGTGTTGCCCACCGACAGCCCGAAGCAGGCGCACCCCACGTACAGCGCCGCCGGCACGCCGGGCAGCGCCATCATCAGCACCTCCCCCACCACCTGGATCGCCATGCCGGCCGCCGCCGCCCGCCGCTGGTCCAGCCGGTCGATCACCAGCCCCAGGCCGATCCGGCCGAGCACCGCGCAGAGCGTGGTCAGCCCCACCGCGACGCTCGCCCCCTCGGCGCCCAGATGCGGCAGCAGGAACGAGACCTGGTGCACGATCAGCCCCACCTGGGCGATGATTGCGAGCGAAAACGGGGCGGAAACCGACCAGAAATGGCCGTTTTTGAGCGCCTGACGGCGGGTTCCGAACCCCGCCGGCACCGGCCCCGGCCGCGCCACCGGCTGCCGCGCCCGGCCGCCGCCGAGCAGCACCAGCGGCACCAGCAGTACCAATAGCGTCCCGCCCAGCGCCGGCACCGCCGCCGCCAGGCCGTGGGAATGGGCCAACCACACCAGCGCCGGCGCCACCGTGAAGCCGCCGGCGCTGGCGCCGTTCAGGGCCAGGCTGATCGCCATGCCGCGCCGCTGGTCGAACCACAGCGCCAGCGTGCCCACCAGGGCGGCGGTGCTGGTGCAGGCCCAGCCGACCCCCATCACCAGGCAGCCCGCGAACAACTGCCAGGGCTGCGCCGCCCAGGCGATCACGCAGGCGCCGCCGAGCAGCGTCGTGGCCCCGCCCAGCAGCACCGCGCGCGGGCCGAGGCGGTTGATCCAGCCCGGCACGCGCGTCAGCAGCAGGGCGCTGAACAGGTAGTAGAGCGTGGTCGCCGACGAGATCAGCGTGGCCGACCAGCCGCGCGTGGCGTGCAGCTCCGCCACGTAGACCGACACGCCGTAGAACCCGAAGCCCCAGGCGAACAGCGCGGTGCAGAAGCAGACCAGCACCACCGGCCAGCCATGGCGCAGCTCTCCGGCGGCGGGGTTAATCCGGCTGGCCCTTCTTGTGCGCCAGCAGGCCCATCAGCAGCCGGTCGCGCCATTCCTGGCGGTCGCGGTGGCGCGCCATCGGCAGTTTCTGGCGCAGGGCGTGTTCCACGTCGGCCACCACCTCGTCGGTCAGCTCGATCGGGGTCTGCTCGTTCTGCACCTCGGTGTACAGCCCGCCATAGCGGGCCACGTAGTCGGCCACACCGCCGGGGGCGTTGAGGTCGATGGTCTCGAACGGGCCCATGAACGACCAGCGCAGCCCCAGCCCGTGCTTGACGGTGGCGTCCAGGTCGGCCGGGGAGATCACGCCGTCGGCGACCAGGCGGAACGCCTCGCTGACCAGGGCGATCTGCAGCCGGTTCAGCACGAAGCCGGCGATCTCGCGCTTCACCGTGGCCGGCACCATGCCGGCGCGCGTCATCAGCGCGCGGGTGCGCGCCACCACCGCCTCGTCGGTCCAGGGCGAGGGGCAGAGCTCCACCAGCGGCACCAGGTAGGGCGGGTTGACCGGATGGGCGACCAGGCAACGGCGGGCGCCGGCCAGGCCCTTGGTGAAGGCGCTGGCGGGGATGCCGGAGGTGGAGCTGGCCAGCACGACCTCGGGCGGCGCGATCGCGTCCATGCGGGCGAACAGGGCGCGCTTGGTCTCGGCGACCTCCGGCCCGTTCTCCTGCACGTGCACCACGCCGGCCAGCGCCGCCTCCAGCGTGTCCATCGGGGCGATGCGGGCCAGCACCTGCTCGGGCGTGTCGGCCAGCAGGCCGGCGGCGCGCAGTTCCGGCAGGCGCTCGGCGATGAAGCCGCGCGAGGCCCTGGTGGCCGCCTCCACCGGGTCCCAGAGCTGCACCGCGAAGCCCGCGCGGGCGAACACGATCGCCCAGGCGCGGCCGATGAAGCCCGCGCCGATGATTGCCACCTTCTCCATGCGATCCTCCTGTTGGGCGGCGATTCAAGCACTCCGCGCCCAACCCGGCTAGCCGGCGGGGAAATTGCGCTTCAGCACCGCGGCCAGCTCCGAGCGGGCGTCGGCGGCGAGGGCGATGGCGTGCAGGCGCGGGCAGTTGGCGGCGAACCAGTCGCGCGAGCGCTGGCCCTCGACGCGCGGGCCGAGGAACCAGTGGGTCATCACCGCCACATACAGGTCCAGCGCCGAGAAGCGCGCGCCGAGGAACCAGGGCGCGCCCGCCTGCCCTTCCATCACGCCCCACAGACGCTGCGCATAGACGCCCACCTTGGCCTTGAACCCCGCCTGCGCCCCTTCGGCGGCGACGAAGCGCGCCGGGTCGTCGGCATAGGTGAAGGTGGGGTAGACATTGGCCACCAGGAACACCAGCCAGCGCAGGAAGGCGGGCCGCGACGGGTCGCCTGGCGGCGGCACGAACAGGTCGCTGCCCGTGACATCGGCCAGGTGCAGGGTGATCGCGGCGCTCTCGGTCATCACCTGCCCGTCCGGCAGCAGCAGCGTCGGCACCTGGGCGAGCGGGTTGAAGGGCAGCACCACCGCGCGCGCCTCGGCGGAAGTGAACAGGTTGTCCACCTCCCGCAGTTCGAACGGCAGCCCGTAGGCCGCCAGTTGGGCTTCCACCAGCGCCGAGCCCCAGCCGGGGCGGCCAAACACGACATACATCGACTCTCTCCCCCCAACGCCCCCGGTGGGGCGCCTTGCATCCGCGCAAGGCTGCCTGCACCTTGCGCCCGAACGCAACGGGAGAACCGCCATGACCCGCATCGCCATCCTGGACGACTGGCAGGGCATCGCCGAGGCCGCGATCGACTGGTCCGCGCTGCGCGCCAAGGCCGAGCTGGTGTTCTTCCGCGCCCCCTTCCCCGGCCCCGATTCGCTGGCGGCCACGCTGGGCGGGTTCGACGGGCTGCTGGTGATGCGCGAGCGCACCCAGTTCCCCGGCACGCTGCTGGCGCGGCTGCCGAGGCTGCGCATCATCAGCTCTCCCGGCCCGCGCAACGCCGCCATCGACATCCCGGCCTGCACCGCGCAGGGCGTGCTGGTGTGCAACACCCCGGCCACCCGGTCCTCCAACGCCACCGCCGAGCTGGCGCTGGGGCTGCTGCTGGCCTGCGCGCGGCGGCTGGCGCAGGGCGACAGCGAAATCCGCGCCGGGCGGTTCCAGGAGCGGGTGGCGCCGGGCATGGACCTGGCCGGGCGCACGCTGGGCATCATCGGGCTGGGCCGCATCGGCGCCACCATGGCGCGCTACGGCTTGGCGCTGGGCATGAAGGTGCAGGCCTGGAGCCAGAACCTGACCGAGGAGCGCGCCGCCGAGGTGGGCGTGGCGCGGGTGGACAAGGAAACGCTGCTCGCCACCTCGGATGCGATCAGCATCCACATGGTGCTGTCGCCGCGCAGCCGCGGCATCGTCTCGGGCGCCGATATCGCGCGGATGAAGCCGGGCGGCATCCTGATCAACACCTCCCGCGCGCCGCTGGTGGAAATGCCGGCGCTGGTGGCGGCGCTGTATGACGGGCGGGTGATGGCGGGGCTGGATGTGTTCGACACCGAGCCGCTGCCGGCCGACGACCCGGTGCGCGGGGCGCCGAACTGCGTGCTCAGCCCGCATCTGGGCTACGTCACCGCCGACAACATGGCCGATTTCTACCGGTTCTGCGCCGAGAACCTGCTGGCCTGGGCCAACGGCGCGCCGATCCGCGTGATGAACCCCGAGGCGGT
>MKWE01000047.1:195208-212740 GCA_001899585.1 Rhodospirillales bacterium 70-18
CTTGACCGGCCCCCCCGCCGGTCTCCATATCTCCCCCCAACGAAGTACGGAGGACCACCATGCGCGCCTGGGCCGTTGTCGAGAACGAGAAGCCCCTCCAGGAGATCGAGATGCCGACGCCGGAGCCGAAGGGCACCGAGGTCCTGCTGGAGACCACCTATTGCGGCGTCTGCCATTCCGACCTGCATATCTGGGAAGGCCGCTACGACCTGGGCGGCGGCAAGGTGATGAGCCTGAAGGATCGCGGGCTGACGCTGCCGCTGGCGATGGGCCACGAGATCGTCGGCCGGGTGGTCAAGCTCGGGCCGCAGGCGACCGGGGTGAAGGTGGGCGACATCCGCATCGTGTTCCCCTGGGTGGGCTGCGGCACCTGCGCCGCCTGCCTGGCCGAGGACGACAACATGTGCCTGCAGGGCCGCGCGCTGGGCGTGTTCCAGAACGGCGGCTATGCGACCCATGTGGTGGCCCCGCATCCGCGCCACCTGGTGGACCCGGGCAGCGTGCCGCATGCGGTGGCGGCGACCTATGCCTGCTCGGGCATCACGGTGTTCTCGGCCATCAAGAAGGTGATGCCGATCTCGCCGGACGAGCCGATCGTGCTGGTAGGCGCCGGCGGGCTGGGGCTGAACGCAATCGCCGTGCTGAAGGCGATGAAGCACCGCAACATCGTGGTGGTGGACATCAGCGCCGAGAAGCGCGCCGCCGCCGAGGCGGCCGGGGCGACCAGGACCGTCGATGGCGCCGGCGAGGGCGTGACCGCCCGGCTGATCGAGGCCTGCGGCGGCAACCCGCTGGCGATCATCGACCTGGTGAACGGCACGCAGACCGCGAAGCTTGCCTTCGACGCGCTGCGCAAGGGCGGCAAGCTGGTGCAGGTGGGGCTGTTCGGCGGCGAGCTTTCCCTGCCGCTGCCGCTGATGGCCATGCGGGCGTTGACCATCCAGGGCAGCTATGTGGGCAATCCCAAGGAGTTGCGGGAGCTTATTCACCTGGCGCAGGATGGCGACCTGCAACCCTTGCCGGTGGCCACCGTGCCGCAGCGCGACGCCAACGAGGCGCTGATGCGCCTGCGCGCCGGCAAGGTGACCGGACGCCTGGTCCTGAAATCGGAGGCCGCGTGATGACCCATGTGCCAACCGGCATCCGCCGCAACGTGGTGCTGCGCCGCCGCCCCTCCGGCGAGCCCAGCCCGCATGATTTCGAGGTGGTGGAGGACGCCATCCCCACCCCCGGCCCCGGCGAGGTGCTGACCCGCACCATCTGGCTGTCGGTCGATCCCTACATGCGCGGCCGGCTGACCGACCGCAAATCCTACGCCGCTCCGGTGCAGATCGGCGAGGTGATGACCGGCGAGAGCATCGGCGAGGTGATGGCCTCCGGCGACCCGGCCTTCAAGCCGGGCGACGTGGTGCTGGGCAGCCGCGGCTGGCAGAGCCACAGCCTGTCGCAGGCCACGGCGCTGACCAAACTGGACCCGGGCGCAGCGCCCCTCTCGGCCTATCTCGGCGTGCTGGGCATGCCGGGCACCACCGCCTATTCCGGCATGAAGGATATCGGCCAGCCCAAGGCGGGCGAGACGGTGGTGATCTCGGCGGCCTCCGGCGCGGTCGGCTCGGTGGCCGGGCAGATCGCCAAGCGGGCCGGAGCGCGCGTGGTCGGCGTCGCCGGCGGGCCGGACAAGTGCCTGTGGGTGCAGGAAACCCTGGGCTTCGACGATTGCGTGGACCATCGCAGCCCCTATCTGGCCGACGCGCTGGCCGAAGCCTGCCCGAACGGCATCGATGTCTATTTCGAGAATGTCGGCGGCGCGGTGCAGGAGGCGGTGATCCCGCTGCTCAACCCGTTCGCCCGCGTGGTGATGTGCGGCATGGTGGCGCAGTACAACGAGCGCGAGTTCCCGCCCGGCCCGAACCTGGGCTTCGTGGTCGGCAAGCGGGTGCGCATCGAGGGGCTGATCGTCTCCGACAAGCCGGAGCGCTTCGCCGAGTGGCGCGCCCTGGCCGCCCCCTGGGTGGCCGACGGCTCGCTGCATTACCGCGAGACGGTGATCGACGGGCTGGAGAGCGCGCCGGAGGCCCTGGCGCTGCTGCTGCGCGGCGGCAATTTCGGCAAGATGCTGGTGCGCGTCGGCGCCGACCCGGCCTGAGGCGGCGGGGGGCCGGCACGCCGCATGTCCGCCCCCGTCGCCGCCCGGAGTCCGGCCGTGCTTCCAGTGGCGGCGATGGCGCCGCTGCTGGTGGCGGCCGGCGCGATTTTCCTGTTCACCGGCATGGATGCGATCATCAAGGGCCTGCCGGCGGGCCTGACCATCGTGCAGATCGTCGCCATGCGCTTCACCTTCGCGGTGCCGCCGGCGCTGCTGATGGCCTGGCGGGCACGCGCCCTGTCGGGCCACACGGCATGGCGCGCCAACGGGTTGCGCGGCGTGCTGGTGCTGGGAACCTGCGCGCTGTTCTTTTTCGCGCTGCGCCGCCTGCCCTTCGCGGAGACGCTGGCGCTGTCGTTCCTGGCGCCGTTGTTCATGGTGCTGCTGGCAGCGGCGCTGCTGGGCGAGCGGCTGCGGCTGAAGGTGCTGGGCGCGGTGGCGGTGGGCTTCGCGGGCGTGGCGGTGATCCTGTCCGGCGGCCTGTCGGCGGCGGGCACCGACAGGCTGGGCGCGGCGGCGGCGATGGGGGCGGCGGTGTGCTACGCCGGCAGCATGATCCTGCTGCGCCGGCAGGCCCAGCGCGACCGGCCGGAGATGATTGTGCTGATCCAGCAGGTGGTGCCGGCGGTGCTGACCCTGCCGCTGGCGCTGGCCGATTGGACGCCGCAGCCGCCGCTGATGTGGGCCGCCTTCATGCTGCTGGGCACGCTGGGGGTGGGCGGGCAGTTCCTGCTCACCTGGGCGTATGCGCGGGCGCCCACCGGGGCGCTGGCGGTGATGGAATACACCGCCCTGCCCTGGGCCGCGCTGATCGGCTTCGCGGTGTTCGGCGAAGTGCCGACGGCGACGGTGCTGCTCGGCGGCGCCCTGATCCTGGGCGCCTGCCTCGCGGTGACCCGGCTAAGGCGTTAGGCGGCGAAGGAGCCCGGGTAGATTGGGTACGGCTCCTCGGACAGCACGATGGTGTGGTTCTGCACCGCCTTCACGCCGGGCATGTTGGTGGCGGCCAGTTGCAGCGCGCGGCTTTCCTCGGGGGTGGAGACCAGGCCCCAGAGATGCACCACGCCCTCGGTGACCACCACGCTGTTCTCCGCGCGGCGGCTCCAGGGCTGCTGCGCCAGTTCGGCCAGCAGGGCCTCGCGGATCGCGGCGTCGTCGGTGTTGGCGGCGGCCTGCGCGTCGGTACGCGAGGCGAAGGCGCGCAGCAGGTTGGCGCGGCTGACGATGCCCACCAGCTTGCCGTCGGCCAGCACCGGCACGCGCTTGATGTGCTTGTCCTCCATCAGGTCGGCGATGTCGGCCAGCGGCGTGTCGGCCTGCACGCAGACCACCTCGCGCGTCATCACGTCGCTGGCCACGGCGCCGTGGCTGCGCACGTAGTCGCCGGCCAGGGTCGCGGTGCCGGTGAAGAAGGCCATCCAGGCGCCGCGCCGCTTCTGCGTGCCCATCTCGGCGCGGCGCAGCAGATCGCCCTCGCTGACCAGGCCGACCACGCGGCGCTCGGCGTCCACCACCGGCACGCCGCTGATGCCGCGGCCCAGCAGCAGGCGCACGATCGCCGGCACCGGCGTATCCGGCCCGACCGTCAGCACGTCCCTGGTCATCACATCGCCCGCATTCATGGCATATCCCCTGTTGCTGCCCTTGCGCGCCAGCCAAGCCCGGTCCAGCCTCCGGTTCATTGATCCAGATCAGACCGACCGTGCCGCGGCTGGACTAAGCATGACGGCAGAAGGAGACCTAACATGTACAAGCATATCCTCGTTCCCGCCACCGGCGCCGCCAGCGACGCCGCCGTGTACGACACGGCGCTGCAGGCGGCCCGCCTGGCCGGCGCGCACCTGGAATTCCTGCACGTCAAGCTGGACACCACCGACGTGCTGATGGCCATGACCTCGGGCGGATTGGGCGGCGGCGACGTGGTGCAGGAGGTGCTGGACAAGATGGACGCGGAGGCCAAGGTGACCGAGCGCAAGGCGTGGGAGCAGTTCGGCGCCCTGTGCCAGCGCGAGGGCATCGTGGCCGGCGCGGTCGGCCCGGCCGACGGCGTCAGCGCCGAGATGGCGGTGGAAACCGGGCAGGAGGCGCAGTGGCTGGCCGAATACGGCCGCTTCGCCGACCTGGTGGTGGTGGGCCGCACCCGCGAGGGCGGCGACGTGGATATGGAGGTGCTGGAAGCCGCCCTGATGGACACCGGCCGGCCGCTGCTGATCGCCGCCGCCCATCCGCCCAAGGCGCTGCCCGGCACCGTGGTGATCGCCTGGAAGGACACCCCCGAGGCGGCCCGGGCGGTGAGCGCCGCCATGCCGTTCATCGACCGCGCGGACCGGGTGGTCATCCTGTCGGTGACCGAGGACGACGCGGCCAAGGACGCCTCCTGCGAGCGGCTGCGCCGGTCGCTGCGCTGGCACAACGCCAACACCGAGATCCAGCAGCTGGCGCGCGATGGCCGTCCGGCGGTGGAGGTGCTGCTGGCCGCCGCCACGCAGCAGCAGGCCAGCTTGCTGGTGATGGGCGGCTACAGTCACAGCCGACTGCGCGAGGTGGTGTTCGGCGGCTTCACCCAGCACGTTCTGCGCGGTGCGGACCTGCCTGTGCTGATGGCGCACTGAGCCGGGGCGGCGCGCGTGAACAAGCTTCCGCTCGGGCAACTCGCCTGGATCGGCATGATGCTGTTGCTGGCGTTCAGCCTGTTCGGGCAGCTCGGAACCGGCGTGCAGCCGATTCCGTACAGCAAGTTCATGCAGTATCTCGACCAGGGGAAGGTCGCGCGCGTCACCATCACCGGCGACACCATCCATGGCGACCTGAAGGAGAAGCCGTCCGACGGCCCGCAATCCTTCGTCACCCAGCGCGTGCCTGGCGAACTGGCGAGCACGCTGGAGAAGCGCGGCGTGGAGTTCAGCGCGAGCCCGGGCGCGGGGCCGCTGGGCACCTTGCTGAGCTGGATCCTGCCGCCGCTGCTGTTCGTCGGCGTGTGGATGCTGGCCTCGCGCTACATGCTGGGCGGGCGCGGCGGCCTGGGCGGCGGCTTGCTGTCGGTCGGGCGCAGCAAGGCCAAGCTGGTGGCCGAGACCGACGTGAAGGTCAGCTTCGACGATGTCGCCGGCGTGGACGAAGCGAAGGTCGAACTGCATGAGATCGTCGATTTCCTGAAGCGGCCGGAGGAATTCGGCCGCCTGGGCGCGAAGATCCCGCGCGGCATCCTGCTGATCGGCCCGCCCGGCACCGGCAAGACGCTGCTGGCCCGCGCGGTGGCCGGCGAGGCGGGGGTGCCGTTCTTCTCCACAACCGGCGCCGAGTTCGTCGAGATGTTCGTGGGCGTCGGCGCCAGCCGGGTGCGCGACCTGTTCGAGCAGGCGCGCAAGGCCGCCCCCTGCATCATCTTCATCGACGAGCTGGACGCGCTGGGCCGTGCCCGCGGCATCAACCCGATCGGTGGCCAGGACGAGAAGGAGCAGACGCTGAACCAGTTGCTGGCCGAGATGGATGGGTTCGACCGTTCGGTGGCAATCGTGATCCTGGCGGCGACCAACCGGCCGGAAATCCTCGACCCCGCCCTGCTGCGCGCCGGCCGCTTCGACCGCCAGGTGCTGGTGGACCGGCCGGAGCGGGCGGGCCGCCTGGCCATCCTGAAGGTGCATGTGAAGAAGCTGAAGCTGGCCGCCGATGTCGATCTGGAAGGCGTCGCCGCCCTCACCCCCGGCTTCACCGGCGCCGACCTCGCCAACCTGGCCAACGAGGCCGCGGTGCGCGCCACCCGCCGCAAAGCCGAGGCGATCGCCATGGAGGACTTCACCGAGTCTGTCGAGCGCATCGTCGCCGGACTGGAAAAACGCTCGCGGGTGCTGATTCCGCGCGAGCGCCGCATCGTCGCCTATCACGAGATGGGCCACGCGCTGGTGGCGATGGCTGTGCCGGGCGCGGACCCGGTGCAGAAGATCTCGATCATCCCGCGTGGCATAGCCGCCCTGGGCTACACGATGCAGCACCCGGCCGAGGACCGCTACCTGATGGGCCGCACCGAGTTGGAGGCACGCATGGCCGTGCTGATGGGCGGCCGGGCCGCCGAGACGCTGATCAGCGAGGACCCCGGCCACGTCGACGTTTCCACCGGCGCCGCCGACGACCTGGCCAAGGCCACCGACATCGCCCGCGGCATGGTGCTGCGCTTCGGCATGGATGCCGGGCTGGGGCCGGTGGCATGGGACACCGAACAGGGCCAGTTCCTGAACCAGCCCGGCAATTTCTGGGCGCAACGCCGGTTCAGCGAACAGACCGCCCATGACGTGGACGAGGCGGTGCGCGCTCTGCTGCGCCGCGCCCTGTCCCGCGCGATCGCCATCCTGCGGGCCAACCGCGCCGAACTGGACAAGGGCGCCGAGGATCTGCTGGCGCACGAGACGCTCACGGCCGAGACTATGCCCAAGCCGATCCCGGAGAGCGCGTTGCCGCCACCGGTCTGAATATCCTGGCAAGATAAGACTGGGCTCCGCCCAGACCCGCCAATGTCCTGAAGTATCGGGGCCGAACCCCTGGACCTCGAAATTTCAGAAGATCTGGTCCGAACGCCGATCGGCACACCCCGGACACAGAAAGGCGGCCCCGCTGCCGGGACCGCCTTGCTGTCGTCGCGCCGCCGGGACGCTGTCTCGGCGGCATATCGTCCTGACCGATCAGGCGGCCGAAACGGTGGCCGCGGCCTTGCGAAGCTCGGCGCCGGTGGCGGCGATACGCACCTGCACCTGGTCGAGGCTGGTGGCGGAGGCCGGCAAGGCCATCGAGAAGGCGCAGCGCCCGCCCGCGAGGCCGGCATGGTCCAGGTCGGTGCGGTAGCGGTTGGCCAGCGTGCGGCCGACGCTCTCGCCGTCCACCAGGATATCCAGCTCCAGCGCCGTGTCGGCATTCACCTCGTCGGTAGCCCAGCCCTCCACGACACCGTCCTGCAGGCGCTCGACATGGCCGATCACCTTGACCGGGGCGGCCGGGGCGGCGAACGCCACGCCGGCCCGCGCGGCGATGCGGCGGCGGATGGCGTCGACCGTGTAACCTTCCTCGATGCGCGGCGCATAGGCGCTCAGGACCGGCCCCTCGCCATACAGCGCCTCGTATTCGAAGGCGTTGTCGAAGATCGCGCGGCTGTCGTCGTCGATGAACGACTCGGCCGGCAGACCCTCGGCGAAGATCACCTCATGGGCGTCCAGTTCGATGTGGAAATACTCCACCGTGCCCGGCACATCCGCCCGCACGATCGAGCGGCCGTTCAGCAGCGCCACCGCCGGCACCAGCACGTCGTCGATATACAGGCTGTGCATGGCGGAGACGTACAGGTCGCGCGCCGGCATCCCGGCGGCGATGGCGTCCTTGCGGATCAGCACGGGGCGCTGTGAGGGGGCAGCGGCAACGAATTCCGGCTCGAACGCCTGGATGCCGACGAACTTCACCGGCTTCAGGCTGCCGTCCAGCGTACGGACCATGTCGCCGATCTGCAACTGCTCGACGGTCACGTCTCCCTGCTCGGTGGCGATGCTGGTGCCGCGCAGGTAGCACACCGCCGGGGTGTCGTAGTACTGCGTGAAGCTCTTGGTGCCGGTCGCGTTGTCGTTCAGCGTCAGGGTCAGGCGGTAATTGTCGGTCGAGCCCATCGGCACGGTGTCGCCGACATAGATGCCCTGCAGGAAGGTCTGCAGCGACGCGCTCGAGCTCGTTACGAAGGTGACGGTGGTGCCCTGGCCGACCTGATAGCCGGTGGTGACCGTGCCACCCGTGGAGGAGGTTGCCGTCCCGCCGGCGATCGAGGTCAGGAATGCCACGCCGGTCACCGAACCGGGCCCGCTCGGCGTGCCGATCGTGACCGTGACCTTGAAGCCGGCGCCGGACGTGCCGTTGCCGGAATACGACGCAGTCGGCATCGCCGCCATGCTGATGCGGGTGCCGACGCCGGGCGAGGCCAAGGGGTAGGAGTCCAGACCCAGGATGGTATCGCCGGAGCCGAATGCCAGGAGTGTCGTCGCCATCGCCTTAATCCTTCATGCCGTCCTGATGGAGTGCAGAGGTCCAACGATGCGCCGGTTCCCACCACCCGCCCGGCCACGGCGCGACGACGGCGTCGCGCTCCAAGGGCAAGGGCGGCAGGCTTCGTCGCGCATCGCCAGATCTCCTGAGCGAGGGCTTCCCAGTCGACACGATCAACGGAGAGTCCCTCACGAGTTAATAAAAGGTATCACAAACCCTGCTCATCTCGTCAATATTCATATCATGCACACGGATATCTTTTGTGCGAGACGGCCACGCCCATCCGGGCGCGGCGGACCCGGTCCTCCAGTGGCGCGCATCCCACCCATTTGGTTGACCAATCCAGACCGGCGCCATGCCATGTTGCGGCGCGAAAAACGGCGCGTTTCCGGGGCTGCAGCCCTGTCAGACCAATGAAACGATGCGATTCCGGCGGAGCCGGACCTAGCATGCATTGCCAGAGTAACGCAAAATAGTCGCCTTACACACATCGGTGTGAGAAGCCCACACTGTTGTGTGCCAGAGCGCCAGCAAAAAATATCCGTTATTCGGTAATATTTATACCTGTCTTATTTGATATAATTGTTACACGCGCCGGGCGGATTCAGCCTCCCGCGGCGGCGCCCTGAGGGAACGCGGCCAGCAGGTCGGGCGTGATGTCGGCCACGCTGCGGCAGCCGCCATAGGCCATGGCGATGCTGAACTCCTCGCGCAGCAGCGCCAGCGCCCGCGCCGCCCCCGCCTGCCCGGCCGTGGCCATGCCAAAGGCCATCGGCCGCCCCAGCAGCACCGCGTCCGCGCCCAGCGCCAGCGCCTTCAGGATATCGGAGCCACGCCGCACGCCGCTGTCCATCAGCACCGCGCCGCGCCCGGCCACCGCCGCCACCACCTCCGCCAGCACCTCGATCGGCGCCACCGCGCTGTCCAGGTTGCGCCCGCCGTGGTTGGACACCACCACCCCGTCCAGCCCGTGCTCCATCGCCTGCGCCGCGTCGTCGCCGCGCATCACGCCCTTGATCAGCAGCTTGCCCGGCCACAGGTCGCGCAGCCGGCGGATATCGTCCCAGCTCAGCGAGTTGGTGCTCTTCAGCCCCGGATCGTTGGAGGGGCGCGTCGCGCGGTGGCGGGTGGGGTAGTTCTCCATGCGCGGCAGCCCGGTGGTGGTCAGATAGCGCCCCATCACTCGCGCCAGCCAGGCCGGATGGCGCAGCATGTCCAGCATCACGTTCGGCGTGAAACGGAACGGCATCACGAAGCCGTTCCGCTGATTGTATTCCCGGTTCGGCGAGACCGCGGTGTCCACGGTGACCAGCAGCGCCTCGAACCCCGCATCGCGCGCCCGCGACACCAGCCGGTCCGAGGCCGCGCGATCCTCCCAGGTGTAGAGCTGAAACCACAGCCGCGCGCCGGATTCGCCGGCGATCCGCTCGGCGGCGCTGGCCAGGATCGCGTCCATCGGCGTCATCGCCATGGTCGGCAGGGTGTACGGCACCCCGGCGGCGGCGGCGGCGCGTGCCATCGCCAGTTCGCCCTGGTACCAGGCCAGCCCCAGCGGGCTCATCGGCGCCACCGCCGCCGGCATCGCCATCCTGCGCCCGAACAGCGTGGTGGACAGGTCACGCTGCGAGATGTCCACCAGCGAACGCCCGCGAATCTTGATCCGCTCGAACGCCGCGCGGTTGTGCGCCACCGCCACCTCGTCCTCGGCGCCACGGTCGATGAACTCGAAGATGAAGCGCGGCAGCGTCCGCCGCGCCGCCTCCCGCAGATCGGCGATGTTGCGGCAATCGGCCAGGTCCACCACCGCTAGCGCCCGATCTGCGGCATGGTGAATTCCGCGCCCGCCCGGATGCTGGCCGGCCAGCGCTGGGTGACCGCCTTGTAGCGCGTGTAGAAGCGCACGCCCTCCATGCCGTGCACGTGATGGTCGCCGAACAGCGAGCTTTTCCAGCCGCCGAAACTGTGGAAGGCGGCCGGCACCGGGATCGGCACGTTGATGCCCACCATGCCCACCTTGATCGCGCTGGCGAAGGCCCGCGCCGCACCCCCGTCGGCGGTGAACAGCGCCACGCCGTTGCCGAAGCGATGGTCGTTGACCAGCTTCACCGCCTGGCCCAGGTCGGTTGCCCGCACCACCGCCAGCACCGGACCGAAAATCTCCTCCTGGTAGATGCGCATCGAGGGCGTCACCCCGTCGAACAGGCTGCCGCCGACGAAAAATCCGCCTTCATAGCCCTGCAGGCTCAGCCCGCGCCCATCCACCACCAGCTTCGCGCCCTCGCGCACCCCCTGGTCCACGTAGCCGGAGACCTTGGCGCGGTGCTCGGCGGTGACCAGCGGCCCCATCTCGGCCTCCTTGTCGGTGCCCGGCCCCACCTTCAGCGCCCGCACCCGGGGCGCCAGCCGCTCGATCAGCCGGTCGCCCACGTCGCCCACCGCGACCGCCACCGAGACCGCCATGCAGCGCTCCCCGGCGCTGCCATAGGCCGCGCCCATCAGCGCATCCACCGCCTGGTCCATGTCGGCATCGGGCATCACCACCAAGTGGTTCTTCGCCCCGCCCAGCGCCTGCACCCGCTTGTTCGCCTGGGTGCCGCCGCGATACACCGCCTCGGCCACCGGGGTGGAACCGACGAAGCTCACCGCCTCGATCCCCGGATGCGCCAGGATCGCCTCCACCGTCGCCCGGCCGCCCTGCACCACCTGGAACACGCCGGCCGGCAGCCCGGCCTCCGCCAGCAGCTCGGCGAGGATCAGGCTGGCCGAAGGATCCTTCTCGGAGGGCTTGAGAATAAAGCAATTCCCGGTCGCCAGCGCGACGGGGATCATCCACAGCGGCACCATCGCCGGGAAGTTGAACGGGGTGATGCCGGCGACCACCCCCAGCGGCTGGCGCACCGACCAGCCGTCGATCCCGCTGGCGATCGCCTCGGTATATTCGCCCTTCAGCAGATGCGGGATGCCGCAGGCGAACTCCACCACCTCCAGCCCGCGCTGGATCTCGCCCTCGGCATCGCTCAGCACCTTGCCGTGCTCGGCGGTGATCGCGGCGGCTAGGCGCTTGCTCGCGTGTTCCAGCAACTCCTTGAATTTGAACATCACCCGCGCGCGGCGCAGCGGCGGGGTGGCGGCCCAGGCCGGCCAGGCGGCGGCGGCATGCACCACCGCGGCGTCGATCTCGGCGGCCCCGCCCATGGCGACCTGGCCCGACACCTCGCCCGTCGCCGGGTTGAACACCGGGGCGGTGGCGCCGCCGCCGGCCGCGTGCGCGCCGTTCAGGTAATGGCCGATCTGCCGCATGGTCCGCTTCCTTCCCTGCCGGGCGCTCGCGGCCCGGTTGCCCGGGGTCATTGAACCGCTATCCTGGCCGGAAGGAAAGGCACCGTTCCGCCTGCGAAGTTCCCCCGTGAAGCCCGAGGAGGCCGCCATGCTGTTTGCCCCGCCCGAGACCATCAGGGCGGAGGTGTTCACCCGCCTGCCCGACCGCTTCCGCGCCCTGGTGCGCACCGAATGGGCCGATGCCAACCGCGGCGGCGCGCCGGTGGACAGCTTCCTGGAGGGTCCTAGCTTCGCGCGCGACGGCACGCTGTACGTGGTCGACATCCCGTTCGGCCGCGTCTTCGCCATCGCCCCCAACGGCGAATGGCGGGTGGCGGCGCAGTACGACGGCTGGCCGAACGGGCTGAAGCTGCACCGCGACGGGCGTCTGTTCATCGCCGACTACCGCCAGGGCCTGCTCACCCTCGACCCGGCCACCGGCACCCTCGCGCCGCTGCTGCGCACCCGCCACAGCGAGGGCTTCAAGGGCCTGAACGACCTGCATTTCGCCACCAATGGCGACCTGTTTTTGACCGACCAGGGCCAGACCGGGCTGCACGACCCCACAGGGCGGGTCTATCGCTACACCGCGGCGGGGCGGCTGGAGCAGTTGATCGGCACGGTGCCGAGCCCCAACGGGCTGGTGCTGAACCTGGCGGAGAACCAGCTGTTCGTCGCCGTCACCCGCGCCAACGCGGTCTGGCGGCTGCCGCTGATGGGTGATGGCAGCGTCTCCAAGGCGGGGCTGTTCCTGCAACTCTCCGGCGGCAATTCCGGCCCCGACGGCATGGCGCTGGATGCCGAGGGTGGGCTTGTGGTCGCCCATATCGGCCTCGGCGTCTGGCGGTTCGACGCGCTGGGCCGCCCCACCCACCTGATCGAGACCACGCTCGGCGGCCAGTGCACCAACGTCGCCTTCGGCGGCCCGGACAACCGCGACCTGTTCATCACGGAGTCGCAAAGCGGCACCATCCTGCGGGCGCGCCTGCCGGTGCCGGGACAGCGCATGTTCGGGCAGTTCTGAGTGGCGGAGGGGAGGCAGGACGATTCGCTTCCCTACCCCTCCGCCGTCGCCAACTCTCCGACCGTCACCGGCTTCAACGGCGGGCGGATGCGGTAATAGCCGACATCCTCCACGCCGCGCCCCAGCGCCTCGGCCAGCACCTCGCTGACCACCGGGCCGCATAGCCGGCCCTGGCAGGGCCCCATGCCGGCACGCAGGAAGGATTTGGCCTGGTTCGGCCCCTGGCAGCCCTGTGCGGCCACCTGTCGCAGCGCCCCGGCCGTCACCTCCTCGCAGCGGCACACCACCACGTCGTCGGCCGGGCGCAGGATGGCGGGCGGCGGCGGGTAGAGCGCGTCCAGGAAGGGCCGCGCCGCCAGGTGCCCGGCCCGCGCCCGCCGGTCGGGTGCGGCCAGCGCGTCGCGCGCCGCCGCGTCCAGCCGGCCCAGTTGGCGCAGCACTTCGGCAGCCGCGATCCGCCCGGCATGCTCGGCGGCCCGCGCGCCGCCGATGCCGGCCCCGTCGCCGGCCACCAGCACGCCATCGATGCTGGTATTGCCCCAGCCATCCAGCACCGGGCGGAAGCAGCGCTGCCCAGCATCCCATTCATGGGCGCAGCCCAGGGCGCGGGTCGCCTGCTGCGCCGGAATCACCCCCTCGTGCAGCACCACCAGCGGGGTTTCGATGCGCTGGCGCTGGCCGCCGGCCAGGAAGCTCACCGCCTCCACCGCGCCACCGCCCTCCAGCCGCAGCTCGCTCACCCGCCGCCAGGTCGGCACCCCGGCGGCGCGCAGTTGCGCCTTCAGCAGCAGCCCCTTGCCCAGCAGCCCCCATCCGGTCGCGCCCGGGAGATGCCGCAGCGCCGCCCACTCATTGGCCCGCGCCGTGGTGTCCAGCAGCCCGAGGATGCGGCTGCCGGCGGCCAGGCATTGCGCGGCGAGCAGATAGAGCAGCGGCCCCGAGCCAGCCAGCACCAGCGAGTCGGGCCGCAGCGCGGCGGTCTTGAGCAGGATCTGCACCGCCCCCGCCCCCATTACCCCCGGCAACGTCCAGCCCGGCACCGGCACCGGCCGCTCCATCGCGCCGGTCGCCAGGATCAGCGCCCGCGCGCGCAGCATCGACGACGCGCCGCCACGGCTCACCCACACCTCGCGCGCCGGGGTCAGGTTCCACACCGCGCTGCCCGGCCGATACGCCGCCCCGCTGGCCCGCAGCCGCGCCGCCAGCCCGGCGCCATGCGCATACTCGGCCCCCAGCAGCGCGCGCAGCCCTGGCGAGGCCGCCTCGATCCCGCGATAGATCTGCCCGCCCGGCGCCGGCTGCTCGTCCAGCAGCGCGACCGCGGCGCCACGCTCGGCCAGCAGGCTCGCCGCCGCCATGCCGGCCGGGCCGGCACCGACCACAATGGCGTCGAATTGCTCGCTCACAGCGCCTTCGCCCCGTGCTGGCGGCGCACCCGCATGCCCTCGCGCACCTCGATCAGGCAGGCCTGCCGGCTGGCCACCCCATCCACCTCCACCAGGCAGTCGAAGCACACCCCCATCATGCACCACGGCGCGCGCGGACTGGCCGAAACCGGGGTGGCGCGGAAGAACCCCGCCCCCCCGGCCAGCAGGGCGGCGGCCAGCGTGTCGCCCTCGCGCGCCACCATCGCCCGCCCCTCGAAGCTGAAGCGCAGTTCGGCGCGGGGGTCGTCAAGCCGGCTGAAGCTGGAACCTGTGGGGATGGAACGCATCGAAACTCTCGGGCAACTGGCCAGCCACGATGGCCGGGGCCAGGGCCAGCGCATGCGCGCCGGCCAGGGTAACGCCGCTGTGGCAGGTGGCGGCAAACGCGCCGGGATGGCTCTCGGAGTGCTGGTAGATCGGGCAGCCATCGGGCGTCATCACCCGCAGCGCCGCCCATACGCGCACCACGTTGGCGTCCTTCAGCAGCGGGAACACCGCCAGGTTGCGCGCCGCGATCCCGCGCGCCACCGGCACGCCGGTGGAGGTATCGAAACCCGCATCCTCGTGGCTGTCGCCCAGCAGCACGCTGCCCTCGTCGGTCTGGCGGGCGATATGGGTGGCGCAGTCCAGGAACGGGCGCACCCGCTCGGTCACCACGATCTGCCCGCGCAGCGGCGTCACCGGCATGTCCAGCCCCACCATCGGCGCCAGCCTGGCGCTGCCCAGCCCGGCGGCGACCACCACCTTGGCCGCGGTCAGCCGCTCCGCCCCGGCGTGCAGGGTGAACATGCCCGGCTGGTGGTCGATCCGCTCCACGGTGCGGTTGGGCAGGTAGTCGCCCCCCGCCCGCAGCAGCGCCGCATGCAGCGAACGCAGCAGCTTCAACGGGTTGGCATGCCCATCTATCGGACAGAACGAAGCCCCCGCCACCGCGTCGCCCACCGCCGGCAGCATCGCCCGCAACTCGGCGCGGTCCAGCATGCGGGTGCCGATATCGCCGCTGGCATTGTGCATGCGCGCGATCAGCGCCGCCCGCTCCTCCATCTCCGCGTCCGACAGGCAGAACGCCAGCCCGCCGGTCTGCTGCAACGCCACATCCACCCCGGTCGCCGCCAGCATGCCCGCCTGCAACCCGGGCCACAGCTCCGCCGACCGCCGCGACCAGTGCGCATAGGCCGGCATGTCCGCGCCCTTGCTCTGCACCCAGACCAGCCCGAAATTGCCCCGCGCGGCGCGGAACGCGACATCGCCCTCGTCCACCAGCGCCACCCGGGCGCCCAGTCGCGCCGCGCCCCAGGCGATCGCCCCGCCCACCAGCCCGCCGCCGATCACGATGATGTCATAGCCAGCCATCAGGCCCTCGCATCTGTGCGCCGGCATGATGCCAGCGCCCGGCCCGGCCACCAAGTCCCGCCTCGACGCCGGCCGGCATCCCGGCTATTGCACCGCGCGATGAAGGTCCTTCACGTGATCGCGGGAGCCGAGGTCGGCGGTGCGGAGACGTTCGCGCAAGACGCCATCCTGTCCCTGCACGAGCGCGGCGTGGCCCAGACGGTGCTGACCCGCCCCTGGCCGGCCGCCCTCGCCCGCTACGCCGCCGCCGGCGTCGACGCCCGCCCCTTCGGCTTCTCGCGGGTGGACCGGGCGCTGCGCCGCGGCCGCCGCATCCGTGCCGCCGCCACCGCCCTCGGCGCCGACCTGGTGCACGCCTGGATGCAGCGCGCCGCCAGCTTCGTGCCCGCCGCCATGCCCGCCCCGGTGGTCGGCTGGTTCGGCGACTACTACGACCTGAAATACTTCCGCACCGCCGACAGCTTCATCGCCGTCACTCCCGACATCACCCGCCACATCGTGGCCGCCGGCGCGCCGCCCGAACGCTGTTTCACCGTCAACACCTTCGGCACCATGCCCGACGCCCCCCCGGTGGACCGCGCCACGCTCGACACGCCCCCCGGCGCGCCCCTGCTGCTGGTGCTGTCGCGCATGCACCGCGTGAAGGGCATCGACACCATGCTGCACGCCCTCGCCGAACTCCCCGGCGCCTATCTCTGGCTGGCGGGCGACGGCCCGGCCCGCACCGAATACGAGCGCCTGGCCGCCCATCTGGGCCTTACCCCCCGCGTCCGCTTCCTCGGCTGGCGCACCGACCGCAAGGCGCTTCTGGCCGCCTGCGACATCTGCGTGCTCCCCAGCCGCTACGAGCCGTTCGGCACCGTCATCGCCGAGGCCTGGGCGATGCGCCGCCCGCTGGTCGCCACCAGCGCCGACGGCGCCCGCCAGTATGTGAAGGACGGCGCCACCGGCCTGCTCTGCCCCGTCGAGGACCCGCCCGCCCTGGCCGCCTGCCTGCGCCGCGCCATCGCCGAGCCCGCCCTGCGCGCCGCCCTGGCCGAAGCCGGCCACGCCGCCTACCGCGCCGACTTCACCCGCGAGGTGGTCACCGACCGGCTGCTGGACTGCTACGCCGCCTGCATCCGCCTGGGCCGGCGGCCATGAGCCGGCGCGGCCCCGCCCCCCTGATCGACCGCTACCTGTTCCGCCAGCTCCTGGCGGCGCTGATCGTGGTCACCTTCGGCCTGGTGGCGCTGATCTGGCTCACCCAGTCGCTCCGCTTCGTCGAGATGGTGGTCAATCGCGGCCTCTCCCTCGGCGTGTTCCTGCGCCTGACCGGCCTGCTCATCCCCGGCTTCGTCGCCGTCATCCTGCCCGTCACCTGCTTCGTGGTGGTGCAGTTCGTCTACCAGCGCCTCGCCGGCGACCGCGAACTGACGGTGATGCGCGCCGCCGGCCTGTCGCCCTACCGCCTCGCCCGCCCGGCGCTCGCCCTCACCGCGCTCGCCATCGGCGTCGGCTACGCCCTCACCCTCTGGCTGGTCCCCGCCACCGCCGGCGGTTTCCGCGAATTCCAGTTCGAGATCCGCAACCGCATCGCCGCCTTCCTCCTGCAGGAGGGCGTGTTCACGTCCATCTCCGACGACCTCGTGGTCTACGTCCGCGCCCGCGACTCCGATGGCACCCTGCACGGCATCATGATCGAGGACGCCCGCGACAAGGCCCACCGCGCCACCATCCTCGCCGAAAGCGGCCGCCTGCTCGACAGCGCCACCGGCCCGCGCGTGCTGCTCGTCAACGGCAGCCGCCAGGAGATCGACGCCGCGACCGGCCGCCTCAACATGCTCACCTTCAAGGAAAACAGCATCGACCTCGCCGAACCCGGCCGCGGCGAGACCACCCGACTGCGCGACATGGGCGAAATGGGCATCGGCGAACTGCTGAACCCCGCCCCCGGCAGCGTGAACCCGCGCGACATCCCGCGCATGCGGGTGGAGGCGCACAAACGCCTCGCCCTGCCCCTGTCCACCGCCAGCTACGTCATGGTTGCGCTGGTCGCCGTGCTCGCCGGCCCGTTCCGCCGCCACGGCAACGTGCTGCGGCCGCTGGGGGCGATCCTGGCGGTGGTGGCCCTGGTCGCCCTCGGCCTCGCGTTGGACAGCCTGGCGGTGCGCCACCTGGAACTCATCCCCCTGCTCTACCTGCGCGCCCTGCTGCCGGCCCTGGCCTGCGCCGCCTGGCTGTTCGGCCCCGGCCTGCTGAACCGCGCC
>MKWE01000047.1:212752-249461 GCA_001899585.1 Rhodospirillales bacterium 70-18
CGCCTGCCCCCCAGCCCCCTGGCCAGCCGTCCCCGCTGACGCACCCCATCTGGCGCACCCGCCCGGTTGCTGCTTCTCTGTGCCTCCCGACCCGCCCCCTCAAAAGACTGGAGACTGCGCCGATGGACTACGCCCCGCTGCGCGCCAGCGCCGACCTGCCGCCCCTGCGCGTCAACCTCTACTCCGACACCCAGACCAAGCCGACCCCCGCCATGAAGGAGGCGATGATGCGCGCCGAGGTGGGCGACGAGCAGTTCGGCCTCGACCCCACGGTCAACGCGCTGTGCGACCAGATGGCCGCCCTCATGGGCAAGGAAGCCGCGGTCTTCCTCCCCAGCGGCACCATGTGCAACCAGGTCGCCATCCTCACCCATTGCCGCCCCGGCGACGAAATCCTCGCCCATGAAACCGCCCACATCCTCACCAGCGAAGGCGGCGGCGCGGCCGCCCTCACCGGCGCCCAGATCACCGGCCTGCGCGGCCCCCGCGGCATGTTCGACGCCGAGGCCCTGCGCGCCGCCATCCGCCCGAAAACCCGCTACGCCCCGCCGCAGACGCTGATGGAAATCGAGCAGACCGCCAACACCGGCGGCGGCGCCGTCTGGCCGGTGGCGCGCATGAACGAACTCACCGCCATCGCCCACGAAAACGGCATGGCCACCCATATGGACGGCGCCCGCCTGATGAACGCCGTCGTCGCCGCCGGCACCTCCGCCCGCGACATGGCCGCGGGCTTCGACAGCCTGTGGCTGGACTTCACCAAGGGCCTCGGCGCCCCCCTCGGCGCCGTGCTGTGCGGCAGCAAGGAGTTCATCGGCGCCGCCTGGCGCTGGAAACAGCGGGTCGGCGGCTCCATGCGCCAGGGCGGCATCTGCGCCGCCGCCTGCATCTACGCGCTCGACCACCATATCGACCGCCTGGCCGAAGACCACGCCAACGCCAAGCTGCTGGTGCGCGGCCTCGCCCAGATCCCCGGCATCAAGGTCGAAGAACCCGACACCAACCTGGTCTTCTTCGACGTCTCCGGCACCGGCCTCACCTCCGCCCAACTCGCCGACGCCGCCCGCCTGCACGGCGTCGCCTTCTCCACCACCGGCAAACTGCGCGTGCGCGCCTGCACCCACCTGGACGTGACCGCCGCCCAGATCGAGGAAGCCGTCGCCGTGGTCCGCGCCGTGGTGGCGAAAGCCTAGCCACGCTGGGCCGCGGGGCGGGTTGCACACCCGCCCCGCGCGCGCCGGACGGCGGGAAGATTCACAACGAGACGGTGGGGCGGAGAGTCAGGCAGGTTCTGCCGTGAGCTTGAGCATTTGCCCCGGTGAAGCAAGCAGCGGGGCGTTGCCCCGCGCCCCACCAGGGGCCGAGCCCCTGGACCTCGATGTCTTCTGGAATTTCCGAGGATGTTGCGGTTCAAGTGTTGGCTTGCGACTCAAAAGCGACCTTCACGGCTGGCCGTACGAGGTTCGACGTTTGGCCGGGAACGGAACGGCTGGAACCGGGAAGCTATTGCGAGAGATGTGTCGCTCTTCCGACCATCGTGCGGCCACACTTACCTATATCAGCAGTTTTTGCACGAAATGGCGCGTGGTAGACTCTGTCAGGGACTGGGTTTCCCTATGCGTCCAACGCGATGCACTCTGATACGAGGGGAGGCAAGGAGCCACTCTCAAAGGTCCTTTTCTCTACGGTTTAGGTACCATTCTAACTGTTCGATCCGCTGCCGCGTAATTGCTTCAATTTCCAAAGAATAGAGCATGGGCGCGATGCTGCCGTGCCCGGTGTGTTTGACGCCGGAGCGGAATTCTGCGTGGAACCGGCGATACTCCTCCCAAGCCGCTTGGCCTGCCCACAAAGCCTCTTCGGACTTTTGCGGGTCCAACCTAGCAAGCACAGCGGCAAGCCCATCTTCTGCCGCTTTAGCCTTCTCAGCTGCCTCAATGTTCATGCCAGTCTGGGTCAGCGGGGAATCGCCGTGGAGGAGCGTGCCAAAGGCTTGGCTCGCAGCGTTCAGAAATACGGAGGTTGCACGGAGGTAATCAGCGAGTGAAGCCGTTGCCGAACTGTAGTCGTCCGGGAGTTCGTGAACAATGATATGTCGGTCTTCGAAAAGTCGCGCGAGTTTGGATCGCGTACCGCGCGGGTCGGGCATTACGGGGAGGGCCGCCTCTCCCCTTATCGTAATCGCCCAACGATCTACGATCCCATCGAGATGCTCGAAAAGCGGTTCGTTCAGCAGCTGAGAGAAAACGCGGTCAATGTCGCCGATCCCATTGACTGGGATGTCATGCGCCACCAGCTCCCCGAATGTGACCTGCTTGCCCACGAGCGCCTGCGCCAACGCGAAATCGATCTTGAGCGAGCCTTTAACGATGTTAGCAGCACGGCTCATATAGGGCTCGCCGGAATCAATAATCTCCGCTACCCACTCGCGCGTGAAAACTTCAAGAATTGTCACCAGCCTAATTGGGATGAACAAAGGCGGAATCTGAAGTGGACCTTCCCCGCCTCGCCACTGGCTCTCAAGAACCTCGATCTCGGTATTACCGCGCCAATAGCCGAGGCCTTCGCCCCGCGCACGTTTGGCAGCAATTTCAGCAAGCTTATCTCGAGCCAACCTTCTGATCCTCAAGATTCCACGTCTGCCCGCGATACCTACGCACCGTTGAAACACAACTCCAACGCGACCAGCAATGTCCTTATGTCGGACGTGGGTACGCGCTTAACAGGATGATGGGCGAACGAAGGTCCGCTTCCGGGAGGGGTAACTGCGACGCTGAGCGGCAATGGGCACAAAGCAGGCATCGAAGTAGTCAGGTCTCCAAGCCCCCTGTCCACCAATTGCCACCCTCCAACTGAGCCCCCCAAAAACCCCGAGGTCCAGGGGCTCGGCCCCTGGCGGGTCTGGGCAGAGCCCAGCCTTCCCTGCCCTCTGGGCAGAGCCCAGCCTTCCCCGCCCCCTGCGCAGAACCCAGCCTCCCCGCCCCCAAACCCGCCCCTACTTCCGCGGCCCCAGCACGTCGAAGCTGCGCGCCCCCTCCTGTGGCGGGACCGCTTCCCGCCACGGCGCGGCGGCCAGTGAGGCGGCGGCGTCGGAGCGGCCTTGGTCCCAGCGCGCCAGCATGGTGGGGCGCGAGAATTCGAAATCCTTGGTCGCCCCCTGCGGCTCGGTCGGGCGATAGATCAGGTTCACCACGTCCATCTGCACCTGGCAGGCCTGTCGTTCCAGAAAGCGCACCACCGGGTCGGCCCGCAATTCCGGCGGCAGCCGGTCCAGCAGCCGGCCGACATGGCGGCGCACGGCATGGGCCTGGCGGAAATGGTCCACGCCCATGCGGGTGCGGCTGGAATACTGGATGTCCTTGCGCCGCTCCTCCACCTCCTCAAGGTTGGTCGGCACCGGCCCGCGGGCGCTGAACAGGTCCACCTGAAAGGCCAGCGTCGGCTGGCGCGGCATGTCGTCCAGCACGTATTGCAGCGGCGTGTTGGAAACCAGGCCGCCATCCCAATACTGCTCGCCGTCGATCTCCACCGGTGGAAACCCGGGCGGCAGCGCGCCGCTGGCCATGATGTGCTCGGGCACGATGCGCCGCTGCGCGTTGTCGAAATAGGCGAAATTGCCGGTCCGCACGTTCACCGCCCCCACCGAAAGCCGGGTCGTGCGCGCGTTGATCCGGTCGAAGTCGCACAGCCGCTCCAGCGTGCCCTTCAGGCCGGAGGTGTCGTAGTAGCTGGTCGTGCTGCCCACCTGCGGCGCCGGGCGGAAAAACCCGGGCTGGCCGAACACCAGCGTGGACATCAGCGCCCCCTGCCGCACCGCCTGCGCCCAGCCCGGCACCGGCAGTTCCGGCCACAGCGCGGTGGGGGCGCTCACCTGCTCCCAGAAGGCGCGCAGGGCGTCGCCGCGCCGCTCGGGCGGGTTGCCGGCGATCAGGGCCGCGTTGATCGCCCCGATCGAGATGCCGGCCACCCAGTCCGGCAGGCAGCCCGCCGCCGCCAGCGCCTCGTACACCCCGGCCTGGTACGACCCCAGCGCCCCGCCGCCCTGCAACACCAGGGCAACCCGCCTCCCATGCGGCTGGGGGGCGGGGGGGGGCGGCGTGGTATCGGTCATGTATCGTTCTCCTGGTGCGCGGCGGCGCCTCAGCGTGAAACGCTGCGCCGGAACCACACATAGGCAGGCAACAGCCCCAGCATCAGGGCCGCGCCGAACAACAATGGCGCGGCGGCACTGCCGCTGGCGTCGCGCAGCGCCCCGGCCATCCAGGGCGCGATCGCCAGCCCGAGATACGACCCGCCGCTGTACCAGCCGAACACCGCCGCCCGCGCCGAGGGCGGCGTCGCCTCGCCCACCTGCGCCGTCAGCGCCCCCGGCGACAGCGCGAACGACACGCCGAGCAGGATCACCACCACCCCTGCCCCGCCCGAGGCCACCACGGCGGCGAACAGCCCCGCCGTCGCCACCGCCCCCGCCATCACCGCCGCCGCCCGCCCGGTCAGCCGGTCCGCCACCAGCCCGCCGAACGGCGTCGCCGCCGCGAACGCCCACGAGGCCAGGCTGGCGAACGAGGCCGCCGGCGCCGGCGCGCTGCCATGCGCGATCAGGTAGCCGGGCAGGAAGCCGGCCATCACCGCGATGGCGGCGTTCAGCAGCGCCCAGCACAGCGAGGCCGCCGCCACCATCGGCCAGCGCGGCGCCGGCGGAACCGCGCGGTGCGCGCCCCCCGCCTGCGTCGCCTGCGGCTGGCCCACCAGCGGCACCAGCAGCAGCGCCACCAGCGCCGGCAGCCCGGACAGCGCGAACACCCACCGCCAGCCATCCGCTCCGCTGGCCGCCAGCGGCCCCATCACCAGCAGGCTGGCCGCCATGCCCGCCGGCCAGGTCACGATCACCATGCTGGTCGCGGTCGAGAGCATCGGCCCGCTGAACCGGTCGGTGGTCATCTTGATGACCAGCATCAGCACCGCCACCCCGCCCACGCCCGACAGCACCCGGGCGGCCAGCAGCAGCACGAAACTGCCCGCCAGCCCCGCCAGCACCCCGCCCCCGGCCATCAGCACCAGCCCGCCCAGCAGCACCGCCCGGTCGCCGATCCGCCGCGCCAGCAGCCCCGCCGGCACCGCGACGAAGATGCCGCTGACCATGAAGGCGCCCATCAGCAGCCCCAGCTCGGCGTACGACAGCCCCAGCCCCGCCACCAGCGCCGGCGCCGCCGAGGCCACCGCCTGCAACTGGAAGCTGCCGGTCGCCCGTATCCCCATCAACGCCAGCAGCGCCGGCAGCCGCATCAGCCGCGCGCCGCCGCCGAGAGCGTGTCGCCGATATCCCCCTCCGCCGGCAGGCCGAGCACGTGGTGGCTGTGCCACAGCGCGTAGAACAACAGGCTCCAGGCGCGCTGGGAGTCGCGGTCGGCGGCGGCGAAGGCAGCGGCCACCGTGGCGGCCGGCACCGCCGCGGCAACGCCGGGCTGGGCTGCCACCAGCCGGGCCAGCAGGTCGCCGCGCGCCTGCATCCAGGCGCCGACCGGCGGCTTGAAGCCCTTCTTGCGGGCATAGGCGCCGGCCTGCGGAAAGGCGCCGGCCAGCCAGTCGCGCAGCAGCAGCTTGCCGAAGCGCAGCCCCACCTTGCGCGCGTCCGGCAGGCGGAAGGCGAACTCCGCCACCACCGGGTCGAGAAACGGCGTCCGCCCCTCCACCCCGTGCGCCATCAGGCAGCGGTCCAGCTTGGTCAGCAGGTCGTTGGGCAGCCACTCGGCGATATCGACCTCCTGCGCCGCCTGCACCGCCGACCGGTCGCCCGCCACCGCCGCCTCGGCCGCCGCGATGCCCTCGCGCCATGGCCCGGCCCCGCCCAGCACCCCCTTGCTGCGCGGCCGCCGGGTCAGCCAGCGCCACGGCGCCCGGCGCTTGCGGTAGCGGCTGTAGCCGCCAAACAATTCATCCGCCCCCTCCCCGCACAACGTCACCTTCAAGCTCCCCGCCGCCGCGCGGCCGAGCATCCAGGTGGGCAGAACGGCGGCGTCGGCGGTGGGGTCGTCGATGGCGGCGGCGATGCGGGGGGCGAGGCGCCAGAAATCGGCGGGGCCCATTTCCAGCCGGTGGCATTCGGCCCCCATGGCGGTGGCCAGCCGGGCCGCCTCGGCGGTTTCGTCGATCCCGCCCGCGCCTTCCCAGCCGCAAGTAAGTGCCTGGATTCGCTGGCCTGTCGCGCGGCTCATCAGGGCCAGCACGGCCGCCGAGTCGATGCCGCCGGACAGGAACAGGCCGTACGGCACGTCCGAGCGCAGATGCACGGACACGCTGTCCAGCAGCACCTGGTCCAGCCGGCGCAGCGCGTCGCCGGCGGCGATCGGCTCCGGCGGGCCGGGCGGCAGGGCGGCGCGGTGGCGGCGTTCGACGATGCCTGAGGGCTCGAAAACCAGGGTTTCACCGGGCAAAACACGGTGGATTCCGGGGAAAATCGTGGCAGAACCGGTGGTGAATTTGAGCGCCAGCAGCTCCGCGCGGGCGCGTTCATCCGGTACGCGGGACCCGAATCCGGCCGCCAGCAGGGCCTGCGGCTCTGAGGCGAAGGCGAACAGGCTCGGGGTAGTTATGTAGTATAACGGTTTGATGCCGAACGGGTCGCGCGCCAGCACCAGCCGTCCGCGGGGGGGGTCGTCGATGGCGATGGCGTACATGCCGCGCAGCCGGTCGGCGAAGCCGGTGCCCCCGGCCTCGTACAGCCACAGCGCCGGCTCGCAGTCCGAGCCGGTGCGGAACGCGGTGCCGGCCATCGCCTGGCGCAGCTCGGGGTTGTTGTAGATCTCGCCATTGGCCACCAGGGCCGCACCCGAGGGGGCGAACAGCGGCTGATCGCCGGTGACCAGGTCGATGATGGCCAGGCGGTTATGCACCAGCGCCACCGGGCCGCGCACCAGCCGGCCGTGGCCGTCCGGCCCGCGATGGGCGATGGCGGCCTGCAACCGGTCCAGCACGGCCGGGTCGGGGGCCGTGCCGTCGCGCATCATCACGCCGGCGATTCCACACATCCGCGCAGCCCTCCTGGCGCTGCTCTACACGGCCCGGCCGGCCCGGCCAAGCGGGGTATCGCCGCACGCGGCGCCGGCGTGCTATCGCAACCGCCGCATGCGCATCCTGTTCGTCACCTCCAACCGCATCGGCGACGCGGTCCTGTCCACCGGCTTGCTGGACCACCTGATCCGCACCCATCCGGGCGCGCGCATCACGGTGGCCTGCGGACCGGCCGCGGCGGGGCTGTTCCAGCGCATGCCAGGGCTGGAGCGGCTGATCGTGTTCGAGAAGCGGCGGCTGGGGCTGCACTGGCTGGGGCTGTGGGCGGCCACGGCGCCGCATTGGTGGGACCTGGTGGTGGATATCCGCGCCTCCGCCCTTGCCTGGCTGGTGCCGACGCGGCGGCGCGCGGTGATGCGCAAGCGGCCGGGGCACAAGACGGCGCAGCTTGCCGCCATCCTCGGCCTTGCCGCGCCGCCGCTGCCGGTGGCGTGGTTCGCCCCCGAGGACCGGACGCGCGCCCGCGCGCTGGTCGGGCCGGGGAGCACGCCCGTCATCGCGCTGGGGCCGACGGCCAACTGGGACGGCAAGGTGTGGCCGGCCGAGCGGTTCGTGGCGCTGACCCGGGCGTTGCAGGCCGGGCCGCTGGCCGGGGCGCGGGTGGTGGTACTGGCCGGGCCGGGGGCGCAGGAGCGCGCGCTGGCCGCCCCGGTGCTGGCGGCGCTGCCGCAGGCGATCGACCTCGCCGGCCGGCTCACTTTGGCCGAGGCGGCCGCGTGCCTGGCCGAGTGCGCGCTGTTCGTCGGCAACGATTCCGGGCTGATGCACCTGGCCGCGGCGGCCGGCACGCCGACGCTGGGGCTGTTCGGGCCGACGCCGGCGGCGGAATACGCCCCGGCGGGGCGGCGCGCCCGGGCGGTGCTGGCGCAGGGGGACCGGATGGAGGATTTGAGCGTGGAGGCGGCCTTCGCGGCGGCTTGCGGGCTGCTGGAGCCGGTGGCTCGGACAGTGGAGCCGGCGGCCTAGAGTCTGTCAGGCGCTGACAGAAGCGCCTGACAGACTCTAGGCCGTTGTTTTGCCGTGTGATTCACGGCTTCGTGTGATTCCACCTGCGCCGATCACACTCTAGGGATCGGTCCCGAGAGGTGGCGGCAAAGCGAAGGAAGAAAGCCCACAAAGAGGCGTAGAGGCGAAGAGAAGCGGGATTGGCCCTGCTTCTCTTCACCGCTACGCCGGCATATGGCCTTGTCCCGGCCCGCTTCGGGCTATTTCCCGGCGACGTCCAGCACGTAGCGGCGGGCGGTGTGGGAGAGGCGTTCGATGCCGTGGGCGGTGACCGACATCAGCAGGCCGCCGTCGGTGAGCGGCACCAGATGTTCGATGCAGCCGTCCCGCTCCAGGTGCCGCAAGGCGGCGGTGACGCTGGCTTCGTCGACCGTCATGCCGGAGCGCAGCAGCGCCACCGCCAGATCGGCCTGCCGGCGCGGGCTGCGTACCGCCATGCCGGTCAGCGCGGCCAGCAGCGCCTCCGTGAAGTCGGGATCGACCAGATCGCCATACGTATCCGGGTCCGCGCCGCGGTCCTGGTGCGCCATCGGAAGCTCGGTGGTGGGGCCTGCGTGATCCATGGGTATGTCCATCCGGTCGCCGTTTTGGGACCATCCAGGCGTTCCGCCGCCCGGATGCGGTCTCATCCTTACGCAACATGGGGGTTAATGGCGCGTGGCACCAGTCAGGAATGTTACCTATTGTAGAGTCGCTGGCAGGGTGGCGCGCAGGGTGGCGTAACGTGCGCCGGCCCGGGTTCAGCCGCCCTCGACCCCGGCCGCCAGCGCGGTGCGCAGCACCTCGGCGAGGCTGCGGCATTCCAGTTTTTCCATCAGGCGGGCGCGGTGGATCTCCACCGTGCGCGGGCTGATGCCGAGCGTCTGGGCGATCATCTTGTTGCCGCAGCCGTCCAGCAGCCAATGCAGCACCTCGCGCTCGCGCGGCGTGAGGGTGGCGACGCGCTGCGCGGCGGCGGCGGCCTGGGCCTCGTGCTGGCCGGCGTCGGCGAGTTGGGCCAGCGCCGCGCGGATGGCGGCCAGCATGGTCGCCTCGCTATAGGGCTTCTCCAGGAAATCCACCGCGCCGGCCTTCATGGCCTGCACCGCCACCGCCACCTCGGCATGGCCGGTGACGATGATGACCGGCAGGCGGCAGCCGCGGCGGACCAGTTCGCGTTGCAGCGCCATGCCGTTCATGCCGGGCATGCGCAGGTCCACCACCATGCACCCCGGCTCGATGCCATCCAGCGAGGAGAGCAACTGCTCGGCCGAGTCGTAGCAGCGCACTGGCAGGTTGTGCGCGGTCAGCACCAGCGCCAGCGTGCGGCGCACCGCCGCGTCGTCGTCCACCACATGGACCATCGGGCCAGACGCAGGAGCAGCCGCCGGAGCGCCGTCAACCGGCTCGGTGGCCGGCGCCTCGGCGGCAGACGTCGAGATAGGCAGGGATGCCGGTTTGGCGACCATGCCCGGCATGTTACTTGGCTACGCCCCGCGCAACAACTCGCACGATGTGCCGCCTACCATTGAATTCTTCGTGGCGGCGCGGCGCCGGGCGGTCAGCCCTTGGGCATGTCGGCGTCGCGGGCGCCGGAGGCGCGGACGTGGAACTCCTTCGGCACCTCGCGCCCGGCATCCGTATACGCCTTGCGCAGCGCCTCCACGTTCGGGCTGAACACGGTCTTGCGGTTGTCCTTGGCCCATTCGTGGCTGGCGTTGACGGTGGCGAGCGAACCCTGGAAGCGCGGCATGACGTAGCGGGCGAACAGCTCGTAGCTGCGCCAGGTCTGTTCCCGATCGGCCCAATCATGGGCGCGGAACAGCAGGCCGCCGAAGCCGCCCTGGGAGAGGCCGACCAGCCGCTCGATGCCGCGGGCCACCAGGTCGGGGCTGCCGACCAGGGTGGAGCCGGATTTCACGCCCTCGCGCAGCGGGTCTTCCGAGCGGCCGGGCGGTCGGCCCAGCGCATCCTCGAAATAGGTTACCGTCTCCATGCGCTCGCCGTGGCTGACCTGGCGCAGGGCGAGGTCGTCATCCTCAGCGACGTGGACGTTGACGACCAGGCGCCAGTTGCGGCGGTCCATGGTTTTGCCGTGCTTGGCGGCCGATTCCTCGGCGATCTTCCACTGGCCGGCGATCGCCTCCGGCCCGCCGGGCAGGCCGGCGCCGAGCGAGAGGATGCCGACGCCGTGCTTGCCGGCGGCAATGGGGGCGGCCGGCGTCATGGTGCTGGCCACGGCGATGGGGAAATGCGGGTCGCTGTAGGGGGCGAGGTGCAGGCGGGCCTCCTTCAGCTCGAACCAGTCGGTCTTCATGGTCACCGGCTTGTCGCAGGCGAGCAGGGCCATGATGGCGTCCAGCGACTCGTCCATGCGGCGGCGCTGGGTGGTGGGGTCGATGCCCATCATGTAGGCGTCCGAGATCAGCGCGCCGGGGCCGCAGCCGAGCATGGCGCGGCCGCGCGTCATGTGGTCGAGCTGGACGAAGCGCTGGGCGACCAGGAACGGGTGGTGGTAGGGCAGGCTGGTGACGCCGGAGCCGAGCATGATGCGCTTGGTGCGCTCGGCGGCGGCGGCGATGATGAGTTCGGGCGAGGCGATGGTCTCCCACCCCGCCGAATGGTGCTCGCCGATCCAGGCCTCGTCGTAGCCCAGATAATCGAGCCATTCGAGCATCTCGATGTCGCGGCGGATGGCGAGGTTGGGGTTGTCGCCGACGCGGTGGAACGGCGCCAGGAAGATGCCGAATTTCATGCCTCGATGCGCCATGCGCCGTCCCCCTCGATCGCCGTGCCGGCCGGGTGCCGGGCTGGTCGTGGCGCCATGCTGCAACGTCCGCGCCACGACGCCAAGGGTGGGTGTTGTGCCGAATGGTGAGCGGCCGCCGGACGGAAGGCGGGTCGGCGGGCGTTACGGGTCGGCGGGCGTTACGGGGGGGGGCGTTACGGGCAGGCAGGCGTTACGGGTTGTAGGTCACCAGGGTGCAGACGGCGCAGGCCGCCGCCGCATCCTGCTGCCACCAGCGGCAGCGGGCACGGATGGCGCAGGGTTGCAGCCCGGCGGGCGGCGGCTCGGCCGGGGCATGGGCGGCGACATGGGTGCGAATGCGCCCGATCAGGCCGCATTGCCCGCCCTCGCCCCCCTGCCCGGCCTGCCAGTTCTCGCAGCGCCCCTCCACGCAGGGGGCGGAGAAGCGGAACCGGCGCTCCGGCGTGCCGTGGCGGTTGGCCTCGGCGAGGAAGGCGTCGTCCACCGGCAACGGGGTGAGCAGGTTGGCCACCCGGCCATCGCTGCCGACCACGCCGGTGAGGTGTACGCCCTCCACCCCCGGCGCCGCGGTCGTGCTCGGGCACAGCGGCGCCGGTTGTCTGGCCATCGAGGGGTACGGCGGCGAGTCGCTCAGGCCGGCTTCTTCGCCTTCTTGGGCTTGGCGGTGGCGGTGGCATCGGCCGGGGCGAAGCCCATGCCGGCGCGGTGCAGGGTTTTGGTGGCGGTGTGCACGCTGCTGTCGGACACCTTGGCGAGTTGGCCGATGACGGCACTGTGGATGGCGCCGGCCATGGCGTTGTGTTCCTCGTCGGTCAGCTTCACGTCGCCAAGATCAACCACAAAACGCGCCATTCCGGCCCCCATATCGTTGCGCCGCGAGTGATCCGCGACCGTGCAACCGTCTTAGACCAGGAACGGCTCGCCTGCCAGCCGCAAACATGCCATGGCTCGTCGTTTCCGCATGCTTATGTACCCGGGCTTATATACCCGGGATCAGGTTCCCTGGCGCCAGACCGGCAGGCGCGGGCGCGGCGCGGCGTAGGCCGCGGTGCCGCCGCCGTCCATGGCGCGGCGCAGGTCGTCGCGCACCGCCTCCAGCGCCGCCGCCTCGCCGTTGCGCCCGGCCGTGCGCAGCAGGGCGGCGAGGTCGTCGCGGGCGCTGGCGGCGTCGGGGCGCATGCCCAGCGCGTCGGCGAGCTGGATGGCGCGGCGGAACCAGATCTCGGCCTCCGCCGGGGCGGCGGAGGCGGCGTGCAACTGGCCGAGGACATGCATGATCTGCACCTCGACCGGGCGCATGCCGGCGGCGCGCGCGGCCTCCAGCGTGGACAGGCAGGTGGCCAGCGCGCGCGGGTCGCCGCGGTGCAGGCGGACCAGGGCGAGCGCCGGACCGCAGAGCAGGCGCATGCCGCCCAGGCCATGGCGCTGCGCATAGTCGGACGCGCTGTCGAGCAGGGCCTCGGCCTCCTCCAGCCGGCCGGCCATGGCGTAGGCGCGGCCGAGGCTGCGGGCGATGAAGGGGATGTGGACGGGGATGTCGCTGGCGCGGGTGATGTCCATCGCCTCCTCCAGCACGTCGATGGCGGCATCGACGTTGCCGAACAGCAGGTGCAGCGGGCCTTCGTAGATGGCGGCGGCCAGCAGGTCGAACGGGCGGCGGGTGGCCTCGGCGATGTCGCGCGCCTCCTGGCTGGCACGGACGGCGCGGGCGAGGTCGCCGGTGCGGACATGGATGGCGGAGAGGCAGCACAGATAGATGGCCGAGGCGGTGCCGGTGGTGATCATGGTGCCGTGCAGCCGGCGCTCGTTTTGCAGGTGCGGCAGGTTGGCGGTGAGCATGGCCTCGGCGGCGGCGAAGTCGCCCGCGTACCACATGGCCTGGCCGAGGGCGAAGGCGGCGCCGACCACGCCGACGCTGTCGTGCACCGCCTGCATCGTGTCCAGCGCCATGCGGCTGACGGCCAGCGCCTCGCGCAGGTCGCCGATATGGGCGAGCATGGCGCCGCGGCTGATGTTGACGCGGGCGAGCATGACCTGGTCGCCGGCCTCCTGCGCCAGGGCGCCGGCCTCGTCGAGGTAGCGCATCATGCGCGGGGTGTCGGCCAGGGGAGCGAGGACGACGCGCAGCTTCAGCCGGGCCTCGATGCCCTGCGCCAGGGTGCCGGGGTCGCGCGGCAGGCGGTCGAGCGCGGCGACCGCGTCCTCCAGGAAGGCCACCGCCTCCTGCCAGGCGGAGCGGCTGTTGGCGCGGTCGCCGGCGGCCAGGGCGCGGCGGACGGCCTCGGGCCAGACCTCGCCGCGCAGGGCATGGCCGGCGAGCTGCTCGGTCAACTCCTCCAGCCGGCTGGCGTAGAGGCGCTGCATGGCGGCGAGCACGCGGGCATGCAGGTCGCGGCGGTGGCGGCGGAGCAGGCTGTCATAGGCGACGGCGTGGGTGAGCGCGTGCTTGAAGGTGTGCTCGATGCCGGAGGGCAGCGCGACCTCGTAGAGGAAGCCGGCGGCGCGCAGCTCGGCCAGTTCCACGGCGAGCTGGTGGGGGGGGAGTTCGCTGATCGCCTCCAGCAGCGGCAGCGGCACGTCCTTGCCGATCACCGAGGCGACCTGCAGCACGCGGCGGCGGGTGGGCGGCAGACGGTCCATGCGGGCGGCCAGGATGCCCTGGACGGAGGCGGGGATGATGACCTCGGTGAGCTGGGTGACGGCGAGGTGCGGCGGCTCCTGCCCGTCGGTCGGGCCGTGCGGGATGACGACGCCGCTTTCGATGAGCGAGCGGGCGATCTCCTCCAGGAAGAGCGGGGTGCCGTCGGCCTGGGCGACGATGCGCGCGCGCAGCGGGGCAAGCGCGTCCGACGCGCCCAGCAGGTCCTGCAGCAGGGCGTCGGCATTGCCGGGCGGCAGCGGTTGCAGATTGATCGCCACCACGTCGCCGCCGGCCGGCAGCTCGGCCGAGCCGTTGGCGTGGCCGGTGGCGCCGCCCCAGGCGGGGCGGCGTTCCGGACGGGTGGTGACCAGCACCAGCAGGCGGGCGGCGCCCATGGCGGCGACGATCTCGTCGAGCACGGCGATGCTGGGCTGGTCCACCCAGTGATAGTCGTCGACCAGCAGGATCAGCGGGCGGGCCGCCGCCTCGCGCAGCACCACCTGGCGCAGCGAGGCGACCAGGCGGCGGCGGCGGGCGGCCTGGTCCTGCTCGGCCCAGGCGGGGTCGTCCACCGGCTGGTCGAGCAGGGTCAGCAGCGGCGGGGCATCGACGGCGCCGGCGTCGGCGTGCAGCGCCAAGGCCTCCAGCAGCTTGCGGGCGACCTCGGCCCCGGCCTCGTTGGGCGCGGCGCCGGCCAGGGCGCGCAGGAGCTGGGCGGCGATGTGGTAGGGCACGCCGGTGACCTGCGGCGTGGCGGCGACGCGCAGCACCGACCAGCCGCCGGCCGGCAGGATCTGGAGGAATTCGTGCACCAGGCGCGATTTGCCGACGCCGGCATCGGCGCAGATCCAGACCGCCTGGCCGCGCCGCAGCCGGGCGCGGCGCAGCGCGAGGCCGAGCTGGGTCAGCTCCGCCTCGCGCCCGATGAACGGCGAGAGGGCGTTGGCGGCGGAGCGCACCTCCCAGCTCGGCTGTTCGCTGGCGGCGAGCAGGCGGAACACCTGCACCGGCTGGGTGATGCCCTTGACCGGGGTGGGGCCGAGCGGGACGAGCTGCACCATGCCCTGCGCCAGCCGCGCGGTGGGGCCGGTCAGCAGCACGGTGCCGGGCTCGGCGATCTGCTCCATGCGGGCGGCGATGTGCACGCTCACGCCCATCGCGTCGTAGTCGCCGGCGTCGTTGCCGGTGGGGCGGATCACCACGTCGCCGCTGGACAGGCCGACGCGGATGGCGATGTCGGGGTCGCCCAGGGCCTCGATGCCGTCAACCATGGCGCGGGCGGCGAGGCAGGCGCGCAGGGCGTGGTCCTCGGCGGCGACGGGGGCGCCGAACAGGGCCATCACGCCATCGCCCATGCGGCGGTTGACCACGCCCCCGAAGCGCTGGACCGCGTGGACCATGATCTGCACCGCCGGGTCCAGGGCGGCCATAGCCTGCTCGGCGTCCAGCGCCTCGATCAGCGCAGTGGAGCCGCGGACATCGGCGAACAGCACGCTGGCGTGCTTGCGCTCGCCTTCGTGCAGCGGGGCCTCGGGCAGCGGGGCCTCAGGCAGCGAGGTATCGTGCGGCGCTTCGGCCTGCGGGTCCGGCGGCGGGTCCGGCGGCGGCTCGATCGGTGGCGGGGCGGTCAGGCTGGTGCCGCACTGGTTGCAGAACCGGGCGGTGGGGCGGTTGGCGGTGGCGCAGCTCGGGCAGACGCGATCGAGCGCGTGGCCGCAGGAGTCGCAGAACCGCGCGCCCGGCGGCGCCAGCGTGGCACAGGCCGGGCACGCGATCCGGGCGTCAGGCATCGTCCGCACCGGGCTGCATGTCCGTCATCTCAGGCCACCGCGATCGGCCGGCGCAGCGACTCGACCACGCGCGGCGGCCAGACCGGCGGCTCGTCCGGGTCGCCCGGCCGGGGCTCCAGCATTTGCTGGAAGCGGAACACCGCGTGCGGGTCGTATTTCTGCTTGACCGCCAGCAGGGCGGGGAACGCCTCGCCCCAATAGGCGGCGCGGTAGTCCACCAGCGTCGGGTCGGGGAAGTTCTGGTAGCAGCGGCCATTCCAGAACGGCTCCATCAGCGCGCCCCAGCGGGCCTGGTAGTCCAGCGCCGCTTCCTTCTCGGCGCCGTCGTGCCAGAACACGTCCAGAAAGGTGAGGAAGGCGGCGCTGCGGTGGATGAAGGCGGCGGATTCGCGCGGGATGGCGTTCAGCGGGCCGCCGGCGGCCTGGATATAGAGGGTGTTCAGCGTGGAGGGCGTGGTGGCGTAGAACTCCAGCAGCCCGTCCCAGTCGGCCGGCGCGAGGTCGCGGGTGACGTAGCGCGAGTGGCGCGACAGCGGCGGGATCTCGGTGCCGCGGCCCAGCCGGTCGAAGTCGAAATCCGGGACCTGGCCGGGCAGCGCCAGCAGCGGGGCGATCGCCGCCTGCATCTGCGCCTCGCTGCCGACATGGTCCACATCGACGATCAGCCAGGGGCCGCGATAGGCGGGGTCGTCGTCGTTCAGCCCGAACATCGCCATGCAGGAGATGTTGGTGTGCGGCACCTCGTCGCCGCGCATGTAGCCCCGTTGCAGGGTGAGCAGCACGCGGGCCGCCTGGGCGCGCTCCGCCCCGGTCCGCAGCCCCCAGACCAGCGACGCCTCGGCCAGGTTGGAGATGCGGCGCAGGCCGTACTGGATGGACAGCACCACGCCGAACATGTTGCCGGTGCCGCCGCGCACCGCCCACCAGAGGTCATGGTTCTCCCGCTCCGTGGCGGTGACGATGCGCCCGTCGGCCAGCATGACGCGCAGCGAGCGCACATGGTCGAGGTTCATGCCGAAGCTGCGCGAGGTCAGCCCATAGCCGCCGCCCTGCATGTAGCCGCCGACCCCGACGCTGGGCCAGTCGCCCAGCGGCAGGTGGAAGCCGCTCTGGGCCAGCAGGTCGCCCAGCCTACCCTGGGGGCAGCCGCCGCCGACCGTGACCGTAGCTGCCTGCGGGTCCAGCGTGATGGTGTCGAGCAGGGTCAGGTCGATCACCATGCCCGGGCCGCCGGAGTAGCCGGCGAAGTTGTGGCCGCCGCCGCGCACGCGGAACGCCATGTCGGCCTCGCGGACGAAGGCCAGGCACACCGCCACGTCGGCCTCGTCGGCGGCGTTGACGATGGCGTCGGGGCGCGGGCGGTAGCGCTTGTTGAAGACGCGGCTGTTCTCGGCGTAGCCCTCCTCGCCGGGCAGGATCAGCCGGCCGTGGAGGCGGGCGCGCAGCCACGCCGCCTCCGCCTCGGTCAGCGGCCGGGCGGCCTGCGGCTCTTCGAAGCTGGCCGGGTCCATGGCGGCGGCCAGGCGGTCGGGGCCATGGCCTTTGGGCGGAGGCGCATAGAGACGCTTGTGCGGCATGGTCCGGACCGGTTCCCTTTCGACGTTCGCCAGGGTGGCCCTGGCGGACGCCGCAAAGTAGGCAGCGCAACCACCGGTGGCAAGATGTTGCGCATTAGCTGCGAGAATCAGCAGACATCCCGCAAGCCGGCATCACGCAAGCTGAGCGGCTCAGCCAGCGTCCACCAGCGCCAGCAGCTCGGCGGCGGTCTGCGACCAGGGGGTGGGGCGGAACTCGGCGCGAACCCGCGCCTCCCACGCGGCCAGCCCGGCCGGATCGTCGAGTACCGCGCACAGCGCGGCCAGGGCGTCGTTCAGGTTGTCGGGGTCGAAATAGCGGGCGAGCGTGCCGCCGGCCTCGGGCAGGGAGGTGGCGTTGGAGGCCAGCACCGGCTTGCCGAAATCCAGGCTTTCGACCACCGGCAGGCCCCAGCCCTCGTAGAGCGAGGGGTAGATGGTGAAGCGGCAGCCCCGGTAGAGGGCGGCCAGCTCGGCGTCGGACGGGCTTTTGACCAGCACGATATGGCCGTCCAGCCAGTTGGCGTTGTCGAGCTGCTGGATCAGGTCGGCGACCGCCCAGCCGATGCGCCCGGCGAACACCAGCCGCGGCACCTCCGCGCGCGGGCGTTCGGCCAGCAGGCGGCGCCAGAGGCGGAACAGCAGGATGTGGTTCTTGCGGACATCGAGCGTGGAGACGAACAGCACGTAGCTGCCTGGCGCCGGCAGGTGGGCGAACGGCCGCTCCGGCGCGGGCGGCATGGTGAACAGGCTGCCCAGCGCGATGCGCGCCGTGCGCACGCCGGCGGCGGGAAGCAGCGGGGCCATGTCGTCCAGCGTGGCCTGGGAGCAGGACATCACCAGCGAGCACAGCGGCGTGATGGCGGTGAACCAGCGGCCGAAATCCTCCGCCATGCCGCGGCCGCACCACTCCGGGCGCAGCAGCGGAATGATGTCGTAGATGCAGATGCCGAGCTTCATGCCGTGGCGGCGCAGCAGCGCGCCGATCCGCTCCGCATGGCCCGGGAACTGCCAGCCGGCGGACAGCACGAGCAGCGTGTCGTCCGGCCGCGCCTGGGCATCGAAGGGCTGCGCTGGGAGGCCCGGCATGGTCGGCGCGTCGGCGCGGGCGGCCCGGAACAGCGCCCGGCCCGCCGCCGCGAAGCCGCGCAGGGCGGCGAGCTGGGCGCGGACGGCGCCGGCGAGCGGCTCGCGCACCGCCGGCGGCAGCGCCATGGCGACGCGGCGGCGCAGCGTGCGCCGGCCCGCCAGCGCGCCTTGGGCCGGCGCCGCGGCGGCGGAGACGATGGCGGCCGGCGCGGATGCCTGCTCACCGGGCGCGCCGGCAAGCGCCAGCACCTGCGCCCAGGGCACCTCATGGAAGGTGCCGTGCGCCGGGTGCTGGCGCAGGAAGCGCACCCGCTCCGCCGCCTCGCCTTCCCGCAGCGCCTTGCACAGCTCGAACGCCACGCGCTCGATGCCGCTCACGCGGGCATGGCGGGCGGCGTGGACGAATAGGTCCTCGACATCGATCCAGATGGTTGGCGGCACCAGCCTCTCCTGCGCTGCGGGCCGCGCTCTATAGCCCAGCGGCAGGGGGGGAGCTACAAGTAGGCAAGCTGGCATCAGGCCGGGCAAGCGGAGCGACGCGATTGATCTCGGTGATCCTGTACGGCCGCAACGACAGCTATGGCTACAACCTGCACAAGCGGGCGGCGCTGAGCCTGAACTGCATCGCGGCGCTGCTGGACGGGCCGGACGACGAGATCCTGTTCGTCGACTACAACACGCCGGACGATTTCCCGAGCTTCCCGGAGGCGATAGCCGACACGCTGACGGCGCGGGCGCGCCAATTGCTGCGGGTGTTGCGGGTGCGGCCGGCGCAGCATCGGCGCTTCGCGGGACTGAGCCATCTGGTGGCGCTGGAGCCGGTGGCGCGCAACGTGGCGCTGCGGCGGGCCAACCCGGCCAACCGCTGGGTGCTGTCGACCAACACCGACATGATCTTCGTGCCGCATGCGGCGACGTCGCTGACCGCCATCGTGGCCGGGCTGCCGGACGGGTATTTCCACCTGCCGCGCATGGAGCTGCCGGAGTCGCTGTGGGAGAGCCTGGACCGCGGCGATGCCGCCGGCACCATCGCGCGGGTGGGCGACTGGGGGCGGCGATTCCACCTGAACGAGATCGTGACCCTGCCGCTGCCGTCGATCCCGTTCGACGGGCCGGGGGATTTCCAGCTGATGCTGCGCGAGGACCTGGTGCGGATCCATGGGTTCGACGAGCGGATGCTGCTGGGCTGGCACGTGGACGCCAACATCGCCCGGCGGGTGAGCCTGCTGTGCGGGCCGTCCGGAGACCTGGTTGACGCGCTGTTCGGCTACCATTGCGACCACACGCGCCAGGTGACGCCGGCGCACCGGCCGGACAGCGTGGAGAACGACATGGAGAGGTTCGTGCACGCGGTGGCCGAGCCAGGGCTGCCGGGACAGGCCGAGACCTGGGGGCTGGCCGGTGAGGCGGTGGAGGAGATCCGCCTCGACGGCAGCGCCGTGTCCTACGTCGAGGCGCTGGCCGGCGCGATCGGGCCGGCAATGACGGCGCCGACGACGGTGGCGCTGGCGATGGAGCGCTTCGACCGGATCGGCTACGACGCGCCGCGGGTGCTGCCGTTCCTGCTCGATACGCTCTCAAGCTATCCCCGGACGACGCGGCTGGGCTGGTTCGCCGGCCGGCGCGACCTGCTGGCATTGTTCGCCAAGGCGTGGCGGGCGCTGGGCTTCGCGCATCCGGTGCGGGTGGCGGCGGGGGCGGACTGGCTGGGTCCGGCGCTGCCCGAGGGGGCGGAATGGGCCGGCGCGGCCGAGATCGGCGCGGAGGCCGACGTGTTCGTGTTCGATTTCGGCCTGCCGCCGGGTTGCGACAGCTCGGCGGACGGGCCGGCGGGGCTGGCGCCGGAGTTGCGGGCCGTCGCCGCCGGGCTACGGGCGATGGTGCGCGCCGAGCGGCTGCGGATGGCCGCGCCGGACCGGGCGCCGCGCCGCTTCATCGCCGTGAACGCCATCCATAACCGCTTCGACCAGCTGATGCGCGAGCATGTCGGCGCGGCGCGCTCGCCGCTGGCCACGCGCATTCGTCAGGGGATGCTGCTGCCGCTGTCCCCGCAGGCCCCGCCGCTGCGCGAGTTGGACCTGCTGGCGCGGCTGGCGATCGGCGAAGCAGGGCGGCGGGAGCCGGGCGGCATCCGCCCCCTGCCCGGCCGCCGCGGCCATGTGTTCTACGGCCCCTATCTCGACCTGCCGCCGGGGCGGTGGCGGTTCGAACTGCAGTTCGAGCCGGATCGCGGTCTGCCGCATCCGGGGCCGGTGAAACTGGTGGCACAGTCGCGGGCGGGAGTGTTGGCCGGCCGCGTGGTGCTGCTGTCGGGCCTGGTGGCGCACCGCATCGTGCTGGACATCACGGTGCCTGACGACGGGTCTGACGACGGGCCAGAAGACTGGCCGGGAGCGCCGCCGCTGCTGCTGGAGTTCGTGCTGTCCAGCATCGGCTGGCTGCGCGGCCGCTTCACCGTGGCGCGGTTGCGGATGATGGACGGGGAGCCGGGCTGACGCGCACCGCCATGCCATGCTATGGTCATTTGGATATCGATACGGAGAAGAAACGCCATGAAAACAGCCTTGGTGTGCGGCGCCGGTGGATTCATCGGCAGCCATATGGTGGCGCGGCTGAAGGCCGAAGGGTTCTGGGTGCGCGGGGTGGACCTGAAATTCCCCGAGTTCGGCGAGACGGCGGCGGATGATTTCGCCCTCGGCGACCTGCGCGACATGGATTTCTGCCGCGCCGTGCTGGACCGGCGGTTCGACGAGGTCTACCAGCTCGCCGCCGACATGGGCGGCGCCGGGTTCATCTTCACCGGCGAGAACGACGCCGACATCATGCACAACTCGGCGGCGATCAACCTCAACATGCTGGAGGCGGCGCGGCGGCGGGCGGTGCGGCGGATATTCTACTCCTCCTCGGCCTGCATCTACCCGGCGCACAACCAGGAAGACCCGGACAACCCGAACTGCGCCGAGGCCAGCGCCTATCCGGCGGCGCCGGACAGCGAATACGGCTGGGAGAAGCTGTTCAGCGAGCGGCTCTACCTCGCCTATGCCCGCAACCATGGCATGGATGTGCATATCGCGCGCTACCACAACATCTTCGGCCCGCGCGGCACCTGGCGCGGCGGGCGGGAGAAGGCGCCGGCCGCGCTGTGCCGCAAGGTAGCGGAGTGCCCGGAGGGCGGCGCCATCGAGATCTGGGGCGACGGCAGCCAGACGCGCTCGTTCCTCTATATCGACGAGTGCATCGAGGGGACGCTGCGGCTGATGCGCTCGGGCGTGGCCGGGCCGGTGAATATCGGCTCGGAGGAGATGATCAGCATCAACAACCTGGCGCGGATGGTGATGGGCATCGCGGGCAAGGCCGTGGGCATTCGCAACATCGCCGGCCCGACCGGGGTGCGCGGGCGAAATTCGGACAACCGGATGATCCGCGAGGCGCTGGGCTGGGCGCCCAGCCGGGCGCTGGCCGACGGGATGGCCGACACCTATCGCTGGATCGCGCAGCAGGTAATGGCGAATGGCTGACATGGACATCGCCGTCATCGGGCTGGGCAAGCTGGGCTCGCCGCTGGCCGCCGTGCTGGCCAGCCGGGGGCATCGCGTGGTCGGCGTGGACCTCAATCCCTCGGCGGTCGCGGCGATGAATGCCGGGCGGGCGCCGGTGGCCGAGCCGGGATTGCAGGCCTGCATCGAGGCCGCGGCCGGGCGGCTGCGCGCCACCACCGACTTCGCCGAATTGGCCGGGACCGACCTGTCCTTCGTGATCGTGCCGACGCCGAGCGGGCCGGACGGGAGGTTCTCCAACCGCTTCGTGCTGGACGCGGTGCGGCGGGTGGGCGAAGCGTTGCGCTGTGGCGGGCGCTACCACGTGGTCAATATCACCAGCACGGTGATGCCGGGCTCCACCGGCGGCGAGATCCGCGCGGCGCTGGAGGCGGCGAGCGGGCGCGTGGTGGGGCGCGATATCGGGCTGACCTACAACCCCGAATTCATCGCGCTGGGCAGCGTGGTGCGCGACCTGCTGCGGCCGGACATGCTGCTGATCGGGCAGAGCGACGCGCGGGCGGGCGACGTGCTGGAGGCGGCATACCGGGGCGTGGTGGAAGGCGATCCGCCGGTGCAGCGGATGGGCTGGATCGACGCCGAGATCACCAAGATCGCGGTGAATACCTTCGTGACCACCAAGATCAGCTACGCCAACATGCTGTCCGAGATGTGCGAGCGCCTGCCCGGCGCGGATGTGGACGTGGTGACCGCGGCGCTGGGGCGGGACAGCCGGATCGGGCCGAAATACCTGCGCGCGGCGCTGGGCTATGGCGGGCCGTGCTTCCCGCGCGACAACGTGGCGCTGGCGAGCCTGGCGCGCGGGCTGGGCGTGGCGGCGGATATTGCGGTGGCCACCGACGCGATCAACCGTCGCCAGGTGGACCGGGTGGTGGCGCTGGTGCAGCGGCTGGCGGGCGGGCCGGTGACGGTCGCCGTGCTCGGCATGGCCTACAAGCCGGACACACCGGTGGTGGACGAGAGCCAGGGGGTGCTGATCGCCCGCGCATTGGCGGTGGCCGGGCATGCGGTGCTGATCGCCGACCCGGTGGCGCTGGCAGGAGCGGCGGCGGTGCTGGGCGAGGCGGTCACGCCGTTCGGCGATGCCGCGGCGGCGGTCGCGGCGGCCGAGATCGTGGTGGTGACGACCCCGGACCCGGTCTTCGCGGCGCTGAACCCCGGTTGCTTCGCGGCCGGCGGGACACGGCGGGTTGTGGTGGATTGCTGGCGCGTGCTGCCGACCGCCGTTGGGAACGTGGCGGACATGGTGCATCCGGGGCGGGGCGAGCCGGCGCATCCGCGTTAGCGCCGGCGGCAATCCGGTCTTGCAGACCCACGCCGCAGGCGCGCAGAGTGGCGCACCATGCAAACGGGGGTGTCGGATGCGGCTCTTGGCATTCTTGGGCAGTCTCGCGATCCTCGCCGGCATTGCCGGTGCGGTGTTCTTCTTCGGCGGCTACTACAGTATCGCGGCGACGCAGGACGATCCTGGGTTGGTCGCCGCCGCGCTGATCCGGGTGCGCCAGGCTTCGATCAGCCATCATGCGACGGCAACGCCGCCGTTCTCGCTCGACGACCCCGCCACCGTGCAGGACGGCGCCCGCGCCTACGCCGCGCGCGGCTGCGCCAACTGCCATGGCGCCCCCGGCGTGACCTGGGCGAAGTTTTCCGAAGGGCTGAACCCCGGCCCGCCCGACCTCAAGGAGGTCGCGCCGACGCTGGAACCGCGTGAATTGTTCTGGGTCATCAAGAACGGCATCCGCATGACCGGCATGCCGAGCTTCGGGATGATCGAGGTGCCGGACAACGAAATCTGGAAAATCGTTGCCTTCGCCAAAAAGCTGCCAACGATCTCCGACGCCGATTACAAGACCTGGACGGCGCAGGCCGCTGGCGCGGCACGGCCGTAATACCAACGGGCAGCGAGGCGGAACGCTACGACGTTGACGCCGACGATGCGGCGGCTCGGCCCCCACCAGGCCGGCAATCTGTGAATAGCCGCCAGCGAGTGACCCACAAAACCTTAGGAAGTCAATAGGTTGCCGCGCCGATCGGCATCGAACCCCGTCGCCGGTCCACATCCACCATCTTGACGGACATGACCGAGGTAATCCGCGGCGTCGGCTACCCCTACCCCATTGCGCTACGACGAGTTCCTCGTCGACGCCGGGCGTGGCTCAGGCCACGACGAAGCCGTGCGCGAACGGGTCCCGGTCGTCGATGAAGATCGTGTTGTACCCGGTCATGCGCGCCCAACCGGCAATCGATGGAATGATCGCCTTGCGGTCGCCGGCTCGCACCTCCGCTTCGACGCGGCCCTTGAACAGCGAGCCGATAATCGATTCGTGGACGAACTCGTCACCGACGGAGAGCTTGCCCTTGGCGGCGAGCTGCGCCATCCGCGCCGAGGTGCCCGTGCCGCAGGGCGAGCGGTCGATCGCCTTGTCGCCGTAGAACACGGCGTTGCGGGCGTTGGCCTCCGCCACGGTCGGCGCGCCGGTCCACTGGATGTGGGACAGGCCGCTGATCTGCGCGTGCTCGGGGTGGACGAATTCGTATTTCTCGTTCAGCGCCCGGCGCAGCTTGGGCGAAAAGTCGATTAGCTGGCCCGCGGTGAAGTCGGCCATGTCGCGGAAGTTCTTCTGCGGCTCGACGATGGCGTAGAAATTGCCGCCATAAGCCACGTCGACCACGATCTCGCCCAGGCCCTCGACGTCGGCCGTCAGTCCCTCGGCATGCAGGAAGCTCGGCACGTTGGTCAGGCGGACCTCCTCAACGAAACGGCCTTCCTGCCGGTAGGTGATGTCGACCTTGCCGGCGGGAGCGTCGATCGAGAGCTTGCCTGGCTCGCGCGGGTTGATCAGCCCGTTCTCGATGGCCATGGTGATCGTGCCGATGGTGCCGTGCCCGCACATGGGCAGGCAGCCCGAGGTCTCGATGAACAGCACGGCGACCTCGCAGTCGGCGCGCGTCGGCGGGTAGAGGATCGAGCCCGACATCATGTCGTGGCCGCGCGGCTCGAACATCAGCCCGGTCCGGATCCAGTCGAACTCGCGCAGGAAGTGAGCGCGCCGCTCCAGCATGTTGGCGCCCTCGAGCCGCGGTCCACCTCCCGAGACGAGGCGGACGGGATTGCCGCACGTATGTCCGTCGATGCAGGAGAAGGTATGTGTTGCCATCGCAGACTCTCCGGTCAGAAGCGTTGGGGCGAGAACGGCGCGATCTCGATCGCCGGGGCGCGGCCCGTCACCAGGTCGGCGACGAGGCGAGCGGTGCCGGCGGATTGGGTCAGGCCGAGATGGCCATGTCCGAAGGCATGGATCACGCGCGAGGTCGCGCGAGCGCGGCCGATGGCGGGCAGGCTGTCCGGCAGCGAGGGGCGGAAACCCATCCATTGCACGCCGCCTTCCGGCCGCAGCCCGGGCAGGAAGGCGCGCGCCTTGGCCAACATCGCCTCCGAGCGGCGGAAGTCGGGCGGGCGCGACAGCCCGCCGAACTCGACGGCACCGCCGACCCGAATGCCGGTCGAGAGTCGGGTAATGACGAAACCGTGGCCGCCGAAGGTGATTTGCGTTCGCAGGTCGAACGCGTCCGCCGGCAGGGTCGTGTTGTAGCCGCGCTCGGTTTCCAGTGGGATGCGGTCTCCGATCGTGCGGGCAATCCGGTGCGAGAACGCTCCGGCAGCGAGCACGACGTGGCCGGCACGCCGGCGCACGCCGCCCGCGCCGAGCAGCGTGACGCTGTTGCCGTCGGTCTCCAGCCCCCATATCTCGTCGCGCAGCAGGGCGCCGCCCTGCTGGCGGAAGCGTTCGGCCAGCGCGATCGTGTACAGCTTGGGATCGGCGATCGAGTACCAGCCCGGCGTGAAGGTGGCGAGACCAAAGCGTGGGGCGAGGCCGGGCTGCAGGTCCGCCATCTCCGCTGCGCCCATGTGCCGGAAGTCGATGCCGTGCTCGGCGCGGACCCGCCAGCCAGGCAGGGAGACCTGGAACTCCGCCTCGCTTTCGTACACCTGCAGGTTGCCATCCTTGCGGAGCATCGCGGCGGTGCCGGTCGCGTGCAGGAAGGGCTCCAGCTCAGCCCTGGAAAGATCCATCAGCGCAGTCTGCGCCACGGTTGAGTGTGCTACGTTGCGGGGCGAGCAGGCGCGCCAGAAGCGGAACATCCACGGGGCGATTTGCAGCGCATAGGCTGTGGGGACGCTCAGAGGTCCAAGCGGGTCGAGAAGCCATTTCGGCGCCTTGCGCAGGATGCCCGGCGAGGCGAGGGGCAGGATGTCGGTGAAGGCGAAGGCCCCGGCATTGCCGGCGGAGGCGCCGGCGGCCGGGCCCTCGCGGTCGACGACCGCGACCGACAACCCCCTCGCCTGCAGCGCCAAGGCGGCGGAAATCCCTATGACGCCCGCTCCTACGACGAACACATCCGGATCTGGCGCCATGCGAGTCCCGCTGGTTGTGTCCGCGCTCCGGCCCCCAGTTTCTACCGGGGCCGAAGCACTGGCAGACATCAGCTCAAGAATAAAAAAAATATGCAATAGCCTGACGGCAGGACCCGGCGGTTCAGTCGTGCAGGTCGCTGGGCAACAGTTCCGGCGGCAAATTCTGGTACGAGACCGGGCGCTGGAATCGGCGGACCGAAAGCGTGCCGGGGGAGATCCGGCTTGGCCGTGGCAGATGTCGTCAGGCGCGATGGGCCTGAACGGCGCCCGGCAGGCGGTTCCACGCGGCGTACCACGTCTTGAACTGTTTGAGCAGCTGCTCCGCATGGGCGCGCTGGCTGGCGGAGAGCTCGTCCGTCGGGTTGAAATGCAGCTCATATTCGCGGTTGCCCTCGATCACCATCAGGTACTTGTAGTACAGCACGAGGTCGGTGCCTTCGTCGTAGATCGACAGCACCTCTAGCGCCTCGCTCAGCTCCTGGGCGCGTATTCGGGCATCGACGTCGCCCGCGGCTGCCGCCTTGACGAGCGCGACGAAGTGCAAGACCTCTTTTGGCAGCACGTTGCCGATACCGGTGATCGCGCCGACGGCGCCGCACTTGACGAAGCCGTGGAACACACAGGTGTCGACGCCCACCAGCAAGACGATGTTCTCGTCATGGCTGGTGATGTGCTCGGCGGCATAGCTCATCGCGGCCGCGCCGCCGAACTCCTTGAAGCCGACCAGGTTCGGGTGCGCGGTGCGTAGCTCGAAGAACAGGTCGGCGCGGGTCTCGAAGCCATAGTGAGGGCTGTTGTAGATCACGGCCGGCAGGTCGGGGGCGGCTGCCAGAATTGCCTTGAAGTGGTTGCGCTGCGCGGCGACCGCAGTGCCGCGCGAGAGCACGCGCGGGATCACCATGAGGCCGGCGGCACCCACGTTGCCGGCATGCCTCGCCAGCGCGACGGCGGAAGCCGTGTTGATGGCGCCCGTGCCCACTATGACCGGCACACCGGCTTTCGTCAGGCGCTCGACACCTTCCATGCGCTGGGCATCGGTCAGGAGCGGCCAGTCACCCATGGAGCCGCAATAGACAACCGCAGCCATGCCAGCCTCGATCATCTCCCTGCCCTTCCTGGCGAGAGCGTCGAAGTCCGGGCTGCGGTCAGCCTTGCAGGGGGTCATCAGGGCGGGGATCACGCCTGTGAAGATCTTATGGGTCATCGAGCCATCTCTGAACGAATTTGAGTGCCGAACCGGCACGCTGCCCGAAACACATGTGCGGACCGGAAGATAGTATGCAACTTGTCGACATAAATCCAGCGGGATCAGAGAGGAATGTCCTGACGCGTGTCGGCGGCGAAGAGACGCTGGATCTGGCGGACGATCTGATCGGCGTGCGCACGGGCGAGCGTGTCGGCGCGCGCGATGTCCCTGGCGGCGATGGCGGCGATCATATCTTCGTGTTCGTGGACGTATTCCTCGGGCAGCCGGTCGTCGAAGGACTGGTAATACAGTCGCAGGATCCGGCGTCCGTCGTCGAGCAGGCGCACGAACAGGCCGTAGTAATATGGGTTCCGGCCGGCCTCAGCGATCGCCGCGTGGAACTGCCGGTTGGTCGAGATCATCGCCAGCGCGTCCTGCATCGCCACGGCCGCCGCGAACTTGGCCTGCTGCGCGCGGATCGCCACCAGATCCTCCGAACGATGGTGCTGGGCCGCAAGCCGGGTCGTCACCCGGTACATCAGCGTGATCGCGTCGAAGAAGGTATGCAGGTTCAGCACGTCAATGTTCGAGACCAGGGTCGATCGGTTCGGCAGGGTCTCGACCAGGCCTTCGCTCGCAAGACGAACGAGCGCTTCGCGGATCGGCGTGCGCGACATTCCAAAACGTTCTGCAAGCTGCACTTCGTCGACAGGGCTTCCCGGAGGCAATGTCAGCTTGAGGATCTCGTCGCGCAGCATGTCGTAGACGAGCTTTACGCCCGAGCCCCGTTTCCGCTCGGCCGGAAGACTGCTGGTTTTGGCATTCATTAGTTCGGTCCTGCCTGAGATGGATTCGGTGATTGCGCGATTTCGGGCAAGCGGCGGTCTCTTTCCCGGCGCCGCGTGGGCACGCTTGTCTCTGCCCTCGTGAACGGGTCGATATCGGCGAGAAAGATGCGCACCCGTAGCGTTTCAGCCGAGCGAACGCAAATGAGAGAGCACGGAGTCGAGTGTCACCAGCTCGGCATGGCGACGCTCGACGTCGCGGAGAGTGTCGTGATGCGGACCTTCCTCGACATCGCCGACGCAGCCTTCCGGCACGATGGTCCGGTAGCCGCGTTGGAAGCTGTCGATGACGCTGGCGCGGATGCAGCCGCTCGTGTTGACCCCGGTGACAATGACGGTGTCGACGCTTGCCTTGGTCAGGAAAGGCTCGACCTTGGTCTCGTAGAAGATCGCCGGGCCGGTCTTGCGGATCACGAGATCGTAGCTGCGGTCGACAATGCTCTCGTCCAGCTCGATCGCGGCGTTGCCGGGCAGATAGGTCTCGCGCACGGGGCGGATCTTCCAGTACGGCATGCCGTGCTCGCTCTGATACGCCGTGAAGCAGACCGCAACCGGTATGCCAAGCGGGCGGGGATACCGCGCGGACGCCTGCGCCGGCGCATCAGGCGGCGGCATCGATCCGGCAACGGTCGAGCAGGGCTCCGAAGGTGGCCGAGTCGATCTGGCCGGCCAAACCGATGGCAACGACGGCACTGTCCTGCGTTCCGGCCTTGTCGATGGCGGACAGGCGTGAGCGCTTGCCGACCTGCTGGAACTCGAGCATCGCTGTGGAGCCGTCGCCGCGCCGCACACGCAGAATTCCCTTCGCCCGCAACAATCCGGCGCCCAGCTTGCGCAGGGCGGGGCCTATCTTGCCTTCGTCGAGCAATGCCCCGGTTCGCCAGGACCAGGAGGCAAACGCGTCCGTGTGGCCGCGCGCGCGATCGTCGTCGTGGCTGTGCGCGCGATCCTCGTCGTGGCGATGGTGGTCGTGGTCGTGTCCGCAGCCGCAATCGGGTCCGTGCACGTCGTGGTCGTGCGCATGCGACGACCTATGCGCGGCATGGTCCGTTTCGGCACGCAGGCCAAACAACACATCGCGCGGCACGTCGCCCTGCACGCTCGGGATGATCCGCAGATGGGGCATCAGGCCGGCGAGTCTTTCCCTGAGCTGCGCGAGTTGCTCAGGCGACACCAGGTCGGTCTTGTTCAGGACGATGAGATCTGCGCCGGTGATCTGGTCGATCGCCAGTTCGGTCGCGGCATAGTCCAGTTCGGGGAAGGATGCCGCATCGACCAGGCAGAACATGCCGTCGAGGGCGACGGCGTCCGTCAGTTCGACGGAGATCATGGTGTCGGCCAATGGCAGTGACCGGGAGACGCCGCTCGCCTCGACGATGATCCGGTCGAGATCGGGGCGCGACTCGACGAGGAGGCGGACGGCGTCGACCAGCTCGGCCTGGATCGAGCAGCACACGCAGCCGTTGCTCAGCGAGACGCTCTCGGCCGAGCCTTCGACGATGAGGGCCGAGTCGATGTTGATTTCACCGAAATCATTGACCAGCACGCCCAGCTTCAGCCCGTCGGGCTGCGCCAGAAGCTGCCGCAGCAGGGTCGTCTTGCCCGCGCCCAGGAAGCCGGTGAGCACAGTGACCGGAAGCGGCTTACGGGTGTGGCTCATCGGATTCCTCGTTCCAGAGCTGGGTGGAGCAGCACGCCAGATCACGCTTGTTTTGTATATTATCTGTATGCATAGTGTTGCTCAAGTTGCAATTTTTCCGCCGGGGTCGCGCAGCGTCCGGCGGGAATTGAGAAAGTGTAGGGTTCGGCACTGCGTTGCAGACGCAAGCGGTGCGGCAGTCGGGAGACCAGCTCTTGGGACAAATGCTGTTCAAGAACTTTGTCATGCTCGATCCGGAACGGGACGAAGTGTTGGAGGGGTTCAACCTTCTCGTCGAGGGAGATCGGATTCGCGAGGTGTCCGAGCGACCGATCCGGACTGACGATGCCGCCGTGATCGATTGCGGCGGACGCACGCTGATGCCCGGGCTGATCGACAGCCATGTGCACGTCGTCCTCAGCGAGGTTTTCCTGCGCAATCTGGAGAACATGCCGATCACGCTGATGACCGCAAACGCCATGGTGGCGATGCAGAGCATGCTGGATCGGGGCTTCACCTCCGTCCGCGACACCGGCGGCGCCGACTGGGGGCTCCGTACCGCCGTCGAGGAAGGGCTCATCGCCGGGCCGCGCCTGTTCATCTCCGGTCGCGCTATCGGCCCGACCGGCGGTCACAGCGACAGTCGTCGCCGCACCGACGCCGGCGCCCGCTGCATCTGCTGCGACGCGCTCGCCTTCTCGATGTGCCTGGCCGATGGCGAGGCCGAGGTTCGTAAGGCGGCCCGCGAGCAGATGCGCCAGGGCTGCGACCACATCAAGATCATGATGTCCGGCGGCGTCGCGTCGCCCTACGACCCGCTCGATTCCCTGCAGTTCTCGATGCGCGAGGTCGAGGCCGCGGTGGCCGAGGCCAAGGCCTTCGGGCGCTATGTCTGCGCCCACGCCTATTCGGCCGAGGCGATTACACGCGCTGCCAGGGGCGGGGTCCGCTGCGTCGAGCACGGCAACCTGATCGACGAGCCCGCGGCCGCGCTGATGGCCGAGAAGGGCATGTTCATGGTGGCGAACCTCGTCGCCTATTATGCGATCAGGGAACGTGCCGCCGAATTCGGCATGACCGCCGACATGCTGGAGAAGAACGACGTGGTGATCGAGGGCGGCTTGCGCTCGCTCGAGATCTGCAAGCGGGCCGGTGTGCCGGTGGCCTATGGCAGCGACCTGCTTGGTGCACTGCAGGTCGACCAGAGCCGCGAGTTCGTCATCCGCTCGCAGGTCCTGCCGCCGATCGACATCATCCGTTCGGCGACGACGATCGGCGCCCGGCTGCTGCGGCAGGAGGGCCGGCTTGGCTGCTTGCGTCCGGACGCGGTTGCCGACCTGCTGGTTGTCGACGGCAATCCGCTAGAGAATCTTGAGCTCCTTGCGGGGCAAGGACAGCATCTCAGCGCCATCGTGAAGGACGGGGTGTTCCACAAGTGCGCCCTTCACTGATGCCCGCCTCAATCCGGACCAATGATTTCCAGGGAGCTGTGAAGTGATCGCATCTCAACGGCCGGCGGACGCGCCGATCCTTCTCAGGAATCTTCGCCTTCTGGACACGTCCTTCGGCGAGGTGCGTGACGGATACGAGATCCTCATCGAGGGTGGCCGTTTCAAGGAAGTGTCCGACACCCCGATCAAGGCAGCCGGCGTGACCGCGATCGGCTGTGGCGGCCGGGTAGTGATGCCCGGGCTCATCGACTGCCACGTCCATTGCCTGCACTCCGAAGTCTACATGCGCCGCATGGAGGACGTGCCGCTCACGCTGGCGGCGGCGCGTGGGGCACGCCGCATCCGCCAGATGCTCGACCGCGGCTTCACGACCGTGCGCGACACCGGCGGCACCGACTGGGGCATGAAGACGGCGGTGGACCAGGGCCTGATCCCCGGCCCGCGCTTGTTCATCGCCGGCCGCTCGATCGGCCCGACCGGTGGGCACAGCGACGGACGCTCGCGCACCAATCAGGGCTATCCTTGCGCATGCTGCAACGGACAGGCCTATCTGCGGCTCGTCGTCGACGGCGAGGATGCGGTCCGCAAGGCCGTGCGCGAGCAGATGCGGCAGGGCAGCGACCACATCAAGATCATGGTCTCGGGCGGCGTCGCCTCGCCCTACGACCCTCTGGAATCGGACCAGTTCTCGGATGCCGAGATCAGCGCGGCGGTGGATGAGGCCGAGGCGTTCGGCCGCTATGTCTGTGCCCATGCCTACACGGCCCGCGCCATCAAGCGGGCGGTCACGCTCGGTGTGCGGACGATTGAGCACGGCAACCTGATCGATGCCGACGCCGCGGCGAGCATGGCCGAGCACGGCGCCTACGTCGTCGCCAACCTTGTCGCATATGTGGCGATGAAGGAGCGCGCGGCGGAGTACGGCATGATCCCCGAGATGCTCGCCAAGAATGACCTAGTCCTCGAAGGCGGCTTCCGCTCGCTCGAGATATGCAAGGAGGCCGGGGTCAAGGTCGCGTACGGGTCCGATCTGCTCGGCGCGCTTGCCGAGGACCAGAGCCGCGAGTTCTCGATCCGCTGCGAGGTCCAAAAGCCCATCGAGGTGATCCGCTCGGCCACCACGATCGCGGCCGAGGTCGTGCGCCGTCCCGGCCAGCTCGGCTGCATCGCGCCAGGCGCCTGGGCCGACCTGATCGTCGTCGACGGTGATCCGCTTTCCGACATTACTCTGCTCGAAAAGCAGGGTGCGCATCTCTCGGCGATCATGAAGGGCGGACACTTCCACAAGAACCGTCTCAGGATGGCGCGATGATTGCGCTTGGGGAAATGCTCTTGACGCGAAATGGCGTGGATCGGAGCATCGTGCGGGCAGAGGCTCAGTCGGTCGCTGGCATCCCTGGGGGCGAGAGGGTATCGCTTTGAACACAACGCTGACACTGAACCGGGGAGACGCCGGCCGGCGGGCCGCGAGCCTCGGTCGCCTGGGCATCTGGACGCTCATCACTTCCGGCCTGTTGATTATTTTCGTGCCGCTGTTGCTCACGGTGTATCTTAGCCTATTCGACGAGAAGCTGATCCTGTTCCCACCGCCGGGCTACACACTGTCCTGGTACGCGGCCATTCTGCCGAATTTCGGCGGTGCCATTGTCGTCAGTCTGGAACTCGCCCTTAGTTCGGTGGTGGGCAGTCTGCTGCTGGGGGTGCCGGCGGGGATCGCCCTGTCGCGCCATCGCTTCCGCGGTGTCAGCGTGATCAGCACCCTTCTGCTGGCGCCGCTGACCATTCCCGGCATCGCGCTTGGCCTGGCGATCTTCCTGTTCCTGGTGCTGATTGAAACGAGCACCTCTTGGCCATTGACCGGATCGCTGCTCGGGCTGATCCTGTCGCATCTGGTCATCACCCTGCCTTGGGTGGTGCGCCTGTCGGTTGCCAGCCTGATCAACCACGACCGCGCGGCGGAGGAGGCGGCGACCAGCCTGGGTGCGAGGCCGCTGACGGTCATCTGGCGCGTGACCCTGCCGGCAATGCGCTCCGGTATCGTTGCCGCTGGGCTGTTCGCTTTCATTTTCTCCTTCGGAAATCTGGAAATGGCGCTGTTCCTGGTCGCGCCCGGAGTGACTACCCTGCCGGTGGCGATCCTTGAATACCTCGAGTACCACATCGATCCGCTGGTAGCCTCGGTCGCCGTGGCGCAGATGGTGCTGGTTGGTGGCCTGATGCTGATCCTCGACCGTTTTGTTCGCATCGGGAAGGTCGTACGATGAGCGGCGCGCCGTCCGCCGCCGCACTCAATCTGCGGTCGCTGCGCAAGGAGTTCGGCACTCATCTCGCGGTGCGAGATGTGACCCTGGATGTCGCGCCCGGCGAGATGATCGTGCTGCTCGGGCCGTCGGGCTGTGGCAAGACCACCACATTACGCATGATCGCCGGTTTCGTCCCTCCCACCGGGGGTGACATCCTGCTGGACAACGAGAGCCTGGTCGGCGTACCGGCCTACAGCCGCGACATCGGGATTGTGTTCCAGAGCTACGCACTGTTTCCGCACCTGACGGTCGCGCGCAACGTCCGCTTCGGACTGGAGATGCGGCGCATGGCCACCGACGCGGCGAATGCGCGGGTGGACGAGATGCTGCGGCTGGTGAAGTTGGAGCATTTTGCCGAACGCCTGCCGCGCCTGCTATCCGGCGGCCAGCAGCAACGCGTGGCGCTGGCGCGGGCGCTGGCGATCCATCCCCGGCTGCTGCTGCTGGACGAACCGCTGTCCAACCTGGACGCCGCGTTGCGCCAGGAAATGGCGCGCGAGATCCGCATCCTGCAGCGCGACCGCGGCATCACCGCGATCGTGGTGACCCATGACCAGGGCGAGGCGATGGCGATGGCTGATCGCTTGGTCGTGATGCGCGACGGCGGCATGGAGCAGGTCGGCCGGCAGGAGGATTTGTATGAGCGCCCGGCCACGCCCTTCGTCGCCGGCTTCATCGGCAACAGCAATCTGCTGCGCGGGCGGCTGGACCGTGGCGGCACGCTGCTGACCGAAAATGACGGGTGTATCGCCCTGGCCGGCCGCTACCACGCGGTCGGGCCGGCCTGCCTCGCGATCCGGCCGGAAAGCATTCACTTGGGCGACCCTGACGCCGCCGATGCCCGCGCACAGGGCACGGTCATGCTGGGCACCTACCTTGGCGCCGTGATGGAATATGTGGTGCGGCTGGACGCTGGACCAGACGTCATCGTGCGCGGCCCCTCCGCGGGGCGCGATGCTGAGCGGCGGCGCGCAGCGGGAGAGCGCGTCTGCGTGACCTGGGGCGTCGCTGTAGAACGCCTGTTCGACGAGCACGATCGGCCCGCGCCGATCGGCGAAATACGATAAGAATTCAGCATAGGAGACACATGATGGACGAGACGAAGAACGGAATGCCGCTTTCCCGCCGCTCCATGCTGGCCGGAACCGGTGCACTCGCCCTGGCGCCGCTCGGTGGCCAGGCGGCAACGGCTGCGGAGCGCTGTATCGTCGGCACCTGGGGTGGCGATTATGCCCGCCTGCTGCGCGAAAACATCGATACGCCGCTCTTGGTGCCGACGGGCGTGGAGGTGACGCAGTCGGTCTCCGACGAGGCGCCGCGGCTGGCACAGATGTTTGCCAAACGCATGCTTCCGCGCGGCACACTGGACATCGCCTGCCTCGGCTCCTTCAACGGCTATCGCGCGGCATCGTCGGGGCTGTTGGAAACGCTGGATACGACCAAGGTGCCGAATCTGAAATACGTGGCTCCCGATCTGCGCAGCGGCAGCTTCATGCCGGACCAGTTCGTGCCGCACATCTACAGCCCGCAGGTGCTGGCGTACAACCCGAACACGGTAAAAACGCCCCCGACGACCTGGGCCGAACTGCTCGAGCCGCGCTGGAAGGGCAAGGTCGGGGTGCAGGCGGCGACCGCGGTCTGGGTGATCATGGGCGCCGCCCAGGCGACCGCCGGCAATCCGAATGCGTTCGACAGCGCCAAAGAATACCTGCTGAAGCTGAACGCCAACGGATTGCGGCTCTATGCCGAGACCGACGCCATCGCGCCGGCCTTCAAGTCGGGCGAGATCGATGTCGCGGTGATCTGGTTGGCGCGCACGATCATGTGGCGCAATGCCGGCTTCCCGGTGCGCGGCTCGTTCCCCAAGGAAGGCGCGATCGCCTACGTTTCCGGCATGGTCATGCCGAAGAACGCCCCCGACAAGGACGGCGCCTACAAATATATGAACGCGCTGCTGGACCCCTCCGCCCAGCGCGGCTTTGCGGCACACATGGGCTACCTGCCGACCGTCAGCAACGCGCTACTGACCGGCAAGGTGGCGGACGACCTCGCCCTACCCGCAGGTGCCAAGCTGGTGCAGCCCGACTATCCGATGATCGCCAAGGAATCGCCGGCGCTGAACGACTGGTGGCTCAAGAACATCGCGCGGAAGTAGGCCGTATATGCGCATAGGGTTGGAGCAGGCGGCGGCGCGCAGGGAGACGCTGTCGGCCGCCTCCCTGCTCGCCCCGGCGAGTGTGCTGGTCTGCGTCATGATGCTGGCGCCGCTGGTGCTGCTGGCGCGCTACAGCATCAACCGGTTCGATCCGACCCAGATGATGATCGCGGCGCTGACGCCGGAGAACTATGTCCGATTTTTCTCCGATCCGTTCTACCTGCATGTGATGGTGGTCACCATCCGCGTTTCGGCGATCGTCACGGTGACCTGCCTCGCGCTCGGCATACCGATGTCCTGGCGGCTGGCGCGCACGCAAAGCCGCTGGAAATCCGCCTACGTGATGCTGCTGATCCTGCCGCTGTTCATTGGCTCAGTGACCCGCACGGCAGGCTGGATGATCCTGTTCGCACGCGGCGGGATGCTCGACATCATCGCGGGCGTACTGTTCGGTGCACACGGCGTGGACCTGATGTACACTGAGACGGCGGTGATCCTCGGGATCATTTCGATCAACCTGCCCTTCACCATCCTGACGTTGCAGAGCGTGTTCGAGGGCATAGATCCGCGGCTGGAGGAAGCGGCGGCCAGCATGGGAGCGCCGCCGGCACGCAGTTTCCTTCGCGTGATCATACCCTTGTCCATGCCGGGGATCATGATCGGTGGCGCGCTGTGCTTCATCCTATCGATGAACGCCTTTCCGACGCCGCTGCTGCTCGGCGGGCCGCGGTTCCAGATGATGGCGCCGTTGCTCTATTGGGAGTTCAACACCAACAATAACTGGCCGTTTGCCGGCGCTCTCGCCTTTATCCTGATGGGAACAACGCTGGCGCTGACGCTGCTGGCCAATGTGGCAGTGCCCCGCCGATACCGACCGGCGTGAATCCTGCCACCCCCGCGGTGGCGCCAGCATCAGCCGCCTACCGGACGCGCCGCGTCATGATCGGCGTCGGACGGCCCTGCCATTCCAGTCGCATAGCCCGCCCTGCCGAAGATTGAGCACTAAGGGCAGACTCCAATCAAGATGTCGGGATCGCTGATCGATATCTGATTTGATAGTTCTCCACGTTACGGAGGGCAGAGCAGGGATGGCCGGCGAGTTCATGTTGAGCGACGAAGCCTGGGCAGCCATCGATCCGCTGCCGCCGAAGGTCTACCTGGGAGCGCGGCGCAAGGATGATCGTCTGAGAGTCGGTCCAAGATCATATTCTTGTTTGGCAGAGCCTTCGGAGCATGA
>MKWE01000048.1 GCA_001899585.1 Rhodospirillales bacterium 70-18
GGTCTCTCCCGTTGCATTTTCCACGATGCTAGCACCGGTGCCGGCGGGCTCGCCAGCGGTCTCTCCCGTTGCATTTTCCACGATGCTAGCACCGGTGCCGGCGGGCTCGCCAGCGACCCCCCTCCCGGCGCCCCCCTTCTGGCCCCCCCTCCTGGCCCCCCCCTCCTGGCGCGGCACCGGCGCTACGGCTGCATGTGCGCCAGCGCATTGGTCACCGGCCAGTCCGACAGCTTCATGGTGCCGTTCAACGGGCTGTCCATTTCCAGGATCAGGTAGATCGAGCCGCCGATCGCCAGCGAGCAGACCAGGAACGCGGCCACGACCGTCGCGTTGCGCGGCGCGTTCAGCGCGAAGGTGGCGAAGATGAAGGCGATCCACAGCACCAGCACCACCACCACCATCGGCTGGATCTTGGTGCCGGCCTGCTCGATCATCAGCCAGCGCTGGCGCAGCAGGTTGGTGCTGATCTGCAGGGCCTGATTCTGCAGCCAGGTCTGGCCCTCGTCCACCGGGCGCAGGGCGCGGATCGCCTCGCGGATATGCTCCAGCATCGCGCCGGTCATCTGGCTGTCCAGCACCGCTGGCCGGCTGCCGTCCTTCGGCCAGAAATCCGCCAGCAGTTGCGTCGTGTACTGCCGCAGCAGGTTGCGCGGGACGGCGGCGGTGTCGCCATAGTCGCGGAAGGTCTCGTCGAGCAGAACCAACTCGGTGGCATAGCCGCGGATGGCCTGGTCGGTGGTGTCGTACGAGGTCTTCGCGGTGGCGATCAGCAGGCCCAGCACCAGGGAGGCCAGCACCGAAAGCATGCCGGTGCCGAGGCGGACGACATCCTGGGTCTCCTTGGTCAGATGGTGGCTGGGCAGGCGCGAATGCAGCACCAGGCCGGCCATCGCGGAGGCGAAGATGGCGGCGGCCACAACCAGGCTGGTGGTGATCGGATTCATGGGGTCCCTTTGCTGCGTCCCGCGCCCCGTGTCCCGCGTCGGGCCGCGCACGGCATCGCCGCCATCCTATAGCGGCTGCGTGCGGGTTTGGCCCGTTAAGAGCAGGCAAGGGGAGGCGCGGCCAGCATAAGCGCCCCGAATAAGCGCATGGATGCGTCCCGACGTGCGGTCCGGATTCCCCCTGAGCCCGCCAGCCGGGGCCTGGCGGCCAGCGATTCCAGCAGGATGGCGGCGCCACGACACGCACCGAATCGGCGCATCGGGCCCTCTCCGGAGCGGTTGCGCGCGGCATGGCCGGGGCCGCCACGATTGACAACCGTTCAACGGCGGGGTGAAACCGGCCGTAACACCCGCCGCGACCCCCATTTTTGAAGTCGGTTTCAATGCCCGTGCACGCCTTCATCTTCCCCGGCCAGGGCAGTCAGGCCCCCGGCATGGGCCGCGACCTCGCCGCCGCCTTCGCCGCCGCGCGCGAAGTGTTAGAGGAGGTCGACGAGACCCTGCAGCAGAAGCTGTCCAAGCTGATGTTCGAAGGCCCGTCCGACGAGCTGACGCTCACCGAGAACGCCCAGCCGGCGCTGATGGCGCATTCGCTGGCGGTGCTGCGGGTGCTGGAGCGCGAGGGCGGCTTCCGCCTGACCGATCGCGCGGTGGTGGTGGCCGGGCATTCGCTGGGCGAATATTCGGCGCTGGCCGCCGCCGGCGCCTTCACCCCCGCGCAGGCGGCGCGGCTGCTGCGGCTGCGCGGGCAGGCGATGCAGAAGGCGGTGCCCGCCGGCACCGGCGCCATGGCCGCCCTGCTGGGCGCCGAGATGGCGCTGGCCGAGGAGATCTGCGCCGCCGCCGCCACCGCGCCCGACGGCACGCGCCAGGTGGTGCAGCCGGCCAACGACAATGGCGGCGGCCAGGTGGTGATCTCCGGCCACAAGGAGGCGGTGGAGCGCGCCATCGAGCTGGCCAAGGCGCGCGGCGTGCGCCGGGCCATGCTGCTGCCTGTCTCGGCGCCGTTCCACTGCGCGCTGATGGCCCCGGCCGCCGATGCCATGGCCGCGGCGCTGGAGCACTCGCCGCCGGCCGCCCCGGCGGTGCCGGTGATCGCCAATGTCTCCGCCGCCAAGGCCACCGACCCCGCCGAGATCACCCGCCTGCTGGTCGCCCAGGTCACCGCCACGGTGCGCTGGCGCGAATGCATGCAGGCGATGGCCGCGCTGGGCGTGGACAGCTTTCTCGAACTCGGCGCCGGCAAGGTGCTGACCGGCCTCGTGAAGCGCATCCTGCCCGATGCCGCCGCCGCCGCCGCCGGCACGCCGGCCGAGATCGAGCAGATCCTGAAGCTGCTGTAGGGAGAGCACCCATGTTCCGTCTCGACGGCCGGACGGCCCTGGTCACCGGGGCCTCGGGCGGCATCGGCGCCGCCATCGCCCGCGCGCTGCATGCCCAGGGCGCCACCGTGGCCCTGTCCGGCACCCGGCGCGACGCGCTGGAGGCATTGGCCGGCGAACTGGGGGAGCGGGCGCATGTCTGCCCCGCCGACCTCACCGACCCGGCCGCGCCGGACGCGCTGGTGGCCGCCGTGGACGCGCTGGAGAAATCCGGCGCCGGCCCGCTGCACATCCTGGTCAACAATGCCGGCCTCACCCGCGACATGCTGGCGCTGCGCATGAAGGACGAGGACTGGCAGGCGGTGCTGGACGTGGACCTGACCGCGCCGTTCCGCCTTGCCCGCGCCGCCCTGCGCGGCATGCTGCGCCGGCGCGCCGGGCGGATCATCGCCATCTCCTCCATCGTCGGCGCCACCGGCAACCCGGGCCAGGCCAACTACGCCGCCGCCAAGGCCGGGCTGGTGGGCATGAGCAAGGCGCTGGCGCAGGAAGTGGCCTCGCGCGGGGTCACCGTGAACGTGGTGGCGCCCGGCTTCGTGGCCACGCCGATGACCGACGCGCTGACCGAGGGCCAGCGCACGAAGCTGCTGGAGGCGATTCCGCTGGGCCGCATGGGCGCGCCCGCCGACATCGCCGCCGCGGTCACCTATCTGTGCAGCGACGAGGCCGGCTGGGTCACCGGCGCCACGCTGCATGTCAACGGCGGAATGGCTATGCTGTAGTATCCGCCGATTCGGCCGCGCGCCGGGTTGGCGTGTATGACATATCCATGCTAAGCGCCGCGCGGCCTCGTCCGGGGTTAGGTGCGCGGCGCCGATACGGGCCGACCCGGCCGGCAGCCGACCCGCGCAAAGCGGGCGCTGCGGGAACGGGTGGGCCGGACGAGACGTCAACAGAACCGGCAGGCAGGAGATTGGAATTCCGATGAGCGATATCGCCGATAGGGTGAAGAAGATCGTGGTCGAGCACCTCGGCGTCGAGGAAAGCAAGGTGACCGCCGAGGCGTCGTTCATCGACGACCTGGGCGCGGACAGCCTGGACACGGTCGAACTGGTGATGGCCTTCGAAGAGGCCTTCAGCGTCGAGATCCCCGAAGACGCTGCCGAGAAGATCAGCACCGTCAAGGACGCGATCGAATACATCGAGAAGCAGAAGGCGGCCTGAACCGGCCGGGCCGGCTTCAGCCGGCCTGCGGTTCACTGCCGGCTCTGGACGGTCGTCGGATACCGGCGGCGCATGTATGCGCCGCCTGTCGCCGGCCGACCTCAAGAAGACTGAAAGGCGAGGAATGGCACCGATGCGGCGCGTGGTGGTGACTGGCATGGGCATCGCCTGCCCCCTGGGCCTGGGCGTGGAGCATGTCTGGAAACGCCTGATCAATGGCGAATCCGGCATCCGCGCGATCCAGTCCTTCGATGTCTCGGACCTGCCGGCCAGGATCGCCGGCGAGATCCCGCTTGGCACCAAGGCGGAGGGCAAGCTCGACATCTCCGAATGGATCCCGGTCAAGGACCAGAAGAAGATGGACCGCTTCATCCAGTTCGCCCTGGTGGCGGGCACGGAGGCGGTCGAGGATTCCGGCTGGATGCCCGAAAGCGAGGAAGACCGCTGCGCCACCGGGGTGATGATCGGCTCCGGCATCGGCGGGCTGGAGACGATTTTCGACGCCGCCAAGCTGGTGTTCGAGGGCAAGGCCCGCCGGCTGTCGCCGTTTTTCATCCCTTCCGCGCTGATCAACCTGGCCTCGGGCCATCTGTCGATCAAATACGGCTTCAAGGGCCCCAACCACGCCGTGGTCACCGCCTGCGCCACCGGCGTGCATGCGATCGGCGACGCCGCGCGGCTGATCCAGTACGGCGATGCCGACGTGATGGTGGCCGGCGGCGCCGAATCGGCCGTTAATATCCTCGGCATCGCCGGGTTCTGCGCCTCACGCGCGCTTTCCACCGCGTTCAACGACACGCCGGCGCGGGGCTCCCGCCCCTGGGACCGCGACCGCGACGGCTTCGTGATGGGCGAGGGCTCCGGCATGGTGGTGCTGGAGGAGTACGAGCACGCCCGCCGACGCGGTGCCAAGATCTACGGCGAGGTCGCCGGCTACGGCATGTCCGGCGACGCCCACCACATCACCGCCCCGGCGGACGGCCATGAAGGCGCCTTCCGCGCCATGAAGGCCGCGCTGCGCAATGGCGGCCTGACCCCCGACCAGATCCAGTACGTGAACGCGCACGGCACCTCCACGCCGCTGGGCGACGACCTGGAGCTGGACGCGGTGGAGCGGTTCTTCGGCCCGGCCGCCAACGGCTTGGCGATGTCCTCCACCAAGTCGGCCACCGGCCACCTGCTGGGCGCCGCCGGCGCGATCGAGGCGGTGTTCTCCATCCTGGCGGTGCGCGACGGCGTGGCGCCGCCGACGCTGAACCTGGATGCCCCCAGCCGCGAAAGCGTGATCGACCGGGTGGCGCACACCGCCCAGCAGCGCAAGATCGACATCGCGCTGTCCAACAGCTTCGGCTTCGGCGGCACCAACGCCTCCATCCTGTTCCGCAAGGCCCCCTGAGCGGGGCCGCGCGGACGGCGGACCCCCAAAGAGTGTCGGACAGCGCCGGCACGCCCCCGCCGCGCCGGCCGCGTGCCTGGCGGTTCGCGCTGGTGGTCGCGCTGGTGCTGCTGGCCGGGGCGGGCGGCCTGCTGGGGCTGAACCTGGCCCGCCAGACGCTCACCGCCCCCGGCCCGCTGGCGGAGGCCACCGACGTGGTGGTGCCGCATGGCGGCCCGCAGACCGTGGGCGCGGCGCTGCAGGCGGCCGGCGTGCTGCGCCAGGAACTGGCCTTCCGCGCCGCCGTCTGGTGGACCCGTACGGAAGGGCCGCTGCATGCCGGGGAATTCCGCTTCCCGGCCGCGGCCAGCCTGCGCGCGGTGCTGACCGTGCTGCGCACCGCCCGGCCGGTGCAGCACTATCTGACCATCCCCGAGGGCCTGACCGCGTCGCAGATCGCCGAACTGTTCGACCATGCCGATGCGCTGACCGGCGCCACCCCGGTGCCGCCGGAGGGCGCGGTGCTGCCGGAAACCTACGCCTATGAGCGCGGCGTCACCCGTGCCGCGGTGATGCAGCGTGCCGAGCGGGCGATGGACCGCACCCTGGCCGCTGCCTGGGCCGGCCGCGCCGAGGGGTTGGGCCTATCCAGCCCGCGCGAGATGCTCATCCTGGCCAGCATCGTCGAGCGCGAGACGGCGCGGCCGGAGGAGCGGCCGATGGTGGCCGCGGTGTTTCTCAACCGCCTGCAACGCGGCATGCGGCTGCAATCAGACCCGACGGTGGCCTATGCGGTCAGCGGCGGCGCGGGAACGCTGGACCGCAAGCTGACCCGCGCCGACCTGGAAGCCGCCAGCCCCTACAACACCTATCGCATCGCCGGCCTGCCACCCGACCCGATCGCCAGCCCCGGCCGCGCGGCGATCGAGGCGGTGGCCCATCCGGCGAGCACCGACGCGCTGTATTTCGTCGCCGACGGCACCGGCGGCCATGCCTTTGCCCGCACGCTGCAGGAGCATAATCGCAACGTGGCGAAGTGGCGGACGCTGGACGGGAAGTAAGGCGGGGCGCTGCCCCGAGCCCTGCCAGGGGCCGAGCCCCTGGACCTCGGAATTTAAAAATGACTGATTTGGATAATTTGAGATCCAGGGGCTCGGCCCCTGGTGGGGTGCGGGGCAAAGCCCCGTCTTCCTCGCGGCTCGCCCGATCGCCGGGCAAAACCAATTATGTTACATAATAGTGATGCAACATAACTACCCCTCCCGCGCCTCCTTGCCCGGCGCGATCGCCAGCAACTGCGCCGACCAGGCCAACGGCAGCAGCCCGAGCAGCCGCGCCGCCACCCCCATCCACCAGGGAAACACCACCCGGCGCCGCCCCGCGGCGATGCCGCGCAGGATGATCCGCGCCGCCCGGTCCGCATCCATCAGCCCGGGCATCGGAAAGCGGTTCGGCGCCGTCATGGCGCTGCGCACATAGCCGGGGCAGATGCTGGCGAGCCCGATGCCGCGCGCCCGCGCGCTGGGGATGCTGCCCACGGTCCATGCATCCACCGCCGCCTTGGAGGCGCAATAGGCCGGCGCGCCCGGTGCCGCCAGGAAGGCGGCGATCGAGGCCACCACGGCGATCCGCCCGCGCAGCCCGTCCGGCCCCGCCGGCTGCGCCGCCATCGCCGCCATCGCCGGCAGCACGGTGTTCAGCACGCCGCCGAGGTTGGTGCCGAAGATGGCGCGCACCTGGGCGGCGCTCTCCGCCCGTCCGTCGCCGGTGCCGGCCGAGATGCCGGCATTGGCCACCACCAGGTCCAGCCGCCCCGCCTGGCTGATCCAGTCCGCCATCGCCGCCGCGTCGATTGCATCCAGCACCCGCGCGCGCACCTCCGCCCCGCGCGCCCGGCAGGCGGCGGCGGTGGCCTCCAGCCGCGCGGCGTCGCGCCCGGACAGGTGCAGCACCACGCCAGGCGCCGCGCATTCCAGCGCCAGCGCCGCCCCGATGCCCGACGAGGCGCCGGTGATGAGCACGTATGCGTACCGGGTCATGCTCCAGCCCTTTGATTTGGTCGCATGATTCACGCCTCCGGTGATTCCACCTGCCGCGATCATGCTCTAGACATGTGGCCCGCGCGGAAGGACATGGCAATGACGCTGGCGCTCGCCTCGATGACCGGATTTGCCCGCACCGAGGGGGTGGTCGATGGCCTCGCCTGGGCGTGGGAATTGCGCAGCGTCAACGGCCGCGGGCTGGAACTGCGCTTCCGCCTGCCCACCGGGTTCGACACGCTGGAACCGGCGCTGCGCGAGGCGGCCGGGCGGCTGCTGAAGCGCGGCAACGTCACCGCCAACCTCACCGTGCGCCGCGACGAGCAGCCGAAGCTGGCGCCCGACCCGGCGGCGCTGGAACAGGTGCTGGCGCTGGCCACCGCGCTGGCCGCGCGCATCCCCGGCGCCCCGGCCCCGCGCGCCGAGGCGCTGCTGGCGCTGCCCGGCGTGCTGCGCGCCGCCGCCGCCGGCAACGAGGAGGTGGGGCCCGCCGCTCTGGCCGCCGCGCGGGCCGGCTTCGACACGGCGCTGAGCGCCATGGCCACCGCCCGCCGGGGCGAGGGCGCCCGCCTGGACGCCACGCTGCGCACCCTGCTGGCCGAGATCGCCGCCCTGCATCTGCGCGCCGCCGAGCAGGCCGCCGACCAGCCGGCCGCCCAGCGCGTCCGCATGCTGGAGACGGTGCGCGCCCTGATGGCCGAGTTGCCCGCCCTGCCGGAGGAGCGGATCGCCCAGGAAGTCGCCCTGCTGGCCGCCAAATCCGACGTGCGCGAGGAGCTGGACCGTCTGGACGCGCATCTGCACGCCGCCCACGCGCTGCTGGCCGAGGCGGTGGCGATCGGCCGGCGGTTCGACTTCCTGGTGCAGGAATTCAACCGCGAAGCCAACACGCTTTGCAGCAAATCCGCATCCGTGGCACTCACGGCGACCGGCCTGACGCTCAAGGCCACCATCGAACAACTGCGCGAGCAGGTGCAGAACATCGAGTAGGACGGCACGATGCCCCTCGCCCGCCGCGGCCTGTGCCTGGTGATCGCCGCTCCCTCCGGCACCGGCAAGACCGCCATCACCCGCGCCCTGCTGGACAGCGAGCCGGGGCTGTCGCTGTCGGTCAGCGTCACCACCCGCGCGCCGCGCACCGGCGAGGCCGACGGCGAGCATTACCACTTCGTCGACCAGGCGGGCTTCGACGCGATGGTGGCGCAGGGTGCGCTGCTGGAATACGCGCGCGTGTTCGGGCGCGGTTACGGCACCCCGCGCGCGCCGGTGGAACACGCCCTGGCGCTGGGGCGGGACGTGGTGTTCGATGTCGACTGGCAGGGCCACCGGCAGTTACGCGCCGCCTTGCCCGGCGACGTGGTGGGGCTGTTCATCCTGCCGCCCTCGCGCGCCGCGCTGGAAGCCCGGCTGCACGGCCGCGGCGACCCGCCGGCGGCGGTGGCCGCGCGCATGGCCGAGGCCGACGCCGAGCTGTCCCATGCCGGCGAGTTCGACCATGTGCTGGTCAACGACGATTTCGACGCCGCCCTGGCGCAGACCCGCGCGGTGCTGCACGCCGCCCGGATGGCCACCGCGCGCCAGATCGGGCTGGCCGGCTTCCTGGCCGGGCTGGCAGCCGGCTGATGGCCATCCTGTTCGGGATCGTCGCTCCGGTGTTCGCGCTGATCGTCATGGGCGCGGTGACGATGGGCCGGCGTTGGCTGGAGCCGGTGGCGATCAAGGGCATGACCGATTTCGTGTTCTACGCGGCGATGCCCAGCCTGCTGTTCCGCTCGGTGGCCAGCGCGCCGCCGCTGCGGCTGGCCGACGTGGCCGGCAGCTTCCTGGCCGGCGCGCTGATCCTGTTCGTGGTGGGCGTGCTGCTGGGGCGCTGGCTGTTCAAGGCCCGGCTCGCCCAGTCGGCGGTGCTGGGGCTGGACAGCGTGTTCGGCAACACGGTGATGCTGGGCATCCCGATCGTGGACGCCGCCTATGGCCCGGCGGGGGTGGCCAACCTGCTGGCGGTGGTGGCGTTCCACTCGGCGGCGCTGCTGCCGCTGGCGACCATCCTGATCGAGGCCGACAGCGGCAGCGGGCGCGGGCCGCTGGAGGTGCTGCGGGCCTCGCTGCCCGGGCTGGTGGGCAACCCGGTGGTGGTCTCGATCGTGCTGGCCTTCGTCTGGCGCGCGACCGGGCTGGGCTTCGCCGCCCCGGTGGAGCGGCTGCTGGTGCTGCTGGGCCAGGCCGGCCCGCCGCTGGCGCTGTTCTGCCTGGGCGCCACCCTGCCGAAGCCGCGCGGGCTGGAGGGTATGGGCGAGGTGGCGGTGGGCAGCGTGCTGAAACTGGTCGCCATGCCGCTGCTGGTGGGCGGGATCGCGCATCTGGCCGGGGTGGGCGGAGTGGCGTTCAAGGTGGTGGTGGTGGCCTCCGCCCTGCCGACCGGCGCCAACGCCTTCCTGCTGGCACGGCGCTTCGGGACGATGATGGAAGCCTCGGCCAGCACGGTGGTGGTCAGCACCGCGCTCTCGGTGGCGACGCTGACACTGCTGCTGGGCTGGCTGGGCTGATACCAGCCACCCGAATGATCGCCTCCACAGGGAAGCAACCTGCCTGCGCGCGCCACAGCGTGATGACCGGAGGTGGAATCACCGGAGGTCTGAATCACGCGCCAAAACAAACACCAGAGGGTGTTATGAACTTGCGTGAAGCAGAGCCGGAAATGAAGAAAGCAGGAGGCGTTCTTTTTTTCAAAAAAGAACCAAAAAACGTTTATCCGGGCTTCGCCCCTGTGGCACCAGGGCGCTCGCGTTCGAAGCCGCGCAGCGCTGATGAAGTCTTTTTGCTTCTTTTTCTTCAGAAAAAGAAGATTCTTCCCTTATTTTCTTCGCCAAAGTTCATAACCTCCTCTAGAGCCGCGCCGCCGCGTCCTCGCCCACCGCCACCCGCACATCCACGGTCATGCCGATGAAGTCATTGGCGCCGCCGACGAAGCCGCCGGCCACCGGCACCGCCTGCTCGGGCGTGCGCGCCACGCTGACGCGGATCAGGTTGCGCCCGGCCACCAACCCGTTGGTCGGGTCGAACTCCACCCAGCCCGCGCCCGGCAGGTAGACCGAGCACCAGGCATGCGTCGCCCCGCCGCCCACCACCGGATCGGCGCTGTCCACCAGCCTCTCGTCGTAGAGGTAGCCGCTGACGAAGCGGGCGGCCAGGCCCAGGGCGCGCGCCGCCTCCATCATCAGCAGCGCGAAATCGCGGCAGGTGCCGCTGCCGGTTTCCAGCGTGACGGTGGGCGGGTTGGTGCCCTCGGCCTCGCGCGCCTCGTAGCGGAACTCCGCCTTCACCGCCCGCGTCATCGCCGTCAGCAGGTCCATCGTGCGGGTGGCCGGCCCCTGCTGCAGGAAGCGGTGGGCCCAGGCGTCCACGCGGCGGTCCGGGTCGGGGTGGTGGCGCTCGCGCAGCCGCGCCACGTCCGGCTCCTCCTCGGCGGCGTAGCTGAACGGATAGGTCTCGGCCGCCGGGTCCAGCGTCGCGCGGGCATCGCCGGGGGCGGCCGGGTAGTGCTCCAGGTCCAGCGTCGAGACGATGCGCAGCGTGTCCGCCGTGGCGTCGCCGAACGCCAGCAGGCAGACCGAATTGCCGAACACGTCGTGCGCCCAGCGCATGCGGGCATTCGGCGCCAGCGTCAGCGTGGCCTCCAGCAGCCGCAGGTCGTGGCTGTCATGCGGGCGCAGCATCAGCCGGTGCCGGGTGAAGCGCACCGGCCGCGCGTAGCGGTATTCGGTGGCATGGACGATGCGGACGCGCGGCATACCGTGCTCAGGCCGCCGCCGCGGGCCGCACGCGCGCGAGCATCTCGCCGCAGCGCCGCCGCAGCCGCCCGATGCCGGCCACGCCGGCCAGCCGCCTGTCCAGGAAGGCCAGGGTGGCGGCGTCGTCCTCGCCGTGGTCGTTCAGCCAGAACAGCAGCGTGGCGCCGTACACCCCGGCCAGAATGGCGCGCTTGGTGTACCAGCTGAAATCCGCCGAGGCGTCGCCCGCCGCGTGCCAGATCGCGTCCACCGTGCGCGCCAGGGCGCGGGTGGCGGCCGGGGCGCGGCCCGGCAGCGCCAGCGCGCGGCGCACCGCCTCCTTGTGCGGCGCCAGCAGGCGCAGCCGCAGCGCCACCAGCGCCCGCACCCGCGCCGGCACGCGCAGCGCCGGGAGGTCCAGCGCCGCCGCGGCTGCCTCCATCTCGCGGTCGATCCGGTCGGCGAAGGCCTCGATCAGCCCGGCCGCGCCGCCGGGGAACAGCAATTCGGCGTCCAGCGGCTCGGCGTCGAGGTCGCGCAGGCCGTGGCGCAGCGCGGCCATGGTCCAGCCGTCGAACGGCACATGCGCCAGCGCCGCCGCCAGCGCCGCGTCCCGCTCGGGCGAGCGTTCCACCGCGGCGATCACGGCTTGGCCGCCTGGGCCAGGGCCTGGGCGCGGGCGATCTCCTCGTTGAAGCCGAACTGGCTGAAATCGGTCATGCGCATCGGGTACAATATGCCGTCCAGATGGTCGTATTCGTGCTGCACCACCCCGGCATGGAAGCCGGTGACCTCGCCGCCCACGGGGGCGCCGGTGGTGTCCACGCCGCTGTAGCGGATGCGCCAGGCGCGCGGCACGGCGGCGCGCAGGCCGGGGATGGACAGGCAGCCTTCCCAGCGCAGCCGGCGGTCCTCGCCCAGCAGCTCCACGGTCGGGTTGATCACCACCGCGTTGGGCAGCACCGCCCGGTCCTCGGCGTCGCCGGAGGCGCGGTCGGGGTTCACCCGGAACACGAACAGCCGCAGCGGCACGTGCACCTGCGGCGCCGCCAGCCCGGCGCCCGTGGCATCCTCCATGGTCTCGATCATGTCGGCGACCAGGCGGCGGATCTCCGGCGCGGTGGGGTCGGCCACCGGTTCGGCGCGCTGCAGCAGCACGGGGTGGCCCATGCGGGCGATCTTCAGAATGGCCATGGTGACTCCGGTTCGGTCCGCGTTGTATATGGTGTTGGGTGTATGGGGTGACGGAAAAGCCTTTGGCGAGGGCGCGCTTGCATGTTATAGCGCGGCCCTTCCGGTTCGGGCAGCCGTTCGGGAACCCTTAATGCCGTCCCTGGATGATAAGCCAAGGGGGCGGCCGTCAGTCACACGCGCACCGATCGTCGGGGCGCAGATCAGGAACAGGAGTAGGCGGCCAAGTGCAGGTTCTGGTACGCGACAACAACGTCGATCAGGCGCTCAAGGCGCTCAAGAAGAAGATGCAGCGGGAAGGTATCTTCCGCGAGATGAAGCTGCGCCGCCACTACGAAAAGCCGTCCGAGCGCCGCGCCCGCGAGGCCGCCGAGGCTGTTCGCCGCGCCCGCAAGATGGAGCGCAAGCGGCTGGAGCGCGAGGGCTTCTAAACCCTCGCTTCGTCTACCGGAGTCCGACACGCAGCGGCGCGGGAGATACCTCCCGTTTGCCGCCGTTTGTGTTTGTGGCCGCTGCTGTTTACCCGGCGGCCGGCAGCGTCTCGGCGATCAGGTCCGCCACCGCGTGCTCGCCCTGCGCCCGCAGCGCCGCGATCACCCCCTGGCGGTCGGCCACGCTGCGGTTCTGGCTCATTTTCCACTGCGCCTCGATCTTGTCCGGATGCAGCCGGAAGGCGCGGATGCCGGCCAGCATGCCGTTGCGGTAGCGCTCGGTGAGGGCATCCAGGTCGAAGCCCATCGGGTCGTGCGCGGCCAGCCGGCGCAATATGGCGCAGGCGCCCTCGGCATCGTCCACCGCCTCCAGCACCCCGTGCACATGCACCGCGGCATAGTCCCAGGTCGGCACCGAGGGCTGGGTCTGGTACCAGCCCGGCGCGATATAGGCATGCGGCCCGCTGAACACCGCCAGCGCCCGCCCGCCGGCGAGCGTCGCCGCCTGCGCGTTGGCGCGGCCCAGATGCGCCGTCAGCACGAAGCCGTCGCCCGCGCGCTCCACCAGGAACGGGATGTGGGAGGCATCCATCGCGCTGCCCTCCTGGGTCACCAGCAGGCCGAACGGGTTGGCCTCGATCAGCCCGGTGATGCGGGCGGTGTCGGTCTCGGTGAAGGCGGGGCGCAGATACATTTCGGGATTCCGGGGTCAGGGGGCTTTGCGACCGGGCAGGGTTAGCCTAGCATTGGTCTACGGAGATACACCAATCAATGCTGGACATACCGGACCAATCCCGCCAACAGGCCGTGTTCGACCGGCTCCGCCAGGGCATCCTGTCCGGCACCCTGCCGCCCGGCGCCCGGCTGCCGCCCTCGCGCCACCTGGCCGACGAGCTGGGCGTCGCGCGGCAGACCGTGGTGATCGCCTATGAGCGGCTGGCGGCCGAGGGCTATGTGCGCGCGCGCGTCGGCAGCGGTACCTTCGTCGCCGCCGACCTGCCGGACGCCGCCCCGCCGCCGGTGCCGCTGCCGCCCTGCGCCGCCACCCCGCTGTCGCGCCGCGGCACCGCGCTGGCGGCCCTGCCCAGCAGCGCCGCGCAGTCGGTGCCGGGCCCGCAGGCGGCCGGCCTGCTGCTGGCCCCGGGCGTGCCGGCGCCCGAACTGTTCCCCGCCGCCGCCTGGGCCAGCTGCACCGCGCGGGTGCTGCGCGGCATGGCTGCCGAACTGACCACCTACCCCGACCCGCAGGGCCTGCCCGCCCTGCGCTGCCAGATCGCCGCCCATCTCGCCGCCACGCGCGGCCTGCTGACCGACCCGGACCGCATCGTGGTCACCGCCGGCACCCAGCAGGCGCTGCGCGTCGCCGCCGAATTGCTGCTGGACCCCGGCGACCCGGCCTGGGCGGAAGACCCCGGCTACATCGCCGGGCGCGGCGCGCTGCTGGCCGCCGGCGCCGTGCCGGTGGCGGTGCCGAGCGATGCCGAGGGGCTGGACGTAGCCGAGGGCATCCGCCGCGCCCCCGCCGCCCGCCTCGCCCTGGTCGCTCCCTCGCACGCCACCCCGCTCGGCGGCGCGCTGCCGATCGGGCGGCGGCTGGCGCTGCTGGACTGGGCGGCGCGGGCCGAATCCTGGGTGCTGGAGGACGATTGCGACAGCGAATTCCGCTGGGAAGGCAAGCCCTTGCCGCCATTGGCGACGCTGGATCGGGCCGGGCGGGTGATCTATTGCGGCACCTTCAGCAAAAACCTGGCGCCGGCGCTGCGGCTGGGTTTCGCGGTGGTGCCGGCGCCGCTGACCCGCGCCTTCGTGCGCACCCGCGCACTGATCGACCGGGGGCCGCCGGCGCTGACCCAGGCGGTGCTGGCGGAATTCATGGCGCAGGGCCGGCTGGCGCCGCATATCCGGCGCATGCGCACCGAATACGCCGCCCGCCGCACCGCCCTGCTGGCGGCGCTGGCCCGGCATTGCCCGGCGGTGCAGCCGCTGGCCGCACCCGGTGGCCTGCATCTGGTCGCGCGGCTGGAGGATGGCGCCGATGAGGCGGGAATCGTGCGCGCGGCGCGGGTACGAGACCTCGCTTTGGCGCCTTTAGGGGCGTATTTCCTGGGTGAACCGCGCATTTCCGGCCTGGTTATCGGCTTCGCCGGCACCCCGGTGGCGATGGCCAACGATGCCACCAGGCGGCTCGCGGCGGCCATCAGGTATGCCACATAACCATATCGATATCGCACGAACAGCCGCGCCTGATTGAACCGCCGGCCGAAACCGGCAATGCTTCGGGCATGGACTCTTCACTGTCCGAAATTCTTCCACTGCCGGGTGGACCCGCGCGGATCGAGTGGCGCCGCAGCGCCCGGGCCCGCCGCGTTTCGCTGCGCATCGACCCTCGCGACGGCCATGTGGTGGTCACCCTGCCGCCACGCGCCGCACGCACCGCGGGGATGGCGCTGCTGATGGACCATGCCGATTGGGTCTCGGCCCGGCTGGCTGCCCTGCCCGGCGCGGTGCCGTTCGCCGATGGCGCCGAGGTGCCGCTGCACGGCATCGCCCACCGCATCCGCCACGACGCCGCCGCCCGCACGGTGCGTGTGGCCGCCGGCGAGATCCTGGTGGGGGGTGCAGCGGAGTTCCTGGCCCGGCGCGTCGCCGATTTCTACCGCGGCGAGGCCCGCCGCCAGCTGTCGCTGCTGGCGTTGCAGAAAGCCGAGCTGGCGGCGCTGCGGCCGCGCCGGGTGAGCGTGAAGGACACGCGCAGCCGCTGGGGGAGCTGTGCCGCCGACCGCAGCCTGTCGTTCAGCTGGCGGCTGGTGATGGCGCCGGCGTTCGTGCAGGACTATGTGGCGGCGCATGAGGTGGCCCATCTGCGCCATATGAACCATGGCCCGCGCTTCTGGGCGCTGGTCGGCCAGCTGACCCCGCATACCGACACCGCGGTGGCCTGGCTGCGCCATGAAGGGCCCCGGCTGCTGCGCATCGGCTGAGCGCCGCCCCACCGCTACCGCCTGCTACCAAGGAGTTGCCATGAAAGCTGTGGTCTATACCCATTCCCGCCCGGTCACCGACCCCGAGGTGCTGCTGGACGCCACCCTGCCCGACCCGGAGCCCGGCCCGCACGACCTGCTGGTGGAGGTGCGCGCCGTGTCGGTGAACCCGGTGGACACCAAGGTGCGCAAGCGCGCCGACCCGGTGGGCGAGATGCGGGTGCTCGGCTGGGATGCCGCCGGCATCGTGCGCGCCCGCGGGGCGGAGGTGTCGCGGTTCCATGTCGGCGATGCCGTCTACTACGCCGGCAGCATCGCGCGGCCGGGCTGCAACAGCGAGCTGCATGTGGTGGATGAGCGGATCGTCGGCCACAAGCCGGCCACGCTCTCCTTCGCCGAGGCCGCGGCCCTGCCGCTGACCGCCATCACTGCGTGGGAGATGCTGTTCGACCGGCTGGCCCTGCCGCGCCAGCCGGCGGCGGCCGGCACGCTGCTGATCATCGGCGGGGCCGGCGGCGTCGGCTCCATCGCCATCCAGCTTGCCCGCCGGCTGACCGCCGCGCGGGTGATCGCCACCGCCAGCCGGGCGGAAACCCGCGACTGGTGCCTGCGACTGGGCGCGCATGACGTGATCGACCATTCCGGTGACATGCCGGCGCAGCTCACGGCGCTCGGCGTCGCCGGGGTGGAGCGGATCTTCTGCACCAACGCCACCGACACGCATTGGAAGGCGATGGTGCGCATGCTGGCGCCGCAGGGGCGGATCGGGCTGATCGACGATCCGGGGCCGGTGGACATGCGCGACCTGAAGCCGAAATCCGCCTCGCTGCACTGGGAGGCGATGTTCGCCCGCTCCGGCTTCGGCACGCCGGACATGGTGGAGCAGCACAACCTGCTGGAGGCGGTGGCGGCACTGGTCGATTCCGGACAGGTGCGCACCACGCTGGCCGAGACCTATGGCCGGATCGACGCCGCCAACCTGGCGCGCGCGCATGCGGCGGTGGAGAGCGGGCGGACGCGGGGGAAGATCGTCCTCGAAGGGTTCTGAGGGCGATTGAGCAAGGCAGGCAAGGCGGGGCGCTGCCCCCGACCCCGCCCACATGTGAAGTATGAGGTCCAGGGGCTCGGCCCCTGGTGGGGCGCGGGGCAAAGCCCCGCCTTACTTGCCTGACAGGTCCATCATTGCAGCTTCTTGCGCCGGATGCCGGTGGTGTTGGCGCTCGGCGTGGGGGTGTGCAGCGCGCTGAAGCACTCCACCGTGCCGGTGGCCGGGTCGTAGGCGATCGAGGGGAAGTTGGCGTTGATCCGTGCCACCACGCCGGCATCGTAGAACGGCCCGCCGCCGGTCTGGTTGCGCTGGTCGGTGATCTGGGTGGAGGCGATGCCGCACATCACCAGGCTGGTCTTCAGCCCGGTGGTCAGCGCCTGACTGGTGGAGCCGTTCATGTTGCCGAACAGCGCCGCCTGCATCCCGGCATCGTTGCCGCCGTATTTGATGATCTTGGACCGCATATACACGATATAGGTCTGGAACATCTGCAGATAGGTCGCGTCGGTGGGCATCGCCTCGATATGCGCGAGGCAGCCGATGTGATGCGCCGGCGAATGCAGCACCACCCCCATGCAGTTGAACATCCCCGAGGTGCCCACCCGCCGGGCGCTGATGGTTCGCACCGTGTATTCCTGCGGGATCATGTAGGCGGTGGTGATGATGTTGCTTTGGACGACGGTCATCGGCATGGCGGGCCCCTGGGCGTTGCTTGCGCCCAGCATGGCACGCCCGGCATCGCCAGGATGTGAGCCGCGTCACCCCGGCGGCACCGAGGCGAGGCCGGGGGATACGCCCGGCCTCGCCTCGCGCGGTTACGCCGCCTCGGCCAGCGTGCCGTTGATCACCAGGCCGGCCGGCCCGGCGGTGACCTGCACGGTTTCGCCGTCCTTCACCGCGCCTTCCAGGATCAGCCCGGCCAGCGTGTTCTGCAGGCTGCGCTGGATCACCCGCTTCAGCGGCCGCGCCCCGTAGATCGGGTCGTAGCCCTCGTCGGCCAGCCAATCCATCGCCGCCCGGTCCAGCTCCAGCCCGATCTTGCGGTCGGCCAGCAGCGCGCGCAGGTGGCGAAGCTGGATATCGACGATCGAGGCCATGTCGCTGCGCTGCAACCGGCGGAACAGCACGATTTCGTCCAGGCGGTTGAGGAATTCGGGCCGGAAATGCCCGCGCACCACCTCCATCACGCCCTTGTAGGCCATCGACAGGTCGGCCCCGTCCGGCTGGGCGGCGAGGATCTCGCTGCCCAGGTTGCTGGTCAGCACGATGATGGTGTTCTTGAAGTCCACCGTCCGGCCCTGCCCGTCGGTCAGCCGCCCGTCATCCAGCACCTGCAGCAGCACGTTGAACACGTCCTCGTGCGCCTTCTCCACCTCGTCGAACAGGATCACCTGGTAGGGCCGCCGGCGCACCGCCTCGGTCAGCACGCCGCCCTCGTCGTAGCCGACATAGCCCGGGGGGGCGCCGATCAGGCGGGAGACGGCGTGCTTCTCCATGAACTCGCTCATGTCCACGCGCAGCAGCGCCCGCTCGTCGTCGAACAGGAAGCCGGCCAGCGCCTTGGTGAGCTCGGTCTTGCCGACGCCCGTCGGGCCGAGGAACAGGAAGCTGCCAATCGGCCGGTTCGGGTCCTGCAGGCCGGCGCGGGCGCGGCGCACCGCGTCGGCCACCGCCTTCAGCGCGTCTTCCTGGCCGACCACGCGCTTGCGCAGTTCGTCCTCCATGCGCAGCAGCTTGCCGCGCTCGCCCTCCAGCATCTTGTCCACCGGCACGCCGGTCCAGCGCGACACGACGGAGGCGATGGCCTCGGCGGTCACCGCCTCGTTCACCAACTGGCCGCCATCCTGGTTGGCCGTGATCTTGCGTTCCAGCTCGGGGATTTCGCCGTAGAGAAGCTGCGAGGCCCGCGCCAGGTCACCCTTGCGCTGCGCCACCTCCACCTCGCTGCGGGCGGCATCCAGCCGCTCGGTCAGCTTCTGGGAGCCGGCGAGCTTCTCCTTCTCGGCCTTCCAGGCGGCGGACATGCTGTCGGACTGCTCCTGCAATCCGGCCAGTTCCACTTCCAGTTTGGCCAGCCGGTCCTTGCTGGCCGCGTCCTTCTCGTTCTTCAGCGCCAGCCGCTCCATGGTGAGCTGCATCACCCGGCGGTCCAGCTCGTCCAGCTCCTCGGGCTTGCTGTCCACCTGCATGCGCAGCCGGCTGGCCGCCTCGTCCATCAGGTCGATCGCCTTGTCGGGCAGGAAACGGTCGGTGATGTAGCGGTTGGAGAGCGTGGCGGCGGCCACCAGCGCGCCATCAGTAATGCGCACGCCGTGGTGGAGTTCGTATTTCTCCTTGATGCCGCGCAGGATGGAGATGGTGTCCTCCACGCTCGGCTCGCCGACGAACACCGGCTGGAAGCGCCGGGCGAGGGCCGCGTCCTTCTCGACATGCTTGCGGTATTCGTCGAGCGTGGTGGCGCCGACGCAATGCAGCGCGCCGCGCGCCAGCTCGGGCTTGAGCAGGTTGGAGGCGTCCATCGCGCCGTCCGCCTTGCCGGCGCCGACCAGCGTGTGCATCTCGTCGATGAACAGGATGATCTCGCCCTCGGCGGACTCGATCTCCTTCAGCACCGCCTTCAGCCGCTCCTCGAACTCGCCGCGGTATTTCGCGCCGGCGACCATGGCGCCGAGGTCCAGCGCCAGCAGCCGCTTGGTTTTCAGCGCCTCCGGCACGTCGCCGTTGACGATGCGCAGCGCCAAGCCCTCGACGATGGCGGTCTTGCCCACGCCGGGCTCGCCGATCAGCACCGGGTTGTTCTTGGTGCGCCGGGCCAGCACCTGGATGGTGCGGCGGATTTCCTCGTCGCGGCCGATCACCGGGTCCAGCTTGCCTTCGCGGGCCAGGGCGGTGACGTCGCGGGCGTATTTCTTTAGCGCCTCGAAGCTCGCCTCGGCGTTCTGGCTGGTCACCTTGCGGCCCTTGCGGATGTCGGCGACGGCCTTTTCCAGCGCCTGCGGCGTGGCGCCGGCGCCGCGCAGGGCACGCGCGGCCCCGCCTTCGGCATTGGCGAGTGCGATCAGCAGCCGATCCTGCGCCACGTATTCGTCGCCGGCCTTCTGGGCGGATTGCTGCGCGCCGTCCAGCACGCGCACCAGGGCGGGGGTGATCTGCGGCTGCGCGGTGGCGCCACTGCCCTGTACCTTCGGCAGCTTGGCCACCTCGGCGTCCACCGCCGTGCGGGCGGCGCGATCGTCGCCGCCGGCGGCGCGGATCAGCCCGGCGGCCGCCCCTTCCTCATCGTCGAGCAGCGCCTTCAGCAGGTGCTCGGGGGTGAGCTGCTGGTGGAATTCGCGGATGGCGATGGTCTGCGCGGCCTGGATGAATCCGCGCGAACGCTCGGTGAATTTCTCGATGTCCATGTGGCATGTGTCCCTTGTCAGGCGACGGTGGTGGGCGGGGCCCCTCTCGGAGGCAGCCCCTGAACGCTAGAGTTGAGTCCGATCTGGGCAATGATCTGGGTCAAGGCAAGAGGGGGAAGGCGGTGAATTCGCCACCCTGGCGCCGGGGCGCCAGTTGGGGAATGATTTGGGCCACCGGAAGAGGTTGGACCCATGCGCATCGAGCGTCTCTACCGCTACCCCGTCAAAGGCCTGACACCCGAGGCGCTGGAACAGACCAGCGTCGAACCCGGCGGCGCGCTGCCGTGGGACCGTGCCTTCGCCCTGGCCCAGGGCGATGCCGACCTCGATCCGGCCAACCCGCACTGGCTGCCCAAGACCAACTTCATGTGCCTGATGGCCGACGCCGCCATCGCCACCCTGCGCTCCAGCTTCAACGAGCGCACCGGCCGGCTGACCATCATCGGCCCCGCCGGCGCCATCGAGGCCGACGCCCTGAGCGAGGAGGGCCGCACCCGCATCGCCGCCTTCCTCACCGAATTCCTCGGCCCCGCCGCCCGTGGCACGCCGCGCTTTCTGCATATCCCCGGCCATGTGTTCTGCGACCAGCGCAAGCCGGTGGTCAGCCTGATCAACCTGGCCAGCCTGGCCGAGCTGGAGGCCAAAGCCGGCGCGCGCCGGCACAAGCGCCGCTTCCGCCCCAACATCTGGTTCTCCGGCGCCCCCGCCTGGAGCGAGCGGGGCTGGATCGGCCGTGAATTGCTGGTCGGCCAGGCCCGGCTGCGCGTGACCCGGCCGATCACCCGCTGCCCGGCCACCGAGGTGAACCCCGAGACGGCCACGCGCGATGCCGATCCGGTGGCCGAGTTGAAGGCGGCGTTCGGGCATATCGAGCTGGGGGTGCATGCCGAGGTTATCGAGGGCGGGGCGATCGCGATGGGGGATGCGATCGAGTTGTTGCCGGCGTAAGGGGAAGGAAGGAGCGGGGCGCTGCCCCGCACCCCGCCAGGGGCCGAGCCCCTGGACTTCATACTTCAGGATTCGAGGTCCAGGGGCTCGGCCCCTGGCGGGTCTGGGCGGAGCCCAGCCTTCACTTACTTCAGCGACTCACCCACTCAACACCCCATGCTGCCGCAAAAACCCCAGCAGCGGCAGCAACGGCAGCCCCAGAATCGCGGCGTGTTCGCCCGCCACCGCGTCGAACAGATGCACGCCCGGTCCTTCCAGCCGGTAGGCGCCGACGCTGGTGGTGACGCTCATGCCTTCCAGTTGCAGGTAGTCGGCCAGGAACGCATCGGAAAACCCCCGCATGGTCAGGCGCGGGCGGGCTATGTGGTGCCACAGGCGCTGGTCGCCGCGCTGGCAGAGAATGGCGGTCACCAGGGTGTGGGTGCGCCCGCGCAGGGCGCGCAACTGGGCGGCGGCCTCGGCCATGTCGGCGGGCTTGTCGAACCAGCGGTCCTCGCAGACCAATAGCTGGTCGGCGCCGATCACCAGCGCGTCCGGGTTGGTGCGGGCGACGCGGTGGGCCTTCAGCTCGGCCAGCAGCAGGGCGGTGTCGTCGGCGGAAATGCCCTCGGCCCGGGCGCTGCGCTTGATCTCGGCCTCGTCGACATGGGCGGGCCGCGTCTCGAACCGGAGGCCGGTCTCGCGCAGCAGGATGGCGCGGGTGGCGGACTGGCTGGCCAGGATCAGCCGCGGGGTGGCCGCCTGGAGGCTCATGACGGGGGCGGAGGTGGTTGGGCAGCAGCCTTGCGCCGGCGTTCGTGCCAGGCGTCCATCAGTTGCAGCACGGTGGCGGCGGTTTCCTCGATAGAGCGGCGGGTCACGTCGATCACCGGCCAGCCATGGCGCTGGCACAGCCGGCGCGCCCAGAGCAGCTCGGCCTTCACCGCCTCGGGGTCCACGTAGTCGCCGGTATCGTGGCGGGCGATGGCGCCGGTGCCGGTGGCGCCGAGCATACGCAGCCGGTGGCGGCGGATTTCGATCAGCGCCTCCACATCCAGGGTCAGGCCGATCACCGGGCAATGCGGGCTGGTCAGGCCCGGCGGCTCGGGCGTGCCGGGCACCAGCGGGATGTTGGCGGCCTTGATGCCGCGATTGGCCAGGTAGAACGAGGTGGGCGTCTTGGAGCTGCGCGACACGCCGACCAGCACCACATCGGCCTCGCCGATGCCCGACTGCGCCTGCCCGTCGTCATGCGCCATGATGTAGTGCATGGCGTCGATGCGTTTGAAATAGGCGGCGTCCAGCACGTATTGCCGGCCCGGGCGGGCGGCGGCCTGGTGGCCGAAATGCGCCTGCAGCATGCCGATCACAGGGTCCAACACGTGCACCACCGGCAGGTTGAGCCGCTGGGCCGCGGTTTCCAGCTCGCTGCGCAGCCCGGCCTCCACCAGGGTGGAGAGGATCGGGCCCGGCTCGGCCTCGATCCCGTCGATCACCCGGTGAAGCTGGAAGCGCGTGCGGATCAGGCTCCAGCGATGGGTAACCACGCTGTCCGGGTCGCGCGCCTCGTCAAACTGCACCACGGTGGCGCGCATGATCGCGTTCAGCGTCTCGCCGGTGGCGTCCGAAAGCAGGTGGAGATGCAGCCTGGCTGTGTCCGGCATGGGCGGAGGATAACCGGGTTGACCGTGGACAACAGCCCCATCATCGCGGCCGGCGGCGAATCATGGGGATATCCGCCCTGGCGGGGGTAACGGGGGGCGATTCCGTACGCTCAGATCGGCAAGCCGGGGACGAATGCCGATCGGCGCGCGATTCCAGCGGCTTGCGCGGCGCGGCGGCTGTGGACAAGCGGGCGGACGAATCCCCGCACAGCGGGTACCCCGATATCCACAGGCCCATCTCCCCCTACCCCCAAGTTCTTTTTCATCTTCTCTGTTATGTAGCGCCCTGTATGACGACGGGACGGGTGATGACAAAGCGATTGCTCCGAGCGCTGGCAGGCGAGGCGGTATGGCCGCCGCCGGTGTGGCTGATGCGCCAGGCCGGACGGTATCTGCCGGAATACCGGGCGCTGCGGGCCGAGGCCGGCGATTTCCTCGGGCTGTGCACCAACCCGGTGCTGGCCGCCGAGGTGACGTTGCAGCCGTTGCGGCGGTTCGCTATGGACGGGGCGATCCTGTTCAGCGATCTGCCGATCGTCTCCTGGGCGCTCGGGCAGGACCTGCGCTACGCCGAGGGGGAGGGGCCGGTGCTGCCGCCGATCCGCGACGCGGCTGGGCTGGCGGTGCTGAACCTGAAGCAAGTGGCCGACAAGGTGGCGCCGATCCTGGAGACGGTGCGTCGGGTGCGGGCCGAGGTGGGCGAGGCGACGCTGATCGGCTTCACCGGCGGCCCGTTCACCATGGCGTGCTACATGGTGGAAGGCCATGGCTCGCGGGAATTCGCGGCGGCACGCGGCATGGCGTATCGCGATCCGCCGTTGTTCGGGGCGTTGATCGACCTGCTGGTGGAAGCCAACCTGGTGTATCTGCGCGGCCAGGCGGATGCCGGGGCCGAGGCGCTGATGCTGTTCGACAGCTGGGCCGGGCTGCTGCCGCCGAGCGAATTCGCCACCTGGGTGACGGCGCCGACGGCGCGGATCGTCGCCGGGCTGCGCGAGAGCCATCCGGACGTGCCGGTGATCGGGTTTCCCCGGCTGGCCGGGGTAAAGCTGGGCGCCTATGCGGTGGGCAGCGGCGTGTCGGCGGTGGCGATGGATACCTCAATGGACCCGTTGCTGGCCGCCGCGATGGTGCCGTCCACCATGGCGTTGCAGGGCAACCTCGATCCGCTGGCGCTGGCGGCGGGCGGCGCGGCGCTCGCCAGCGAGACGGATGCGCTGCTGGCGGCGATGCGCGGGCGGCCGTTCATCTTCAACCTTGGCCACGGCATCGTGCCGCAGACGCCGCCCGAACACGTCGCCGCACTGGTGACCCGCGTGCGCGCAGCTTGACGCCAGGCGCCGCACCGCCACGTAGGGCCGCATGACACCTCCCAAGATCGCCATCGTGCTGTTCAACCTCGGCGGGCCGGACCGGCCGGAGGCGATCCGGCCGTTCCTGGTCAATCTGTTCACCGATCCGGCGATCCTGCGGGTGCCGTTCTTCGTGCGGCCGTTCCTGGCGCGGATCATCGCGCGCGCGCGGGTCAAGCCGGCCACCGAGAACTACGCCCTGCTCGGCGGCAAGTCGCCGCTGCTGGAACTGACGCAGCAGCAGGCCCGCGCGCTGGAAGCGGCCTTGCCGGAGATGCAGGCGCGCTGCTTCGTGGCGATGCGCTACTGGCACCCGTTCAGCGACGCGGTGGCGCGCGAGGTGCGCGACTGGAACCCCGACGAGGTGGTGCTGCTGCCGCTGTATCCGCAGTATTCCACCACCACCACCGGCAGCTCGCTCACCGCCTGGCGCGAGGCCGCCGCCGCTGCCGGGCTGGTCAAGCCGGTAACGTCGCTGTGCTGCTACCATTCCGACCCCGGTTTCGCCGCGGCCACGGCGGCGATCGTACGGCGCAGCTACGATGCCGCCCGCGCCGCGCTGGACCCGGCGGTGAAGCTGCGCGTGCTGTTCTCCGCGCACGGCCTGCCGGAGACGATCGTGCAGCGAGGCGACCCCTACCAGTTCCAGGTCGAGCAGACCGTCGCCGCTGTGGCGTCGCGGCTCGATCTGCCGGGGCTGGACATGGCGATCTGCTACCAGTCCCGTGCCACGCCGCAGAAATGGATCGAGCCATCGACCGAGATGGAGATCGAACGCGCGGCGCATGACCGGGTGGCCGTGCTGGTGGTGCCGATCGCCTTCGTCTCCGAGCACTCGGAAACCCTGGTCGAACTGGACGTGGAATACCGCGAACTGGCGGAAAAAAAGGGCGTTCCGGGCTATTTCCGGGTGCCGACGCAGAATTCGGACCCCGGTTTCATCGCCGCCCTGGCCGATCTCGTCCGCCATGCCCGCGCGCATGGGCCGGGCTTGTGCAGCTTCGCCGGCGGGGGTACCTGTCCGCGCCGGCATGGCGATTGCCCGCATGCGCGCGCCGGCGTGGCGGAGACAGAGGCTGCATGATGTCGTTTGGCTCGATTGCGCGTGACGAGGCCCCGCCTCGCTGCTTCCCATGACCCCGCAGGAACTGATGCGCCGCCGCGCCGCGCCGCTGCGCCTGGTGATCTTCGATTGCGACGGCGTGCTGGTGGACAGCGAGCCGGTGGCCAACCGGGTGGTGGCGCGCGACCTCGCCGAGCTTGGCTGGGTGATGACCCCGGAGCTGGCCAACGACACGTTCCTCGGCATGACGCTGACCGACATGCAGCCGGTGATCGAGGCCAGGCTGGGCCGGGCGGTGCCGGAAGGCTGGAAGCAGGGGCTGATGCGCCGGCTGGTGGAGGCGATGGCCATCGAGGCGCGGGCGATCCCCGGCGCGGTGGAGGCGCTGCATGGCGTGCGGGCGCTGGGGCTGCCGTGGCGCATCGCCTCGAACTCGTCGCATGAGGAAATGCGGGTGAAGTTCCGCTGCATCGGCATCGCCACGCTGGTGGAAGGCCGGGTGCACAGCCATCGCGACGTGGGACGCGGCAAGCCGGCGCCCGATCTGTTCCTGGCGACCGCCGCGGCCGAGGGCGTGGCGCCGGCCGATTGCGTGGTGATCGAGGACAGCCTGACCGGCGCGCGGGCGGCCGCGGCGGCGGGCATGGACTGCCTGGGCTACGCGCCGCATGCCGACGGCGCGGCGCTGCGCGCGGTGGGGGCGGTGCCGTTCGGCTCGATGTTCGACGTCCCGGCGCTGGTGGCGCTGGGGCGAGGGGGCGTGGCATGACGATCGGGGCGCTGGCGCCGTTCTACCTCTGGGTCAAGGCGCTGCATGTCATCAGCATGGTCGCCTGGATGGCCGGCATGTTCTACCTGCCCCGGCTGTTTGTGTACCATTGCGACCTGGTGAGCGGCTCGGCCGAGAGCGAGCGGTTCAAGGTGATGGAACGCCGGCTGCTGAAGCAGATCATCAACCCGGCGATGATCGCCACCTGGTGCTTCGGCATCCTGCTGGTGCTGACGCCGGGGGTGATCGACTGGCATGCCGGCTGGTGGCATGTGAAGCTGCTGATGGTGCTGCTGATGAGCGGCTTCCACGGCGCCATGTCCAAGTGGCGGCGGGAGTTCCTGGAAGACCGCAACACGCGCGGCCACCGCTTCTACCGGGTGGCCAACGAGGTGCCGACGCTGCTGCTGGTCGTGATTGTGGTGATGGTGATCGTGAGGCCGTTCTGATGACGCTGGACGTGACCCTGGCGGATGGCTACCGGATCAGCGACGACCCGGCGCTGCTCGATCTCGACGCCATCCATGCCTATCTGGCCGGCGAGAGCTATTGGGCGCTGGGCCGGTCGCGGGCGGTGATGGAGCGTGGCATCGCCCATGCGCTGTGCCTGGGCCTGTATGCGCCCGGTGGCGCGCAGGCCGGCTTCGCCAAGATCGTGATCGACCGGGCGGTGGCGGCGCATCTGGGCGACGTGTTCGTGCTGCCGCCCCATCGCGGCGGCGGGCGTGGCGTGGCGCTGGTGCGCGCGGCGATCGAGCATCCGGAGTTGCTGACCGTGCAGCGCTGGACGCTGACCACGCGCGACGCGCATACGCTGTACGAGCGTTTCGGCTTCGAGCGCGCGACCGCCGAGCACAACCTGATGACGCGGCTGCGCCTCGCAGCGGCCTGAAACGCCGCGTTTGTTGCTACATGTGACGGTTGCGGCCACGGGTTGACGGATGCCGCCGGCTCCCCTAGGGTCTGTAATGTGAATGACGGCCCGTTCTGGGCCGTCACCGTTCGCGTCCTCTCGAAACTCCTCCCCAGGGACAGGCCGACCTTCCGCGCATCGCGTGCGCTTGGGCCGACTCCAGGCAGACCGGGCACGCAATGCCCGTTTGCCGACGGTTGCTGTCCCCTCCCCCTGACCGGCTTCCACTTGAGGCGTCCAGATGCACCTCGCCGAACTCAAGGCAAAATCCCCGGCGGATCTACTCAGCTTCGCCGAATCGCTGCAGATCGAGAACGCCTCATCCCTGCGCAAGCAGGACATGATGTTCGCGATCCTGAAGAACCTCGCCGAAAACGAGCAGGCGATCTACGGCGAAGGCACGCTGGAGATCCTGTCGGACGGCTTCGGCTTCCTGCGCAGCCCGCAAAGCAACTACCTCCCCGGCCCCGATGACATCTATGTCAGCCCCAGCCAGGTGCGCCGCTACGGCCTGCGCACCGGCGATTCGGTGGAAGGCCAGATCCGCGCGCCCAAGGATGGCGAGCGGTATTTCGCGCTGCTGAAGCTGAACACCATCAACTTCGAGGCGCCGGAAGCGGTTCGACACCGCATCAATTTCGACAACCTGACGCCGCTCTATCCTGACCAGCGGCTGCGCATGGAAATCGAATACAGCGAGCCGCCCGCCAAGGGCGCGACGCGTGACATGATCCCGCGGGTGATCGACCTGGTGGCGCCGATCGGCAAGGGCCAGCGCGCCCTGATCGTCGCCCCGCCGCGCACCGGCAAGACCATGATGCTGCAAAGCATCGCCCGCTCGATCTCGGCCAACCACCCGGAAGCCTTCCTGATCGTGCTGCTGATCGACGAGCGGCCCGAGGAAGTGACCGACATGGCCCGCACGGTGAAGGGCGAGGTGGTTGCCTCCACCTTCGACGAGCCGGCGACTCGCCATGTGCAGGTGACCGAGATGGTGCTGGAGAAGGCCAAGCGCCTGGTCGAGCACAAGCGCGACGTGGTGATCCTGCTGGATTCCATCACCCGCCTCGCCCGCGCCTACAACACCGTGGTGCCCTCGTCGGGCAAGGTGCTGACCGGCGGCGTGGACGCCAACGCGCTGCAGCGGCCGAAGCGCTTCTTCGGCGCCGCGCGCAACATCGAGGAAGGCGGCTCGCTGACCATCATCGCCACCGCGCTGATCGACACCGGCAGCCGCATGGACGAGGTGATTTTCGAGGAGTTCAAGGGCACCGGCAACTCCGAGATCATCCTGGACCGCAAGCTGTCGGACAAGCGCACCTTCCCGGCCATCGACATCACCAAGTCGGGCACCCGCAAGGAGGAACTGCTGGTCGATCGCGGTACGCTGTCCAAGATGTGGGTGTTGCGCCGCATCCTGAACCCGATGGGCACGATGGACGCGATGGACTTCCTGCTGGACAAGCTGAAATACAGCAAGAGCAACCAGGATTTCTTCGACGCGATGAATACCTGAGGATTGAGACTGGAAAAGGCCCCGAAAGGGGCCTTTTTCTTGCCAGAAACAGGATGCTCCGCCGCCCCGCCCCAGTGTCGAAAGATCCAGAGGCTCGGCCCTCAAACACTTCAAGATATGGCTGGTCCGGGCGGAGCCTAGAGAGTGTTATGAACTTGCGTGAAGGAGGCCGGAAAAGAAGGAAGCAGGAAGCGGTCTTTTTTGAAAAAAAGAACCAAAAAACGTTTATCCGGGCTTCGCCCCTGTGGCATCAGGGTGCTCGCATTCGAAGCCGCGCAGCCCTGAGGACGTCTTTTTGCTTCTTTTTATTCGGAAAAAGAAGATCATTTCTTTATTTTCTTCATCAAAGTTCATAACATCCTCTAGCCTTACCTTATTCACCCGGGCGCCAGCCGATACCGCAACGGCACCGTGATCCGCCGCTCTCCCTCTGGTGTCCCGGCCGGCGGTGGCGGCAGCGTCGCGCCGCGCAGCAGCCCCAGCGCCGCCGCATCCAGCATGTCGGAGCCGGAACCGGAAAGCAGCGTTACCTCCGCCACCCTGCCCCGCGGCGTCAGCAGAAAGCGCAGTGTCGCCACCCCTTGCACGCCGTGCCGGCGGGCGGCTTCCGGATAGGTCTGGTGGGCGTCGAACCACGCCGCCAATTGCTGCCGCCAGGATGAGACCGCCGCCGCGCTCGGCGCGGCCGAGGCGGCTTCGGCGTCCGGCGCTGCGGCCACTGGTGCCGTCGCAGGCGCCGGGGTGGCGACGGCACGCGGCGGCGCGGCCGCGCGGCGGGGTGGCGTGCCAGGCGGCGGAGGGGGCGGAAGCGGCAACGCCGCGGCGTCCGGCGGTGGGGTTTCGGTCTCGGCTGGTGGTGAGGGTGGCGGTTCGGCGGCCAATGGAGCAGCCGGCAGGGTGGCCGGCGGCTCAGCCGGCGCGGGGGTGGCGGGCGCGGGGGCGATCACCAGGGTGACCGTGGCGGCATCCGGCGCCGCGTCCGGCAAGGCGCGCAGGCCGGCGGCCAGCAGCAGCGCCACCAGTGCCGCATGCGCCGCCAGGGAGGCGGCCAGCGGCACCAGCCGCCGGCGGCCTGCGGGCGGGGAGAGGGGCGGGCGTGGCTGGGCCGGCCCCGTCAGGCCGCCCGGCCCTCGGCCGGCACGTCCCACGCGGGCGCAAAGCCGGGATTCACGAAACGCTCGGTCTTCGGCAGGGCGGCGATGGCGGCGCGGTCGGCGTCGTCCAGCACCAGCGCCAGCGCGTCCAGATTGGCCTGCTGGCTGGTGGCCCGGCCGGCTTTCGGGATGGCGGCCACGCCGTCCTGATCCAGCAGCCATTTCAGCGCCACCTGCGCCGGGGTGGCGTTGTGCTTGCGCGCGATGGCGTCCAGCGCCGGATGCTCGGCCAGCCGCCCCTGCGCCAGCGGGCAATAGGCGGTCAGCGCCATGCCGTGCGCGCGCAGATAGGACAGCACCGCCGACTGGTCGCGCAGCACATGGTATTCCACCTGGTTGCAGCAGATCGGCGCGCGGATCTCTTCCACCGCGCGCTTCAGCAGGGCGGCCGGGAAGTTGGAGACGCCGATATGCCGTGCCAGCCCCTGTTCCTGGAACTTCACCAGCTGGCCCAGCGCGGCCGGCAGGTCCATGTCCGGGGCGGGCCAGTGGATCAGGTACAGGTCCACATAGCTGGTCTTGAGCTGGGTGAGGCTGTTGTCCATCGCGCGGCGCATGGCGTCCGGCGCCAGGTTCTCCCACCACACCTTGGTGGTCAGGTGGATATCCGCGCGCGCCACCCGGGTGGCGGCCAGCGCCTCGCCCACCGCGTCCTCGTTGCCGTACATCTGGGCGGTGTCGATATGGCGGTAGCCGCGCTGCAGGGCGCCCAGCACCGCCTCGGTGCACTCCGTCCCCTTCAGGCGCCAGGTGCCAAGGCCCAGCTTGGGCATGCGCATGCCGCCCGCGGTGATCAGTTCCATGCTTGGTTCCTCAGGTTGTACTGGCAGGCTAGGAAGGTCTTCTTTGTTTGAAAACAAAGAAGCAAAAAAACTTTATCCGCTGGAGTCCCGGCATAGACAGGGGCGCCGAAGGCCGAATGAAGTTTTTTGGTTCTTTTTTTCAAAAAAGAACACCTTCCTTGCTACCGCTTGGAAAAATCCACCACTGCCGCGAAGCCCGTTTCAGTGCCAACAGCCAGGTGCGTCCCATCCGGGCTCCATGCCAGCGCCGAGACGCTGCCGCGCCCCGGCCCCATCACCGGCAGGATGCGCGCCGAATTGATGTCGGCCATCACCACCAGCCCATCGGCGAAGCCGGCCGCCACCGCGTCGTGCTGCGGGTGGCAGGCGACGAAGGTGCAGGTCACCCCGTCGCCGCCGGCCAGCTCCGTGGGCGGCTTGCCCATCGGCCCGCCGCCGAAGAATGGCCACAGCACGACGCAATCGGCCCCCGAACTGGCCAGCCACTTGCCGTTTTTCGTGAAGCCCAAGGCGTCGGTCTTGCTCGGGTAGCCGGTCATGCGCATGTGCTGGCTGTCGGACAGCCGCCAGCCATGCAGCGCGTTCTCCTGCATGGCGGTGACGATGCAATCGCCGTCCGGGCTGATGGCGATGCCGGTGTGGCTGCCCTTCCACTCCAGCTTGCGAGGCGTGTCGGAGCTGGAAGCCACGAACCAGACGCTGGCGCCGTTGTAGTGGGAGGCGGCGATGCGCTTGCCCTTGGCGTCGAACACCAGGCCGGTGACGCTGGAGGGGTGCTCCAGGGTCTTCAGCTTCTTGCCCCCGGCGTCGAACACATGCACGAGCTTGCCCACGGCGCAGGCCAGCCGGCCCGCCTTGGCATCGGCGTGGCTGGCGACCTTTTCCACCCATTTCATGCCGAACGCGGTGATTTCGGTGGCGGTTCCGTCGGCCGCGATGGCCATGAACCGCCCGTCGTCGCCGCCGCTCACCCAGGCCCGGCCGACCGCGCCGGCGGCCAGCGACAGGGCGGCGCCGTCATGCGCGGCCACGCTGGCCCACTCGCCATCGCCCGGCGGCGCGATGCGCACCGTGCCGTCGCCAAGCGCGAAGGCGCAGGCGAAGCCGGTGCGGTCGAACGCCGCGCCCACCACGAAGGCGCCGAGGTCGCGCCTGACGCCGCGCGTGTCCAGGATCTGGTCGGCCGAGACGATCTCGCTCATCGGCTCAGGCGGCCTGGCAGGATTCGAAGCCGCGGCGCAGTTGCGGGCGGTTGAGGTTGCGGCCGATGAAGACGATGCGGCTGGTGCGCGGCTCGCCCTCCTTCCAGGGGCCGATGAAATCGCCGTCGGCGATCATGTGCACGGCCTGGAAGGCGAAGCGCCGGTCGTCGCCGGCATAGGACAGGATGCCCTTGGTACGTAGCAGATCCTGGCCTTTTTCGGCCAATAAAGCGCCGATCCAGGCGTTGAATCGCTCCGGATCGATGGGATTTTCCGCCTCGAAGCTCATGCTGGCGATGTCGTCGTTGTGCTCGTGATCGTCCTCGGTCAGGAAGCCGGGGGTGTGGGCGAGCACGCGGTTGAGGTCGAAGGCGCCCTGGTTCAGCAGCTCGGCGATCGGCACGTTGGCCTTCTGGGCGTGGTGGATATGGGCGAACTGGTTGATCTTGCGGATCTGCGCCTCCACCGCCGCCAGCTCCTCGGGGGTGACGAGGTCGGTCTTGTTCAGCACGATCACGTCGGCGAAGGCGATCTGGTCCTCCGCCTCATGGCTGTCGGCCAGGCGCTGCGGCAGGTGCTTGGCGTCCACCACCGTGATGATGGCGTCCAGCCGGGTTTTGGCGCGCACCGTGTCGTCCACGAAGAAGGTCTGGGCGACCGGGGCCGGGTTGGCCAGGCCGGTGGTCTCGATGATGATGCCGTCGAACTTGTCGCGCCGCTTCATCAGCCCGCCGACGATGCGGATGAGGTCGCCGCGCACGGTGCAGCAGATGCAGCCGTTGTTCATCTCGAACACCTCCTCATCGGTGTCCACCACCAGGTCGTTGTCCACCCCGAGCTCGCCGAACTCGTTGATGACAACCGCGTATTTCTTGCCGTGCTGCTCGCTGAGGATGCGGTTGAGCAAGGTGGTCTTGCCGGCGCCCAGGTAGCCGGTCAGCACGGTGACGGGGATGAGGTCGGTGTCGGCCATGGCTCTGGCTCCGGATGCAGTGGCTTTGTTGGCCGCTTATATAGGCGGGCGCGGCCGGTTCGGCCATGCGTGCAGCACGCGCGTGCGCAGCGCGTCCAGGGCGGCGGCGGCCTGCGGCGCGTCGAAGGCGCGGGCGCGGGCGCGGCCGGCCTCGCCCAGCGCGGCGCGGCGGGCGGGGTCGTGGGCCAGGGCGAACAGAGCGGCGGCCAGGGCCGGCGGGTCGTCGGGGTCGATCGGCAGGCCGGCCTCGCCCGCCACCTCCGGCAGGCCGCCGCGCGGGGCGAAGGCCAGGGCCGCGCCGCAGGCCAGCGCCTCCAGCGCGGTGAGGCCGAACGGCTCCGCCCAGCGGCTGGGCACCACCACGATGGCGGCGCGCGCCATGGCGGCCAGCACGGCGTCGTGCGGCTGGTAGCCGTGCATGCGGATGCCGGCCGCCGCCGCGCGCGGGCGCAGGGCGCGCAGGAAATCGGTGTCCGGGCTGTGCGGGCCGAAGCGGTCGGCGCCGATCATCTCGGCGCGCCAGCCGGGCAGGCGCGGCAGGGCCAGGGCGCAGGCGGCGACGAAGGCGTCCGCCCCCTTGTCGGCGACCACGCGGCCGGCGAACAGGATCACCGGCGCGCGCGCGGGCGGCGAGGGCGGGATCTCCGAGAGGTCGAGGCAGTTGGGCAGCACCGCGCAGGCGCCGCCAGTGCCGTCCAGCATGCGGCCACGCAGCCAGTCCGAGACCGCCGCCACGCAGGCCAGCCGGTGCAGCAACTGCGCGCGCTGGGCGGGGGCGCGGGCGGTGCGCATGTCCTGCGGGTCGTTGTGCAGCACCAGGCAGACCGGGGTGGCGGGGAAGCGGCGGGCGAGGAACAGAGCGATGTCCGGGCGGTTATGCACCTCGATGATCGCCGGGCGCAGCGGCGCCAGCACGGCGGCCACGCCGCGCGCGTAGCGGCGAGCCAGCTTGCCCGGCAGCCAGGACAGCCGGGCGGGGCGGAAATCCACGTCGGCGAAGCGCGGGCCGAGCGCCATGCCGACCACGACCGGCGCGAACGCCGCCGAGCGGGTGGCCAGCCGGCGCAGCAGCAGGCCGACCGCCCCGGTGGCGCCGGGGCCGAAGCCCTCCTTGGGCGGCAGGATCATCGCGGCGATCGGCTTGTCCATCGCGGCGGACGGTAGCGGGGCGGCGCGCGATCCGCCATTGCGCCGCCACGGTTGGCGGGCATTTCTGGGCGGCATGATCGCCCTGCGCCGCGCTGTGTTCCTCGCGCTGATGCTGCTGACCACCGCCGGGCTGGTCTGGCTGCTGTGGCGCGTGCTGGCGCCGGGCGGCTGGAATGGCGCCAAGCTGCTGATGCTGCTGTGTTTCGCCGGCATCGCGCCGTGGCTGGGTGTGTGCGTGGGCAACGCCCTGCCCGGCTTCCTGTTGCTGGTGCTGGCGCGCGACCCGGCCCGCGCCGTGCTGCCCGTGACCGGCGACATCGCCGCCGCACCGGTGACCACCCGCACCGCGCTCGCGGTGACCGTGCGCAACGAGCGCATGGAAGAGGTGCTGCCGCCGCTGCGCCGGCTGCTGGACGGGCTGGACGCGGCCGGCGCGGGGGCCTGGTTCGCGCTGTTCGTGCTCTCCGACACCCAGGACCCCGAGGCGGCGGCCGCGGAGGCGGCGGCGGTGGCCGCGTTCGGCGCCGGCGACCCCAGGCGCGTGGCCTATCGCCGCCGCGCGGACAATGCCGGCTTCAAGGCCGGCAACGTGATGGAATTCCTGGACCGCCACGCCGAGGGGTTCGAGCTGGCGGTGATGCTGGACGCCGATTCCGAGATGTCGGCCGCCGCCGTGCTGCGGCTGGTGCGCATCATGCAGGCGGCGCCGCGCATGGGCATCGTGCAGCATCTGACGGTGGGGCGGCCGGCGGAGGGGGCATTCCCCCGGCTGTTCCAGTTCGGCATGCGCGCCGGCATGCGGGTGTGGGCCACCGGGCAGGCCTGGTGGCAGGGGGATTCCGGGCCGTACTGGGGGCACAACGCCATCCTGCGCATCGCCCCGTTCCGTGCCCATTGCCGGCTGGCGCCGCTGCCGGACGGGCAGGCCATCCTGTCGCACGACCAGGTGGAGGCGGCACGGATGCGCGCGGCCGGCTGGGGGGTGTGCGTGTGGGCGGGCGAGGACGGCTCCCAGGAGGGCAATCCGCCGGCGCTGCCGGAGTTCCTGCACCGCGACGCGCGCTGGCTGGCCGGCAACCTGCAATACTGGCACCTGCTGCGCCTGCCCGGGCTGTGGCCGATGGGGCTGCGGCCGATGGGGCGGTGGCAGCTGGTGCAGGCGATGCTGATGTTCGCCGGCGCGCCGCTGCAGGTGGCGGTGCTGCTGCTGGCCGCCTGGCTGGCCGCCACCGGCAGCGGCCAGCCGCCGCGCGGCGCGCTGCTGGCGCTGGCGCTGGGCTGGAGCCTGTCGCTGTACTGCCCGAAGCTGCTGGGCTACGCCGAGGTGCTCGTGTCGGGCGCGCGGGCGGCGCGCTATGGCGGGCGGGTGCGGTTCGCCGCGGGCGCGGGGCTTGAGATAGCGTTCACACTGGCGACGGACGCGGTGGCGCAGGTGCACAAGACGCTGGCGATGCTCCGCTTGGCGCTGGGCGCGCGGCCCGGCTGGCTGCCGCAGAACCGTCAGGACCGCGGTGTGGGCTGGGCCGAGGCGCTGCGCCTGTTCTGGCCGCACACGGCACTTGGGGCGGTGGCGTTCGCACTGCTGGCGCGGGCGGATGGCGCGGCGGCATGGGCGCTGCCCTTCGCGGGCGGGCTGCCGCTGGCGGTGCCGCTGTGCGTGGCGACGGCGGCGCCCCGGGTGGGGCGGTGGCTGCGCCGGCATGGGGTGGCGGCGGTGCCGGAGGAGCTGAGCGCGCTTGCGGCGGCTGTCCCGCCTGCCTAGCCTGGACGCCGATAAGCCGACAAGGACGAGCCATGGACAATATGCGCTTCGACAACATCGTCCGCGACCTGGTCGTCGACGACGCCAAGCGGGAGGCCGAAATGCAGCGGCTGAGCCCTGCGGACCGGTCGTACCTGGTGTTTTTCACCGCCCGCTCGGGCAGTTCGTGGCTGACCTCGGTGCTGGCGGAGACGAAGCGGCTGGGCTTTCCCGAGGAATACCTGAACCCGGCCTTCGTGCGCGATGTCTGCACGGCCACGAACGCGCGTACGCAGGGGAGCCTGCTGGACATGCTGAAGCGGCGGCGCCGGACGCCCAACGGGGTGTTCAGCATGGAGGTCCGCGCCGTCGATATCGACTTGTTCGGCGAGGAGGCTTTCTTCGCCGCGTTCGACCCGAAGACGATCGTGTTCAACCTGTGGCGCGACAACATCGTGGCGCAGGGGGTCTCGCTGTATCGGGCGGTGAGCACCGGGCACTATCACTCCACCGATGCGGCGCCACCGGTTGCGCCGGCCTATGATGCCGAGAGCATCAAGCTGTGGACGAAGCATATCCTGAGCGACGAAAACCTGAACCTGACGATGCTGGCACGCCGGGGCCGGCCGGCGCGCTTCCTGCGGTACGAGGATATCATGCGCGACCAGGCGACGACGGTGCGCCAGTTCGCCGACGCGCTGCGGGTGGATTTGCCGGAAGGCGCGGCGCCGCCCGATACCAGCGCCGAGCCGCGGCACGAGAAGATCGGCGATTCCTGGAACCGCGAGGCAGAAACGCGGTTCCGCCACGAGGAAGCCGCCTTCGTCGCCACCGTGGAGAGCCAGCGGCTGATCCGTCTGCAACCGGGCGAGCCGAAGTGGCGGGCGCTGTATGCTGCCGGCGAACCGACGGTGCAGCACGTCGCCTGATGGGCGGGGCCGCGACGAGTCCGGGTTTCAGGGGCGGGAGGCATTGATGCGGCGACAGCGTGCCACGGCATGGGGTATAGCGTTCGCGGTAGTGCTCGGTCTGGCCGGCTGGTGGGGCGCACCGGCGGCGTTCGCGCGCGAGATGGCCATCGTGACGCCGCCAGCGGCCTTCGCGCTGATCGGGCCGGACCGTCAGGCCGGATCAGGCCAGCTTGACCTGTATGCGCAGACCGGTCCGCGCCCCAATTGGTTCATCGGCCAATGGCAGATTGCCGGCGGCAAGCTGCCGGCGTTTCGGCGCATGGCCACGCCCTCCGGCGGCACCGCCTTTGTGTCGCGCAACGAGGCGGCCTCGGTCGTCATCGTGCAGAACGGACCGGAGATCGGCGTTACGCTGTCGCAGAACGGGCCGACGCAGCCTTGCACCACCCCGACCGGGCGACCGCATGAGTTCGACCTGTTCGTCAATACCGGCGGGCCATGGGTCCACCCGGCGCTGGCCTCGGCACTGTCGGCACCACCGCAGGGAGGCAATGCTCCCTCGCTCGCGCAGATGGCGCGGCTGGACCAGCATGTCTCGGTGCACATCGCGCAACCTGTGCCATCCGGGCCGGGTCGTGGCTGCAAGGTCAACCAGGGCAATGTGCTGACCGCAGTGACTCTGGTGAATGACGACGTTCAGCCGGCGCAGGTGCTGTTCTACCAAGTGTCGTTGCATGTGGTGTGTGGCGGCGGCGCGACGGCGCATGCGGCGTGCGAACGCAACCTGTCGCGGCCCTTCCAGTGGTGGACCGGTATGGAGGGGCGTGACACGCGCGGCCGGGTGACCAAGCTGTCATTCGGCTTCGACCAGCGGCTTCCGGGGCTGGGGCGGCCGTTCCTGCCGGCCGGGGGACGGCAGGACGTGGATATCGACCTGCTGCCCGACCTGCTGCGGTTGATCGCCGCCGGCGCGCATGGGATGGACCGGGACCCGGCGCACTGGCGGGTCAGCGGCGCTTATCACGGCGAGAGCGTGTGGGGCGACGTATCGCTGCACACGCAATGGAGCGATTATCGCCTGACCGCGCAGCTTCGCTGACCGGGCATCAGTACGAGGGCCGATATCGAGATGGACGTGCAGATCACGCCAGCATTGGCCGAGGCGCTCCGGCGGCGTGGGGTGGAATGCTTCCTGCCGGTCAACGCGCGGCTGCCACGGGACACCGTGCTGGAGCCGCCATGCAGCCTGAAATGGATGGCGCTGCATCACAGCCTTTACCTCGGCGCGTTCAGCTATGCGGTCAGCGGCTATTTCTTCGGAGCCCGGCTCGGCCGCTATGTGTCGATCGGCGAGGCGGTGCAGGTTGGGCGCGGTGACCATCCGACCGCGTGGCTGAGCACCAGCCCGGCCTTCTACCACGTGCCGGAACTGTTCGCGGTGGGCGACGAGTTTCCAGGCGCCGAGGCGTACCACGCCTTCCGGCCGCGCCTGCCGCAGGGCGCGCGGCCGACCATGTTCAAGCCGGTCACGATCGGCAATGACGTGTGGGTGGGCCACGGCGCGTTCATTCGGCCCGGCGTGACGGTGGGCGACGGCGCGATCATCGGCGCGCATGCGGTGGTGACGCATGATGTGCCGCCCTATGCGGTGGTGACCGGCAATCCGGCGGTGGTGCGGCGCTACCGGTTCGCGCCGGAGTTGGTGGCGCGGCTGCTGGCGGCGCAGTGGTGGCGCTTCGCGCCGTGGCAGCTCGCCGGCATCGACGTGACCGACCCGGCGGCGAGCATCGAGGCGATCGAGCGCTTGGGGCGGGAGGGCGAAGGCTATCTTCCGGGTAAGCTGCTGCCGGCGACGATGCTGTAGGCGGCCAGGTTCAGGATGCGACCAGGGCAAGCGCCGCGGCGCGCTGGTCATAGAAATTGGTCCAGTGCGCCAGCCGGTCGAGGTCCTCGGGCGTGGCAAGGGGGTGGAAGCCGTGCGCCTCGTCGTCCGCGACGTGGACCTCATGGTGATAGAAAATCGAGTGGATGCGCGCCTTCACCACCTCGGTCGTGTATGGGCCGAGCGTCGCGGGGGTGAAGTCACCGGTGAAGGGGCGGTGCCAGATCATCGCCAGCTTGCCGGCGATGCCGTCCGAGGAGAGCAGGAACACCGATACCGGCTGGTGCGCCCGCGGGCCGCGCACGCGCAGGAACAGGAAGGGACGATAGGCGAGGTTTTCCGGCATCGCCTCCACCACGGCCGAGGAGCGGGCGATGCGCAGGCGGTCGTTCAGGGCGCGCACCAGCTCGGCGGTGGCGATGCGTGGCGCTGGCGGCCTGCCGGGGGTGGCGGGCAGCGGCGGCAGGCGGTGCGGCGAGAGCCGGGCGCCGGCATCGAGTTGCGCGGTCACGGTGCCGGACAGTGTGGCGGGGCGCTTGCGGATGAACAACTGCCCTTGGCCGGCGCCGGCGAAGAAGTTCTCGTCGCTGAAGATCAGGTCCTTGTTGCCGCTGACCGGAGGGTGGGCGACCAGGGTGAGATTGCGATAGACGATCGGCAGCCCGGCGGCGGCGGCGCGCGTCGCCATGAAGGTTTGCAGGGCGGTCTCGTCGGTCAGGATGGCCGCTCGGAACGGCACCCAGAACGGGTCGTCGCGGCTGGCGTGGATCAGCACGCAGGCGGCGCGGGACAGCACCACCCATTGGCTGCCGTGGTGCAATTCCGCTGCCAGCGCCGGGTCGAGCGGGCGTGGGACGGTGGCGAAGCTGCCGACGCCGGGTAGCTCACGGTATATGCTGGCGAAGCGGTGGTGCACGTCCTGCCGGCCGCCCGGCGGCAGGTTGGCCACGCGGTTGGCCACCAGATAGCTGGTGCCGGCGCGCAGGCGGGCGGCGACCTCGCCGGCCGGAACCAGGGGCAAATGCTGCTCGCTGAGCAGCACGAAATGTTGCCAGGGGCTGGGGTCTTCCAGTGCCTTGGCGATGCCGTTCAGCGTCGCCTCGACCAGGCTGAAGCCGCCCCAGCTGCACAGCACGCTGTCGAGCACCGTGACGGTGTTGAACCGCGATGCCAGGGAGGCTGCGTACTCGTGCAGGCCGTTGGCGGCCTTGCGATCAACATGGATGATGAAACGGGTTTCCGGGGTGTAGAGGCTGCGGACCAGGACGGCGAGATTTTCGGCCGACTGGTGGCACAGGATCAGGTAGGTCACCGCCATCGTCGCCACCTTGTGAAGCCGTTGCTGCCCGGAGTAACCCCGGCACTTTGGGGAAGTCTGGCAGAACAGCCGCGCTTCAGGATTGCCGCTTCAGCGCCTTGAGATAGGCCGCCGGCAGCGGGACCGGTGGGATGGCGGCGTTGGCCGCGGCGGTGGCGAGGGCGCTGCGCCATTCGTTCACCAGGGTCTCCTCGGCCTCGGACGGGCTGCGCCATTCGCGGACGCCGTTGCTTGTGTAGTGGTCGTGGACGGACTCGATCTTGCCTGCCTTCAGGGCCGCGGCCACGTCGCCGTAGCGGTGCTGGTACCACTCCGCGTCGACGGTCGGGGCCCCGCCGGCGCGGCCCTCGAAATAGCCCTTCTGCACGAAATGCTGGTGGGCGCTTTCCAGCTTGCCCTCGGCGACGGCCTCGCGGACATCCGGGTTGCGGTCCAGGTAGTCCTCGGCGTCGAACGGCATCTGCTCGACCAGCAGGCGCAGCATCAGTTCGAGCAGGACGCGCGGCATCACCACGTCGTCGGCCGGGCGCGGGCCGGAGGGGGCGGGGCGGAGCTCTTCGAGGAGAAGCTGGAATGGTGGAACGAACATGGGTCCTCCTGGCCTTGCGGTCGCGGGCGGCGGGTGCCGGCCGCCTTAGCGGGTGGCGAGCCGGCCCGGCGCGGCGCGTGGGTTCACCTGCACCGCCGCCGGGGATTGCGCAAGCATCATGAACTGGGTGTTGAGCGCGCCCGGCGGCAGGCCGAGCGGGAACAGCCAGCCGCGGCCGGTGCGGCGGATGCGCTCGGCGGGGGTGCCGATGTCGAAGGCGGCCACGCGCAGCCCGGCGCGCCAGGCCTGGGTGAGCGTGAAGCACCAGGTTTCCGGCCAGATGGAGGGCAGCCAGGCCAGTTGGGCCCGCTGCGCCACGGCCAGCGTCACCGCCTCGTGCTCCTCGTAGCGGCCGGTGATGTGGACCTTGCCGGTGTCCAGCAGGCGCCGGTCGTCAGAACTGTAGCCGACCAGGTGGAACGACAGCGGCAACGCGCGCTCGGCGGCGTCGCGGGCGCAGGCGAGCAGGACGTTGTAGCCTTTCTCGATGCCGATCGCGCCGATGACGGCGATGCGGGCGGCGCCGGCGGCGGCGGGCGGCGGCGGGCCGGGGGGGATGTCGGCGTCGTTCTCCCAGGCCTCGGCCTGCGGCTCGGTGCCCGGGAAGTGGCGGCGGATGCGGGTGGCGACATCCTGGGAGGGGACGATGATGCGGGTGGCGCCGGCCAGCTCCTCCGCCGATTGCCGGCGCAGCGCGCGGGGCGGGGTGTCGGCGTCGTTGGTGGTGCCGGCATCGGCCACGCAGGCCTCGCACTGCGCCACGTCCGGCTCGCCGCAATAACGCTGGTCGGCGCCGACCAGGTTGATGCGCGGGCAGAACCAGGAATAGTCGTGGATGATCACCTCGTAGGGGATTTGAAGGCGCCGAAACAGGCCCAGAATGGCGTGATTATGGCCGATCAGGTGGTGGATTTCGGCCCGGATCGGGCGGTCGGCCTTCAGCAGGCGGACCAGGGCGGCAAGCTCCTCCGGCACCGCGAAGCGCAGGTTCGGGGTGCCGCCTTCCGGGCCGTCGCCCAGCACGCAGTCCCGCCCCTGGCCGTCGCGGCGGCCGACCGGCCAGATGACGATCGGGCGCAGGCCCTCGGCCCGCAGCGCCTGGGCGCGCTCGTTCACCCGGCGCTGCACGCCGCCGCCGCGGCCGTGGGTGACCAGCAGCACACTGTCCTGGCGCGGGCGCAGCTGCTTCCAGCGCTCGATGTCCAGCCGGCGGCGCGGCTCGCTCATCGGGTCGGCGTGCTGGAAGTCGCGGATCAACGCGTCGTAGCCCGGGTGCACGCGGTTGAGCAGGCGCAGGTTGCGGGTGATCAGGTGCTGGCGGGCGGCGCCGAAGGACTGGCCGCCGACATGGGCGACGAAAATGCCGGAGGCGGCCACGTGGCGCCAGCCGAGGTGGCGGGCGCGGATGCAGAAATCGTTCTCCTCGCCGTAGCCCTGGCCGAACAGGTCCTCGCGCAGCAGGCCGGTCGTGTTGAGGCAGTCGCGCTTGATATACATGCAGAAGCCGACCGCGGTCGGGAGGTCGACGAGGGCGGCCGCCCCCGGGTTGGCGCGCTGGGCGAGGCTGTCCAGGCGGATGGTTTCGGCCAGGTCGGGGATGGCGTTCGGCAGGTCGATGGCCGGGTAGCTGAGGATGGTCGCGTCGTTGGAGAACGGGGTGGCGCTGCCGATGGCGGGGGCGGCGTAGGCGGCCTCGCGCAGCCGGTGCAGCCAGCCGGGCGGCACCAGGGTGTCGCTGTTCAGCAGCACCACGTCGCGCTTGGCGTCAAGGCGCATGCCGATGTTGGCGGCGCCCGGGAAGCCGCGGTTGACCGTTTGGGCCAGCAGGGTGATCCGCCGCGCGCCCGCCAGCTCGCGCAGCGCCTCCACCACAAGCGGATCGGGCGAGGCGTCGTCCACCACCACCACGCGCGCCCAGTCCGGCAGGTCGGCCAGAACGGAGTCCAGGCAGGCGAGCGTGTGGCCGAGGCCGCCATAGACCGGGACGACGATATCGACCGGCCGCTTGGTGGCGCCGCCCGCAGGCGGTCCGCCAGCGAGATGGGCGGGCACGGCGGGCAGCGGGATCAGGCCGGGCGGCGGGGCCGCATCCTGTCCGGGGGCGGGGAACATATGGGCCACCGAGGCGGCGGCGCGCTCAGCGCTGACCCGCTCGGCGGAGGGGTCGAGCGGGCTGCCGGTGAGGTTGCGGCCGTCGCGGCCGAGCACGCGAACCGGCCCGGTGAGGTGGCGCAGCCGGGCCGCGGGGATGTGGAAGCCGCGGGGGCGGGCGAATGGGCGCGAGGAGCCGACCCGCACCTCCTCGTCGTCGGCCACCACGGAGATCGCGGGGCCGCCGTCCTGCGGGACGACCGACAGCAGCGGCGCCCGGTCGGCGTCGTTCGGGCACCAGGCCCAGCCGTGCAGGTCGCCGTCGGTGCTGTCGGCGAAGCCCTCCACGCGGGCGATGCGGGCAATGGCGATCGGGCTGCCGAGCAGCGGGCCGGCGGGGCCGAGAACCCGCACCGCCTGTCCGGCCTCCCAGCCCTGGGGCAGGCGGCCCTTATGCAACCCGCTGCCGGCGTGGCGGCGCAGGGGGAGCGGGCGCCCGTCCAGATCCGCCGTCGGCGCGTGCCCGCGCAGCGACACCGCCAGCATTCCGGCGCCGTCGAGCGCGCACCATCCCGACGCCCCGGCCGCATCAGCCACGGCGCCGGCGACCGTGGCGATGTCGTCGGCCGCGTGGGCGTGTTGAGAGAGCACACGCGCCAGGGCGGCGGCGGCCTGCGGTGGGTCGCCGAGCCGCAGGGCGGCGGCGGCAAGGCCCAACCAGGCCTCGCGGACATCCGTGCCCTGCGCGACCTCGTCGTACAGGGTTCGGGCGCGCGGGTCGCCTTGCGCCAGCAGGATGCCGGCGAGGTGGAGGCGGACCACGGCATTGTTGGGCGCAATCCGGTCGGCACGCTCCAGCCACTGCTGCGCCGCGTTCAGGTTGCCGGCCGCCCTCTCCCGTTCGCTGTTGGCCAGCGCGTCGAACAGCGTGTCACTCATGGGGAAGGGACATTGGACTCGGATGATGCCGTTGATTGGATATGTTATTGAAATACCGGATTCTTCAGGCCTGTTCAAGCATTGCCGCCAATCCGGCAGCGGCTTGGTCGCCACTGCGGGCATGCCGGCACGAGCCATGCCGAATTTGCATGGCTTTGGTGCGTCGTCGCGCGTTCGACGCATGGGCGGGCGAAAATCGTAAAGACCTTGATCACAGCAGCGAATTTCTCGGATGTGCGAAACCAGGACGGCATTCTGTCACGTCGTTGACACGGTGGGGGCACCCGACTAGAAAG
>MKWE01000049.1 GCA_001899585.1 Rhodospirillales bacterium 70-18
ATCAGACTCCCACGACTCAACTTCTTTCCAGAGCGGCTCTAATATGCTGCGGTCAAGGTGCTCGACGTTTCTGGTAACACTATCACGAGTTTGTCGGGTAATTTCCTCTCGCAGGGGTCGTTGCTGCGGACTCTTGCGGCTGGGACCTATTTTCTCGACCTCAACGGCAGCTATGACAGCGCCTATACGATGACTGTCTCCGCCAAGCCGGTCGCCGACAACGCCGGCGCCACGCTGGCGCAGGCGACGCCGCTCGGCTCGCTGGGTGCCGCGCCGTATCATGATTTCAACGGTGACGGCGTCAGCGACCTGACATGGTTGAACACCTCCGGGCTGATCTACCAGTGGCAGATGGCCGGCACCAGCATAGCCGGCGGCGGCGGGGTGACCTTCGTGGGGTCGGACTGGAAGATGCTCGGCATCGCCGACTTCTCGGGGACCGGCGTGGCGGGGATGCTGTGGCAGAATACCTCCGGCCTGGTCTATGAGTGGCAGATGGATGGCGGCGCGATCGTCGGAGGTGGCGGGGTGGCGACGGTGGACAGCAGTTGGAAACTGTTGACGACCCGGGACTTCAACGGCGACGGCAACAGCGACCTGCCGTGGCAGAACACCAGCGGGCTGCTCTACGAGTGGCAGATGAATGGCAATCAGATCGTCGGCAGTGGGTCTGTCGGCTCGGTGGATCCGAGCCAGTGGAAGTTGCTCAGTGCCGGGGACTTCAATGGCGACGGCAAATCCGACCTGCTGCGGCAGAACACCTCCGGCCTGATCTACGAGTGGCAGATGAATGGGTCGCAGATTTCCGGAAGGGGGCGGGGTCGGCACGGTCGACTCGAGTTGGAAGCTTCTTGGCTAGGTGAGGTTTCTGCCTGGGCGCCATTGCCGTTGCGGCGACAGGCCGGCGCGTGATTCGCTGGACGCGCGAGCAAATCGATGTCAGAGCCTCATTAACTTTACCGTAGACCTGCTTGGGGATTGTGATGCAGATGCGCGGACGGCTTCCGTGACCACTCCTTCCCCATCCATGCCGCCGGTTCATGATGACATGCCAATCGGCCTGGTGATTGCCGACCCCAATTGCAGCAGTGTGCTTGGGCATTACTTCGAATATGACGCCGCGGTGGGGAATGCCGCCCGGGCGGCCGGCCGGCGGGCGGTGGTGCTGGCGCGGCGGGATGTCGACCCCGAGATCGCGCGGCAGGCAGGGGCGGTGCCGACGTTCCGGCAGGACATCTGGGTGGGCGCCGGTGGGGGGGGGGCTCGGGCGCGGCTGCAGGCTAATTTCGCCTTCCTGGCGGACCTGCTGCGGGGCATCCGGCGGCTGCGCCTGGCGCCGGACGCGGTGGTGTTCGTCCACACCTTCGTGCAGACGCAGATCCTGGCGCTGGCGCTGTTGCCGCTGCTGTTCGTGTTCCGCCCGCGGGTTCGGTTCGTGTACCTGCTGCGCTACCAGCCGGATTTCTATCGCGGCCCGCTCTCCCGCCTGTCGCTGCGCCTGCTGGAGCGGCTGGCCGCCTGGCGCGGCATCCGGCTGACCAGCGACAGCGAGCGGCTGGCATCGGAGCTCGAGGAACTGACCACGCTGCCGGTGGAGGTGCAGCCGATCCCGCACACGCCGCCGCCGCGCCGCGACGCGCCGGCGGGCCGGGATGCCCGGTGCCATTTCGTCAGCCTGGGCAACGCCCGCGATGAAAAGGGGATGTTCGAGATCCTGCTGGCGATCCGCATGCTTGCCCGCGAGGGCGGCCTGGCCGATTGCCGCTTCACCTTGCAATGCAACGACGCGCAGCCCGATGTGGCCGCGGCGATCGCCGCCTTCGCCGCCGACCTGCCGGAGAACTGCACGCTGCTCTACGAGAAGCTGTCCTCGGAGCAGTATTACGACATCCTGTGGGATTCCGACGTGGTGCTGCTGCCGTACTGGCGCAGCATCTATGCCAGCCGGACCTCGGGCGTGTTCATGGAGTCGCTGTCGGCTGGCCGGCCGGTGATTGCCACGCGCGACACCTGGATGGCCGACGAGCTGCGCCATTACGGGGCCGGGGTGCTGTGCGACGATCGCGATCCGGCGGCGCTATGCGCGGCGATGCGCGCCGCGATCGCTGGGCGAGCCGCGCTGGCGCGGCAGGCCGAGGCCGGGCGGGCGGCGTGGCTGGCGGTGCATAACGGCGCGGCGCTGGTCGCCGACCTGTTCGCCCAAGACCGTCGGGCGCCCGCGCTGCCGGTGGAACGGGCGGCGGTGGTGTATCCGTTTGCGGATCTGGCGGAGGGGCATTCCGGGGCCAGCCGCCGCTGCTCGCTGCTGCTGGACTATCTCGCCCCCTCCTGCAAGGCCGTGCATGCATCACAAGGCGGGAGCCATCCGGTCGAGCGGCGCGGCAACATCACCATCGAGGGGCTTGGGCAGCCGAGCCGGGCGTCCCGGCTGTTGCGCGGGGTGCTGCATGTGGTCTGGAAGGCGACCCCGCAGTCGTGGCGGCGGCATGAATGGCTGGTCTGGGAGTATCTGCGGCTGCGCCTGGACGGGCCGATGCGGCGGCGGCTGCGCCGGGTGATCGCGCGGTCGGACGTGGTATTCCTGGAATATCCGTTCTGGGCGCCAGTGGTGGCGCCGCTGGCGCATCGGCTGGGACGCAAGGTGATCCTGAGCACCTACGACGTGCTGGCGGAGCAGGTCACCGGGGCGGGGCTGCTGCGGCGCCTCGCCTGGGGAATGGAGGTCCGCGCGCTGCGACGGGCGGACCACGTGGTGACGGTTTCGCCCGTTGACCAGGCACTGCTGGCGGCGCATGGCATCGCCGCCGTGCTCTCGCCCAACCCGACGGATGCGCGCCTGTTCGGGTTGGACGCCTTGCCGCAGCCGCGGGCGGTGGTCACCGAACTGTATGATGTGACCCTGCCCGGCGATGACTTCGTGCTGTTCGTCGGCAGCCGGCACGAGCCCAACCTGATTGCCGTCGAGCGGCTGCGTGACCTGGCGGCGGAGCTTGCGCGGCTGCCCGGCCAGCGCCGGATCGGCGTCGTGGTGGCCGGGCGTTGCGCGGAGCCGGCATGCGAGGGCAATTTCCTGGCCCTGGGGCGGGTTGATGATGAGTTGCTGCTGGCCCTCTACGGCGCGGCCCGCGTGGTTGTGATTCCACTGCCGTTTGGCACCGGGTCCTCGCTGAAGACCGTGGAGGCCATGGCCGCCGGCGTGACGGTGCTGGGAACCGCCGTCGCGTTTCGTGGCCTGGCCATAACCGATGGCATCGATGCGATCGTCGAGGACGCACCGGACCGTTTCGCGGCGCGGCTGGCCGGATTGCTGGCCGACGCCGACCGGGCGCGGAAAATTGCGGTGGCCGGGCGGGAGTTCGCGACCGCCTATGACTACCGCCACTGCTATGCCCCCTATCGGGAACTGGCGAAGCTGGCGCCGGTGGCGGCGGTGCCATCCGAGGCAGCGTTGGAGCCCGTGCTGATCGGCCTCGCGCACCGGGCGATGCGGCGCGGGCAGGCCGATCTGGCCAACAGCCTGCTCGCCGGCATTGCCGACCGCGACGTTGCGGCCTCGATCCTGGCGTTGCCGGTTCCGATCGCCGGCATGTCCGCCGCCCCGGCGATGCCCGGCAAGGACGTGCTGTGGCAGTCTTTCCACGCGCGCGAATACGGCCGCGTCATTCAGGTGGCCGAGGCGCTGCTGGCCGATCGGCGGCGGGATGGTGAGCTGCATTTCATGCTGGCGCAGAGCCTGCACAATTCCGGCGGCGATACGGCCCGCGTGCATGCCGAATATGTGGCGGCCGCCCGGGATGGGTTTGACCTGTTCTGGGTTCGCGTGGGCCTGGCGCGCCTGGAGACGGAGCTTGGCCACCAGAGGCGGGCGGCGTGGCACAATCTCCGGGCCTTTGCGGTACGGCCGTGGGGGCGGGCCGGACGCGATGTGCTGGGTGCCGCGCTACGGTCGGTGCTGCGGGCCGTGCGGGCCGATATCCGGGCCGTATTCCTGGCAGCCGGGCGGGCTGCGGTTGCGCGGACGGCAGTTGCGCCGATCGGGCGAGCCGCGCCGGACGCGGCCCGGGTAGAGGTGCCGCCACCTGCCCGCGCGGTGCCGATCGCGCCCACGCCGCGTTTGTGGGGCATGTTCCACGCTGGCCAGTTCGTCGATGTCGTTTCCCTCGCCCCGGATGGCCCATTGACCGGGGAGTTCCATTTTCTGCTGGCGCAAAGCCTGCACAATGGCGGGCTGGATCGGCAGGCGGCGTTGCGGCACTACGCCGCCGCGATGGCTGCCGGCTATGACCGCTACTGGACGCTGGCGGGGCGGGCGCGGCTGCGTCGCGAACTCGGGCAGCGCTGGCCGGCGGCGCGCGATTATCTGTTGGCGGCGCTGGCGCGGCCATGGTCGCGCGAGGCGCCGTGCCTGTTGCGGCAGGCGGGTTCCGTGCTGTTCCAGCGGCGTTGGCCGGTGCCGCCGTCGGCGGAGTGGCTGGCCGCGCGCGAACGGCTCTGGGCGATGTTCAACGCCGGCGACATGCGCGGGGTCGTCGCGCTGGCGCAGACCCTGCCGCCGGATGCATGCCCGAATGGCGAGTTGGACTTCGTGCTGGCGCAAAGCCTGCATAATGCGGCGATCGACCTGCCGGGCGCGTTGCGGCATTACGACCGGGCATTGGCACGTGGCTGCACGCGGCGCTGGGCGTGGGCGGAGCGGGCGCGACTGCGGCGCGACCTCGGGCAGCGCTGGCCGGCCGCGCGGGATTTCGTGCTGGCGACGCTGGCGCGGCCATGGTCGCGCGAGGCGCCGCGCCTGTTGCGGCAGGCAGCCTCCGTGTTGCTCCGGCCGATCTGGCTCCTCCTGCGGAATCGCTCGCCGGCCGTGACGGACCGATCACTGGGTCCCTGACTGTCGACCGCGGCCTGACCGCTAACTTGCGGCGTTCTGTCACCAGGTGCTGGCCGCCGGAGCCGCCGGCGGAGGCTGACGTCCGTCGCCCCTGCTGCCGCCACGATGCGGGGCATCCAGTACTTCCGCGATGGTGTTGAGCAGGGTCTCGGTGGTGTAGGGCTTTTGCAGGAAATGCCGCACGCCCGCCTCGGTGGCTCGGGCCATGCGGCCGTCGACGCTCAGGCCGCTGGCGGCGATGATTGGCACGTCGGCGCGCATGTGGCGCAGCACCCGGATGGTCGCCAGCCCGTCCATTACCGGCATCATCATGTCGGTCAGCACGATGGCGACCTCATCCCTGCGGCCGGCGAAGATGGCTACCGCCTCCGCCCCGTTCGTCGCCTCCGCCACGCGGTAGCCGAAAGCTTCGAGCGTTCGGCCGGTGACGTGCCGGACGGTCGGATCGTCGTCTACCAGCAGCACCAAGGCGCCGCCGCCGCGCGGCAGGCCGCTTGCCGGCGAGAGGGGGGCTTCGGCATTCACGTCGTCCGCCGCGGGCAGGCAGAGGCGGAACCGGCTGCCCTTGCCGGGCTCGCTATAGACACGCAGGGAGCCGCCATGGCTTTTCGTGATCGCCAATGAGGTCGAGAGGCCCAGCCCGGTGCCGCTGCCTGGCGCCTTGGTGGTGAAGAAGGGATCGAATATCTGCGGCAACTGGTCGGCGGCCATGCCAATGCCGGTATCCTCGACTTCCACGACCACCGCGGCCCCGGGCTGCATATCGGGGTCGAGCCCGGTGTCCCGCGCGTCCAGCACCAGATTCCGCGCCGAGAGCGTCAACGTGCCGCCATGCGGCATCGCATCGCGCGCGTTGACCGTCAGGTTGAGTACCACCCGGTGCAACTGCGTCGGGTCGCCGGTGATCGGGTGCAGGTCGGCGGGAATGTCGGCGCGGATCTCGATGCTGCGCGGAAAGGTCTCGCGCGCGATCTTGGCGACCTCGCGCAGCACCTCGCGCAGGCTGACGTTGATCCGCCGACCCTCTACTCCGCGCGCGAACGACAGCACCTGGCCGACCATGTCCGCGCCCCGCTGGGCGCTGCGTTCGATCATCGCCAGCAGGTCGAGGCGCTGCGTGTCGCGCTCGTCCATCTTGAGCACCTCGATCGACAGCAGGATCGGGGTAAGCACATTGTTGAGATCATGGGCGATCCCGCCGGCCAGCGTGCCGATGCTGTCCAGCCGCTGCGCGCGCAGCACCTGCGCCTCGATCCGCTTGCGCTCGGTGATGTCTTCGGCCAGGCCGACCATGCGATAGGATGCGCCTGCCGCGTCGCGCACCGGAAAGCCGCGGTCATGGATCCAGCGCACCGAGCCATCGGGCCGGACGATCCGGTAGGTCTCGTCGTATTCCTCGCCGGCCGATTGTCTGGCGACGCGCGCCTGGACGCGGCGGCGATCCTCGGGGTCGATCGCCTCAAGCCAGTCTTCCGGGCGCTGGCGGAGGCTGTCGCAACTGCGGCCCCAAATCGTCTCGTAGGCCGGGCTGACATAGAGCACTTGCCGGCTCGCCGGATCGATGATCCAGAACACCTCGCGGATGTTCTCGGCAAGCTGGCGGAATCGCTCCTCGCTTTCGCGCAGAGACAGCTCGACCTGGACCTGCTCGGTGATATCGACGTACATCACGACGGCGCCGGCGGTCTTGTCCTTGTGCAGCGGCGTCACCATCAGCCGGTACCAGTGCTGCTCCGTGCCCGAGTGGCAGGCGAACCGGAGCGTGAAGCGCGCCAGCAGCCCGGCCAGCACTGCACGAAGGCCGTCCGCGATCGGGCGCATGCTGCCGATAGCCGCGTCGGTGGCCCGTTCGCAGAAGGCCGGGTAATCGTCACCGACGCCGAAATACTGCCCATGCGGCAGGTTGGGTGTCGGCGCTGTCCGCCAGGCGTCGTTCACCGTGACGATGCGGCCCGTCCCATCGGTCAGCGCCACCTGGGCCGGCAGGGCGTGCAGGATCGACACCTGCATCTCCGCCAGCCGATGGCGCCCGGCGATTTCGCTGCGCAGCGCCTGGTTGGCTTCCTCAAGCCTCGCCGTGCGGTCCTCCAGCTTGCGGATCAGGGCCTGGCTGTAGTGCTGCAACTGCTCCTGCGCCGCCCCGGGCGCAGTGTCGGGGCGCGCCGGGGGCGTTCCGCGGCCCAGCACCTCCTGCACACGGGCCAGCAGGTCCTGGGGCTCGACCGGCTTGACGAGGAAGGCGTCGGCGCCCAGGTGCCGGGCCAGCCGCTCGTCCTCGGGGTCGGTATAGGTCGCCGTGTAGACGATGAACGGCGCCCGGCTCAGCGCCGCCTCCGCCTTCCAGGCGCGCAGCAGGCTGTAGCCGTCCATCACCGGCATCAGCAGGTCGGACACCACCAGGTCGGGCGGCGCGGCGCGGGCCATGGCGAGCGCCTCCGCCCCGTTGCGCGCGGCCGCCACCGTGAAGCCGCTGCCGGTCAGCAGCGCGGTCAGGTAATAGAGGTTGTCTTCGTTGTCGTCGACGATCAGGACCTTCAGCGACGTCATCCTTCCGGCGGGGCGGTGAGCATGAACCGCTCGATCTCGGCCACGAAGGTCTCGGGGTCGATCGGCTTCTCCAGGTAGCCGTTGCAGCCGGCGTCGATCACCTTCTCACGGTCCCCAGGCATGGCGTAGGAGGTCACCGCCACGATCGGCACATCGCAGAGATCGGCGTTCGATCGCAATGTCCTGGCGACCGCGTGGCCGTCCATGCCGGGAAGTTGGATATCCAGCAGGATCATCGCCGGCCGCAGCGCCGCCGCCGCCGCGATGCCGGCGGGCCCGTTCTCCGCGGCGGCCACCACATAGCCGTGGCGTTCCAGCAGGAAGGTCGCCAGATAGCGGTTCTGCTCGTTGTCCTCGATCAGCAGGATGGTGCGCCGCATCAGGCATTCCCCGTCGGGTGGATTGGGCGCGGATGGGTCGGCAGGGTGACGGTGAACACGCTCCCCCGGCCCCAGTCGCTGCTGACCGCGATCTCGCCGCCCAGCATGCCGACCAACCGATGGCAGATCGCCAAGCCCAGCCCGGTCCCCTCATGGAGGCGGGTCAGGCTGCTGTCCACCTGGCGGAATGGCTGGAACAGCTTCGGCAGGTCGTCCGCGCGGATGCCGATGCCGGTATCGGCGACGCGGATGCGCACCGCCCTGCACCGCGCCGCGGCGCCGGGCGGCAGCCATTCCTCGATCGCCTCGGCCGACAGCGTGACCGTCCCGGCCTGGGTGAACTTCACCGCGTTGCTAAGCAGGTTGAGCAGGATCTGCTGCACCCGCTTGCGGTCGCTCACCATCGGCGGCGTCCCCGGCACGGCCACGTGCAGCGCGATGCCCTTCTCCACCGCCTGCGGACGCACCGAGGCGACCGCCTGGGCGATCGCGGCCGGCAGGTCGAGCGGCTCGGGATGGATATCCAGCTGCCCCGCCTCGATTTTGGAGATGTCGAGCACATCGTTGATCAGCGCCAGCAGGTGGCGCGCGCTGCCGCGCACCATCGTCAGCTGCTTGGCCTGCTCGGCGTTCAGCGGCCCTGCCAGGCCCTGCAGGATGATGCCGGTAAAGCCGATGATCGAGTTGAGCGGCGTGCGCAGCTCATGCGACATCGTTGCCAGGAAGGCCGATTTGGCGCGGTCCGCCGCCTCCACCCGGACCATCGCGGCGCGCAGCTCGGCGGTGCGGCTGGCCACCGTCTGCTCCAGGCTTTCGTTCAGCTCCCGCAATGCCCGCTCGTCGCGCCGGCGCACGGTGATGTCGCGCGCGATCGAGGAGGTGCCGATGATGCTCCGGTCCGGCGCCAGGATCGGGGAGATTGTGATGGAGCACGGGAAGGTCGCGCCGTCCCGCCGCAGCCGCATTGTCTCGAAATTACGCACCCGTTCGCCGGTGCCGATGCGGGTCAGGATCGCCGGCAACTCGCCGGCCGCCTCGGGTGGCACGATCATGTCCGCGTTGCGGCCGACCGCCTCGGCCGCGGTAAAGCCGAACATGCGTTCGGCCGCCGGGTTCCAGCTGGTGACCGCGCCGTCGATGGTGGTGCTGATGATCGCATCCTCGCTCGATTCCACGATCGCGGCCAGGCGCATCGCCCGGTCCTCGGCGGCATGGCGGTCGTCGTCCTGGGCGAACATTTCCAGCGCGAACGACACCTCGTCCGCCGCCTCCTGCAACAGCGCCACCTCGCGCGGCTGGAAATAGCCGGCCTCGCCGGCATAGATGGTGATGGTGCCCCAGGGTGCGCCCCTGCGATGGATCGGGAAGGCCGCCGAAGCCGCGATGCCGTGCCGCGCCGCCCGCTCCCACCAGGGGCTGGTGGCCGGTTCGGCGAAGAAATCGTTGCAGACGGCCGCGCCTCCGGTGCGGAACGCCCGCCCGGTCGGGCCGCCGCTCTCAGGGCTGCCATCGGTCCGGACGCATACGTCGGCCAGGTACTCGCCCTGGTCGCCCCATTGCGCCACTGGCCGCAGCGTGGCCGTCACGGGGTCGTGCCGGCCGATCCAGGCCAGCCGGAGGTCGCCGTGCTCCACGATCGCCCGGCATATCTCCGGCAACAGCGCCGCCTCGCTGCGCAGCCGCACGATCGCCTGGCTGACCCGGCTCAGCACGGCGTACAGCCGGTTCAGCCGCTCGATCTCGCGCGCCTGGCGCTGGCGTTCGCTCACGTCGTGCAGGATCGCAGTGGAAATGGTCTCGCCCATCGACTCGATGCGCGAGACCGAGACTTCCAGCGGGAATTCCTCGCCATCCGCCCGCCGGCCGCGCAGATCGGCCGCCGCGCCGCCCGCCTTCGTGCCGGTGAACCCCGGCACGAAGGCGGTCACCTCCTGGCCCACCGCATCGGCCGAGGGCATGCGGAACATCGCCGCCGCCGCGTCGTTGAACAGCAGGATGCGTCGGTCGGAGCCGAAGACGACCACCGCGTTGATCGCCTTGCGGATGATATCGGACAGTCTGGCCTCGCTGCGCAGCAGCGCGCCCTCGGTCCGCTCCCGGCCGATGGCGATGGCGGCGAGGTGGGTGGCGATGCGGATGATCTCCAGGTGTTCCGGCGTCGGCCGCCCCGGATGGCGGTAGTAGATGGCGAAGGTCCCCAGCACCTCGCCGCCGGTGCCGAAGATCGGTGTGGACCAGCAGGCCCGCAGGCCGAACGGCAGGGCGACGGCCCGATACGCCTCCCACAGCGGGTCGGTCGCGATATCCTCCACCATCACCGGCGCCCGGCGATAGGCGGCGGTGCCGCACGAGCCGGCCTGTGGGCCGATCGCCCGCCCGTCGATGGCGGCGACGAAGGCTTCTGGCAGGCTCGGCGCCGCCCCGTGGCGCATCAGCCCGCCGCCCGGCTCCAGCAGCAGGATGGAGCAGAGCATGTCGCGCGACTGCCCCTCCAGCACACGCAGCAGCGTGTCCAGCGTCTCGCGCAACGGGGCGCCGAGGGCGACCAGCTCCAGCGTCCGCCGCTGCCCCTCCGCCAGCGCCTCGGCCCGCTTGCGCGCCGAGATGTCGCTCAGGCGCAGCACCAGCCCGGCCGGTGTCGCGGCGACATGCAGCGCGATCCAGCGGCCCCGCGCCTGGTCGAATTGCTCCATCGCCGGCGGATCGCGCCCGGCCAGCGCCTCGGCGCAGGCGGCGGCGAACGGCGCGGCCAGCGATGGCGGCAGGGCGGGCGCGAGCGGTTGCCCCGCCAGGCGCTCCGGCGCTAGGTCCAGCAGCCGCGCCGCCGTCGCGTTGGCGAACTGGCAGCACCCGGCGGCATCGAGCATGGCCACCCCCTCCGCCGCCGCAACGCACGCGCCCGTCGTGCCGCAGGGCGGCGCCGGGTCAATGGCGGCACCGGTGGAAGGCCGTGCCTCGGCGGGGCGGCGCGCGTGCGGCTGCATCCAGTGACGCTACGTCGTACGTCGCGAGACCGCAACCGAACCAAACCCGCGCTCAGGCCCCGAGCAGCCCCTCGCCCAGGAAGCCGTCCGCGCCCGGCACTCCCGGTAGCGCGAAGAAATAGCCGCCACCGACCGGCCTGATGTATTCCTCCAGCGGCTCGCCGTTCAGCCGCCCCTGCACGGTCAGAAAGCCGGCCGCCAGGTCGGCCTGGAAGCAGACGAACAGCAGGCCCAGATCCATCTGCCCCGCCCGTGTCAGCCCGCGGGAGAAATTATAGCCGCGCCGCAGGATCAGCCCGGACTCCGTCTGTGGGGTGCGCGGATTGGCCAGCCGGATATGCGCGTCCAGCTTGATACGCTTGCCCGCCGGATCGGCGGCATAATCCGGCAGGTCATGCTCGCCCCGCCCGTCCAGCGGCGCCCCGGTCGCGCGGTCGCGCCCGAATATGGCCTGCTGCTCGCCCAGCGGCGTGCGGTCCCAGTGCTCCACCAGCATGCGGATGATGCGCACCACCTGGTAGCTGCCGCCGGCGGCCCAGGCCGGTTCCCGCTGCTCCGGGGTGACCCACACATGGCGGCCCATCAGCCCGGCGTCGCGCTGGTCCAGGTTGGCGGTGCCGTCCTTGAACCCCATCAGGTTGCGCGGCGTCTCGCCGCCCGGGCGTGTCGGGTCGAGCGGCAGGAACCCGTCCAGCTTCCAGCGCGGCGCCAGCAGGTCGGGCAGGTGCTTCACGATGTCGCGCAGGGCGTGGATATTGGTCTCGGCGCTGTTGGAGCAGATCTGCACCAGCAGGTCGCCGTGGCATTGCGCCGCGTCCAGCGCGTCGTTGGGGAAGCGTTCCATGCGCGTCAGGTGGCGCGGGCGGGCATGCGCCAAGCCGAAGCGGTCGTCGAACAGCGAGGCGCCGGCCGAGACCGTCATGGTCAGGTTGTCCGGCCGCACCACGGGGCCGAGCAGCCCGGAATCCGCCGGCGGCAGGCGCGGGTCGCGCACCGGCACCGGGCCGCCTTGGGTGAGAAAGGCGATGCGCGCGGTCAGCGTGCGCAGCAGCCGCTCCAGCCCGGCCGGGCTGTCGGCCAGCACGTCGAACGCCACCACCAGCCCGGCGGCCTGCTGCGCGGTGGTGATGCCGGCCTGGTGCGGCCCATGGAACGGATGCGCCATCGCCGCCGGATCGACTTGCGCGGGCGCTGCCTGGGCCGATGCCGCCAGGGCTGGCGCTGCCTGGGCAGTCGGGGCCAACATGCCCGCTCCGCCGGCGGCCAGCCCCAGCAGCAGCCCGCGCCGCGAGGCGCCGGCCATCGGGCAGCCGGATTTCGTGCCGGTCATGGCCTCAATCCACACCCAGCGTGCCGCGCAGCAAGGCGAGGTCTTCGGCCAGCGCGGTGATCGGGCCCTTCAGCGCGGTGTGGTCGGCCGGCGTCAGGTGGTCGTAGGTCTTGAAGCCGTCCGCTGTGCGGTATTTCGCCAGCCGTTCCGCCACCTTGGCGAAATTCGCCTCGATCCGCCCGGCCAGCTCCGCATTGGCCTTGCGGACCAGTGCCTGGAGCAGCGTGTAGATCTTGTGCGCGCCGTCGATATTGGCCTGGAAGTCGGCCAGGTCGGTGTGGCTGTAGCGGTCTTCCTCGCCGCTGATCTTGCTGGAGGCGACCTCCTCGATCAGGTCGCCGGCGCCGCCCACCATGTCCTTCGGCGCGATGGCGAGGCCGGCCACGCGGGTCTGCAACTCGCGCACATCGGCCAGCAGCTTGTCGGCGAACGGGGTGGCGCCCTTGGTGGTGTTGCCGCGGAACAGCAGCATCTCGATGCGGTGGAAGCCGCCGAAGGCCGGGTCCGCCTCCTTCTTCTCGAAATCGCCGGCACGCACGTCGATCGCGGTGTCCAGGTCGCTGAACAGCTCGGCGATCGGCTCGATGCGTTCGTAATGGCCGCGCGTGCCCGCATACAGCCGGCGCGCCTCGTCCAGCCGGCCGGCGCGCACCGCATCGGTGAAGGTCTCGGTCGCCGCCACCAGGGCGGCCACCTCATGGATCACATAGACCTTGTACTCGGCGATCGGCCCCACCAGGTCCATCGGCGAGGGCCGGAATTCCGCCTGCGCCGCGCCGGCCAGCACCGTCAGCTTGCCGCGCGGATTGCTCAGCAGGCCGCAGGTCATGGCATATTCGCCCGGCTCCAGCGTCGCCGACAGCTTCTGCACGAAGCCGGGCAGGATGTTCTCCCGCTCCGCCACCACCATCACGCCCTTCAGGATCTCCCATTCCATCGCGCGGCGGCTGTCGTTCTTGATGGAGAACGTGGCCCTGCCGGCGGGGATGGACAGCGCCTCCGGGCTGCACCCCTTGTCGGTGACGCTGACGGCGACCGGGGCGGCCGTTGCTGCCTGGGGCGCCGCCGCCTGGGCGACGGCCATGCCGGGCAGGCCGGCGGCGCCGGACAGGCATAGCAGCGCCAGCCGGGCCCGGGGGGCCAGGCGCGGGTGGAAGAAAGACTGCATGGGAAAGGTCCTCGTTCGGGTCGGAGCGGCAGGAGAAAGGGAAGGGGCGGCGGATCAGCCGCCGGCCGTGGCCATGGCGGGCGGAGGGCGCACCCGCAGGCGCAGCAACGCCAGCGCCGGCAGCAGGAAGGCGAGATAGGCGATCACCTCGCCCGCGCTCGGCGCCTCGTGATAGCCAAAGAACCCGGACAGCACGACGCCGAGCGGGCTGTCGTCGGGCAGCACCGCGGACAGGTCGTAGACCCGGTGCTGCAACCCGTTCCACAGCCCGGCCTCATGGAAGGCGCGCACCGCGCCCGAGAGCAGGCCGGCGGCGACGAACAGGATGAACACGCTGGTGGCCTGGAAGAAGCGCCGCAGGTCGATGCGCACGCCGCCGATATAGATCGCCCAGCCCACCGCCACCGCCCCGCCCAGGCCGAGCAGCGCGCCGGCCGGTACCGCCGGCCCGGTGCTCTGCTGAAAGGTCGCCAGCAGGAAAAACACCGATTCCAGCCCCTCCCGCCCGACCGCCAGGAACACCATCCCCACCAGCGCCAGCCCGCGCCAGCGCCCGGCGTCCGGCCGCAGCGCGGTATCGACCGACCCGTGCAGCTGCGCCCGCATCGAGCGGGCGGCGCGGGCCATCCAGAACACCATCGAGGTCAGCATGCCGACCGCGACCAACGCCACCACGCCCTCGAAGAATTCCTGCTGGCGCTGCGGGAACTCGGCGCTGGCGGCATTGAGCGCCACCCCCACCGTCAGGCACAGCACAGCGGCCAGCCCGGCGCCGCCCCATACCGCCGGCAGCCAGCCGGTGCGGCCGGTCTGGCGCAGATAGCCGGCGACGATGCCGACGATCAGCGCCGCCTCAATGCCTTCGCGCAGCATGATGAGAAAGGCGATCAACATGGGGACCTCCCGGCCGGTGTCGCGCCTACCTTACAGCCCACGCCTGTAAATGCAACTCATTCGCATTCACAAAAATCGCGACGCCCCGCACAAACGCGAACGGGGGCGGCTCGCGCCGCCCCCGTTGCAGGGAATCCCCGGGTCAGGCGTGGGTCAGGCCAGGCGCTGGCTCTGCGCGTACGCCATGTACAGCGCCTGCGCCTTGCGCCCGAGCGGGCCGGGCTGCAGGTCGCGCCCCTCGTAGCGGATCACCGGCTGCACCTTGCCGGCATTGCCGGTGGTGAACAGCTCGTCGGCGGTGTCGAGTTCATGCGGCGCGATGGTCCGCTCCTCCACCGTCACCCCCGCCTCGCGCAGCAGCGCCACGGTGCGGTTGCGGGTGATCCCGGCCAGGAAGCTGCCGTTCGGCACCGGGGTGGCGACCACGCCGTCGATGGCCAGGAAGATGTTGGAGCTGCACGTCTCTGCCACATTGCCCAGCGCATCCAGCACGATGCCGTTCTGGAACCCGCGCTTGAGCATCTCCGCCACGCCGCGCGCCGAATTCGGATACAGGCACGACGCCTTGGCATCGGTCGGCGCGCTTTCCGGCGTCGGCCGGCGGATGCTGCGGCACAGCCCGAGCGCCAGGCCCGGCCCGGTCGGCATCGGCGAGACGTAGATGCACAGCAGGAACTGGCAGCTCTCCGCGTCCACCGAAATCGGCCCGTGCCCGCCCTTGGTGGCCCAGAACATCGGCCGCACATACAGCTCGGCCTTGGGCCCGAAGCGGCGGATGCCCTCATGCATCAGCGCCAGGATCTGCTCCGGCGTCTGCCGCGGCTCCAGCCCCAGCGCCCGCGCCGAGCGCACCGCCCGGGCCGCATGCTGGTCCAGGTCCGGCGCGCACAGGTCGAACGACCGCCCGCCGTCGAACACCATCGAGCCGAGCCAGAAGGCATGGTCGCGCGGCCCCAGCACAGCCGGGCTGCCGTCGTGCCAGCGGTCGTTCCAGTAGGTAATCGTGTCCATCAAGGGTCCTCATTGCGCGCGTATGACGGCGCGCATATGAAGCCCGCCCGGCGATCCATGCAAGATCGCCGGGGCTGAAGCCGCTCGCTGTCCCGGCGGCGGCTCAGTCGGCGGCGAGCTCGCTGTGGCCCAGCCCGCCGATCCCCATCTCCCGCATCGTGTCGGCCACCGCGGCCATCGCCTCGGCCATGTCCGCCTCCGTCACGTCGCCCATGCAGCCGATGCGGAAGGTGTCGGCCAGCGCCAGACGGCCCGGAAAAATGATGAATCCGCGCGTTTTCATGCCCTCGAACAGCTTCTGGAAGCTGAAATTCGGGTGGTCCGGGTTGTGGAAGGTGGCCACGATCGGCGAGGCGTATTCGTCCGGCACCACCGTCGCGAACCCCATCTGGCGCATGCCGTCCACCAGCCGGCGCCAGTTGGCGCGGTAGCGCGCCAGCCGCGCCTCGGTGCCGCCCTCGGCCGCATGCTCGCGGCAGGCCTGGGCGAAGGCGGCCAGCACCTGGGTGGGCGGGGTGAAGCGGAAGGCGTTGGTGCGGTCCATGTGCTGGTTCTGGTCCCACAGATCCAGCACCAGCGCCCGGCAATTGCCGCGGGCGTTCTCCAGCGCGGTCTTCTGCACCACCGACCAGCCGATGCCCGGCACCCCCTGCATGCATTTGTTGGACGAGACGGTGACCGCCTGGAACCCCAGCTTGCGGGCATCCAGCGGCATGGCGCCGAAGCTGGCCACCGCGTCGATCAGCAGCCCCTTGGCGTGCGCCTTGCACACCTCGGCGATCGCCTCAACCGGGTTCAGCACGCCGGTGCTGGTCTCGCAATGCACCACGAAGACATGGGTGATGGCCGGGTCGGCCAGGATCGCCGCCTCGAACTGCGCCGCGGTGGGCGGCACGAAGGGCTGGGTGCGGATGGCGGCATACGGCACGCCGGCATGGGCGCAGATCTCGATCAGCCGGTCGCCATATACCCCGTTGGTATGGATCAGCAGCTTGCCCCCCGGCGGCACCAGCCCGGCGATCACCGCCTCGTTGGCATAGGTGGCGCTGCCCGGCAGCGGGATCGCGGTATAGGCGCCCTGGCCGTTCACCAGCGACACCATGTAGTCGCGCGCCAGGTTGATGTCGGCATGGAACTCGTCGCCGCCCGAGGCGCGGTCCTTCAGCATCACCTGCTTGGTGGTCATGGACACGCTGACCGGACCTGGCGTCAGCAGCAGCGGATCGGCGGCGGTACGCGGCATGGCGGCATCTCCCGGGTGATCGGTTCAGCCAAGCAAGCGCCGTGCCCGCGATCCGGCGGCCAAACCGGGGGGCGGCGCGCAGATATTGGTCAGAGTGGCGATATTTTCAGCATACTCTGCCTTTTTGGCACCGCCCCACCGTTCCTGCCATGAGGCATGCCTAAACATTAGCCCGCCGAATCGCGCTGCCTCCGATATGGCCCCCGTTTTGCATCGCAGCAAACAGGCAAGCCTACCCAACAGGCAGGAGCGGAGCATGATCCAGCGGCGGCAGGCACTCAAGGGATTGGCGGGGCTGATGGCGGGCAGCTTCGCCGCCACCACCCTGTCCGGCGGTGCCCGGGCGGCGTCGGTCACCCGCGGCGGCACCTTCACCTTCGCCCGCGCCGCCGACTGCCTGTATCTGGACCCGGTGCACACCGCGCAGAACGCCGATATCTGGATCTCGCTCAACCTCTACGACACGCTGATCCAGCCCACCGCCGACGGCAAGGGGCTGGAGCCGGGCCTGGCCGAGAGCTACGCCGTGTCGGAAGACGGCAAGGAGGTCACGCTCAAGATTCGCCCCGGCCTCAAATTCGCCGACGGCTCGCCGCTCGCCCTTTCGGACATCAAATGGTCGCTCGACCGTGCCCGCGACAAGGCGACCGGCGGCGACTTCCAGTTCCTCCTGGAGGCGATCGGCGAGGTGGTGCTGGCGCCGCCGGCCACCGTGGTGCTGAAGATGTCCCACCCGGACCCTGCGATCCTGGAGGCGCTGGCCACCTTCAACGCCGGCATCATGTCGGAAAAGCTGGTGATGGCCGCCCCCGGCGCCGATCTGGAGGCGAAGTCCAAATCCTTCGCCGAGCACCCGGTCGGCTCCGGCCCGTTCGTGCTCGGCGCCTGGACCCACAACACCGAAATGGTGCTGACCCGCAACCCGCATTACTGGAAGGACGGGGTGGACGGCGAGAAACTGCCCTATCTCGACCGTGTCCGCTTCCTGATCATCCCCGACGACGCCACCCGCATCCTCAAGCTGCGCGCCGGCGAGATCGACGGCACCGAGTTCGTGCCGTTCTCCCGCGTGGCCGAGCTGAAGGCCGACCCGAAGCTGGACATGGTGCTGTACCCGTCGGCCAAGGTGATCTACTTCAACCTCAACAACCGCCCCACCTTCAAGGACGGCCGCAAGAACCCGATGGCCGATGTGCGGGTGCGCCAGGCGCTGAACCACGCCACCGACAAGGCGGCGCTGATCCAGGTGCTGAGCTACGGCTTCGGCACGCCGCAGCAGACCTACATGCCCACCTCCACGCCCTATGCCTACGCGCATGGCGAGCCCTATCCGTACGACGTGGCCAAGGCCAAAAAGCTGCTGGCCGATGCCGGCTATGCCAAGGGCTTCACCGTGAGCTGCATGGCGCTGGCCGGCAACGTGGACGATGTCGCCCAGCTTTCCGCCTTGCAGCAGATGTGGGGCGAGGTGGGCGTGCAGGTGAAGATCAAGCAGCTTGAGAACGCCACCCGCCTGACCCGCTTCAAGGCCGGCGACTACGAGATGCGCACCTCGCTGTGGACCAACGACATCAAGGACCCCAACGAGATTACCTCGTATTTCGCCTATTACCCCACCGTGCACTCCAACCGCTCCGGCTTCCGCGACACCACCATCGAGGCGCTGTTCGAGGCGAGCCAGAAGGAGCTGGACCCGAAGAAGCGCGAGGCCCAGTACACCGAGATCCAGCAGCGCTACATCGCCGCCGCCCCGATCGTGTTCCTGCTGGAGGTGCCGTACCCGATCGCGCTGGCCAGGAAGGTGAGGGATTTCGTGCAGATCCCGCTGGGCAACAACATCTTCCTCAACACCCATCTGGAGGGGTGAGGCGGCGGGCATGGGCATCGTCGGGCGCATCGGCCTGCGGCTGCTGCAGATCGTGCCCACGGTGGCGCTGGTCGCGGTGCTGATGTTCGCCCTGATGCGCCTGCTGCCCGGCGACCCGGCGATCCAGCTGCTCGGCGACCGCGCCACCGACGCCTCGCTGGCCCGGCTGCGCCACGAGATGGGGTTCGACCGCTCGGTCTCGGCGCAGTTCTGGAGCTACCTGGAGCATGTGGCGACGCTGCGGCTGGGCGATTCCATCACCATGCACGTGCCGGTGACCCGGCTGATCCTGGACCGGCTGCCGATCACCCTGATGCTGACCGGCATGGCGACGGTGCTGGCGCTGCTGATCGCCGTGCCGCTGGCCTTCGTGGCGGCGCTGCGCGAGGGCGGCGCGGTCGACCTGGCCATCCGCATGCTGGGGCAGGTGGGGCTGTCGATGCCGGTGTTCTACCTGGGGCTGATCCTGCTGATCACGCTGGCCGCCGGCCTCGGCTGGTTCCCGGTGGGCGGCATCGGCGGCGGCTTCGTGGAGAACCTGTACTACCTGTTCCTGCCGGCGCTGACGCTCGCGCTGAGCCTGGCGATGGTGCTGATGCGCAATCTGCGCGAGGCGCTGATCGAGGTGCTGCACGCCGAGTTCGTGCAGTTCGCCACCGCCAAGGGGCTGCGCCGGCGGCTGGTGCTGGGCCGGCATGTGCTGCGCAACGCGCTGGTCCCCACCGTCACGCTGCTCGGCTTGCAGATCGGCTCGCTGGTGGGGGGCGCGGTGATCACGGAAAGCGTGTTCGCCATCCCCGGCGTCGGCCGGCTGATGATCGACAGCATCTTCGCGCGCGACTACGCGGTGGTGCAGGGGCTGACCATCGTGCTGGCGGTGCTGGTGTCGCTGGTGTTCCTGCTGGTCGATACCGTGCAGGGCCTGCTGGACCCGCGGCAGGAGGCGGCATGAGCGAGGTGGCCGCCGCCGCCCCGGCGCTGGCCGGGGCCGCCACCCCGGGCCGCACCCGGCGGCTGCCGCGGCTGCGGCCCGGCCCGCTGCTGGGGGCGGCCATCGTGCTGCTGCTGCTGGTCTGCGCGGTGGCGCCGGACTGGGTGGCGCCGTACAGCCCGCTGAAATTCGACTACCGCGGCACGCTGCGCCCGCCCTCCTGGGCGCACCCGTTCGGCACCGATAATTTCGGCCGCGACATCCTCAGCCGGGTGATCTGGGCGACCCGCATCGACATGCAGATCGCCATCTTCTCCACCCTGTTCCCGGCGGTGTTCGGCACCGTCGCCGGCTGCCTGGTCGGCTATTTCGGCGGCGTGGCGGACCTGCTGTTCCGCCGGCTGGTCGACCTGGTGGTGACCGTGCCGTTCCTGGTGCTGGTGATCGCCATCGTCGCCGTGCTCGGGCCGGGGCTGGTCAACATGTATGTCGCCGTCAGCGCGGTGGGCTGGATCTTCTACGCCCGGCTGATGCGCGGCGAGATCCTGGCGCAGAAGCGGCGCGACTATGCCGCGGCCGGGCGCGTCATGGGCTATGGCTGGCCGCGCATCGTGTTCCGCCATCTGCTGCCCAACGCCATCTCGCCGGTGCTGGTGTTCTGGATGACCGACATGGCGCTGTGCATCCTGCTCGGCTCCAGCCTGGGCTACCTGGGCCTGGGCGCGCAGCCGCCGACCGCCGAATGGGGGGTGCTGATCGCCGATGGCAAGAACTTCATGACCACGGCCTGGTGGATGTCGATCTTCCCGGGGATGGCGATCGTGCTGGCCGGCATCGGCTTCAGCCTGCTGGGCGACGGCGTGGCCGCCCTGGTGCGGCGGCGATGACCAGCCTGCTGGAGGTGCGCGACCTCGCGGTGCAGATCGGGCCGGCCCGCCCGGTGGACGGGGTGTCCTTCGCGCTGGCCCGCGGCGAGGTGCTGGGTATCGTCGGCGAATCCGGCTCGGGCAAAAGCCTCACCCTGCGCGCCATCCTCAAGCTGCTCCCCGGCATCGCGCGCACCAGCGGCGCCGCGCTGTGGCAAGGCCGCGACCTGCTGGCCATGCCGGAGGCCGAAATCCGCCGGCTGCGCGGCCGCGAGATCGGCATGATCTTCCAGGAGCCGATGACCGCGCTGGACCCGGTGCTGCCGATCGGACTGCAGATCACCGAGAGCTTGGGCGAACACCTGGCGCTGCATGGCGCGGCGGCCCGGCGGCGGGCGGTGGAGCTGCTGGACCTGGTGGGCATTCCGGGCGCGCGACGGCGGCTGGACAGCTTTCCGCACGAATTCTCCGGCGGCATGCGCCAGCGCGCCATGATCGCCATCGCGCTGGCCGGCGAACCGAAGCTGCTGCTGGCCGACGAGCCGACCACGGCGCTGGATGTGACCATCCAGGACCAGATCCTGCGCCTGCTGCTGCGGCTGCGCGACGAGCTGGCGATGAGCGTGATCCTGGTGACCCACGACCTCGGCATCGTCGCCGGCACCTGCGACCGGGTGGCGGTGCTGTATGCCGGGCGGATCATGGAGACCGGGCCGACCGGAGCCATCTACCGCACGCCGGGGCATGCCTACACGCTGGGGCTGATGCGCTCGGTGCCGCACCGCGCGCTGGCCCGCCAGCGCCTGCAGGGCATTCCCGGCGTGCCGCCCGATCCGGGGCGGATGCCGCCCGGCTGCCGCTTCGCGCCGCGCTGCACGCTGGCGGTGGCCGCCTGCCACCAGGCGCCGCCGCCGCTGCGCCCGCTCGGCCCCACCCACGCCACCGCCTGCCTGCGGGCGGAAGCGGTGGCCGGCATGGCGGCGGTGGCGGCATGAGCGGCGCCGCCCTCCTGGCGGTCGATGACCTCGCCCGCGCCTTCACTGCGCCGCCGGGGCTGCGCTGGCTGCTGCGCGGCGGCGCGCGGCCGATGGTGCGGGCGCTGAACGGCGTGACGCTGGCGGTGGCGCGGGGCGAGACGCTGGCGGTGGTGGGCGAGAGCGGCTGCGGCAAATCCACCCTGGCGCGCGCCCTGGTGCGGCTGATCGAGCCGGATTCCGGCCAGATCGTGTTCGACGGCGAGGATGTGCGCGGCCTCTCGGGCCAGGCGCTGCGGCGCTACAATCGGCGCGTCCAGATGGTGTTCCAGGACCCGTACGGCTCGCTCAACCCGCGCATGACGGTGGGCGAGATCCTGGCCGAGGCGCTGCGCGTGCACCGCCTGGTGCCGCCGTCCGGCCTGGCGGCGCGGGTGGCGGAGCTGCTGGTGCTGGTGCGCCTGCCGGCCGACGCGGCGGGGCGGCTGCCGCACCAGTTCTCCGGCGGCCAGCGCCAGCGCGTCGCCATCGCCCGCGCGCTGTCGGTGGAGCCGGAATTGCTGGTGGCCGACGAGATCGTCTCGGCGCTGGACGTGTCGGTGCAGGCGCAGATCCTGAACCTGCTGCTGGACCTGCAGGAGCGGCTGGGGTTGGCGATCCTGTTCGTCTCGCACGACCTGCGCGTGGTGCGCCACATCGCCCACCGGGTGGCGGTGATGTACCTCGGCCGCGTGGTGGAACTCGGCCCCGCCGAGGCGGTGTTCGGGCAGCCGCTGCACCCCTACACCCAGGCGCTGCTGCGCGCCGCCCCCGCGATGGAGCCGCCGCCCGATGGCCAGCGACCGCAGGCGGGCGCGGCGGCGCTGGCCGGCGAACTGCCCAGCCCGCTGGCCATCCCGCCCGGCTGCCCGTTCCATCCGCGCTGCCCGGCGGCGCGCGCCGACTGCGCCGAGCTTGTGCCGCGCGTCCATGTGGCGGCCGGCGGCCACATGGCCACCTGCCACCTGCTGGGCTAGCCGCGTACCAGCACGATGTCGAAGCTGGCCGCCTCCGCGCCCGGCTCGGCCGGGGGAGGGGCGGGATGCGGGTCGACGATCAGCGCCTCCTTGCGGCGGGCGCTTTGCAGGAAGGGGTCCTGGTCGTTCCAGGGGTCGCCCTGGAAATACATCTGCGTCACGAACTGCTCGAAGGCGCCGGTCACGCGGAAATGGATATGCGCGGGGCGCACCGTGGTGGGGCTGGTGGGGTAGGCCTTCGGGCGGACGGTCTTGATCGCGTAGGAGCCGTCTGACCCCGTGAAAATCAGGGCGAAACCGGCGAAATTCGGGTCGATCGGGGCGGAATTGTCGTCATTCGGGTGCAGATATTTGCCGTGCGCGTTGGCCTGCCAGATCTCCATCCGCGCGCCGGCCACCGCCTCGCCGGCCAGGTTGGTGACCCGGCCGGACAGGTACAGGATGGTGCCCTGCGCCCGCCCGCCCCGGGTGAGGTCGCCGCTGGTGTCCGGCGCCTGGGTCACCGGGAAGAACGGCCCCAGGATCTGGTCGGGCGTGCGCCGGGCCAGGATGGGGTTGAGGTCGGCGGTTTCGCTCATGGCGGCGCTCCTCTCCTGTGGGCGGGGCCGGCTGCCCGCGGGGACAGCCGGGGGTTTGCTCAGGGCTTTTTGGGCGTGTAGGCGCCGCCGCTGGAGGCGGCCCGCACCTCGGCGGCGGTTTTGGCCTTGCGCAGGGCGGCCAAATGGTGCGCCTCGGCATCCAGCATGGCGCGGGCGTTGGCCAGCACCGCCGGGGCCTTGTCGGCCGGGAACTTCACCGCGCCGTTCTCGTCCATGTGGATCAGGTCGCCCGGCGCCACGTCCATGCCGCCGACCGAGACCGGCACGTTGACCGCCTGCACCGCCATCTCGCCATGCCCGGCGGTGACGCCGCCCAGCAGCATCTGGAAGTTCAGCCGGCGGATCGCATCGACATCGCGCGAGGGGCCGTTGGAGAGCAGGCCGATGCAGCCGACCGCCTGCATGGAGGTGGTCATGATCTCGCCGGCCAGCCCGGCCTTGGCCATGATGCCGTCGGGCCATTTCTGCTGGATGACCAGGATGGTCGGCTTCTTCATCGCGTCCAGTGCGTCGATCACGTCCATGAAGCTCAGCCGGCCGCTGAAATTCGGGTCGGGCAGGCCGTAGACGCAGGTGACGGCGTGGCCGATCACCGCACCCATCTCCGGGTAGATGCAGCGGATCGACGTGTCGGTGTACCAGTTCTCGGTCCACGGGTTGTACAGCCCGAGGCAGAGCGGGTTCTTGGGGTAGGTCGCCACCACGTTGGTGATGGTGGGGGTGTCGATCTTGCGCAGTTCAGCGAACAGCGCGTCGGTATCGGTGGCCTTGGCGGCGGGGCGGGGCATGCTTGGGGTTTCCCTGGTTTCGTATGGCGCCGTGACAGGCAATCGCTCCTGGCCGCCCCGGTCAAGTCCCGGCCATACCCTGGACATGCCCTGGCCGCGTGCAGGGGCGGGCGAAGTTGCTTGACACGCCGCCGCCGCCGGGCGTCCGATCCACCGATGAGCCGAGGCACGCCGGCCAGCGGAACATGCGTTCCTGGGGAGCCGCAATGTCCACCATGTATCGCTACACCCTGCCGGTCGAACAGACCCAGTGGAAGCTGAACGGCGAGACCGAAACCGTGTTCACCTGGGAATACGACGATCAGCGCGCGGGGCTGCTGAACCTGTACGACAAGGGCAAGAAGCAGCAATGGGACGCCGCCGAGCGGATCGACTGGTCGATCGACCTCGATCCCGAGAACCCGATGCTGCTGGATGACCGTTCGATCGCCATCTATGGCTCCGACATCTGGAACAAGATGACCGAGAAGGAGCGCGTGCGGGTGCGCCACCACCTGCAGGCCAGTTCGATCTCGCAGTTCATGCATGGCGAGCAGGGCGCGCTGATGGCCACCGCCCGCATCGTTCAGACGGTGCCGAACCTGGACGCCAAGTTCTATGCCGCCACCCAGGTGATGGACGAGGCGCGCCATGTGGAGGCCTATTCCCGCCTGCTGCGCGAGAAGTTCGAGCTGGCCTACCCGATCACCAGGGGGCTGGCGGCGCTGCTGGAGAACGGGCTGACCGACAGCCGCTGGGACATGACCTACCTGGCCATGCAGGTGCTGATCGAGGGGCTGGCCCTGGCGGCGTTCCAGCGCATCCGCGACCAGTCCAAAAACAAGCTGGCCGCCGCGGTGAACGCCTATGTGATGCAGGACGAGGCCCGCCACGTCGCCTTTGGCCGGCTGGCGCTGCGCGACTATTACCCGCAGCTTTCCGACGCCGAGCGGCGCGAGCGCGAGGAATTCGTGGTGGAAGCGTGCTGGCACATGCGCGACCGCTTCAACCAGCGCGAGGTGTGGGAGCGCCTCGGCCTGCCGGAGCAACAATGCGTGGAGCTGGTGGACCAGTCCGAGTACATGAAAAGCTTCCGCAGCCGCATCTTCAGCCGGATCGTGCCGACCGTGAAGGATATCGGCCTGTGGGGCCCCACGGTGCAGAAGGCGTTCGCCGGCATGGGGGCGATGCAGTTCGCCGATGTGGACGCCTCGGCGATGCTGGAGGAGGATGGCCGGGTCGCCGATGAATTCGATGTCTCGCTGCGCATGAAGGACCTCGCCGCCGATTGACCGCCTCCCCCAGATGGTTCGAGCATGATGCCTGGCTGATCTTCGCCGCCCTGGTGCAGATAGGCCTGGCCGGGGCGGTGACGGTGCATGCGCTGCTGACCAAGCGCGACGTGGCCTCCGCCTTCGCCTGGATCGGGCTGGCCTGGCTGTCGCCGTTCGCCGGGGCGGCGATCTACCTGATGTTCGGCATCAACCGCGTTGTGCGGCGCGCCCGGCGGCTGGGCCGGCGGCGCGGCGGACGGCCGGGCGCGGCGGCCGAGCCTTCGGCGCTGGGGCATCTGGAGCCGCTCTGCGCCGCCGGCGGGCGCATCACCGGCCGGCCGGTGCTGCCCGGCAATGAGGTGGAGATGCTGGCGCACGCCGCCGTCGCCTATCCGCGGATGCTGGCGGCGATCGGCACCGCGCAGACCAGCATCGCACTCTCCTCCTATATCTTCCGGGGCGACGCGGTGGGGCGGACCTTCGTTCACGCCCTTGCCGCGGCGCATCGGCGCGGGGTGGCGGTGCGGGTGCTGGTGGACGGCATGGGCGGCGGCTGGCTGCGCGCGCCGGCCTATCGCCGGCTGCGCCGCCACGGGGTGCCGGTGGCGCGCTTCCTGCACACCTGGCTGCCATGGCGGATGCCGCTGCTGAACCTGCGCTCGCACAAGAAGCTGCTGCTGGTGGACGGCACGCTGGGGTTCACCGGCGGGTTGAATATCGGCGTGGAGAACCTGCGCGACGAGGCGGCGTCGGACGCGGTGCGCGACACCCATTTCGCCGTGCGCGGCCCGGTGGTGGGGCAGATGATGGCGGATTTCGCCGAGGACTGGGCCTTCACAACCGGCGAGGCGCTTGCCGGCCCCGTCTGGTTTCCTAGGCGGCTGGTCGCGGGCGAGGCGACGGCGCGGGTGGTGACCTCCGGCCCGGATGCCGAACTGGAGCGCATCCGCACGGTGATGCTCTCGGCGCTGGCGACGGCGCGGGCCAGCGTGCGGCTGGCGACGCCGTATTTCGTGCCCGACGAGTTGCTGGTCTCGGCGCTGGCGCTGGCGGCGCTGCGCGGGGTCGCGGTAGATATCGTGCTGCCGGGGCGCAGCGACCATTTTTTGCTGGACTGGAGCGCGCGCGCCAGCCTGCGGCCGGTGCTGGAGGCGGGGTGCCGGGTGTGGCTGGGCGGGCCGCCGTTCGACCATTCCAAGCTGATGATCGTCGATGGCGCCTGGTCGCTGATCGGCAGCGCCAACTGGGACATGCGCAGCCTGCGGCTGAACTTCGAATTGGACCTGGAGGTCTATGACCGGGAGCTGGCGGCGACCCTGGACGGACACCTGGACATCGCCCATGCGCGCCGGCTGACGCTGCGGGAGATGGAGCGGCGGCGGCTGCCGGTGGCGCTGCGTGACGCGGCCGCGCGGCTGCTGATGCCGTATCTGTAGCGGGGAGCCCCCGGCCTGGTCTGTGCCGGGGGGCGAGTCCTTGCCTCGCTAGAGGGTGTTATGAACTTGCGTGAAGCAGACCGGAAAAGAAGGAAGCAGTAAGCGTTCCTCTTTTGAAGGAAGAACCAAAAAACGTTTATCCTGGCTTCGCCCCTGTGGCACCAGAGCGCTCGCGTTCGAAGCCGCGCAGCGCTGATGAAGTCTTTTTGCTTCTTTTTCTTCAGAAAAAGAAGATTCTTTCCTTATTTTTTTCATCAAAGTTCATAATAGCCTCTAGAGAATTTTCCGCGCTGATAGGCGCGCGAAAAATTCTCTAGCTCATTGTTTTGGCGAGCAACTTTATCCGATCAAACGATTCCGTTTGATCGGATGTTGCTCTATGGCCAGTGGCGGGTGACGATCAGTGGAGCCCGTTCGGGATGACCGCGCCGGCCACGGCGCCGGCGCCGGCGCCGATCGCGGTGCCGAGCAGGATCGGGCCGCCGGCGATCGCGGTGATGGCGGCGCCGCCCGCCGCGCCGATCGCGCCGCCCGACAGCACGCGCTGCTCCCGGCTGGTCAGCCCGGAGCAGGCGCCGAGCGAGCCGGCGGCCAGCACCAGCACCAATACCCGCAGCGTTGCCTTCATCATGTAATGGTCCCTTTCATGTCAAAACGGAACATGTGCAAGACCAGAATGGCCCCGTTCATGTCCCGCATGCGCTCTGCCGCGCCGGCACTGGCGGCGCGGCTGCTTTACCCGAGGATCTGACGGTGGGAACATGGCGATATCCTGGCAGCTTCATCACGCTTGCGCGAGTTGCTGCTATTCGCCCGACAATTCGCGCCGCCGGCGGTCCAACTCCTCGCTGTAGCGGCGCAGGGCGTGCTGTTCGGTCAGCAGGCCGATGACCCGGCGGCTCTCGGCGCCGTCCACCACGGCCAGGGCGTCCGCCTCGGCCTGCTCGAAGGCCGCGACCGCGTCCTTGATGGTCATCTGCGGCAGCAGGATATCGTCGGCATAGTGCAGCAGGTCGGAGACCTTGGTGGCGCGCTCATCCTCGGCATGCGCTTCGGCGACCTGCACGATGCCGAGGTAGCGGGTGGCGTCGTCGACCACCACCACGCGGTTGGCGGCGCCGAGTGGGAAGTCCCGCCGGAAGGCCGAGAGCGGGGTGTCGGAGCGCACGGTGCGCACCTCGCGGCGCATCATCCGCCCGACGGTGAGGTTGCGCATCCAGCCGATATCGACGGCGCTGCGGATCACCTCGCCGCGCAGGTGGAAGCGCCAGGTGGCGAAGGAGTAGCCGAAGGTGCGCCGCACGGTCAGCGCCGAGACGACCGCGGCGGCCACCACCGCGATGGTCATTGGCAGGCTGCCGGTGGTTTCCAGCGCCAGGAACGCCATGGTGAGCGGCCCGCCGACGATGGCCACGGCCAATGCGCTCATGCCCACCAGGGCGGTGACCACCGGCGGGATGGCCTGCACGGTCATCACCATGGCCAGGGCGGCGGCGAACGCCTTGCCCATCATCGCGCCGAGGAACAGCGAGGCGAAGAACAGGCCGCCGCGGAAGCCGGAGCCCAGCGAGATCGCCGAGGCCGCCGCCTTCAGGACGATCAGCAGCAACACCTCGTTCAGCGAGTATGGCGCGTCGAAGCTGACATGCAGGGCGGAGTGGCCGGACGACAGCACCTGCGGCGTGACCAGCGCCAGCAGCCCGACCGCCAGCCCGCCGATGGCCGGGCGCGCCCAGGCCGGCACGCGGCTGCGGCGGAACGCCTCCTCGGTCAGCGTCACGCCGCGCATGATGGCAATACCACCCAGGGCGCAGATGATCCCCATCGCCAGGATGGGCAGGTAATTCACCGGGTCGATCGCGGTCGGCACCTGGATGTCGAAGCTGAAGGGGCTGGGGTTGAGCCAGCGCACGATCGAGACCGCGCAGATCGCCGAGACCACCACCGGCGCCAGCGTGGCCAGCGAATAGGTGCCGATGACCAGTTCGAAGGCATAGAACGCGCCGGTGAGCGGCGCGTTGAACGCGGCGGCGATGGCGCCGGCGGCGCCGCAGCCGACCAGCAGCCGCAGATCGTTGCGCCGCACCCGGAATACCCGGCCGAGGCGCGAGGCCATGGCCGAGCCGATCTGGGTATAGCCGGCCTCCAGCCCCACCGAGGCGCCGACGCCGTTGGAGAGCATGGTCTGCGCCACCACGATCAGACTGTCGTTCAGCGACATGCGCCCGCCATACAGCGCGTTCGCCTCGATCGGGTCGACCGCGCGGCGCGGCCACCAGCGCACCACGGCCAGGCCGAACAGCCCCACCGCCAGGCCGCCCAGCGACGGCACCAGCACGGCGCTGAGGGTGTTCACGCTCACCTGGCCGGAGAGGTGCTGCCCGGGTTCGAGCCGGAACAGCAGGCTGTGCGCCGCCTGGGTGACGATGTTCATGAGGATGACGCACACCCCGGCGACCAGGCCCACGATGGCGGCGAGCACCACCAGCCAGATCTCGGAGGCGCGGACCAGCGCGCGCAGGGTTTGCGGGGCGTGCAGCACCCATTCCCCGAGGTCGCGGCGATGGCGCAGCTTCGGGGCGACGGTGTCGCGGTTGATGGTGGACGCAACTTTCTTGCGCCGCGGCGATAAAACTCGCCCGACGTTCATTCTGCCCAGGAAGCCGACGCCAGGGAAACTCCCCATTCGCTCCGAACTTGACCTTCCGTCGTCAAACGCACGAATGCCGGAGATGCGCCCGCGAAACGGCCACATGTTCGACAGGCGCGCCACGCCTTCGCCCGCTCACGAGGTTCCGCATGTCAAAAGCGGGAAACGCCCGTCACGCGTCGATAACGCCAGACTGTGTCTTAAATACGAAAAGCCGCACCTTCGTTGTGCAATTTCGGCAACGCAGACGGCCGGGCAACGCCGGCCTTTGCGCCTACACGATGCCGCGATCACGCCGCGTTGCGTCCAGGTCGTCGGCGACGAAGGCGCGCACGACATCGACCAGGCTCTCATGCGGGGCGAAGCCGAGGGCGCGGGCGCGCTGGGCGGTGAACGCCGCGGGCCAGCCGCCGACGATGCCGGCGATCACCGGGTCGGCCGCGCGCCGGACCAGGGAGGACGCGCCGGGGCGCACCTGCTCCAGGGCGGCCAGCATCTCGCCGACGGTGACGCACAGGCCCGGCAGGCTGAGGCTGCGGTCCAGCCCGAGGGGGGCGGTGTCCATGGCGGCGGCGTGCAGCAGCCAGCCGACGGCGCTGCGCGGGCTGCCGATCCAGACCTTGAAGCCGTCGGGCACCGGCAGGTCGGTTTCCAGCCCCAGCAGCGGCTCGCGCAGGATCGCCGAGAAAAAGCTGCTGGCGGCCTTGTTCGGCCGGCCGGGCCGCACCACCACCGTGGGCAGGCGCAGGCAGACCGCATCGAGGAAGCCGCGGCGGGCGGCGTCGTTGAGGAACAGCTCGGCGGCGGCCTTCTGCGCGCCGTAGGAATTGGCCGGCACCTGCCGCGCGTCGTCGCCCAGCACCGCGTCCTGGCCGCCGGAGAAGCTGGCGATGGAACTGGTGAACACCAGCCGCGGGGGGTGAGCGAGGCGGCGGCAGGCGTCGATCACCGCGTCGGTGCCGCGGACGTTGACCCGGCGGCCGAGCTCGTAGTCGGCCTCCGCCGCCGCGCTGACCACGGCGGCGAGGTGGAACACCACGTCCGTGCCGGCCGGGATGGCGGCGTCGGGCAGGGTGGTGATGTCGCCGGCCAGGGCGTGCACGGGGAAGGCAGCCTTCGGGGTGGCGGGGGCGGCAATGTCGAACAGGGTGAGGCTGGTGACGGCCTGCCCGCCGAGGGTGCCTTCGGCGGCGAGCCGGGCGGCGACCTTCTGGCCGAGGAAGCCGCCGCCGCCGAGGATGGTGATGTTCATGCCGGTGCGCCTTCACGCCTGGGGTGGTGGCGGGCCGCCGCGACCGGCGCGCCCGCGCTGGACTGGTGGCTATTGCCCGCGGTTGAGATGGCGGGTGACGAACTGGCGGCAGCGGTCGGTCTGCGGGTCGCGGAAGACCTGGGCCGGCGGTCCCTGCTCCTCGATCAGGCCGCCATGCAGGAAGATCGCCCGCGTCGAGACATCGGCGGCGAAGCCCATCTCGTGGGTGACGATGAGCATGGTGCGCCCCTCCTCGGCGAGGCTGCGGATGACGCGCAGCACCTCGCCGACCAGCTCGGGGTCGAGGGCGGAGGTCGGCTCGTCGAACAGCAGCGCCTGCGGGCGCATCGCCAGGGCGCGGGCGATGGCGGCGCGCTGCTGCTGGCCGCCCGAGAGGTGGGCGGGGTAGGAGTGGCGCTTGTCGGCCAGGCCGACCCGTTCGAGCAGGGCCTCCGCCTCGGCGGTCGCCTCGGCGCGCGGGCGCTTCTGGACGTGCACCGGCGCCTCGATGACGTTCTGCAGCACGGTCATGTGGGCCCACAGGTTGAAGCTCTGGAACACGAAGCCGAGTTCGCTGCGCATGCGGTTGACCTGGTGGCGGTCGGCCGGCTCCTGGCCGCCGCCACGGCGCGGGCGCATGCGCAGGGTTTCGTCGCCGATGGCGATCTCGCCGCTGTCGGGCACCTCCAGCAGCGGGATGCAGCGCAGCAGGGTGCTCTTGCCGGAGCCGCTGGCGCCGATGATGGAGATCACCTCGCCCATCCGCGCGTCCAGCGACACGCCGCGCAGCACCTGCAGGGTGCCGAAGCTCTTGCGCAGATCGGTTACGCGCACGGCGCTGCTCATCGGGAGGGCTCTTTCAGGGGCGTGGTCACGTGGTGGCCGGGCGCAGATGCGGGTTGAGCCAGATTTCCAGCCAGGCGACCGCGCGGGTCAGCAGGAAGTTGATCGCAAGGTAGATGGCGCCGGCGCACAGGAACACCTCGAAGGCGCGGTAGGTTTCGGAGACGATGGCGTAGGAGATGCCGCTCACCTCCATCAGGGTCACGATGCTGGCCAGCGAGGTGGACTTGACCATCAGCACGATCTCGTTGCCGTAGGCCGGCAGCGCCTGGCGCAGCGCCAGCGGCAGGATGATGCGGCGATACAGCAGTGGGCCGGACATGCCGGCCACGCGGGCCGCCTCGATCGCGCCCACGGGCACCGCCTGGAGGCCGCCGCGGATGATCTCCGAGCCGTAGGCGGCGGTGTTCAGGGCCAGGGCCAGGATGGCGCACCAATAGGGCTCGCGCAGGAAGGGCCACAGCACGCCGTTGCGCACCGCGGCGAACTGGCCCAGCCCGTAATAGATCAGGAACAGTTGCAGCAGCAGCGGCGTGCCGCGCAGCACGAAGACGTAGGCGCGCACGAACCAGGCGCCGGGCGCCGAGCCGGCGCGCAGCAGCGCCAGCAGCACGGCCAGGATGCCGCCCGACAGGATCGAGACGAAGGAGAGGTTCAGCGTCAGCGGCAGGCCCTGCAGCAGCTTGGCCATGGTGTCGGCGAGGAATGACAGCTCCATCGCCTAGGCCAGCCGCTCGCCGCGCAGGGTGCGGCCTTCGGCCAGACGGAACACCTGTCCGGTCAGCGTGGTCAGCATCAGGTAGAGGGCGAAGCCGGTGACGTAGAAGTCAAACGGCAGGCGGGTGGAGCCGGCGCCGATATGGATCTGGCGCATGATCTCGACCAGCCCGGTGACCGAGATCAGGGCGGATTCCTTCAGCACCTGCTGCCACACATTGCCGATGCCGGGCAGCGCGAAGCGCAGCGTGCGGGGGGCGATGATGCGCCGCAGCATCAGCAGGCGCCCCATGCCCACGGCGCGCGCCGCCTCGATCTCGCCGCGCGGCACCGCGTCGTAGCCGCCGCGGATCACCTCGGTCTGGTAGGCGCCGGAGACGATGCCCACCGCCAGGGTGCCGACCATGAAGCCGTTCAGCCCCAGGAAGCCGCCGTGGCCGAGCAGGTGGCCGATCGAGGTCATCACCTGGCTGCCGCCGAAGTAGAACAAATACACCACCAGCAGGTCGGGAATGCCGCGCAGCACGGTGGTGTACACACTGGCCGCGGCGGCCGCGAGGGACGAGCCGGACAGCTTGGCCCAGGCACCGAGCGTGCCGAAGACCAAGCCGGTGGCGAAGGCACTGGCGGAGACCGCCAGCGTCATGAAGGTCGCCTGGGCGAGCTGCCAACCCCAGCCGTTAGGGCCAAAGCCGATCAGGGTGAAGTAGGCAGCCATGCCCGCGCGCCGTCAGATGCCGGTTACTTCGGCGCGCTGATGTCGGTCTTGAACCATTGTAGCGACAGCTTCTTCATCGTCCCGTCGGCGATGGCGGCGTTGATCGCGGTGTCGAACATGGCCTTCAGCTCCGGATCGCTCTTGCGCAGGCCCACGCCCACCCCGGCGCCCAGCAGCCCGCCGCTGAACAGCGGCCCGGCGAGCTTGAGGTCGCTGCCGCCCGGCTTGGCCAGCGTCGAGACGAAGTAGGAGGTGGCGGCCAGCGCCGCGTCCAGCCGGCCGGCCTGCAGGTCGAGGTCGTGCTCCTCGGTGGTCGGGTAGGTGCGGATGGTCGCCACGCCCTTGAAGTAGGTGTTCAGCATGTCGGCCTGGATGGTGGAGACCTGGGCGCCGATGACCTTGCCTTGCAGCAGCGGCTTCAGCTTGGCCACCTCTGCGTCGATCGCCGCCTTGTCGTCCAGCGAGATGCGCACGCCGGTGTCGGGCAGGGCGGCCAGCGCCCCGCTCTTGGGCACGGCGAAGGTGCTGGGCGAGTTCACGTAGGCGCGGGAGAAGTCGATCACCTCCTTGCGCTTGGCGGTGATGCTCATGCCGGCCATGATGGCGTCGTATTTGCCGGCGGTGAGGCCGGGGATGATGCCGTTCCAGTCCTGGGCGATCACCTCGCAGGTGACCTTCATGCGGGCGCACAGGTCCTTGGCCAGGTCGATCTCGAAGCCGATCAGCTTGCCGTCGGGCGCGTGGCCGTTATACGGCATGTAGGCGCCCTCGGTCGCGATCACGACCTTCTTCCACTCCTTGGCCTGCGCCAGCGGTGCCGCAAGCGTGGCCGCCAGGGCCATGACGGCCGCGACCGTCAGACGACGAGTAAGTCCCACCACCAGCCTCCATAGGTTTGTTTTGCGGGAGTTCCCATTGCCGGGCGACTCCGACGCGGAGGCTAATTGGATTGCCGCGGTTTGCAAGCGTCCGGACGGCCGGCGGCCGCCCGGGTTGCCCGGAGGTGCTGGTCCGGCGGTTCTGGTCAGGCGGAGGCGTATTTGCCGCTGACTTGCGGCGCCGTGTCGGGCGACTTGCCGGCCTCGGTGCGCTGCAGCCGGGTCTCGCCCTCCCAGCGGCGCTTCAGCGCGTCGCGCACGCTGATCTTCAGCCGGCCCAGGCCCTCGGTTTCCAGTTCGACCTGATCGCCGTCCTGGAAGGCACCGAGGCCTCGATGGTTGGTGCCGGTGGCCAGGATGTCGCCCGGCTCCAGCGTGTGGATGTGGCTGACCCACTCGATGCAGCGCGCGATCTTGTGCGCCATGTCGTTGGTGTTGAAGCTTTGTTTCAGCACGCCGTTGACCCAGAGCCGGATCGGCAGGTTCAGCGGGTCGGCGATCTCGTCGGCGGTGACCAGCCAGGGGCCGATCGGCGCGAAGGTGTCGCGCGACTTCATCTGGAAGAAGGACTGTGCGGCCGGTACCATGCCGCGCGCCGAGCCGTCGATGAAGTTCATGTAGCCGAACACGTGCTGCATCGCGTCGGCCGCCTGCACGCGGCAGGCGCGCTTGCCGATCACCAGCGCCATCTCGGCCTCGCCCTCGAAGACGGAGGCGCCGACATCGGGCAGCTCCATCACGTCGCCCGGGCCGATGATGGCGGTCGCGGCCTTGTGGAAGGCGTTGATCGGCGCCGGTTCGCTGCGGGTGCCGTCCTCCATGTAGTTCACGGCCATGCAGACGATGTTGCCCGGCTTGGGCAGCGGCGCGCGCAGGCGGACCTCGGCGATGTTCAGGCGCGGCCCCTCGCTGGCCGCCTCCAGCCGCGCGCGATAGGCGTCGAACCGGGCGATCAGCCCGCTGATGCGGTCGTGCGGGCCGGTATGCGGGATGTCCTGCACCACGTGGGTGACATCCACGACGGCGTCGCCCTTCAGCACGCCCAGCCTGTAGTCGTTGAAATGCACCAGCTTCATCTTGGGTCCTCCGGGACGTTGGCTGCGGGGCCGCGCGTCGGTGGCCGGCGGCGGTCATGCGGACAGCGCAACCGGCGTATCGCAGCGGCGGGCGGGATGCAACGCACCTCCTTGCCCCCCCAGTCGGTACGCAGGCTGTCCATTGATCCGCCGGCCCGGCGGTGCGATGAAGCGAAACAAGACAGAACGAACCAGGGAGGCAGCCATGATGCCATTTCGCCGAGTGCTGGTCGCAGCCGGGCTGCTGGCCTGTCTGGCGGCGCCCGTGCGGGCGCAGGAGCCGTTCAGGATTGGCCTGATCCTGCCGATGACCGGGCCGTTCCAGGGCACCGGCCGGCAGATCGAGGCCGCAGTGAAGCTCTACATGGCCCAGCACGGCGACGTGGTGGCCGGCCGCAAGGTGAGCGTGGTGCTGCGCGATGACGCCGGCGTGGCCGATACCAGCCGCCGGCTGGCGCAGGAACTGGTGGTGCGCGACCATGTGCAGGTGCTGGCAGGCTTCGGGCTGACGCCGCTGGCCATGGCGGTGGCGCCGATCGCCACCCAGGCCAAGGTGCCCGAGGTGGTGATGGTCGCAGCCACCTCCGTCATCACCGAGAAGTCCCCGTTCATCGTGCGGGTGGCGCAGGTGCTGCCGCAACCGGCGGTGATCGCGGCGGACTGGGCGCTGAAGAACGGCATCCGCAAAGTGGTGTCGGTGGTGTCGGATTACGGGCCGGGTTACGACGCGGAAAAATGGTTCAACGACCGCTTCAAGGCCGGCGGCGGGCAGGTGCTGGCGGCGCTGCGGGTGCCGCTGGCCAACCCGGATTTCGCGCCCTTCCTGCAGCGGGTGAAGGACTCCAACCCGGACGCCATGTTCGTGTTCGTGCCGGCCGGGGTGGGCAACATCTTCGCCAAGCAGTTCGTCGAGCGCGGGCTGGACAAGTCGGGCATCCGCTTCATCGCGACCGGCGACGTGACCGACGACGACACGCTGAACGGCATGGGCGACGCCATGCTGGGCGTGGTGAGCGCCGGCCCCTATTCGGCGGCGCACCCCTCGGCGGTGAACAAGGCGTTCGTGACCGCCTTCAAGGCGGCGAATGGCGGCATGCGGCCGAACTTCATCGCGGTGTTCGGCTATGACGGCATGGCCGCGATCTACCAGGCGCTGGAAAAGACCAAGGGCAACAGCGATGGCGCGGCGCTGGTGGAGGCGATGAAGGGCATGGCCTGGGAGAGCCCGCGCGGCCCGATGCGCATCGATCCGCAGACCCGCGACGTGATCCACAATATCTACATGCGCAAGGTCGAGCGGGTGGACGGCGAGTTGTACAACGTCGAATTCGAGACATTCCCCGATGTCAAGGATCCGGCGAAAGCGCCGAAGTGAGGTGAGGGCGGGCGGGTCGGGCGGAGGCGATAGGATGTGGTTGCCATGGTATGAATATCAATTTGTTGCGTGATGGCGGAGCCGGTTTGGCTGAAAAAATTACGCAAATCATATTGATGTTACCTTTGCGGCCCCGCTCTTGATCTGGAATAATGTGCTGCGAATTAACTTTTCCAGAGGAGACGACCCTGCTGACCCAGTATCACGGCAGCCAGGTGAAGCGCCGGTCCGGCGCGGGCGTGGCGTTCTCCTCGGTGTGCGATGGTGCGGGCTGGCGGCGGCTGGCGGTGGTGGGGCTGGTGACCGGCCTGTCGGCCATGGCGGGCGCCCCCGCGCATAGCCAGGCGGTGCCAGGGCCGGCGCTGGTGCCGCAGGGGTCGCCGCTGCCGCAGATCACCCCGGTGACGCCGCCCGCGGTGGCTCCCGGGCCGTCGGTGCCGCGCCCTGGGCCGATCAACGGCGCGAACGCGAATGCGGAAGTCGTGGTGCGCTCGGTGGCGGTGGACGGTTCGACCGCCTATCCGGCGGCACGGCTGGCGGCGCTGACGCAGGGTCTGGTCGGCCGCGTAAAGATCGGACAGATCGAAACGGCGCGGCAGGCGATCCTGGATCGCTACCGGACGGACGGGTATCTGCTGACGACGGTGTCGGCCACCGTCGACCCGGCCGGCGCGTTGCGGTTTGTGGTGATCGAGGGGCGGATCGCCGATGTGAAGTTGGATGGGGATATCGGCCCCGCCGGCGTGCAGGTGCTGCGGTTCCTGAACCACCTGAAGGACGTGCGCCCGATCGACACCGCGAGCCTGGAGCGTTGGCTGCTGTTGGCGCAGGACGTGCCCGGGGTGTCGCTGCGCGCCGTGCTGCGCCCGTCGACCGACGAGCCGGGGGCGTTGCAACTGGTGGCGCAGGTGCAGCGCAAGGCCTATTCGGGCTTGTTCACGGCCGATAACCGCGCCTCGCCCTATACGGGGCCGGAGCAGGCGCTGGCGATGGTGAGCCTGAACAGCTTCAGCCAGTTCGGCGAAAAGACCGAGATCTCGCTGTACCACGCCTTTCCCAACACGCAGACCTTCGGGCAGGTGGCGAACGAGGTGTTCCTCGGCGGGACCGGGCTGAAGCTGCGGGTCTATGCCGGCTCGGGCACCGCCGACCCGTCCGGTTCGTTGCGGTCAACCGGATATCACGGTGTCACCACGACCGCGGGGGTGAGCCTCAGCTATCCGGTGATCCGGGCGCGTCGGCAGACACTGAGCGTCGGCACGTATTTCGACGTGCTGGAGTCCAACATCCATACCGGCGACCCGCAGGTGCTGAACAGCCGCGACAACCTGCGGGTGATCCGCCTGGGGGCGGATTACGCGCTGCAGGATTTGTGGCTGGGCGGCGACCGCTCGGCGGTGAATTCGGCCAGCTTCCGGGTGTCGAAGGGGTTGTCGATCCTGGGGGCATCGCCGTCCAGCGACCCGCTGGCCGGGCGGCTGGGCGAGAAGGTCGATTTCACCAAGCTCAGCTTCGAGCTGAGCCGCACGCAGACGCTGGTGACCCTGGGGACGAACTCGTCGATCGGGGTGCAGGTGACGCTGGCGGGGCAGTTCAGCAATGACGTGCTGCCGGCGGCGGAGAAGTTCTTCCTGGGTGGCGCGCGCTGGAACCGTGGCTACTACTCGGGCCAGGTCACCGGCGACACGGCGCTGTCCTCGGCGGTGGAGTTGCAGTTCAACACCGGCTTCGTGACCGAGGCGTTCAGCCGGCCGATCGAGATCGGCGCACAATTCTACGGCTTCTACGACTGGGGCGAAACCTGGGAGAGTCAGCGGCAGGACGCCAACCACCGCGTGTATTCGGCTGGCGGCGGGGTGCGGCTGTCGGTGACGCGCTCGACCGAGGTGGATATCGAGGGTGTGACGCGCATGACGCGGCGACCGCTGGGCACGGCGGCGAACGTGCAGCCGTTGCGGGCGCAGGCGGTGTTTTGGCGGGTGCTGACGCGGTTCTAGGCAGGGTTTCCCACACTTCCCGTCCGTTTGTCGGGTTTGGGGTGGGTCACGGAGGCCGCGCTGGGGTGCCTGGCATAGGGTCCCGGCAGCGGGCGTTGCGAGGTCTGGCGTCGCATGGCTAGCGCCTGGCGGGGCCGCGAGGAGAAGTCGGATATGGTTGAGACAGGTCGGCACAGCGTGCGCGATGGCAGCCAGAAGCAGGGAAGCCTGCGGCACCACGGCCTGGACACCTGTCGCGCGCCGCTGCTGCGCAGCACCGCGTTGCAGGCGGTGGCGCTGGCGGCGATGGGCCTGCCGGCGATGTTGACCGGCGCGCGGGCGCAGGTGTTGCCGGCGCCGACGCAGCTTCCGACCGGCGGACAGGTGATCGCCGGCCAGGCCGGCATCGCGACCAACGGTGCCACGATGCAGGTGACGCAGGGCACCAATCAGGCCGCGGTGAACTGGCAGAGCTTCAGTGTCGGCAGCCAGGCGACGGTCAAGTTCGCCGTGCCGAACAGCAACTCGATGACGATCAACCGGGTGGTCGGGCCCGACCCGTCGGTGATTGCCGGGCGGGTGAGTTCGAACGGCCAGGTGGTGCTGACCAACCAGTCGGGGGTCACGTTCACGCAGGGCGCGCAGGTCGACGTGCAGAGCCTGATCGTGTCCGCTCCTGGCATCACCGAGGCGAATGCCAAGGCGGGGCGGTTGGTGTTCGACCAGCCGGCGCGGGCGGGTGCGTCGGTGGTAAACCAGGGCACGATCACGGTGGCGCAGACCGGGCTGGCTGCGCTGGTGGCGCCGCAGGTGGCCAATTCGGGGGTGATCCGCGCGCAACTCGGGCGGGTGGTGCTGGCCGGGGCCGCCGCGCATACGGTCGATCTCTATGGCGACGGTCTGCTGTCGATCGATGTCACGAAGCAGGTCACGACCGTGCCGGTCGGGCCGGACGGCAAGCCGGTAACCGTCCTGGTGACCAATAGCGGCACGATCCTTGCGGATGGCGGCACAGTGGTGCTGACGGCGTCGGCGGTGGACGGCCTGGTGCAGACGCTGGTCGATTCGGGCGGCACCGTGTCGGCGGCAACTGTGGGCAGCAGGGTCGGCCGGATTGCGATTGGCGGCACTGGCGGCGATGTGGTGGTGCAAGGCACGGTGGCCACGCGTGGCGAGGCTGCCGGGACCATGGGCGGTCAGATCGAGGTAAATGCCCCTGGCCACACGATGACGTTGGCAACTGGGGCCAAATTCGATGCGTCCGGCCGCGCCGGCGGCGGGCTGGTGGCGGTAGGCACCACGGTTGCCCGCGCCAAGGCCGGGCCCGGCACCGCGGCGCCAACGGCGCGCAATGTTATGATCGCCAAAGGGGTGACGGTGGCGGCTGACGCGCTGGACCGCGGGCACGGTGGCAATGTCACGGTGCTCAGTTCCGGTGGATCCACCGTTCACCAGGGCAGCCTGAGCGCGCGTGGTGGCGCTGCGGGTGGTGATGGCGGCGCGGTCGAATTGTCGGGCGACTATCTGGCGCTGCTGGGTGTGGTGAACGTGCTGGCGCCGATGGGGCTGCCGGGGTCGATCCTGTTCGATCCCAGCAGCATCAATATCGTGACGGACGGGACGGCGAAGAACACCGTGCTGACCAATCCGTTCGACGCGAACAAGACGACGACGACGCTGGACTACACGCAGATCAACCAGTTGAGCGGCAATGTAACATTGCAGGCGACCGGAACCATCGCGATGACGGGCGCGATGGATCTCACGGCGAAGGACGCCGGCGGAAACGCGCCGCATGTAACCGGCTTGACGTTGCTGGCCAACGATAACATCACGATCGGTGCCGCGCTGACCGGCGCCTCCAACATCACCTTGTCGGCAGGCGCGACCTATGTGGATGGCGCGTCGAAAACACAGACCGGGCTGTCGACGGCGGTGTTGACGATCAACGCGGCGGTGACCAGCACCGGCGGTGCCGGAACGACGATCTCGCTGGCTTCGGCTGACGGTGGCATCCACATCAATGCGCCAGTGTCGGACGCGGGCGGCGCATTGAACCTAAGTGCCAGCGGCGGCGGCGTCTTCCAGGTCGCAGGTGCCGGCGTGATAACGACGGCCAGCCTGACCGGCAGCGTCACCGGCAATGTGAAGCTGACCAGCACATTGTCCAATGCGATTGGTGCCATCGGCGACTTCAAGGTGAACACAGGCACCTTCACTCTGTCCAGCACCGCGGCCGTGGACGTAACCGGCACGCTGGCAGCCAGCAGCGTGACCTTGTCCAGTAGCGCTGCCGCAGCGGCGCTCACCGTAACTGGCGAAGTGGATGCCGTCACTTCGGCTGCGCTCACAACCACTCTTGGCAGCATCAACATCACTGGCAAGGTTTCAGGGCCGGCCTCGGTGGTGCTGAACGGGGCGAGCGGGATCAGCGAGACCGGTGTGCTGATCGCCGGGACGCTGAGCGGCGGCAGCAAGGGTGGCGGCGCCAGCCTGACCGGGGCGTCGCCGACGGCGAACCAGGTGACGACGCTGGGCAGCTTCGGCACCAA
>MKWE01000050.1:0-38533 GCA_001899585.1 Rhodospirillales bacterium 70-18
GGAATGGCTTGAGGCGAGAGGAACAGCTTGACCCCGGCAACCCCAATCAGAGAAGGCTCTTATGCATCGCGCGCCGGTCGATGGCGGGGCGATGAAGGAGGGTCGCGGCGTGAGCGGTGAGCTTCCGACATTGGAACGAGTGCGTGCGGCATTGCGCGGCGAGGCCCGTATTCGCCCGAGCCGCGAACCGATCAACCTTGAATTGCACAGCGGCACGCTGACGATGGAGGGCGAGGTGGACCACATTGCCGCCAAGATGCCGGCGCTGGAGGTGGCTCTGGCCAAGGCGGGCGTGGTCGGGATCGTCGACCGGTTGCGGGTGCACCCGCAGGTAGCGATGGGCGACGGCGAGGTCCGCGACCGGTTGCGCGATGTACTGCTGGAGGACGGCGACTTGGCTGACTGCACGATCCGCACATGGGTGAAGGGCGTGGCTGAGTTGGTGCACCAGCCGCCCGAGCCGACCGACCGGATCGATATCCGCGTGGACGACGGCGTGGTGACGCTGGATGGCGACGTGGTGAACGGCATCGGCGTGACACCGCCGGAAGAAGACGGCGAGGCCGGCATGACCGACGCGGTCGTGCGCGTGCTGGAAAAGGACCTGTTCGTGGACGCCGCCAGCACCCGCGTGCACAGCCGCCGCGACGTGGTGACGCTGGATGGCACAGTGCTACGCGACGCCGAGCGGAAGCTGCGCGAGGATGACCCCCGGTACCTTTCGGCGTGGACTGGGTGGTGACCCGGCCAGTGGCGGGGACATAAGGCAGCCGTCTCACCCCCCCTGGTTCGGCCGCCTCACGGGCGCTGTTCGGGCGACGGACCCAAATGAAGTCATCGCCGCGCGACAGCAGCGCCACATGCACCGCGCCGCCGACGGTCTCCACCGTCTCGACGGACATGCGCAGCTTGAGCGCGGTGAGGTTGACCAGCGCCTCGGCCATCGTCGCCAGGCCTTGGCGCGGCAGCACCTCCACGGCGGCGATCAGCGGGCTCTGGTATTTGCGGACGATCTCCTCGGTGAAAGCCTTGCGGATCTGCTCGACGAGATCCGCCGTCTCGCCAGCGGGTTGAGCCGGGAGGTCGGGGCGATGGTGTGCGAGGCTACGGCCGATGATGGCGTAGAGCGATTCCTCCAGTTCGGGTTGGATGCCGCGGTAGAAGATGTCGACCATCTCGGTGACACCGAACGGCGCGACGATCGCGGTGACCTCGCGGTTGATGCGTGCCTCGCCAACGCGGGCGACGCGCAGGCGGCCGGCGGCGATACTGTCGACCTGGAATTCCTGCAGTGTGGGAAACGGCTCGCCCTCGCCCATGCCGGCGAACACGATGCCACTGCCTTCGTCGGGATGGACCCAGGCGCGCGTGTACATGGCGCGCACGGCGGCACGGAACTTGTCGGCAAAGTCCTGCTTCAGACCCAATGGGTGAAACAGCTCACTCTCCAGCTCGGCCAGCACCGGTGCGTATTCGGCCAGCACGCGGTCGCCATAGGCGGCGCCGAGTTCAAGCGCGGGCAACTGGCGCCATGCGGCGGTCTCGCGCGCGAGGATCCGCCGCAGCACCTGGGCGGTACTGCTGGCACGCCCTTTGCGCCGCGCGCTGGTGGGGGCGGCGAGCGGTTCCAGAAAGGTCTCCTTCCAGTAACGGCGGATGGCTTCGCGAAACCAGGCCTGTTGCAGCGAAGGCGGAAATAGCGCCTCGGACTGCTCGACAAAGCGAAAGAAGTCCTCGACGTATTGTTCGAGCCGTTCAAACGGGCGCGCCTAGCGCTGCCGGATGTAGGTCTTGATGATGATTTCCCAAGGCATGTCCATCAGCTCGGCAGAGCCGGAGATCATCACGCCCACGGGCGGACTCTGGGAGATGCAAAACAGCTTCTCGGCAGCGTAATATACCTTTTGGCCGCGACCGAACGTGGCGGCGCTGTCCGCCGCCAGGGCTACGCCGTATTTATTCATCACCGCGACTTCGCAGGTCATGGATGGCGCACCGGTACGCGCATCGTCCCGACCCGCATGGCGGCGTTTCGCGATGCCCTGTCACCTCGCGCCCGCCCGCCCCGCGCGCGGGGCGCGAAGCAACGCATCGGCATCATGGCGCCTGCTTCACGTCGATCGTGCGCGCCGGCGCGGGGGCTCCCGGTTTCTTCACATCACCGGGGGTCTGGGCCATGGAAGCCTCCTCTGTTGTGAGCTGGGCGATCAGGTCGGAGCGGCTGATCGTGTAGTTCCGTAGACAATTCGTTGCTGTGCCTTGGATCACCCACGCCTCCCATCTGTGCCACCCGGGGCGACGGTCCTCGGAAGGTGGCGCAGGAACCAGGCGCGCGCCAGTGTTACCACCTCGTCGAGCGTACCGGGTTCCTCGAACAGGTGTGTGGCGCCGGGGACCACCGTCAGGCGGCATTCGCAACGCATCCGTCCCTGTGCTGCCCGGTTCAGGCCCAGCACCACATCGTCGGCGCCGCCGACGATCAGCAGCGTAGGCGCGCGCACATGGGCCAGTGCCGTCCCTGCCAGGTCCGGCCGGCCGCCACGGCTGACTACCGCACACACCCGTGCGTCGGGCTCGGCGGCGGCTAGCAGCGTCGCCGCGGCACCGGTGCTGGCGCCGAAATACCCCTGCGGCAGTGCCGCCACGCGATTGTCCCGCGTCGCCCACTTCGCGGCATCGCGCAGCCGGCCGGCAAGCAAGGGAATGTCGAACACAAGTTGGCGGTCGGTGGCCTCATCTTCAGTGAGCAGGTCGAACAGCAGGGTGGCAAGGCTGGCCTCTCGTAGCGCTGCGGCGACAATGCGGTTGCGCGGGCTATGGCGGCTGCTGCCGCTGCCGTGGGCGAACAACACCAGTCCGAATGGCTGGATGGCGGGCAGCCCCAGTTCGCCTTCGCCGTGATGGGGCGGAAGTGTAACGGTTACGGTATGCTCCATGGCGGGCCTCCGCCGTCATTCGGCCGGTGTTCGCGCGCTCTCATGTTGATCGGCGTCAATCCTTGCTTAACTTGGGTCGTCTCTGACATCCACCCGAGCGGACCAAACTTCCCGCGTTCGATCAGGCGTCCGCAACGCCGCTAAGCCGTGCCTCGGTCGCTGAAACGCCTGCCATCAGCGTCCATCCCGCGTCAGCCGTCGGCGCGGCTGCGCGCGGCCCTGCGGCGCGCAACCGGGGCGGGTGGGCGGTCGCCCTGATCGGTCAGCTGAGAGGGGAATTCGCCGAGATTTTGCATCAGCTCCGCCTCTTCCACCGGTTGGGCGGGCGGCACACCCTTCCCATGCATCGTCATCGGGTTGGGCAGCAGGCCCGCCTGGGGATGATCCTCGATCGCCTGCAATGTGCGGGCCTGCTCGAGATAGTCGGGCTTGCGGCCGGGCGGGCTGCCGTCGGCCCGCCACATGCGCAATGCGCGGGCGCGAACGCGTCGGTCATGTGCGGTTTGGTTCGTGGCCATGGCCGGATTCTCCGTTTCTGCCTCATCGGCTCCGGCCCAGCCGAGCCGTCACCCGGGCCGGTAGGTACAGGGGTCAACTGCGCTTATTGGCCCGGCGTGACCTCGATCTTGCGCGTGGCGGCCACGATCTCGGGCTTCTTCGGCAAGGTCACGGTCAGCACGCCGTTGGCGAAGCTGGCACTCACCTTCTCCGCATCGGCGGAGTCGGGCAGCGAGAACGATCGCTCAAAGCTGCCGAACGCGCGTTCGGTCAGATAGAAGTCCTTCTCCTGCTCCTGCTTTTCCTGCCGCTTCTCGCCTTTCAGAGTCAGCATGCCGGCGGACACCGACACCTCGACATCCTTTTCCGTCATGCCGGGCCGTTCGGCAGTGATCACAAAGGCAGTGGCGCATTCCGTCACATCGACCGCCGGCACCACCATCTCGAACACGCTGGAAGCGGTCTTGCCCGGCGTCACGACGGACGAGCCACGCAGCGTGGGGAACCGCAAACCGCCCCAGAACCGATCCAGCAGCCGGTCCATTTCCTGGCGGAATGCGCCGAACGGGTCGGTTGGGGCAGGGGCAGCGGATTTCTTGGTCTCAACGGGAACCTGGCTCATGGCTGCTTCCTTGCTGTCGGTCGCAACATAACCCGCCAAGCGGTAAGAGCGGTTCATGGCGTCGCCGTCGCTTGGTCGGCAGCGGACCATTGCCCGGTTCGTTCGCACTGTCGTTGACCCATATCAAAACGGTTTGGGAAATTTACGATAGAGTCTCCGACCGCGATTGATTTGGATCAGTGTGCTACCGCGCAAATGCCGGCGATGCTGGCACGCTCGAATATCGGCCCGATCACCTCGATCTGATGTGGAGGATGCAGATGGCACACAAGCAGGTGACATTTGGTTCAGCAGCGCGGGAGAAGGTCCTGCGCGGTGCGACATCGCTGTGCGACGCGGTGCGCGTCACCCTGGGGCCGAAATCCAAATCCGTGCTGATCCAGCGCAGCTGGGGACCGCCGATTGTGTGCAACGACGGCGTCACCATCGCCAAGGAATTCGACCTCAAGGACCCCGAGGAGAACCTTGGCGCCCAGATGCTGCGCCAGGCGGCCGAGAGGACCGGCGACAATGTGGGTGACGGCACCAGCACCTCCACCATCCTCGCCCACGCCATCTACAGCGATGGGCTGCGCAACGTGGTCGCCGGCGCTAGCGCGATCGACTTGAAGCGCGGCCTGGATCGCGGCGCCAAGGTGGCCATCACGGCACTGCGCGCCCTCTCCCGCCCGGTGCAGAGCCGGCTGGAGAAGGCCCAGGTCGCCACCATATCCGCGCATAACGACCAGGGGATCGGTGAACTGGTCGCCGAGGCGATGGAGAAGGTGGGCGGCGAGGGCGTCATCACGGTCGAGGAATCCAAGACCACCGAGACCACGCTGGACGTGGTGGAGGGCATGCAGTTCGACCGCGGCTACATCTCGCCCTATTTCGTCACCAACGCCGAGCGCATGATCGTCGAGCTGGAAGACCCGTACATCCTGATCCACGAGGCCAAGCTGTCGGCGTTACAGCCGCTGGTGCCGCTGCTGGAGGCCGTGGTGCAGTCGGGCCGGCCGCTGCTGATCATCGCCGAGGACATCGAGGGCGAGGCGCTGGCGACCTTGGTGGTCAACAAGTTGCGCGGCGGTTTGCGGGTGGCCGCCGCCAAGGCGCCAGGCTTCGGCGACCGGCGCCGCGCAATGTTGGAGGATATCGCCATCCTGGCGGGCGGCGAACTCGTCAGTCAGGAGATCGGCGTGAAGCTGGACCACCTCACACTCGCCCAGCTTGGCCGCGCTCGCAAGGTGGTGCTGACCAAAGAGGACACCACCATCGTCAGCGGCGCCGGCAAGAAGCTAGACATCGATGGCCGTTGCGGCCAGATCCGCAAGCAGATCGAGGAGACCACATCGGATTACGATCGAGAGAAGCTGCGGGAGCGGTTGGCCAAGCTGTCCGGCGGCGTGGCGGTGATCCGCGTGGGCGCGCCAGCCGAGGCGGAGATGAAATCGCGTAAGGAGGCGCTGGACGATGCTATCAGCGCGACCAAGGCAGCGGTGGCCGAAGGCATCGTTCCGGGTGGCGGCTTGGCCCTGCTGCGCTGCGTGGGCGCTCTGGCCGAGGAGGAGGCGTGCTGCGAAGGCGACGAGCGCACCGGCATGCAGGTGCTGAAGCGCGCGCTGGAGGCGCCGGCGCGCCAGATCGCGGAGAACTCCGCGGTGGATGGCGGCGTCGTGGTGGCGCGCATGCTGGACGGCCAGGGCAATTTCGGCTTCGACGCCGCGCGCAAGCACTATGTCGACCTGATCGAGGCCGGCATCATCGACCCGACCAAGGTGGTGCGCATCGCACTGGAGAACGCGGTTTCCGTCGCCAGCGTGCTGCTGCTCACCGAGGCGACGATGACCGAAATCCCGGAGCCCCGGAAAGAGCCCGCCATGCCCGCCGACCTGCCCCTCTAGGCGCGGCGAGAGCAGCCCAGATGTCCGGCATGCCAGCGGCCCCCGCCACGGTCCCTCCCCCGGTCGATCCCCGGGCCACAGTCGCGCCGCCGCCGACGAACCGATGGATCGCCACGCAGCTCCGCCAGGCCGCTGCCGTGCTGGAGGCACAGGGCGCCAACCCGTTCCGTGTCAACGCCTATCGCCGCGCGGCCGAAATGCTGGAGCGCGAACCGCGCGACGTGCGCGCGATCGCGGCGGAGGGCGGATACGCGGCGCTGGACGCCCTGCCCGGGGTTGGGCCTTCGCTGGCCGGCGCCATCATCGAAATGGTGACCACAGGGCATTGGACATTCCTCGAGCGGTTGACGGGTCTTGCGGGCGCGGACACAGTGTTCGCCGCGGTGCCTGGTATCGGGCCAAACTTGGCGCAGCGCGTGCACGACACCCTGCACCTGGACTCGCTCGAGGCACTGGAGGCGGCCGCGCATGACGGTCGGCTGGAGACGGTTCCGGGCTTCGGCCCGCGCCGCGTAGCAATGGTTCGCAACGCGCTGGCGACACTGCTGGCGCGGATGCGCCCACCGGCCGCGACCGCCACCGATGAGCCGTCGGTGGAAATGCTGCTGGATATCGACCGCGAATACCGCACCAGGGCCGAGCGCGGCGAGCTGCCGCGGATCGCACCGAGGCGCTTCAACGAGGCCGGCGCCGCCTGGCTGCCGGTTCTGCACACCGAGCGTGGGCCGTGGCACGCGACGGCACTGTTCTCCAACTCCGCGCGCGCCCATCAGTTGGGCCGCACCGCCGACTGGGTGGTGATCTATTTCCATCGCGACGCCGTCGCCGACGGGCAGCGCACTGTGGTCACGGAGACGCAGGGCCCCGAGCGCGGCCGCCGCGTGGTGCGGGGGCGCGAGGCGGATGTACGGGATCTGTCCGCGTGAGCCGGCCTGTGGGCAACGCGGTGGCCGGCGCGCCCATGATGCGCGCCATGGTGCTCCGACACCCTCGCCAGAAGCTGGAGCTGGTGGAGCTGCCCCGCCCGGTGCCCGGACGTGGCCAGGTGCTGATCCGCGTGCTGGCGTGCGGCGTGTGCCGCACCGACCTGCATGTGCTGGACGGCGAGCTTGCCAAGCCCAAGCTGCCGCTGATCCCCGGCCACGAGATCGTCGGCACCGTCGCGGCACTCGGCGAAGCGGTGTCGGGTGAAGCAGGAGGGCGATTCCGGATCGGCAGCCGGGTCGGCGTTCCCTGGCTTGGCTGGACCTGCGGCAGCTGCGCCTGGTGCCGGTCGGGCCGGGAGAACCTGTGCCCAGACGCCCGCTTCACCGGTTACGACATCGACGGCGGCTATGCGGAGTACACCGTCGCCGACCAGCGCTACTGCTTTCCGGTTCCCGCCGAGTACGACGACCTGCATGCCGCCCCACTGCTCTGTGCCGGGCTGATCGGGTTTCGCACCTTGCGCATGGCCGGATCGGCGCGGCGGCTCGGCATCTTCGGCTTCGGGGCGGCCGCGCATATCCTCGCCCAGGTTGCGCGGCATCAGGGGCGGTCGATCTTTGCCTTCACCCGCCCCGGCGATATCGCGGCGCAGGATTTTGCCCGCCGCCTGGGCGCCACCTGGGCCGGCGGCTCCGACACCCCGCCGCCCGAGCCGCTGGACGCGGCGCTGATCTTCGCACCCGCCGGTGAGTTGGTGCCGGCGGCTTTGCGGGCGGTGGGGCCGGGAGGCTGCGTGGTGTGCGGCGGCATCCACATGAGCGATATCCCGCGCTTTCCCTATCGCCTGTTGTGGCAGGAGCGCTCGGTGCGGTCCGTGGCCAACCTCACCCGGCAGGACGCCGAGCAATTCCTCGCCCTCGCCCCACGCGTTCCGGTTGCCACCACCGTCGAGGCGTTCCCGCTGGCCGACGCCAACGAGGCACTCGCGCGGCTGAGGAGTGGCCGCCTGACCGGCGCGGCGGTGCTGCTGCCCGAGTGAGCCGACCCGGCGCCGTCGCCGGGCCGGATCGATCGGTACTTGACCCAGATCAACGCTCCCGACCGGGCCGCCGGCTAAAGTGCCGGGAAGCAGGGTGGAACCGATCATGGATGTCGCAACCGGCGAAATGCCGATCATCCGCAAGACTCCGCGCCCCGGTCTGCCGGCGCCAAACTTGGCAGACTATGCGGAGGCCTGCGCCGGCTTCACATGGCAGGCCGCTCGTGCAGTGTTGGACGGGCTGCCCGGCGGCGGCCTCAATATCGCGCATGAGGCGGTCAGTCGGCACGCCACTGGCCGGCGCGGGGATCATCCGGCGCTGCACTGGATCGGCAAGGACGGCACGCGGCGCGACTACAGCTATCGGGACCTCGAAGCGGCGAGCAATCGCTTCGCCAACGTGCTGGGCACGCTCGGGGTCGGCGCTGGCGATGTGGTGTTCCTGCTGCTCGGCCGGGTGCCGGAACTCTATATCGCGATGCTTGGCGCCCTGAAGGCGCGCGCCGTCGTCTGCCCGCTGTTCTCCGCCTTCGGCCCGGAGCCGATCGCCACCCGCATCGGCATCGGCAAGGGTCGAGTGCTGGTGACCACCGGCGCGCTCTACCGGCGCAAGGTCGCGCCGATCCGCGCCGGCCTGCCCAGCCTGCACCATGTGCTGGTGCTGGACGAGGCGGCGCCCGACACCTGGTCCTTCCCGGCCCTGATGAGCGGGGCGAGCGATCGCTTCACCATCCCGCCGACCGACGCTCAGGACCCGGCGCTGCTGCACTTCACCAGCGGCACCACCGGCCGGCCCAAGGGCGCGATCCATGTGCACGAGGCGGTGGTCACCCATCACGCCACCGGGTTCTATGCGCTCGACCTGCACCCGGATGACCGCTTCTGGTGCACTGCCGACCCCGGCTGGGTCACCGGCACCAGCTATGGCGTGATCGCCCCGCTGACCCACGGCGTCACCAACATCGTGGTCGAGGCGGAATTCGATGCGCCGACCTGGTACGGCATCCTGGAAGCCGAGCGGGTGAGCGTGTGGTACACCGCGCCGACCGCGATCCGCATGATGATGAAGCTGGGCGCCGAGGTGGCGCGCGCGCGCGACCTCTCCGCGCTGCGCTTCATGGCCAGCGTCGGCGAGCCGCTGAACCCCGAGGCGGTGCTATGGGGCGTCGCGGCGTTCGGTCAGCCGTTCCATGACAATTGGTGGCAGACCGAGACCGGCGGCATCATGATCGCCAACTATGCGGCGTTGGACGTGAAGCCCGGCTCGATGGGGCGGCCGCTGCCGGGCATCGAGGCGGCGATCGTCGAGCGGCGCGGAGACGGCGAAGTGGTGCCGGTGACCGCACCGATGCAGGGGGGCGAACTGGCGCTCAAGGCGGGTTGGCCCTCGATGATGCGCGACTATCTGGGCGAGGAGGCGCGCTATCGCAAATGCTTCGCCGGCGAATGGTACCTCACCGGCGACCTCGCGATGCGCGACGCCGATGGCTACTACTGGTTCGTCGGCCGCGCCGATGACGTGATCAAGTCGTCCGGCCATCTGATCGGCCCGTTCGAGGTCGAGAGCGCGCTGCTCGAACATCCCGCGGTCGCCGAGGCCGCGGTGATCGGCAAGCCCGACCCGATGGCCGGCGAGATCGTCAAGGCCTTCGTCGCCCTCAAGCCGGGCTACGAGGCCGGCGAGCCCCTGCGCCGCGAGTTGCTCGGCCACGCCCGCAAGCGCCTGGGTGCGGCGGTCGCGCCCAAGGAGATCGACTTCCGCGCCAATCTGCCCAAGACCCGCAGCGGCAAGATCATGCGCCGCCTGCTCAAGGCGCGCGAAATGGGCCTGCCCGAGGGCGACATCTCCACCCTGGAAAGCGACGAGCGATGAACCCCAAGGTCCGGCTCGACCACGCTCATGTCCGCCATCTGCTGCGCGAGATGCTGCGTATCCGCCAGTTCGAGGCGAAATGCGTCGAGCTCTACCAGGCGCAGAAGATCCTCGGCTTCCTGCACCTCTACGACGGCGAGGAGGCCGTCTCGGTCGGCGTGATGCAGGCGCTGGAGCCGACGGACGCCGTCGTCGCCACCTATCGCGAGCACGGCCAAGCGCTCGCCCGCGGCGTGCCCATGGCAGCCCTGCTCGCCGAGATGCTCGGCTTTCAGCAGGGCAGTTGCCGCGGCCGCGGCGGCTCGATGCACATCTTCGACCGCGCCCGCCGCTTCCACGGCGGCAATGCCATCGTCGGCGGCGGCCTGCCACTGGCCGCAGGCGTGGCGCTGGCCGACCAGATGCAAGCCAGCGGCGCCGTCACCGCCTGCTTCTTCGGCGAGGGTGCGGTAGACGAAGGCGCCTTCCACGAAACCATGAACCTCGCCGCCCTGTGGCGCCTGCCGCTGCTGTTCGTCTGCGAGAATAACCGCTACTCGATGGGCATGGCGCTGGAGCGCGCCGAGAGCGAGATCGACATCGCCCGCAAGGCCGCCGCCTACCGCATGGCCGCCAGTGCCGTGGACGGGATGGACGTGGTCGCCGTCGAGGCCGCCGCCCGCACCGCCACCGCCGCTATCCGCGCCGGCGACGGCCCGCAATTCCTCGAATGCCGCACCTACCGCTTCCGCGCCCACTCGATGTTCGACCCGCAGCAATACCGTTCGCGCGAGGAGATCGACGCCTGGCGTCCACGCGACCCGATCCACCGCTTCCAGACCTGGCTGGAGGAGAGCCACCTCCTTTCCGCCGGCGAGCCCGAGGCTGTCGCCGCCGAGGTCGCAGCCGAACTCGCCGCCGCCGTCATCGCCGCCGAGGCCGGTACGCCCGAGCCGGTGGCGGAGCTCGCCCGCTTCGTCACCATGACCGAGATCCCGCAATGACCGCCCCATCCACCACGGCGATGACCTACCGCGAGGCCTGCAAGCAGGGCATCCGCGACGCGCTGCTGTCCGAGCCGCGCTGCTTCATGATGGGCGAGGATATCGGCCGCTACGGCGGCTGCTACGCCGTCAGCAAGGGGCTGCTTGACGAGTTCGGCGAGGTGCGCATCCGCGACACCCCGCTGTCCGAAAACGGCTTCACCGGCATCGGCATCGGCGCCGCCATGGCCGGCCTGCGCCCGATCGTCGAGATCATGACGATCAACTTCAGTCTCCTGGCGCTTGACCAGATCGTCAACAACGCCGCCACCATCCCGCACATGTCCGGCGGCCAGTTCGCCGTGCCGCTGGTCATCCGCATGGCCACCGGCGGCGGCCGCCGCGTCGCCGCCCAGCACTCGCACAGCCTGGAGGGCTGGTACGCGCACGTTCCTGGCCTGCGCGTCCTCGCCCCCGCCACCGTCGAGGACGCCCGCTTCATGCTCCCCGCGGCGCTCAAGGACCCCAACCCGGTGCTCATCTTCGAGCACGTCATGCTCTACAACGTCGAGGCAACGCTCGACCCCGGGCTGCGCGAGGTGGATATCGACCACGCCCGCATCCGCCGCCCCGGCACCGATGTCAGCCTCATCGCCTTCGGCTACGGCGTCACCAAGGCGCTGGCCGCCGCCGAACTGCTGGCTGCCGACGGCATCTCCGCGGAAGTGCTCGACCTGCGCGTGCTGCGCCCGCTCGACAGCGAGACCATCCTCGCCTCGGTCCGCCGCACCCGCCGCTGCGTCATGGTCGACGAGGCCTGGCGCAGCGGCTCGCTGGCCGCCGAGATCGGCATGCGCATCGCCGAGGAAGCCTTCTTCGAACTCGACGCGCCGCCCCGCCGCGTCTGCGGCGCCGAAGTGCCGATGCCCTACGCCCCGCATCTGGAAGACGCCGCCCTGCCGCAGCCGGAGGGCATCGCCGCGGCCGCCCGCGGCCTGGTTCGCCCGGCCTGACCGCGATGGGCGCCTTCCGCATGCCCGCCCTTGGCGCCGACATGGAGTCCGGCACCCTCGTCGAGTGGCTGATCAAGCCCGGCGACACAGTGAAATCCGGCGATGTCGTCGCCGTGGTCGAAACCCAAAAAGGCGCCATCGAGGTCGAATGCTTCGAGGAAGGCGTCGTCGCCAGCCTCGCTATCGGCCAAGGCGAGACCGTGCCGATCGGTACCCTGCTCGCCCAGATCGGCGCGGAAGCTCCCGAACCCACCCAACCTCACGCACCCCCGTCGCCCAAACCGGCTCAGCCGCAACCGGCGCCCCCTCCTGCCCCCGCGCCGGCCGAACCCTCGCGCATCCGCGCCTCGCCCGCCGCCCGCCGCCTTGCCGCCGAGCGCAACATCCCGCTCGCCACCCTGCGCGGCACCGGCATCGATGGCGCCATCACGCTGGCCGACGTCGCCGCAGCCGCAGCCGTCCCCCGCCGCGCCGCTGCCCGCGGCTTCGACGCCGTCGAAATGCGCCGCGCCATCGCCGCCGCTATGAGCTGCTCCAAACGCGACATCCCGCACTACTACCTCTCGGAGACTATCGACCTCACCGCCGCCCTCGCCTGGCTCGAGGCCTTCAATGCCCCACGCCCGCCCACCGAGCGCCTGCTCCCCGCCGCGTTGCTGCTGAAGGCCGCCGCGCTTGCCCTGCGCAACACGCCCCGCCTCAACGGCACCTTCGAGGACGGCGAATACCGCCCCTCCCCAGGTATCCACGCCGGCTGGGCCATCGCGCTGCGCGGCGGCGGCCTGGTAGCACCCGCCATCCGCGACACCGACCGCCGCCCGCTCCCCGAACTCATGGCCGCTATCCGCGATCTCGTTCGGCGCGCCCGCGGCGGCGGCCTGCGCCTGTCCGAGCTCACCGGCGGCACCGTCACCGTTACCAGCCTCGGTGAGCGCGGCGCGGAGTCAGTCACCGGAATCATCTACCCGCCTCAGGTCGCCATCATCGGCTTCGGCCGTGTGTCGGTCCGCCCGATGGTCATCGGCGACGCGGTTGCCGCCCGACCTGCTGTCACCGCGAGCCTCGCCGCAGACCACCGTGTCACCGACGGCCACGCCGGCGGCCTCTACCTCGCCACCGTCACGCGCCTGCTGCAAACGCCGGAGGTTCTATGACCGAAGCCGAAGCCCGCACCCTGCTGCGCGACATCATCGCCGGCATCGCCCCCGAAGCCGACTTTGCCGGCCTCGCCGACGACGAGGACATGCGCGAGGCACTAGACCTCGACTCGATAGACTTCACCAACCTAATCATCGGCCTGCATGCCCGCACCGGACTGGACATTCCCGAAGCCGACTATCATCGCCTGTTCACTCTGGCCGGGGCAGCTGGCTACCTTAGCGACCGCGCGCCTGGGCCATCACCCGCCTGAGTCTCCGCCCGCCTGAGCCGGCCCAGGCGGTCGCCTGGGATCAATTCGTGGTTTGGCATAGCTTTCGGAGTATGAGGCGGACGGAGGCTCCGTGCAGGAAGGTGGGGCTGGCGCGGTTGAGGCGCTCCCAGTCCTTTGCCAATCGGCGGCAGCGATTCAGCCAGGCGATGGTACGCTCGACGATCGATCGTCGAGACAGGACGACAAGGCCGCCGGGTCAAGCAGCCGGAACAGCCGGGAAAACGTGTCGTGGCTCGGCAGGCCGCCGGGCAGCGCCAGGAAGTCGCGGAATAGCGCCTCACGGTCACGGGCGAAATCGGCAAAATCCACGCAACTCTCCGCCCCGCTGTTGTTCGGCGTGGGGTCCTGGTGCCGATCGGCGCGCCATGCCTTTGATCGGACTGCCTGCGTCGGGGTCACTCCGCGGCGCCGATTCACACGCGTGGCTGTCGGCGCGGAAATGGAACGTGGGCGACAGACGAGCACGATCGAAGACGCGAGGGCATTGTTGCCAGACCCGACCATGCGGTTTCCAAGTTCGGTGCGCATGGGCCACGTGCCACTGATCCCAAATCCCGCGCGGACCACCGCGTCGAGAAAGGTTTCCCACCCGGTCGAAGCGGTGCCATCCTTGAGATCCGTTTCGGACTGCTTAAACGCATAATATATCGTAGTCGGAAATCCAGGATGAGCATGTTCGGCCAGGCGGTGCACTGCTTCCGTCATTCCGCCAAGGAAGAACGCCTCAGCGGCTTCTTTGCCGCCATGGCGATAGGGGGTTGCCACCAACTCTTCAGATTTCGGGACAGCTAGAGTGCCGAACAAATCAGGCAAGATAGATTTCAGTGTCCGCCGGAGCCAAACATAGAAAAAATCCGAGAGGTCGGCGTAACCGATGTTATCATAGTAGGGGGGATCAGTAGAAATGATCTTGGATTCGCTCAAATTCTGGTTGGATGCGTTTAACTGTTTGCTAATACCAAACGCCGAGCCCAGGCTAGATGCAACGCCATCGATGCTCTCGGCTGTCCACTCGATCGCTCCAAGGAAGCTACCTGTGCCATCCAAGAGGGTGTTGAGTTCGGCATGATCCCAAGTCATCGGAATGCTCTGCCGAGCGAAAGTGTTCCGCGTCGAATCTCGCTCGGTAAACCAAGTACAGATGGTGGAGCCTCGATCGGCAAGTTTGGAGATTGCAAAAGAAATGTACACCGCCAAGGCATCAGCATAAGCCTGCGCGCCGGTGCCACCGTTGGCGAGGGGGGTGGGGTCGGAGGGGCGGCCGGCGGCGAGGGCGTCGGCCTTGGCTGCCTCGCGCGCTTCCAGCACCAGATCGGAGAAGCAATTCAGCGCCACCAACTGCCGCTGCGTGAATAGATCGCCGAAGGTGGTGAGGCCGTAGTTTGGAGTCTTGAAGTCGCGTGGATTGTCCGGAAGCAACATATCGGGCTTCCAGTCCGGTTTGGCGTCGCGCGCCAACTGCTCATGTTCCTCGGTTGGTGATAGATAGACCCTGCCGCGATCACCTTCGGCTACGATGGCCATGAGCTTGGCACCCATATGTCCAGCTTTGCCCTGCTGCCGGATGTGGTCGTAGCTCACAGCAACATCTGACATCAGACACCGGAACGCTGCACGCTTACCCGCAGTTGTGCCAAGCTTGGCCGCATCCGAATTCTGTGGCTTCCCAACTTTCACCGTGAAGCGATATCCGCCGGCCTCGATCACCGGCGCCACATACGCCTCCTTGCCCGGCTTGGTGGACAGCATGAAAGTGGAGGCCAGGGTGCCGCCAGAGACACCGCCGTCATCGTAGCGGTCGGGCACCAGCAGCCAGCCCTCGGCGCGCTGGCTGGCGATATAGGCCTCGCAGCTTTCGCGCTGAGCATCCAGGCTGTTGAATTCCTTTTCCAACCCCTCGTCGGTGGATTTGCGGGTGTAGACAGCGCAGCGGGTCTTGCGGACCGGGACCGGGGTAGCCGGCACCGCGGCGGGCGTCCTGCGGCTCATGCTCCACCCCGCCGGGTCTTGATGCCGAAAAATGTCCAGCCATTCCAGCGGGTGCCGGTGATGGCGCGGACGATGGCCGACAGCGAGCGGTAGGGCCGCCCCTGCCATTCATAGCCGTCCGGCAGGACCGTAACAGTGTGGTCCACGCCCTGATATTGGCGCACCAGCCGCGTGCCGGTGACCGGCTTGTCGTCGCCGCGGATGCGCCGCAGCACGACGTTGCCGCCGTCGAGTTGCTCGCCCAACGCCTCGAGCCGCCGCAGCGTCTCGGGCTTCAGGCCGCCGTACGCCAGTTCCTGGATCCGATAGGCGAGCCGGCTCTGCAGGTAGGCGCGATTATGCGGCGGCGGCCCCTTGCCGAACAACTCCCGCCATTGCTGCTTGAGGTCGGGCGTGGTGGCGGCTTTCAGCGCGGCTATCGCCATCCCCGCCCCGCGGCGCTCACCGATGTCTCGGTGGGGGAGATCATGGAGCGCGCGCTCGGCATCGAGAAGGCGCGCTGGACCCAGCCAGACCAGAACCGTGTGGTGCGCAGCCTGGTCAGCCTGGGCTTCAAACAGTGCCGCGCCCGCAAGGGCGGCCATGGCACCAGTGCCAAGCGTGAGCGGCGCTATCGGCGCAGCCCCACCTCGGATGCGGCGCAATGAGCGCGCGCATGGAAAGTGGGTCCGGGTCTGCGCCGGTGGGTCCGGGTATGGGTCCGGGTATCGCCCCCTCGGGAAAGCCGCGGATTTCCTGGATGGGTCCGGGTGGGTCCGGGTGGTCCGGGTCTGTCACTCTCTTTTCCGTACAGGGCCTCACACACGTCATAACGTGTACAGGGGGCATAGGGGGGCTACGGAAGAGTAAGCGAATAACCCGGACCCACCCGGACCACCCGGACCCATGGCGGATTTTTGCAGTTTTCGAGACACGCAGACCCGGACCCAACCCGGACCCACACCCGGACCCACATGGACCCACTGGACCGTGGCCAGCACGCGATGCCGATGCGATGGACGCCGCCCGGCCGGATACAGATGTCGCGCACCCGATCCGTGGCCCACCACGCTGGGGCCGCGTTCCTGCTGCTCCCTTCGCATCATCACGGAAGCTTCGATCGTGCAGAACGACACCATCACCACCTATCGATATGACGAGATCATCGAGATGACGGAACCCGCCTCGCACGACGCCGCCAACGAGACGGCCGCCGTTGAGTGCCTCATCGTGGCACCGGGTCTCGCCGCGGGACATCCGTGGCATACCAACGTGCCGCGCCGCCCCGGCTGGTCCCGGCGTGGCGCTGATCTCCCTGCCGCCGTCGGCACGGGGAGGCAGGGATGAGCCGGATCCCGACGCACATCGCTTTGGCTCGGCCGGTCACGGTCCCGCCGGGCGGTCCGCGACCGCCGCACAGTTGTCTCGATCGTAGCCGCAGTCCCACCAACGCCACCGAACTGGATGCGATGCGTCGGCGGGCGTGGCACCAGCACGGCGTGGCGACCTTCACCGTCGATGAGATCATGGACAAGCTGCTGCGCCAGGCCATCGTCAACGAGGCGGTCCGGCGCTGAGGGCGCGTGGCCGCGGCTGCATCATAAATGTCGCGAGTCAGCTCGACATCAAGGGTGGCGCGAACCTCTCTCCGTATTGCAGCGTCAAGGCCGGCATTGGCGGCTTCACCCGCGCGCTGGCATGGGAGGCGGCACCCAAAGGCGTGCGGGTCAACGCGATCGCGCCTGGCCCGGTCGATACCGAACTGGTTCGCCGCAATCCGGCGGAATGGCGCGAAGCGTTCATCGCCCGCCTGCCTGCCGGCCGGTTCGGTACGATGGAGGAAATCGCCGCTACCGTCCTGCTGCTCGCAGGCCCGCATGGCGGCTTCTATGTCGGAGCCACGCTCTCCCCCAATGGCGGCGATATCATGTATTGAAGCGAGTCCCGCCTGGCCGCCGCAAGACCTGAACCAGCCTGAACACCAGGTTGGTCAATTATCGCTTGTGGAATGGCGTGATGATAACTACGCTTCATGCGGGACAGCCGGAATGGCTGCCGGTCGGGGCAATCCCGAGTATGACCATAAAGGGGTGGATCATGGCGTTCATAAAACCGTCGCGCCGCACGTTCATGATTGGTGCGGGGGCAACGCTGCTGGCCACTTCCGGCCGCCAGGCCGCCGCCGCCCCGGCCTTCAAGACTGTCGAGCCGGGTGTGCTGACCATCGCGAATTCCAACGAGATGCCGGCAATCGCGATGGAGAATGGCAAGCTGATCGGCTCGGACGCGGAGATCGTCGAGACAATCGCAAAGAAACTCGGCCTCGGCGTGAAATCTGCGCAGATGGAATGGTCGGCCACCGTGCAGTCGGTCAAGAGTGGGCGCGCCGATATCATGGTCGGCAACATGGGGTGGACGCCGGCGCGCGCCGCGGCATTGCTGATCACCGATGCGATCTACTTCGCGGGCACTTTCGTCTTGATGAAGAAGGACCAGCCGTTCACGGACAAGATCACCGTGGAGGACGCGAAAGGCCACTCCATAGGCACCGTCAACGGCTTCACGATCGTGCCGGAGATGAAGAAGCTGCCTGGGGTGACCGAGGTGAAGCTCTACGACAACAGCGACGGAGTGGTGCGCGACGTGGTGGCGGGGAGGCTCGATTTCGCGGTGGTCGATGCCCCGCTCGGCGATTACATGATCCTCAAGAACCCTAACTGGAACCTCAAGCAGGTTCCGCTGATGCACGATGCGCGGTTCCCGCAGCTCACCAGCAAGCAGCACACTGTGATGGGCATGAACCAGACCAATTTCGACCTGTTCGATGCGGTGAACGCCGGCGTGAAATGGATGTGGAGGACCAAGCAAAATGGTGCGCTGATGCGCAAATACGGCGTCAGCAACCCCGATTACTTGGTTCCGCCGGAGAAGAACCCGCGTATCGGCGTGGATCGTGATGCGGCGGGTAATGTCATCGGGCCAGGCGCGCACCCGACGAAAGACTTCTCGTCTCTGTTCGCCTGATTGATGTCCGGCACCGGTGACGTCGCGCCGACCCCACTGGTCGAGGTCGTGGGGCTGACCAAGCGGTTCGGTGAGATCGAGGTCGTCAAGGATGTCGATCTCGCTGTGCGGATGGGCGAGAAGGTGGCGATCATCGGGCCGAGCGGCTCCGGCAAGACCACCCTGCTGCGCTGCGTCGCCCATCTTGAAAAGCCGACTTCCGGCCATGTCGCGATCGGTGGCGAACGCATTGGCGCCAGACTGGTGGACGGTCGTTGGCGCGAGATGTCGGATCGCGAGATCGCCCATGTCCGCACCGGCATCGGCATGGTGTTCCAGCGGTTCAACCTGTTTCCGCATCTGACGGCGCTGGAAAACGTGATGCTCGGCCCGACCAGAGTGCTGAAGCAGAGCCGCGCCGAGGCAGAGCCGCTGGCGCGGGAACTGCTGCGCAAGGTCGGGCTGGCGCACAAGGCGGGCGACTATCCGGAGCGGCTGTCCGGCGGGCAGCAGCAGCGCGTCGCGATCGCGCGTTCGCTGGCGATGCGGCCGCGGCTGATGCTGTTCGACGAGGCGACATCGGCGCTCGATCCGGAACTGATCGGCGAGGTGCTGAACGTCATGCGTGGCTTGGCGCGCGACGGGATGACCATGCTGATCGTGACCCACGAGATGCAGTTCGCCGAGGACGTGGCCGATCGTGTGGTGTTCATGGATCATGGCCGCATCGTTGACGAAGGCCCGCCGCATGAGCTGTTCCGCTCACCCTCCCATCCGCGGATACAGGCGTTCCTGCGTGCTGTCGTCGATCGTGAGGTGATGAACGAGACGTCGGCACCATGAGTGGCTGGCTGACGACGTGGGAGCTTCTTCCGCTCCTGCTCTTCGCCGCGATTACCACGGTCGAGATCACCTTCGGCGGGTTCATCGTGGCGGCGCTGATCGGACTGGTCCTGGCGACCTTGCAGCGGCTCGACTGGCGCCCGCTGCGGATCATCATCGCGATCTATGTCGATGTATTCCGTGCCGTTCCGGTGCTGACCCAGTTGTTCATCGTCTATTTCGGGCTGACCGAGTTCGGCATCCGGCTGAACCCGCTCTCGGCGGCCATCATCTGCTTCGGGATCAATGGCGGCGCCTATCTCACCGAGGTTTTTCGCTCCGGCATCGAGTCGGTCCATCAGGGGCAGATGGAGGCGGCGCAAATGCTGGGAATGACGCGCCTAGCGGCGCTGCGCATCGTCATCCTGCCCCAGGCCATGCGGGTCGTTCTGCCGCCGTTGGGCAATTTCGCGATCGGCCTGCTGAAAGACACCGCGCTGGCATCTGCCGTCGCCGCACCGGAGCTGATGTTCCGCGCCCGGTCGCTGGTAGACAAGACATTCCTGGCCACGCAGATCTTCTTGGCCACGGCCGCGATCTACCTGGTGCTGAGCATCCCGCTTGGCTACCTGACCCGCCGCGCGGAAGCACGCGTCTCGCGCGGCCGCCGCTGAGGCACGGGCAGATGAGACAGGGGCAGACATGACCTGGGACATCTTCTATACGAGCCTGCCGGAATTGCTGCTCGCCGCCGGCGGGACGCTGCGCATGACGGCATTCGCATTCGTGGTCGCCGCTGTGTTGGGTCTGGTGATCGCTATTCTGCGCCTGTCGGGCGGCATCGTCGGGCGGATCGCGTTCCTCTACATCGAACTGATCCGCGGCATCCCGGCGCTGGTCCTGCTGTTCCTGATCTATTTCGGGCTGGTGCCATTGGGCATCGTGCTGGGCGGCTTTGTCGCCGCAGTGGTGGCGCTTGGACTGAACGGTGCCGCCTACCTGGCCGAGGTCTATCGCGCCGGCATCCAGGCGGTCGATTCCGGCCAGCACGAGGCGGCCCAGATGCTGGGCATGCGCCGCGGGCAGATCATGCGCGACATCACCTTGCCGCAGGCGGTGCCGATCGTGCTGCCGCCGATGGCCAACTACCTGGTATCGCTGCTCAAGGACACTTCGCTTGCATCGCTGATCGCTGCGCCGGAGCTGATGCTGCGCTCGCGTGATCTGGCCGGCACATATTACCTGCCGATGGAATACTACTTGCTGGCGGGGGTGATGTATCTGATCATGGCATGGCCGATGATGCACGGAGTTCGCAAGATGGAGCGGTATTTCGCGCGCGGCCGCTTACAGGGGAGCCGGGCATGAACCGTAGCGCCGTACCCGAACGGGTTGATGCCGTGGTGATTGGGTCGGGTGCGCTCGGTGCATCGACCTGCTTTCACTTGGCCAAGGCCGGGCTCTCGGTGGCCATGCTCGACAAGGCGGAGCTTGCCTCGCAGACCTCGCCGCGCGCCGCCGGGCTGAGCGGGGTGTTGCGCCCTGACATCGCGATGACACGTATCGCGACACGGGGCGTCGAGAAGATCGTTAACTTCCAGGCCGAGACCGGCGAGCCGATGGAGTTCCAGCAGCCGGGAAGCCTGAAGATTGCGCGCCTTCCGCAGCATGAAGCGCAGGTCCATGAAGACGTCGAGCGTGGCCGCGCCCTGGGGCTGGATGTTGCGCTCATCTCCTTCGATGAAGCCCGCCGGCTGATGCCATTCCTGTCAACCGACGGCGTGCGCGCGGTGATGCATATACGGTCGGATGTCTATCTGGAGCCGGTCCAGGTTCCTGCCGGCTACGCCCGGGCGAGCGCGCGTCTCGGTGCGATCACGCTGCCGAATATGCCGGTCGAGGAAATCCTCACCATAGGCGCCGCTGTGGCCGGTGTGCGCACACCGCACGGCGATATCCGTGCCCCGGTCGTCGTTGACGCGGCCGGAGCGTGGCTGCGCGTGGTGGCGGAACAAGGCGGCGCCAGCGTGAAGCTGGTGCCGACCCGCCACCAGTTGATGCTGACCGCGCGGTTGCCGGACGTGCGGCCCACCCAGCCGATCACCCGCATCATCGACGCCAATGTCTATGTCCGCCCCGATAACGGGTCGCTGATGCTCGGGGGTTATGAGTCCGATCCGGTGCAGTATGACATGAGGGATATACCGAAGGATTTCTGTATCGAGAATCTGGAGTTGGATTTGGCGGTGCTGCGGCGCCTGGCGAAGAGTGTCGCCGAGCAGTTTCCGGTTTTCCGCGACGTGGCAATCCGCGAGTTCCGCGGCGGGCTACCGACGATGACGGCCGACGGCGAGCATGTGCTGGGGCCCGCCCCGGGGATAGGCGGCCTTTATGTGATCGGCGGCTGCTGCGTGGGCGGCCTCACCACAGCGCCGGCGCTCGGCGAAATTCTCTCGGACTGGATCACGCAAGGACGCCCGTCCTCGGATGTATCGTTCATGGCGCCTGACCGCCTCGCAACCCAGCTTCCGGAAGAAGTGTTGCGTGATCTGTGTCGGCTGCGATACGCCCATCACTATTGGCCGCCGGAATCGATGCCAAATGATGCTGCGGCCGAGACGCGGATGACCTGACTGACGCAATCAAGCCGATGGCCCGGTGCTGCCAACACCGAGCTTGGTTGGCCGCCGAAGAACACGCGAAGCGCTATCAGGGCGATGCCTGGGACGAACTGATCCAGGCCTATCTCGAGAACGAGATCCAGTGGCTGGAAAACGGCCTCGGCGAGCGCAATGCCTATCGCCATCCCCGTCCCACACCGCTCACCGATGTCTCGGTGGGGGATATCATGGAGCGCACGCTCGGCATCGAGAAGGCGCGCTGGACCCAGCCCGACCAGAACCGTGTGGTGCGCAGCCTGATCAGCCTGGGCTTCAGGCGGTGCCGTGCCCGCAAGTCCCAGCGGCTCCTGTCTTTGGCATGTCGTCGGACTGGAATGCTCGATCCGCGAGTGGGCAATGCAGCGAGGCTGGAACGGCAGGCCGATCGTGCCGGCGCACGGCCAGGGCATCCTGGTCGGGGCGCTGGGCACGCTGGCCATGCATTACGACCTGCTGTCACGGCCCAGGGTCGCGTGACGGATCAGCCCAGTGCGGCGGTGACGTCGCCGAGCGTGGCCATCAGCAGCATCGGGTCACCCGGCGACGCCGTGAAGCCGCAGGCGAGGTAGAAGCGCTGCGCCTCCTCGCCGAGTGCCTGAACAAGAATACCGCGCACGCCGATCGCTTCGGCCGCCTGCAGGGTGCGGAGCAGGGCATCACGCAACAGCGCCTTGCCCAGCCCCTGGTCCCGCAGGCTGCGGTCGACCGCGAGGCGGCCCAGCACCGCCATCGGGATCGGATCGGGCATATTGCGCCGGACACGGCCCGGCGGCGCCGCCGCGACCACCGCCCCGGCAGCCAAGCAGTAGTAGCCTACCACGAAGCCATCGCGGCAGACCACGAAGGTCCGAGACCCGCCGCCTGCCTGGTTGGCCCTGGCGCGGCGGGCCAGCCAGCCATTCAGCGACGGCTCGCCATAGTCGAACATCGAGAGGTCGTGGTCATCGCCGAGCGGCGCGGGAGGCGACAGCTTGCCTCGGCTCACTCCCACGGCGCCTTGGTCTGCATCAACAGGTGCAGCTTCGCGTTCGGCTGCGGCGGCGCGTCCAGCATCGCCGTGAACCTGGCGAATGCCGCCGGCGCCATGCGGAACAGCGTCCGGTCGAGGATGGCCTCACCGGCCGCATGCCGCGCGGCCTCGAGCATGAACTCGGAGCGCGACTTGCCGGACAGCAGGGCGGCCTGATCGATCAGCGCGCGGTCGTCGTCGCGGACGCGGATGTTGATGGCGCCACCCGTGGTGGCGCGAGACGTCACACTCGCAGCCGGCTTGGCGGCGGGCTTGCGAGCCGCAGTGGCGCGGCGCGATGCGGACGGGTCTGGCTTGAGCATGTTGTTCTCCTGGCTGGGTTCTACGCAGATGTGTGGACAATGTCCACCATGCGAGCAGGACACCCACAAAACCGCATTGCGGCGCTGGAACCACTCGCAGTATGATGCAGGCATCGTTGAAGGGATGGGCCGGGAGCCGGGCTGGCTTCCAGCGGATGGCCGAAGATCGAGGCGATAAGACGACCGGAAGTAATAGAATAATATAGATCAAAGTATTGTTCTTTAATTACTTGGTTCCTTCCCGCGAATACTGTATGGGGGGGCGGCGCGCGGTAGGTCGCTAGCGTCAGCCGCTGAATCTGGTTGCCAGGTTGCCACGGCGGGCGGAGCTTACCCGTCAAGCGGCTGATTTCCCTTCGTTCCTCTCTCCAACATGTCCTGCTGACATGCGAACCATGCCGCGGCTTCGGTGCTGCGAACCGGGTTGCCTCGCCATGATACGCGGCGCCGATCATAGCGGGGGCAGGCATCATGTCGGAGGTCACGCCGTCCACGCGCGAGGTCGCCCGTCGTATCGGCGTGTCCCACACTGCACTGCAGAAGGCCGAGCGGGCTGGGCGCATCATGCGCGAGGCGTCGGGGCAATGGGACGTCGAGAAGACTCGCCAGCGCATGGCGGCGACGGCCGACCCGACGCGCTCGCCGCTGGTGCCCGCCATGCCGGACGGCAGCCCATTCGCCCGGCTGAAGGTGGCGCAACTGGCCCTCAAGGTGGAGGCACAGCGGCTGGCGCTGGATGAGGAGAAGGGACGCTTGATCGACAGCCGCACCGCCAACGCCGCAATCGACGAGATCGCCGGCGGCATGCGCGACGCGCTGCTGACCTGGCCGGCGCGGGTGGCGGGGCTGATGGCGGCCGATCTTGGCGCCGATCCGCATCTGATGCAGACGATCCTGCAGCAACATGTCAACGAACTGCTGACCGCGGTGGCGGATCGGTTCGATCCATCGGATATCGGCGTCACCAATGGCGACCCGGCAGCGGCGTGACCGATCAGTGGAGACGCCGCGCCGCCCGGCCCGCGGCCTCGAACGCCGCCGCAGCCGCGGACCAGTCATTGTCTGTCGCACCGGCGAGTCCGCGTAGCGGCGTCAGCGCCGGCCTTGCGCGACGCGCCCAGTAATCGCCGTTCAGGATCGCATACCAGCCGGCCAGCCCGGCCGCCGCCAGGGGAGCCTCGTTGGTGGGCTTGATTGCTACCGGAGTTCCGGCTCTGCCATCCAGGACGGAATGTCGCGCTGCGCATGAAGGATGCGCCACACATCGATGGTGTCTGGCCGTTCCTGGTAGAAGATCAACATGGGAAAGCGGCGTAGTGGCCAGACCCGCAACCCTTCGAGCCCCAATTCGTAGGCATATCGAGGCGAGCCAACACCGGGACTGCGGCGGATCCGTTGAAAGCCCTGCTGGAGAGCATCAATGAACCGCTGGGCGAGTTCCGACCCACCCTCGGCTTCGTAGTGGGCGATGGCTTCGTCGATGTCCTTCCCTGCGAGTTCGCGCGGGATGACGGGTCGAGGCGTCACGCTTGAGACGTGCGACGCACGCGGGCCCGGAGCGCGTCGAAGTAGTCGTCATCGGCGGGCCGACCCGGCGGGCTGGTTGCACCTGCGAGAAGCATGGCACGGAGTCTTTGCCGGTCATGGTCCTTTCGGATCAACTCTCGGACATACTCGCTGCTGGTGCTGTATCCGCCCGACGTGACCTGCTCGTCGACGAAGGATTTCAACGCATCAGGGAGTGAGACGTTCATCGTGGTCATTTGCTGAGAATGTCGCTCTTGGCAAAATTTGGCAAGACCCGTCGGGTCAGGCAGTCCTTCAACGCGATTGCTGCCGCCAGGGGAGACCTGGCGGCGACGTAATGGGCTGGGCGCCGGGTCAGCTGGCGATCCGGTAGACCGTGTAGGATCCCTTCACGCCGTCCCTGTTCGGCCCAGCCATGCGCGGACGCGGTCAGGGCAACGTCCGGCACTTCGACAAGCCGGCCCGCAACGACCTGCACCTGATCATAAAGCCGGTGGCGCTGGTCGAACGCGCCATCCGCAACAGCAGCGAACAGCGCGATACCGCGCTGGACCCGTTCGACGGCTCCGACACCACCATGATCGCAGTGGAGCGAACCGGGCGGCGCGCAGTGCTGGTGGAGATCGACCCCCGCTACGTCGACGTGATCGTGCGGCGCTGGCAGGAGGCGACTCCCGAGGTTGCCGTGCTCGATGGCGCGGACCGGACCTTCGACAACATCGCCACGGCTGAAACGCTGGCCGCCGCTCAGCCGACGCTAACGGGCTTTCTCGGCAAGCCACATCTTGATGAGGGACTGGTAAGGCACGTCCCGTTTGTTGGCCTCGATCTTGATCCGCTCGAGCAGGCTCGCCGGCAAACGCAGCGAGATAGACTTGGTGGACGGCTTCAGGTTGGCGAAGTGCACGCGCTGCGCCTTGCTCCAGTCGATATGATCGGCAGAGTCGTGGCTCTCCCAATAGGCTCGTTCCTCAGCCTCGCTGGTGAACAGCGGAACGGCCTCAGGCTTCCTGGGCATAGCGGCTCCTTTCCTTGCGGCTCATGTTGCGAGCCGAGATCACCCGGATCACCGTACCTTCGCGCCGAAGCGTGAAGGTGACATGTAGCAAACGGCCGGCATCCGAACGCCCGAGGGCATGGAAGCGCGCCTCGACCTGACTGTGCTGCATGTCATCCACCACGAGTAGCGGCTCGTTGAGGAACAGCTGCTCGACCTCGGACTGGCTTACGCCATGCTTATCGACGTTTTTGCGGTCGTTGCCGGCATCTCAGTCGAATCCAACGATATATTCGAGATCAAGCATGCGCTGTATATTACCAACGTATACGCAGCCTGTCGTCAACAAAGTCCAGGATGTCCGGCTACCCCTGGCAGGCTGCGGCGTCGGGCGTGAAGCGGTAGACGGTGTAGGACCCTTTGGTCCGCTCCTTGTTCGCCCCGACCATGCGGACGCGATCGAGCGTCTCGATGGTGAAGCCCTTCTTCTGCAGCCCGGCCAGCAAGCCGCGGGAGGACATGGCTTTCCGGGCAGCTGCGCTTGAAGACCAGGGCAGGCGCCACAACAAGATCGCAGCTGGACCTGTCATCGATGGCCGTCCGCCATCAGGCACCGAACACAATCATGCGGACGCCGGGTGGTCGACGCCTCCATGTTGGCGCAGGGGTTCGCCGACGCAGCGCCCAGGGCGCTCACGCAACGCGCCGCCGTCTACGCTGTGGCGACCGTGGTCGGCTACTTCGGCATGCAGGCAGCGGCGCGCGCACTCACCGCCGGTCTGCTGCCACCGCCGCCGGCGCCCGGGCCGCTGGAGTGGTCGCTCATCGTGCTCGCGGTCGCCAGCTTCGGCCTGGTCGCGCTGGTGCAGGCGATGTTCCCGCTCTGGGCGCACCACCGCGCCGCGGCGGTGCTTCGCGTGCACCTCTCGAACGGCTGCTACGCCAACGCCGTGTTCGACCGGCTGGTCGGCGGCTGGTCTACCCGCAATGCGTCCTGATCCGGGTGGAGCGTCAATCATGTCCCATCCCTGCTGCGAAAGCCGCTTGGACATCGCGCAGCTCGAATCGGTTGCGGACCGCGCGGCGCGGGCCGTTCCGCCAGCCTGGCCGCTGGCGTCGAGCGTGGCGGTCAATCCGTTCAAGCTGGCGCGCGGCGAGCGAGCGCTGCGCCTGCCACGGGCTGCGCACGAAGCCGCACTCGCCCGGCGCGGCCGAGACTGGGCAGAGACGCGTCCGGAATGGGCGTTGGCCGGCTGCCAGGCGTTCATCGCGGCGCCGCGGAGCCGCACAACCGGCGAGAACCAGGTTCAAGCACCTGTTCCCGCACCCGCGAGCATCGCAAGGAAATGGTCGGCATCGGCGAGGCATGTCTGCTTGCGCGACTCACTCCAGCCGGCGAGGGTGCTATACGGCATCGCCATGCGTGGGTTGCCGGCGAGCTGGTCGTGGTGGCGGATCAGGAACGCCCAGTAGAGATAGTTGAACGGGCACGCTGCGGGACCACTCTTGCGTTCCACCTCATAGGCGCAGCCGCCGCAGAAATCGGACATCCGCTTGATGTAGGCGCCCGAGGCCGCGTAGGGCTTGGACGCCATATGCCCGCCATCGGCAAAGACAGCCATTCCCAGCGTATTCGGCATTTCCACCCATTCCAGCGCGTCGGCGTAGACGGCGAGGTACCAGCGCTCGATCTCCCTTGGCGCTACCCCTGCAAGCAATGCGAAATTGCCGGTGAGCATCAGCCGCTGGATATGATGCGAATAGGCGTGGTCGCGAGTGCTGGCGATGGCTTCGCGCAGGCACCGCATTCTGGTCTCGCCGGTCCAGTAGAACTCCGGCAGCGGGCGGTCGGCGTGCATCGCGTTGGCGCCGGCGTAGCCGGGCATCAGCGTCCAATAGACGCCGCGCACATACTCCCGCCAGCCCAACACCTGCCGGATGAAACCTTCAACCGCATTGATCGGCGCTCGGCCAGCCCGGTAGGCGGCTTCCGCAGCGGCGCAGACCTCGCGCGGCGACAGCAGGCCGAGGTTCAGTGCGGGCGCGAGCAGGGAATGATAGAGGAACGGCGCGCTGGTCTGCATCGCATCCTGGTAATCCCCGAAGCGCGGCAGCCCGTGGGCAATGAAATCGGCGAGTGCCTCCAGCGCCTGGTCGCGCGTCACCGGCCAGCCGAAGTCATCCAGCCTGCCGAAATGCCCGCCGAACCGCTGCGCCACCAACGTCATGACCTCGCGGGTGACGCCATCCGGCGCGAACCGGCGGCGGGCCGGCAGGGCCACCCCACGTGGCAGGCGCTTGCGGTTCTCCGCATCGAAGTTCCAGTCACCGCCGACAGGCGCGCCGTCCTGCATCAGAACGTCGTGCTCGCGCCGCATCTCGCGGTAGAAATGCTCCATGCGCCAAACCCGCCGCCCCTTTGCCCATGCCCGAAACCGCGCCCGTGAGGCGAAGAACCGCTCATCGGCGCGTATCTCAACTGGCAGGCCAAAGCGGTGCGCCCACGCTTCAACCAGCGCCTGCACGCGCCATTCGCCGGGTTCCGTGAGCACCAGACGTGTCGCTCGGTGGCGGATAAGCGCGCGTTCGACCTCGCCGGCAAAGCTGCCTGTGTTGGCCGGATCGTCCAGCCGAACATAGTCCAGCCGCAGGCCTTGCGCGCGCAGCGTATCGGCGAAATGCCTCATGGCGCTGAGAAACAGGACGATCTTCTGCTGGTGATGAGGAACATGGCGGCACTCCTGCTCCACCTCCAGCATCAGCACCACGTCGCGTGCCGGGTCGATATCCGTCAGTGCCGACAGATCGGCCGAGAGCTGATCGCCCAGCACCAGGCGCAGCGTGGTCATCGCGGATTCTGAGCCTCAGTCGCCTGCGGCCGGTATCGCGCCGGGCGCCGGCAGCGCTCCGAACAGAAGCGCACCTGCGGCCAGTCCCGCGCCCACTTACGCCGCCACGCGAACGGCCGGTTGCAGGTGGGGCAGGTCTTTTCTGGCAGGTCAGCCTTCTGGCGCATCGCTGGCATGGATCACCACGGGACCGGCGCGCCGCGCCAGTCAAAGAAATTGCCGCTGTCGGCGGCCTGCAACCCGTTGAGCACCGCCAGCAGGTGTCGCGCTGCCTCAGCTGGTGTCAGAACCGGCCGCCTCTCGCGGACGAAGGGTGCGGAGAGGCGCGTTGCGACCGTGCCGGGGTGGAGCGCCACGCAGATCGCCTCGGGATGGGTGCGCGCAAGCTCGATCGCCGCGGTGCGCACGAGTTGGTTTGCCGCCGCCTTCGATGCCCGGTAGCCATACCAGCCGCCCAGCCGGTTATCGCCGATGCTGCCGACGCGGGCGGACAGATTGGCAAACACGGAGCGCCCCTTCCGCGGCAACCGCGGTAGAAAATGCTTCATCAGCAACGCCGGGCCGATGGCGTTGACGGCGAAGACACGAGCGAGATGCGTCGGATCGAGTTCCCGCAGGGTCTTTTCCGGGCGCTGTTCGCCGTCATGCAGGAGGCCGGCCGCATTGATGACCAATCGCAGATCGCCGGCCGGCAACGCCGCCACCGCCTGCACGATGCTGCTCTCATCGCACAGGTCGAACCCGGGCCGCCCCAGGCCGATGACCAGGTCCACTGCGCTGGCAGCGCTGATCTCAGCATGCAAGGCCGCGCCAATCCCGCCGGTGGCGCCCACCACCACCACGATCGCATCGGCCATCAGGCGAACAGGCCCAGTGTCAGTGCGCAGATCGCCCCGGCTGAGAGCGGGAGTCGCAGATATCGGTACCAGTCAGGTGCCATGGCGAGGCGGACATCAGCCATCAGCATCAAGGCAAAGCCGACCGCCAGCAGCACAAGCCCCGCGGATACCGGCACCAGCAAACCAACCCAGGCCACCAGGGACGGCAGCACGCTGAAACCCAGCCGCGCGAATAATCGGGCGGGGTCCGCCTCGGCCATTGCCAGGCCCCAGCGGACGCCCCCCAGGAAAGACAGGATCGCCGCGCCATAGGCGACCAGACCGAATTGCGCAGATGCGTGCAGTGGAGCAGACGGCAATAGCGCGGCCAAAGCGGCGACCGCGAAAGGCAAGAGACCCGAGAAGCCCAGCCAGCCTGCGGCGGGCGGGATGCTGGAGAGTTGTTTCATGGCGGCGGTCCAAGGCATTGAGATGGGCCGGACGCATATGGTGGGAATTGGGGCGGCAACAACCGATCATTTCCTTGAGATCTGGCCCCAGCCACACCTCCCCTCCCGGCTTGGCTGCACCTGCCGCGTTCCTTGCGCAGCGCGACCGTCCGGTTGTCCAAGGCGCAAACGGGTTCAGCAACCGCCCCCATCGTTCGCCGTCGGCCGTGTTGCGCGTGATCAGAACCGGCCCATGCACTTGCGCGGTTGCAACCGGCGGCGCGTCGACGACATCGGCGAACCATGCCGCCAGGGCACTGGCCTTCGCCGGATCGCGGGGACGACCACCTTCGATGTCTCGGCGGGCCAATGCGGGGCATGGGTCGGCTCTCTCATGGAGGAATACGCCCAGGCATAGGCACATTGATCGGCATTGATCGGTGCCAAATGACGCTTTCGACGAGGTCATGTCGCCGCTGCTGGTGCAAAAAAGCGGATGACCGTCAGGCCGCAGCGCGCGGCACCACCTCAGCGCGGATGCGAGCGCCGGCCGCGCGTTCGGCCACGTCTAGCTCATAGGCCTTTTGCAGGTTGAGCCAAAAGCTGGCACTCGTGCCAAAATGCCTCGCCAGACGCAACGCGGTCTCCGCTGTTACCGCGCGATCACCTGCGAGGATGGCAGTGATGCGGTTTGCCGGCACCCGCAGGGCCAACGCAAGGGCGTGTGCGGTCAGGCCCAGCGGTTCGAGAAAGTCGTGGCGCAACACCTCGCCGGGATGAATGGGTGGAAGCCGCTCGGCACTGTCGAGCCCCGAAAAATCGACCCGGGCGGCATCGAGGTCCGTTCGGGAAATCAGCTGCGGCGTCGACATCTCAGTTTCCCCTTACGCTACTAATGATAGTCCACGATCTCGACCTCATGCGCACCGTCATCTCTCCAAATGAAGGCGATACGCCGCTGGCCGTTGATCCGGATGGAGTGCTCACCAGCACGATCGCCGCGCAGGGTTTCCAGCCGATTTCCCGGCGGAACCCGGAGGTCGTCCAGGCGTTCGGCTGCGTCTATGGCGGCCAGTTTGCGCCGTGCTGCCAGGGCCAGATCGCGCGCCATTCCCCGCGGCAGCCTGCCGGAGAAAACCATCGCAGTTACCTTGTCACGGAAGCTCCGGATCACGTCGATACGTATCACGTAATACGATATACGTCAAGTGGCACGCTCCCACTGCATGCGCTCGACCGTCCACGAATTCGGCGGAAGCAAGCCACGGGGTGCTTGCCTGAGGTCAAATGTTCGTCGAGGTGCCCAGCAGCACCGCGGTGTCGATCAAATGGCAGGGCGGGCCTGTTTATACCTGGAATCGCGTGACCGCTCGAGGTTGATCCCATCGAGAGGCGCCGATGAAAGTAGGTCCTTCAGGCTGCGGGTCGGGATTGGAGCAAAGCGCCCGCGAAGAAGCGCTCGTGTAGGGACGGCTCGTTGCGAGTCCACCAGCGCCCTGGCGACCGCTCGGACGAGGGGTGCATCCTCCGGATGCACCCGGACTTCCAGCCGGATGAGGCCGCGACTGCGAAGCCGCTGCCGTCGTACGGCCGCAGCCGGATTTTGTTTCTGGCTACACGGTGTGGACATTGGAAACGCCTGATCGCAACTCGCAGAATGGATACCAGAAATGCATCTCGCGCCCAAGTCGTACCGTCTCACAGCCCCAAGCCGGGGAAATTTCGTATCCAGTTCTGCTTCCTACACCATTCTCCTTCTGAGTAAGCGCCCTCCCCTCGGGGGGACGGGCGTGGGAGGCGCAGGTTTCCTGTGGGTTTGCGGGGTGGACCTGGGGCTCTGGAATTGCAACGAGCGCCCGAATCTCTCTCCGAAGGATCGATTCTCTCCGCGACCTGAGGCTCCGGGGGCTTTGGCCCCAGGTCGGAGTGCATTGAAATACCATAGTTTAACGGTGTATCTTCACACCTACAATTGTAACCGCGATCGCTTGAGGCGGTGGTAACCGGGTGCGAATCTTCAGCCCCGGGTCACACCCAATCGCGATGACGCGATGGCCGCGGCGGCGTGCTTGCCGAGCAGGTGTTTCGATCCACGCCCCCGCGAGGGGGGGCGACCTGGGGCGATCGGCATTGACTGCCATTTCTCGCCCTGCGTGCAAAAGAGCCAGACACTCGGGCGGAAAGCGCGTGCCGGGAAGAAGACCGCCAGATTGACGCTTGTGAAGCGTCGGCGGGTCCTGTGGTGCAACAAAATTGCGGGGAGCACCAAGAAAGGCTGCTTCAGACCGCGTATGAGCGGCCGCGTCCCACGAAGCAGGCTATCGCATGGCTGGTCTTGACAGTGATAGCCATGCATGGCCATTCATGGGCAGTTATAGACACAACTACTCCGATAGAGAAGCATGAAACTGCTCACCGTCCCAGAGGTAGCCTTTAGGGACGTACTACTCGCTGATACTCGACGCAGTGTCACCGCCACAGCGGAAAGCTGAGGTGTTCGCCCTGTGCAGGACAGCGAACTCTATCGGCATAATCCTGACGAGCGCGACGCTCTCCCTGATCTCGCTCGTGGTCACACAGGCCGTGTCAGCCACACTGATCTTCATGGCTACCCTGACTGTTGGAATCGCCTCCTTCGTCCGCCGCTCTTCCCGCCCGCTATCGGGCTGATAGACGTCGCCAAGGCAGCCGTTTCGAAAATCAAGCCGACCATGTGGAAACCCAGTCTGATCGGATTCCGTTTCGTCTTGCGCAAGGTTGCCATCCGGCATGTCGCAGATCACCGGCACCGACCGTTGGCGACTGCTGCTCCTATCTGAGTCGCGCGACGACTATGTCGACCCGGACAATCCGGAGCGCTTCACCGACGCGTTCGTGAATTGGCTGGACCTGTCGGCAGCAGGGTCCGCGTGTGTGACATCCAAGCCCGCGGCCGTCCGGGCTGCCTGCAGGCGCATGTTGACAGGAGGAACCCCGGCTTTGCCGGAAAGCTACGCAACCTATGTGCCGCGACAACTGCGCCGTCGCGACCACCTCGGGCCCCGACCGTCCCCAGAGCGTGCTGATCTTGGTTTGAATTGGGCTGAGCACCATGCTCGAACAGGCGCCCGCCTAGCCTCGAAAGTGCCGTCGGTCCGCCGCTCCGGCTCAGCCGGCGTCCTTTTGCATCTCCGCTCGCCAGGGGTGCTCTTCGCGGAAGCCCAGGACGGTGCGGGCCTTGCGGTTGGACAGCCGCCGGTGACAGAGCGCAGGATGCACGCGTCTTCACCGGGACCACCGGGAATGCCTTGGTCGATCCGCCTCGGCGTCGGCGTATGCCGATAAAGGCAGACGGGATCCAGGCGGTCGGAGGAGAAGCCGCCATGACGGCACTGTCAAAGCAACGAGCGTAAAGCGCGGTCGGACCCGACGAGGGCAGGAGGGCACGGGCTCAGGCCGCGAAGGCACCCCACTCAGCCATGGCGGCTGAGCGGCGTTGTTTGTAGGTACACCGGCGGACGAGGTGTCACGAAGACTTCGTCGAGGCGCCACCGCCATTCGGGGGAGCCCCGGCGGAGGGCGACGCGCCGCTTCCTGATCGCGCCGGCGAACAATGGCCCGAACCTATTCCACCAGAGGCGAACGGTCTCGTGGCAGATGTCGATGCCGCGCTTTGCCAGCAGGTCCTCGACGTTGCGCAGCGACACCAGTTAGCAGGCATACATCATCACGGCGAGGAGGACGACCTCTGGAGAACTGTTGAAACGCTTGATCGGATTGCCCATTGCGGCAGGGTAGGGGCCGACATCCGCCCCGCGCAAGTTACCTTGACAGCGCCCAGGGGCGGGTCAGATCACTTGACGGCCAAGGTGCGTCGAAATATGCTTAGTTTAACGATATACCATGATAGCCAATGCCGAAACAGGCAGGGTAATAGGAGAGTCCTGTGCGCTCCCAGAATATCGTTCCATCGCTGTTTCTCGACTTCATGCAGATGGAGGAATTCGCCAAGCATCCCCTGGTGTTCGCGAAAGGCGATGGCATCCGCCTGACGGATTCGGAGGGCCGTTCCTATATAGACGGGCTGTCCGGGGTGTTCGTGGCGAGTCTCGGCCACAACAACCGGGCGGTGATCGAGGCTGTCACGGAGCAACTGAACCGCCTCGCCTTCGCCCCGCCGCTTCAGAGTACCACGCAGCCGGCGCTGGAACTGACCGAAATGCTGCTGCGCATTGCCCCGCAAGGTGTCACGGCCGTGAAATTCCTCAGCGGCGGCTCGGAGGCAACCGAGGCGGCCATGAAGCTGGCCCGGCAGTACCACCAGCAGACCGGCCACCCCCGGAAATACAAGGTCATCGGCCGCTATGGCGCGTATCACGGGGGCACAATGGGCGCGCTGTCGGCGGGCGGTGGGCGTGAGCGCAAGTCGGTGTTCGAGCCGCTCGGCACCGGCTTCATCCACGTCCATCCGCCGTTCTGCCACCATTGCCCATTCGACCAGACCTATCCGAGTTGCGGGCGGACCTGTGTCTCCCTGATCAAGCGCACGATCGAGATGGAAGACCCGGAAACCGTGGCAGCGGTGATCGTCGAACCGATCTCCATTTCGGCGGCGGGCTTCATGGTGCCGCCGCCCGACTACCTGAAGCGCGTGCGCGACATCTGCGATCGCCACGGGGTGGTGCTGATCTACGACGAAATCATTACCGGCTTCGGCCGCTTGGGAACCATGTTCGCGTCCGAGCATTTCGGCGCGGCGCCGGACATCACCTGCTGCGGCAAGGGCATGAGCGGCGGCTATGCGCCGCTTGCTGCCATTCTGATCCGCGACCGCATCGCCGCAGCCTTCTATGGCGCCGAGGAAGCCAACGTGCAGTTCCACCACGGCCACACCTTCGCAGGCAATCCGGTCGCCTGCGCCGCCGGCATCGCAGTGATCACGCAGATGCTCGAACGCGATCTGGTTGGCAACGCCCAGCGTCAGGGGACCCATCTGCGTGCGCGGCTAGAGCAGCTCGCAGCGCGCCTTCCGATCATCGAGGACGTACGCGGCGTCGGCCTGTTGCAGGGCGTCGAGTTCGCGCGCAATCACTTCCCAACTGTCCCGCAGCCCGGGAAACTCGTGGAGGCCGAAGCAAGGGCGCGTGGGTTGCTGCTACGCTGCGGCCGGGATTTTGCCGCCTTCGCCCCGCCGTTGACGGTGACAGCAGAGGAAATCGACGAGATGACTGGCATTCTCGGCGAAAGTATCGCTGCCGTTAGTGCGAACCTAGCCGCCTAGTCGCATGGAGGTCGAAATATCCGCCCCGTCCGGTCCGCCGATCCTCAAATTCGAGGGGGTCAGCAAGTCCTACGGGCCATTGAAGGTGCTGCGCGATGTCACCCTTGAAATCCGCACCGGCGAGGTTGTCTGCATCATCGGTCCGTCCGGCGCCGGCAAGTCGACACTGCTCGCGTGCGTGAATCACCTGGAGAGCATCGACGCCGGGACGATCTACTTCGAGGGCCAGCCGGTCTACCGATACCTACGCAACGGCCGCGTGGTCAGCGACCCCGAGCGGCGGATTGAGCAGATCCGCGCCGAAATCGGCATGGTGTTCCAGTCGTTCAACCTGTTCCCCCACCTCACGGCGCTCGGCAACATCATCGAGGCGCCGATCCATGTCCGCCGCGAGCCGCCCAAGGCGGCGCGCGAGCGCGGGTTGGCGCTGCTGGGCAAGGTTGGACTGTCGGACAAAACCGATGCCTACCCGCACCAGCTTAGCGGCGGGCAGCAGCAGCGCGTGGCGATCGCCCGGGCACTGGCGATGCAGCCCAAACTTATGCTGTTCGACGAGGCGACCAGCGCGCTCGATCCCGAGTTGGTCGGTGAGGTGCTGCGGGTGATGCGCGAACTGGCCGGCGAGGGCATGACGATGGTGGTCGTCACGCACGAGATGGACTTCGCGCGCGATGTTGCCGACCGCGTCGTGTTCATGGCCGACGGCATGGTCGTCGAGGAAGGGTTGCCCGAAATACTGTTCTCCAAGCCAGGCAACCCGAGGACGCGCCAGTTCCTGCAAACCGTTCTGAATCGGAACGGCCGGAGCGAAGCGCAGAACTGAGTGGGCGACGATATCAATGCCAAAAGAAAGGGAAGTGAGCGATGGGAAAGACCGACACGACCGACAACACGGACCGGCCCGCAGCAACTGGCCTTGATCGGCGGCAGCTTTTCGCCGTCGGCTCCGCCGGCGCGATCGCGGCCGCCGGCTTCGCCCGCAACGCCGCGGCAGCGGAGACGCCGCAGATCGACACTTCGTTCAAGGACTTCACCTTCCCCAAGTTCAACTGCGACGACTCGCTGGTGAAGGTGCAGCACAAGGGCGAACTGGTCGTCACAACCTCCAACGACTGGCCGTACTCATATCTCGACCCGAAGACCAACGCCTTTTCCGGGATCGACGCGGAAATCATCACCAGCGTCTGCAAGATGCTGAAGATCCCCAAGCTGAACGTGCAGACCGTGCCGTTCGATGGCATGATTCCCGGCCTGCTGGACGGGCGCTTCGACATCGTTGGCGATTCCATCCACTACACGAAGGCACGGGCAAAGGTTGTCGACTTCAGTTTCCCTACCTACTACTACTCGGAATGGCTGGTGGTGAAGACTGGCAATCCGCTGAAGGCCAAATCCATCGCCGACCTCAAAGGCAAGAGTTGTGGTGCACTGCTCGGCACCAACTACGCCGAATGGATCCAGAAAACCCCAGGCGTTACCTACACCGGCTATAAAGACTGGCCGTCCATGGCGCAGGACATCCAGAACGGCCGGCTGGACGCCGCCGTCCATGATCAACCGATTGTGGCCGCGACGATCGCCGCCCACCCCGACTGGCAGATTGCGCTTGCCGATGGTTATGAGCCGCACCAGCTGAAGAACCCGGCGGGCTACAGCCGCTACGCCTTCCGCCAGGGCGATGCGCAGCTGCGGTTGGGCTTCTCCGCGGCGATCCAGTGGATGGAGGATTCCGGGGATCTGGAGAAAATCCTCAGCAAGTGGGGGCTCAGCGGCTACAACAACTGAGCCGTCGACCTCCCGGGCCGGCGAAAGCTGCCGCCGGCCCCACGGTCCACCGGTTGGCGCGAACGACTATCCCGGCAGGATATCGAGGAGATATTGAAGCGCGATGTTCATCCTACGGGAAATGATCTCGTTCCTACCACCGTTGCTTGAGGGCGCCTGGATAACCATCATGGTGTCCGTCGTCGCCTATGTGCTGGCGCTTGCAGTCGGACTGATGTTCGGGCTTGCGAGGCTTTCGCAATTCTGGCCCGTGCGTTGGGCCGCTGCCGCCTACGTGCAGTTCTTTCGCGGTACGCCGTTGCTGCTGCAGCTATTCTTCATCTACTATGTGCTGCCGTATGGCGGCATCGTACTCACGCCCTTCGCCTCTGGCGTGATGGGCCTCACCATTAACTATAGCGCCTACATGGCCGAGGTATTCCGCTCCGGCATCCAGGCGATCCCGCGCGGGCAGTGGGTGGCGGCGCGATCCTTGGGTATGTCGCGCCGGCTGCTGATGCGTCGCATCATCTTGCCGCAGGCCATCCGGATCGTCATCCCCGCATTGGGCAATTTCTTCGTTTCCATCTTCAAGGATTCGGCCCTGGTCTCGGTCATCACGATGCGCGACCTGATGTTCAGCGGCGAACTGCTGGCGTCCGCGACGTTCAAGCACTTCGAGATATTCACCATGGTCGCCGTTATTTATTTCGTGATCAGTTATCCGATGGCGAAGCTGATGGAGTATGTCGAAGCTAGGCTTGATACCTCCCGCAGCCGGTTCGGGGGAAAGCCGGCCTGATCAGCGTGCGCGACAGGGGCACAACAATCGCCCAGCGCCGTGCTGGGGTGACCCTGCGCGACGTCGCTGCCGCAGCAGGCGTGTCACCCATGACTGTCTCGAACGTCGTCAACGGTCGCATCGGCAAGATGGGCGAGGCGACGCGGTCGGCCGTCGAGCGGGAGATCGCGCGGCTAGGTTACCGCCCCTATACCCAGGCGCGCAACCTACGCCGATCCGAACAGCTTACGATCGGCATGATCATCCTTGATGAAGCGCCGGCCTTTCTGACAGATCCGCTGAACACCACCATTGTCGCCGGGCTCAGCAACTATCTCAGCCAACGTGGCTACGGGCTGATGCTCCAGGGGGTGCATCCGGAGCGGTTTTCGGGGGCGATGCTGCTCCGGGCCATCCGCACCGACGGCATCTGCGCCATCCTCTCTGGCTCGGACGATCTGCGGCGCCATGCGGCCGAACGCTTGCTGGATCTGGGGCAACCCGTGGTGCTGTTCCAGGAGACGCTGCGCTTGCGCGACCCTAACCTGCTGGTGATCCGCCAGGACGACCGCGGCGGTGCCCGCCTGCTGGCAGCTGCGGTACTGGCCAAGGGAGCGCGCCGGCTGCTGATGCTAGTGCCCGATGTTGTCTGGCCCGCCATGGTTGAACGCACCCGGGGCGTGCAGGAAGCCATGCGTGTCGCCGACAGCCGCGCCAACCTACGCGTCGTGGCATGCCGGGAGAACGACTTCGACGACATCCAGCAGGTCTTGCGCCGGGACATTGAAACCGCCGGCCGCCCGGATGCCGTGTTGGCGGGCAACGACCAGATCGGCATCGCCGCGTTGCGGTTGCTGCAGGATCAAGGGCTTAACGTGCCGGACGACATCATGGTTACCGGCTTCAACGCACTGAACTTCCGCCGCCACACCCAGCCTATGCTCACGACGATCCGTTCCCCGGTTTATGAGATGGGTGTACGCGGCGGGCAGGAACTGCTCGTCAAGCTCGAGGGCGGCCGGTTCAGCGGACGTGAGGTCATCTCCGAGGTCGAATTCGTCCCAGGCGGGTCCATCTGATGGCAGTGTCAAAGCCCATGCAGGACAGCGCGATGTAGC
>MKWE01000050.1:38560-38695 GCA_001899585.1 Rhodospirillales bacterium 70-18
AGGGCGCGAGCCGCAAACTACCGAGGAAGTGCGGAGCCTGCCGATGTATCCAGAATATTGATCGGCGTGGGGTTCCGGCGCCGATCGGCGCCCTTAGAGCCGATCCGGCAAGTTTGAATCTACGTTGAGTATCTT
>MKWE01000051.1:0-78978 GCA_001899585.1 Rhodospirillales bacterium 70-18
CCAGTGCGTGACGGTGATGGTCTCCGCCCGCGCGGTGGTCGCGGCGGCGCAGAGCGTGGCCGCGAGCAGCAGGGCCCGTGAGAGCTGTTTCAGCATGGCGACGTCCTCCGTTGGTAGTCTTTTTGGCGGTTTGCAGCCTTGTGGCCGCATCCGGGCACGGTCAGCGCGTGTTCGGCGTCATCGTACCGAATGCCGCGTCGATTGCAAACCGAACCCCCGCCGATCCGTCACGCCGCCGCCAGCGCCGCCGCCAGGTTGCCCTGCCGCGCCACCGCCACCCGCTCCAGCCCCAGCCACCGCGCCAGGTCGCCCAGTTCCCGCGCCAGGGCGTGGGCCGTCGCCGCCTCCGTCGCCGGCGGCTCCAGATGCGCGGCATGCACCCGCAGCACCCGCGCCGCCCGGTCGGCCTTGAGATCGACCCGCGCGGCGATGCGGTCGCCATGCAAAAACGGCAGCACGTAATACCCGTCCGTCCGCTGCGCGCGCGGCGTGTACAGCCCGATGCGGTAATGGAAATCCAGCACCCGCAGCGCCCGGTCCCGCTCCCACAGCAGCGGGTCGAACGGCGAGACCAGCGCGTGCGCCGCCAGCCGCCGGGGGATGCGCGCCGCGTGCCAGCGGAAGGCCGGCTGCTTCCAGCCCTCCACCACCGCCGGCAGCAGCTCCCCCGCCTCCACCAGCTCCGCCACCCGCGCCCGGGCCGGCGGCTTGAGCCGCCAATAGGCCAGCAGGTCGCGCTCCGTCGCCACGCCCATCGCCGCCGCGGCGATCCGCAGCAAACCGCGCTGCGCCGCCTCGGCCGCCACCGCCGGCGCGGCCACGATGTCCGGCGGCAGCACCCGCTCCGGCAGGTCGTACACCCGTTCGAACGCGCCGCGGCGGTGCGACACCGTCACCTGGCCGGTCCAGAACAGATATTCCATCGCCCGCTTGCCGTCGCTCCACCCCCACCACTTGCCGCGCGCGCTGCCGGCGCGGGTGAGCTCGGCCGCCGCCAGGGCGCCGCGATCGCGCAATTCGGCCAGGCATTCGGCGATAAAACCGGGATTTTCGGCGCCAAAACGGGCGGTTTCGCCGCCATTTGCCGCCCCGCTCGCCGCCGCCTCCATCCGCCACCGCAGCAGCGGCCAGCACGCCACCGGCAGCAGCGACGCCTCGTGCCCCCAGTATTCGAACCAGGCGCGGCGCCGGCCCCAGGCGGCCTGTTCGAACAGCGCGAGGTCGTATGGCCCCAGGCGCGAGAAGGCCGGCATCAGGTGCGCCCGCGCCAGCACGTTCACCGAATCGATCTGGAACATCCCCAGCCGCTGCGCGAGGCCGACCAGATGCTGCCGCCGCACCGCCGCCGGCCGCGCCGCGCCGTAGCCCTGCGCCGCCAGCGCCAGCCGCCGCGCCGCCGCCGCCGGGAGCCGCTCCGGCTTCGTCATGCCCATTCCCCCTGCCCGTCCTGCCCACCGGTATATCGGACCGTCGGGCGGCACGGCAGGCCCCGCTTGCGCGGCGACACGCCACGAACGAGGCTAGGGACATGAGCCGCTTCTCCCTCGCCGCGCTGATCCGCCACGCCTTTGCCGGCAACACCGGCTGGCAGCCGCAGTGGCGCGCCGCCGTGCCGAAGCCGGCCTACGACGTGGTGATCGTCGGCGCCGGCGGGCACGGGCTGGCCACCGCCTATTACCTCGCCAGCGAGCACGGGCTGCGCAACATCGCGGTGGTGGAGCGCGGCTGGCTCGGCGGCGGCAACACCGGGCGCAACACCACCATCCTGCGCTCCAACTACCTGTGGCCCGAGAGCCAGGGGCTGTACGAGCATGCCCTGAAACTGTGGGAGGGGCTGTCACGCGCGCTCAACTACAACGTCATGTATTCCCCGCGCGGCGTGATGATGCTGGCGCACAACCACCACGACGTGCAGGTGGCGCGGCGGCATATTCATGCCAACCGCCTGAGCGGCATCGACAACGAGTGGCTGACCCCGGCGCAGGCGAAGGCGTTCTGCCCGCTGCTCAACACCGCCGCGGACATCCGCTACCCGATCCTGGGCGCCGCCTTGCAGCGGCGCGGCGGCACCGCGCGGCACGATGCGGTGGCCTGGGGCTTCGCGCGGGCCGCCAGCGCGCTGGGCGTGGACATCATCGAGAACTGCGAGGTCACCGCCATCACCCGCGACGCGGCGGGCGCGGTGGCGGGGGTGGAGACCACGCGCGGGGCGATCCGGGCGAAGCGCGTTGGCGTGGTCGCGGCCGGGCATACCAGCGTGCTGATGGCCATGGCCGGCGTGCGCATGCCGCTGGAGAGCTTTCCATTGCAGGCGCTGGTGTCCGAGCCGGTGAAGCCGGCCATGCCCTGCGTGGTGATGTCCAACACCATCCACGCCTACATGTCCCAGTCCGACAAGGGCGAGATGGTGATCGGCGCCGGCACCGACGTCTACACCTCGTACAGCCAGGCCGGCGGGCTGCACATCGCCGCCCATACGCTGGAGGCGATCTGCGAGCTGTTCCCCGCCGTGCGGCGGCTGCGCATGCTGCGCAACTGGGCCGGCATCGTCGATGTCACGCCCGACCGCTCGCCGATCATCGGCCTGACGCCTGTGCCCGGGCTGTTCGTCAATTGCGGCTGGGGGACCGGCGGCTTCAAGGCGACGCCGGGGTCCGGCCATGTGTTCGCACACACCATCGCCACCGGCAGCCCGCACCCGATCAACGCCGGCTTCACGCTCGACCGCTTCCGCACCGGCCGGCTGATCGACGAGGCCGCCGCCGCGGCGGTGGCGCATTGAAGGGAGGCCGTGCGATGAAGGGAGGCAGGGCATGCTGCTGATCCGCTGCCCGGTCTGCGCGATGGACCGCCCGGAGCTGGAGTTCCGCCACGCCGGCCAGGCGCATGTCGCCCGCCCGGCCGACCCGGGCGCGGTGGATGACGCCGCATGGGCCGCCTACCTGTATCTGCGCGACAACCCCAAGGGCGTCGTCGCCGAGCGCTGGCGCCATGTGCATGGCTGCGGGCGGTTCTTCAACGCGCTGCGCCACACCGTCAGCGACCGCATCCTGGCCACCTACCCGGCCGGCGCATCCCGGCCGGAGGTGGCGCCATGACGGCGTTCCGGCTGCCCTCGGGCGGGCGCATCGACCGCGGCCGCACGCTGCGCTTCCGCTTCGACGGGCGGAGCTACACCGGCTACCCCGGCGACACCCTGGCCTCGGCCCTGCTGGCCAACGGCGTGCACCTGATGGGCCGCTCGTTCAAATATCACCGCCCGCGCGGGCCGGTTTCCGCCGGGGCGGAGGAGCCGAACGCGCTGGTGGCGGTCGGCGCCGGCGCCCGCCACACCCCCAACCTGCGCGCCACCCAGGTGGAGCTGTACGACGGGCTGTCGGCCACCAGCCAGAACCGCTGGCCCTCGCTGGCCTTCGACGCCGGGGCGGCCGGCGGGCTGCTGGCGCCGCTGCTGGGGGCGGGGTTCTACTACAAGACTTTCATGGCGCCGGGCGGCGCGTGGCACCGGCTGTATGAGCCGGCGATCCGCCGCGCCGCCGGGCTGGGCACCGTGCCGGGCGGGCCGGACCCCGACACCTATACCCAGCGCTACGCCCATTGCGACGTTCTGGTGGTGGGTGCGGGGCCGGCCGGGCTGGCCGCCGCCCTGGCCGCCTCGGCGAACGGCGCGCGGGTGTTCCTGGTGGACGAGCAGGCCGAATGCGGCGGCGGCCTGCTGGCCGAGCCGGAGGCGCTGATCGAGGGCAAGGCGGCGGCCGCGTGGCTGGCCGAGGCGCTGGCCGCGCTGGCCGCCCGCCCCGGCGTCACGATCCTGCCGCGCACCACCGCCTTCGGCTGTTTCGCGCAGAACTTCGTGGGCCTGGCCGAGCGGCTGACCGACCACCTGGCGGCCCCGCTCCCCGGGCTGGCGCGGGAGCGGCTGTGGAAGCTGCGCGCCGGCCGCGTGGTGCTGGCCACCGGGGCGATCGAGCGGCCGCTGGTGTTCGCGGCCAACGACCGGCCCGGCATCATGCTGGCCGGCGCGGCGCGCGGCTACCTCGCGCGCTGGGCGGTGAAGCCCGGCACCCGCGCGGTGCTGGCCGTCGCCGACGACAGCGGCTACGCCGCCGCCCGCGACCTCGCCCGCGCCGGGGTCGCCATCGCCGCCATCGCCGAACTGCGCCCGCACGTCGCCTGCGAGACCTTCGGCCTGCCGGTGCGCCCCGCCACCGCCGTGGTCGGCAGCATCGGCCGGCTGCGGGTGGCCGCCGCCGATCTGCGCCCGATCGGCGGCGACAGCGTGGGCGGCGGCGGCGTGGAGCGCGTGCCCTGCGACCTGCTGCTGATGGCCGGCGGCTGGACCCCCTCGCTGCACCTGTTCTCCCAGGCGCGCGGCAAGCCGGTGTTCGACGCCGCGCGCGCCATGTATTTGCCAGGCGAGCACCGGCCAGGCGAGGCGCCGGACGGTCTGGCTTCGGCCGGCGCCTGCCGTGGCGTGTTCGGCCTCGCCGCCTGCCTGGAGGACGGCTACGCGGCCGGCGAAGCCCGTGGCGGCCCCGCAACCGGCCGCCGCTTCGCCGTCAGCGGCGACCTGCCGCCCGCCGGCGGGTTCGAGGGGCTGGTGCCCGGCTCGCCCGCCCGCAAGGCGTTCGTGGACTTCCAGAACGACGTGCAGGCCGCCGACATCACCCAGGCGGTGCGCGAGGGCTTCCGCTCCATCGAGCATGTGAAGCGCTACACCACCACCGGCATGGCCACCGACCAGGGCAAGACCTCCAACATCAACGCGCTGGCCATCGCCGCCGGGGCGCTGGGCCGGCCGATGCCGGCGGTGGGGCTCACCACCTTCCGCATGCCCTACACCCCGGTCACCTTCGGCAGCTTCGCCGGGCACGCGCGCGGCGAGTTGTTCGAGCCGGTGCGCCGCACGCCGATGCATGCCTGGGCGCAGGCGCGCGGCGCGGTGTTCGAGGATGTCGGGCAATGGCAGCGGGCGCATCATTTCCCCGCCCCCGGCGAGGCGGCGGCCGATGCGGTGGCGCGCGAATGCCGCGCGGTGCGCCAGCGTGCCGGGCTGTTCGACGCCTCCACCCTGGGCAAGATCGAGGTGGTGGGCCCCGATGCCGCCGCCTTCCTGGACCGGCTCTACACCAACAGCTGGGCCAGGCTCGCCCCCGGCCGCTGCCGCTACGGCCTGATGCTGAACGAGGCCGGCTTCGTGATGGATGACGGCGTGGTGGGCCGGCTGGCGGCGGACCGCTTCCATGTCACCACCACCTCCTCCGGCGCCGCTGCCGTGCTGCACCATATGGAGGACTACCTGCAGACCGAATTTTCCGACCTTCGCTGCTGGCTGACCTCGGTGACCGAGCAATGGGCGGTGATCGCGGTGCAGGGGCCGCGCGCGCGGGCGATCGTGGCGCCGTTGGTGGAAGGGGTGGATCTCGCCGCCTTCGCGCATATGAGCGTGGCCGAATGCCGCGTCGCCGGCTTCCCGGCGCGGCTGTTCCGGGTGAGCTTCACCGGCGAGCTTGGCTTCGAGATCAACGTGCCCGCCGGCCACGGCCAAGCGGTGTGGGAGGCGGTGTGGGCGCAGGGCAAGGCGCACGGGCTGGAACCCTACGGCACCGAGGCGATGCACGTGCTGCGCGCCGAGAAGGGCTATATCGTGGTCGGGCAGGACACCGACGGCACGGTGACGCCGGACGATCTCGGCCTGTCCTGGGCGATCGGCAAGGCGAAGCCCGATTTCGTCGGCCGGCGCTCGCTCACCCGGCCGGACATGCTGGCCGAGGGGCGGATGCAACTGGTCGGGCTGCTGACCGACGCGGCCTCGGCGCCGCTGGAGGAGGGTGCCCAGATCACCGCCGCGCCGCCGCGCACCGGCATGGCCGCCATCGGGCACGTGACCTCCGCCTATCGCAGCGCGACGCTGGGCCGGCCGATCGCGCTGGCGCTGCTGGCGGACGGGCGCGCGCGCATCGGCCAGACGGTGCATATCCCCATGCCCGGCGGCAGCCTCGCCGCCACGGTGGCGGGGCCTGTCTTCCACGACCCCGAGGGAGCGCGGCTGGATGGCTGACCTTACCCCGGCCGACCCCGGCCCCCGGCACATCCTGCGCGGCCCGGCGGGTGGCGCGGCACTCGGCGGTCTCATTGTGCCCGACCAGCCCTGCCGCGCCGCCGAGGCGGGGCCGCGCGCGGCCCTGTGGCTGGGCCCGGACGAGTGGCTGCTGCTGGGCTTCGCGGCGGTGGAGACGCCGTTCGCGGTGGTGGATGTCGGCCATCGCAGCCTCGGCTTCCGCCTCGCCGGCCCGCGCGCCGCCGAACTGCTGGCCGGCGGCGTGCCGCTGGACCTGTCGCCGGCCGCCTTTCCGGTGGGGACGTGCACGCGCACCATCTTCGAGAAGGCGGAAATCGTGCTGTGGCGGCGGGCCGAGGCGGCGTGGCATATCGAGGTGGCGCGGTCCTTCGCGCCCTATCTGTGCGACATGATCGCGGCGATCGCTGCGGCGAACGGTATCGGCGGCCAGGAGCGGTGAGGCGGCCGGCGACGGATCGCCGGCCGTAGGCTCAGCCGGCCTGCTGGATCGCCGACAGGATCCAGTTGCCGCCGGGCGCGCGCAGGAAGGTCCACACCTCGGTGGCCTCGCTGCGCCGGTTCGGGTCGCCGTCCACCAGCCGGCCGGCGGCGTCGCGGGTGACGTCGATCATCGAGAAGCGCATCGCCACGGTGGCGTATTCGCGGCCCGGCTCGGCCCAGGCCTCGGCCAGGTCGCCCTGCTCCAGCTTCACGTCGGTCACCGTGTTGCGCAGGCCGCGGCTGGCCTGGTCGCTCAGCTGGTCGGCGAAGTAGCTCAGCATTTCCGGCGTGGAGACGCTGCGCAGGGCGTTCACGTCCTGCACCGACCAGCCGGCCTGCACGCGCTGGAGCAGCTGCTCGAACTGCTGGTAGTCGGCCGGGGTGATCTGGATCGGCGCGTCGCCCATCGGCGCGCCGCCGCCGCCGGACATCGGCATGCCCGCGGGGTCCATGCCGCGCGCGAACATCCCGGCCGGGCCGGCCATTGCCGGCTGGCGGTTGCGCATGACCATGCGAAACAGGAAGCGCACCACCATCACGATCAGGAAGATCTGCAACAGGAAGCCCAGGAAGCCGCCGAAGCCGCTGATGCCGTGGAACAGCCCGCCGCCGAACAGCAGCCCGCCGATGCCGGCGCCCAGCAGCCCGCCCATCAGGCCGGACATGAACGGCGAGCCGCCGAACAGGCCGGTCCGCGCCGGCGCCATGCCGGCCGTCGCCATGCCGCCCGGCGCGGGCTGGGTAGCCAGGCTGCGCTGCATCGGGGCGGCGGTGGCCGGCGCGGTGCGGGTGACCGGCGGCGCCGAATAGGTGCGCGTGCCGCGGCTGCCGAAGGAGCTGCTGGAGCCCGCGCGCGCAAAGGCCAGCCCGGGCGCGAGCGCCAGGGTCACGGCGAGGATCGTGGCGAAGACCAGACTCGTGCGGCGCATGGCGCGGAAATTCTCCGATGGAGGTGACGTGTCGTGGATATAGGAACGCCCCCGGCTCGATTCGAGGGGCGTCGCCTCAGCCGCCGGCGATTGTCATCCCGTCCACGCGGATGGTCGGTGCGTCGGTGCCGCGGCGGAAGCGCAGGTCGTCGGCCGGGGTCAGGTGGGCGAACATCTCCTGCAGGGTGCCGGCGATGGTGATCTCGGCCACCGGCTCGGCCAGCCTGCCATCGCGGATCATGAAGCCGGCGGCCCCCCGGCTGTAGTCGCCGGTGACGCCGTTCACGCCCATGCCGATCAGCTCGGTGACGTACAGCCCCTCCTTGATGTCGGCCATCAATGCGGCCGGCGACATCGTGCCGGGGCGCATGTAGAGGTTGGTGGCCGAGGGGCTTGGCGGGCCGCCGGTGCCGCGGCTGGCGCTGCCGGTGGTGGTCATGCCGAGCTGCTTCGCGCTGCGGCTGTCCAGCAGCCAGGTGGCCAGCACGCCGTCATCCACCAGCAGGCGCTCGCGCGTCGGCACGCCCTCGCCGTCGAACGGGCGGGAGCGCAGGCCGCGGCGGCGGCGCGGGTCGTCCACCACGAACACCCCCGGCGCGAACACGCGCTGGCCGAGCTTTTCCTTCAGGAAGCTGGTGCCGCGCGCCACCGCCGCGCCGTTGATCGCGCCCGACAGGTGGCCCAGCAGGCCGGCGGCCACGCGCGGGTCGTAGACCACGGGCAGGCGGGCGGTCTTGATGCGCACCGGGTTCAGCCGGGCGATCGCCCGCTCCCCGGCGGAACGGCCGATGGCCGCCGCGTCCTCCAGGTCTTCCAGGTGCACGGCGGAGGAATAGTCGTAGTCGCGCTGCATGCCGGTGCCGGTGCCGGCCAGCGCGGTGGCCGAGACCGAGTGGCCGGTGCGCACGGTGCGGCCGGCGAAACCGGCGGAGGTGACCAGGATCACCTCGGTGCGGCCGAACCCGGCCTCCGCGCCCTCGGTGTTGGTCACGCCCCGCACCGCGCGAGCGGCGTCCTCGGCGGTGCGGGCGCGGGCGATCAGCGCGGGCGCCTCCGGCTCGGCCGGGTCGTTGAGGTCGAGATCGACATCCTCCGGCGGTGCGGCCTGCTCGCACAGCCCGGCATAGGGGTCTTCCGGCACCACGCGCGCCATGTCCACCGCCCGCTCGGCCAGTTGCGCGAAGCCGGCCGGATCGACCGCCGAGGAGGAGACGATGGCCGCGCGCCGGCCGACGAACACCCGCAGGCCGAGGTCGCGGCCCTCGGCGCGCTCCAGGTGCTCCACATTGCCCAGGCGCAAATTCACCGACAGCGCGGTGCCGGCCACCAGCACCGCATCGGCGGCATCCGCCCCGGCGGCGCGGGCGCGGGCGATCAGGTCGGCGAGGAGGGCCAGGTTGTCCATGGGCGTCCTAGATCAAGGGAGGGAATGCCGCGCCGCCGGAACCGGCCGCCTCAGGCCGCCAGCCGCTCGGCGATCGCCGGCACCGAGGGCACCAGCCCCGCCGGCCCCATCGCCGCCAGGGTGGGCGCCGCGCGGAACAGCTTGGTGGCCGCGCGCTGCACGTCCGCGATGGTGACCGCGTTGATCTTGGCCACCGTCTCGGCGGTCAGGATCACCCGGCCGAACACCTGGATCTGCCGCGCCAGCTGCTCGCAGCGGCTGCCGGAGCTTTCCAGCGACATCAGCAGGCTGGCCTTCACCTGGGCGCGGGCGCGGGCCAGCTCGGCCTCGTTCACGGTGTGCTGCACCTTCTGCAGCTCGTCGAGCGTGACCGGCATCAGCTCGGCCGCCTCGCTCTCGCCGGTGCCGGCGTAGATGCCGAACAAACCGCAATCCAGGTGCGGGGCGGAGAAGGAATAGACCGAATAGACCAGCCCGCGCTTCTCGCGCACCTCCTGGAACAGCCGCGACGACATGCCGCCGCCGAGCAGGGTGGAGAGCAGCAGCGTCGGGTAATAATCCGGGTCGCTGTAGGAGACCGACGGGAAGCCGAGCACGATATGCACCTGGTCCAGGTCGCGGGTCTCGCGGAACTCGCCGCCGCCGTACAGGCCGGGCACCGCGCGCGGCGCATCGGCCACCGGCAGGTCGGCGAAATGGCGCTGCACCAGGTCGAGGAAGCGGTCGTGCTCCAGGTTGCCGGCGGCGGCCACCACGGTGTTGGCGGCGGTGTAGTGGCGGCGCATGTAGCCCATCAGCGTGTCGCGCTTCATGGCGCGGATGCGCTGCTCGGTGCCCAGCACCGGGCGGCCCATCGGCTGGCCGGGGAAGGCGGTCTCCTGGAAATGGTCGAAGATGATGTCGTCGGGCGTGTCGTTGGCCTGGCCGATCTCCTGCAGGATCACGCCGCGCTCGCGCTCCAGCTCCTCGGGGTCGAAGCTGGAATGGGTGTAGATGTCGCCGATGATGTCCGCGCCCAGCGCCATGTCCTCCTTGAGAACCTTGACGTAATAGGCGGTCTGCTCGCGCGCGGTGTAGGCGTTGATGTGCCCGCCCACCGCCTCGATCTCCTCGGCGATGGCCGCGGCGCTGCGCCGCTCGGTGCCCTTGAAGGCCATGTGTTCGAGGAAATGCGAGACGCCGTTCTCCTCGGCGGTCTCGTGGCGGGTGCCGGCGGCGACATAGGCGCCCAGCGAGACGGTCTCCACCCGCTCCATCCGCTCGGTGACGACGGTCAGGCCGGAAGGCAGGCGGGTGACGCGAATGGCGTCACCGCCGCCGAGCGGGCCGTCTTGGACAATATGCGGGGCGTCGGTCATGCGGCATTCCTCAGGACGGTGGCGCGGACCTGGGCCTGGATGGCAGCGAGGTCGTTCGGCAGGCGCGTGAAAGTCTCCGCTCTTTCATATAGGTCGCCGAGGCGCGGCGGCAGGGGGGGGCGGATGCCGGTCGCCTGCTCCATCGCGTCGGGGAACTTGGCGGGGTGGGCGGTGGCCATGGCCACCATCGGCACGCCGCCGGGCGCGGGGTGGGCGCGGGCGGCGGCGATGCCGATGGCGCTGTGCGGGTCGGCCAGGTAGCCGCAGGCCTCGTGCAGTCGCCGGATCTCGGCCAGCGTGCCGGCATCGTCCAGCCGGAAGCCGGTGAACTGCGCGGTCGCGGCCCGCCAGGCGGCGTCGGGCACCGGCATGCGGCCGGTGGCGCGGAAGCCGGCCATCGCGGCGGCGCAGGCGGCCGGGTCGCGGCCCAGCAGCTCGAACAGCAGCCGCTCGAAATTGGAACTCACCTGGATGTCCATGCTGGGCGACAGGCTGGGCGCGACGCCGTGGACCGACATGTCGTTGGACGCCAGGAAGCGCGCCAGGATGTCGTTGCGGTTGGCCCCGATCACCAGCCGCGCCACCGGCAGCCCCATCCGCCCGGCCACCCAGGCAGCCAGCACGTTGCCGAAATTGCCGGTGGGCACGGCGAACGCCACCTCGCGGTCCGGCGCCCCCAGCGCCAGGGCGGCGGCGACGTAATAGGGCACCTGGGCGGCGATGCGCGCCCAGTTGATGGAGTTCACCGCCGAAAGATGCATCTCCTGGCGGAACGGCTGGTCGGCGAACATCGCCTTCACCAGGTCCTGGCAGTCGTCGAAGGTGCCGTCCACCGCGATATTGGCCACGTTGGCGGCGTGCACCGTGGTCATCTGCCGGCGCTGCACCTCGCTGGTGCGCCCGTCCGGGTGAAGGATCACGATATCCACCCGCGCCCGCCCGGCGCAGGCCTCGATCGCCGCCGAGCCGGTATCGCCCGAGGTCGCGCCGACAATGGTCACCCGTGCGTCCCGCGCCGTCAGCACATGGTCGAACAGCCGGCCGAGCACCTGCATCGCCATGTCCTTGAAGGCGAGCGTCGGGCCGTGGAACAGCTCCTGCGTCCACAAATTGGTGTCCAGCTGCACCAGCGGCACCACCGCCGGATGGCCGAACCCGGCATAGGCGTCGCGGCAGATCGCCTCCAGCGTGGCGAAGGGGATGGCCTCGCCCACGAACGGGCGCATCACCCGTGCCGCCAGCGCGTGGTAGGGCAGGCCGCGCATGGCGCGCAGCTCGGCGGCGCTGAAGCTGGGCCAGGTTTCGGGCATGTACAGCCCGCCATCCTCGGCCAGCCCGGCCAGCAGCACGCCGGCGAAGTCGCGCACGGGCGCCTGCCCGCGGGTGGAGATGTAGCGCATGGCGATGGCGGCCCTGCCTGGAGTGAAGCGGGCAGACATGGGGCAAGAGCGGACAGGACGCAAGGGCGGTTCCGCCCCCCGGGGCGGCCCTAGCTCCCCGCCACCTCCAGCCGCCGCGCCGTCCGCGCCCGGCCGATCAGCGGCAGCAGGCCGCTCATTTCCGGGCCGTCATCCTCGCCGGTCAGCGCCAGCCGCAGCGGGTCGGTCAGCGCCGGGCCGGCGCGGCCGGTGGCACTGGCCAAGGCGGCGGTCCAATCGGTCCAGACGGTATCGGTCCAGGGTTCCGGCGGCAGCAGGTCCAGCGCGGTGCGCAGGAAGCCGGACTCACCCTCGATCACCGGCGGAATGATGGTGCCGGCGACGATTTCCCAGTAGCCGCGCGCCTCGGCCAGCAGGTCGAGCCGGCCGCGCACGGCGGTCCAGAACGCCTCGGTGGCGCCGGGCGGCAGGCGGTCGGCCACGGCGGCGAAGGGCAGGCTGGCCAGCACCGCGCGGTTCAGCCGCAGCAGGGCGGCCACGTCGAAGCCGCTGGCCTTGGGCGACAGGCCGGCGAAGCCGAAGGCGGCGGTCAGCTCGGCCAGCGAGGCCGGCACCGCCTCCCCCTTGGTGCCGATGCGGGCCAGGTAGGCGGCGACGGCCTCCGGCTCGATGCCGTCCTGGCGCAGGCTGCGCAGCGACAATTCATCAAGCCCGCGCGCCGGCTTGCGGCCGCCGGTCACGGTCAGCGCCGGCAGGTGGGCGAAGCGCAGGCGCGTGGGGTCGCCGCCGAGTGCCGCCATCAGCTCCATCTGCACGCCGGTCGGCATCACGTGCTCCTCGCCGCGCACCACGTGGGTGACGCCTTCGGCAAGGTCGTCCACCACCGAGGTCAGTGCGTGCAGCGGCGTGCCGTTGGCACGCACCAGCACCGGGTCGGACAGCGTGGGCAGCTTCACGTGGCAGGGGCCGAGCACCAGGTCCTGCCATTCGCGGGTGGCGTTGGACAGGCGGAAGCGCCAGTACGGCCGCTTGCCGCCGGCCTCCGCACGGGCGCGCTGCTCGGCGGTGAGCTTCAGCATGGCGCGGTCGTAGACCGGCGATCGGCCGCGGCGGACGCGCTGGTCGCGCTTGGCCTGCAATTCGGCCTCGCTCTCGAAGCACGGATACAGCAGCCCGGCGGCGCGCAGCCGGTCGGCGGCGGCGGCGTAGCGGTCCAGCCGTTCGGACTGGCGGAAGCTGTCGTCCCAATCCAGGCCTAGCCAGCGCAGGTCCTGGCGCACCGTCTCGGCGCCGGCTTCGGCATCGCGGCTGGTGTCGGTATCGTCCAGGCGCAGGATCAGCCGGCCGCCGCGCTTGCGGGCGAACAGCCAGTTGACCAGCGCGATGCGCGCGGTGCCCACATGCAGCCGCTTGGCCAGCGGCGGCGCAAACCGCAGGATGGCGCTCACCGCCAACACTCAAAACGAAAGAAGTTTTTTTGCTTCTTTTTGTTCACAAAAAGAAGACCTGTTTCTTTTTTGAAAAAAAGACCCAAAAAACCCTTATTCGCTTGAATCACCCCTCATCATCCTCCGGCTCGTCGCGCCGAGGGTCCAGCACGCGCCAGTCGCGTTCCTCCGGGGCGGCCCGGCGGTCGGCGAAGTCGGCCAGTTCGGTGTTGCTGCGCCAGCCATCCTCGCCGGCATCCAGCACTTCCGCGTCCTCGCCGAAGGCGAACCAGGCGTCCAGCACCTCGCGCGCGGTCAGGCCCGGGCCGCGGCAGCGCTCCACGCTGTCGCGCACGTAGCGGCGGGCGAAGGCGTTGGCCAGCATGAGGGTGGCGAAGCCGCCGATCTCTTCCACGATGTTGTCCTCGGCGCCGCCCGAGAGGTCCAGGATGCGCACGCGCCAGCCGCCGGGCGGGGCGAACAGGTCGCTCATCGGACCAGCATCGTGAAGCCGTTGGTGATCGGGTAGCGGCGGTCGCGGCCGAAGGCGCGGGCGGTGATCTTCACCCCCGGCGGCGCCTGGCGGCGCTTGTATTCGGCGCGGTCGAGCATCTTCCACACGCGCAGCACGGTGACGCGGTCGTGCCCGGCCGCCACCAGCGCGTCCACGCTCTGCTCGCCCTCGATCAGCCCCTTCAGGATGGCGTCCAGCACCTCGTAGGGCGGCAGGCTGTCCTGGTCGGTCTGGTTGGGCTTCAGCTCGGCGCTGGGCGGCTTGGTGATGACGCGCTCGGGCATCACCGGGCCGGCCGGGCCAAGGGCCTCGGTCGGGCGGTGGGCGTTGCGCCAGCGGCACAGCTCGAACACGGTGGTTTTGTAGACATCCTTCAGCACCGAGTAGCCGCCGCACATGTCGCCGTACAGCGTGGCGTAGCCCACCGACATCTCGCTCTTGTTGCCGGTGGTCAGCACCATGTGGCCGAGCTTGTTGGAGATCGCCATCAGGATCAGGCCGCGCGACCGGGCTTGGATGTTCTCCTCGGTGGCGTCGGCCGCGCGGCCGGCGAACACCGGGGCCAGCACCGCGCCGAAGGCGTCCATCGCCGGGCTGATCGGGATGCTGTCGCAGGGTATGCCCAGCAGGCGGGCACATTCGGCGGCGTCTTCCAGGCTGTGCGCGCTGGTGTAGGGGCTGGGCAGCATGAAGCCGCGCACCTTGTCCGCACCCAGCGCATCCACCGCCACCGCCACCGACAGCGCCGAATCCACGCCGCCGGACAGGCCCAGGATGACGCCGGGAAAGCCGTTCTTGCCCACGTAGTCGCGCAGGCCCAGCACCATGGCGCGATAGATGCTCTCGATCGGCCCCGGCTCCGGCGCCAGGGGCAGGGGCGTGCAGACCAGCCGCTCACCCTCGCGGGTCCACTCCGTGAGGGTGACCGATTCCGCGAAATACGGCATCTGCACGGCCAGCGAGCGGTCGGGGTTCAGCACGAAGCTGGCGCCCTCGAACACCAGTTCGTCCTGACCGCCGACCTGGGCGCAGAACACGAAGGGCAGCCCGGTCTCCACCACGCGGTTCACCGCGAGGGCGATGCGCTGGCCCTGCTTGCCGGCCTCGTAGGGGCTGCCGTTGATCGACAGCAGCATTTCCGCGCCGCTCTCGCACAGGGTTTCGGCGCAGGCCGGCAGCCACCAGTCCTCGCAGATCATCAGGCCGATGCGGTAGCCGCGGAACGGCACCGGGCCGGGGGCGGGGCCGGCGTCGAACACCCGCTTTTCGTCGAACACGCCGTAATTCGGCAACTCGTGCTTGGCGCGGCGGGCGGCGATGCGGCCGCCCTCCAGCAGGAAGGCGCCGTTGTAGAGCTTGTCGCCCTCCGCCCAGGGGCCGCCGACGATCAGCCCCGGCCCGCCATCGGCGGTGTCGGCGGCCAGTTCGGCGATCGCCTCGGCGCAGGCGGCGACATAGGCGGGCTTGCGCACCAGATCCTCGGGCGGGTAGCCGCCGACCGAGAATTCCGGCGTCACCACCAGGTCGGCGCCCAGCCGCGCACCCTCGGCCCGGGCGCGGCGGATGGTGGCCAGGTTGCTGACGATCTGCCCGACATGCGGGTTGATCTGAGCGAGCGCGATGCGCAGCGGCGCGGGGCGGGGCGTGTCGGACATGGGGGGAAGCTAGGGGCGGTGCGGTCAGGAATCAATTCGCGTCGCCGCACGGCTGCGATGGGCGGCGCTCAGCCGCCATGCGCCGAGACCGAGTCCGGTGGCGCCTCCGCCCGCTCCGCCATGCCGTAGTCGCGCAGCACCGCGGCGATGCGCAGCCGGTAGTCGGCGAACAACTCGCCCCGCCCGGCGGACTGGGCGGCGCGGTGGGCCTCGGTGCGCCGCCACTGCGCCACCGCCGCCTCGTCGCGGAAGAAGGACAGCGACAGGATGGTGCCGGGGCGCGACAGGCTCTGGAACCGCTCGACGGAGATGAAGCCGTCGATCCGCTCCAGCAGCGGGCGCAGCCGGGCGGCGGTGTCCAGGTAGGCGTCCCGCGCGCCGGGGCGGGGAGTGACCTCGAAGATCACCGCGATCATGACGCCGGCTCCAGCGGCTGCTCCAACAGGCGTTCCACGGGGCGCAGGAACGTGCGCTCCTCGCTGAGGATGAACCGGCCCTCCTGTGCCAGGCGGAAATTGGCCATGCCCTCGGGGTCGGCCTTCAGCCGGGCGCGATAGGTCTCGTAGGCGGCCAGGCTGTCGAAATCGATCAGCGCCAGGGCGATGTTGTCGGTGCCCTCGTGCGGCATGAAATAGCCGAGCAGCCGGCCGCCGCAGGCCGGGATGATGGCCAGCCAGTTGCGCGCGTAGGCCTCGAAGGCGTCGCGCCTGTAGGGGTCGAGCACGTAGCGGATGCAGCAGGTGACGGCCATCGCGGCCTCCTTTCGGGGTGGAACGGCCGGCAGACTAGGCGCTTGCCGCACGCACATGCTTCGCTTAGCATCGAAGCATGAAGGAAGGCCCCGACATCGCCCTGGTCGCCGCCCTGATCGGCGATCCCGCCCGCGCCAACATGCTGACGGCGCTGCTGGGCGGCGGCGCGCTGACCGCCGGCGAGCTGGCGCGCCACGCCGGCATCACCGCGCAGACCGCCAGCACCCATCTCGCCCGGCTGCGCGAGGGCGGGCTGGTGGCCATGCGCCACCAGGGCCGCCACCGCTATTTCACCCTGGCCGGCGACGATGTCGGCCGGGTGCTGGAGGGGCTGATGGGCTTGGCCGCCCGCGCCGGCCACGCCCGCGTCCGCCCGGGGCCGCGTGACCCGGCGCTGCGGCAGGCGCGGGTGTGCTACGACCATCTGGCCGGCGACATGGGCGTGGCGCTGCTGGACGGCCTGGTCCGGCGCGGCGCCATCGCCGAGGGCGGCGAGCCCGAGGCGCTGGCGCTCACCGGGGCCGGGCGCGCGCTCGTGGCGGATTTCGGCATCGACCTGCCCGCCCTGGCCCAGGCCCGCCGCCCGGTGTGCAAGGCCTGCCTGGACTGGAGCGTACGGCGCAGCCACCTCGCCGGCGGGCTGGGGGCGGCACTGCTGGGGCGGTTCTACGCCCTGGGCTGGGCGGCGCGGGTGCCGGGCACGCGGGTGGTCGCCTTCACCCCGGCGGGGCGGCGGGGCTTCGCCGCAGCGTTCGCACCGCCGGCCTAGGACTGCGATGGACTGCGATTCTGGCGGCTTTTTTACCGCCGGATGTCGAAACCGGCCGGTTCGGCGGCTCATTGGGGCAGGCGCGGGGCGGTCCCGTGCCGGCAGGAGGACAGCTTCGATGCGCTACATGATGATGTTCTTTATCCACCCCGACGACACCGCCAAGCGCCGCGACCCGGTACAGGCCGGGCCGTACAGTGGCGCCTGGACGGCCTATGTCGGCACGCTGCGTGCCGCCGGCGTGTTCGTCGACGGCAACGGGCTGCGGCCGGCGGACACCGCCTCCGTCGTCCGGCTGCGCGACGGCCGGCGGCAGGTGCAGGACGGCCCCTACGCCGACACCAAGGACGAGCTGGGCGGCTACGTGGTGATGGACGTGCCCGACCTCGACACCGCGCTGGAGTGGGCGGCCAAATGCCCGGCCCTGCCGCTGGGCGCGGTGGAGGTGCGGCCAGTGATGACCGCGCCCGCCGTCGTCGAACCGGCAGCCATCGAATCGGCCGCCGCCCCACTGGCTGCCGCCCGGCTGGCTGGCGAATAATGACCGACCCGGCGCGGGCGGCGGCCGAGGCGGCCGCCCGCGCCTCCTACGGCCGTCTGGTCGCCTGGCTGGCCGCGCGCACGCGCGACGTGGCCGCCGCCGAGGACGCGCTGGCCGACGCCTTCGCCGCCGCGCTGCGCACCTGGCCGGCGCGCGGCGTGCCCGACCGGCCGGAGGCATGGCTGCTGACCACGGCCCGCCGCAACCTGGGCCACGCCGCCCGCCACCGGCTGGTGCGGGCCGCCGCCGCCCCCACACTGCATTTGCTCGCCACGGCCGCGCAGGACCGCGACGAGGCGGGCGCCTTCCCGGACGAGCGGCTGAAGCTGCTGTTCGTCTGCGCCCACCCGGCGATCGACCCGGCTATGCACACGCCGCTGATGCTGCAATCGGTGCTGGGGCTGGACGCCGCCCGCATCGCCGCCGCCTTCGTCGTCGCGCCCGCCGCGATGGGCCAGCGGCTGGTGCGCGCCAAGGCGAAGATCCGCGACGCCGGCATCCGCTTCGCCGTGCCCGGGCCGGCGGACCTGCCGGCCCGGCTGGCCCCGGTGCTGGACGCGGTCTACGCCGCTTTCGGCACCGCCTGGGACGCACCGCCCAGGGGTGAGGAGCCTGGCGGGCCGGCGGCGAACCTGGGCGAGGAGGCCATCTGGCTCGCCCGCCTCATCGCCAGCCTGCTGCCGGAGGAGCCGGAGGCGCTGGGCCTGCTCGCGCTGCTGCTGCACTGCCAGGCCCGCCAGCCGGCCCGCCGCGACGCCGCCGGTTTCGTGCCGCTCTCGGCGCAGGACCCGGCGCTGTGGTCCGCCCCGCTGATCGCCGAGGCGGAGGCGGCGCTGCTGCGGGCCTGCGCCCTGGGGCGGATCGGGCGGTTCCAGCTGGAGGCGGCGATCCAGTCCGCCCATGCCGGCCGGGCGCGCGGCGCGGCGGTGGACTGGGTGGGCAGCGGTGGCCGGGCTGTACGCGGCGCTGCTGGCCGTCGCCCCCACGCTGGGCGCACGCGTCGGCCACGCCGCCGCGGTGGCCGAGGCGGAGGGCGCGCTGGCCGGCCTCGCCCTGCTGGACAGCATCGGGAGCGCCGAATCCTATCAGCCCTGGTGGGCGGTGCGGGCGCATCTGCTGGCCCGGCTGGGGCGGCACGGCGCGGCGCGGTCCGCCTACGCGCAGGCCGCCCTGCTGGCGCACGACCCGGCGGTGCGGACGTTCCTGCGGGCGCGGGCAGGGGCGGGGATGTGAGTGGAGAGGACCTGGGCTGGCGCGGTCAGAACAGCCCGCCGGCCACCAGGGCCGCGAACACGGCGGCGGCCCCGCCCAGCACGCCCGCGCCCAGCGCCAGCGCCCCCACCCGCGTGACCACCGAGACCGAGGCCAGCACGATGGCGATCTGCAGCGCGCCGACCACACCCTCGAACAGGTGGTAGCGGTGGAAGGCGCGGTCGCGCAGCGCCTCGGACGCCTGGGCCTTGCGCAGCAGTTGGGCCCGGCCCTCGCCGCCCTGGGGGTCGTCGTTCAGCCGGGCCGAGGTGCCACGCGCCGCCGCCGCCTGCTTGCCCAGCGCGGCCGCCGCCTCTCGGTCCAACGCGGCATCGCGCCCCCCTGCGTCGCGCGCCCCTGCATCGCGCGCCCATGCAGCGCGCCCTGCGGCCAGCGCGTCCAGCGTTTCGGCATGGGTGGCGTACAGGTTCGCCCGGATGGTCTTGGCCTGGTAGAACGCCCAGTCGTCGGCGGCCTGAATATGATGCGTCAGATAGCCGTTTTGCGCGCCTTTCTCGGCCATTTCCGCCACCGCCAGGGTGGCCGCCAGCGCGGCGATCAGCACCGCGATCTTGCGTGCGCCATTGTCGTCGTGAGCGTTGCCATGGGTGTCGCCGTGCCGGGCGTGGCCGGCGTGCTCCAGGCCTTCCTTGGCGAATTCGAGACTGTCGGTCATGCGCGTGGCTCCTCGGCGGGGGCGGTGCCGCCAACCGGTCCGGGTGCAAACGTCCCGGGTGCAAGCGTCCCGGGTGCAAACGTAAGGGGGGGCCAGAGGATGGTGGGTGCGACAGGGATTGAACCTGTGACCCCCGCCGTGTGAAGGCGATGCTCTACCGCTGAGCTACGCACCCATCCCCAAGGCGGCGTGTGATAGGTCGGGGGGCTTCCTCATGTCAAGCCGCCGCCGCCGGCGATTGCGCGGCGGCGCCGGCATGCCCAGATGCCGATCATGCGCGCGTGTCGGATCTCCCTGCTGGTCCTGGCCCTGCTGCCGGCCCCCGCCGCCGCGGACCCGCCGCGCCCGGCGCCCGGCGCGGACCGGCTGAGCTACAGCGCCTATGTGGCCGGGCTGCGCGTGTTCACCGTGCGGGCCGAGGTGGATGTGGAGGCCAGCCGCTACGCCGTCAGCCTGGCCTACCAGACCACCGGGCTGTACGGCGCGCTGGTCCACAGCGACCTGCATTCGACGGTCCAGGGACGGTTCGAGGGCGGCCGGCCGGCGCCCGAGCGGTTCGCCAGCTGGGGCTGGTGGCATGGCGGCGAGCGGCGGACGCTGATCGACTACCGGGGCGGCCGGCCGGAGATCCTCGCCCTGGTGCCGCCCAACACCGCCGAGCGCGACCCGGTGCCGCCGGCGCTGCAGCGCGGCGCGACCGAGCCGCTGAGTGCCGTGGCCATGCTGGTGCGCCAACTGGGCGATACCGGGCGCTGCGACGGCTCCGCCCGCCTGTTCGACGGGCGGCGGCTGTCGGAGATCACCGTGCATACCGCCGGCCCGCAGCTGCTGGGCCGCGATGGCCGCTCTAGCTTCCAGGGCACGGCGATGCGCTGCGATTTCGAGGGGCGCCAGCTTGCCGGCTTCCTGCGCGACGCCGGCGACCGCGCCCGCCAGCCGCAGCGCGGCAGCGCCTGGCTGGCGCGGGTGCTGCCCGGCGCCCCGCCGCTGCCGGTGCGGCTGAGCTTCCACCTGGGGCTGATCGGCGATGTGACGATGTACCTGACCGAGGCGACGCCGGCGCGGCTGCCTGATTGACAGGCCGCCTCAGCCGCGATGCAGCGCGGCGCGCAGGGCGCGGACCAGATCGGTTGCCATGGCGTGCCAGGCGGCGCGCGGATCGGTGCGCTGCGGCGGCGCCACGGTGGGGCGTTCGTCCAGCAGCGCGGCCAGCGCGGCGGCCAGGCTCTCCGGCGTCGGCTCGCACAGCCGGGCCAGCGCCTCGCCCTGCAACTGCTCCACCAGCCCGCCCACGCGGGTCGCCACCACCCAGCGGCGGGCGGCGATGGCGGCGGCGGCCCCGCCGCTCTGGCTCGCCTCGCGATGCGACAGCACCAGCGCGTCCGACCATGCGAGCAGGGCGGCGATCTCCTCCTCCGGCACCCAGCGGTTCTCCACCGTCACGCCCGGGATGGCGCGCAGCGCGTCCAGCTCCGGCGAGGCGGGGCCCTGGCCGACCACGCGCAGCTCGAAATCTGTCCGCCCTCCCAGGCGGCGCAGCGCCTCGGCCAGCAGGTCCAGGCCCTTGTACGGCAGCAGCCGGCCGAACGAGAGCAGGCGCATCCTGCCGCCATGCGCCATCGCCGGCGGCGGCGGCGGGCCGAAGGCGCGCGGCGGGTGGCTGGACAGGATCAACGGCCGGCCGCTTCCCTGTTCCAGTTCGCGCAGGCGCTCGCGCACATGCACGCTCAGCGCGATCAGCCCGTCGGCGCGGCGCATCAGCGAGCGTTGCAGGATCATCTGCAGCGGCAACCCGTCGCCGGGATGCAGGTCGGCATCGTGCACCACCACGAAAAACGGCACCCCGGCGCGGCGCAGGGCGGCGGCCATCAGCAGGTCGAGCGGGCCGGGCATGGCGCAGATCGCCACATCCAGCCGCAACGCCCGCAGCCGGTCGGCCAGGGTGCCGACCTGGAACGGCGCCAGCGCGCAGCGCAGCAGGAAGCTGGCCAGCCCGTCATAGGTGGCCACCGGCAATTCGCAGACCGGCGGCGCATCGCCGGGCAGGGTCGGCCCGCGCAACAGCTCGGCCTGGCGCGACAGCGACAGCACGGCGGTGGCATCCGGCAGGCCGCGCAGGCTCTCGGCCAGTTCGGCGCCGTAGCGCGGGCCGCCGCCGCGCCGCCCCCATTGCCAGACCAGGACCCTCATGCGGGCGCGGCCATGCCGGGGACAGGCAACCCAAGTGCCGCCAGCGCCGCCGCCAGCCCCTGCGTGCCCAGCCGGGCCGCGGCCATCAGCCGCCCGGCCTCGCCCAGCGCCGCGCGGGCGGCGGGGTCGTCGGCCAGCCGGGCCAGATGGGCGGCGGCCGAACCGATATCCGGCTCCGCCCACACGGCTCCCGGCGCCTCCAGCACGCCGCGCGGGTCGTGGGCGGGAACCAGGCGGAAATCGACCAGGGCGGCGCTGGTGGCGTCCATGAAATCCATGTTGCCGGACCAGCCGGTGGCCACCACCGGGCGGCCCAGCAGCATCGCCTCCGCCGGTACCAGCCCGAACCCTTCGCTGCGGTGCAGCGACAGCAGGATGTCGGCGCAGGCGGTGAGCGCGTGGCTGTCGCCCTCGGGCAGGGTGCGGGTTTCCAGCCGGATGTTCGGGGCGCCGGCCACGGCGTCCCGAATCAGGGCGAAATCGGCCGGAAAATGGTCGGTATTGCCGATTTTCAGCAGCAGAATCCGGTCCATTCGGGCGCCAAACGCGGCCTGGTGGGCGGCGATGGCGGCCAGCGGGTTCTTGCGCACGAAACTGGAGGCGAGGTTGAAGGCGCACAGCACCACCACCGCGCCCGCCGGCAGGCCGAACGCCGCGCGGTCCAGCGCCGAGGGGCGCGGGGGGGCGACGGCGATCGGATACGCCACCACCCGCAGCGCGATCCGCCCGTCCGGCGGCAGGATGGTGGCCACGGCGTCGGCGGTGAAGCGGCTGGGCACCCAGACTTCATGCACGCAGCGCAGCCCGACCCGCCAGGAGTCCGGCACCACCGGCAATTCCCACGCCCAGTGGCCGATCACCCGCCTGCCATGCGCCACCGCGCGCGGCAGGCGCAGCAGGGCCCAGGGCATCAGCGGCGCGTTGATGTGCAGCAGCAGCGGCGCGCCGGGCGGCGGGCGTTCTATCACGCGCGGCGCGCCGGGGCCGGGCATGCGGTCGCCGGTGTCCAGCCCCCAGTTCGGCACGCCGAGATGGTCGAGCCCGCGGCGCATCAGGCGGGCGCCCATGCCGAGGCCGGAGGCGCTGGACAATTCGCCGCCCACCGCGATGCCGCCCGCGGCCGGCGGTGGCTGGCGGTCGATGCGCGGGGCCAGCAGGCTGGTGCCGTACGCGAACAGCGCCCGCCGGCGATGCGCCGGCAGCATGCGCCAGGCCCGGTGCAGCGGGTGCAGCGTGAACTTTGCGGAAGTCATGCGGCCGCGACCGTGCCGTCTGGTGCCCCTTCGTGCAAGGGGTGCGACCGTCCTGGCAGCGGTTTATCCGTTCAGGTGGCAGGCGCTGCGGTGGCGGGGCGCCACTTCGGCCAGCGCGGGCGCCACCTCGCGGCAGATCGGCATGGCGTGCGGGCAGCGCGGGTGGAAATGGCAACCGCCGGGCGGGTTCAGCGGGCTGGGGATTTCGCCGGTGATGGAGGTGAAGGCGCGCTTGCGGGCCTCGATGCGCGGCACCTCGGAGAGCAGCGCCTGGGTGTAGGGGTGGTTGGGGCGGTCGAAGATCTCCTCGGCCGGCGCCTCCTCGACGATGCGGCCGAGATACATGATCACCACCCGGTCCGACAGGTGCTCCACCACGCCGAGGTCGTGGCTGATGAACAGGTAGGTGAGGTTCAGCTCCGTCCGCAGGTCCATGAACAGATTGAGGATCTGCGCCTGGATCGACACGTCCAGCGCCGCCACCGCCTCGTCGCACACCAGGAACTCCGGCTGCACGGCGAGCGCGCGGGCGATGCCGATGCGCTGACGCTGGCCGCCGCTGAACTGGTGCGGGTAGCGGCGCTTGTAGGCCGGGTCCAGCCCGGCGCGGCGGAACTGGGCATCCACATAGGCGTCGTAGCCGCCCTTGGGCACCAGGCCGTGCACGCGCGGCGCCTCGCCGACGATCTCGTCCACCCGCAGGCGCGGGTTGAGGCTGGCATAGGGGTCCTGGAAGATCATCTGGACCTTGAGCTTGGCCGCCTTGGCCTGCTCGGGGGACATGGTGGCGACGTCCTGGCCCTCGAACAGCACGGTGCCGGCCGATGGCGGCATGATGCCGGCGACCATGCGGCCGAGGGTGGACTTGCCGCAGCCGGACTCGCCGACCAGGCCCACCACCTCGCCACGGTTGATCACCAGGTCCACGCCGTCGACCGCGCGCACCACGTCCGACGGGGTTTCGTGGCCGAGCTGGCGGCGGAAGCCGCGCACGAGTTTGGCCGCGGTGTCCAGCTTCTTGCCGAAGCGCTTGGAGACGCCGCGCAGCTCGATGACGGGCTGGGTGGGGACGGGCTGGGTGGGGACGGGCTGGATGGGGACGGGCTGGGCGGGATCGGGCTGGTTGGGGGGGGTCATGCCGTCACCTCAAGCTGCGGGTGGAAACAGCGCAGCGCGTGGCCGGGCACCGGCTCGGTGATCGGCGGATCGGCCTCGCAGGCGGCGTCGGCGCGGGCGCAGCGGGTGCGGAAGGCGCAGCCCACCGGCAGGTTCAGCAGCGAGGGGGTCATGCCCGGGATCTGGCGCAGCCGGCTGCCGCGGCGGTTGCGGCTGGGCACGCTGCCGATCAGGCCATGCGTGTAGGGATGCATCGGGCGGTCCAGCACCGTGGCCACGCGGCCGGTCTCCACGATGCGGCCGGCGTACATCACGGCGATGTCGTCGGCGAGCCCGGCCACCACCGAGAGGTCGTGGGTGATCCAGATCAGCGCGGTGCCGGCCTCGCGCGCCAGCTTCTGCACCTCGGCCAGGATCTGCGCCTGTATGGTGACATCGAGCGCCGTGGTCGGCTCGTCGGCGATGATGAGGTCCGGCCGGTGCAGCAGCGCGATGGCGATAGCGACGCGCTGGCGCATGCCGCCGCTGAACTGGTGCGGGTAGGCGCGCAGCCGCTCGTCCGGGCTGGGGATGCCGACCATGCCGAGCGCGTCGCGGGAGCGCTGCCGCGCCTCGGTGGCGGACACCTTGGCGTGGGCGAACACGGTTTCCATCATCTGGGTGTCGATGCGCAGGACCGGGTTCAGCGTCATCATCGGGTCCTGGAAGATCATCGCGATGCGGTTGCCGCGCAGGTCGCGCAGTTCCGGCTCGGTGAGCTTCGTGAGGTCGCGGCCCTTGAACAGGATGCTGCCGCCGGCGATGCGGCCGGGCGGGTCCACCAGCCCGATGATCGAGAAGCCGGTGACCGACTTGCCGGAGCCGGACTCGCCCACGAGCCCCAGCACCTGGCCGGAGGAGACGGTGAAGGACACGCCGTCCACCGCGCGGACCACGCCGGCGCGGGTTTCGAAATGGGTGCTGAGGTCGCGGACTTCGAGAGTGGGGGCGCTCATCGCTTCAGCCTCGGGTTCAGCACGTCGCGCAGCTGGTCGCCGACCAGGTTGATCGCCACGATGGTCACCAGCAGGGCGATGCCGGGGTAGAAGCTGATCCAGTACTTGCCCGACAGCATGTACTGGTAGCCGTTGGCGATCAGCAGGCCCAGCGACGGCTCGGTGATCGGCACGCCCAGGCCGAGGAAGGAGAGGGTGGCCTCCAGCGTGATGGCGCGGGCCACCTGGATGGTGCCGATGACGATCAGCGGCGGCAGGCAGTTGGGCAGCAGGTGGCGGAACAGCACCCGCCAGCGCGGCAAAGCGAGGCACTCCGCGGCCTCGATATACTCCCGCCGGCGTTCCACCAGGGCGGCGCTGCGGGCGGTGCGGGCGTAGCGGGCCCATTCCACGATCACCAGCGCCAGCATGACGTTCATCACCCCCTTGCCGAGGAAGGCGAGGATCATCAGCGCCACTAGGATGGCCGGGAAGGAGAGCTGCAGGTCCACCAGGCGCATGATCAGCGTTTCGATCTTGCCGCCGACATAGGCGGCGATCAGGCCCAGCGCCGAGCCGATGATGCCGGCGATCAGCGCCGAGCCGGCGCCGACGGACAGCGAGATGCGCAGGCCGTAGATGATGCCCGAGAGCATGTCGCGGCCCTGGTCGTCGGTGCCCAGCCAGTAATGCATGGTGCCGGCGCCGTTGAGCGCGCCGGGGGCCAGCCGGCCGTCCATGATGTCGAGCTGGGCGAGGTCGTAGGGGTCCTGCGGGGTGATGAAGGGGGCGAAGATCGCCAGGGCGGCGATTACCAGCACCACCACCAGCCCGGCCACCGCCAGCTTGCTTTCGGCGAACTCGCGCGCGAAGCGGCGGAACGGCGTCTCCTCCTTCACCGGGCCGGCGCTTGCCGTGGCGCTCATGCCAACCACCGGCATGCGCCAAGCGAGCGAAGTTTTTTTGTTTCTTTTTTTTCAAAAAAAGAAAGTCCTTCTTTTTTGAAAGAAAGAAGCAACGAACTTTTATTCGTTTGAGCGGCGGTCATTCCTTGGTCTCCAGCCGCACGCGCGGGTCGAGCACGGTGTAGAGCAGGTCCACCGCCAGGTTGATGGTGATGAACAGGAACACGATCATCATCAGGTAGGCGACGATCACCGGGCGGTCGAGCACGTTGATGCTGTCGATGATCAGCTTGCCCATGCCGGGCCAGGCGAACACGCTCTCGGTGACCACGGCGAAGGCGATGACGCTGCCGAATTCCAGCCCGATCACGGTGACGATCGGGATCATGATGTTCTTCAGCACGTGCACGAACACCACGCGGGTGGGCGAGAGGCCCTTGGCGCGGGCGAACTTCACGTAGTCCATGGTGAGGTTCTCGCGCACCCCCGAGCGGGTGAGGCGCAGCACCAGGGCGATGTTGCCCAGCGCCAGGTTGGTCGCCGGCATCACCATATGGGCTAGCCCGTCGCGGGTGAGGAAGGACCACTGGATGCCGAACAACTCGGCGGTGTGGCCGCGCCCGGTGCTGGGCAACCAGCCGAGCTGGACGGCGAACACCATGATGAGCATCAGGCCGACCCAGAAGGTGGGCAGCGAGAAGCCGAGGATGCTGCCGGCCATGGCGGCGCGGCCGAAGAAGCTGTTGGGCTTCAGCCCGGCGAACAGGCCGAGCGGGATGCCGATCACGATGGACAGCAGCACCGCGGTGACCGCCAGTTCCATCGTCGCCGGCATGCGGCTGCCGATCAGCCGCAGCGCCGGCTCGTTGTAGACGAAGCTGCGGCCAAGGTCGCCGTGCAGCGCGCCATACAGGAAGTGCAGGTATTGCTCCCACAACGGCTTGTCGAGACCCAGCGCGATGATGGCGCGCGCCCGCTCGGCCTGGTCGGCGTCCGGCGAGATGAGGATCTCCACCGGGTCGCCGATGACGTTCACGCCGATGAAGACGATGACGGTCATCGCCAGTACCACCAGCAGGGCCTGGAACAGCCGGCGCAGCAGCCAGGTGATCATCGGGGGAGCGTTTCCTCATTCATGGCGGGAAGGCGGCTTTCAGGAAGTAAGGGTTCTTTTTTGGAAAAAAGAACCAAAAAACTTTTGTTCGTTGAAGCGTTGGGGCGGCGGAGGCTTCCCCCCGCCGCCTCAACCCGGACTCCAGCGAACAACGTTTTTTTGCTTCTTTTTGTTCACAAAAAGAAGCCTTCCTTCCTTACTTCTTGACCGGCGTAACGCCCATCGCCTGCGTCGCCTCGTCGGCGCGGGCCACATAGGTCAGCCCCGCCTTCATGCCCCAGACGTTCTTCTGGATGTGCAGCGGGATGATCGCCACGTCGTTCATGGCGATGCGGGTGGCGTCCTGCAGCGCCTTCTCGCGCTTGGCGTCGTCGCCGATCTTCATGGCGCCGGCGATCATCGCGTCCAGCTCGGGGTTGTGGTAGCGGCCGCGGTTGACGGCGCCCCAGCCGATCGACTTGTCGTAGGTGTGGATCAGCGAGCGCAGCGGGTTGGACGCCTCGCCCGAGGAGATGCCCCAGGCCAGCAGGAAGGAGGAGAACTCCAGCTTGTTGGCGCGGCCGATGAAGGTGGGCCAGGTCAGCGCGTTGACCGTGGTCTGCACCCCGATGCGCGACCACATCTGGCCGATCGCCTGGATGATCTTGCCGTCGTTGACGTAGCGGTCGTTCGGGCCGGTCAGCGTGGCGCGGAAGCCATGCGGGTAGCCGGCGGCGGCCAGCAGCTTCTTGGCCTGGGCCGGGTCGTATTTCGCCGGCGGCAGGTCGGGCACGTAGCTGTAGCTGCCGGGGGCGAGGAACTGGCCGGTGGGGATCGCCAGGTTCTCCATCACGCGCGAGACGATGGCATCGCGGTTGATCGCCATCGACAGCGCCTGGCGGACGCGCAGATCGTTGTACGGGTTCTTGTCGAGCTTCTCGCCGTTCGGGCCGGACACGTCCGGCGGCGCGTCCTGGTGGGAGCGGTTGAGCCACAGGTAGACGAAGCGCAGCGAGGTCGTCTCCGAAAGCGCCACCTTGGGGTTCTTGGACAGGGTGGCGACATCGGTGGTGGGCACGTTCTCGATGAAGTCCACATCGCCGGCCAGCAGCGCCGAGGTGCGCGCGCCGTCATTGGGGATCATGCGGTAGGTGACGTGCTGCCAGTGCGGCTTGGTGCCGTAATAGCCGTCGAACCGCTCCAGCTCGGCCTTGTTGCCGTTCTGGTAGCTGACGATCTTGTAGGGGCCGGTGCCGATGGCGTCCTTCAACGAATTGAAGTCCTCGGTCAGCGGGTTCGGGCCGAGGCCGTGCGGGATGATGTAGATCTGGCTGAGGTCGATCGGCAGCAGCGGGTAGATGCCGTTGGTCTTGAAGCGGATGGTGTGCGGATCGACGATCTCCATCCCGGCCACGGCCTTGGTGTAGATCTTGAAGCTGCCGGGCGAGTTCGCCACGGTGGGCACGCGGTTGATGGTGTAGACGACGTCCTCGGCGGTGAAGTCGGCGCCGTTGTGGAACTTCACGCCCGGGCGCAGCTTGAATTCCCAGGTGTTGTCGTCGAGCATCTTCCAGCTCTCGGCCAGGCCGGGGACGGGGCGCGACTTCTCGTCCATCTTCACCAGCGGGGTGAAGATGTGGTCGTCGAGCGATTCGTTGGGGCCGAAGGTGTGGTAGTGCGGGTCGACGCTGGTGGGCGAGGCGCTGACCGCCAACGTGAGGGTCTGTGCCCGCGCGCCCTGCGACAGGGCGGTAAGCCCCAGGGCGGCGAGTGCCAGCGCCCCGGTGAGCACGGTGCCGCGCAGCGCGGCACGGAATGAGAACTGCATATGCGTCTCCCCAGATGAAGGGGCGCTTATATCAACAGTCCCGCCCCGCTCGCTAGGCGTGCGGGGAAATGTAGACGCTCCGATACAGTGTGCAACAAGCAGGCTGCAACCGGCGGGGCGCAACAGGGAGAAGGCCGGCCGCGGCGGTTGCCGCGGCCGGTTCTGGTTCAGGCGGCGGCGCGCTGCGGGCGCTGGCCGCTGATCGGCTGGTTCATCACCGGCACGCGGTTGCGCGTCAGCTTCTCGATGCTCTTCAGGAAGGCGCGCTCGTCGGGCGCGCACAGGCTGATGGCCTGGCCGTCGGCGCCGGCGCGCGCGGTGCGGCCGATGCGGTGGACATAGCTCTCGGGCACGTTCGGCAGGTCGTAGTTGATGACGTGGGTCACGCCGTCCACATCGATGCCGCGGGCGGCGATGTCGGTGGCGATCAGCACGCGCACCGCGCCGCTGCGGAAGTCGGCCAGCGCCCGCTCACGCTGGCCCTGGCTTTTGTTGCCGTGGATGGCGGCGGCCGGCATGCCGCTCTCCTCCAGGTGCTTCACCACGCGGTCGGCGCCGTGCTTGGTGCGGGTGAACACCAGGGTGCGGCCGGTGGTGTGGTCGGTCAGCAGGTCGAACAGGACGTGGCGCTTGCGGGCGGTGTCCACGAAGATCACCGCCTGGTCCACGCGCTCGACCGTGGTGGCCACCGGGGCGACGGCCACGTGCGCGGGGTCGTTCAGCATGCCCTTGGCCAGGTTGCCGATCTCGGTCGGCATGGTGGCCGAGAAGAACAGGGTCTGGCGCTGCGCCGGGATCTGGCTGGCGATGCGGCGGATGGGGATGACGAAGCCGAGGTCGAGCATGTGGTCGGCCTCGTCCAGCACGAAGACCTCCACGCCGTCGAGGCGGACGGTGCGGTCCTGCATGTGGTCGATCAGGCGGCCGGGGGTGGCGACCAGCACGTCCACGCCGTTGGCCATGGCGCGGGCCTGGCGGCCCTTCGGCACGCCGCCGAACATCACGGTGACGCGGGTGCCCATGTGCTTGCCATAGGTCTTGAAGCTTTCGGCGATCTGGCTGGCCAGCTCGCGCGTGGGCGAGAGCACCAGCACGCGGCAGCCGCCGCGGGCCGGCTGCCGCTTGTTGTCGGCCAGGCGCTGCAGGATGGGCAGGGCGAAGGCGGCGGTCTTGCCGGTGCCGGTCTGGGCGATGCCCTGGACGTCGCGGCCGGCGAGCACGAAGGGGATGGCCTGCGCCTGGATCGGCGTGGGCGCGGTATAGCCCTCACCCGCCAGCGCCTTGAGGAGCGGGGGGCAGAGGCCGAGGGACTCGAAGGAGGTCATATAGCAAGCGTCTTTCAGGTGTGACGCGGCGACCGCCGCCCCACTGTCTGCGGGGGCACGGACGAACGTCGATCGCGGTCGACAGGACCGCGGGCCGGCGCAAATTGCTGAGTGAAATGGGCTACCGGGGAGCGTGTTGGCCCACGGAAAGCAACCCGCGGGCTGGCAGCGCACAGAACCACATCAAGGGGCGCTTCGGACAGATAGTTGTGCGACGCAGCAAAGTCAAGCGAAACCGGCGCCGGCGGCCGCGCGGGCCCTTTATCATATCGGCGTGAATATTGCGGCGCAGGCTCGTTTCGCCGGTAGGATGCGCCCGCAACGTCATTCGCGGGAGGGTGGAAATGGCCGATTCCAACGCGGGCGGGATCTACCGCGCCACGGTTCTCAGCACCGACGATCCGGCGCGCGCGACCCGCGTGCAGGTGATGGTGCCGGCGATCAGCGGCCAGACCTCGGGCTGGGCCGAGGCGTGCGAGCCGCTGCCGAGGCTGGAGGTGGGCGACACGGTCTGGGTGATGTTCGAGGCCGGCGACCCCAGCCGCCCGGTCTGCATGGGCCGGTCGCCGCGCCGATAGGCGGGTCTGGCTCCATGGCGGCGGCGGGTGTAGCAGACAGGCTGCACCCTGTTCGCCGGAGTTCGCCCATGTCCGTCCGCATCCTTGAAGTGCGCGAGATCACCCGCCCGATCGCCTCGCCCATCCGCAACGCCTATATCGACTTCAGCAAGATGACCGCGAGCCTGGTGGCGGTGGTGACCGACGTGGTGCGCGACGGGCGGCGGGTGGTCGGCTACGGCTTCAACTCCAACGGCCGCTATGGCCAGGGCGGGCTGATCCGCGAGCGCTTCGCCGACCGCGTCACCGGCGCCGCCCCCGCCAGCCTGCTGAACCCGGCCGGCGACAACCTGGACCCGGACCGGGTTTGGGCGGCGATGATGAGCAACGAGAAGCCGGGCGGGCATGGCGAACGCTCGGTCGCGGTCGGCACCATCGACATGGCGGTGTGGGACGCGGTGGCCAAGATCGCGGGCAAGCCGCTGTTCCGCCTGCTGGCCGAGCGGCACGGCATCACCGCCGACCCGCGCGTGTTCGTCTATGCCGCCGGCGGCTACTACTACCCCGGCAAGGGGCTGGAGGCGCTGCGGGCGGAAATGCGCAGCTACCTCGACCGTGGCTACACGGTGGTGAAGATGAAGATCGGCGGCGCCCCGCTCGCCGAGGATCAGGCGCGCATCGAGGCGGTGCTGGCCGAGCTCGGCTGCCGCGCGCGCCTCGCGGTGGACGCCAACGGACGGTTCGACCTGGAGACCGCCATCGCCTATGCCAGGATGCTGCGGCAGTACGACCTGTTCTGGTACGAGGAGGCCGGCGACCCGCTGGACTACCAGCTCCAGGCCGCGCTGGCGGAGTTCTACCCTGGCCCGATGGCGACCGGCGAGAACCTGTTCAGCCACCAGGACGCCCGCAACCTGCTGCGCTATGGCGGCATGCGGCCGGATCGGGACTGGCTGCAGTTCGACTGCGCGCTGAGCTACGGGCTGTGCGAGTTCCAGCGCACGCTGCGGGTGCTGCGCGATGCCGGCTGGTCGTGGCGCCGGCTGGTGCCGCATGGCGGCCACCAGATGTCGCTCAACATCGCCGCCGGCCTGGGGCTGGGCGGCAATGAGAGCTACCCGGACCTGTTCCAGCCCTATGGCGGCTTCCCCGACGGGGTGCGGGTGGAGGACGGGCATATCACCATGCCCGATCTGCCCGGCATCGGGTTCGAGGGCAAGGCCGACCTCTATGCGCCGATGCGGGCGCTGGCCGAGTAGCCGCCGGGCATTCTGGCCAGCCAGGGCCGGGATTACTCCCCCGGCAGCTTGATGCCCGCCAGCATCTGCCACACGCGGATCACGAACGCATCGTCCCGCCCGCCCTGCCCGGCCGCGGCGGCCGCCAGGAACAGCTGGTGCGCCGCCGAGGCCATCGGCAGCGGGAAGGTCAGACCGCGCGCCTGGTCCAGCACGATGCCGAGATCCTTGACGAAGATGTTCACCGCCGACAGCGGCGTGTCGTCGCCGGCCAGGATGTGCGGCACCCGGTTCTGCCACATCCACGAACTGCCGGCCGAGGAGGAGATCACGTCGAACAGCGCCTGCGGGTCCGCGCCGGCACGGATGCCCAGCGCCAGCGCCTCGGCCGCCGTGGCGATGTGCACGCCGGCCAGCAGCTGGTTGACCATCTTCACCGTGCTGCCGATGCCCGCCGCGTCGCCCAGCCGCCACACCTTGCTGGCGATCGCCGCCAGCACCGGCTCGGCGACGGCGAAGGCTTCCGGCGCGCCGGAGGCCATCACCGTCATGCTGCCGCCGCGCGCCCCCACCGCGCCGCCGGAGACCGGGGCGTCCAGCAGCAGCAGCCCGGCTTCGGCCAGCCGCGCCTCCAGCGCGCGCGCGGCGTCGGGCGCGACGGTAGTGCAGCACAGCACCACGGCGCCCTTCGGCAGCCCGGCGGCGCAGCCCTCGGGGCCGAACAGCACGTCGTTGGCCTGGGCGGCGTTGACCACGAAGACGATCAGCGCCTCCAGCCCGGCCGGCAGGTCGGCGGCGCGGGTGACCGCATGGCCGCCGGCCTGCGCCAGCTCCGCCCGCGCGGCCTCGCGCAGCTCGCAGCCATGCACCTCGTGGCCGTGCTTCACCAGGTTCAGCGCGGCCCCCATGCCCATCGAGCCCAGGCCGATCACGCCGACTTTCATCTTGGAGGTCTCCTCGTTCGATTTCCAGGCAAGCAAGGCCAGGGCGCTGCCCTGGACCCGCCAAGGGGCAGCGGCCCCTTGGAAGCCATTCCTTTTCCTGGCCGCGGCGGCGGCCTTGCGTTATCCGCCCCGCCGGAACCGCTCCACGGCTCCCACCAGCGCCCGCCGTATGCCCGGCTCCAGCGCCGAATGCCCGGCATCCGGGATCATCGTCAGCCGCGCGGTCGGCCAGGCGGCCGCGAGGTCGAGCGCGCTGCAGGGCGGGCAGATCATGTCGTAGCGGCCCTGCACGATCTCCGCCGGCAAATGGGCGATGCGCGCCATGCCGCCCAGCAGGCCGCCCGGGGGCAGGAACAGGCCGTGGGTGAAATAATGCGCCTCGATCCGCGCCAGCCCGAGGGCGCTGCGGTCCTGCGCGAAGGTCGCGACTATGTCGGGCGTGGGCAGCAAGGTGCTGCATGACCCTTCATAGGTGGACCAGGCGCGGGCGGCCGGCATGTGCACGTCCGGGTCCGGGTTGGTCAGGCGGCGCAGGTAGCTGCCCAGCAGGTCGGCGCGCTCGCCGGGCGGGAGGAAGCCGGCGAAGGCGGCATGCGCCTCGGGGAACACCGTGGCGATGCCGTGCATGAACCATTCGACCTCGCTCGGCCGGCCGAGGAAGATGCCGCGCAGCACCAGCCCGGCGACCCGCTCCGGATAGGCCTGGGCATAGGCCAGCGCCAGGGTGGAGCCCCAGGAGCCGCCGAACAGCAACCAGCGCTCGATCCCCAGGTGGCGGCGCAGCGCCTCGATATCCTCGACCAGCGCGGGGGTGGTGTTGTCCGCCAGCTCGCCGAGCGGGCGGGAGCGGCCGCTGCCGCGCTGGTCGAACACCACCAGGCGCCAGTGCAGCGGGTCGAAGAAGCGGCGGTGCACCGCCCCGGCGCCGGCGCCGGGGCCGCCATGCAGGAACAGCACCGGCGTGCCGGCGGGGTTGCCCACCTGCTCCCAGTACATGACGTGGGGGGGCGAGAGCGGCAGGAAGCCGGTCTCGTAGGGTCCGATCTCGGGAAACAGGTCACCGCGGGGCATCCCGCGACTCTATACGCGCGACGCATGGCGGAACAGGGCCGGGGCGGCTAGTTTGCCGCCATGGACAGGATCTGGATCGGGCTGGGCGCCGTGGCGGGGCTGACGGCGGTGGGCATGGCGGCGGCGGCGGCGCATCTGCCGCTCTCGCCGGCCGCGCTGGCGATGCTGCGCGAGGCGGTGCAGATGCAGGGATGGCACGCGCTGGCGCTGCTGTTCACCGGGCTGTGGGCGGCGGGCCAGCCGGGGCGCAGGCTGCCGCATCTGGCCGGGCTGGCCTTCACGGCGGGGCTGCTGCTGTTCTGCGGGGCCGTCTACATGCAGGCGCTCAACGGCGTCCGGCTGCCCTCGGTGGCGCCGACCGGCGGCACGCTGCTGATGGCCGGCTGGGCGCTGCTGGGGCTGTCGGCGCTGCGGCGGCGATGAGCGAGGCCGGGCCTCCGGTCGCCGCCGCCTACCTGGCGCCGGAGGGGCTGGAGACGGTGCTGGCCGAGGAGCTGGCGCTGGCCGGCGTGGCGGTCGCCGGCTGGCACGGGCGGCTGGCGCTGTCGCCCGACCCGCCGCACCCGGCCGCCTGGGCGCTGGACATCTGGACCGCGCCGCGCGCCATCCCGGTCGTGTCGGTGAAGGCGGCGGCCGACGCGCTGCGGGCGATGCAGCGCAACTGGCAGGCCTATGGCGTGCTGCACCACCGCCGCATGGCGCTGATCGCCGACCGCCTGCCGCCGGTGAAGGCGCGGCCACTGCGTTTCCCCGAGCCGGCACCCACCGCGCATCTGGGCGCCTGGACGCTGCTGGCGCCCGACCTGATGCTGGCCAGCCCGACCAAGACGAGCCCCTTCGTGAACGGCGAATGCCGCTTCGAGGAAGACCATATCGGCCCGCCCAGCCGCGCCTACCTGAAGCTGTGGGAGGCCTGCACCCGTCTGGGCGCCTGGCCGCTGCCCGGCCAGACCTGCCTGGACCTGGGTGCGGCGCCCGGCGGCTGGACCTGGGCGATCGCGGCACTCGGCGCCTCGGTGGCGGCGATCGACAAGGCGCCGCTGGCCCCCACGGTGGCCGCCATGCCGGGCGTCACCTGGCGCGAGGGCAGCGCCTTCGCCCTGCCGCCCGAGCCGGTGGACTGGCTGTTCAGCGACATCATCGCCTATCCCGACCGGCTGCTGACGCTGGTGCGCGCCTGGATCGCGGCGGAGGCGCCAGGCCGGATCGTCTGCACGCTGAAGTTCCAGGGCGCCACCGACCATGCGGCCGCGGCGGCGTTCGCGGCGATCCCCGGCGGCCAGGTGATGCACCTGTTCCACAACAAGCATGAGCTGACCTTTGCCTGGGCGCGCCCTTAGCGGCGGGCGCCTGGACATGCCGCAGGCGGCAGGGCGTCGGGACGCCCCGGCCGGATCGCGGCATTAGGCCATTCCGGCGCTGGCAGGCGTGATGTTTTGTTGTTAGAAATTTGGAGTGATTGGCAAAACCGAGATGCTGGTAACCGACGGTGCTGGCCGGATCGTGGGGTGTTCCCCCGGGATGGCGCAGCGCGTCGGCATTCCCGCCGACCAACTGAGCATGGGGGTGGAACTGGCCCCGCTGCTGGCGCTGCTGCCGCCAGGTATGCGCCTGCGGCCGACCCCGCTGGGTAACGGCATGACCGCCCACATCGCGGATGCTGCGCCCACTGGCGGGGGGGGGGAAGGGGCGGCGGCGCTGCTGGCCGAGAACGCCCTGCTGCGCGAGACGCTGGATTCGATCGATGCCTCGGTGGTGGTCTATGATTCCGACCTGCGCTACCGCTTCGGCAACAGCGTCTACCATGCCACCTTCCCGCATCTGCCGCCGGATTCCGTGCTGGCCGGCGAGAGCTATGCCCAGGTGCTCGGCCGCTCGATCGACGCCGGCTCGGTGACGGACCCGCAGGCCTATTCCGACCGCGAGGGCTTCATTACTCGCCGCGTCGCCGAGGTCACCGACCATTCCGGCCGCGCCTATGAGGTCCGCGGCCCCGGCCCGGACCGCACCTTCGAGATTCGCGCCAAATGGACCCCCAGCGGCAACCGGGTGTCGCTGCGCATCGACACCACCGAGACCACGCGGCTGCACCAGGAATTGCTGCGCGCCCAGCGGATGGAAACCATCGCCAAACTCAGCGGCGGGGTGGCGCATGACTTCAACAACCTGCTGACGGTGATCATCGGCAACCTGGAGTTGATCCAGATGAAGCTGCCGGTGCTGCCGCCGCCGCAATCGGCCGAGATGCTGACCATGACCGAGGCCGCGCTGGCCGCCGCCGATACCGGGGCGCGGCTGACCCAGGACCTGCTGACCTTCGCCCGCCGGCAGGTGACCCAGCCGACCAGCCTGGACCCTGCCGGCCTGGTACTCGGCATGCAGGACCTGCTGCGCCGCGCCACCGGGCCGGGCATCACCCTGCGGATCATCGCCGATCATGGCGGGCGCACCATCCGCTGCGACCCCGCGCAGTTCGAGGCGGCGGTGATGAACCTGGCCATGAACGCCTGCGAGGCGATCGGCCAGGCCCGGCTGGCGCGGCCGGGAAGCTCCGGCGAGATCGTGATCCGCATCGCTGCCGACGCGCCGGACGTGCTGATCTCGGTGGCCGACACCGGCTGCGGCATGCCGCCGGAGGTAGTGGCGCAGGCATTCGAGCCGTTCTTCACCACACGGCGCGGCGGCAACGGGTCGGGGCTTGGCCTGTCGCAGGTGCAGGGCTTCGTGCATGCGGCCGGCGGGCAGGTGCTGATCGACAGCCGCGAGGGTGTCGGCACCACGGTCACGCTGCGCCTGCCCTCTGGCGCGGCGGCGGTGCCCGCCGATCCACCGGCCGCCGCCCCGCCCGCCCCGCCCGAGCCGCCACCGGCCAGTGCTGGCGGCGGCACGACGATCCTGATGGTGGAGGACGATGCGGACGTACTGGCCACCACCGCACGGATGATCGCCGGGCTCGGCTACCGCCTGCTGCTGGCGCGCAGCGCGGACGAGGCGCTGGCGATCCTGGAGGGCGGTGCGACCGTCCATCTGCTGTTCACCGACATCGTCATGCCCGCCAGCACGCTGAACGGGGTGGAACTGGCGCGCGCGGCCACCTGGATGCGCCCGACGCTGAAGGTGCTGCTGACCACCGGCTTCAGCGCCAACGCGCTGGACGCGGAAGCGCCGGACGCGGTGGCGGTGCTGCCCAAGCCGTACCGCGTGGCCGACCTCGCCGCCCGGCTGCGCGCCCTGGCCGGCACGCCGCCGGCGCTGGCGAGCTTCTGAAGGTCATTGGCCGGCGTTTTGACCACCTTGAGAAAGGAAGCGGGGAGAAAGGAAGCGGGGAGAAAGGAAGGCGGGGCGCTGCCCCGGACCCCGCCCCTGTCTTGATGTATCGGGCCTTGAGCCCCTGGGTCTCGGAAATTCAAAACCGAGCTACTTCGACAATTTGAGGTCCAGGGGCTCGGCCCCTGGCGGGTCTGGGCAGAGCCCGGCCTCGCTTGCCGTGACGGGTCACGGCTTCGCCGGCGCGTACCAGGCCGGCGCGCGCTTGTCGCGGAACGCCGCCGTTCCCTCGTGCCCTTCGGCCGAGTTGCGCTGCATCCAGCTTTCATGCGCCAGCATCGCCATTGCCCGTGCGTCGAGCGTCAGCCCGTTGGCCGACAGGAAGCTGTGCTTGGTGACCGCGATCGCGCCCGGCGCGCCCAGGAAACAGGCGTCCAGCACCGCGGCGACCCGGCCTTCCATCGCCTCGGCCGCCACCACCTCGTGCACCAGGCCGATGCGCAGCGCCTCCGCGGCGCCGAACCGCTCCCCGGTCAGCGCATAGCGGCGGGTGTGGCGCAGGCCCATGGCGTGCACCATATGGGTGGATATCGGCGTCGGCGCGACGCCCACGCGCACTTCGGTCAGGCCGAACAGCGCCTCCGGCGTCGCCAGCGCCACGTCCACGCAGCACACCATGCCGCAGCCGCCGCCGAAGCAGGCGCCCTGCACCACGGCGATGGTGGGGCGGGAGAACTCGTTGAGCTTCTGCATGGCGGTGGTGGTGGCCATGGAGGCGGTGAACGCCTCCGGCGGGGCGTAGTCGGAGGCGCGGCCCAGCCAGTTGATGTCGGCCCCGGCCTGGAAATGCCGGCCGGCGCCGCGGATCACCAGGGCGCGCACCTGGGCATCGGCTTCCAGCGCGGTCAGGCCGTCGATCAGGGCGGCCAGCAGGTCTTCGTCATAGGCATTGCCGCGCTCGGGCCGGTTCAGCGTGGCGGTGGCGACGCCGCGGGCGTCGATATCGACCAAAACAGGAGGTTCGCGCATGGGCTGTGCCTCAGGTGACGATGGTGGCGGGATCGGCGTTGGCGCCGCAGACCAGCACGCCGACGCGCGCGCCGGCCGGCGGCACCCAGGCGCCGGAGGTGAGGGCTGCCAGCGCGGTGGCCCCGCCCGGCTCGGCGATCAGCCGCAGCCGGTCCCACAACAGGCGCTGGGCGGCGCGGATGGCGTCGTCGGCGACCAGGACCGCCTCGGAAACATAGGCTTCGGCCAGCGGGAACATCAGCGCGCCCACCTGGCGGGCGCCGAGCGCATCGGCGGCGACGCCGCCCACCGCGGCGGCCACCGGTCGGCCGGCCGCCAGGGCGTCGTGCAGCGCCGGGCAGGCGGCCGGCTCCACGCTCACCACCTTCACCCGCCCGGCCAGCCAGGCGGCCATGCCGCCGATCAGCCCGCCGCCGCCGGTGGCGACCAGGATGTGGGTCAATTCCGGGGCATCGGCCTCGAACTCCTTGGCGGTGGTGCCCTGGCCGGCCAGCACCGCCGGGTGGTCATAGGCGTGCACTTCCATCGCGCCGGTCTCGGCCCGCCGCGCCCGGCTGGCCTCCAGCGCCTCGGCATAGGTGGCGCCGGTGCGCACCAGGCGGGCGCCGAAGCTTTCGATGCGGGCGCGCTTGGCCGCCGGGGTGAGCTCCGGCACGAAGATCTCGGCCGTTAGCCCCAGCGCGCGGGCGGCGTAGGCTACCGCCGCGCCGTGGTTGCCGCCGGAGGCCGCGATCACCCCGGCGGCCGGCAGTGCCCCGGCCTCGCGCGCGGACAAGATGCGGTTGAAGGCGCCGCGCGGCTTGAAGCTGCCGGCGTGCTGGAGCAGTTCCAGCTTCAGCGCCAGCGGCACCGGCACGTCCAGCTCGCCGGCGGCCAGCCGTAGCAGCGGGGTGTGGCGCACATGGGCCGCGATGCGGCGGTGTGCGACTTCGATGTCGGAACATTCTGGGGGTATGGATTCGTCGGTCATGGACGAACGCTGGCACGCGACGTGCAATGCCACAAGGTCACGGCGGCCCATCGCAGATGGCACTTCCTTTGGGATGAAAACATGGTCATGGTTCGCCTTCATGCAGGTACATGCCAGCTGCGCGGCCCGCGACGGGGCCGGCGTGCTGATCCTCGGGCAGCCCGGGTCGGGAAAATCCGACCTTGCCTTGCGGCTGATCGATCGTGGATTCATCTTGGTGGCGGACGACAGGGTGGTAATCGAAGGCGGATTGGCGCGGCCGGCCGAGGCGTTGGCCGGACTGATCGAGGTGCGTGGCCTGGGGCTGCTGCGCCTGCCTTATGCCGCGCCCGTGCGCCTGGAACTGGCGGTGGCGCTGGACAGGGCCGCCGAGCGGCTGCCGGCGCCGGCGCGCCATGCCGCCACGGGCCTGCCGCTGCTGCACCTGGATCCCTGGCCCGCCTCGGCGGCGCAGCGCGTGGCGCTGGCGCTGGACTGTGCGCTGGGCCGCATCGGCCAGGCCGCCGGCGCCTTCGCGCCATGAGCGCGCCCCATATGTGTACCGTGGCGCACGACCACCCCGCCGAGCGCCAGCGCGTGGTGCTGGTCAGCGGCCTGTCCGGCGCCGGCCGCGCCTCCATCCTGCGTGCGCTGGAGGATGTCGGCTACGAGGCGATCGACAACCCGCCGACCGAGGCGATCGAGGATCTGGTCGCCGACGGCCCGCCCGACCCCAGCCGCCGGGTGGCGGTGGGGGTGGATGTGCGTTCGCGCGGCTTCAACGTGGACGCGCTGCTGGATGTGCTGGCGCGGCTGAAAGGCACCCCCGGCCTGCGCACCGAGCTGGTGTTCGCCTGGGCCGACGAGGCGGTGCTGCTGCGCCGCTTCACCGAGACCCGTCGCCGCCACCCGCTCTCCCCGCAGGGCCGGGTCAGCGATGGCATTGCCGCCGAACAGGCGCAGACCGCGCCGCTGCATGCCGCCGCCGACCTGGTGCTGGACACCTCGGCCCTGTCGCTGGCCGGGTTGCGGCAATGGATCGACCGCCGCTTCGGCCCGGACGCACGCGACGACCCGCAGGCCGGGCTGTCGCTCGCCGTCACCTCCTTCGCCTTCCCCGCCGGCCTGCCGCGAGAGGCCGACATGGTGCTGGACGCCCGCTTCCTGCGTAATCCACATTACGATCCGGTGTTACGACCGCGCACCGGACTGGACGCCGAGGTTGCCGCTTATGTCGCGCAGGACCCAGATTTTGATCGATTCTTCCAGAAGACCGCCGAATTATTGCAACTGGTCTTGCCCCGCTTCGTGCAAGAGGGCAAGAAATACGCGACCATCGCAATCGGGTGTACCGGCGGGCGGCACCGCTCGGTCGCCATTGCCGAGAAATTGGGATCGCATTTGACGCAGGCTGGCTGGCGCGTGACCGTCACGCATCGTGAACTCGCCCGCGAAGGCGCACCGGCCGACGGTGCGTCGCGTTCCCCCGTGCCCGCCCCCCCCACGCCTACGCGCATCGCGTCCCATCATGCCGGCTCGCCCGGCCCCGAACGGCCACTGGAGGCCTGAGGTCACCCAATGATCGGTCTTGTCCTGGTCACCCATGGTCGGCTTGCCGAGGAGTTGCGTTCGGCGATGGAGCATGTCGTCGGCGCGCAGCGCAACGTCGCCACCGTCTGCATCGGCCCGGATGACGACATCGAGGGCCGGCGCGCGGAAATCCTGACCCGCATCAACGAGGTGGACACCGGCGACGGCGTGGTGCTGCTGACCGACATGTTCGGCGGCACCCCCAGCAACCTCGCCATCTCGCAGATGGACCGCAAGGGCGTGGAGGTGATTTCCGGCGTCAACCTGCCGATGCTGGTCAAGCTGGCCAAGGTGCGCGGCAGCCAGCCGCTGTCCGAAGTGGTGGATTGCGCGCAGGCCGCCGGGCGGAAATACATCGCCGCCGCTTCCCACGTGCTGCCGCAGACCAAGCTCAACGGCACCTGCGGATGAACCAGGACCCCGGCGCGGAGGGGGCGCCGCAGGTCGATGGCGGTACGGTGCTGAGCCGCACCCTGACCATCTGCAACAAGCGCGGCCTGCACGCCCGCGCGGCCGCCAAGTTCGTCACCCTCGCTGAACGTTTTGGTGCCGCCGTGGACGTGTTAAAGGACGGGCAATCTGTCTCCGCCCGCTCCATCATGGGGCTGATGATGCTGGGGGCCGGCCAGGGCTCCACGATCGAGCTGCGCGCCGAGGGCTGGGACGCCAAGGAGGCGATCGACGCGCTGGCCGCCCTGGTGGAATCCGGCTTCAACGAGCAGGACTGAGGAGGTCCCCACGCCCCGCGCCGCCGCCCCGTCCCCCGAGCCGAAGCCCGAGGACGCCGGCCAGATGGCCCGGCCGGAACGGCGGCTGGCCGGCATCGCTGTCTCGCCCGGCGTGGCGATCGGCCCGATGTTCTTCGCCGCCGAGCCGCAGGCCGAGGTGGTGCGCCAGAAGATCCAGGCCGCCGATATCACCGCCGAGGCATCGCGGCTGGAGGCGGCGATCCTGCAATCGCGCAAGCAGTTGCAGAAGCTGCGCGCCCGGCTGGGCATCCTGCCGGAGGACAGCCAGGCCGAAATCGCCCCCCTGCTGGACGCCTATCTGCAGATGGTCGGCAATTCCCGCATGGTGCGCGGCGCCCGCCGGCGGGTGAACGAGGGCCTGGTTTCCGCCGAGACCGCGGTGCTGGACGAGACCGAGGCGATCGCCGAGGCCATCCTCGCCCCCGACGAGGGCGACATGCCCGGCCGCCGCCGCCGCGCCGACGAGGTGCGCGAAATCGGCCGCCGGCTGATCCGCAACCTCACCCGCACCCCCTTCCGCAGCTTCGCCGCCCTGCCGCCGGGCGCGGTGCTGGTGGCCGAGGCGTTGCGCCCGTCCGACGCCGCACTGCTCGACCCCTCCCGGCTGGCCGGAGTGGCCACCGACGAGGGCGGCGCCGACGGGCACACCGCGGTGATGCTGCGCGCGCTCGGCGTGCCGGCGGTGCTGGGGGCGGCCGGGCTGAGCGAGGCGGGGCAGCCCGGCGATGTGGTGGTGGTGGACGGCTCGGCCGGCACCGTGGTGGTCAGCCCCTCGCCCGCCACGCTGGCCGCCGCCCGCCGCGCCGTGACCGCCTTCACGCGCGAGCGGCAGAAGCTGGCCAAGTTGCGCCGCCTGCCCGCTGTGACCCAGGACGAGGAGGCGGTGGAACTGCAGGCCAACCTGGAAATCCCCGCCGAACTGCCGCTGATCGCGCAGTCCGGCGCCTCCGGCATCGGCCTGCTGCGCAGCGAATTCCTGTTCATGAACCGCGAGAGCCTGCCCGACGAGGACGAGCAGCTCGACACTTATCGCGGCGTGATCGAGGCGATGCAGGGCGACCCGGTCACCATCCGCGTGCTCGACTGGGGCGGCGAGAAGGAGATCGAGGCGCTGCAAAGCGAGGGCCTCGTGCCCGAGGTGGCCGACACCAACCCGGCGCTGGGGCTGCGCGGCATCCGCCTGCTGCTGCGCGAGACCGCGCTGTTCGAGACTCAGCTTGCCGCCATCCTGCGCGCCGGCGCGTTCGGGCCGGTGCGGGTGCTGCTGCCGATGGTGACGACGGTGGCCGAGGTGCGCGCGGCGCGCGAGGTGTACGAGCGGGTGGCCCGCCGCCTGCGCCGGCGCGGCGAGCGGCTGGGCGAGCAATTGCCGCCGCTGGGCATTATGATCGAGACTCCCGGCGCCGCGCTGTCGGCCGACGCGCTGGCGCTGGAGGCGGATTTCTTCGCCATCGGCACCAACGACCTGACCATGTACACCCTGGCGGTGGATCGCGGCGAAAGCGATGTCGCCCATCTGTACGACCCGCTGCACCCCGCCGTGCTGCGCCTGGTGCAGTTCGCCACGGAGGCGGCGCTGCGCATGCGCATGCCGGTTTCGGTGTGCGGCGAGATGGCGGCCAACCCGAAGCTAACCGGGCTGCTGATGGGCCTGGGCCTGCGCAGCTTCAGCATGAACGCCTCGGCGGTGCCGCGGGTGAAGCTGGCGGTTCGCGGCACGACCATCGACGAGTGTGTCCGCTTCGCGCGGCGGGTGATGGACCAGAGCGACCCGGCGGCGATCCGCGAGATGGTGATGGGCGCGCCGGCGGGCTGAATATCCGAGGCCGAACGTCTGGACCTCTGCATTTTAATATTTAACGATTCCAATATATTGAAGTCCAGGGGCTCGGCCCCTGGTGGGGTGCGGGGCAAAGTCCTGCTGCTTTCCCTGCTGAGGCCAGAAACTCGCTGAGTGGGTCTTACAGCGGTGTGCCGTCCTTGCGGGCGTAACGCCACACGCCGTCGTCGCCCTGTGCCGCCGTCAGGTCGTCATCGGGATAGCTCACCGTGTCGCCGCGCGTGCGGTCGCCGATTTCCAGGTACAGCACGTCCTCCGCGCCGCGATTGACCAGGGTGTGTGCGTCGCCGCCGCCGGCCGGGAAGCCGGCGCACATGCCGGGGGCGAGCAGAGTGTCGCCTGCATCGGTCACCAGCGTCGGCGTGCCGGCCAGGATGTAGATGAACTCGTCCTGCCGCGCATGGGCGTGGCGCAGCGAGGAGGCGGCGCCCGGCGCCAGCCGGGTCAGGTTCACCCCGAAATTGCCGAGCCCGAACACCTCCCCCAGCCGCCGGCGCGTGCGGCCGGCCAGTTTTTGCAGCAGATCGGGCGGAAATCCGCCGGGCGGCGGCTGGGCCGGCACCTCGGCGGCAGGCACGGCGACGGGGCGGGTGGTCATGGCGGGGCTCCCTGGCTGGCGATGCGGGCGAGTGCGGCGGCGGTGGCCGGGTCGGCGGGGAAGAAGCTTTCCAGCGCCAGTTCGGACAGGGTGATGTCGACCGGCGAGCCGAACACGGTGGTGGTGCTGTAGAAGGCCAGCCGGCCCCATTGCGTGTCCAGTCGGAATGGAATCGCGATGGTCGCGGCCGACGCTTCCGCCTGCGGCGGCGCCGGATAGCCGCGCAATTCGGCCAGCAGTTCGGCCAGCACCGGGTCGGCGCTGGCGTCGATCTGCTGGCGCAGGCGGTCGAGCAGGTGGGCGCGCCATTCGCCCAGGTTGGCGATGCGCGGCGCCAGCCCGCCCGGGTGCAGGCTGAGGCGCAGCACGTTGACCGGCGGGGCCAGCAGCGCCGCCTCCACGCCGGTCAGCAATGGCGCCACCATGCGGTTGGCGGCGAGGAGGTTCCAGTGCCGGTCCACCGCCAGCGCCGGATGCGGCTCGTGCCCGGTCAGCACCAGTTCCACCGCCTGGCGCGCCGCCGCCAGGCCGGGATCGGCCAGGGGGCGTTCGGCGAAGGCGGGGGCGAAGCCGGCCGCGTGTAGCAGCACGTTGCGCTCACGCAGCGGCACCGCCAGCCGCTCGGCCAGGTGGAGCACCATGTCGCGCGACGGGCGGGCCCGGCCGGTCTCCAGGAAGCTCAGATGCTTGGTGGAGATGTCGGCCTCGCACGCCAGGTCGAGCTGGCTCATCCGCCGGCGCTGGCGCCACACCCGCAGCAGGCTGCCGACCGGCGGCGGGGGCATGGTGGCGGGGCTGCTGCGCATCATGCCGGCAGGATAACGGGCCGGCGGCGCCCTTCCAATTACCTCCGGGTTAATCGACCGGCCGCCCGGCGCCGCGCAATGGTGGCCCGGCGCCGCGATGGGCGCCTTGAACAAGGAGACCGGCCATGACCGACACCACCACGCTGATCGACCGCTACCTCGCCGCCTGGAACGAAACCGCCCCCACCGCCCGCCGCACGCTGGTGGAGAACGTGTTCTCCGTCGATGCGGCCTATCTGGACCCGATGCTGCAAGGCGACGGCCATGCCGGCATCGACGCCATGCTGGCCGCCGTGCAGGCCCGCTTCGCCGGGCTGCGCTTCCGCCGCGCCGGCACGGTGGACGCGCACCACGACCGGCTGCGCTTTCGCTGGGAACTGGCGCCGGAGGGCGGCGAGGCGGTCGCCGCGGGCACGGATTTCGCGGTGCTGGACGGCGATGGCCGGATGGCGGCGGTGACCGGGTTCCTTGATCTGATGCCGGCGGGGTGACGGCAGGGGAGGAAGCCTTCTTTTTGTGAACAAAAAGAAGCAAAAAAACTTCTGTTCGTTGGAGTCCTGGCATAGAGACTTCAACGAATGGGAGTTTTTTGGTTCTTTTTTTCAAAAAAGAACCGCTGCTGTCAGTGCGGCAACACATCCACCGCCATCGACTTGATCAGCGCCAGCACCGGCGCCCCGGGCCGCAGCGCCAGGCGCGCCACCGCATCTGGCGTGATGCGAGCCAGCAGCACCGCGCCGCCGGCATCGACCTCCACCAGCGCCGCATGGCGGGCGGCGTTCTCGGTGACGGTGCGAACCTGACCGGGCACGATGTTGTGCAGGCTGATCGCCTCCGGCGCCATCGTGGCCAGGATGATCTCGCGCGCCGGAATGCGCAGGCGCAGCTTCGTGCCGACCGGCGCGTCCACCAGCGGCACCCACAGGCGCATGGCGCCGGCCCGCAGCAGCGACAGGCGGCGGGCGGGGTGGTGCTCGGCCAGCTCCGCCGCCAGCACGGCGCCGGCATCGTCGCGCGCGGCCAGCGGCAGGTCGCCGCGCGCGGTCAGTTCCACCAGCGGGCCGGCGGCCAGCACGCGGCCGGCTTCCAGCAGCACCAGCGTGTCGGCGATGGCGAACACCTCGTCGGGCGCATGCGTCACGTAGACGATCGGCAGCGCCAGCGCGGTCTTCAGGCGCAGCAGATAGGGCAGGATTTCGGCCTTGCGCGCAGTGTCCAGGCTGGCCAGCGGCTCGTCCATCAGCAGCAGGCGCGGTTGCGAGAGCAGGGCGCGGCCGATCGCCACGCGCTGCCGCTCGCCGCCCGAGAGGGTGTGCGGGCGGCGGGGCAGCAGATGGGCGATGCCGAGCAGGTCCACCACGTCGGCGAAGCCGATCGGCCCGGCGGGGGCGCGGCGCAGGCCGTAGCGCAGGTTGGACTCCACCGACAGATGCGGAAACAGCCGCGCATCCTGGAACACCAGGCCGACGCGGCGGCGTTCCGGCGGCACGAACGCGCCGGCATCGCCGTCCAGCAGCACGGCGCCATCGACGGCGATGCGGCCGGATTCCGGGCGCAGCAGCCCGGCCAGGGCGGCGACCACGGTGGATTTGCCGGCGCCGGAGGGGCCGAACAGCACGGTGACCCCGGGGGTGGGCGCGGTGAAGGCCACGTCGAGCGTGAAGCCGGCAAAGCGGTGGCGCAGCGCGGCCTCGATCATCGGCCGACCCGCCGGCGCAGCCGCCGGCCGGCCCATTCCGCCAGCAGCAGGCCGCATACCGCCAGCACGACGGACACCAGCGAGAGCCGCGCCGCGACCGCCTCGCCGCCCGGCGTCTGCAGGGCGGCATAGATCGCCAGCGGCAGGGTCTGGGTCTGGCCGGGAATATTGGCGGCGAAGGTGATGACGGCGCCGAACTCGCCCAGGCAGGCGGCATAGCCGACGATGCCGCCGACCAGCACGCCAGGGGCCGCCAGCGGCAGGGTAACGGTGAGAAACCGGTCGAGCGGGCCCGCCCCCAGCGTGCGGGCGGCCTGCTCCAGGCCGGGATCGACCGCCTCCAGCGACAGCCTTATGGCGCGGACCATCAGCGGGAAGGCCATCACCGCGCAGGCGAGCGCGGCGCCGTTGGCGGTGAACACCAGGCGGATGGCGAACCAGTCCTGCAACAGCGCGCCGATCGGGCCGCGCACCCCGAACAGCAGCAGCAGCAGCCAGCCCACCACCACCGGCGGCAGCACCATCGGCAGGTGCACCAGTGCGTCCAACGCCGCGCGGCCCGGGAAGCGTCCGCGGGCCAGCAGGAAGGCCACGGCCAGCGCCACCGGCAGACCCACTGCCACGCTGCGCGCGGCGATGCGCAGCGTCAGGCCGACCGCCGTCCACTCGTCGGGCGTGAGGAACGCGTCGATGGGGCTACTCCGTGGCGAAGCCGTAGCGGGCGAAGATCGCCGCCGCCGCCGGGCCGGCCAGGAACCCCATCAGCTTGCGCGCCTCCGGCGTGTCGCCGGCGCGGGTGACGGCGAAGGGGTACTCGATCCGGTCGTGGCTGTCCTCGGGGAAGGTGCCGGCGATGGCGACGCCGGGGGTGACCGCGGCATCGGTGGAGTAGACGACGCCGGCGGGGGCCTCGCCGCGCTCCACCAGCAGCAGGGCGGCGCGGACGTTCTCGGCGCGGGCCAGGCGCGGCTCCATGGCCTGCCACAGGCCGAGATTGGTCAGCGCCTGGCGGGCATACAGGCCGGCGGGCACGTTCGCCGGGTCGCCGACCGCCAGCCGCCCGTTGGGGCCGAGCAGGGCAGCAAGGTCGAAGCCCCTGGTAATCATAACGTGGGCGAGATGGTCATGCGGCATAACCAATACCAGCCGGTTGCCCAGCAGGGTGCGGCGGGTGTCGTCGGCGATCAATTTGCGCTGCTGCGCCCAGTCCATCCATTTGAGGTCGGCGGAGGCGAACAGGTTGGCGGCCGCCCCTTGCTCGATCTGGCGGGCCAGGGTGGAGCTGGCGGCGAAGTTCAGGCGCAGCTTCGCGCCGCCCTGGGCCTGCCAGGCGGCGGCCACGTCCTTGAGCGCATTGGTCAGGCTGGCGGCGGCGAACACGGTCAGTTCCTGTGCCCGTGCGGGGGATGCCAGCGTGGTCAGCAGCACGGCGAGGACGGCGAGCAGGCGGGTCATGGCGGGCCTCCGGGTGGGGCCGACACGATATATACGATTGGATATAACGACAAGCCTCAGAGCGGACGGCTGGCGCGGTGGCCGCTGGTTTCGGTGGCCGCGCCGCGCGGCATCATCAGCGAGGCGGGCACCGACAACAGCGCCATGGCGCTCACCACCAGGAAGGCGACGGTGAAATCGGGCAGTTGCGGCTGGGCATGCCCGCCCAGCGCCATTGCGGCGGCCAGCGAGGCGGCGCCGACCGAGACGCCGATGGTCATCGAGACCTGCTGCATGGTGGCGTAGAAGGCGGTGGCGGCGCTCATGCGCGGGCGCGGAATGTCGGCATAGGCCAGCGCGTTGAAGGCGGTGAACTGCAGCGAGCGGAAAAAGCCGCCGACCAGCAGGATGGCGGTGATCAGCAGCACCGGCCAGGACGGGCGGAACAGGGCGATGATGCCCAGCAGGCCGGCCGAGACCACGCCGTTCAGCACCAGCGTGTCGCGGAAGCCGAAGCGGCGCAGCGCGCCGGTGGCCACCGGCTTCATCACCAGCGCGCCGAGCGAGCTGGCGAAGGTGATCAGGCCGCTCTGCGCCGCGGTCTTGTCGAAGGTGAGTTGCAGCATCATCGGCAGCAGGAACGGGATGGCGCCGATGCCGATGCGGAACAGCGTGCCGGCCAGCACGGCGACCATGAAGGTGGGGATGCGCAGCAGGGTGAAATCGATCAGCGGCGCGGGGTGGCGCCTGGCGTGCAGCCAGTAGCCGAAGCCGGCCAGCAGGCCGAGGCCGAGCGAGGCGGCGGTGATCCAGTGGTCCACGATGCCGCGCCCGGCGGTCTCCAGGCCCAGCATAAAGCAGGTGAGCGCGACGGCGGAGAGGGCGAGGCCGGTCCAGTCGAACCTCGTCTCCAGCGGCTCGCGCACGTCCTCCACGAACAGGGTCACCAGCACGACGCCCAGGATGCCGATCGGGATGTTGATGTCGAAGATCAGCGGCCAGGAGAAATAGGTGACGATGAAGCCGCCCAGCGGCGGGCCGAGCACCGGGCCGAGCAGGGCGGGGGTGGACAGCCAGGCCATGGCGGCCACCAGCTCGGATTTCGGCACGGTGCGCAGCAGCACCAGCCGGCCGACCGGCACCATCATGGCGCCGCCCATGCCTTGCAACACCCGCGCCGCCACCAGGAAGGACAGCGATTCCGCCCGCCCGCACAGCACCGAGCCCACGGTGAACACGATGATGGCTGCCCGGAACACCCGCCGCGCGCCGAAGCGGTCGGCGATCCAGCCCGAGGTGGGGATGAAGACGGCGAGGCTGAGCAGGTAGGAGGTCAGCGCCACGTTCATATGCACCGGCTCCGCCCCGAAGGCGCGGGCCATGGTGGGCAGGGCGGTGGAGATGACCGTACTGTCCAGGTTCTGCATGAACAGCGCACAGGCGACGATCAACGCGGTAAGGCGGGTGCGGCGGGCCAGGGCGGCGGGGGATGGCAGGGTTGCGGCGGTGTCGTCCATACCTTACAGCATCGCGCCGGATTGGCGTCGCGTGAAGGGCAGGCATCGGGCGCGCCGGGCTGGTAGGTGCAAAGCGCAGAACGCCTTGCGATCAGCGGGTACCTTGCCGCGTTGACGCTTTGCCTGCTCAAGAGCTGCCGCCGCTTTTGCCCGCTTAAGCGGCTGCCATGAGTTGACGGTACCTGGATTCAAAGACGCGCGTCCGCTCGCCCGCCCGGTTGTCGGCCGGCCGCACCCGGTAGGCAAAAATCTTGTCGATCTGAATGCCGTTGATAACCAGCTTCAGCGGAAACACCGCACTGTCCTCGACGTGTACGGTGGATGCGATGATCTGCCAGCTTTGCTCGTGCGGGCTGGCAATGCGGATGTCGAGCGGCGTAATGCCGGGCGGCAGCGCCAACTTCCTGAAAATCTGGACCAGTCGTTCGTACACCCAGCGCGGTCCCTTGCTGTCGATCATCGGACTGACCAGCAGGTACCACCAGCGGGATGCCTCCTCGTCATGGATCCAGGCCGCACCTAGCGCCCCGAAACCGAAATCGTCGGTCATGCGCAGCAGATCGGCGCCGCTTTGTTGCCGCTGGGCGTCGAGTGTCACAGGTTCAGCAGCCATGTCACCAGCCCCATCTCGTCAACCGCCCACAGCATGTCCTCGCCACGCCGGCGTGGGAACGGGCGTGGATCATAGCGGGTTTCATTGCTCCAGTCCTTCGCAATCAGCCAGGTCTGACCCAATGGTGCGCCGTCCTTGATCGCCGCCAGAAGGTGGTCAATGATACCAGCCTGCGTCGCCAGTTCGGTGAGGTTGTGGCTGTAAAGCTCACGTCTCTCATTGCGCTCGGGCCACCTGTTCCAGCCATTTGCAACCATGATTCGGTATTTCAAGGCGCATTCGAGCGCGAAGCCGGCGTGGTAGAAGCACTGCGCCCAAAGTTTGGCGCCAGCCATCAACCGTGCGGCTACACACTCCTGCAGTGCCTTGTCGAGCCAGGTCTGTGGCGCGAGGTAGGCATCGGCGGGATCGGTCACGTCGGCTCTGGCAACGCGGGATGGCTCAGGGCAGCAGGACGGTACTGCCGGTGGTCTGGCGGGATTCCAGGGCGCGGTGGGCTGCGGCGGCGTCCTTCAGGGGGAAGGTCTGGTTGACGCGGATGGAGACGGCGCCGTTCTGCACCACCTCGAACAGGTCGGTGGCAGCGGCCAGCAGGTCGCTGCGCTTGGCGGTGTAGGTGGCCAGGCTGGGGCGGGTGAGGAACAGGCTGCCCTTGGCGCCGAGCAGGCCGACATCGATCGGGCCGACCGGGCCGGAGGCGTTGCCGTAGCTGACCATCAGGCCCAGCGGGGCGAGGCTGTCCAGGCTGGGCATGAAGGTGTCGCGCCCGACGCTGTCATAGACCACCGGCACCATGGCGCCGCCGGTGAGGCGCTTGACCTCGCCGGGGATGTCGGAATTGCCGACGATGACGTGGGCGGCGCCGTGGGCGCTGGCGAGTTCGGCCTTCTCGGCGGTGGAGACCACGCCGATGACCGTGGCGCCCAGGTGCTTCGCCCACTGGCACAGGATCAGCCCGACGCCGCCGGCCGCGGCGTGCACCAGGATGGTCTGGCCGGCCTGCACGCGGAAGGTGCGGCGCAGCAGGTATTGCGCGGTCATGCCCTGCAGCATCATCGCGGCGGCGGTGTTGAACTCGATCGCGTCCGGCAGCTTCACCAGGCGGTCGGCCGCGATCGACCGCTCGGTGGCGTAGGCGCCGATCGGGCCGCCGGCATAGGCGACGCGGTCGCCGGGCGCGAGGTCGGTGACGCCGGTGCCCACCGCCAGGACGGTGCCTGCCCCCTCCATGCCGATGGTGGCCGGCAGGGCGGCTTTGTAGAGGCCGGTGCGGAAATAGACGTCGATATAGTTCAGGCCGACGGCGGCATGGCGGACGACCGCCTCGCCCGGGCCGGGCTCGGGGGTGGGGACATCCTCCCACAGCATGACTTCGGGGCCGCCATGGGCGTGGATGCGAATGGCATGGGTCATGGCAGTTCCAGTGCGTTGCGGCGCGTTATCGGGTCGGACGGGAGGTGGTCAACCGGGGGAACGCGCCGCATCGCGCGGAGCGAGCGCCAGGGCGTCGGCCTCAAGAGAGAGCAGGAAGCGCTTGGTGTCCAGCCCACCGCTGCCAGAGTAGCCGCCGATGCCGGTGGTGGCCAGGACGCGGTGGCAGGGGATCACGATCGGGATCGGGTTCGCGCCATTGGCCCCGCCGACCGAGCGGGGGCTGCCGCCGGCCTCGCGGGCGATGTCGAGATAGGAGCGGGTCTGGCCGTGCGGGATGCGGCACAGGGCGGCCCAGACGCGCTGGCGATAGGCGGTGCCGGCGGGCGCCAGCGGCAGGTCGAAGCTGGTGCGGGTGCGGTCGAAATACGCGTGCAGCTGGTCGCGGGCGCGGCGCAGGAGCGGGGTTTCGGTCTGGTCGCGGCCCCAGCCCCAGTCGATCGCCACGATCGCCCCGTCCTCTTCCGAGACGGTAAGGTCGCCGACCGGGGTATGGAGGGAGAGCTGGGGCACGTGGCGCGGGTCCGTCTGCTGGCGCCCGGCACGCCGCTGCGCCGGGCCATAAGCTGCTCCGATGGCACCGGGGCGCGCCGACTGTCAAGTTTCCGCGAGGTAGGGGGCGCTCAGGCCGGGCGGCGCTGGCGCAGCAGGGCGGCCAGAATCTCCGGCTCGGTGACCGGCAGGCCGCAGACGCCGGCGCGGCAGAGATGGGCGGCGGGGTGCGGGCCGGTCTTGCCGAAGGCCGGGTGCGCGGGCGGCACATCCTGCGGGCCGGCGGCACGCAGGACGCAGACGGCCGGGTCGGGCGCGGCCAGGGCGGTGGCCAGGAGGGCCTGGGTGCGAGGATCGCCGGCCGGGCCGGCAACGACGACGACCGCGCCCTCCTCCAGCAGGTCGGCGGCGGCCAGCAGGGTGGGGGCGGCGGCCAGGCTGTCGCCCAGGCCGCCAAATGCCGTCAGCACCGCCTCCGCGCGGGCGCGCCAGGCTGGCTCGCCGGTGAGGTGGTGCAGGCGGGCCAGCACCTCGGCCATCAGCCCGTTGGCGCCGGGGGTGGCGTTGTCGGCGGCGATGCGCGGGCGGCCGGCGGGGCCGAACGGCACGTCGGCGGCGTCGCTGGCGGTGGTGAAGTAGCTGGTGCCGTGGTCGGCGAACCACGTTTCGGCGGCGGCGACCAGGGCGCGCGCCTGATCGAGGCGATGGGGCGCCCCGGTTGCCTCGAACAGCACCAGGGCGGCGCGGGCGAGGGCGGCCTGGTCGTCGAGCAGGCCGGCGGCGGCGATGCGGCCGAGGCGCCAGGCGTGCTGGGCGCGGCCGTCAGCCCCCTGCATCTGCGCCAGGATGAAATCGAACGCCTCGGCGGCCCGGCTGATCCAGTCCGGCCGGCCGAACACCGCGCCGGCGCGGCAGAGGGCGGCGATGGCCAGGCCATTCCAGTCGGCCAGCACCTTGTCGTCGCGGCCCGGACGCACCCGGCCGGCGCGGGCGGTGAGCAGGACGGCCCGGTTGGCGGCGAGGCGCGCCTCCTCGGCGGATGTGCCGGGCGGGATAATGCGGCGCAGGATGGTGTGGCCCTCCCAGTTGCCGGCCGCGGTGACGTCGTAGGCGGCTTTGAAGGCGGGGCTGTCAGGGCCGAGCAGGGCGTCGATCTCCGCCTCGGTCCAGACGTAGAAGCGACCTTCCTCGCCCTCGCTGTCGGCGTCCTCGGAGGCGGCGAAGGCGGCCAGGCCGGCGACCGGCGCGGCGGCCATGTCGCGGGTCATCCAACCCACCGTCTCGGCCGCGCGGGCGGCCCAGAGCGGGTCGGGCGTGTGGGCGTGGGCGAGGGCCAGCAACTCCAGGATTTGCGCGTTGTCGTAGAGCATCTTCTCGAAATGCGGGGCAAGCCATTCGGCGTCGGTGGAATAGCGGGCGTAGCCACCGCCGAGATGGTCATAGATGCCGCCTTGCGACATGCGCAGCAGCAGCAGGCGGAGCGCGTCGTGGCCCTGGGTGGTCGCGGTGCGGAAGGCGTCCTGCCAGAGGAAGCGGAAGATCGGCGGGTTGGGGAATTTCGGTGCACCGCGCATGCCGCCTTGCACCGGATCGGTTGTGCGCAACAGGGTCGCGGCGGCGTTGGAGAGTGCCGCAGGCTGCGGCACCGCGCCCGGGCGCTCGGCGGCGATGGCGGCGATGCTGCGGCCGATCGCGCCGACATTGGTGGCAATGGCTTCGCGCTGGGTCCGCCAGGCATCGGCGATGCCCTGCAGCACCTGGCGGAACGAGGGCTTGCCCCAGCGTGGTTCGGGCGGAAAATAGGTGCCACCCCAGAACGGGTTTCCGTCCGGGGCGAGGAACATGGTCAGCGGCCAGCCGCCCTGTTCGCCCAGTACATGCAGGGCGGACATGTAGAGATGGTCGATGTCCGGACGCTCCTCGCGATCCACCTTTATGTTGACGAACAGCGCGTTCATCAGTGCGGCGGTGGCAGGGTCCTCGAAGGACTCATGGGCCATCACGTGGCACCAATGGCAGGCGGCGTAGCCCACCGAGAGCAGGATGGGTTGGTCGCGTGCACGCGCCTCGGCGAGGGCGGCCGCACCCCAGGGGCGCCAGTGGACGGGGTTGTCGGCGTGCTGCAGGAGGTAGGGCGAGGTTTCGTGCCGCAGCAGGTTCGCGGGCGGGGCGATGGGGTCGGTCATGCTGTGTCCTTGCGCGGCGGGGCTGGTTCGCAGATAGGGTGAGGCGGCGCAGCCGGACAGTGGCGGCGGCGATGGAAAATCTCTTCGACAGGAACTCGTGATGACGCAGACGCAGCAGCCGGGCGACCCGCCCTTGTTCTATGACGCACATCTGTTCGTTTGCTGCAATCGCAGGCCGGACGGGCACAAGCGCGGGTCGTGCGCTGCCAAGGGCTCGGAGAAGCTGCGCGACTATATGAAGGCGCGCGCCAAGGAACTCGGCCTGCCGCGTGTGCGGGTGAACATGGCGGGGTGCCTGGACCGGTGCGAGTTGGGGCCGTGCATGGTGATCTACCCGGAAGGGGTGTGGTACCGGATCGACAGTCCGGAAGATGTGGACGCCGTGCTGACGCGCCATGTGCGCGATGGCGGGCGGGTGCCCGAGCTGATGCTGCCAGCGACGTGAGCCGTGGATCAGGCGTCGCCAAAACAGTATAATACTATATTCGCTCTGGCCTCGGGGGGTGGCCGGGCGGCGGTGACGGTTCTGCGCATCAGCGGCGATGCTGCCGGCCATATGTTGGACGGGCTGGTGCGGCGACGACCGGCGGCGCGGATCGCCTCGATTCGGGTGCTGCGGTTCGGGGGTGACGTGCTCGACCGGGCGCTGGTGCTGTGGCTTCCCGGGCCGACGAGTTACACCGGGCAGGATTGCGTGGAGTTGCACCTGCATGGCGGCCGCGCGGTTCTGGCGGGCGTGTCGGACGCCCTCGTGGCGCTGGGCGCGCGGCCGGCCGAACCCGGGGAGTTCACCCGCCGGGCCTTCCTGAACGGCCGGATGGACTTGCTGGAGGCGGAAGGTGTTGCCGACCTGGTGGAGGCGGAGACGCTGGCGCAGCGGCGGCAGGCCCTGCGGCAGATGGAAGGCGGGCTCGGCACGATCTATCGCGGCTGGGCGGCGCGGCTGACGAGGCTGTTGGCGCAGCAGGAGGCGCTGATCGATTTCCCGGATGAGGACCTGCCGCCTGCGGTGGAGCAGGCGGCGACGGCGGAGATCCTGGCGTTGAGCGAAGAGATTGGGCGCCATCTTGATGACGGGCGGCGCGGCGAGCGGTTGCGGGAAGGATTGGTATTCGCCATTGCCGGTCCACCGAATGCCGGAAAATCGACGCTTATCAACGCGCTGGCGCAGCGGGATGTCGCGATTGTCTCACATCACCCCGGGACGACGCGCGATGTGCTGCAGGTGCGGGTCGATCTGGGGGGGATTCCGGTCACTCTGCTCGACACCGCTGGGTTGCGGCTGGCGGCGGACGAGATCGAGGCGGAGGGGGTCCGGCGCGCGCGGATGTCGATGGCAACGGCGGACATGATTATCCTGGCGCGCGATCCGACTTCGGCGCCGCTGCCCGAGACCGACCTGCCGGTGGGGGTTCCGGTGTTTCGGTTAGCGACCAAGCTCGACCTCGCGACGTCGGGGGCGGTCGATGGGCTGGCCGTCAGCGGACTGACGGGGGAGGGAATGGATCGGCTGCTGGTGGCGTTGACCGAGGCGGCCCGACATATGACGGACAGCGTGGGCGCACCGTCGCTCACACGCCCCAGGCACAGGGCAGCGCTGATGGAGGCGCATGTGCGGTTGGTGGCGGCGGCCGAGGCGCTGTGGCCGGAATTGCGCGCTGAGGATTTGCGGCTGGCGGTCCGGGCGGTCGGGCGCATTACCGGTGCGGTTGGGGTTGAGGATGTGCTTGATTCGATCTTTCGGCAGTTCTGTATTGGCAAGTAGCTTCATGACGGAACAGGAGCGGACAGTGCGGAACGAACGATTCGACGTGGTGGTGATCGGCGGCGGCCACGCCGGGTGCGAGGCGGCTGCCGCCGCGGCGCGGATCGGCGCGCGGACGTTGCTGATCACGCATCGGCAGGCAACGATCGGCGAGATGTCGTGCAATCCGGCGATCGGGGGCATTGGCAAAGGGCATCTGGTGCGCGAGATCGATGCGCTGGATGGATTGATGGGGCGTGCCGCCGACCTCGCCGGCATCCATTTCAAGATGCTGAACCGCAGCAAGGGGCCGGCTGTGCGCGGGCCACGGGCACAGGCGGACAGGGCCCTGTATCGGCAGGCGATCCAGGCGATGCTGGCCGAGCAGCCGGGATTGTCGATCCGCGAAGGGAGCATAGAAGATATCGAGATCGGTACCGACGGCCGCCTGGCGGCACTGGTCTGTGCAGACGGCGCGCGTATCGTGTGCGGGGCCGCTGTGCTGACGGCCGGAACCTTTTTGCGCGGGGTGATCCACGTGGGGCCGGAAAGCCACGCCGCCGGCCGGGTGGGTGAGGCGCCGTCGCTGGGGCTGGCACGGGCCTTGGCACGCCTGGGGCTGCCGCTCGGCCGACTGAAGACGGGCACGCCGCCACGGCTCGACCGGCGAAGCATCGACTGGGACGGACTGGACGCCGATTGGGGCGACGTGCCACCGGAGCCATTCAGCCCGATGACCGCGGCCATCACCAACCCGCAGATCGCGTGCCGGATCACCGCCACCACCGCAGCCACACACGCGGTCATTCGGGAGAGCCTGCATTTGTCTGCGGTGTATGGCGGGCAACTCGCGGGCAGGGGCCCGCGCTACTGTCCGTCGATCGAGGACAAGGTGGTTCGTTTTGCCGAACGCGACCGCCATCAGATATTCCTGGAACCGGAGGGCCTGGACGACACGACCGTCTACCCGAACGGGATTTCCACCAGCCTGCCGGCCGACATTCAGGCGCGAATGTTGGCGACCATTCCTGGGTTGGAGTATGCACGGATGGTGCGGCCGGGCTACGCCGTGGAGTATGACTTCGTCGATCCGCGCGCCTTGACGACAGCCTTGGAGCTGAAGGCGTTGCCCGGCCTGTTCCTTGCCGGCCAGGTGAATGGCACTACTGGCTATGAGGAGGCAGCGGCGCAGGGGATACTGGCGGGGGTCAGCGCGGCCCATCTGTGCGGGGGACGACCACCGGCCGGGTTGGCGCGCGCCGAGGCGTATATCGGGGTTCTGGTCGATGATTTGACCACGCAGGGCGTGAGCGAGCCGTATCGGATGTTCACGTCGCGCGCGGAGTACCGATTGACGCTTCGGGCAGATAATGCCGATCTGCGGCTAACCGAGGTCGGTATCGCATGGGGATGCGTCGGGCCGGCACGCGCTGCAGTCTATCGCACGCATCACGAGGCGCTGGCATCGGCGATCCAGCGGGCCCGATCCGAGCGGCTTGGCGCGGGCGCGCTTCGCCAGGCGGGGCTGGACGTGCCGGCAGGCGGGCAGGGGCGGACCGCACTGGAACTACTGGCTCAACCGCGGGTTCCGCCGGAATGCGCCGACGCGGCATTTCCTTGGCTGGCCGAGCTGCCACAGCGGGTTCGCGCACAGATGGAGACGGAGGCGCTGTACGCCGGTTACTTGCAGCGCCAGGAGGCCGACATCCGCACGTTTCGCCGCGAGGAGGCGATAGCGTTGCCCAGCGACTGTGACTATCGACAAGTGGGCGGGTTGTCGGCGGAGTTGAGGGAAAAGCTGGAGGCCGTGCGGCCGGGTTCGCTGGGGGCGGCGGCCCGCATCCAGGGGATGACTCCATCCGCGCTGGCCGCTCTTGCAGCACATGCGCGCAAACACCGCGCCACCGGGTGTTTCACGTGAAACACCCGGTGGTGGTCGGTCTGGATGTTTCACGTGAAACACAGGAGAGGCTCGAAGCCTTCATCGTCCAACTTCTGCGCTGGAACAGCACGATCAATCTGATCTCGCGCCGCGACGAGCCCGATATATGGCGGCGCCACGTCGTGGACTCCTTGGCGCTGGCTCCCCTTCTGCCGGAGCCGCCCGGAACAGCTGTGGATCTGGGTTCAGGCGGCGGTTTCCCTGGCCTTGTCCTCGCCATAGCAACCGGCCGCCATTTCCATCTCGTCGAAGCCGATCAGCGCAAGGCGGCGTTCCTTCGCGAGGCGGCCAGGGCAACAGCCACCCCGGTCACGATACACGCGACGCGCATTGAGCACGCCGCCACCCCGCCCGCACAGATCATAACCGCGCGTGCCCTGGCGCCTCTGACCTCTCTGCTGGGCTGGGCCGTGCCCCATCTGGCGGCAGGCGGGATCTGTCTGTTCCCGAAGGGCCGAACAGCCCATGATGAATTGACGGCCGCAGCAACTCAGTGGCACATGCTCGTTGAGACATTCGCCAGTGCTACGGACGCATCGTCCACCATTCTGCGCATCAGGGATATCCATCGTGTCGGACCCGCGCCCGAACCAGACCAATAGCTCACCAAGCGGAGCGTCCCGCCAAAAGCCCAACATCGTCGCTGTCGCAAACCAGAAAGGGGGCGTCGGCAAGACCACCACCGCCATAAACCTCGCGACCGCGCTGTCTGCCACTGGCGAGCACGTCCTGCTGATCGATCTCGACCCACAAGGTAACGCCTCCACAGGCCTGGGGGTCCCCAGGGAAGACAGGGCCACCGGCACATATGCCCTGCTGCTGGACGGCGCGTCGCCGAAGGACGTCGCTCTCACCAGCTTTGTGCCGAACCTGGATGTCATCGCCGCGGAACCAGACCTGGCCGGTGCAGAGATCGAGCTTGTGAGCACGGAGCGACGGGAATACCGGCTGCGGGACGCCCTGGCGCAGCTCGGCCCAGACCATCCCTATTCCTTTGTCATCATTGATTGTCCACCCAGCCTCGGCCTGCTGACGTTAAATGGCCTGGTTGCAGCCGATTCGGTCCTGGTCCCCCTGCAATGTGAGTTCTTTGCGCTGGAGGGCATCAGCCAGTTGATGCGAACGATCGAGCGAGTGAAGCGCGCACTGAACCCAGCACTGCGGCTGCAGGGGATTGTGCTTACCATGTTCGACCGCCGCAATAACCTTTCAGACCTCGTCGCAGCCGACGCGCGAGGGTTCTTCGGAACGCAAGTGTACGACACAGTTATCCCGCGCAACATCCGCATCTCGGAATCGCCCAGTCATGGCAAACCAGTGATTCTCTATGACTTCCGATCGCCCGGGGCTCAAGCCTATATCCGACTTGCGCAGGAACTCCTCCAGCGGGAAAGGCCGCAGCCGGTGAACGCCGCATGAGCGCCAAGGAAGTTGCCCCACGCCTGGGACGCGGGTTAGCAGCCCTCCTCGGAGAGGGCGCCAAGCCCGATGCCTCGATTCCGTCCGGCGTGGCGAGCGTGCCGGTCGAGCACCTGGAGCCTAGCCCCTTTCAGCCTCGCGCCACGATCGAACCGGAAGCCCTGGCCGACCTTGTCAGTTCCGTCCGTTCCCGCGGGATTCTGCAGCCGCTACTGGCGCGCCCGACCCCCGGCCAGCCGGATCGCTACCAGATCATCGCCGGCGAACGGCGGTGGCGCGCAGCTCAGGCTGCCGGCCTCCATGCTGTCCCGGTCCTGATCCGCGCCCTTACCGATGCGGAAGCGATGGCGGCCGCCTTGGTCGAAAACCTTCAGCGGCAAGACCTGAACGCGATTGAAGAGGCGGAGGGATATCGTCGGTTGCTGGACGAGTTCAGCATGACCCAGGAAGTCTTGGCAGAGGCCGTAGGCAAATCCCGAAGCCATGTCGCCAATACCATGCGGCTGCTGAACCTGCCTCGCACCATCCAGGCGGAGGTCAAAAAGGGGGCGCTCACCGCCGGCCATGCACGGGCGCTCCTGGCCCATCCCGAGCCGGAAAAGGCAGCCCTAGCAGTCATCGCTAAGGGCTTGAATGTCCGCCAGACTGAGGCCCTCGCCACCAGCAGGACGTCGCCGCTATCGCCTGGCATCGACACCACGCGCGCGCGGGCGAAAGATCCCGAGACTGAAGCTCTGGAGCGAGATCTCACGGAGCGCCTGGGCCTGAAGGTGGATATCAGCTTCGACGGCAAAGGGGGCACCGTCCGCATCGCCTACCGCTCACTGGACCAGCTGGACGGCGTGATCGCTCTGCTGAGCCGGGACTAAATCTAGCGCTACATCCGACCGGACCGAATCATCCGGTCGGATAAAACGTCTGCCAAAACAAAGGACTAGAATGGATCGCAGGCATTCTTCGGCACGCAACCCGCTCTAACGACCCAACGCCGCGGCCGATCGAGATCAGCGGCGGAGTGACATCCCGGCCCCACCACGGGCGAGCACTTGGCGGGTGGCAGCACCCTGCCTTCCACCGACCGATCTCTCACTCAGCGGATCGGTAAGCTTCGACGAATCACTCGCCAGCTTGGTTCCGCGTCAGCAGCCCCACCCAGTCCGTCAACGCCGAAGAGCCAAGGCCGCTCGCTGCGCCAGGCCGAGCACCGCGCTGCGGCTGATAACCTCGGCAGGCGCACCGGTTCGCTTGCAAGCACGTTCGGCATCAAAAATCCGCACACACGCCGCCTGCAATGTGTCGGCCGGCCAAAGCCGCAATGCTCCAATGAAAGCGGCCTCTCGCCGGAAAAACACCGGTGGCCTGGCCATTTTTGCAGCTTCACTGGCCGACAGCCCTCCCGCCATCGCCGCTCGTGTCCGCTGGAGCCGTTGCAGGTGTTGCAGACAGGCCCGCAGCACGCCAACCGGAGCCGCCCCTTCCGCCATCGCCAGCCCTAGCGCCCGATCAGTGCCTGCCACATCGCCCGACGTCGCGGCGAACAGCGCGTCCTCCAACGACAGTCCGGCAAGGTCCCCGACACAGACCCGCGCGGCGACGATATCCACCTCGCCGCCGGCACCCGCGTAGAGCGCCAGCTTCTCCACCTCCCGCAGGGTCACCGAACGGTCAGCGCCGAGCTGGCCGGCCAGCCACGTCAGCGCATCGGCATCCGCGCGTACGTCGAATCCCGCCAGTGTGTCTCGAATGCCCTGCTCCAGCGCCCGGCCTTCCTGGGGATAGCAGCCAATCGCCACTCCATCCGCTGACCGTTCCAGCAAGGTTCGCAACCGCCCTTTCGATGGCAGCCCGGGGGCTTCCAGAACCAACAATCCATCGGTTCGGCCCGCCAATGCCGTCTGCACGAACGACGTCGCGGCGTCGGTGGCATCCCGCACCCGCACCACGCGCCGGCCACCGGACAGCGACATCGATGCCATTTCGTCCGGGATCCGGCTGACTTCATCGCGCTGTAACTCCACGACCCGGAACGGGTCGTCAGCCGCGCCTGCCACGACACGCACAAGCTGCACCGCGCGCTCGCGGATCAGCCCGGCATCCTCGCCATACAACAGAACCGCCCGGCTGGCCCCGGGATCGCGCAGAAATGCCTCGATCCGCCGGGCTTCCAGCTTCATCGGGCATCAGCCTCCGGCGGCGTGCCGGTTGAAGAACGCGGCCACCTGCAGCGTGATCTGGTCGGCCACTGCCTCGGCAATCCGGCGCTGCACCGCCTCACTTTCCAGATCGGCGGCAAAATACTGCTGGCCTACAATGTTGTAACCATCCATTTGCCGCGCGGTGCCGCTCGTCAGCGTCCGGCGCTGCGCGTCCTGCGCGCTGAGCACCCAGGAGGCAGTCCCGACCAGACGCACCCGCGAGATCGAATTGTCCCGCTGAATCCCAATCGCCTCGCCCGCGATGCTGAAGGAGCTGACTGCAAGCATATAGCGTTGTCCGGTGCTACCGGACCCGCTGTCAAACCGCGCCTGCAAGGCCTGCCGCAGCAACTGCCCCGTGCGCTCCGGGATAAGTGCCACCGAGGTCTCCGCCAGCCCCGCCTCGGCTGGCCCCGCCAACCCACCCGCGCCACCACGATAGACCGGCCGCCAGCCGCAGCCCGCAAGCAGCGCGGTGCCCGACAGAGCGAACAGCCCCAGCAGAACCGAGCGGCGGGAGCGGCTGACCTGGCGGCGCATGCGCTAGCCGGCGATCACGAAATTGACGATGCGATTGGGTACGTAGACGCGCTTGACGATCCGCTTGCCCTCCAGCAGCCGGCCTACACTCGCTTCCGCCGCCGTCAGCACAGCGGCCTCAGCGGCACCGGGTGCAACCTCGATCGTTCCGCGCAGCTTCCCCATCACCTGCACCGCAATGGTCACACTCTCGGCCACGACCAACGCCATATCAGGCTCCGGCCAGGCCAATTCAGCCACCAGCCGCTCCGTGGCCGGATGGAGGGTAGCATACATCTCCTCCGCCAGATGCGGCATCATCGGCGACACCAGGCGCGCCGCGGTCTCCAGCGCCTCGAAGCGCGCCCAGGCCAGCCCCGCCTGCTCGTCCGCCGGCGCCCGCTCCGCATCGGCAATCGCGTTCGCCAATTCGTAAACCCGAGCCACCGCCACGTTGAAGGCAAAACTCTCCAGCGCCTCGGTCACCGCGACGATGCTGCGATGCGTTGTCCGGCGCAGCTTACGGGCCGCGTCTGAGAACGTATCGGGAACGAGCCCTTGCGTCACTCCACCCAGCGCCTCGATAAGCCGGAACAGCCGCTGCGTGAAGCGATAGGCGCCAACCACGCCGGCCTCGGTCCACTCCATGTCCCGCTCCGGCGGGTTGTCCGACAGGATGAACCAGCGCGCCGTGTCCGCACCAAACCGCGCGATGATCGCGCCAGGGTCAACCGTGTTGCGCTTGGACTTGGACATCGCCTCCACGCGCCCGACCTGCACCGGCTCGCCGCTCTCGCGCAGCACGACACTGCCATCCGCCCGCTTCTCGATCTCATCGGGATACAGCCAGCGATTGGCGGCGTCGCGGTAGCTCTCATGCGTCACCATCCCCTGGGTGAACAGCCCAGCGAACGGCTCCTCCACCCCGATATGGCCGGTCACCTTCATCGCGCGGGTAAAGAAACGCGAATACAGCAGGTGCAGAATCGCGTGCTCGATGCCGCCGATATACTGGTCCACCGGCATCCAGTGATCGACCGCGCCGCGCACCACCGGCTGCTCGGCCAGGGGGCTGCAGAAGCGTGCGAAATACCAGGAACTGTCGACGAAGGTGTCGAACGTGTCGGTTTCTCGCCGCGCCGCCGCGCCGCAGGACGGGCAGGCCACGTGCTTCCAGCTCGGGTGATGGTCCAGTGGGTTGCCTGGCACGTCGAACGTCACATCTTCGGGCAGGCGCACCGGCAACTGGTCGTCGGGCACCGCCACCACGCCGCAGGCGTCGCAATGGATCACCGGGATCGGGCAGCCCCAATAGCGCTGGCGGCTGACGCCCCAGTCGCGCAGGCGCCAGTTCACCACGCCCTCGCCCACGCCGCGCCGCTCCAACTCGGCGATCGCCGCCGCCTTGGCCGCCACCGGTGCCTCCAGCCCGTCCAGGAAGCCGGAGTTGATCATCATGCCCACGCCGTCGAACGCCTTGTCGCCCAGCGTGAAGCTCTCCAACGGCTGGCCCGCCGGCAGCACCACCGGCGGCACCGGCAGGCCGTATTTGCGGGCGAAGTCCAGGTCGCGCTGGTCGTGCGCCGGGCAGCCGAAGATGGCGCCGGTGCCGTATTCCATCAGCACGAAATTGGCGATCCACACCGGAAAGCTGGCGCCCTCGATGAATGGATGGGCAACCCGCAGGCCGGTGTCATGGCCCCGCTTCTCGGTCGTCTCGATCACCGCCTCGCTGGTGCCCAGACGGCGGCATTCGGCGACGAATGCCTCCGCCGCCGGGTCGCGCGCCGCCACCGCGGCCGCCAGCGGATGCTCCGGCGCGATCGCCAGGAACGACATGCCGAACAGCGTGTCCGGGCGCGTCGTATACACCTCCACATCGTCCATGCCAGCTTCCGGCGCGGTCAGGCCGAAGCGCAGCCGCGCACCCTCGCTGCGGCCGATCCAGTTGGCCTGCATCAGCCGCACGCGTTCCGGCCAGCGATCCAGACCGTCTAGCGCCGCGAGCAGATCGGGTGCGAACTTGGTGATGCGCAGGAACCACTGCGACAGCTTCTTTTTCTCGACCAGCGCGCCGGAGCGCCACCCGCGCCCGTCGATCACCTGCTCGTTGGCCAGCACGGTGCCGTCCACCGGGTCCCAGTTGACCCAGCTTTCCTGCCGCTCCACCAGCCCGGTCCGCAGGAAATCGAGGAACAGCTTCTGCTGATGGCCATAATAGGCGGGGTCGCAAGTGGCGAATTCGCGCCGCCAGTCCAGCGACAGCCCCATGCGCTGCAACTCGGCGCGCATGGTGGCGATATTCTCCCAGGTCCACTTCGCCGGATGCACGCCCCGCTCGCGCGCCGCATTTTCCGCCGGCAGGCCGAACGCGTCCCACCCCATCGGGTGCATCACCGCGCAGCCGCGCGCCCGCTTATAGCGCGCGACCACATCGCCGAGGGTGTAGTTGCGTACGTGCCCCATATGGATCTTCCCGCTGGGATACGGGAACATCTCAAGCACGTAGTATTTCGGCTTGCCGTCGGTCGGCTCGTCTTCCACCCGGAAGCATTCGCGCGCATCCCATGCCGCCTGCCAGCGTGGCTCGGCGGCGCGGAAGTCGTAGCGCGGCGCATCGGGCGCGGCGGCGGCGTCGGGGGCGGTCTGGTCGGAACTTGGGGCGACGTTCATCAGGCGCTCGGGCACAATCCGTCAATGGAACAGTAGCCTGTCTGTATCCGCCAGAACACGCCCGGCGGCAACCACCTGTTCACAACGGCAGGCCCGCAGGCCCGCCCCTACGAACTGGTGCGCAGCTCGCGCGCCCGCACCAGGATCTTGTTCTCGATCTCGGTTGCTGTCGCGGGGCTGACCGGGGCATCCACCCACTGGCCGTTCTGCATCACCTGCCGGAAGATCGACACCTTCACCCCGTCGGCCCGCAACTGCCGCCCCAGGATATAGGCGGTCGCCTTGAATCGCTCGCCCTGGGCCGCTGGCGGCTGGAACCAGTCGGTGATGATCACGCCGCCGAACGGGTCGGCGGAGGACAGCGGCATGAAGGACAGCGTGTCCAGCGCGCCGCGCCACAGATAGGCGTTCACGCCCAGGGCGCCGCCCTGATCCTGTTGCGACGAGCCCTTCGAATTGCTGAAGATCGTGCCGTCGCTGCCCGAAAGCGACCCCTTGGGGTCATGGTCGCGCGGATCGGCATACTCGTTCTGGCCGACCGGCTGAGATCGGCCGCATGCCGCCACGCCAAGCACCAGCATGAAGCCAACAACCAATTTCACGTTACGCCAGGACATGTCGTGCTCTGCCATCCGGATGCTGCCACGGCCCGCTGCCGCCACGCTCCATCATCTAACCCGCCCGTCCCGCCCCGCCAAGCGGTGTTGTTGGCGCGGCTCCGGCGCCGGCATCGCCACAACCGGGGGACAAACGAAAAAACGGCGGGGCAACCGCCCCGCCGCTCTCTCGATAGGCTAGCCGAGGCCAGTGATTACCAGCGGAAGGCCTGGCCGATCACGAAGCCCGTGCCGTTGTTCTTCACGGGGCCTTCATGCTCGTAGCCGGTCATCAGCTCGGCGATCAGCTGCGCGCCGGGCGCCCAGTTCCAGGTCGCGCCGACGGCGACGACGCTGTCCTTCTTGGCCGCGCCGTTGCCGATAACGCCCGGACGGCTGCCGTTGTAGTAGTGCGCGCCGACCGAGTACGGCCCGTTTACGTAGTTGGCGCCGATGATGTACATCATCGCGTCCTTCTCGCCCTTGGCGGACAGGTTCGTGTAGCCGTTGTAGCGGCCGGTCGACATGTGGCCGCCGACGGTCAGGCCCATGTAGGTGATCGCGGCACCGGCATCGACCACGCTCAGGTCTTCGCTCTTCAGGGCGCCGGTGGTGCCGTCATTGACGCGGCCGCTGGTCAGGTAGCCGACGTTGGCCGCCAGGCCCACGCCGCCGAACTCGCCACGATAGCGGCCGTTCAGCTCGATGATGTTGCGCGGGCGCGTGTCACCGGGGAAAGCCGACTGCGTGGCGCCGAAGCCACCGGAAGCCGGGGTCACGCTACCGAGCAGGGCGGCGGTCGACGGCGCGAAGCTGACGCCGAAGTCGAAGCCCGCGAAGGACGGCGACAGATAGATGATCTTGTTCTGCGCGTATTCGGCGCCGACCGAGAACGGGAACTGCCAGGCGCCCGAAATCGACGGGACGAAGTCGGGCACGTCGCCGTTCACGCCGCCATCGCCGACCGACTGCATGTCGCCAACCTTCATCAGGCCGAGCGGGCCGTCGATCTGGCCGAAGCGCACGGTGCCCATCTGGTCGGTGCCCACATAGCCGTAGGCGCGACGGATGTAGAAGGTCTGCTTGGTCGAGTTGGCGCTGGCGTTGCTCACCGCACCGCTGGCCGAGTTGGTGCGGATTTCGACCGCGGCGCCATACTTGATGCCGTTGGTGGTCATCGCGTCCATGGTCGGATACAGACGGACGAAGCCGTCGAACCCATAGCCCTGGTTCTTATCGGCGCCCGACTTGTTCAGCTTGTCGGAGCTGATGCCGGCCAGGAACAGCAGCTTGGTATCCAGGCGAACCACGACCTTGCCGGGCTCGACATTCGGCGTAACCATCGGGTTGTCCATGTTGGCGGCGTGGGCCGCCCCCGTGAACCCGACCGCGGCCGCGCAGGCCAACAGAAGCTTACGCATCGAGAAACCTCCTCTTGCAGCCGGAACAGCCCGGCCGACCGTAACAGGCCGCACCCCACCTAGCTTGCGGGACTCTGTCCCGCGATCAGCTGACCGGCGGAACACTCCCCCCCTGCAAAGGCGACCGCGTTTGGCCTGACGGGAGTATTGCCGCGCCGTTCACGTTCCGGCAATCACGCAAACGCGCTGGTGCTGGCATTTCTGACGCAGTGTGGCGCCAATGCCACAGCACCCCGACAGTCACGCCAGTGCGCCGATTGCCCCCACCCCCGCACATGCCGCGCGGGGCAGGCGCCGGACAGTGCCGCCCTCGATCCCGCCCAGCGCCGCCACCGCCACCCCGGCCCGCCCCGCCGCCGCCGCCCAGCGCAGCGGCCCGAGCGCCACCCCCCCCGGATGGCTGGCCGTGGAGAAGGCCGGCGACAGGAACGCCAGCCGCGCGCCCGCCCGCCGCGCCGCCACCAGCTCGGCCACCCCATGCGCCGAACTCGTCACCCCTGCGCACCCCCGCGCCATGCCCGCCGGCCGCCGCCCGGCCCGCAGATGCACCCCCGCCCCCAGCGCCGCCGCCAGCCGCCAGTCCCCGGCCACCACCAGCATCGCCCGCCGTGCCCGGCACAGCCGCGCCAGCGCCCGCCCCAGCGCGGCCCGCCCGGGCACGCCGTCATGGCGCAGCACCACCCCGCACAGGCCGCGCGGCAGCCGGGCCACCGCGCCACGCGGGTCCGGCAGCCGCACCGCGTCGGTGAACAGCCACAGCACTGGCAGGCGCGGATTTGCCGGATTTTTCGCACGCCGAGCCTTGACCGCGCGGCCCCATGCGACAAGCCTCTCATCCATGACCGACCCCATCCCCGCCACCACACTCTCTTATAGTCATGTCGCCGCCGCCCTGCGCGCGGTGCAAGACCGCATCGCCGCCGCCGCCCGCCGCGCCGGCCGCGCGCCCGCCGACATCACCCTGGTCGCCGTCTCCAAAACCCACCCCGCGGCGGCCGTGGAGGCCGCGCTGGCCGCCGGCCAGCAGCATTTCGGCGAGAACCGGGTGCAGGAGGCGGCCACCAAGTTCCCCGCCCTGCGCGCCGCCCACCCGGCGATGCGGCTTCACCTCATCGGCGGGCTGCAAACCAACAAGGCGCGCGAGGCCGTCCGCCTCGCCGACGTGATCGAGACGCTGGACCGCCCGCGCCTGGCCGACGCCATCGCCGAGGCCATCGCCCATGAGGGCCGCGCGCCGCAACTTCTGGTCCAGGTCAATGTCGGCGACGAGTCGCAGAAATCCGGCATCTCGCGCGCCGAGGCCGACGCCTTCATCGCCGCCTGCCAACAGCGTTTCGGCGCCGCCCTCGCCGGCTTGATGTGCATCCCCCCCGCCGAGGGCGACCCCGCCCCGCATTTCGCCTGGCTCGCCGCCCGCGCCGCCGCGCACGGGCTGGGCATCGTCTCGATGGGAATGTCCGGCGATTTCGAGACGGCGATCGCCCACGGCGCCACCCATGTGCGCGTCGGCACGGCGATTTTCGGCGCGCGCTAGCCCAATCCATCGGGGCGCATACAAACGAAAACGCCGGCCGTGACTGGCAACGGCACAACAGCGCCGGCACAGCGCGGCCGGATGTTGCGGCACAGTGAAGTAACGCCGTTCCAGGCGGCCGCCCCGACTCTGCGGCTATTGCGCCGGGACCGGCGCCGGCTTCAGTGCTTGCGCGCAGCAATGGCCCGGCGTATCGGGTGCGCCGTCGCCACTGGTTGCCATGGGGTCACCACATGACACACGCCGCCTCGCCCGCCACCCTCCACGCATGACCGCGCAAGCCGACTCCGCCGCCGGGTCGCCGTCCAAGGTCAGGGCCGGCCTGCTGCTGGGCGTGCTGGGCGTCGTCTACGGCGATATCGGTACCAGCCCGCTCTACGCGCTGAAGGCCTCGCTCGACCATTTCCAGAACACCGGCATCTCCTCGTGGGAGGTGCTGGGCCTGCTGTCGCTGATCTTCTGGTCCCTGATCCTGGTGGTGACGATCAAATACGTCATGCTGGTGATGCGCGCCGACAACCGCGGCGAGGGCGGCATCCTGGCGCTGATGGCGCTGGCGCAGCGCTCCGTCAGCAGCCCGCGCATGCACGGCTTCCTGGCCCTGATCGGCATCGCCGGCGCCTGCCTGTTCTTCGGCGACGGCACCATCACCCCGGCCATCTCCGTCCTGTCCGCGGTCGAGGGCCTGGAGATCGTCAATCCGGCGATGAAGGAGTTCGTCCTGCCGATCTCCGTGGTGGTGATCCTGGGGCTGTTCTTCATCCAGTCGCACGGCACCGGCAGCATGGGCCGCCTGTTCGGGCCGGTGATGGCGGTATGGTTCGGCGTGCTCGGCGTGCTCGGCCTGGTCGAGATCGTCTCCCACCCGGCGGTCCTGATGGCGCTGTCGCCCAGCTACGCCATCGGCCTGATGATCCATTACAAATGGCTGGCCTTCGCCGCGCTCGGCTCGGTCGTACTGGCCGTCACCGGGGCGGAGGCGCTGTATGCCGACATGGGCCATTTCGGCGCCCGGCCGATCCGCCTGGCCTGGATGTACTATGTGCTGCCTTGCCTGCTGCTGAACTATTTCGGCCAGGGCGCGCTGGTGCTGAGCGACCCGGCGGCGATCGCCAACCCGTTCTTCCGCCTCGGGCCGGACTGGATGCGCCTGCCGATGGTGATCCTGGCCACCGCGGCCACGGTGATCGCCAGCCAGGCGATGATTTCCGGCGCCTTCTCCATCGCCCGGCAATGCATGCAGCTCGGCTTCCTGCCGCGCCTGACCGTGCGTCACACCAGCGCCACCGAGGAAGGGCAGATCTACCTGCCGCAGATCAACTCGGCGCTGCTGGTCGGCGTGCTGGTCCTGGTGTTCGCGTTCCGCAGCAGCGACGCCCTCGCCTCCGCCTACGGCATCGCGGTCACCGGCACCTTCACCTTCACCAGCGTGCTGGCGGTCGTGGTGTTCCGCCGCCAGTTCGGCTGGTCGCGCTGGCTGGTGATCGTCGTGTTCGGCTTTTTCCTGATCCAGGACCTCGTTTTCTTCGCCGCCAACGCACTGAAAATCCCCGAGGGCGGCTGGGTGCCGCTGGTGCTGGGCCTGGCGCTGACCGCGCTGATGACCAGCTGGAAGCGCGGGCGGGACCTGCTGCTGGACCGCTGGAAGACCGATAGCCTGCCGCTTTCCTCCTTCCTCGCCCGGCTGCCGCAGTCGCGCACCGTGCGGGTGCCCGGCATCGCCATCTTCATGACCGGCAACCCCGACCACGTGCCCGGCGCCCTGCTGCACAACCTCAAGCACAACAAGGTGCTGCACGAGCGCGTGCTGTTCGTCACCGTCAGCAACGAGGATGTGCCCGAGCTGCGCGCCGGCGAGCGGGCCAGCGTGTCCGAGCTCGCCCCCGGCATCCACCGCGTGATCATCCGCTACGGCTTCATGGAAAGCCCCAACCTGCCGCGCGAACTGGCCGCCCTGCGCAACCAGGGCGTCGATTTCGACCCGATGCAGGCAAGCTACTTCCTCGGCCGCGAAACCCTGGTGGCGGCGCGGGTGCCCAAGCTGCCGTTCTGGCGCATGTGGCTGTTCTTGGTCATGGCGCGCAACGCCGTCTCCGCCACCGAGTTCTTTCGCATTCCCAGCGACCGGGTTGTGGAACTGGGCGTCCGGGTGGCAATCTAGCGCATGACGCGCATTTTCCTCGTGCTCGCCTACGCCGCCGATCGCCCCGAGGGCGACATCGCCGATCGGCTGGAATTGTCGCTCCCGCTGCCGGCGACCGGCCATCTCGACGACGCCGAGGCAGGTCCGTTCCCGGCCGAACGCCAGTTGCCCGATGGGCGCCGGCGGGCGATGGAGTTGCTGCGCGAGGAAGGGTTCTGGGCCCTGCGCCGCACCAGCCCCGCCACCGACCCTGAGGACGCCCCGCTCTGGCAGGTGGAGGCACGGATGCTCCGCCCGGGCGAGTTGATACAGTTGCTCCGCCCCGACGGCGAGGCGCTGACCTTCAGGATCGTCAACGTCGCGGCCGAGTAGCCCACCGATCGACGGAAGCAGGCCGGGGCGCTGCCCCGCCGCCTCGCGCCGCTTGCGGGGAAACCGCCCCGCAAGCGGCCATCCACCTTACGGCTTGCTGGGCGCCCCGCCCATGTTGCCCATGCTTCCCTGCATCGGCCCGCCTGGCATAGGTCCGGCAGCTCCGGCCTTGCCCACCGTCACCGTCACCGTCACCGGCGCCGCCTTCTGGAAGGTCAGCGTCATCGGAAACGTGTCGCCGGGCTTGAGCTGTCGGGTCAGCCCCATCAGCATGATGTGGTAGCTGCCGGGCCGCAGCGTCACCGGCGCCTCCGGCGCCAGGTTCAGCACCGGCACCGCGACCATCTTCATCACGCCCTGGTCGTTGATGGTCTCGTGCAGTTCCACGTCCTTGGCCACCGGGCTGGCGGCGCCCACCAGCGCGTCCGGCGCGCCATGGGCGGTCAGGGTCAGGAAGGCGCCGCCGCCCATGGCGTGCGGCGCCGTGGCCCGCGCCCAGGCCTCGGTAATCTGAACGGAGGGGGTCTGCGCCAGGGCGGCATGCGTCCAGGCGGGAGCCACCACCAGCAGGCTGGCGGCAATCAGGATCGATCGCATCGGAAATCCTCTCGGGAGTCGGATCAAGGAAGGCGGCTGTCGGAAGCGGCTCAACCCCGGGCCGGCGGCGCCCGCGACGCATAGGCCGGCCATACCCGCGCCACATGCACCGGCCGGCCCCAGCCCGCCAACTCTACGGCCCCGACAATCCGCGCCCCCACCGACGCCACGCCGGACGGCAGCAGGAAGGGCACCGGCCCGGCCTGGCAGCAGGCGCAATGTTGATGCGAATGCCCCGGCGCATGGTCGGCCGGCTGGCCAGGGCCTTGGTCCGGCCCGCAAATCCCGCCCAGCGCCCAGAGCGGATCGGCCGAAGGCGGGAACGCCTGTGTCCCCGGCAGCAACCCCTGCGCCACCAGCCCCAGCACCACCGCGAACACGGCGGGCAGGCGAATCAGCCGCGATACGGTTCGCAGGCGCCTCATCGTACCAGTCTACCCAATCGGCCCCGGCCCGGCCAGCGCATGCCTGCAAGGCAGCAGCGCCGCCCCGAAAGGCGGCGCCGCCCCACCTCAGTAGCGATACAGGTCGTGCTTGAACGGCCCGTTCACCTGCGCGCCGATATACTCGGCCTGCTTCGGCGTCAGCTTGGTGAGCTTGGCGCCGACCTTGGCCAGATGCAGCGCCGCCACCTTCTCGTCGAGCTGCTTGGGCAGGGTGTAGACCTTGCGCTCGTACTTGCCCGGCGCCGCGCCCCACAGCTCCAGCTGCGCCATCACCTGGTTGGTGAAGCTGGCCGACATCACGAAGCTCGGGTGCCCGGTGGCATTGCCCAGGTTCACCAGCCGCCCCTCGGACAGCACGATCAGCCGCTTGCCGTCGGGGAACACAACCTCGTCCACCTGCGGCTTCACGTTGTCCCAGGTGTAGTTGCGCAGCGCCTCGATCTGGATCTCGCTGTCGAAGTGCCCGATGTTGCACACGATGGCGCGGTGCTTCATGCGGCGCATGTGGTCCAGCGTGATCACGTCCAGGTTGCCGGTCGCGGTCACGAAGATGTCGCCATGCGGGGCGGCGTCTTCCATGGTGGTGACCTCGTAGCCCTCCATCGCCGCCTGCAGCGCGCAGATCGGATCGACCTCGGTCACCATCACCCGGCAGCCGGCGTTGCGCAGGCTGGCGGCCGAGCCCTTGCCCACGTCGCCGAAGCCGTTCACCACGGCCACCTTGCCGGCCATCATCACGTCGGTGCCGCGGCGGATCGCGTCCACCAGCGACTCACGGCAGCCGTACAGGTTGTCGAACTTGGACTTGGTGACGCTGTCGTTCACGTTGATCGCGGGCACCAGCAGGGTGCCGGCCTTGGCCATTTCCCACAGCCGGTGCACGCCGGTGGTGGTCTCCTCGGAGATGCCGCGCACGTCCTTCAGCATCTCGGGGTATTTCTGGTGCATCAGCAGCGTCAGGTCGCCGCCGTCATCCAGGATCATGTTCGGCGTCCAGCTGGTGCCGTCGGCCTGCACCGGCCCGCGCACGGTCTGCTCGATGCACCACCAGAACTCCTCCTCGTTCATGCCCTTCCAGGCGAACACCGGGGTGCCGGCGGCGGCGATGGCCGCGGCGGCGTGGTCCTGGGTGGAGAAGATGTTGCACGACGACCAGCGCACGGTGGCGCCCAGGTGCTCCAGCGTCTGGATCAGCACGGCGGTCTGGATGGTCATGTGCAGGCAGCCGGCGATGCGCGCGCCGGCCAGCGGCTTGCTCGCGCCGTATTCCGCGCGAACGGCCATCAGCCCGGGCATCTCGTCCTCGGCCATGGAAATCTCTTTCTGGCCCCACTCGGCCAGCGAGAAGTCCTTCACCTTGTAATCAGTCATGGCGCGCTCCTATGCGGTTTGGCAGCGGTATATAAGGATATCTTGATGTCTGCAATCCGATCGGCATCACGCTCCAGCGCCGGCCGTTGACCCATGAAGGCAAGGAAAACGGGTCTGGGCAGCGCCCGGCCTTGCCCGCCCTGATGGCTCACCCACTCGGGCCGCCGGTATCACGCCGGTTCCAACAACCGCGCCAACCGGTCGAATTCCGCCACCGACAGCGTCTCCGCCCGCCGTTCCGGCGCGATGCCGGCGCGGGCCAGCAGCGCCTCGCCCCCCAGCGGCTTCAGCGAGCCGCGCAGCATCTTGCGCCGCTGGCCGAAGGCCGCCGCCGTCAGCCGCTCCATGGCGCGGAACAGGGCGGGTGGCGGCTGCGCGGCATGCGGTGTCAGCACCACCACCGCCGACCACACCTTGGGCGGCGGCACGAAGGCGGCGGGGGGGATGCGCAGGCGGAACTCGGCGGTGCCGACCCATTGCGCCAGCACCGACAGCCGCCCATAGGCCGGGGTATCCGGCGCCGCGCAGATGCGCTCGCCGACTTCCTGCTGGAACATCAGCGTCAGCCGCTCCCACGCCTCCGCCTGGCGCAGCCAGCCGACCAGCAATGGCGAGGCGACGTTGTAGGGCAGGTTGGCGATCACCTGCCGCGGCGCCGCCACCAGGGTGGCAAGGTCCAGCGCCAGCGCGTCCGCCGCCACGATGCGCAGCCGTGCCGGGTCGCTCTCGCGCAGTTCCTCGATCGCCGCCACCGCGCGCGGGTCGATCTCCACGGCGGTGACGCTGGCGGCCTCGCTGGCCAGGATCGCGCGGGTCAGCCCGCCCGGGCCGGGCCCCACCTCCACCACATGCCGCCCGGCCAGTGCACCGGCCTGGCGGACGATGCGCGCGACCAGATTGGCGTCCAGCAGGAAATGCTGGCCCAGCTTGCGCCGCGCATCCAGCCCGTGCCGCGCGATCACCTCGCGCAGCGGCGGCAGCGCCTCGGCCGGAGTGCCCGCCAGGGGTGCCGGCCTCAGGAGCGCAGATCGATGGTGGCGCGGCGCTGCAGGTCGCGCAGCAACTGGCGCGAGGCCAGCTCCACCCGCTCGCTCAGGATGCGGTCGGCCAGCTCCTTCTTGGGCGGCAGGCCGAGCGACTTGGTCTCGCGCGAACACACCATCACCACCGCCGCGCCGTCATCGGCGATCAGCGGCTGGCTCGGCTTGCCCACGGGCAGGGTGGCGACCATCTGGCGCAGCACCGGGGTGGTGATGCTGTCCACCCGGATCTCGCCGGGGTCCACCTTCTTGGCGTCCGGCATCTTGGCAGCGGCGGCGTCCAGCGCCTCGCAGGTGCTGGCGGCGCCGACCAGCGTGCGCGCATGCTCCACCGCCTGGCGCTGCTGGGCGGTGGGGTTGTTGGGGTCCAGTTTGGAGGTGAACGGGAAGAACACCTGCCGGACCGTGGCCATCAGCGCCGTCTCGTTGCCCACCTGGCGCTTGCCGCGCAGGGTGATGATCGACAGGCCGCCGGGCACGCGCACCGGGTTGCTGATGGCGCCGACCGGCATCTCGCGCAGGATGCGCAATTCGTCGTCGGACACCTGGTTGCCCTGCACCCAGCCCAGGTCGCCACCCAGCAGGGCGGTCTGGCTCTGGCTGAATTGGGCGGCCACCACCGAGAACGGCGCGCCGGCGCGCAGCTGCTGGATGATGGTGTCGGCGAAGCGTTGCGCGTCGGCGGCCTGGTTGGGGTCGGTGATCGGCACGAAGATCTCGCCGACGCGGTATTCCTCCTGGCCGGTCTGCGCCTTCAGCGTGCGTTCCAGGTCGGCGATGTCGGCATCGGTCACCTGCGCCTGCGCGCCCAGCACCTGGCGCAGCACCATGCCCCAGCCGAGCTGCACGCGGGTCTGGTCGATCATGGTGCGCATGTTCACCCCGTCGGCGGCCAGCCGCCGTTGCAGGGTGCCCGGCGCCATGCCGTTGCGCTTCTCGATCTCGCCGATCGCGGCGGCGATCTGGCTGTCGTCCACCACGATCTGCCGGCGCTGGATCTCCTGCAGGCGCAGCTTCTCGTCGATCAGCTGGCGGATCACCTGCTGGGTCAGCCGGTCCAGCACTGCGGGGTTGAGCGGCAGGCCGGTGGAGACGGCGAACAGCCGGCGGCGGGCATCGACATCGCCCATGCTGATCACGTCGCCATTGACCACCGCGACGATCGACGCCCCCTGCGAGGGCGACAGCGGCGGGGTGGCCGCGGCGGGGCCGGGCGTGGGCGTGGGCGCCGGGGCGGGCGCCGGGCCGGGCTGCTGCTGGGCGGGCGGGGTGGCAAGCCCCTGGGCTGCCGCCCGCAGCGGCGCGGCCAGCGGCAACGCCAGCACGCCGGCGGCCAGCAGCAGGCTGCGGCAGCTTCTCGAATGGGCAGGACGTACGCGGTCACGCATGGAAGCGGGTTGAACTCCGATAGGGGTGGCCCTGGCGCACGCGGCGCCCGGCCACGCTATAGCGCGTGGAAGCCGAACTGGCCCACGGTCTTCAGCGTGATCTGGAACAGGATCGTGCTGGCCCCGCGGTCGCCGTTGATCGAGGTATAGCGTCGGAACAGGTTGACGTCGAAGATGAAGCACTCGTCCTCATAGCCGCCGCCCACGCCCACCGCCACCATCTGGTTGGTGCGCACGTCCCGCCGCGCCCAGCCGCGCAGCCGCCAGGCGCCCACCTTGGTGGTGGCGCCCAGGGTCAGTTCGTTGCGCGGCTTCAGCGCGGCGGCCGGGGCGGGCGAGGAATCGTACAGGTAGAACGGGTTGTTGTAGCTGTAGATGTAGCCGGCGGTCACCCGCAGCAGGTCGGTGCCGGCCGTGGCCAGCACGTCGGCAAAGCGCACCAGGTGACTGCGCCGGTCGAAGCGCTGGCGGGTGGTGATGTCCAGGTATTTGTTCGGCGTGAACGACAGGTGGCTGACGATGTCCGTCGCGGTGTCGCGCAGCCCGGTGCCGATGGGGAAGGCGGTGTCCTTGTTGAGCCGGTAGCCCTGGCCGATCAGCGCGTCGATGCTGGAACCCTGGCCGAGATACCAGGCGCCGTGCAGCGCCACGTTGGCGCGCACCCCGCCCTCCAGCCGGTCGACGCCGGGGAAGCGGTTGAGCGAGAACAGGTTGGCGTCGGTGAAATCGACATCCAGGCTGTCCTCGTTGGGCAGATGGGTGCCGACATAGCTGCTGCCGCGCGGCGCCACGATGATCTGCGCGATCGGCTCCAGCAGCTGCGTGCCCCAGCTGCCGGCGTCGCGCATCATCGGCAGGCGCACCATCAGCGCGGCGCTCGGCATCATCTGGCTGCTGGCCACGCTGCCGCGGATGCCGTAGTTCGGCTCCTCGTTGAACCGCGTGGCGGAATAGGCGGCGCTGTCCGTGTGCAGCGTCAGCTTCCACACATCGCCCATCCGGCCGACCGCCGGGCGGTCCCAGTTCAGGCTCAGCCGGCCGCGCTGGGTGCTGGTGCCCTGGTCGCGCACCACGTTGAAGGCGTCGGCGTCCAGCGACAGCCGGCCGCCCAGCGGGTCCTGCTGGCCGAACAGGCTGTACTGCCAGCGCGGCAGCACCGTGGGCAGCTTGGCGGTGCTGATGGTGCTGGACAGGCCCTGATAGACGCGCGCGTCCAGCCGCGTATAGGCGCCCTGGCCGAAGCCTTCGAGGTAGAGCTTGCTGGTCAGGATGTCCTGCCAGCCCTGCACCCGGAAGTCGCGCATGTAGTTGCTGTCGCTGGCGCGGTTGACATCGAAGCCCCAGCGCCAGGTGTCGTCGATGGCGAACTGGCCCTTGGCGAAGATGTTGCCGCCCACGTTGCCGCTGGAATTGGCCAGCGAGCCGTCGATGGTCACCGCGCCGTCGTTGAAGCGGCGGCGGTACTGCAGGTTCACCGCCGGGCCGTTATGCGAGGCGATCAGCGGCTCGATGGTGGCGTCCGAGGCGCCGTCGATCACCCAGTAATATGGCACCGACGTATAGAAGCCCAGGTGCTTGGTGTAGCCGAAGCTGGGCACCAGCAGCCCGCTGGCGCGCTTCTCCGAGGGGTCGGGGTGGGTGAGGTACGGCAGCCAGAACACCGGCACGCCGAGGAAATCCACCACCGCGTCGCGGTATTCGATGCGCTTGTTGTCGCGGTCCTGCACCGCCTCGCGGGCGCGGATCTGCCACAGCGGCGGCCGGTCGGGATGCTGGGCGCACAGCGAGCAGGTGGAGTAGACGACGCGGCTCAGCTCGTTGATGCGCCCGTCGGTGCGGCGCACGCCATTGGCGGCCAGCTTGCCGCCCTCGGCCAGCAGGGCGCGCATGCCGGCCAGCACGCCGTCCTTCATGCCGGCCGACAGCTCGGCATAGTCGGAGAACACGGTCTGCCCGCCCGGCTCCAGCAGCACCACATGGCCGCTGGCCGCCGCCACGCCGGTGGTGCGGTCGTAGGTCACCTTGTCGGCCAGCAGCATGCGGTTGTTCTGCCAGAACTCCACATGGCCGGTGAGCGTGGCGATGCCGGTGGCGTTGTCGAAGGCGGCGCTGTCGGCCTGGTAATACACCGGCTGGTCGGGCTGCACCGGCTCGGTGGGCGTGGTGGGCGCGCGCAACTGGGCGTGCGCGGCCGGCGGGCCGGCCAGCCCCAGCCCCAGGCCCGGCCCGGCCACGGCCAGGCCGGCCAGCATCAGCAGCGATCGCAGGCGGGTAGGGATTGGGGGCATGCTCACCCGTCTTCCAGATGCAGCAACAGGGCGACGGACAGCATCAGCCCGGCGAGGGCGGGCGCCCAGGCGGCCAGCGCCGGCGGCAGCGCGCCGGACTGGCCGAACTCCTCGGCGACCTTGGACACCACGAACAGCGCGAAGCCGGCGGCAACCCCGCTGCCGATCATCTGCGCCACGCCGCCACGGCGGGCGGGGCGCATGGAGAAGCCGGCGGCCAGCAGCGCCATGGTGCCGGTCAGCAGCGGCAGCGCCAGCAGCGACTGGAAGTGCAGCCGGTGGCGGATCGCCGAGAAGCCGGAATGCTCCAGCAGCGCGATGAACCCCGGCAGCGCCCAGAACGACAGGGTATCGGGCGGCGCGAAGCTGTCCTGCACGCGGTCGACCGTCATGTTGGTGGGCAGTTGCAGCGTGGTGGGGGCGCCCGGCGGCTGGCCGGGCCGCAGCAAGCGCGCGCCGTCCAGCCGCCAGTCGCCCTGGTCCAGCACGGCATGCGCCGCCTCCACCCGCTCCACCATCGCGTCGCGGGCGTCCAGGCGGAACACGCTGATATCGCGGGCGTTCAGGACGCCCTTGCTCACCGTCACGCCATTGGCATGCAGGATGGCGACGCCCTTCGGGTCCAACTGCCGGTCGGCCTGACGCAGCCAGAGCTGGCCGCCGTTCAGCGACAGCGGCCCGCCGCCGACCTTGATGTAGGAGCTGTCCACCGCCTCGGCGCGGGCGCGCAGCGCGGCCGAGACCGGGCTGACCACGGTGGTGGCCGCGGCACCCAGCAGCACCGCGCACAGCATCGGCGCGGCCAGGAACTGCCAGGCTGACACGCCGGCGGCGCGCGCCACGATCAGCTCGGAGGAGCGGGTCAGCCGCCAGAACGCCAGGATGCCGCCCAGCAGCACCGCGAAGGGCAGGATCTGCATGCTGATCCACGGCAGCCGCAACGCCGCGATCTCGGCCACCACGCCGAAGGTGGCCGCCGGCTGGCTGGCGGCACGGCGCAGCAACTCGATGAAGTCGAACAGCGCCACCACCAGCGTCAGCGCCGCCAGCATCGCCAACACGTTGAGCGAGAAGACGCGCGCGATGTAGCGGGCGAGCGTGGTGGCGATGGCCACGGACTCAGCCGCCCCGAGGGGAAGCGCCGCGCCCGGAAGCCGCGTGCGAAACGGATGCAGACATGGGCGTGCAGACCCTCATGGCAGGGTCGCCATGTTACCCGCAAGCCGCCGGAAGGCCAAACGGCATGCGCATCCGGCCGCGCCATCAGGTCGAACACATCAGGCAGCGATCCGGGGGGGCAATGACAATCCCCGGGCCGCTCCGTCAGACGACCCCCAGCGCGCGCAGCGGCGGTGGCGGCGGTTCGGCGACGATCGCA
>MKWE01000051.1:78990-274427 GCA_001899585.1 Rhodospirillales bacterium 70-18
ACCTCGCCGCCCGCCAGCACCACCGCCATCACGCCGGCCTTGCGCACCAATGCGCCGGCCGTGTCGCGCCCCAGAGTCGCCGCCATCAACCCCGGTCGGAAGCGGTCCAGCTGCACGCAGGGGTTGCGCAGCCCGGTCACGCGCACGACGGCCGAGGCGCCGAGGCGCAGCAGTGTGCCTTCCGCCAGGCCGAGCAGGTCGATCCCGCCGGTGGTGATGTTCTCGCCCATCGCGCCGGGTGCGATGTCGAATCCGGCGGCGCGCAGCTCGTCATGCAACTCGGCGTGGATCAGGTGGACCTGCCGCAGGTTGGGCTGGGTGGGGTCGCGCGCCACGCGGGAGCGGTGCTTGACGGTCTCGCCCTGATGCGCGTCGCCCACCACGCCCAGGCCGGCCAGCAGGGTGATGCTGTCCTGCGTCGGCTTGCTAAAGGCATGCGTGCCATGCCGGGCGACCGCCAGGACGACGCCGGCCGTCATGCCAGTGGCCCGATGCCAGCGGGCATTTCAGCCCACCAAATCAAGCTGGTGTAATGAGCCATATTGAAACTTCCGAATGTCATTGCCGCAGGAGCCGGGCGGCGAGCGCCGGCACGTCCGCGAACCGCGCGGCCACCGCCGCCGCGTCGGTGCCCAGCGCCGCGTTGCCATAGCCCCAGGCGGCGAAGATGCAGGGCAGGCCGGCGCCGGCGGCGGCGGCGATGTCGTTGTGGTGGTCGCCCACCATCACCGCCCGGGCAGGCGCGCCGCCGGCCGCCGCCAGCGTGGCGAGCAGATGCGCCGGGTCCGGCTTGCGCACCGGGAAGCTGTCGCCGCCGCCGATCGCCGCGAAGAACCCGTTCAGCCCCAGCGCCGCCAGCAGGCTGCGCGCCGGGGCCTCCGGCTTGTTGGTGCATACCGCCAGCCGCCAGCCTTCCCCGGCCAGCAGCCGCAGCGTCTCCGCCACGCCCGGGAAGGCGACGGTCGCGCGGGCCGCGTTGGCGCCGTAATCGGCGATGAAGGCGTCCAGCGCCGCGTCGTCCGGCGCCTGCCCGCGTGCCGCGAAGCCGCGCGCCACCAGGGCGGCCACGCCGTCGCCCACCATGGCGGTCACCTCCGGGTGGCTGAAGCCGGGCAGGCCGCGCGCGGCCATCAGCCGGTTGAGCGCCGCCGCCAGGTCGGGCACCGAGTCCACCAGCGTGCCGTCCAGGTCCAGCACCAGGGTGCGGGGCAGCATCGTCCGCGCCATGTCCGCGCCCTTCGTCAGTTGTACGGCGAAACCAAAGGTGATCGGCTTCCCTTTGACACGGTGCCGCAAGCGCCGCTACTCGGGAAGTGCGCCGCGCGCATTCCCCGCCTGCAGCAAGCTCCGGAACCTTCATGCCAGCCACCGCCGTCATCCTCGCCGCCGGCCTCGGAACCCGGATGAAATCCTCGCTGCCCAAGGCGCTGCACCCGATCGCAGGGCGGCCGATGCTGCGCCACCTGATCGCCAGTTGCGAGGCGGTGTTCGACCGTATCGTGGTGGTGGCCGGGCCGGACATGCCGGCACTCGCCGCCGCCGCCGCGCCGCACGCCAGCGTGGTGCAGGCCGAGCGCCTGGGCACCGCCCATGCCGCGTTGCAGGCCGCGGCGCAGTTCGGCGAGGGCGAGGTGGCGGTGCTGTATGCCGACAACCCGCTGATCGCGCCGGCCACCCTGCGCCGGCTGCTGGAGCGGCGGCAGGCGGGCGATGTGGGCCTGGCGCTGCTGGCCATGCGCCCGGCCGACCCCGCCCGCTACGGCCGCGTGGTGGCGCAGGACGGAATCGTCGAGCGCATCGTGGAATACGCCGACGCCAGCGCCGCGGAGCGGGCGATCGGCCTGTGCAACGCCGGCGTGCTGTGCGGCCCGGCTGGCGACATGCGCGGCTGGCTGGAGGTGGTCCGCAACGACAACGCCAAGGGCGAATACTACCTCACCGACCTGGTTGCCCTGGCGCGCGCCGCCGGCCGGCGGGTGGCCGCCGTGGAGGCGCCGGAGGCCGAATTGCGCGGCATCAACTCGCGCGCCGAGCTGGCAGAGGCGGAGGCCACCGTCCAGGCCGGGCTGCGCCGCGCCGCGATGGAGGCGGGGGTGACCATGACCGCGCCGGAGACGGTGTTCCTCTCGGTGGATACCGTGTTCGCGCCGGACGTGACGGTGGGCCCCAACGTGGTGTTCGGCCCCGGCGTGACGGTGGAGTCCGGCGTCGAGATCCGCGCCTTCTGCCATCTGGAGGGCTGCCATGTCGGGCGGGGGGCGGTGATCGGCCCGTTCGCCCGGCTGCGTCCGGGCACCCGCGTCGGCCGCGCCGCGCATGTCGGCAATTTCGTCGAGCTGAAGGCGACCCTGCTGGGCGACGGCGCCAAGGCCAACCATCTGTCCTACCTGGGCGATGCCGAGATCGGAGCGGGCAGCAACATCGGCGCCGGCACCATCACCTGCAACTATGACGGCTTCGCCAAGCACCGCACGGTGATCGGCGCCGGCAGCTTCGTCGGCTCCAACGCCACCCTGGTCGCCCCGGTCAGCCTGGGCGACGGCGCGTTCGTCGCCGCCGGGAGCGTGATCACCGAGGATGTGCCCGCCGACGCGATGGCATTCGGCCGCGCGCGGCAGGACAGCAAGCCCGACCGCGCGCGCGCATTCCGCGCCGCCCATGGCCGGAAGAAGGAGTAGCGGCGATGTGCGGCATCATCGGCGTCATCGGCACCGGTCCCGCCTCCCCGCTGCTGGTGGACACGCTGCGCCGGCTGGAATATCGCGGCTACGACAGCGCCGGCGTGGCGACCCTGGTGAACGGCCATATCGAGCGCCGCCGCGCCCCCGGCAAGCTGGCCAACCTGGCCGCAGTGCTGGCGGCCCAGCCGCTGTCCGGCAGCACCGGCATCGGCCATACCCGCTGGGCCACCCACGGCGCGCCGACCGAAGGCAACGCCCATCCGCACGGCACCGCCCGAGTTTCGGTGGTGCATAACGGCATCATCGAGAACCACGCCGAGCTGCGCCGCGAGCTGGAAGCCGCCGGGCAGGAATTCTCCTCGGAGACCGATACCGAAACGGTAGCGCAACTGGTGGACCTGCACCTGAAGCAGGGCATGGCGCCGGTGGAGGCCGCCGGCGCCGCCTTCAGCCGGCTGGAGGGCGCCTATGCGCTGGCGATGATGTTCGCCGGCTACCCCGAATTGCTGGTGGGCGCCTGCCACGGCGCGCCGTTGGCGGTGGGGTTCGGCGAGGCCGAGATGTATCTCGGCTCCGACGCGCTCGCCCTGGCCCCGCTCACCCGGCGGATCGCTTTCCTGAAGGACGGCGACTGGGCGGTGCTGAGCCGCACCGATGCGCGGTTCTACGACGCGACCAATGCCGAGGTGCAGCGCGAGGTAAAGCTCACCGCGCTGTCGGGCGCCGCCGTCGGGCGCGGCAACTACCGCCACTACATGGAAAAGGAGCTGCACGAGCACCCGGCGGTGATCGGCGACACGCTGCACCGGATGATCGACCCGGCAACCCGCGCCGTGATGCTGCCGGATCTGCCGTTCGACCCGGTGGCGCTGTCGCGCGTCATCCTCAGTGCCTGCGGCGGCGCCTATTTCGCCGCCCTGGCCGGCCGCACCTGGCTGGAGGAGATCGCTCGCATCCCGGCCGACGTGGATGTGGCCAGCGAACTGCGCTACCGCGCGCCGCCGATGGAGGCGGATGCGCTGGGCCTGCTGGTGTCGCAGTCCGGCGAGACGGCGGACACCATCGCGGCGCTGCACTACATGCAGTCCCAGCGCGTGCCGGTGCTCTCGGTGGTCAACGTGCCGGAAAGCACCATGGCGCGGCTGTCTGACGCGGTGATGCAGACCGTGGCCGGGCCGGAGATCGCGGTTGCCTCCACCAAGGCGTTCACCGCGCAGCTCACCGTGCTGGCCTGTCTGGCGATCGCCTTCGGCCGCGCCCGCGGCGCCATCGACCGGGTGCGCGAGGCGGCGCTGACCGACGCGCTGATGCAGGTGCCGGCCGCCGCCGCCGAGGTGCTGGACAATGCCGGCCCGATCCGCCGCGTCGCCGCGCGCATCGCCGAGGCGCGCGACGTGCTGTATCTCGGCCGCGGCGCCAACTACGCGATCGCGCTGGAGGGGGCGCTGAAGCTGAAGGAGATCTGCTACATCCACGCCGAGGGCTATGCCGCCGGCGAGATGAAGCACGGCCCGATCGCGCTGATCGACAAATCCGTGCCGGTGGTGGCCATCGCCCCCAGCGGCAAGCTGTTCGAGAAGACCGCCTCCAACCTGCAGGAAGCGGCGGCGCGCGGCGGCCAGGTGATCGTGTTCAGCGATGCCGAGGGGGCGGAGAAGCTGCGCGGCATCGCGGCGGAAACGGTGGTGCTGCCGCGGGTGGACCCGTTCGTGGCGCCGATCCTCTACGCCATCCCGGTGCAGTTGCTGGCCTACCACGTGGCGGTGCTGAAGGGCACCGACGTGGATCAGCCGCGCAACCTGGCCAAGTCGGTGACGGTGGAGTAGGCGCAAGCCGGCGGGGCATCCGCACCCCGCCGGCCACAACCGCCCGCGACGGCCGTGTCAGTTCGCGTAATCCGAGCCTTCCTTGTCCAGAATCCGCCGCCACGAGGCCAGGTGCATCGCGGCGTCCACCTTGTCGCCCCAGGGCCCGTTGTAGCGCCGCCGCAGCCGCTCCGGCAGGCGGCGGAGCGGCTGGCCGGTGGACATCGCGGTCACCTGGTACATCGCGGTGCGCTCGGCCTGGTGCAGTTCGTCGAACGCCTCGGCGACCGTGGCGCCCACCACCGTCACGCCATGGCTGGCCATGATCATGATGGTGCGGTTGCCCATCAGGTCGGCGATGCGGTCGCCCTCGCTGTTGTCGTCCACCGGGGCGTCGCCCATGGTGTCGATCACCACGCGGTCGTTCAGGATCAGGTTGTTGTGGTGCGCCAGCGCCAGTTCCGGGTTCTGCAGCAGCGACAGCGCGGTGAGGTATTGCGGGTGCACATGCATCACGCAGGTCGCCGCCGGGTTGCGCAGATGGATGCGGGCGTGGATGTGGAAGGCGACCTTGCGCAGCTCGCCGGTGCCGCGCAGCACCTTGCCGTCCAGGTCGCAGACGATCAGGCTGGAGGCGGTAAGCTCCTCGAACCGCCAGCCGCGCGGGTTGATCAGGAAGGTGGGTTTGTCGTCCGGCCGCGCCTGCGGCAGCATCAGCGAGTTGTGGTTGCCGATCTGCTCGTTCCAGCCAAGCCGGGCGCTGACGCGAAAGACGGCGGCCATCTCGCAGCGCAGGCGCCATTCCTCGGTTTCGGCGGCGCTGGACGAACGGGCTTGGATGACGGCGGACATGCGGGGCCTCCCTGCTGGCACGGTGGCCAGGATCGTGCGCCCGGCTCGACCTTTTGCCAACCCATCCGCTTGCCAGAACGGTCGCTTTGGCGGCAGGCTGGCCCGCCGGCCGCCCCGCCGGACCGAGGAAACGCGCCATGACCCAGGCCCGCCAGTACACCACGCTGATCAACGCGGCGCACAGCTTCACCCATTACTGCCTGCTGATCCTGCCCACGGCAGTGCTGGCGATGGCGCGGCCGGGCGGCCGGTTCGGCGAGAATTACGGCCCGATCCTGGCCCTGGCGACCGCCGGATTCGTGCTCTACGGCCTGTTCGCGCTGCCGCAGGGCTGGCTGTCGGCCCGGCTGGGGCGGCGGCACCTGATGACGGTGTTCTTCCTGGGCACGGGGGCCGGGATGGTGGCGACCGGGCTGGCCGCCTCGCCGCTGGTGCTCGCGCTGGCGCTGGCGGCCACCGGGCTGTTCGCCTCGATCTACCATCCGGTCGGCACCGCGCTGCTGGTGGAGGTGGCGGGCGACAAGCCAGGGCGGGCGATCGGGCTGAACGGGGTGTTCGGCAATGTGGGCGTGGCGATGGCGCCGATGGTCACCGCCTTCCTGGCCGCGCGGTTCGGCTGGCAATGGGCGTTCGTGCTGCCGGGCGTGGCCTGCATGGGGGTGGGCCTGCTGTGGCTGCGCCTGCCGCCGCTGGACGGCGCGGCGCGGCGCGGCGGGCGGCCGTTCCCGAAGATCCCGCCGCACATGGTGCGCCGCGCCGTGGTGGTGCTGCTGCTGATCGCCGCCGCCTCCGGCCTGGTGTTCAACGCCTTCACCCTGCTGCTGCCCAAGCTGATGCAGGAGCGGCTGGCCAGCGCCCCCGGGCTGCTGCCGCTGGCCGGCGTGGCGGCCACCATCGCCACGCTGTGCGGCGCCGTCACGCAGCTGACGGTGGGCCGGCTGATCGACCGGACCACCCTGCGGCGCATCTTCCTGCCGCTCGGCCTGGTGCTGGCGCCGGCGATGGCGGCCCTGGCGGTGGTGGATGGCTGGATGGTGCTGCCGGTGGCCGGCCTGGTGGCGGCGGTGATCTTCGGCCAGGTGACGGTGAACGAGACCATGACCGCGCGCTACATCTCGCCGGAACTGCGGACGCGGATGTATTCGATCCGCTTTTTCGTCGGCTTCCTGGGTGCCGCGGTGGCGGCGCCGCTGGTGGGCTTCCTGTACGAGCGCTTCGGCAACCTGTCCGCCGCCGTGCTGGTGCTGGCCGGCTTCGCGCTGGTCATCCTCGGCTGCGCGGTGTTCTTCCCCGACCGCCAGGAGGAGCTGAACCCCGAATTATGGGAGCGGCCGGAAGCGGCCCGCGCGGTGACAGTTCCGGCGGAGTAGCCTGGGTTTCGCGGATGTCATGGCCGGCAGGCTTTGATTCCGTCGCGCGCGGTGCCACATCCGGGGAATGAACCGCCGCACCCTGCTCGCCCTCTCGCTGCTGCCGCTGACCGCCCAGGTGGCGGCGGCGCAGCCCCCCGCAGCGTTATCCGCCCGGGACCGGGCGGACATCGCCCGCGTGGAAACCTATCTGGGCGCCATGCGCACACTGAAGGCGCGCTTCCTGCAAGTGGGGCCGGATGGCAGCACCACCCAGGGCACCGCCTGGATCCAGCGCCCCGGCCGCATGCGCTTCGAATACGACCCGCCGACGCCGCTGCTGCTGGTGGCCAGCCACGGCGAGGGCATCTTCCAGGACAAGCAGCTTGGCCAGGTGTCGCATTTCCCGCTCTCCTCCACGCCGCTCGGCATCCTGCTGGCCGACCGCATCACGCTGTCCGGCGATGTGACGGTCGTCGGGGTGGACCGTCAGCCCGGCCAGTTGCAGGTGGCGCTGATCCGCACCAAAAGCCCCGGCGACGGCAGCCTCACGCTGATTTTCGCCGACAATCCGCTGGCGCTGCGGCAATGGACCGTGGTGGACGCGCAGCAGAACGAAACGCGCGTGTCGCTGTTCAACATGGAACTCGGCGGCACCTTCGACCCCAAGCTGTTCGAGTTCACGCTGCCGACCAATCCGGGCGGCGTGCCGCGCGGCGGCTGAGCAGGGCGCGGATTCGCCGTCGGCTGTGACATTTCTGCTGCAGTCGCGGCGGTTGCGTCCAGCGCAGGGCGGGCCTGAGCCGGTTTGACTTCATTTTGTCGCCATCATCCCTGATGATGCTCTGTAACATGAAACCTTTGATCGGCATCTCCTGCTGCACGAAGCTGTTTGGCGCGTTCGGCATGGCCAACCACGCGGCATCCAACACCTACGTGCGCGCCACCGACCTGGTGGTGGGCGGGGTGCCGGTGCTGCTTCCAGCCAACGGCGCCAAGGCCGATATCGCCACGCTGCTGTCGCGGCTGGACGGCATCATCCTCACCGGCAGCCGCTCCAACGTGCAGCCGGACCTGTATGACGGCCCGCCGCACGCCGAGGGCACGCCCGAGGATGCCGAGCGCGACGGCGTCACCCTGCCGTTGATCCGCGCCGCCGTCGCCGCCGGGGTGCCGGTGCTGGCGATCTGCCGCGGCCTGCAGGAGATGAACGTGGCGCTCGGCGGCAGCCTGCACCAGCGGTTGCAGGATCTGCCCGACCGGATGGACCACTCCACGCCGATGCAGCCAAGCTCGCGGGTGCGCACCGGCAAGGCGCACGCGGTGCGCGTCGTGCCCGGCTCCTGGCTGCACCGGGTTGCCGGCGCCACGGAAATCGGGGTGAATTCGCTGCACAACCAGGGCATCGACCGGCTTGGCGACCGCCTGGTGGCCGACGCGGAGGCGCCTGACGGCACCGTCGAGGCGATCCACGCTCGCTCGGACGGGTTCGCCGTCGGCGTGCAATGGCACCCGGAATACGACTGGGACCACGACGTCGTCTCTCGCCGCATCTTCGAGGCGTTTGGCGAGGCGGTGCGCGCCCGGTTGCAAAGCGTCGCCGGGATCGCCGCCGCGGCGGACTGATACCAAGGCCCGCAGGCGACGACTCTTCCGTCGCCTGCGGGCCTTGGTATCGCGCGCCGGGCTGGCGGGTGGCGGCGCGCTAAACAAAGACTCATGCCAAGGGTCGCGGTCAGCGAGCCTTGGTATGACGGCTATCGATCGGCCCGGCGGACTCTTCGGTCTGCCGAAGCAAGCGGCGGGGCGTTGCCCCACACCCCACCAGGGGCCGAGCCCCTGGACCTCGATCCTTAAGTCCAGGGGTTCGGCCTTGCTTGCTTTGACAGGCCGAAGATCGGCCGGCTCAGGCGGCCTCCGGCTCCTCGGCCGTCTCGGCCGCGCGCTTGAGCCGGCGGTAGCTGCGGGCGCTGAACGGCAGCATGGCGACATAGGCGAGGCCACCGCCGGCCAGCACCGCCCACGGGTCCGCCACCAGCACGGCGGCCACCAGCCCGGTGCCGAGCAGCAGCGGCAGCACGTATTGCGCCGGCACCTTGAAGTTCTTGAAGCTCCAGACCGGCAGGGTGGACACCAGCAGCAGCGCGGTGCCGATCAGCACGCAGGCCACGAAGGGCGGGAACGAGGCGGCGGCATGCAGCCACCCCCAGCCCATCGAATTGGCCTCCAGCCCGGCGAACAGCGGAAACAGCGCCACCCCCGCCCCGGCCGGCGCCGGCACGCCGGTGAAGAAATTGTAGGTGTAGGCAGGGTGCGGCCCGGCATCCAGCGCCGCGTTGAACCGCGCCAGCCGCAGCGCCATGCAGACGGCGAACATCAGGCACGGCAGGAAGCCGTAGGCATGCGCCGATTGCAGCGACCACAGGTACAGGATGAAGGCCGGCGCCACGCCGAAACAGACGAAATCGGCCAGGCTGTCGAACTCGGCGCCGAAGCGCGAGGTCGCCTTCAGCAGCCGCGCCAGCCGCCCGTCCAGCCCGTCGATGCAGGCGGCGACCACGATCGCCACCGCCGCTTGGGCGAACCGGCCCTCCAGCGCGAAGCGCATGCCGGTCAGGCCGGCGCACAGCCCCAGCATGGTCAGCAGGTTGGGGATCATCCGGTTGAACGACGGGCCCTTGAAGCGCGGCCGGTGGCGCGGGCGGAAGCGGCCGCGCAGCCGGCGGATCGGCGAGGCCTCGCCGGCGAGCGGGCGGGCGGCCAGGATGAAGGGCCGCCGTTCAGGCATATGCGCCTCGTGTTTCAAGCTCGGCGATCACCGTCTCGCCGCCGATCATGGTCTGGCCCTCGGCCACCAGCGGCAGCACGCCCTCGGGCAAGTACAGGTCGGTGCGGCTGCCGAAGCGGATGATGCCGAAGCGGGCGCCGGCCAGCACCGCATCGCCCTCGCGCGCGTCGCATAGGATGCGCCGCGCGATCAGCCCGGCGATCTGCACCACCGCCAGTTCCCGCCCGTCCGGCAGGCGGATGGCCAGCGCGTTGCGCTCGTTGTCCACGCTGGCCTTGTCCATGCTGGCGTTGAGGAACTTGCCGTGGCGATAGGCGATGCGCGTCACCGTGCCGTCCACCGGCATGCGGTTCACGTGCACGTCGATCACCGACAGGAAAATCGCCACCCGCCAGCGCGGCGCGGTGCCCAGGTCCAGCTCCGCCGGCGGCACCGCGCGCGACACCGAGACGATCTTGCCATCGGCCGGCGCCAGCACCAGGCCCGCGCGCGGCGGCGGCACCCGCTCGGGATCGCGGAAAAAATACAGGCAGAACAAGGTGAAGGCCAGGCCGAGCCAGGCCAGCCACTGGGCGAACACCAGCCCCACCGCCAGCGCCACCACGCCGCCCACGATGAAGGGGCGGCCGGCGGGGTGCGGGGGCGCGAGCACGAGGCGGAGCGATGCGGCGAGGGCCATGCGGGTCCAGCGAAATGTTGCCGCAGTTTATGGATGCTTCATCCGGCGCGGGCAAGACTTGCGGCCGAGCGGGCGGCGGATGAAGCCGCCCGAGCAAGGGAGTGTCGCGATGCCGTTCGATGCGCCGTTCACCCTGGGCCCCTTCACCGTGGACGACCGGGGCCGCCTGCTGCCGACCGATACCGGCCGCTTCCCGGCCTTCACCGTGCGCTGGCGCAACCGCGCGGTGGAGGTGAGCCTCGCCCGCCCCGTCACCTCGCCGGCCGCCGGCCACGGCGGCATGCGCGGCGTCATCGCCATGCGCACGCTGGCCGGCCGGGTGCCAAGCACCGCCGAGCATGTGCCGGACCAGGCGATGGCGCGCCGGGCGGCGGTGTTCGCGGCACTGGTGGGGATGACGCCGCTGCTGCCGGCGGGCTGGCGGATGGAGCTGCTGGCCGACCACAGCGTGGCGCTGACCGCCGAAGCGGAGCTTGAGATGCCGGCCACCGCCACCGCGCTGGTGAGCGATGTCACGCTGTTCCTGCTGGCAGCCGCGCCTTACCTGGACTTGCTGGACGAATCCGGGGTGGGCACGGTGAACACCTGTCCGGGATAGATCAGGTTGGGGTCGCGAATGCGGTCCCGATTGGCGGCGTAGATCACCGTGTAGCGCACGCCCTGGCCATAGGTGTGCCGGGCGATGCGCCACAGGCTCTGCTTCGGCTGCACGACGACGCGAATCCCCGGCGGCCCGCCCGGCGCCTGGCTGCCCTCCGCCGCGCCCTTGGCGGACAGGTCGGCCCGTTGGAACGGCAGCTCCTGCCGCGCCACCACCTGCCCCTTGGCGCCCAGCTGGTCCAGCCGCAGCTTGTGCTCGCCGGGTGCCACGCCGCGCGGCGGCAGCAGCGACCAGTCGCCCTTGCCGTCCACCACCGCCTCGCCGACCGGCTGGTTGTCCACATAGACCCGCACCATCGCGCCGGCCGGGCCGCGGCCGGCGAAGCGGATGTCGCCCTTGGCGTCGTAATCCACCACGTTCAGCCCCACATGCGGCTGCGCGCCCTTGGGGGCACCGGCACCTTGCAGCACGCGGGGCGCGCTGTCGGGCCCGGTCAGCACCACCAGCGGCAGGGCGGGCGCGGCGGACGGGGAGGTGCCGGCCGGCTGCGGCTCGGGCATCACCACCATCACCGGGCCGTCCCCCTTGGTCTCGGCGCCGCCGGCACCGCGCGACGACAGGGTCAGCTCCCGGCCGCCCGCGCCGATCGGCTTGGCGGGCAGGATGACGAACTGGCCGGAGGAATCGGCCTGGGCGTGGCCGATCGCCTGGCCGTTGTCCTGCAATGTCACCTCGGCGCCGGGCGCGGCACGGCCGGCCACGACGGCGTCGCCCTTCGGGTTCACGCGGACGATGTCGAAGCTAGGCTTCTCCGCCGGCGCGGCGGTCGCGGCTGGGGCCGGAGGTGCGGCCAGCTGTGCGGGGGGCGGGGCGGGGGGGGCGACGGTGGCGGTCGCGACAGGCGGCGGCGCGGCCGCCGGGGCGGCAACGGAAGCGGGAGGCGGGGCCGCGACGGGCGGCGGCGGCATCTCCCGCAATGCCAGCCATCCCACGGTGCCAAGCACCGCCAGCCCCGCCGCGCCCAGCAGCAGCGGGCGCAGCAGGCCGGGCCGTGGCGGCAGCGAACCAGGATCGGTCATGCAAACGAAGCTAGAACCGGGGGCGGCGCGCCGCAATCGGCCTGTTGCCTCCTGACCCGGCGAAACGGGCGATTTATCCGCCGGATTCGGCTCGTTCGGCGCGGTTTTCGGGGGGTCTTGACGGTGCTGGCACGGATGCGGTTGCTGACGCACCACGCACCACGCACCACGCACCACGCACCACGACCCGCGATCCGGGACGCCGACCGGAAAGGAGACCGCATCGATGGCCTTGAGACCACCGCCGCCCGGATTGCAGCTGCCGATGCGGGTCTGGGACGGGCCGACGCGCCTGTTCCACTGGGCGATCGTGCTGCTGGTGACGTTCAGCTATGTCAGCATCCGGCTGGGCTGGATGGACTGGCACATGCGCAGTGGCGAGGCGGTGCTGGCGCTGCTGATCTTCCGCCTGGCCTGGGGGGTGGTGGGCAGCCAGACCGCCCGGTTCTCGCAGTTCCTGCGCGGCCCGGGGGCGGTGCTGGGCCATCTGCGCCATTTCGCGCGGCGCGAGCCGGATACCCAGGTGGGGCACAACGCGGCCGGCGGCTGGATGGTGCTGGCGATGCTGGGGCTGCTGCTGGCGCAGGCGGTCAGCGGGCTGTTCGCCAACGATGTGGACGCCTTCGTCACCGGCCCGCTGGCGGGGCGGGTGAGCGACGCGACCGGGACGGCGGCACTCGCGCTGCACTACCAGGTGTTCACCTTCATCAAGATCATCGTGGTGCTGCACGTGGCGGCGGTGCTCGCCTATGCGGTGGTGAAGCGGCACAACCTGGTGCGGCCGATGATCACCGGCAAGAAGCGCCTGCCGGCCGCCACGCGGGCGCCGCGCATGGCCAGCCCGGTGCTGGCGGCCGCCCTGTTCGTGGCGGCCGCGGCGCTGGTGTGGGTGGTGGTGACGAAGCTGTAGCCCTATGCCGGCGCGCGATAGGTGCGATGGCAGGCGGCGCAGGCCGCGCCGGTGGCCGCGAACGCCGCCTTGGCGGCAGCCGCGTCGTTGGCCTTCAGCGCCGCCGCCAGCGTGTCGGCCGCGGCCGCCATGTTGCCGGCGAGCTTGTCGAACCCCGCCTTATCGGACCAGATCGCCGGCAGGGCCCGCGTCTTGGCGCCGGCATCGCTGCCGGGCGGGAACATCGACGGGATCTTGCGGCCCCAATCGGCGACCTCCTGGGCGCTGGCGGCAACCGCCATCAGGTCGCCGCCGGCATCCAGCGCCTTCTTGACCGCGCCGGCCGCCGCCCCGGTGTGCTTCATGCCCGCCTGGCGGGTGGCGATGACCTCGGCCGGGCCATTCGGCGCCTGGGCCTGAGCCTGAGCCTGGGCCTGAGCCTGAGCCTGGGCCTGAGCAAACCCGCCCAGCACGCCACCGAACAGCGCGGCGGCGATGATGATGTTACGAAATGTCACGTACAGTCCCCCTGCGTCGACGACATCAGAGGAGAAGGGGTGCACGGCGGGAAAGTCAACCACGCGCCATGCGCGAGGCGCGCAACCCACCGTCGGGGCATGTAATCGCAGGGGGGGCTGGTCGGAGTGAGAGGATTCGAACCTCCGGCCCCTGCGTCCCGAACACAGTGCTCTACCAGGCTGAGCTACACTCCGGCCGAGGCGCGCGTATAGCCGCCCCGGGCGCCGGGGGCAAGCCGTCCCTGCGCGCATTCCCGCCACGGCATGGCGGCGTGGCGTCTACAGCAGGGCGGAGGCGCCGCCCGGCGCCGTCGCCAGGTGGCGCAGCCGCGCCAGCACCGCGGGCACGCCCTCCACCACCTCGTACAGCCCGCGCACCTCGGAACGGGCGAACCCCTCGGCGATGGCCGCCTCGATGGCGGCCACCAGCGGGCGGACGGAGCCGGCGACGTCGCACAGCAGGATCGGCTTGTCATGCAGCTTGAGCTGGCGCCAGGTCAGGATCTCGAACGTCTCGTCCAGCGTGCCGAGCCCGCCGGGCATGGTCACGAAGGCGTCGGCAAGGTCGAACATGTGGCGCTTGCGGGAGTGCATGCTGTCGGTGATGACCAGGTCCGACACCTGGTCGTGCGCCACCTCCCAGCGGGTCAGGAATTCCGGGATCACCCCGGTCACCGTGCCGCCGGCGGCCATCGTGGCGTCGGCCACGCGGCCCATCAGGCCCACGCGCCCGCCGCCATACACCAGCCGCATGCCGGCCTGCGCCAGGCCGCGGCCGAGCGCGTCGGCGGCGGCGGCATACTCCGGCCGCCCCCCCGCCTGGGCGCCGCAGAACACGGCAACCGAGTGGATGTCAGGCATGGGCGTCTCCTTGCAGGCCAAACGGGGGCAGGCCAAACGGGGGCAGGCCAAACGGGTGGCCCACGCTATATGGGCGTAACGGGCCGCCTACAGGCGCGGGCGGACGCGGACGTAGAAATAGGCCGCGCCCACCGCCAGCAGGATCGCCATCAGCACGCTGCCGCCCATCACCAGCCAGTATTTCCACCCGGCGAGGCTGAATTCCCTGCGGGCCAGCTCCTCGCGCTCATGCGCCCGGCGCACGTCGGCCTCGGCACGGTCGGCCAGATTTCTCGGTTTTTGTGCCATGCGCGGTCCCGTCAACGCGCCTTGGCGGGCGGGCAGCCACGCGGCCCTGGCTGGCATCCCAGTGGCGCCCGCCCTCTGTCAGGCGGGGTCATCGGCAGGTTGGTTGGCATGGCCGCGCATAACACAGTTTGCGCGGCTGCGATACATAAGGGGCGATCACAACGGCGACCGCTCCGCCGGGGCCTGGTCAGCCCCGCGGTTCCAGCCGCAGGCCGGTGGCGGCGTCGAACACATGCAGGTTGGGCGGCGGGATGGCGACGTGCACCGTCTCCTCCGGCGGCGCCGCGCCGGCCAGCTTGATCGACAGCATCTCGCCATCCGGCAGCCGGCCGATCAGCACCGTCTCCGAGCCCAGCGGCTCCACCAGGTCCACCTGCAACGCCAGCCCGCCCTCCGCCACCAGCGCCACGTGTTCCGGCCGGATCCCCACGGTCAGCTTCATCCCGTCCGCCCCGGCGCGGCGGCCGTCGGCGAAGGGCACCAGGGGGCCGGCATCGAGCTGCGCCGCCGTGCCGCCGGCGGCCAGCCGGGCCGGCAGCAGGTTCATCGCCGGGGCGCCGATGAAGCCGGCCACGTAGATGTCGGCCGGCCGCTCGAACACCTCCATCGGCGTGGCGAGCTGCACCGGCACGCCCTGGTGCAGCACCAGCAGCCGGTCCCCCAGCGTCATCGCCTCCACCTGGTCGTGCGTCACGTACAGGCTGGTGACGCCCATGCGGCGCTGCAGGCGCTTGATCTCGGCGCGCATGGTGACCCGCAGCTTGGCGTCCAGGTTGGACAGCGGCTCGTCGAACAGGAACAGCTTGGGGTGGCGCACGATGGCGCGGCCCATCGCCACGCGCTGGCGCTGGCCGCCGGAAAGCTGGCGCGGCTTGCGGTCCAGCAGCGGGCGCAGGCCCAGCATGTCGGCCGCCTCCTCCACCCGCTTGCGGATTTCGGCGGTGGACAGCCGGCGGATCTTCAGCCCGTAGGCCATGTTGTCGAACACGCTCATGTGCGGGTAGAGCGCGTAGTTCTGGAACACCATGGCGATGTCGCGCTCGGCCGGGTCCAGGTTGGCGACGTCGCGGCCATCCAGCACGATGCGCCCGGCGGTCGGCTCCTCCAGCCCGGCGACCAGGCGCAGCAGCGTGGACTTGCCGCAGCCGGAGGCGCCGACGATCACCAGCATCTCGCCGGAGGCCAGCTCCAGGTCGATGCCGTGCAGCACCTTGGTGGCGCCGAAGCTCTTGCGCAGGCCCTCCAGCTTCAGGCTCGCCATCATTTATCCCCTTCGGTCAAACCCTTGACGAACCAGCGCTGCATCAGCAGCACCACCGCAATCGGCGGCAGCAGCGCCAGCACCGAGGTCGCCATCACCTTGTTCCAGGGCACCGCCGAGTCGGTGCCGATCATCTTGACGATGCCGATCACGATGGTGTCCAGCCGCGGGTCGGTGGCGACCAGCAGCGGCCAGAGGTACTGGTTCCAGCCATAGACGAACAGGATCACGAACAGCGCCGCCACGTTGGCCGCCGACACCGGCAGCAGGATGTCGCGGAAGAACCGCCACGGCCCGGCGCCGTCCATCCGCGCCGCCTCCACCAACTCGTCCGGGATGGCCAGGAACACCTGGCGGAACAGCAGCGTGGCCGTCGCCGAGGCGATCAGCGGCACGGTGAGGCCGGTGAAGCTGTTGATCAGCCCGAAGCCGGCCATCACCGCGTAGGTGGGGATGATCCGCACCTCCACCGGCAGCATCAGCGTGATGAAGATGGTCCAGAAGCACACCATGCGCAGCGGAAAGCGGAAGAACGTCACCGCATAGGCCGAGAGCAGCGAGATGGCGATCTTGCCCACCGCGATGGCCAGCGCCATGCCGAACGACACCGCCAGCATCCGCCAGACCGGCGTGGCGCCGGCGACCCCGTTGCCCAGCACGTCGGCGAACACGCCGAAGCCGTGCAGGTTCGGCAGCAGCGACAGCTCGCCCCGGTCGATCGCGCCCGGGTCCTGTGTGGCTCCGGCGAACACCAGCCAGACCGGCAGCACGAACAGCGCCACGCCGAGGATCAGGACGATGTGGGCGGTCCAGTCGATGCGGCGGTTCATGCGGGGGGACCGAAGGAAGCAAGGAAGTTGTCCTTTTTTGGAAAAAAGGACCAAAAAACTTTTGTTCGTTGGAGTCCGGCGCCGGCACTCCAGCGAACGAAAAGTTTTTTTGCTTCTTTTTGTTCACAAAAAGAAGACCTTCCTTGCCCAGCCATCATCGCTCCGTCTTCCGCCCCATATACCGGAACTGGATGGCGGTGAGCAGGATGACCGCGAGCATCAGCACCACCGACTGCGCCGAGGACGAGCCGAGATTCTGGTTCTCCACGCCGTCCACATACACCTTGTAGACCAGGGTTTCCGTGGCCTTGCCCGGCCCGCCGCGGGTGAGCGCGCGGATGGTGCCGAAGGTGTCGAAGGCGGCATAGACCACGTTCACCACGATCAGGAAGAAGGTGGTCGGCGCCAGCAGCGGGAAGGTGATGGTGCGGAACCGCCGCCAGCCGCGCGCGCCGTCCATCCGCGCCGCCTCGATCACCGCGCGCGGGATGGATTGCAGCCCGGCGAGAAAGAAGATGAAGTTGTAGCTGACCTGCTTCCAGGCGGAGGCGAGGATCACCGCCAGCATCGCCTGCGCGCCGTCGAGCTTGTAGTCCCAGTGGATGCCCAGCGCCCGCAGCCCGTGGCCGATCCAGCCGATCTGCGGATGCAGCAGCAGCACCCAGAGCACGGCGGCGATGGCGGGCGCGATGGCGTAGGGCCAGATCAGCAGCGTGCGATACAGCCCGCGCCCACGGATCTCGCGGTCGGCGAACACCGCCAGCAGCAGGGCGACGGCCATCGACAGCACGGCGACCGAGGCGGAGAACACCACCGTGCGGCGGATCGAGTCGAGGTAGAGCGGGTCGGAGAACAGGTCGGTGAAGTTCTCCGCGCCGACGAACTGGGTGCGGATGCCGAACGCATCCTGGCGGGTCATGCTGGCATAGATCGCCTGCCCCGCCGGCCACAGGAAAAAGAAGAACGTCAGCAGCAGCTGCGGCAGCACGAATGCCACCGGCAGCAGCCAGCCTCGGAAGATGGTGCGTCGTTCCATGCGGAAAATGGCGCCGGGCCGCGCCGCCGGGGTGGCGGCGCGGCCCGGTGCGGGATCAGCCCTTCACCGACTTCTCGAACTCGCGCAGCACCTTGTTGCCGCGCTCCACGGCGGCATCCATGGTGGCCTGCGCGCCCTGCTGGCCCTGGAACGCCTTCTCCATCTCCTCGTACTGGATGTTGCGCAACTCGGGCATGCGGCCGAGGCGGAAGCCCAGCGAGTTCTTGGTCGGCTTGCCGCGGGTGAGCTGCAGGATGGCGAGGTCGGCACCCGGGTTCTTTTCGTAGTAGCCCTGCTTCTTGGACAGCTCGTAGCCGGCGAGCGTGACCGGCACGTAGCCGGTGTGCTGGTGCCAGACGGCGTCGTTGTCCGGGCGGCTCATGTATTGCAGCAGCAGCGCCACGCCCTTGTATTCGGCCGGCGTCCGCTTCGGCGCGGTCATCGTCCACAGGCTGGCGCCGCCGATGATCGAGTTGATCGGGTGGGCGTTGATCGCCGGGTCGGTCGGCAGCAGGGCGACGCCCCACTTGAACTTGGCGGCACGGTCGATGGAGGCGCGGGCGGCCGAGCTGTCGAACATGATGGCCGCGTCGCCGGAGGGGAACAGCGGGCCGGCCGCCCCGTCGCGGCCGCCCCACTTGAAGGTGCCGTCCTTGCTCATGTCGATCAGCCGCTGCATCTGCTTGACGAAGGGCGGCGTGTTGATCAGCAGCTTGGTGCCCAGCCCGTCGAAGCCGTTGGCCTCGGTGGCGTAGGGCACGTCGTGCATGGCCGCGTACTGCTCGAACAGGCACCAGGTGGGCCAGGACGAGCTCATCGGGATGCTGGCGGCGTTCTTGGCCTTGATGGCCTGGGCGGCGGCGACCACCGCGTCCCACGTCGTCGGCGCGTTCTCGGGGTCGAGCCCGGCCTTCGCGAAGGCGTCCTTGTTGTACCACATCAGCGAGGTGGAGGAGTTGAACGGCATCGAGGCCATCCGCCCGTCCGACAGGCTGTAGTAGCCGCGCACGCCGGCGAGGTAGGCCTTGGGGTCGAACTGGATGCCGGTTTCCTTGGACAGCTCCCACACCTGCTTCACGGCCGGGCCGGCGGCGAGCATGGAGCCGGTGCCGACCTCGAACATCTGCACCAGGTGCGGCGCCTGGCCGGCGCGCCAGGCGGCGATGGCGGCGGTCAGCGTCTCGGGGTAGCTGCCCTTGAAGATCTGCTCCACCTCGACCTCGCCCTGCGAGGCGTTGAAGCCGTCGGTGATGCGCTTCACCTCCTCGCCGAGCGCGCCGCTCATCGCGTGCCAGAAGACGATCTTGGTCTTGCCGCCTTGGGCGTGGGCGGCCGGCGCGAGCGGGGCCGCGGCCAGCGCGGCGGCGCCTGCCAGCAGGGTGCGACGCTTCATGTTCAGGGTTCCCCTTTGTGGACCAGTGACGCGGCGGGCCTAGCGCCCCCCGGTTTCCTCGCCGTGACAGTAATATGACAGTTGGATGAAGGTCGAGCGCTAAGACATTCCGCCCCCGGGGCCAGCGCGCCCGCGGGTCAGCGCCGCGCCGCCCACAGCATCAGCCAGCGTGCCGGCAGCGCCCACAGCACCCCGGCCAGCACGAAATATGCCGCCTGCACCGCCCAGTGCCGGCCGACCACAAGGTCCGCCAGGGTGACAACGCCGACGATGTAGGCGACGAAGCCGACCACGCCGGCCAGCACTGCGATGGGGATGCGCGACATGGCCCTGCGTAGCCTTCCGCTTGCGGTGCCGCAACAGCGGGCTATACAGCCCCGAAGCATTGGCATAGGCGGCGGCGCATGGACCTGAAGGACCACATCCGGGGCATCCCGGATTTCCCCAAGCCCGGGATTCTCTTCTACGACATCTCCACCCTGCTGCGCGACGCCGATGCCTGGCAGGTGGCGATGGGCCGGCTGGCCCGCGCGGTGCGCGCCTGGCAGCCGGACCTGATCGCCGGCATCGAGTCGCGCGGCTTCCTGATGGCCGCCCCGCTGGCGCTCAAGCTAGGCTGCGGCTTCGTCATGCTGCGCAAGCGCGGCAAGCTGCCCGGCGCCACCATCGGGCTGGACTACGCGCTGGAATACGGCTCGGACCGCATCGAGATCCAGGCCGACGCGGTGCACCAGGGCCAGCGCGTGGTGGTGGTGGACGACCTGCTGGCCACCGGCGGCACCATGGCGGCCGGCATCCAGCTGCTGCGCAACATCGGCGCCGAGGTGCCGGCGGCGGCGGCGCTGATCGAACTCACCTTCCTCGGCGGGCGCAAGCGGCTGGACGTGCCGTTCGAGGCGCTGGTGGCCTACGACACATAGTCGCCGCTTTCCCGGCCCATCCTCCCGGACCAGCTACCTGGTTTGACAACCCGCCGGTTCCGGGTAGGTAAGTCCGGGAGACCCCGGCGCACCCCGCCGGGCCGCGAGCGGGAGGAGGCCTGATGCCGCACGCCCAGCCGCCTGGTACGGCGCACGACGCACCCGCTCCAGGCCCCCTCGCGCCGGGCCGGCGGGCGGTGATGTGCGCCTTGGCCGCCGCCCTGCTCCCCCGCGCGGCCCTGGCCGCCACCACCCTCGGCACCTTCCCCGACGGCAGCGCGATCCTGGTGGCCGGCCCCGATGGCGGCAAGCTGGGCCAGTGGGCCGAGCGGATCGGCCATGCCATGCTCGACGGCCTGCCCGAGGGCGTGGCCCAGCACCGCCACATGGTCGGCGGCGCCGACGGCGTGACCGGCGCCAACCAGTTCGAAACCCGCGTGCCGCCGGATGGCCAGACCGCGCTGCTCGCCCCCGGGCAATCCGCCCTGGCCTGGCTGGTCGGCGACCCCCGCGCGCAGTACGACGTGGCGCGCTGGCTGCCCATCATGGCCGGCATTACCCCCGGCATCGTGTCGTGCCGCCTGCCCGCCGCCGCCCTGTCGCCGGGCGCGGTGCTGCGCCTGGCCGCCGCCGGCCCGGTCGGCCCGGACCTGCCGGGCCTGCTGGCCGTGGAACTGCTCGGCCTGCGGCTGGCCCCGGTGTTCGGCCTGCAGGACCGCGCCACGGCGCAGCAGGCGCTGGCCGCCGGCGCGGTGGACGCGGTGTTCATCCACGGCCCCCAGGCCCGCCAGCACGCCGCCGTGCTGGCCGCCGCCGGCGCACCGCCGCTGTTCGGCATGGGCGTGCCCGGCGACGACGGCGCCGTGGCGCGCGACCCGCAGATGCCGGAACTGCCGACCTTGCCGGAGCTGGCCGCCCGCCTGCGCGGCGCCCCCCCGTCCGGCCCGCTCTACGGCGCCTGGCAGGCCACCGCCGCCGCCGCCAACCTGCAATTCGCCCTGGTGCTGCCGGCGCTGACCCCCGCGGCGATGGTGGCGCTGTGGCGCAAGGCGGCCGCCAAGGTCGCCGCCGCGCCGGAGGTGCAGGCCGCCGCGCCGGACGTGCGCACCCTGCCCGCGCCCGGCGCCAACACGGTGATGGCCGCGATCACCGCCGAGGCGCCCACCCTGCTGGCGCTGCGCCGCTGGCTGGGCGAGCGCCTCAACTGGCATCCGAGCTGACGCACCCCGGCACCGGGTGCTGTTGACAGATACCCTCCCCCGCGCCAGCGTAACGTCAACAGAACAGAACAGGGCGCGACGGCTCCGGCCGCCACGTGCCCACCGGGGAGGACGCGCCATGACCAAACCCACCCGCCTGCCATCCACCCATATGCTGACCGGCCGCCGGGCCATCCTGGCCGCCGGCGCCGCCGCCCTGGTGTTGCCGGCCGCCCGCGCCCGCGCCGCCGGCCCGTCCTCCGAGCTGATCGCCGCCGCCGTGAAGGAGGGCACCGCGGTCTTCCACACCTCCATCGACCTCACTGTGGCGCAAAAGATCGTCACCGCCTTCCAGGCGCTCTACCCCGGCATCCGTATCCAGCTCGAACGCACCGGCGCCGAGCGCGTGCTGCAGCGGATCAACCAGGAATACGCCAGCAACATCTACGCCGCCGACGTGGTCGAAAGCTCCGACGCCACCATGTTCATCGGCTGGAAGCAGCAGGGCTGGCTGGCCAAGTTCGTGCCCGTCGATGTCGGCGCCTTCTGGCCCAAGGAACAGCGCGACGCCGACGACCGCTTCGCCAGCGTGCGCGCCACCCTCAGCGTCATCGCCTACAACACCAAGCAGGTGACGGCCGAGGAGGCGCCGAAGGGCTTCCTCGACCTGCTCAGCCCGAAATGGCGCATGCGCATGGTCAAGGCGCATCCCGGCTACAGCGGCACCATCCTCACCTCCACCTTCGCCACCGAGCAGGCGCTCGGCTGGGGCTATTTCGAGAAGGTGGCCAAGCAGCGCATCCTGCAGGTGCAATCCGCCTCCGACCCACCGAAGAAGGTGGCGCAGGGCGAGCGCTCCATCATGTTCGACGGCAGCGAATACGTCGCCACCTACCTGAAGGAAGCCGGCAACCCGATCGAGATCGTCTACGCGGTCGAAGGCTCGCCGGTGATCGCCGGCCAGATGGGCGTGCTGGAGAAGGCGCCGCACCCCAACGCCGCCCGGCTTTTCGTGGACTACGTGTTCTCCGCCCCCTGCCAGCAGATGATGGCCGATGCCGGCGGCATCCGCTCCTTCCACCCGGAGGTGAAAACCAAGCCCGGCCGCAAGCCGCTCAGCGAGATCAAGCTGCTGAGCAGCGACCCGGCCGCCCTGGCCAAGGACGGCGAAGAGGTGAAAAAACGCTACACCGAGATCTTCGGCGTCTGACCCGCCCGACCGTTCGAACACCCCGACAGCCGGCATGACCACACCCAGCGTCGCCGAGCGCCTGGCCGACTGGCTGGCCGCCACCCGCGCCGCCGACCTGCCGCCCCCGGTGCGGGCGATGGCGCGCAGCCTGATGCTGGACGTGGCCGGGCTGTGCCTGGCCGCCCGTCACGAGGACTACGTGCGCGCCACCCTGGCCGCCACCGACCCGGGCAGCTGCACAGCCCTCGGCCACGCCGGCGGCCTGGGCGCGTTCGACGCCGCCCTGGTCAACGGCACCGCCGCCCATGGCGAGGATTACGACGACACCTTCGAGGGCGGGCCGGTGCATTCCGGCGCCGTCATCGTGCCCGCCGTGCTGGCCGCCTGCGAGCGCGAGGGCCTGGGCGGCGACGCCCTGCTGGCCGGCCTGGCCACCGGCTGCGAGGTGCTGTGCCGCATGAGCCTGGTGGCCCCCAAGGCGACCCACCAGGCCGGCTTCCACCCCACGGCGGTCATCGGCGCGGTGGCGGCGGCCGCGGCGGTGGCCAAGGCGCTGGGGCTGGACCGGGCGCAGACCGTCTCGGCGCTCGGCATCGCCGGCAGCATGGCCTCCGGCATCATCGAATACCTCGCCGAGGGCACCTGGACCAAGCGGATGCACGCCGGCTGGGCGGCGCAGTCCGGCCTGCGCGCGGCGCTGATGGCGCGCGCAGGCTTCCTCGGCCCGCGCACCGTGCTGGAGGGCACGCATGGCTTCTACCGCGCCTTCGCCCCCTCGGTGCCGCCCGATTTCAGCCGGCTGCTGGAGGGGCTGGGCACGCGCTGGGTGATGGCCGGCATCGCCTTCAAGCCCTATGCCTGCGGCACCATGACCCAGCCTTTCATCGACTGCGCCATCGCGCTCGCCGCCAGCGGGGTGCGGGCCGGGCAGATCGCCGCCATCACCTGCGAGGTGGGCGAGGGCACCGTGCACCGGCTGTGGGACCCGCTGGCGGCCAAGCACCGCCCGCCCACCCCCTACGCCGCCAAGTTCAGCACGCCGTTCTGCATGGCTGTGGGCTTTCTCGACGGCCGCGCCGGCTTCGGCCAGTTCACCGAGGCGCGCATCCGCGACCCCGAGGTGCTCGCCCTGACCGGCAGGATCTCCTACGTCGTCGATCCCGCCAACGAATACCCGCACAACTTCACCGGCCATCTGCGCGCCACGCTCACCGACGGCACCGTGCGGGAATTCCGCCAGCCGCACATGCGCGGCGGCGCGCGCGACCCGCTTTCGGCCGCCGAGATCGAGGACAAGTTCATGGACAACGCCATCCACGGCGGCTGGGACCGCGCCCGCGCGCAGGCCCTGCGCGACCGCCTCGCCGGGCTGTTCGCCCAGCCCGACATGGCCGGCCTGCGGGCCCTGCGCGCATGAGCGGGGCGGCGGCGGGCGGCGAGCTGCACGGCCGGGTCGCCCTGGTCACCGGGGCCGCGCGCAACATCGGCCGCGCCATCGCCGTCGAGCTGGCCCGCGCGGGGGCCGACGTGGTGGTCAGCGCCCGCGCCTCCGACGAACTGGTGGCCGAAACCGCCGCCCTGGTGCGCGCCGAGGGCCGGCGGGCCAGCATGCAGATGGGCGACGTGGCCGCGCCGGACGCCGCCGCCGACCTGCTCGCCCGCGCCGTCGCCGCCTTCGGCCGGCTGGACATCCTGGTCAACAATGCCGCCCTGCGCCGGGAGACGAAGTTCGAGGACCTCGGCTACGCCGAGTGGCGCGAGGTGATGGGCGTCATCCTCGACGGCCCCTATCTCTGCGCCCGCGCTGCCCTGCCGGCGCTGCGCCGGTCGGACATGGCGGCGATCGTCAATATCGGCGGCATGTCCGCCCATACCGGCGCCCCGGGCCGCGCCCATGTGGTGGCGGCGAAATCCGGCGTGGTCGGCCTCACCCGCGCGCTGGCGCACGACCTGACGGCGGACGGCATCACCGTCAACTGCGTGGTGCCGGGGCTGATCGACACGGTGCGCGGCAGTTCGGCCCGCGGCACCCCGGCGCTGCATGCCGTGGCCACCCCGCTGGCCGGCCGGCGCGGCCGCAGCGAGGAGGTCGCCACCCTGGTGCGCTACCTCGCCGGGCCGCAGGCGCGCTACATGACCGGGCAGACACTGCACGTGAACGGCGGCGCCTTCCTGCCGTAGGCGGCGGGGTGTTGCCCCGCCGCCGGCCGAGGCTCAGGGCGTGCCCTGTTCCCCCAGGTCCCACCAGATGCCGGTATAGGCGGCCAGGCCCTCGCGTGCCGGGGCGATCAGGAAATGCTCGTTCGGGCCGTGCTGCTTGCAGCCGTTGTAGCTGTGCGGAATCCACACCAGCGGCACGTGCAGATGGTCCACGAACACGTCGCCGGGCAGGCCGCCGCCGCTGTTGGGGATCACCTGGACATGCTTGCCCAGCGTCTTTTCCATGCTGCGCACGGTCCAGCCCACCCAGGGGTTGTCGAGGTCGGTGCGGCTGGCCGGCATGCGGATGCCGGCGTTCTCGATGCGCACCTCCGGGAAGCCGTGGGCATCCAGATGGCTGCGCAGGGCGGATTCGAAAATCGCCGGGTCGCTGTCCACCGTGTAGCGGATCTGGCAATGCGCGCGGGCGCTGGGGGCGACCGCGTTCACCGGGTTCTCCGGCCGGCCGGCGACCATCGCCAGCGGGATGAAGCTGGTCCAGCCGAACACCTTCTCGGCGGCGGTGAAGCCGGGCTCGCCCCAGTTCGGGTCGATGGTGGCGGATTCCTCGCTGGGCAGTTCCAGCCCGGCCAGGGCGGCGCGCACCTGGGCCGGCAGGCCGTTGCGGGGCAGCCAGTCGCGCACCAGGATCTTGCCGTGGCGGTCGCAGATGGCGGCCAGCGCGTGCGCCAGCACGATCGCCGGGTCGGCGATCATGCCGCCCCAGTTGCCCGAATGCACGCCGCCGGGCCGCAGGTCCAGCACCAGGTCGAAATGGAAGGTGCCGCGCGTGCCGGTGGTGACGGTGGGGATGCCCGGGGCCACGCGCGGGCCGTCGCTGGCGATCAGCACGTCGGCGGCCAGCGCCGCCGCGTGGGCGGCGACGAACTCCTTCAGCCCGTTGGAGCCGCGCTCCTCGCTGGTTTCCAGGATGAGCTTGAGGTTGAAGCCGAGCTTGCCGCCGCGCGCCGCCAGCACATGCTCCAGCGCGGTCAGGTTCAGCGCGTGCTGGCCCTTGTTGTCGGCGGTGCCGCGGCCGTACCAGCGGTCGCCGACCTCCTTCAGCTCCCAGGGCTTCAGCCCGGCGTCCCACTGGTCGTCCAGCCCGCGCACGGTGTCGCCGTGGCCGTAGGTGAGAATCGTTTGGAGAGCAGGGTCTTCGATTCGCTCAGCCATGAGAATTGGGCCGAAGCCGGGCTTAGGATTGGGATGGATGGTTACGGTGAACCCCATCCGCTCGATCCAAGGTGCGATGCCCTCTTGGAGGTATTTCCACACATCCGCTTCGTGTCCTGGGTCTTGCGACGTGGACTGGATTGCCACCAGATCGGCCAATCTGTCGCGAAAGCGTCCATCGTCAAAGAATGCTAAAGCTCGTGCAATAGCTGCGTCGCGGTTCGTCACGGTGCCTTCCTCCATCTCATTGGGACAGCCTACAGCGTGTTGGCTCCACCAGATACCGCGGCCTACCGAAGCTCTGCCACTGGACAGCGAGCAGGTTTGAACACGACATTCGACATCGCGCGTGCATTGCCCTTGACGGGGCGTGTGGGCCACAAACGCACCACTACCGTGAGATCAAAACCGTGGCAGACAACATCGCGATCAAGCGACTCACCCCGAGCGATTGCACTCTCTTTGAGGGCGTATTCAAGAAGATTGGGGCAGGGAACCAAAAAAGCATCAACCTCAACGCCGATGTGTTAACCGGACAGTTATATCCTGCCCTTGGCGCAGTTGCTGCATCTACGAATAACGAAATAGCCCTCGCGGTATCTATATTTGGCCCAAATGCCAAAACTGCACACAAACTTTCTCGCAAAATTATTAAAAATGCAGCTTATAAAAATTGGAGGTTGAATGGAGAGTTTGTGCATGGCCCGCCAGGAGATCAGGCGCGATACGATGGAATTAGTCCGGGTGACTTCGCAATAATGGTCTTTAAAGGTGACTCCGCTCCGTCCGGTCTGGATTTAATCCTGATTAGTCAGAGCGATGCCGCGGACGCTGCGTTGCACAGCGCCATAACTCCGTTGTTCACTAACAAGAGCATGATTGTCGTCACACTTGCTGATATTGCCGCCGCGGCGTCCGCGGCTGGTGTTACCGATAATCACCCCATATTGCTGGCTGCTGCCGACTCCGAGATGGACGCCGCACTCGAAGATGCCGCCCAAGGTGGGTTCGAGGGAACCGGCAAGCTCCTGAAGAATAAAGGGAGGCGCCTCATATCCGGCGCCGATCTTGCCAAGGCAAAGGCAAAAGCTGAGCTAACCGGCCAGGATGGTGAGGGGCTGATAAATGGCTATCTCGCACGGAAAGCCGCGGCTGGTGATATCGTCGGCTATCAATGGGTGTCGGCAGAAAATGCGGTCGCTCCATACGATTTCGAAACAGTCGGCGCGCCCGGCAACAAGACCTTCATTGATGTGAAAAGCACAAACGGGCCGTTCGATAACGCGATCCATCTGTCATTGGCAGAAGTCATCGAAGCCGCGGGCGATACACCCTACCACATTTACCGGGTGTTCGGCCTAAACGAGGACGGCGGTAAGCTCAGGATATCCAACGATATTCGGCCCTTGGCACGGCATCTCAAGGCGACGCACGAGGCGCACATGCCAGCAGGTATCCGTGTAGACGGCTTCTCCGTTGCTACCGCGGCGCTGACCTGGAACGCAGAGGAACTCGTTGAAAGGGAAGACGAATAGACTGCTCTATCCAGGCAATTCGGCTTGTCGCAATGCAGCTACGTTCAACGAGTTACGCATGATTTCCGCGATCCGAGCGGCCATCAAGGGCGGAACCGCATTGCCGATCTGCCGAAAGGCGGCATTCATTGCACCTTCAAAAATAAATCCATCCGGGAATGATTGAAGTCTTGCTGCTTCACGCACAGAAATAGTTCGAGCCTGTGAGGAGTCATAGTGGATATGGCTGTAAGTATCTTTACCAATGTGGGCCATCAAAGTCCGAACAGGTTTATTTTCGATTAGCTTCCACCAGCGGTTTGGAAACTTTGAGACGTCATAAGGGGGAACGATACTTGTATAAAGTTCGTCGTATGCCTTGGTTCCAACGGAGATACCTCGACGTGCGGCCTCGCGCCGAGCAATCCGCACCGCGGTAGCGTGCGCCTCGGGGTATTCTGCACCCGGCCTCATTTCCTCGAACACAAGGTGATCGCGGGGCAAAAACCGAATGACGTGATCTCGAACGCCACCTTTCGACTCGAACCCCGGCCACGTCCGCATCACAGTTTGATACGGCGTGATCTCCTGGTCCGAGCGATATCCAACTTGTTCGGTGAAACGGCGCGCCCCGCGTTTCACGCTGGTTCCTTTTATTGGTGGAAGATCGTTCAATGCGTCCTTTGCCGACACCGGCCCCGGAAGACTCTCATTGCCCAAATCGGGCTGGTAGTAGCCTGCTCCACCCAGCAGATCGACGTATCGTAGCGCAACAGCGCGCGTTCCTGCATACCCCGGCGGAAGCACCATGTGGTGTGTCGCCTTCGGGAACTCCGGCTTCACATTTAGTTCGCGCAGGAACGCCACGAGGAAGACGCGATCCCTCATCTGTGGAACGCCGTGAAATGCGCTGTTGATCAAGCTGTAGCGCGCCGAGTAACCCAGCGCATCCAGCGCCTCCACGATCTCTTCGATGACGTTGTGGCCGCCATAGTGCAGGATGTCGGGCACGTTCTCCATCAGCAGCGCCAGTGGCCGAAACGTCTTCACGTAGGCCAGATAGCGCAGGAAGAGATTTCCCCGCGGGTCTACCTTAAACGCCTGGGGGTGGTCAGCGACCTCCCGCAGTTTTGCACGACCGACGCGCGCGTAGGCTTGGCATGGAGGCCCGCCGACCAGCACGTCGATGGCGTCTTCGACGGCACCGAGACCAAGCTCTTCAGCCAATTCATCCGGTTCGATCCGAGTCATATCGCGGGGCCGTGCGTGCATCGCGGTCAACTCGGGATCAGCGCCATGGAAGTTGATTGCGTGCGTCAGCGCAGGCAGAGGCTCAATTTCAAGCGCGCCGACATTGTGAAAGCCTGCTTTCTGGAAACCGAGTGAAATGCCGCCCGCCCCCGAGAAGAGGTCGAGCACCCGCGGGCTGGCACCATTGGCCAAGCGACGCAGCTTTCGCGCCACCGCGGTATTGGTTATTCCAGGCCGCGTTGAGCTATCCATCGTCGTCCCCTTGGCCCGCTACATAATCTGGTGGAGGCCGAAGCCCATACTATCGATGGTTGGAGTCGCACGGAATCCCCTATAACCCCTGAACTTTGGGCGGATGCACGACAGGCGTGGACGCCGCGAGGAAGTGGCGTATCCGGTCAGCTAAGGCCCTATCGTCAGCTTCACATTCCCACACAACGAGCACGTCCCAGCCCGCCGCCTGAAGAGCGTCCAAGTTCCGGCTGTCCCGCTCCACGGTGGCATCGAACTTGGCCTGCCAGAAATCGCGTCGTGTTTTCGGCACCGCGGCGCGAGCACATCCAGAATGGCGATGCCAAAAGCACCCTCTCACCTCGATGATTTTGCCGTGCCGCGGAAAAACCAGATCGGGGCAACCCGGTAGGGCACGGACATGTAGGCGATACCGGTAGCCCATGCGATGGACGAGTCGACGCACCACCATTTCCGGCTGCGTGTGCTTTCCGCGGATCGCCGCCATGTTCCTACGACGGCTCTCACAAACATCTGCGAACGTTGGCCGAGCAACGGGCTTACGCTCCTGATACCCGCCGTTGTCCACGACCAGCGATCCCGCGGCACCTGTCGCCGGGATCGGTTTCACTTCGGAACGCTACCTCCTGTTCCGGCGAGGCTCGCAGTGCCGACATACCTCTCCACGTCCATGGGCTTCTTGCCGACCAGCCACGCTGGTGTAGGTAGCTCGTCGGCAATCGCTACCAGCAGCTTCTCGTCCCGCCCGTCGCTAAGGGAGCAGTCAGCCTCGGCGTAGCCCGAAATGTATGGCCGGACAGATCGACACGCGGAAATGGTCGGCTGGCCGCGGCGGATTATCTGCCCTCCCTTTCCCACCAGTCCAATCTCAACGGCCTGCTTGCGATCCAGGACACGGAGGGTGCCCTCAACACACTCGTGGAGCAAAAAGACAGGAGCATCAGGGTTTCTGACGGCGTAGCCCAGCGTCGGCAGATAATCCCAACCAAGGTCGGTGACACGAGTGCGGCCTTCATCCCAGCCGATCACGAGATGTGCTTTGACCAGAAAACCAGACGATCCGAGCGGCAATTCCTCCGCATCAGCAACGATAGCGGCGCACGGTGAAGCGTTGCTGTATGAGGATGCCTCGGACGCATCGAGTTCCGCCGCTCGCACATCATCAAGCTCGGTAATCTTCCAAGAGCGCCGCAGCGAGCCGACCCGGCTTTCGACACCGGCTATCGACAACCGCACCGGGCGACTGTCGAGTGTGTAGATATTTACCCCCATGGATTCCGCCCCTTCAAAGTCCGACTCGGCCAGACGCGTTTTGCAGGAACATTTCACCGTCGCGAATGTATGTGCGCAGCACGGTGAGACTGCGATGCCGCGTCTGGCGTTGAATGATGCGCTCTTCCACCTCATTCGTAGCGGCCGCGGTCGCCAACCCCGCACGCAGCGAATGGCCCGAGAAATCAGCGGGATCAAGGCCAACCAGTTTTGCGCGCTTCTTCATCATCAGGGCGACGGATTGCCCGGTAAGCGCCGTCCCAATTCGTCCATGGCGGTCAACGCGGCGGAACACCCGTCCCTCCTTGATCTCTGCCCGCGATAGCCAGTCCTGCAACGCCGCTACGGGACAGGTCGAGGTGCCCGCCCTCACGACGCCGACCGTCGCGCCAATGGAGTCTTGGTCGGTCTTGCTGCGCCTGATCGTGATCCTGACCCCCTCGCCCACCACGGCGACATCATCCACGTCGAGTGCTACAATTTCACTCCTGCGCAGCGCCGCCGCGAAGCCAATCAGCACGAGCGCCCGATCACGCGCGCCAAGCAGAGAGGCATCGCACGATGCCGCCATTGCCTTCACCACGGCGGTCGTCGCCGGGGCCACACGGCGTTGCAGTGCACCATGTTCTCGCCGGATACCACGCAGCACGTCATGGATGGCGGGGTGCCGGATATCAAGGTGAGCGCCGCTCAGCCGGTGCATTGTCGAGATTGCCGCCAGACAGCGCCCGAGGGTGGCAACGGAGAAGTGCCCGGCCATTCCAGCCAGAAACAGTCCGACGGTCGCTGGCGCCGCGGGAAACGGCTGAAGGTGCGATGCCTGACACCACCCCTCGAACTTCCGCCAGTCCCTCGCGTATGCTTTGCGAGTGCCCTCGGAAGTCGTCCGACGGGCGTAGGCCGCGGCACGACGACCAAGATCAAGAACATCGATCACCGCCAAAGTAGGCGTAGCCTCGGTGGTCGACGCTGCGTCAGGATGCATTTCCATCCCCTCTAAGTAGCGATAACATTTAGTTCTCGCTACCTAAAAATCTTGTGAAATGCCCACACAAAGCAGCGCGCAATAGGTTGCGATTTATGTAGGGGCGGGCGTCCGGCGCTGCATCCGCCTTATCGCGGAGAGAAAGAACGATTGCATTTGATGAACTCTATTCATCTCGTAGCGAACGGCGCGATAGCACGGCCTTCGTCGCGATCATGACGCCCAATTTTTCTCGCCGCGAGATTGTTGTGAGCAGGAGGCCGCCAGAAATATTATACTAATTAACCAGAACCCCGCACAGTATCTATGTATCTGGTGTCTACGCGATATGGTTTCAATATCACGGGTGTCGATCTAACTATGATTTATAAGACAATTATGACCATAACAATCTATTGCCTGACAAAAATGTTTTTGCCGGCTCGGTGGGCTTCAATCAGATAGCGCCATTAGGTGAGGGGTTCCGTCGCCCTGGGGCTGCCATCCTATGTTGAGGTCAATGACCTCAGGCCTTGCAACGCTCCGGCCACAATTCTGACGAGAGAAAAGTCCGTCCGTCGTCAGCACATTCCGGACGTTGCTTGTGGCAATAAGCCATCCATCCGGTAGGATCGTCTATAACCTTGGCGTAGCTGGTGCCGCCGGGCACCAGTTCGCGCCAAAGGTCGCGACCACCGACGCCGTTGCCGAAAAGGTCAATGAAGGGCGGTTGCAATTCCGTGGGAACCCGCCAAGCGGCATGAACATGAGCATTCTCGTTCAAGCTCTCAACCGCGATAGCGGACAGCATCCTGTGGTCAAACCCAAGGCGGTGATAGTTCTTGCTTATCAGTGTGCTATGCACCCAGGCATCCAGCCTCCGATAGTCAGCACGGATTCGGGCGATGGTGACTTTGCCTCGCGCACCACGTTGCAGAGACTCATTGTAAGTTAGAGTTAGTGCAATATTAAACTCAAGACCGACATAAAATCGTATAAATTGTTCCCGCAGTCCGACGCCAGAAGGAGAATCTTTTACCAACATCATTACTTATTGTTCTTTAATTTCTACTATTTATATTATTTATTTTTTTTGGAGAATTGCAGATATTTCATATCGAGCGAGACTGGGTTGATAAATAGTAAGCGCCTGGGCGATTACATCCATGGTGCATCGCAGCGTTGGCCCGGAGCCGCGCGATATCGGGACTTCGCCGCGGTGGGCACCGCCTCGTCAGATCGCTATCGTCGTTGTTGATGCGTTTGCGGTCAGGGGTTCCGCGGCGGCGGCGGCGCTCGCGACCGATAGGCGTTTCGTCGGTTGTGACATCAATCAGGAGTTTGTGAGCCTCCCCCGAAGAAGACTGCGCCGTGTGGGCATGCTTGCATCATGCTTTGCGGCCACATCGAAAGCGCGATTGGAGATTGAAAAGAAGGGCTGATAAACTTCAGGTTTGGCGGTCTGGTCGCACAAGTCGCGGTCTGCAATTTCGGATCACACGACACCCGAAGAACTTGGCGAACCTTCTGGCGGCACCTCGCGTGGAGAACGAGAGGCTCTTTTGGATGCTGCCATTCATCGTGATCCTGACCGATCCTTCTACAGGCAACTCCACTTTCCAATGCGGCTTCCAGAGGACGGGCATGTCGTCACCGATGGTGTTTAGCACCCATAGCCTCAAGTATGTCGTCTGATGCAAACGCCACAAGCACTTCCATCACTGGGCCACAAGGGTGATAGGAAATTATTTCTCCCTTATCGCTCCTCGAAACCACATCTACGAAATACCACCAGTGCTCCATATCTAATTCCATGCGGCCTATGGATGGATAATTATCAGAAAAAAAATTGTGGACATTATATTCGGAATTGAAATCGGAAGACTGCATTGTCATATCCCATACGGTATTTAGAAGATATGGGTATTTATGCTCTTTAATTTAATCGGTCGATTTAGATATATTCCCCGACCGACGCTACCGCCAAACATCAATCCCGAGAATGCGGAGCGGCGGTCTTGCCGCGCAGAGTTTCTACTAAATACCGATACCCATCAGGTTTGAGTTGGGCTTGCAGTAGCTCAATTCGTTCCCCCCCGAGCCAGTTAACCCAACCATCTTTGAAGTAATCGAAGCGAAATCCGTTATGCATTAACCGCAGTTTATCTCCGTGCCCCTCAAGGCGAAAATCGAGAGGGGCCAACAAAGTGCGGATTTGCTCCCGTGCATCAAGGTCACCCGCCTCGACTAAGGGCAATAGGTTAGTCAACAATTCCATCCGTTTACGAATTACGGCATCCGTGTCATCCACTACCGCCGCAGCCTTCAGTTCCAGTTCCACCCGCTCACGTTTGTATTGGTCATTTTCCAACGACAGACCCCTTACGGTTTCTGCAAGCGAGGGAGAATCGCGAATACTCGGGATCAGAGCGTTAATTGCTGCTGCATTCTGCTCAATTTTTATAATTAATTCTGCCGCGTGCTTTTTAAACTGACTTGCATCTTTCTGTTCTACTGGCGCCAATTCGGTCAACATAATGAAATAAGTTAAAATACCCCGCTCTAATTTGTGCATATCATAGCGGGCGCTATCGATACAGGTCCGGTTTTCCAGATATGCGGCGCAGATCAGGTCACGTTTGCGTCTCCCCTTGCGGATGCCGCCGCCGGTATCAATCCGCAGTCGTCCACCACACGTTCCGCAAAACACCTTCCCCGTGAAGAGATTTGGCACGCTCTTGCCGCGCCTGCCGACAAGTCGCTTGCGGCTGTTCAACACTTCCCTCACCCGAAACCACAGCGCCGCATCCACGGCTGCGGGGTAACGCTTTACCTCCTGTTGTATCACGACGCGCTTGCCGTCGATCCAGCGCATTGATTCGAACATGCCCAAGACATGGCGGTCACGCAGGAGTCCGCCAATCCGCGTTCCCGTCCATGACGGCATTCCGTCGAAGAGGGGAACATTGTCGGCAGCCAAAGTTCGTGCGATTTGCCGAACGGACTTACCATCGGCGCATAGGGAGTATATTCGCTTCACAGTTTCCGCATGGACCGGATGCAGGCTGTGCTTAGACTTATCCACAGGGTCTCGCACGAGCCACCCAGATGGCTTCCCGTTGATGCCCGGCTCTTCCCCATTGGCGAGTTTCTTGCGTTTTGACTCGTGCGCGCCCTTCGACATTTCGGACTGCCGAACTGCATAGCTCCGCGCCGCGTTGATCTCGGCAACAAGCTTGTGATTTAAATCACTATTGATCGTCGCCTCATCCCAGATCGTATTGTCGCCGGTAACCAAAATAACCCCGGACCTGATGATCCTCTCAAGCATCTTAAAAACGTCAAAAATGCCCTCGCGGGTGAGCCTGTCGATGCTTTCTACGATGAGCACCGTGCCTCGTGGTATTTTCTTCTTTTTCAGGGCCTTGAGGAGGTCTCCAAGTTTGCCGTGCTTCCGGTGATCTCCCTTGGACGCTGAACGAGCGCGATCAATAAGTGTCTGGTCCAAAATCAGTTGATAATACTCAACGACGCGGCTCAGCGTTTCTTGCTGCCGGTCGATGCTGCTGCCCTTTTCTTGAGGCCTGCTCGAAAATCTTAGGTAAGAGATTGTTGGGCGGCCAAAAAGGTCAGCCTGCGTAAGTCGCGGATTTTGCATGGAAAAAGTCATACCATAAATGCTCTCTTATGGCAACGCTATGCCCGTAGGTCAGCACGGTGCGGTAGGCCGGGTCCTCGATGCGCTCGGCGATCAGGATGGGGCCGAAGCCGGCGCGCGGGTTGGGATGGACGGCGACGGTGAAGCCCATGCGCTCCACCCAGGGGCGGATGCCTTCCTCAAGGTAGCGCCAGACATCCTTCTCGTGGTCGGGGTCCTGCAGCGTGCTGGGAATGGCCACCAGGGCGGCCAGCCGGTCGCGGAAGGCGCCGGAGTCGAAGAAGGCCAGGGCGGTATCGACCGCCTGTTCGCGCGTGCTCATGGGGAGTTCTCCAGATCTGCCGGCAGGCTGCCAGCGCGGGCGGGATTGGTCCAGATGGGGGTCAGCCCTCGGGGCGGCCGCGCTGCCGCCGGCCCAGCGCCAGTTCGGTGACCATGCCGTGCAGGGTGCGCAATTCCTGCTCGGTGACTTCGCCGCGCTGGAAGAAATGGCGGATGTTGCGCACCATGCCGGGCCGCTTGGGCAGGTTGCGCAGGAAGCCGCTTTCGTCCAGCTCGGCCACCAGATGGGCCAGGAAATTGTCGAGGTCGCCCTTGGTGGCCACCTTGGTCTCGTTGGTCATCAACGCGCGCACCGGGGTTTCGTCGGTGGCGGTCCACCACTCATAGGCCATCACCATCACCGCCTGGGCGAGGTTCAGAGACATGAAGGCGGGGTTGAGCGGATAGCGCACCAGCATGTCGGCGCAGGCCATGTCGTCATTGTCCAGGCCGGCGCGTTCCGGCCCGAACAGGAAGCCGCAGCGCAGCGGCCGGGCGCAGATGGCGCGCGCCTCGGCGGCGGCGCCGCGCGCGGTCAGCACCGGCTTGATGATGTGGCGCGGGCGCGGGCAGGTGGCGAAAACATGGTGCAGGTCGGCCACCGCGTCGTTGACCGTCGCGTGCACGGTGAGGGCATCGAGGATGCGGTCGGCGCCGGAGGCCATGCGCCAGGCCCGCTCCTGCGGCCAGCCGTCGCGCGGGGCGACCAGGCGCAGATGGAACAGGCCGCCATTGGCCATGGCGCGCGCCACCGCACCCACGTTGTCGGCCAGCTGCGGCCGCACCAGGATAACGACCGGGCTGTTGCCGATCGGGTGGAGATCGGCGCCGCCGTCGCGCCCTGTCATGCGAGGCGCCAAACGAATGGAAGTTTTTTGGTTCTTTTTTTCAAAAAAGAACAAGCCTTCTTTGTTTGAAAACAAAGAAGCAAAAAAACTTTATTCACTGGAGTCATCCGCGGCGCCAGGTGGTGCCGGTTGGGCCGTCTTCCAGTATCACGCCCTGGGCGGTCAGTTCGGCGCGGATGGCATCGGCGCGGGCGAAGTCGCGGGCCTTGCGGGCGGCCAGCCGGGCGGCGATGGCGGCCTCAATGGCGGTGGCGTCCGCGTCGCCCTGGAACCAGTTCGCCTCCTGCAGTAGCCCCAGCAGGTCGCCGGCGGCGCGCAGGCCGGCGGCGGCATGGGCGTCGCCGGCCATCGCGGCATCGGCCAGGGCGTGCATGGCGGCGAAGGCCATGGGCGTGTTGAGGTCGTCGCACAGCGCGTCCATCACCGACTCCGGCACCGCACCGGCGGGGGCGGGCGTGCGCTCCAGGGCGCGGTAGAAGCGGTCCAACTCGCGCTTCACCTCGGCCAGCGCGGCGTCGGAAAAGTCCAGCGTGGCGCGGTACTGGCCGCGCAGCAGCAGCATGCGGATCGCCTCGCCGGGCGCCTTGGCCAGCACGTCGCGCACGGTGAAGAAATTGCCCAGGCTCTTGGACATCTTCTCGCCGTTCACCAGCAGCATGCCGTTATGCATCCACAGATTGGCGAACCGGCTGCCGGGGAAGGCGCACACCGACTGCGCCAGCTCGTTCTCATGGTGCGGAAAGATCAGGTCGGTGCCGCCGCCATGAATGTCGAAGGTCTCGCCCAGATAGCGCCAGGCCATGGCGGAGCACTCGATATGCCAGCCCGGCCGGCCGCGGCCCCAGGGGCTGTCCCAGCCCGGCTGGTCGGGCGTGGAGGGCTTCCACAGCACGAAATCGCCCGGGTCGCGCTTGTAGGGGGCGATCTCGACGCGCGCGCCGGCCACCAGCTCGTCGGGGCTGCGGCCGGAGAGCCTGCCGTAATCGGGGAAGCTGGCGACGGCGAACAGCACGTGGCCCTCGGCCGCGTAGGCGTGGCCGGAAGCGATCAGCCGCTCGATGATCGCCAGCATCTGGGCGATGTGCGCCGTCGCGCGCGGCTCCACATCCGGCGGCAGCGCGCCGAGGGCGGCCATGTCGGCGTGGAAATCGGCCGTGGTGCGCGCGGTGATGGCGCCGATCGGCTCGCCCGATTCGGCGGCGCGGGCGTTGATCTTGTCATCCACGTCGGTGATGTTGCGCACATAGGTCACGCGCGGGTACAGCCGCCGCAGCAGCCGGGCCAGCACGTCGAACACCACCACCGGGCGGGCGTTGCCGAGATGGGCGAGGTCATAGACCGTCGGGCCGCAGACATACATCCGCACATGCGCCGCATCGGCCGGCACGAAGGTCTCGCGCTGGCGGGTCAGGCTGTTGTGCAGGCGCAGCTCGGGCATGTCGATTCACCTTCCGGAGCGGTGTTTCTCGGCCAGATGCGGCCGCGAATCAACGATTCAGCGCGCGATGTTGCCCCGTTCGCCGCGCAGGGCGGGCTGTTCTTGACAGCGGCGGCGGTTGCGTAGCCTCTGCGCGCCGCAATGCGCAAACCCCATGCCCCCCACCGTCCCGCGCTGAACGCCGGCCTGCTGGCGCTCGGCGTCGGCGGCGCCGCGGTGATCGGGCTGGTCACCTGGTTCGGCGCGCGGGCCATCGGGCGGGAGGTGCTGGCCGCCGCCTGGGTGGTGCCGGCGACGCTGCTGCTGCACCTGTTCCAGCTGCATCTGTCGGCGGTGGCCTGGCGCATCTCGGTCGGCCCGCCGCCGGAGGCCCGCCCGCCCGGCATCGGCCGCTACATGCTGATCCGCTGGGTGCGCGAGGCGGTGAACTCCATGCTGCCGGTGGCCCAGCTCGGCGGCAACCTGGTGGGCATCCGGCTGCTGATGCACCGCGGCGTGCCGGCGCCCCAGGCCGGTGCCGGCACCACCATCGACCTGACCATCGAGGCGCTGACCCAGTTCCTGTTCACCCTCGCCGGCATCGCGGCCCTGGCCGCGATCAGCCCGGACCGCAGCTGGGCGCCCTGGGTGGAGGCGTTCGTGGCGGCGACGGCGGTGGCGCTGGGCGGCTTCGTGCTGGCGCAGCGGGCCGGGCTGATGCGGCTGGTCGAAACGCTGGCCGACCGGCTGGCGCGCGTCATCCCCGCCCTGCCGCAAGGCGCCCTGCACGGCCTGCATGCCGAGCTGCTGCGCCTGCAGAAGGACCGCACGGCACTGGCCAAGGCCACGGCGCTGCACCTGCTGGCCTGGATGCTGGGCATCGCCGAGACCTGGCTGGCGCTGGCCGCCATGGGCCATCCGGCGACGCTGGCGCAGGCGCTGGTGGTGGACAGCCTGGGCATGGCCGCCCGCAGCGCCGGCTTCGTGGTGCCCGGCTCGCTGGGGGTGCAGGAGGCGGGGTTCGTGCTGGCCGCCAGCCTGGTCGGCCAGCCGCCGGAAGCCGCCATCGCGCTGTCGATGGTCAAGCGCCTGCGCGAACTCACCGTCGGCGCCACCGGGCTGGTGGCGTGGCAATGGACCGAGGGGCGGCGCCTGCTGCGGCTGTAGCTACAGCCCCGCCGCCTCCAGCCCCAGGATCGCCCGCGCGCAGGCCTGCGCGCGCGGCACCAGGCTGTCCAGTTGCAGGAACTCCTCCGGGCTGTGCGCCTTGCCGCCCACCGGGCCGACCGCGCAGATGGTCGGCGCGCCGACCCCCGCGGTGAAGCCGGAATCGGCGCAGCCGCCGGCGAACTCGCCGTCCGTGCGGAACCCGCTGGCCGCCGCCGCGTCCACATACAGCTCGAACAGCTTCTTCGCCGCCGGCGTCTGGGTCAGCGGCAGGAACTCGCCGCGGATGGTCAGTTCCGCCCTGGTGCCCGGCACGTGGCTGCGGGCGATGATGGCGGCGATCTTGGCCATGATGTCGTCGCGGTCCTCGGGTTTCACGTAGCGCAGGTCGATCTGCCCTTCCGCCCAGGGCGCCACCGTGTTGACGCTCTGCCCGCCGCTCGCCAGCCCCACGTTCAGCGTGATGCCGCGCTCCAGGTCGGTCAGCGCATGGATCGCCTGCACCTTGCGGGCCAGTTCCTCGATGGCGCTGATGCCCTCGCTGAAATTGCCGCCGGAATGCGCCGCCTTGCCGGTGATGCGCATCACCGAGAACACGCCGCCCTTGCGCCCCGTCACCACGTTGCCCGAGACGCGGCCCGGCTCGGAGTTGAACACCACCCGCGCGCGCCGCGCCTCCGCCTCGATCACCGGCCGCCCCTCCGGGCTGCCGATCTCCTCGTCGCCGGTGAACAGGCCCACCAGCGGCGCCGGGCTGCCGCCGAATTTGTGGAAGGCGGCCAGGATGAAGGCGTTCATCACCAGGCCCGCCTTCATGTCGGCCACCCCCGGGCCATAGGCGATGCCGTCGGCGATGGTGAACGGCCGGCGCCGTGCCTCGCCGTCGGGGAACACCGTGTCGCGATGGCCCATCAGCACGATGTTGCCGCCGGCGTTGCCCCCCGTGCCCATGGCGGGTCCGTCCCACGGCACCGCCGCCCGCAGGCAGTCGCCATGCTTCGACTGCGCCAACCGCTCCACCGGAATGCCCAGCGCGGCCAGGAACGCCTCGATCGCCGCCCCCACCGCGTCGATGCCGGGCTTGTTGTAGCTGCCGCTGTCGATGTCCACGAGTTCGCGCAGCAGGTCCACCATGGGCTGGTGCTGGGCGGCGAGCCAGTCGGCGATCTGGGTGGCCTGGGTCATGGTCGGCTCCTCATCGGATGGCGGTGGTCGCTGGGGGAGATGGTGCGGGCTGCCGCCGGCCGGGCCCGCTGGCCGGCATCGGCCTGCCGCCGATGCCGGGGACGTGATGCAGCCGATAGCGGGCCATGGCGCGTTCCTGTCGTCGGTGCGGGCAGAGTATGGCGGGCACAAGGAGGCGGCAATGGTTCGGTATCTGGCGCAGGGGCTGACGCAGATGGGGGTGTTCGCCGCGCAGCCGGCGGCGTTCGTGGTCGCCGTGCTGTATGTGGCGACCTGGCTGGCATTCGACCGCGAGAGCTTCGACTGGCATTCCAGCGTGACGGTGGCGACCTGGTTCATGACGCTGTTCATCCAGCGCGCCGAGCATCGCGACACCCAGGCGATCCACGCCAAGCTGGACGCGCTGCTGCGGGCGGAGGGATCGTCCAAGGAGGCGCTGACCCGGATCGACGAGAAAGAGCCGGAGGCGATCGTCGAGCATCGGTCGCGGGAGCAGGACGCCAATCGTTAGCGCGCGATGACAGCTTCTTTCAGCGATCATCCCGCTCTGGCGATTGACCCGCGTCGCCGGCCACGCTGTGGTGCCGGCATGGAAAAGAATCGGCTGGAAGCATTCAGCGACGGCGTGCTGGCGATCGTCATCACCATCATGGTGCTGGAACTCAAGGTGCCGCACGGTGTGGACCTCGCGGCGCTGGCGCCGTTATGGCCAGTGTTCACCAGCTACGCGCTGAGCTTCATGTATGTCGGCATCTACTGGAACAACCATCACCACATGATGCAGGCCGCGGACCGGGTGAACGGCGCGGTGCTGTGGTCCAACCTGCACCTGCTGTTCTGGCTCTCGCTGCTGCCGTTCACCACGGGATGGATGGGGGAGAACCATTTCGCGCGCTGGCCGACGGTGCTGTACGGGGTGAACCTGCTGCTGTGCGCGCTGGCGTATTTCGTGCTGCAGGGCTGCCTGGTGCGGCTGCATGGGCCGGCGAGCCTGCTGGTGCGCGCGATCGGGCGGGACGCCAAGGGGAAGACCTCGCCGTTGCTCTATATCGCCGGCATCGCCGGGGCCTGGCTGGCCGGCCCATGGCTGGGGCTGGTGTTTTTCGTCGGCACCGCGCTGATGTGGCTGGTGCCGGACCGGCGGATCGAGCGGGTGATCGGCGGGCGCGGCTCAAGGTGACCGGGACGCCGGCATTGATCGGCGCCCCGGCCCTCCGTCCCCCTACAGATCCGCCGTCGCGAACGGCTGCGCCAGTTCCAGCGTCCGCGCCCCCCGCAGCACCAGGTCGTCGCGGTACAGCGCGGCGGCAAGCTGCACCGCGCGCGGCAGCCCGTTCTGGGCGAAGCCCATCGGCACCGAGATCGCCGGCTGGCGGGTCAGGTTGAAGGCGCAGGTCCACGGCGCCCATTGCGTCCACAGCGCCTCCACCGGGTTCTGCGTCGGGCTGTCGGCCAGCGGCGCCAGTTGCGGCACGCAGGGCAGCAGCACCAAGTCGTAGCGCTGGTGGAAGCGCGCCATCGCGTGGGCGGCGGCGATGCGCTGCGCCTCGAACTCCATCATCCCCTCGGCGGTCATGCCGGCATTGGCGGCGGCCACCTCCAGCAATCCCGGGTCCAGCATGTGCCGCCGCGTCTCGGGGAAGGAGTTCACCAGCCGCGCCAGCGCCACCCCCCACACGCGCGAGAATATCGCCCGCGTGTCCGGCAGGCCGGGGTCGGCCTCCTCCACCTCGGCGCCCGCTTCCACCAGGAACTGCGCGGCCTGCTCCACCGCGGCGATGCTCTCCCAGTCCACCGGCGCGTCGAAGCCGGGGCGGCGCAGCACCGCCACGCGCAGCCCGGCCACCCCGTCCTCGATGCCGTCGCGCCAGTCGCGCGGCTCGTCGGGCAGGCAGAACGGGTCGCGCAGGTCGAAGCGGGCCAGCGCGTTCAGCATCAGCGCGTTGTCGCGCACGCCGCGCGTCATCGGCCCCATCACCGCCACCTGCGCGAAGGCGCCCAGCGGCCATTGCGGCACCCGGCCGAAGCTCGGCTTCAGACCCACCACGCCGCACCAGGCGGCCGGAATGCGCACCGAGCCGCCGGCATCCGTGCCGATATGCAGCGGGCCGAACCCCGCCGCCGCCGCGGCCCCGGCGCCGGAGGAGGAGCCGCCCGGCGTGTGGTGGACGTTCCACGGGTTGCGGGTGATGCCGTGCAGCGGGCAGTCGCCGGGCGATTTCCAGCCGAATTCGGTGGTGGTGGTCTTGCCGATGATCACCGCGCCCTCGGCCTTCAGCCCGGTCACGCTCGGCGCGTCCTCGGCCGCCGGGCCGGGCTCGGTCAGCCGGCTGCCGCGCCGCGTCGGCAGGCCGGCGACATCCACCAGGTCCTTCACCGTCACCGGCACGCCGTCCAGGCTGCCCATCGGCCGGCCGACCCGCCAGCGGGCCTCGCTCTCGCCGGCGGCGGCCAGCGCCCCCGGGTTCATCACGGCGAAGGCGTTGATCGCCGGGTTGAGCCGCGCCACCCGTTCGGTGACGGCCTGCAGCACCTCCACGGGTGACAGGGCGCGGCGGGCGTAGAGGCCAAGAAGTTCCTCGGCCGACATCAGGGCGGGATCGGTGGCGGACATGCTCTCTTCCGGGATGGCGGTTTCAGGGGCAGCATAGGCGAGGACAGCCAGGAAGGAACCCCGCATGAGCGACTCCGAACCCCACCCGGACGGCGAACCCTGGCAGTGGCCGGAATCCGTCTGGCGCCCGATGGTGGAGCGCGCCCGCGCCGGGCGCAGCCTGTCGCCGCGCGCCTGGCCGGACGGCGCGCACTGCGCCGTGGCGCTGTCGTTCGACGCCGACCACGAGACCATTCCGCTGCGCGATTCCGACGAAAGCCCGATGCGCATCAGCCAGGGCCAGTACGGCGCCCGCCAGGGCATGCCGCGCATCCGCGCCCTGCTGGAGCGCGAGGGCGTGCCCGCCACCTTCTTCTACCCCGCCGTCTCCGCCCTGCTGCATGAGGACGAGGTGCGCGGCGTGGCGCACGAGGGCCATGAGATCGGCATCCATTCCTGGATCCACGAGCGCAACACCACCCTGCCCTACGCAGCCGAGCGCGACCTGTCGTTCCGCGCCGCCGAGGTGCTGGACCAGCTCGCCGGCCGCCCGCCGGTCGGCATGCGCACCGCGAGCTGGGATTTCTCGCCCAACACGCTGGCCATCATCAAGGAGATGGGGCTGCTCTACGACAGTTCGCTGATGGCCGACGACGAGCCGTACGAGCTGATGTCCGACGGCGAGCCGACCGGGGTGGTGGAACTGCCGCCGGAATGGATCCGCGACGACGCGGTGTATTTCAACATGCACCGCTTCTCCGGCCTGCGCCCCTACACGCCGCCCAGCGCGGTGGAGGAGATCTTCCGCGCCGAGTTCGACGGCGCGCTGGCCGAGCGTGGCCTGTTCCTGCTGACCATGCACCCGCACGTCATCGGCCACCGCAGCCGCATCGTGCTGCTGGAACGGCTGATCCGCTACATCAAAAGCCGGGGGCCGGTGTGGTTCGCCACGCATGAGCAGGTGGCGCGGTGGTGCAAGGATAATTCATGAGGGAAGGAAGTTATTTTTTGAAAAAAAGAACCAAAAAACTTTTATTCGTCTGGCGCGGTGCGGCGGCGGGCGCCGTGCAAACGAATAAAGTTTTTTTGCTTCTTCTTTTACGAAAAAAGAAGCCCTTTCTTGCTTAACGGTGCGAACCAATTCCTGACCTGGGCCCGCGAAAACCCGATCCCCGCCCGGGTCGGCCTGCGCTTCGCCGCCCGCCTGGTGGTGGCCTTCGTGGCGGTCTGGCCGTTGCAGGCGCTGGGCGCGCCGCTGGGGGTGTCGCCGAATTTCGGCGCCATCGCCGCCGTGCTGCTGGCGCTGTGGGTGGGCGGCCGCTGGGCCAACCGGCAGGCCGACCGCTGGGGCATCCCGCCGGAACACGCGCCGTGACCACCAAGGCGGGCGCGATCGCGCTGCTGGCGCTGTGTGAGGTGCTGGCGATGTCGCTGTGGTTCGCGGCCTCGGCCGTGGCGCCGCAGTTGAAGGCGCTCTACCACCTGGACGGGCTGCACCAGGCGGCCTTCGCCAGCGCGGTGGCGCTCGGCTTCGTGGTCGGCACCCTGGCCAGCGCCATGCTGGGCCTGGCCGACCGGCTGGACCCGCGCCGCCTGTTCTGCGCGGCGGCCCTGCTGGGGGCGGCGGCGAATGCCGGCATGGTGCTGGTGGACCCGGCCGGATGGGGCGCGGTGGCGCTGCGGCTGGTGGTCGGCATCAGCGCCGCCGGGCTGTATCCGGTGGGCATGAAGCTCGCCTCCACCTGGGCCACCACCGACATGGGGCTGCTGGTCGGCATCCTGGTGGCGGCCCTGGTGCTGGGCAGCGCCTCGTCGTTCCTGGTGGCCGGGTTCGGCGGGCTGGCGTGGCAGACCCCGGTGCTGGCCTCGTCCGCCTGCGCCGTGCTGGCGGGCGGGCTGATCCTGTTCCTGCGGCTGGGGCCGCGGCTGGCGCGCGCCGCCGCGTTCCGCCCGGCGGTGGCGCTGCACGCCCTGCGCGACCCGGCGCTGCGGCTCGCCAATTTCGGCTATTTCGGCCACATGTGGGAGCTGTACGCCATGTGGGCATGGATCGGCGTGTTCCTGGAGGCCAGCTTCCGCGCCGCCGACCCGGGGCTGGCCGGCACGCCCTGGGCCAGGCTGGCCACCTTCGCGGTGATCGGCGCCGGCGCCGTGGGCAGCCTGCTGGGCGGCTGGTTCGCCGACCGCTGGGGGCGCACCCGGCTCACCATCGGCGCCATGCTGGCCAGCGGCACCTGCGCGGTGCTGGCGGGCACGCTGTTCGGCGCCAGCCCCTGGCTGGTGGTGGCGCTCTGCCTGGTCTGGGGGGTGACCGTGGTGGCCGACTCGGCGCAGTTCTCCGCCAGCGTGATGGAACTGGCCGACCCCTCGGTGACCGGCACCATGGTCACGGCGCAAACCTGCATCGGCTTCCTGCTCACCATCGTGTCGATCCACCTGATCCCGCCGGTGGTGGCGCTGGTCGGCTGGCATTTCGCCTTCGCGGTGCTGGCGGTGGGGCCGCTGCTCGGCGCCTGGGCGATGGCCCGGCTGCGCCGCCACCCGGAATCGGTGCTCCTGGCGGGCGGACGGCGCTAGATAGCCGCTTGCGCCGCCGCCGCGGCGGGGCGAGTCTGGCGTCGCTGCGCCACGGGAGGAACGACCGCGATGCAATTCGATCTGACGCCGCGACAAGCGGCGCTGAAGGCCCTCGCCCGCCAACTGGCCGAGGACGTGATCGCCCCCCGCGCGGCCGCGATCGACCGGGACGAGCAATACCCGTGGGACAACGTCGCCGCCCTGCGGCAGGCCGGGCTGATGGGCTACACCATCCCGGCCGAATACGGCGGCGGCGGCGGCAGCTTCCTGGATGCCGCGATCATCGTGGAAGAGATGGCCCGCGTCTGCGGCGTCACCGGGCGGATCGCGGTGGAGGCCAACATGGGCGCCATCTCGGCGGTGATGCGCTACGGCACCCCGGTGCAGAAGCGGCTGGCCGCCGGCCTGGTGCTGGCGGGCGACAAGCCGGCGATCTGCATCACCGAGCCGGAGGCGGGCTCGGCCGCCACCGAGATGACCACACGCGCCGACCGCCGGGGCGACCGCTGGGTGGTCAACGGCCGCAAGCACTGGATCACCGGCGGCGGCGTGTCCAAGCTGCACCTGATCTTCGCCCGCGCCTTCGAGGCGGACGGGCGGGAGCGCGGCATCGCCGGCTTCCTGGCGCTGGCCGGCACGCCGGGGCTGACCGTGGGCCGGCGCGAGCCGACCATGGGGTTGCGCGGCATCCCGGAGACCGAGATGCTGTTCGAGAACCTGGAAATCCCCGACGACATGGTGCTGAGCGCCGCGGGCGATGGCGCCGGCGGCTTCGCCGGGCTGATGAACGCCTATAATAGCCAGCGCGTGGGCGCCGCCGCCGTCGCGCTGGGGCTGGCGCAGGGGGCGTTCGAGCATGCGCTGCGCTGGATGAAGGAGCGCCACCAGTTCGGCCGCCCGATCGCCGAGTTCCAGGGGCTGCAATGGATGCTGGCCGACATGGCGATCCAGCTCAACGCCGCCCGCCTGTCCATCCACGCCGCCGCCGCCAGCGCCGACCCGTTCCCCGACGCGCTGCTGGCCGCCCAGGCCAAGGTGTTCGCCTCGGAAATGGCGATCAAGGTGACCAACGACGCATTGCAGATGTTCGGCGCGCGCGGCTATTCGCGCGACCTGCCGATGGAGCGGATCGCCCGCGACGCCCGCATGTTCACCATCGGCGGCGGCACCGCGCAGGTGCTGCGCACCATGATCGCCGGGCGCGTGCTGGGCTGGAAACTGCCGCAAACCCGCCAGGGCGTGGCCCGGCTGGCCGCCGAATAGGCGCGCCCCCTTGCCAAGCGGGGCGAGTCGGACGATGTAGCCAGAACAGGACCGACGCGGTCCGCTTTGCCGCTGCAACCCAGGACACCCGCAATGTTCATCGAGACCGAAGGCACCCCGAACCCCGCCACCCTGAAATTCCTGCCGGGGCGCGACGTGATGGGCGCCGGCACCGCCGATTTCGCCGGCCCCGACACGGCCGGGCGCAGCCCGCTGGCCGGCGCGATTTTCGCGCTGCCGGGCGTGACCCGCGTGTTCCTGGGTGGCGATTTCATCACCGTCACCAAATCCGAAGACACCGCCTGGCAGGCTTTGAAGCCGCAGGTGCTTGGCGCGATCATGGAGCATTTCGTGGCCGGCCGCCCGGTGATCGAGGGCGACGAGGCGGCGATGGATGAGGATGTCGGGCCGGAGGACGCGGAAATCGTGGCCCAGATCAAGGAGTTGCTGGACACCCGGGTGCGCCCGGCGGTGGCCGGCGATGGCGGCGACATCGTGTTCCGCGGCTATCGCGACGGCGTGGTGCGGCTGCATATGCAGGGCGCATGCAGCGGTTGCCCCTCCTCTTCCGCCACTTTGAAGCACGGAATCGAGAATATGCTGCGCCATTACGTGCCGGAAGTGCAGCGTGTGGAGCAGGTTCTGGCCTGAAAACAACCGCCGCGGCCGGGTGCTTGACAGCCTGGATGGGCATCATATGTATGCCTCATCATTGTTCGATATCGAAGGAAAGACCCGGCCATGGCCCTCGACGATGCCGCCCTCGACGCGCTGTTCCGCAGCGCGCGCACCCATAATGCCTGGACCGACCAGGCCGTTACCGACGACGAGCTGCGCGCGCTGTACGACCTGCTGAAGTTCGGCCCGACCTCGGCCAACGCCTCGCCGGCGCGCTTCCTGTTCCTGCGCACGCCGGAGGCCAAGCAGAAGCTGAAGTCGGCGCTGTCGGCGGGCAACATGGAAAAGACCATGGCCGCCCCGGTCACCGTGATCGTGGCGCATGACCCGAAATTCTACGACTACCTGCCCCGCCTGTTCCCGCATGCCGATGCGCGCGCCTGGTTCGCCGGCAATGCCGAACTGGCCGAGGAGACGGCGTTCCGCAACGGCACCCTGCAGGGCGCCTATCTGATCCTGGCGGCGCGCGCGCTGGGGCTGGATGCCGGGCCGATGTCCGGCTTCGACCGGGCGAAGGTGGACGAGTTGTTCCTGGACGATCGCGGCTGGAAGTCCAACTTCCTGGTCAATCTGGGCCATGGCGACCCGGCCGGGCTGTTCGAGCGCTCGCCGCGGTTGTATTTCGACGAGGCCGCTATCCTCCTGTAATATTTGGTGCCTGGAGTGCCCCCGCTGGCGCATCGGCGAGGGTCGCGATAGGCTCGCCGGCATGCGAATCCTGGCACTCGACGCGGCGCTGGCCCGCTGTTCCGCCGCCGTCTGGGCCGACGGTGTCGTCCTGGCCGAGCAGGCGGCGCCGGGTGGGCGCGGCCATGCCGCCCTGCTGGCGCCGATGGCCGGGGCGGTGCTGGCGGCCGCCGGCCTGCCGGCCACGGCGCTGGACGGCGTGGTGGTGACGGTGGGACCGGGCAGCTTCACCGGGCTGCGCGCGGCGATCGCGCTGGCCCAGGGCATCGCCGCCGGGGCGGGCGTGGCGGTGCAGGGCGTGACGGTGGCCGAGGCGCTGGCCGAGATGGCAGGCCCCGCGCTGGACGGCCGCGCCCTGTGGGTGGCCATCGACAGCCGGCGAGGGCGCATCTTCCTGGACCGCGACGGCACCCCCGTGCCCACCGACCTGAACGCGCTGCCGCGGGCCGAGGGCCGGGTGGCGGTGGCCGGCGATGCCGCCATCGAGGTGGCGGCCCGGCTGGCGGCGCGCGGCAGCGACGTGATGCTGACCGATGCGCGCCTGCCGCTGGCCCGCCATGTGGCCGCCGTGGGCGCCCGCCGCCTGGCCGGCACACTGCCGCCCTGCCCGGCCCAGCCGCTCTATGTCGATCCGCCCGAGGCGAAGCTGCCGGCCGGCGGATTGCGCCCGCCACCGGCCTGACCGGCGTGGCCGAACCGGAGTTGCGCGAGGCGACCCCGCTGCACGCCGCCGCCCTGGCGGCCATCCATGCCGCCAGTTTTCCGCCGCGCGAGCGCTGGGGGGCGGATGCGATGGCGCTGCAACTGGGGCTGCCGGGGGCTTTCGGCCTGATCGACCCGGCCGGCGGCATGGTCCTGGCGCGGGTGGCCGCCGACGAGGCCGAGATCCTGACCCTGGCGGTGGCCCCCGCGCTGCGCCGGCAGGGCCGCGCCCGCGCGCTGCTGGAGGCGGCGGCGGCGCGCGCTGCGCGGGCCGGTGCCGCCGCGCTGTTCCTGGAGGTGTCGGCGGCCAACGCCGCGGCACGAGCGCTGTACGAAAGCTGCGGCTTCGCGCGCGTCGGTTTACGGACTCGTTACTATTCCGATGGCGCGGATGCGCTGGTGATGCGCCGCCCGCTCAGCCCCGGCGCAGCAGCAGCCGGGTGATGCCGTCCGGGCCGGTGTGCTGGTCCAGCACCGTATGGCCCTGTTCCATTGCGGTACGTGGAACATTGCGCAGTGGTTCTTCGCCGCGCAACAGGACCAGCAACGTCTGTCCGGGCGACAGGCGGTCCAACGCCAGTCGTGTACGAACGAAGGTCATCGGGCATAGTTCGGCGGTGATATCGAGCGTCCTGTCGGGCGCGCTGGTCTGCTCATTGGTCTTTGGCATGACTGGCCTGTTGTGTCCTGTCGAAATATCCGTTGCGAAACGGGGGGTGCGGCACCTATATGAACCAAGTCTTACGAGTCGAAAGGGAAAACGATGGCTGATAATTCGCAGGATCCGGATGTGCTGGGATTGACCGCACAGATCGTGTCGGCGCACGTCTCCAACAACTCCATCACGCCGGATGCGCTCCCGGCGCTGATCCAGGAGGTGTACCGCACCCTGTCCAGCGTTGGCCGCGAACCGGTCCAGCCGGACAAGCCGCAGCCCGCCGTTCCGGTGAAGAAGTCGGTGTTTCCCGACCATATCATTTGCCTGGAAGACGGCAAGAAGCTGAAAATGCTGAAGCGGCACCTGAAGACCGCCTATAACATGACGCCCGAGCAGTATCGCGAGCGCTGGGGCTTGGCGCCGGACTATCCGATGGTCGCCCCGAACTACGCCCGCCACCGCTCCTCGCTGGCCAAGAAGATCGGCCTGGGCACCAAGCCGCGCGCCCGCGGCAAGTAGCCGCACCGGCCGGCGTTTTCCCGCCTCCTCGGGCGCCGTCCGGGGAGGCGGCTCGTTGCCCCGCGCGGCCCGCTCCGGCCGTGCCTGTGTCGCGCATCTGCCACCGCCCCGCCACCCCCCATGGGGCCTCACCCCGGGGCCGCGCATTGGACAGGCCGCCCTCCAATCGGCTACGCACTGCCACCTGGCTTACAGGCGGCAGCGCGCGCCCCTGGCCGCCGGACGGATGACGCCCCGCGCCAGCGGGGCGCGGGCAGCGTCCCCCCTGAGCACGGGGGCATTTGGGGATCGGATGGAAAGCCGAATCGAGCGCCTGTGCGTCGAACGGGGCCTCAAGATGACCGGCCAGCGCCGAGTGATCGCGCGCGTGCTGTCAGAGGCCGCCGACCACCCCGATGTCGAAGAATTGTACCGTCGCGCCGCCGCCCTGGATGCCCGCATCTCGATCGCCACCGTCTACCGCACCGTGCGGCTGCTGGAGGAGCAGGGCATCCTGGAACGCCGCGATTTCGGCGGCGGCCGCGCCCGCTACGAGCCCAGCGAGCACGGCCACCACTACCACCTGATCGACGTGCAGACCGGCCGGGTGATCGAGTTCGCCGATGCCGCGCACGAGCGCATGGTGGCCGCCATCGCCGCCCGGCTGGGGTTCGACCTGGTGTCCCACCGGCTGGAGCTGTTCGGCCGCCGCCGCGAGGCGCCCACCGAAGCCGGCGCCGACGCGCCGGCCACGGCGCATGACGAGCCGGCGCCGGCGCCCGGCCAGGGAAACGGCCAGGGAAACGGGGTCACGCGATGAACACCGACCGGGCGCCGGACCGAACCGACCCGGGCTTCGGCGAATTGCGCGCCGGCAACCTGGGCGTGCGCATCGCCACCGCGGCGTGGGAGGTGGAGGCCGGGCAGGCGCTGCGCTACACCGTGTTCTACGACGAGATGGGCGCCCGGCCGGATGCCGCCGCCCTGGCCAGCCACCGCGACAGCGATGTCTATGATGCCGTGGCCGACCACCTGCTGGTGGTGGACCATGCGCGCGGCCCCGGGCCGGAGGGCGTGGTGGGCACCTACCGCCTGATCCGCGCCGCCGCCGCCGCGCGGATCGGCCGGTTCTACTCGGCGGCGGAATACGATATCGGCCCGGTGCTGGCCTTCCCCGGTGAGGTTCTGGAACTCGGCCGCTCCTGCGTGCACCGCGACTACCGCGGCCGCGTGGCGATGCAACTGCTGTGGCGCGGCATCGCCGCCTATGTGTTCCGGCACAATATCGACCTGATGTTCGGCTGCGCCAGCCTGCCCGGCACCGACCCGGACGCGCTGGCCACCGAGCTGACCTATCTCTACCACCACCACCTGGCGCCGCCGGCGATCCGCCCGCGCGCGCTGGCGGACCGCTATGTGGACATGCGCCGGCTGGACCCGTCGCTGATCGACGCGCGGCGGGCGCTGACGCGGCTGCCGCCGCTGGTCAAGGGCTATCTGCGCCTGGGCGGCTTCGTCGGCGACGGCGCGGTGGTGGATACGCAGTTCAACACCACCGACGTGGCGGTGGTGGTCAAGACCGATCTGGTGACCAGCAAATACCTGCGCCACTACGAGCGCGAACGGCCGGACGAGGCGTAGATGACGCGATTCAACGTGGTGATGACCGCCCCGCGCCTGGCGGCGGAAGCGGTCGCGGTGCTGGAGCGGGCCGGCTGCGCGGTGCACTACATGCCCCCTTACCCGTCCGCCGAGGCGGTGGCCGCGCGCACCGCCGAGGTGCAGGCTGACGCCATCCTGACCCGCCAGGGCGCGGTGAGCGCCGCGGCGATGGATGCCTCGCCGCGATTGCGCATCGTCGCCCGGCACGGCGTGGGGGTGGACGACGTGGACCTGGCGGCGGCGCGGGCGCGCGGGCTGCTGGTGACCCGCGCGCCCGGCTCCAACACCGCCGCCGTGGCCGAGCACACGCTGACGCTGGTGCTGGCGCTGGCCAAGGACCTGCGCCCGCTGGGGGTGGCGATCGCCGATGGCGCCTGGCGCGGCGGGGCCACCAAGGTGCGCGACATCGCCGGGCTGCGGCTCGGCCTGCTGGGCTTCGGCGCGATCGGGCAGGCGGTGGCCGCCCTGGCGCGGCCGTTCGGCATGGCGGTGGCGGCGTTCGATCCGATGGCCGACCCGGCCGCCTTCGGCGCGGTGCGACGGGCCGACACGCTGGCAGCCCTGCTGGCGCAGACCGACGCGCTCTCGGTGCATTGCCCGTATTCGCCGGCCACCCGGCACATCGTGGACGCCGCCGCCCTGGCCGCCATGCCGGCGGGCGGCTACGTGGTCAACACCGCGCGCGGCGGCATCGTGGACGAGGCGGCGCTGCTGGCGGCGCTGGAATCGGGCCATCTCGCCGGCGCGGGGCTGGATGTGTTCGAGGTAGAGCCGCCGCCGGCGGACCATCCGCTGCGCCGCCACCCGCGCGTGCTGGTCACGCCGCACGTGGCCGGGGTGACCGACGGCTCGCTGGTCAACATGGGGGTGATGGCGGCGGAGTGCATCGCTGCCGCGCTGACCGGGGGCGTGGTGCCGGCCGAACGGATCGTCGCCTAACGCCATGGCCAGCCGCGTCGCCGTGCTGGTGCTGGCGCACGCGACGGAGCCGCTGCAATACCTGCTGGACGTGCTGGACCGGCGCTTCGCGGTGTTCATCCACCTGGACGCCAAGGGGCCGGACGGCGCCGCGCTGCGCCTGCCGCCGAATGCGCGGCTGGTGGCCCGCCCGGTGCCGGTGTTCTGGGGCGGCTGGTCGATGATGCGGGCGACGCTGCTGCTGATCGAGGCGGCGATGGCGGCCGGGCCGTTCGAGCGGCTGGCGCTGGTCAGCGGCGACAGCCTGCCGGTGCGTGGGGCGGATGCGCTGGAGGCGGCGCTGCGCGCGCCCGGCGTGGAATATATCGAGCTGATGGACGTGCAGGACGACCCGAGCCTGGCCGGTGCCGCGATGCAGGCGGCGATCGACCGGCATGGCTGGGTGCAACCCTGGCGGTTCCACAACGCGGTGCACTGGGACCATGTGCTGCTGAACCCCACCGCCGCCGAGGCCGCCGCCGCGCAGTTCGGCGTGCCGCGCGAGCGGATGGACTGGATTCGCGGGGAGGCGCAGCGCGCGGTGGCCGGGGTGCTGGCCGAGCTGCCGCCGCGCCCGCCGCTGTTCCGCCGCCTCTGCTACGGCACGCAATGGTGGGCGCTGAGCCGGCCGGTGCTGGCCGCCCTGCTGCCGACGCTGCGCCGGCCGGAGGTGCACGCCTATTTCCGCCACATGCAGGCGCCGGACGAGCACATGATCCAGACCGTGCTGGGCAACCGGGCGGACCTGCTGGGCGGGCGGGTGCTGGCGGGCACGCCGATGTTCGCCGACCACGCGCGTCGCGCCGCCGGGCAGGACACGCTGGACGCCGCCGGCTTCCGCGCCGCCGCCGGGCTGGGGGCGCAGATCCTGTTCGCGCGCAAGTTCGCCCCGGCGGCGGCGCCGGAGGTGGCGGGCGCGATCGCCGCCGGGCGGTACGAGGCGGACATCCTCGGCGGCTGAGCCGCTTGCGCGGGCGGCGCCGGAACTGGCAATGTCGGCAAGGATTTCGCAGGGATATCGTGCCGCATGCTCGGAACTCTGGTCCGCAACGATCTGCGGTTCGTGGCGGTCTGTTCGTTCGGGCGCAGCGGCAGCAGCTACCTGATGGCGCTGCTCCAGGCGGCCGGCGTGCAGGTCGCCGACGCCATGCCGTTCGAGGATCGAGCGTTGCAGATCAGCTTCATCCGCTGGCTGGCCGGCGAGATGGAGGCGGCGGGGCCGGCGGCGAACCTCGCGGTGGCCGGGGCCTTCGGCGCGGAATACTACAGCACGATGCTGGAAGGCGCCGCCGACCCGGCGGAGTGCGAGGCGCGGCTGGAGACCCGCCTCGCGGCCATGCGCGGCGGCTGGTTCGCCGAGAAAGTCATCGGCACCGAATTGCTGCGCATGATGCTCGCCTTCGACCGGCGCGACCGCATCCGGCCGATCTACCTGCTGCGCGACCCCAGGGACATCTTCATCTCCGCCAAGCAGTTCAACGCGCGCCGCGGCTTTCGCAGCTTCGCCGATGACGGCGACGACCGGCAGATGCTCCACACCATCTGCCGGTTCCAGAGCGAGCAGCTCTGGGTTCACGCGCGCAGCGGCGGATTGCTGATCCATTACGAGGACCTTGTCGCCCGGCGCGAACAGACCATCGTGAGCGTGCTCCGCCATCTCGGCCACGAGGCGATCACCACCGCCAGGGTGGCGGCCATCCGCACCCATGTGCCGGTGGGTGGTGAGGCGGTGCGCGGGCACATGACCAGCGCCACCGCGCAGCAGAGCATCCGCCGATGGGAGGCGCCGGAGGGTGCCCCCTATCGCGCCCTGTTCGCCGAGGCGACGGCCGCGCTGAACGCCTCGGGCTATGCCGGCTGAGGCGCTGGCCGCCGAGGTTCGGCGCGACCTGGAGCGGCTGGGCCTGCCGGCGCGCCACTGGACGGCGCGCGAGCCGGGGGGCGATTTGCTGGACGTGTTGGTGGTGGGCGCCGGCATGTGCGGCATCGCGGCCGCCGCCGCGCTGGCCTTCAAGGGAGTGCGCAACCTCGCGCTGATCGACCAGGCGTCGCATGGGCTGGAAGGGCCGTGGCGCACCACCGCGCGGATGCGCACGCTGCGCAGCCCCAAGCACCTGCCAGGAATCGCGCTGGGCATCCCGTCGCTGAGCTTCCGCGCCTGGTACGAGGCGACGCGCGGGCTGGCGGCGTGGGACGCGCTGTACAAGATCGCCAACGACGACTGGATGGACTACCTGGTCTGGCTGACCGGGGTGCTCGCCCTGCCGCTGTCCAGCGGCGTGGCGCTGCGCCTGCTGGACCACGAGGGCGCGCATCTGCTGGCCGAATTGTCCGACGGCCGGGTGCTGCGTGCCCGCCACGTGGTGCTGGCCACCGGGCGCGACGGCGCCGGCGGGCCGAACCTCCCGGCCCTGGTCGATCGCGCCCTGTGGCCGGAGCATGCCGCGCACACCGCCGAGGCGATCGACTTCACCCGCCTGCGCGGCAAGCGGGTGGCGGTGCTGGGCGCCGGCTCCTCGGGCTGGGACGCGGCGGCGACGGCGCTGGAGCAGGGCGCGCGGGCGGTGGACATGTATTGCCGGCGGGCGCGGCTGCCGCAGTTCAACAAGGGCCGCGGCTCCACGAATCCCGGCTATTTCGAGGGTTGGGCAAGCCTTTCGGACGCCGAACGCTGGCAATTGATGGCCTATATGCACGACGAGCAGAGCCCGCCGCCGCATGAGAGCGTGCACCGCGCGCTGGCCCATCCGGGCTTCCGGCTGCACCTGGCCAGCCCGGTCGAGGCCGCCGGTCCGGGGCCGGAGGGCGTGGCGCTGCGTGTCGCCGGGCAGCCGCGCGGCGCCGGTTTCCTGGTCCTGGCGACCGGCTTCGCGGTGGACCTGGCGCGGCGGCCGGAGCTGGCGGCGCTGCTGCCGCATATCGCCACCTGGGCCGACGCCTACACCCCGCCGCCGGCCCTGGCGCGGCCGGAGCTGGGGCGGTTTCCCTATCTGGACGAGGGCTTCGCGGCCACCCCGCGCGGGGCGGATGCGCCGGCGGCGCTGGCCGGGCTGCACCTGTTCAACCACGCCGCCACGCTCTCGCTGGGGGCGATCGCCAGCGACATCCCGGGCGTGTCCACCGCCGCCGAACGACTGTCCGGCCGGATCGCGGCGGCGCTGTTCCGCGCCGATTTCCCGGTGCTGTTCGAGCGGCTGCGGGCATTCGACGAGCCGGAGCTGGAGTCCACGCCGTATTTCGTGGCGTTACGTCCCTAGAAAGGCCGCCGCGACCGCAGCGCCGCCGCCAGGGTGCCGTCGTCCAGCACGTCCAGCGCGCCGCCCATCGGCACGCCCTGCGAGACCCGGCTGACCACCACGCCCAGCGGCTTCAGCCGCTCGGTCAGCCAGTGCATGGTGGTGGCGCCCTCCACCGTGGCGCCCAGGGCGAGGATCACCTCGGCGACCTCGCCCTCGCGCACGCGGGCCAGCAGCGGCTCCACGTTCAGGTCGTCCGGGCCGGTGCCGGCCAGGGCGGAGAGGGTGCCGCCCAGCACGTGGTAGCGGCCGCGATGCACATGCGCGCGCTCCAGCGCCCACAGGTCGCCCACCCCCTCGACCACGCAGATCAGCCCGTGGTCGCGGTGCGGGTCGGCGCAGATGGTGCAGGGGTCCTGGCTGTCCAGGTTGCCGCAGGCCGCGCAGGGGCGTACCGCGCGCGCCGCCTCGGCCAGCGCGTTGGCTAGCGGCAGCATGCGGGTTTCGGGCTGTTGCAGCAGCCGCAACGCCGCCCGCCTCGCGCTGCGGGGGCCGAAGCCGGGCAGGCGGGCGAGCAGGCCGATCAGCCGGTCGATCTCGGGGCCGCCCATCGGCCGGGGGTCAGAACGGCAGCTTCATGCCGGGCGGCAGTTGCAGCCCGCCGGTCACCGCCTGCATCTGCTCGGCGGCCGCCGCCTCGGCCTTGCGCTTGGCGTCGGCATGGGCGGCCATCAGCAGGTCCTGCAGCATTTCCATCTCGGCCGGGTCGGCCAGCTTCGGGTCGATGGTGACGCCCAGCATCTGCCCCTTGCCGTTCAGCACCACGCGGACCATGCCGGCGCCGGCGCTGCCCTCGACCTGCATGGATTCGAGATGCGCCTGCATCTCCTCCATCTTCTTCTGCATCTGCGAGGCCTGCTTCATCAGGCCGGCGATATTCTTCATGGCTCAGTTTTCCCAGAAATCGGAAGGCTCATCGGCGAATTCGGCGTCCAGCGGGGCGAAATCGGGCATGTCGGGGTCGGTTTGCGCCAGGCCGACCGCCTCTCCGCCCAGGGGGGTGTCCAGCGCGGGTTCGGCTGGCAGGCCGTAGGCGTCGGTGCGGGAGTCGTGCACCGCCTCGATCCGCGCGCCGGGGAAGGTGTCCAGGATGGCGCGCACCAGCGGGTGCTCGGCGGCGGCACCCCGGCGGGCGGCGTCGGCGGCGCTGCCCTGCTCGGCCAGCGTCGGCTCGCCGGCGGCCGCCGAGAGCGCGATGGTCCAGCGCGTGCCGGTGGCGTCCAGCAGCAGGGCGGCGAGGCGGGCGGCGAGGTCGCGCGGGGCGTCCGGCTGCTGGCGCAGCTCGATCACCGGCGGGGCGAAGCGGACCAGATGCACCGAGTGCAGCAGATGCGCGTGTAGCATCGGCTCGCGCCGCTCGGCGACCAGGGCGGCCACCTCGCGGAAGCTGGCCAGCCGGGGGGCGGCGGTGGCGGCCAGGGTGGGCGCGAGGGGGGTGGGCGCGAGGGGGGTGGGCGCGAGGGGGGCGGGCGCGAGGGGTGCGGGCGCCGCCTGCATCCGCGCCGCGCCGCCATTGGCCACCGCCCGCAGGCCGCCACCACCGCCACCGCCGCTGCCATTGGGGGGCGGGCCGCCCGGCGCCTCGGCGGGCGGGGTTTCGGCGAGCCGGCGCACCAGCTCGCCCGGCGGCGGCAGGTCGGCGACGTGGCACAGCCGGATCAGCACCATCTCGGCGGCGGCGCGGCGGTCCGGCGCGGTTTCCACCTCGCCGACGCCCTTCAGCAGCATCTGCCAGGCGCGGCCCAGCACCGGGATGGACAACTGGTCGGCCAGCGCGCCGCCACGGCTGCGCTCGGCCTCCGGCAGTTCGCTGGAATCGCGCAGGGCGGGCACCGATTTCAGCCGGGTCAGCGTGTGCACCAGGTCCAGCAGGTCCTGCAGCGTCACGCCCAGGTCGGCGCCGCGGGCGTGGGCGCGGTCGGTGATCTCCAGTGCCTCGGCGATGCGGCCGGCCATCACCGCCTCGAACAGGTCGAACACCGAGCCGCGGTCGGACAGGCCGAGCATGTCCGCCACCGCCTCGGCGCCGATGTCGCCGCCGGCCTCGGCCTGGGCGATCGCCTGGTCGAGCAGCGACAGCCCGTCGCGCGCCGAGCCGTCGGCGGCGCGGGCGATCAGGTTCAGCGCCTCGGGCGAGACCTCCACCCCCTCGGCGCGGGCGATGCGGGCGAAATGGGCGGAAAGCTCGGCCACCGAGATGCGCCGCAGGTCGAAACGCTGGCAGCGCGACAGCACCGTCACCGGTACCTTGCGGATCTCGGTGGTGGCGAAGATGAACTTCACATGCGGCGGCGGCTCCTCCAGCGTCTTCAACAGGGCGTTGAAGGCCGGCTTGCTGAGCATGTGCACCTCGTCCAGCACGAACACCTTGGTGCGCGCCTGCATCGGGCGGAAGCGCACCGCCTCGATGATCTCGCGCACCTCGTCGATGCCGTTGTTGCTGGCGGCGTCCATCTCCACCACGTCTGGGTGGCGGTCGGCCAGGATGGCGGTGCAGTTGGGGCACACGCCGCAGGGTTCCACGGTGGGGCCGCCCTGGCCGTCCGGGCCGGTGCAGTTGAGCGCGCGCGCGATGATGCGCGCCGTGGTGGTCTTGCCGACGCCGCGCACCCCGGTGAGCATGAAGGCATGCGCCACCCGGCCGAGCGCGAAGGCGTTGCGCAAAGTGCGCACCATCGCCTCTTGCCCGATCAGGTCGGCGAAGCCGGTGGGGCGGTATTTGCGGGCCAGCACGCGGTAGGCGGGGGCGGCTGGCGCGGGTCGCGATGGGGGCGCAGGCGGCGCGTCGCCGAACAGCCCCGGGCCCTCGGGCGCCGGTTCGGGCAACGTGCTGTCGTCCTCGAACAGGCCGGACATGCGCTGGCGCCTGGCTGGGGCCGCTGCTGTCCGGTCGAACAGGGCGACCGGGCCCGGCGCGACCGTGCCCCGTGCGGCCGGGGTTGAAAGGGTGGGAGGCCGAACAAACGACCCGAGCGGAAACCCGTTGTGGCTGCTACCTTCCGGTCCTGACCAGGTTGGCGAGGCGCCCGTCCGCCGCCGACCTCCCGCCTGTCATATCGTGCATTGCAGGGCTGGAAGCAAGACCCGCGTGCGTGCGCGCCGGCCCGGCTGCCAGGTGGCGCTCGCCCGCCGCCGGTTGCCCGCACCGGCGCGGCGTGGCAGTTTCGCGGCCACGCAAAGGACCTTCCGCCCGTGACCCTGATCCTCGCCAGCCGCCCGAATGTCTACACCGGCAGCCCGCTGGATCGTGCCGCCGAACGGCGCGACGACGACGCCTGGGTGCACCTGGCCCTGCATGCTGCGGATACGCTGTGGGCGCCGGTGTGGCGCGCCCGCAACCTGATGCGCGGCGTGGCCGAGGGGCGGCCGGAGGCGGTGTTCATCTCCGGCGGGGCGGCCGAGGCGCTGCGCATGGCGGGCGGCCCCTGGGCCTTCCTGGGCCTGCAGGGCGGCGTGCCGCTGTTCAGCGTCGATGTCAGCACCCATGACGACCCGCTGCCGCTGCTGCCGCCGGCGATGGGCGAGTTCGCCGACCTGCGGCAGGTGGCCGGGCTGCTGGCGGGGCCGGAGGCCTCGGTGCTGGCGCATGCCCGCGGGCTGATGCACTGGCGCACCAAGCACCGCTTCTGCGGCATCTGCGGCGCCGCCTGCGAGCCGCGCAGCGCCGGCCACGCGATGGTCTGCACCGGCTGCAAGGCGCAGCATTTCCCGCGCACCGACCCGGCCGTGATCATGCTGGTGCACGATGGCGACCGCGCGCTGCTCGGCCACTCCACCCGGTTCCCCAACTCCACCATGTATTCCACCCTCGCCGGCTTCGTGGAGCCGGGCGAGAGCCTGGAGGAGGCGGTGGCGCGCGAGGTGTTCGAGGAGGCCGGCGTGCGCACCGGCGCCGTGCACTACCATTCCAGCCAGCCCTGGCCGTTCCCCGCCTCGATCATGCTCGGGTTCTACGCGCAGGCGCTGACCACCGAGATCACCATCGACCCCACCGAGATCGCCGATGCCCGCTGGTTCACCCGCGACCAGCTGGTGGCGCACCGCGACCACGGGTTCAGCCTGCCGCGGCCGGACAGCATCGCCCGGCGCCTCATCGAGGATTGGATCGCCGCCGCATGAAATACGCAGCCCTGTCGCTGCTGCTGGCGCTCGGCGCCTGCGCCAGCCTGAGCCAGGATGCCGGCATGACCGACGCGGCCTGCCGGCAGAAAGCGCTGGACGCCCCCGAGGTGCAGGACCGGATCGCCAAGATGGCCGGGTCGTACCGCACCGAATGGGGCGAGCCGAGCCTGGAGGACCTGAAGCACCTTGCCTATGTGCGCTGCCTGCGCGCCAAGGGGCTGGCCCCCAAGGGCGGCGTGGAGCCGGTGAAGCGCAACTGGTACTGATGTCCGCCCCCGACCTTTTCACCATCGGCTACCAGGGCACCACCTCGGCCCACCTGCTCGCGGCGCTGCGCGAGGCCGGGGTGGCGCATGTGCTGGACATCCGCGCGGTGCCGCAGTCGCGCAAGCCCGGATTCTCCAAGACGCTGCTGGGCGGCTCGCTGGCGGAGATAGGTATAGGGTATACGCATCTGCGCGGGCTCGGCACGCCCAAGCCCGGGCGCGACGCCGCGCGGTCGGGCAAGGCCGCCCTGATGCACGAGATCTTCACCGCGCATATGCGCACGCCGGAAGCCCAGTTCGACCTGCAGCAGGCCCGCGCCCTCACCGCCGCCGCGCCGTGCTGCCTGCTGTGCTTCGAGCGCGACCACACCCAGTGCCACCGCGAGATCGTGGCCGGGCTGCTCGGCGGCACGGTGCGCCACCTGGTGGCCGAGGCGGCCTAGGGGGCCGGTCCGCCGACATCGGCGATCGCGGCTGCTCCGCCGTCAGCGCGTCACCCGCACCATATCCAGCAGCAGGGCCTCGAAATACTGTCGCGACGCGCGGCCGAGATCGGTGAGGTAGACGAGGTCGATGCGGCTGTCGCACCAGCCCTGGTGGCCCTCGAAGGCGCGGTATTCGGCCAGGCCGATGCGCACCAGCGCGTCGTAGCGGCTTTTCACCCTAATATCCGCCGGGTCGGTGGAGTCGCGGCAGACCGGGTGGCCGCCCTCGGGATGGTCGATCAGGGTGCGGAACAGCGCCTCGTCGAGCTGGGCGATCGCCTGGGCGACCGTCCCCGGCGGCGGGCGCAGGCCGGCATCGCGCAGCACCACGCGGAAATCGCCGCCCAGGTCGATCGCCTGCTCCGCCCGCAGCCTGTCCGCGGCGGCGCCGAGCAGCGCGCGCAGCGGGGCGGCGACGCAGAGCAGGGCGGCCAGCGCCACCGCCGGCCACAGCGCCGCGCGCAGCAGGCCGCCCAGCCCGGCGGCGGCCCCCGGCCGGGGCGCGGATGGGTCGCACGTCGTCATCTCGTCCGTCTCCTGTCCGGGGCGCGATGCTGCGCGCGCCGGGTGAATGAACCGTTGCGCCGCATCATGCCGGAGCATTCACCTTGCGTCAGCCCGGCATACGTGTATAAGCCCGCCCCTTCCCTGCCGGGGGAGACGGCCTTCCCCGGCTATGCCCGCGCGCCAATGGTGGCGTGGGGTCGGGCCCCCCGCGGGGGGCGGACCCAGGGTGGAGACAAGCCAGAGGGAGTGCCCATGCCGCTATATGAATGCGTGTTCATCGCACGCAACGACGTGACCCAGCAGCAGGTCGAGTCGATCGCCGATACCATCGCCGCCCTGGTCGACACCGACAACGGCATCGTGCCCGGCACCGAGGGCGTGACCTCGGTGCGCAAGCGCGAATACTGGGGCCTGCGCAGCCTGGCCTACCGGATCAAGAAGAACCGGAAGGGCCACTACATGCTGATGGGCCTGGACGCCAAGCCCGCCTCGATCGTCGAGATGGAGCGCCAGCTCGGCCTCAACGAGGATGTGCTGCGCTTCATGACCATCCGCGTGGATGCGATCGAGGAAGCGCCGAGCGCCATCCTATCGCGCAAGTCCGACGACCGCGAGCGCGGCTTCCGTGGGCCCAAGCCCGCCGGCCGCTTCGAGTCCGGCCGCAAGCGCGGCTTCGACGACCGCGAGGAATACCGCGCCCGCGACGACGGCCCGCGCGACGATTTCCGTGGCGGGCGTGACGACCGCGACGGCGGTTTCCGCGGCGCGATCGAGGAGTAGACCCAGATGTCCGACACCACCGATGTGAATCCCGCCGCCCGGCGCTCCGCCGTGGGCGCCCGCCGGCCGTTCTACCGCCGCCGCAAGTCCTGCCCGTTCTCCGGCCCGAACGCGCCGAAGATCGACTACAAGGACGTGCGCCTGCTGAGCCGCTTCCTCTCCGAGCGGGGCAAGATCGTCCCCAGCCGCATCACCGCGGTTTCGGCCAAGAAGCAGCGCGAGCTGGCCAACGCCATCAAGCGCGCCCGCTTCCTGGCGCTGCTGCCCTATATTCTGGCCTGAGGAGCACGCATCATGGCCGCCGTTGAAGTGATTCTCCTCCAGCGCATCGACAAGCTGGGGCAGATGGGCGAAGTGGTGAAGGTGAAGCCGGGCTTCGCCCGCAACTTCCTCTTGCCGCAAAAGAAGGCGATCCGCGCCAACAAGGACAACCTGGCGAAGTTCGAGAGCCAGCGCGCCCAGTTGGAAGCGCAGAACATCAAGCGCCGCGACGAGGCGGAGCGGCTGGCCGAGCGGGTGGGCGGGCTGTCCGTCGTCATCATCCGCCAGGCCGGCGAATCGGGCAGCCTGTACGGCTCGGTCTCCTCGCGCGACATCGCCGATGGCTGCACGGCCGGCGGGCTGACCGTCAACCGCAGCCAGGTCGTGCTGGAGCATCCGATCAAGACGCTCGGCCTGACCACGGTGCGCGTGGTGCTGCACCCCGAGGTGAGCATCCCGGTCACCGTGAACGTCGCCCGCAGCGTCGAGGAAGCCGAGCGCCAGGCGCGCGGCGAGGCGACCGCGCGCGAGGAAGACGAGTACGAGATGCCCACCGAGGACCTCGACCCGTCCGAGGCGCCGCAGCCCGACGTCTGATCCACGCCGCCCGGGCGACCGGGGGGCGCGCGGGCCGCAAGTCTGGCTTGCGAAAACGATCTGCCAAAGCCGGCCATGCCGGCCTGATCCGCCCCAAAAGGGTGTGGTCGGGCCGGCATGCGGCGTTCGCCCGGCACGGCAAGGGTTGCCATTCTGTCATCTAAGGTTCCATTCTTCCTCGCACCATTCTTCCGATCGTGCAGGGGGGGAACGCGATGCGACCGTTGCTGGACCATATTCTCAGGCGCTTCATCGTCCTTGGGCGGCTGACGGTGCGCTGGCCGGATGGGCAATTGACCACCTATACCGGCGAACCCGGCCCCGAGGCGCTGATCGCGTTGCGCGATGCCCGCACGGCGCGGCGGATCGCGCTCAACCCCGGGCTGGCGGTCGGCGAGGCCTATATGGATGGCGGGCTGGTGCCGGTGGATTGCAGCATCTACGACGTGCTGGACACGCTGTGCACCAACCTGATGGCCGAAACCTCGCACCACCCGATCCTGCGGCTGCATGCCGGGTTCGAGCGTATCACCAGGCGGCTGGCGCAGTTCAATCCGGCCGGCCGCTCCCGCCGCAACGTGGCTCATCACTACGACCTGAACGGCCGGCTCTACAGCCTGTTCCTGGACCGCGACCGGCAATATTCCTGTGCCTATTTCCCCACCGGCACCGAAACGCTGGAGGAGGCGCAGGCCGCCAAGAAGCGCCACATCGCCAGCAAGCTGAAGCTGGACCGGCCGGACCTGACGGTGCTGGACATCGGCTGCGGCTGGGGCGGCATGGCGCTGACCCTGGCGCGCGACTACGGCGCGCGCGTCACCGGCATCACCCTCTCCACCGAGCAGCTCGCCGAGGCGCAGGCCCGTGCCGCCGCCGAGGGATTGTCCGACCGCGTGCAGTTCGAGCTGCTGGACTACCGCGCCCTGCACCGCCGGTTCGACCGCATCGTCTCGGTCGGCATGTTCGAGCATGTCGGCGTGGGCTATTACCGGCCGTTCTTCGAGGTGCTCAAGAACAACCTGGCGCCCGACGGAGTGGCGCTGCTGCACGCCATCGGCCGTTCCTCGCCGCCCGGCAGCACCAATCCGTGGATCGCCAAATACATCTTCCCCGGCGGCTATTGCCCGGCGCTGTCCGAGGTGCTGCCGGCCATAGAGCGCGCCGGGCTGGTGACCACCGATGTGGAGATCCTGCGGCTGCACTACGCCGAGACGCTGCGCCACTGGCGCCGCCGCTTCGCCGCCAACCGCGACGCCATCGCCGGACTGTATGATGAGCGGTTCTGCCGGATGTTCGAGTTCTACCTGTGCGGCAGCGAGATCGCCTTCCGCCGCGAGGACCAGATGGTGTTCCAGATCCAGCTCACCCGCGACCTGCGCGCAGTGCCGCTGACCCGCGACTACATGCTGGACACCGAGCGCGCGGCGCCGGCCATGGTGCGCTCCGTGATGGCCTGATGCCGGCCGCCGAAGCGTGATGACCGCTGAAAGATGCGGTCATCACGCTTCAGTGCTTTGTTTTATCGCGTGATTCAGACCTCCGGTGATTCTACCTCCGGTCCTCGCGCTTCAGCGCAACACCGCCTCCGTCTTGCGCCCGATCAGGTCGAAATCGATCTCCGCCCCCAGACCCGGGCCGGCGGGGGCATGCAGCATCCCGTCGGCGTCGATCTCCAGGTCGCGCGCCATGCCGTATTTATGCGCGCCATCGGGCAGCAGCACCTCGAAGAACGTCGTGTTGGGAATCGCCAGGGCCAGGTGCAGGTTGGCCAGGTTGTTCAGCGAATTGCCGCTGTGGTGGATTTCGTAGCGCATGCGGAACGCCTCGGCCAGGTGGGCGGTCTTGAGCATGGTCGTCAGCCCGCCCTTGTTCGGGATGTCGCCGCGCAGATAGTCGGTGGCCCGCTCGGTCAGCCAGATCGGGTAGGTGTCCAGCGCGCCGGCCGGGTATTCGGTGGCCATGATCGGGATGTCCAGCTTCTGGCGCAGCTTGACGTAGCCGTTGATGTCCTCGTCGGCCAACGGGTCCTCGTACCACTTGAACCCCAGCCGCTGAATGGCGAAGCCGACCTTGAGCGCGTCCGGGTAGTCGTAGCTCCAGGTGGAATCCAGCATCAGCGTGTACTCGTCGCCCACCGCCCGGCGCACTGCCTCGCACAGCTTGATGTCGGTGTCCGGGTCGGTCGGTGGATGGATCTTGTAGGCCGCCCAGTGCGCCGCCTTGAACGCCTGCGCCTGCTCCACATAGGCGTCGATGCTCGGCAGCACCTGGGAGCTGGCATAGGCCGGGATGGCGGTGCGCATGGTGCCCATCAGCGCATGCACCGGCAGCCCGGCGATCTTGCCCGCGAGGTCCCACAGCGCCACGTCCGCCGCCCCGATGCAGCGATACGACACGTTGCGCGACAGCTTGAGCATGCGCGCATGCAGCCGCTCGCGCTCCAGCGGGTTGGCGCCCATCAGCATCGGCTTCAGCCAGCGGATCAGCTGCGGCCCGTCCATGGCGGCGGGGTTGGAGGCCGAGCCGAGGAAGGCGTGGCCCTCCAGCCCGGCATCGGTGCGGAGGCGCAGCAGGCCCAGGTTGCTGTCCTGCTGGACGAAAGACCCCGCATGGTAGCGCGTCGGCGGGATATCGTCCCAGGTGAAGATGGTCAGCGAGACGTCGTCGATCTTCATCGCGGTGTCCTCCCCGTGTCTTGGGGGAACACTAGCCCCGGGCGCGGGCATCCTCCAAGGCGACCGCCTCCAGCAGCCCGGCGGCCTGCGCCACGCCGCTGCCGGGGGTGGCGCCGATCAGCCCGGCGGCGGCATTGGCCAGCCGGCTGGCGGTGCGCAGGTCCAGCCCCACCGCCAGCCCCGCCGCCAGCGTGGCCAGCGCCGCGTCGCCGGCGCCGGACAGGTCCACCAGTTCGGTGGGGTTCAGCCGGTAGTGATGCGCGCCCTCGGCGTCCACCAGGCTCAGCCCCTCCTCGCCGCGCTTGACCAGCAGGGCGCCGAAGCCGTGCCGCGCCCGCAACTCCTGGCCGGCGGCGGCCACGCTGTCGTCGGTGACCTCCTCGGCGGCCGGCAGCATGTCGCGCGCATGCGGCATCAGCACGTCGGCGCCGGCATAGCGGGCGAAATCCGCCGCCCGCAGATCGGCGATCACCCGCCGCCCGGCGGCATGGGCGCGCGCGATCAGCAGCGCCGGCATGTCGCCCGCCAGCGCGCCCTTGCGGTAATCCGACAGCACCGCCAGCGAGGTCGCCGCCATTGCGTCGCCGGCGATGCGCAGCAACCGCTCGGCCAGCTTGGGGTGGATCGGCCGGGCATCCTCGTGGTCGGCGCGCAGCAGATGCTGGCCGCCGCGCCGGCTGCCTTCGGCGACGAAACGGGTCTTGGTGGTGGTGATCCGCCCGCCCTGCACCAGCAGCCACGGCTCCACCCCGGCCTGCGTGCCGATCAGCCCGGTCAGCTCCGCCCCGGCCTGGTCGTCGCCGACCACCGAGACGAAGGCGACCGCCGCCCCCAGCGCGCACAGATTATGCACCACGTTGCCGGCGCCGCCCGGCTCGGAGAGTTCCTTCTCCACCATCAGCACCGGCACCGGCGCCTCCGGGCTGATCCGCCCGACCTTGCCGAACACGTAGCGGTCCAGCATGGCGTCGCCCACCACCAGCACGCGGGCATGCGCCAGCAGGCGGACGGCATCCTCGATGGTCGGCGGCGCGATCGGGTCGGTCATGCGTGCATGCCGTAGCGAAGCCCCGCCACCCTGGCAAGGCTGGCGCGCGCGGTCATGCCTGCAGGAACGCCATCGTGTCGCCCTCCAGCACCACGCAGCTCAGCACCCCGCCCAGCACCGCCCCGGTATCCAACCCGATCCGATTGGTCCGCACCACCGGGTACGGCTCCTCCGGCGTATGGCCATGCACCACCACGGCGCCCAGCGCCTGCTCGCTGGACAGGAACGGCTCGCGGATCCACAGCATGTCGTGCCGGGTCTGCTCGGCGATCGGCGTGCCCGGGCGCAGGCCGGCATGCACGAACACGTAGCCGCCCACCTGGTGCAGCAGCGCCAGCCCGCGCAGGAACGCCTGGTGCGCCGGCGGGATCAGCGCCGCCCATTTCCGCGGCGGTGTCCGCGGCGGCACCGCCCAGCTTTGCAGCGAGGCCACGCCGCCATTGGCCAGCCACATCTCGGCGCTGCTCCGCTGGCCGTCCAGCGCGTCCAACAGCATCGCCTCATGGTTGCCCATCAGGTTCACGACGTGTGGGGTCGCCACCCCCGGCGGCACCGCGAAGGGTGCCAGCAGCCGCTCGATCACCCCGGAGCTGTCCGGCCCGCGGTCGATATAGTCGCCCAAATGGACCAGAATCGTCCCGGAATCGCCCATTTTTGGCAGGTTTCGCCGGGTCATATCGTCCTTTATGGCGTCATGCAGGGCGTCCAACTGGTCAAGGCATCCATGCACATCGCCGATGGCATAGACCCGGATGCCGGGCGGAACGGTGGCGGGCGCTAAGACGGGAGTAATCATCACGCGCCACCCTAGCGGCTGGTTGCCCCGAGTTCGAGGCCCCCGTGGCCCGAGCCACCAATCGCCATGAGGCCGCAAAAAATGCGCCGAGCCGCACCCATGCCCGCCACACGCCGCAGAACGCGGCCCGGCGCGGCGCCCCGCCCGTGAACGCGCGGCACCTGTTCGCGCGGGCGGAGGCGCGGGTGACGCTGGCGCGCCCCGGCCCGGCGGGCGGGGCGGCCGAGCGGCTGCTGCTGGACCATGCGGGCCGCCAGCCGGCACGGCGGGCGGCGCTGGTGCTGCACCTCTCCCGCCTGCCGCCACCAGGGCCGCGTCCGCACCATCGCCGGGTGGCCCGCGCCGTGCTGGAGGACCATGCGAGGCTGCATGACGGCCAGGTGTTCGCGCTGCGCAACGGCGACATGGTGCTGCTGGGCGACGCCGCGCGCGCGCCGGAGGCCGACCCCGCCGCCCTGCTGCACCGGCTGCTGCGCATGGCGGCGGTGGCGCCGGACCGGCTCGTATCCGTCTGGCCGCTGGGGGGCGCGCGCCGCGATTTGCTGGCCTACGCCGCCGCCCGGCTGGCCGAGACCGTCATGGCCCCGCCGGAGGATGACGGCATCGCCGGCCAGGCCGGGGCGGCGGCGGCGATCGACGACCGGATCGGGCAAATGCCGGTGCCCGAGGTGCTGCGCCGCCAGGCCGCCGCGCTGCTGGACCCGGCGCGGCCCGGTGCGCTGCGGCCGCTGTTCCGCGAGATCGCCTTCGCCGCCACGGTGCTGGAGGCGCGGCTGGGGCTGGACGGCGCGGCCGACCCGTTCCTGTTCCGCCACCTGGCCGCGCGGCTGGACCGGCGGCTGCTGGAGGTGCTGTGCCGCGCGGCCGGCGGCGGCGGCCCGCTGGACCCGGCGGCGGCGCCCGCGGTGCATGTGAACCTGACGCCGGCCGGCATCCTGTCCGACGATTTCCCCCGCTTCGCCGCCGCCTGCCGCGCCGTCGGGGCGATGCCGGGGGTGGAGGTGGAGTGGCTGGACGCCTGCGCCGACCCGCCCGCCTTCGCCCGCGCCCGCGCCCGGCTGGACGAGGCCGGCATGCCGCTGGTGCTGGACGGCGTGGCGCATCTGGCGCTGCTGCTGGCGCGGCCCTGGCGGCTGGCGCCCGGCCTGCTGAAGCTCGACTGGTCGCCGTTGCTGGCCACCCTGCCCGCCGCCGAGGCCGCCGGCATCGACGAGGCGGTGGCGCGCATCGGCCCCGCCCGCATCGTGCTGCACCGCGCCGACAGCGAGGCCGCGCTGCATTGGGGCGTCGCCCGCGGTATCCGCCGCTTCCAGGGCGCCCAGCCGGACGCCATGCTCGCCGCCGGGCGGCTGGGCGGCTGCGGCCACGCGCGCGACTGCACGCTGCGGCAATGCATGGAGCGGGCATCGGCCAGCGGGCCGGCCGGGCGGCATGGCTGCCGCGACCTGGTGCGGCTGGACGGCGCGGCATGAGCGCGGCGCTCGCCCCGATCCTGGCCTCGCGCTCGGCCGGCCCGATGGAGGACGCCGCCGCGCTGGCCGCTCTGGTGCGCGAGTCGGTGGCCAGCGGCATCGCCCGGCGCGCCCTGCTGCTGCGCCTGTCCACCCTGCCGCGCGCGCTGGCCCGGCCGCACCATCTGCGGCTGGCGCGCGAGGCGGTGGCGCCGCTGGCCCTGGCCGACCGCGCCCGCTGCTTCACCCTGCCGAACACCGACCTTGTGCTGGTATGGCGCGGCGACACCCCGGCCGAGGCGGCGGTGCTGGCCGCGCTGGCGCATCTGTTCGCCGACGAGGCGGAGAGCCTGCCGGACCCCGCCGCCCTGGTCGCCTGCCTGCGCCTGCCCGACGAGGCCGACCGCCTGCTGGCCGCCATCGACGCCAGCCGCCCACCCCCGCCGCCCGCCCGCCGACGCGCCGCCGGCGGACGGATGCTGGACCTGACCACGCTGGCGGCGCTGGAGGCGGCCCTGGCGGGCGCCGACATGGCCCGCTTCGCTCGCCGCCAGCCGGTCGGCGCCTGGATTGGCACGGGGGTTGGCGCCGGGGCCGGCACCGGGGTTGGCACCGGGGTTGGCACCGGCTTCGCGCTGGCCTGGGAACGGCGCGCCCTGTCGGTGGCGGAACTGGCCGAGACGCTGGTGCCGGCGCATGACGTGCGCGCCGATCCTTGGCTTCACCGCCGCCTGACCCGCACGCTGGACCGGCGGCTGCTGGCGCTGCTGGCCGCGCCGGGGGAGTTGCGCGGTGCGGCGCCGTTCGGCCTGGACCTCAATGTCGGCTCGGTGCTGGCGCCCGAGTTCCTGCGCTTCGACGCGGCGCTGCCGCCGGACCTGCGCGGGCAGGTGACGCTGGGCCTGCACGCCGCCGACGCCATGGCCGACCCCGCCGCCTTCCTGTTCGCCCGCGATTTCGCCCGCGCCCGCCATTACCGGCTGCTGCTGCGCGGGGCTGGCGCCGAGCTGCTGGAGGTGGTGCCGCGCGCCGGGCTGGGGCTGGACCTGGTGCAACTGCGCTGGTCCCCGGCGCTGGCGGCCGCCGACCCGGCAAGGCTGGCCGAGGACGCGGCGCGGATCGTGCTGGCCGGCACCGACAGCGCCGAGGCGCTGGCCTGGGGCAAGGCGGTGGGGATCGGGCTGTTCCGGGGCGCGCTGGTCGCGGGGACGGCCAGGCCGTCAGGCAAGCCGATCCACATGGAGGCGGGGAGGCGGGGAGAAACAAGGCGGAGCTTCGCCTGACGTTCCCCCGTCCCGCCTCCCCTCCCTACATGGCAAACCGCAGCACGCTCGCCGCCGCGATCAGCCATACCGCGCCGCCCACCTCGCCCGCGCGCCCGGCGATGGTCTTGACCAGGGCATGCACGATGAAGCCCAGGCCGATGCCGGTGGCGATCGAGAAGGTGAACGGCATGGCGATGGCGGTCACGATCGCCGGCAGGTAATCGCTGGCGTCGTCCCAGTTCAGGTCCTTCAGCGCGCGCGCCATCAAGCAGGCGACGAACACCAACGCCGGCGCGGTGGCGAATTCCGGGATGGAGCGGGCCAGCGGCGCGAGGAACAGGGTCAGCAGGAACAGCACCCCGGTCACCACCGCGGTCAGCCCGGTGCGCCCGCCGGCCTGGATGCCGGCGGCGCTCTCGATGTAGCTGGTCACCGTGGAGGTGCCGAGCACCGAGCCGAGGATGGCGCCGCCCGAATCCGCCGTCAGCGCCTGGCGCAGCCGGGGCACCGTGCCGTCCCGGTTCATCAGCCCGGCGCGGTGGGTGGTGGCGATCAGCGTGCCGGCATTGTCCAGCAGGTCCACCAGGAAGAAGGTCAGCACGATGCCGGCGAGGCCCAGGCCGAGCGCGCCCGGGATGTCCATCTGCAGGAAGGTCGGCGCCAGCGAGGGCGGCATCGAGACGACGCCCTGGAACTGCGTCAGCCCCAGCGGAATGCCGATCGCCGCCGTCGCCAGGATGCCGATCAGCACGGCCGCGCTGATGCCCCGCGCGTTCAGCCCGGCCATCATGATGAAGCCGAGGCAGGCCAGCAGCGTCTTGTGGTCGGTGAGGTTGCCCAGCGTCACCAGCGTCGCCGGGCTCTTGACCACCAGGCCCATGCCCTGCAACCCGATGATCGCCAGGAAGAAGCCGATGCCGGCACCGATGCCCAGCTTGAGCGAGAGCGGAATGGCGTTGATCAGCCATTCGCGCAGCCGCAGCAGGCTGACGATCAGGAACAGCACGCCCGAGAGAAACACCGCGCCCAGCGCCACCTGCCAGGGCACCTTCATGCCCCCCACCACGGCGAAGGCGAAATAGGCGTTCAGCCCCATGCCCGGCGCCAAGGCCAGCGGGAAGTTGGCGAACAGCCCCATGGCGATGGAGGCGAGGCCGGCGGCCAGGCAGGTGGCGGTGAACACCGCGCCCTGGTCCATGCCGGTGGTGGCCAGGATATGCGGGTTGACCGCCACGATATAGGCCATCGCCAGCCAGGTGGTCAGCCCGGCGAGGATTTCGGTGCGCGGGGTGGTGCCCAGCGCCGCCATGTTGAAGCGGGCACAGATGGCGTTCACGGGTGGGCTCCGGTTTCGGGTTGCGGATTTGTAATATCGCAACCTGCCCGCCGGGCGGCGAGTCGGGCAACGGGCCGGGCGGGGCTGGCGGCGGAAAAAGGTGGATTCACATGGAGACGGGGAGACGGGGAGACGGGGAGGCGGGGAGGCGGGGAGGAGGCAGGGATGCGGTCTCTCCGCCTCCCCGCCTCACCTGTGGATGTTCCGGCCGCCCGGCGCCGCTCAGCGCATGCCGGTGATCGACGCGCCCATCGCCCGCGTGTCGCGCATCGGCCAGCGGCCGAGGTCTACCTGGGCCAGGAAATCGCCCACGATGCGGTTGAACAGGTCCGGGTCCTCCAGGTTGATGCCGTGGCCGCAATTGGGCATCACCGCCAGCGCCGCCGAGGGGATGGTGCGCTTCATCAGCAGACCGGGCTGCAGGCAGGGCCAGTCCTCGTCGCCGGTCAGGACCAGCGTGGGCACGCGCAGCGCCCGCATCTCGTCCACCAGGTCGTACAGCGACGGCCGCTCCCGCTGCACGCCGAGCTGGGTGTTGGCCGAGCCGGCCGCCGAATGCCCGGCCAGCTGGTCCAGGAACTCGGCGAAACCGCGCGGGTCCTTGTTCTGGTACTGCACCCGCGTCGGCCCGAAGGCGTAGCGGTCGGCGAAGGCGCGCATACCGTGGGCGCGGATGAAGGCCACCGTGTTCGCCCCTTCCTCGCGGAAGGTCTCGCGCTGGTCCGGGTCGGCGCCGTAGCCGCAGCCGCACACCGAGAGCGACAGCGCGCGCTCGGCATGGCGGAAGCCGAAATGCAGGGTGGCGAACCCGCCCATCGACAGGCCGACCACATGGGCGCGGCCGATGCCGAGCTGGTCCAGCACGGTGGCGATGTCGTCGGCCGCGCGGTCCTGCGAATAGGCGGACACGGCCTCCGGCACGTCCGACGGCGGGTAGCCGCGCGCGTTGAAGGCGATGGCGCGGTAGCGCTGGCCGAAATGCCGCATCTGCGGCTCCCAGCTGCGGTGGTCGCCGGCGAATTCATGCACGAAGACCACCGGCGTGCCGGCCCCGGTCTCCTCGTAATACAGCTTCACCCCGTCCTCGGCGGTGGCGTGCGGCATGGCCCGTCTCCCTGTTCCCGCCCGGATGTTCCACCGAACCGGCGGGCGAGGGAAGCGCCCTTGGCGGCGCCGCCGCGGGACGCCACAGTGGCACGGGATGGAGGGGGGCACGGGATGGAGGGGCGGCGGATGCGGCTGGACAACGCGAGGCTGGCGGATGGCCGGCATGTGGATGTGATGGTCGAAGGCGGCCGCATCGCCGCCATCGCGCCGCATGCGGGCGGCGGGGGCGGCATGGACCTGGGGGGCCGGCTGCTGCTGCCCGCCCTGGTGGACGGACATGTGCACCTGGACAAGACGCTGATGGGCATGCCCTGGCGGCCCAACAGCGGCGCGGCCACGGTGCGCGAGCGCATCGAGAACGAGCGGCGGTACCGGCGCGGCCTGGCCCATCCGGTGCCGCGGCGCGCCGCCGCCCTGCTGCGCCGGATGATCGCTAACGGCACCACCGCGCTGCGCACCCATGTGGATATCGACGACGATATCGGGCTGGAGAACTTCCACGCCGTGCGCGCGGTGGCCGAGCGGTTCCGGGGCGAGGTGGACATCCAGATCGTCGCCTTCCCGCAAAGCGGCATCCTCGGCCGGCCGGGCGTGGCCGAGCTGCTGGACGCGGCGCTGGCCGAGGGCGCCGACCTGGTGGGCGGGCTGGACCCGGCGAGCTATGACGGCGACGCCAAGGCGCATCTGGACGTGGTGTTCGCGCTGGCCGGCAGGCACGGGCGCGGCATCGACATCCACCTGCACGACCGCGATGCCGGCGGCAACGCGCAGCTGCGCGACATCGCGGCGCGCGCCGGGGCGGCGGGCATGGCCGGGCTGGTCACGGTCAGCCACGCCTTCAGCCTGGGCACCCCGGATGCGGCGGATTTCGCCGCCACCGCCGATGCGCTGGCGGCCGCCGGGGTGGCGATCCTGACCTCCTCGCCCTCGGCCGGGCCGGTGCCGCCGGTGCAGGCGCTGCGGGCGCGCGGCGTGGCCATCTATGCCGGCAGCGACAACATCCGCGACCTGTGGTCGCCCTTCGGCAATGGCTGCATGCTGGAGCGCGCGCTGCTGATCAGCCTGCGCCAGGGCTTCCGCGCCGACGACGACATCGCGCTGGCCTATGGCATCTGCTCGGATGCCGGGGCCCGCATGCTCGGCCTGCCCGGCCGCGCCGTCGCCGTGGGGGCGCCCGCCGACCTGCTGGCGGTGGCGGCGGAAACCCTGGCCGAGGCGGTGGCCGAGCGCCCCGCCGGCCGGCTGGTGTTCAGGGCCGGCCGCCTGCTGGCCCGCGACGGCGCCTATCTCGGCAATAATTGAGGGGAAACCGACCATGGACATACGATTGACCGGCCGCGCCGCCATCGTCACCGGCGGCAGCAAGGGCCTCGGCCTGGCGATGGCCAAGCGCTTCGCCGCCTCCGGCGCCGACGTGGCGATTCTGGCGCGCACGCAGTCCACGCTGGACGCCGCGCGCGCCGAGATCCTGGCGGCGGCGCCCGGCCGGCGGGTGGCCGCGATCGCCTGCGACGTGTCGCGGGCCGACGAGATCGCGCGTGCCCATGCGGCGGCGATGGCCGAGCTGGGGCGCATCGACATCGTGGTGAACAATGCCGGCACCTCGCGCACCGGGGCGTTCGAGAGCATCACCGACGAGATCTGGCAGGAGGACCTGGACCTCAAGCTGTTCGCCGCCATCCGGCTGACCCGCCTGGTGTGGCCGCAACTGCGCGAGCGGCGCTGGGGGCGGGTGATCAATGTGCTCAACATCGGCGCCAAGGCCCCGCGCGCCGGCGGCTGCCCCACCGTGGTCAGCCGCGCCGCCGGCATGGCGCTGACCAAGGTGCTGGCCGGCGAGGGCGCGCCGCACGGCATCCTGGTGAACGCGCTGCTGGTCGGGCTGATCGCCACCGACCAGGTGGCCCGCGCGCATGCCGGCCTAGTGGCCAAGGGGCAGAACCTGACGCTGGAGGAGCATATGGCCAAGGTCGGCGCCCCGGTGCCGCTGGGCCGCATGGGCCGCGCCGAGGAATTCGCCAACATGGCCTGTTTCCTGGCCTCGGACGCCGGCGGCTACATCACCGGCACGGCGATCAACGTGGATGGCGGGATGTCGCCAGTGGTATAGCGGGTGGTGTGGCGGCCTTGTTATGTTGCATAACCATCATGCGACATAACAAAACTCAGCCGGCCGGCTCGGTCAGGAATTTGAGCTGGCGCAGCAGGTCCTCGCGGCGGAACGGCTTGCGCAGGGTGCGGACGGTGGGCGGCAGGGTGTCCAGCCCGTCGATCTCGGCGAAACCGGTGATGATCAGGGTGGCCAGGCCGGGCTGCAGGGGCAGGGCGGCGCGGATCAGCGCGGCACCGTTCAGGCCCGGCATGGCGTAGTCGGTCACCAGCGCATCGAACCGCTCGCCGGCGGCCAGCAGCGCCAGGGCCTGCTCGCCGCCATCGGCGCGGGTGACGTCATAGCCGGCGGATTCGACGAAGGCGCCGATGGTCAGCAGCACGTCGGGCGTGTCGTCCACCAGCAGCACCCGCCCGGCGCCGCGCAGGCGGATGGCGGGCGGTGCCGCGGTGGGGGAGGCGGCGGCGGCGGCGCGCGGCAGCCAGATCTCCACCGCCGTGCCCCGGCCGGGCGCGCTGTCGATGCGGACGTCGCCGCCCGATTGGTGGGCGAAGCCGTGCACCATCGACAGGCCGAGCCCGGACCCCTTGGCGCCCTTGGTGGTGAAGAACGGCTCGACGGCGCGCGCGGCCACCGCCGGCTCCATGCCGGTGCCGTGATCCACCACCGCCAGCACCACGTAGTCGCCCGGCGCCAGCCCCGGCGGCGCCTGGGGGCACGGCGCGGCGGCGGCGCGCGCCTCGATCCGCAGCGTTCCGCCCTCGGGCATGGCGTCGCGGGCGTTCAGGATCAGGTTGAGCAGCGCCACGTCGATCTGGCCGGGGTCGGCGAAGGCGGGCGGCGTGTCGGGGGCGCACGCCACCTCCAGCACGAAGCGCGGGCCGATCGCGCGGCGCAGCACGGCCACGAAGCCGCTCAGCAGCTCCGGCAGGGCGACCACCCTGGGCACCAGCACCTGCTTGCGCGCGAAGGCCAGCAGGTAGTGGGTGAGCTGGGCGCCGCGCTGGGCGGACCGCATGGTGATCTCGGCGTATTCGCGCGCCGTCGGCAGGTCGGCCACCTCGTCCAGCAGCAATTCCAGGCTGCCCGCCACCGCCTGCAGCAGGTTGTTGAAATCATGCGCCACCCCGGCGGTGAGGCGGCCGATCGCCTCCATCTTCTGGGCCTGCCGGAGCTGGTCCTCCAGCATGTCGCGGTCGGTCACGTCCAGCACGCTGGTGACGATATGGTGCGCCCGCCCGCCGTCGTCGCGCACCGCCGCCAGGGTCAGGCGCAGCTTGCGCGGGCCGGGCGGCAGCTCGATGGTGCGGCCGCAGGCCGGCGGCGCGTCGCCGGTGATGCAGCGCCGCATCTGCGTCTCGATGAAGCGGGCGCGCTCGGGCGGCCACAGGTCGCGCGGCGCCCGCCCGATGGCGGCGGCGGCGTCGATGCCCATGATGGCGGCGGCGGCGCGGTTCACGTCCTCGTAGACGAGGCCCCCGTCCGGCTCGACGCGGACCACCATGATGCCGTCGGCGCAATGGTCGAAATAGGTGCGGAACGTGCCCTCGCTGCGGCGCATGTCGCGCTCGGCGGCCTGCCGGAAGCGGTGCTGGCGGGCCAGTTGCCAGCCCAGCACCGCCACGACGGCGCAGAGCAGGGCGACGCCGGCCACCACCTGGTGCAGCACCAGGGCCAGGCCCAGCGCAACCGCCAGCAGGGCGACGCACAGGCCGAACAGCAGCAGGCACGCGGCGGGTCTCGGCCCGGCTGGAGCCGATCGGCCCGGCCAGTGGCCAGCCGGCCCGTGCGGCAGCATATGCGGCATTCTGGCATCTCCGGGGGCATCTCCGGGCGCGACCGGGGCCGGCCGGACAGTGGGGCAGCGTCCTGCCGCAGTGCAATATGGGACCGACAAAAGTTGACCAAAGGTGACTACGGGACGGTTGCATTGAATCGATTACGGATGATTGCATTTTCAACATGCCGGGCGCGAAACCCGGCATGATGCGATCCAAGGCGCGCCACGACGCGCCTGAATGGGAGGACACCGATGCGGCTCCTGCTCGTCGCCCTGCTGGCGTGGCCGCTGGCAGCCCAGGCGCAATCCGGCCGGCTATGGCCGCCCGGCTCGCCCGCCCAGCGTGCCGTCGCCCCGGACTGCGCCACCTGCTGGGTGCAGGAGGTGGAGGTGGCCGCCGCCGCCGCCGCGCCGGTGGCGGCGCCGGCCAACCCCACCTGCTATGGCCAGCCGAGCATCGACTTCTTCCGCACCGCGCTGGCGATCGTCGCACCGCGCACCGCGCCGGCCGTGTCGGGCGACCTGGCCGAGGCGATCAGGGCGCTCGATCCGCCGATGTTCGAGGCGCTGCGCGAGGGCAGCGCCGCCGATTTCCGCACCCTGCTGCGGCTGCCGGCCGGCAGGGTGCCCTATGCCAACTGCATGCCGCTGGCGGCCCTGCTGCCGGCCGGCGGGGTGCCGGTGGCGGTGCGGCTGGGCGTGGTGCGCGGCGGCGTGGCGCAGGCCTGCGACCCGGTGAGCGGCGCCTGCGGCGGCGGCGGCCGGTTCGTGCAGCCGCCCGAGGCTTTCGCCGCGCGCGAGCGCGTGGGCGTCGGCGCGGTGTTCATGGCCGAGCCGGGAGCGGCCGGGGACGTGGTGCGCCTGACCGTCGCCTACCGCATGCCCGACGATGCGAAGCCGGTGCCGTTGCGCTAGCCTCCCCCGATTATGACCGGAGGTGACGCCATGGCCGACATCTGGAACCGCTACGCCGCCACCGCGGCCCGCCCCACCGGGCGCAGCGGCCGCGACCTGCGCGCCGCCGGGGCTTGCGGCGGCGGGCCGACCATCGACATCCATGCCCATGTGATCGCCCCGGCGGCGGCGGCCCTGGTGCGCCCGCATCTGCGCCGCCCGCCCGAGCCGTTCCCGGCCGACACGCTGGCGCTGGGCGCAAGGCAGTCGGCCGACCGCGCCAGCCGCATGACCACGCTGGACAACCGGCTGGGCGAGCTGGACGCCATGGCGATCGACCGCCAGGTGGTGATGCCCGCGCCCGGCCAATGTTACCACGACCTGCCGGTGGACCTGGCCATCCAGGCCGCGCGGCTGGTCAACGAGGGGGTGGCCGCCTTCGCGGCGCGCCGGCCGGACCGGTTCATCCCGTTCGGCACGGTGCCGATGCAGGACGGCGCGGCGGCGGCGGCCGAACTGGCGCATTGCCGCGACGTGCTGGGCTTCAAGGGCGTGCAGGTGCTGACCAACGTGGGCGGCGCGGAACTCTCCGACCCGCGCTTCGCCGCGTTCTGGGCGGCCGCCGAGCGGCTGGGCGTGCTGGTGGTGATCCACCCCGCCGGCTACACCGAGCCGGCGCGGCTGGCGCGCTTCTACTTCAATAACGTCATCGGCAACCCGCTCGACACCACGGTGGCGCTGCACCACCTGATCTTCGACGGCGTGCTGGCCCGCCACCCGGCGCTGAAGCTGCTGGCGGTGCATGGCGGCGGCTATCTGCCGGCCTATTCCGGGCGGATCGACCATGCCTGGGGCGCCCGTTCGGACGCCCACGGCGCGCTGCCGCTGCCGCCGACCAGCTATCTGCGGCAGGTGTATTTCGACAGCATCGTGTTCACGCCGCACCAGTTGGAGAACTTGGTGCGGGTGTTCGGCGCCGACCACATCCTGATGGGGACCGACTATCCGTTCGACATGGGCGAGTACGATCCGGTGGGCCATGTCGCCGGCGTGGCCGGGTTCGACATCGCCACCGTGGCGGCGGTTTGCGGGGGCAATGCGGTGCGGTTGCTGGGATTGTAGAGGGTGAGGCCGGGGCTTCGCCCTGGTGGGGCGCGGGGTGAGATCCCGCCTTGCCGGCCGTGACGGCGCCACGATTCGGGCGGGCGTGGTTGTTGCTGATGCGCAGTGCGGATGTTATTCGAAAGCGTGAACTACCGGGACTGCCGGCATGCATCGTGCCATGGCGGTATGGTGGGGTACATGTCGCCCGTCCGGGCCGCCCCGTCTGGGCCGCCCCGTTCGGGCCACCCCGTCTGGGCCCCATGCGTGGCTATTCGACCCTTCACTCTGCGAGGCTTGGCCATGGCATCCACCTTCGACACCGTCGCCGGAATCATCTCCGAGATCTGCGGCATTCCGCGCGAGACGATCACGCCCACCAGCCACGCGATCGAGGACCTGGGCATCGACAGCCTCGACTTCCTCGATGTCGCCTTCGCGATCGACAAGGCGTTCGCGATCAAGTTACCGCTGGAGCAATGGACGCAGGAGGTCAATGAGGGCCAGGTGCCGAGCGACCGGTATTTCGTGCTGCAGGGGCTGTGCGACAATATCGACCAGCTGGTGATGGCCAAGGCCGGCTGACAGCGCGGCGCGCGCCCGCATGCGCCTGGAATATTTCGAGCTGGTGGACCGGATCGTGGAACTCGATCCGGATGCCGGCAGCATCGCGGCGGCCTGCGTGCTGCCGGAGCGCAGCCCGGTGTTCGAGGGGCATTTCCCCGGCCATCCCATCCTGCCCGGCGTGCTGATGATCGAGGCGATGGCGCAGACCGGCGGCTGGCTGGTGATGGCGCGGCTCCGGTTCGAGCGGATGGCCTTCCTGGCCTCGGTGAAGGAGGCGAAGATGCGCCGCTTCCTGGTCCCCGGCCAGAAACTGCGCGTGGAGGCGCGGCTGCTGCATGACGGCTCGGGCTATGCCGTCGCCACCGGGCGCATCCTGGCGGAGAGGATGGCGGTGGCCGATGCCGAAATGACCTTCCGGGTGCTGCCCTTTCCCAACGCCATGCTGCGTGCGAGCATGCTGGCGGCGGCCGCGCGCGTCGCGGTGCCGGCGGAGTTGCGGCCCGATGCGTGAAGCACCTTCCGGACGCGATGCCCTGATCACCGGGATCGGCCTGGTCTCCTCGCTTGGCGAGGGGATCGAGGCGCACCGGGCCGCGTTGTCGCGGCCCGGCCCGTGCCGCCCGGTGGTGGACGCGGCCGGCTTCGCGCCCTGGCCGGTGCACCCGATGGTGGCGCTGGAATACGACCGCCAGATCCCCCGGCGCGGCGACCAGCGGCAGATGGAGCAGTGGCAGCGCATCGGCACCTACGCGGCCGGGCTGGCGCTGGAGTCGGCGGGGGTGAAAGGCGATGCCGGGCTGCTCGACCGGACGCACATGGTGGTGGCCGCCGGCGGCGGCGAGCGCGACTATGCGGTGGACGCCGCCATCCTGTCCGGCATGGCCGCCGCGCCCGACCCGGACGTGTTCCTGAACGAACGCCTGATGAGCGACCTGCGGCCGACCCTGTTCCTGGCGCAGCTCTCCAACCTGCTGGCCGGCAACATCTCGGTGGTGCATGGCGTGGTCGGCTCGTCGCGCACCTTCATGGGCGAGGAGGCGGCGGGGGCGGATGCGGTGCGGATCGCCTGCGCCCGGATCGCGGCGGGGCAGGGCGAGTTGTTCCTGGTCGGCGGCTCCTACAACGCGCAGCGGCCGGACATCCTGCTGCAGTACGAAATGGGCGGCCTGCTGTGGAAGCGGGAGTTCGCCGGGGTATGGAGCCGCCAGCCGGCCGGCGGCGGCATGGTGATGGGCTCGCTCGGCTGCTTCCTGGTGATCGAGAGCCGGGCCCATGCGCGGGCGCGCGGCGCGGTGGCGCATGCGCGCATCGGCGCCATCGCCACCGACCGCTGCGGCCGCGCGCCGGGCGCCGCGGCCGCCACGGCGGCGCGGCAATGGGCGGGGCTGCGGCCACGGGTGGACGGCGCGGCGGCGGCCGTGCTCTCGGGAGCGAGCGGCGCGGCGGCGGCCACCGTGCAGGAGCGGGCGTTCCTGAGCGGGCTCGGCCTGCCGGTGCGCGCCACCGCCAGCGTGCTGGGCCATTCGATGGAGCCGTCCTTCATCGCCAACCTTGCGCTGGCCGCCGACGTGGTGGGCCAGGGGCGCCTGTTCGCCCCGCTGGACCCGGGTGAGATGGAGGCGCCGGCCGGCGGGCCGGTGGCGCAGGTGGTGGTGACCTCCTGGGGGCATTGGCGGGGCGAGTGCATGGCGCTGGTCGAGCCGCCCGACTGATGACGAACAGGATGAAGCTGGGGGGCAACGGCGATGGGCGCGGCTGATCTGGACCCGCAGGGCCGGCCGGTGGTGGTCGTTACCGGCATGGGACTGCTGACCTCGCTGGGCGAGGGCGTCGCGGAGAACTGGCGCAGGCTCGTCGCCGGCCAGAGCGGCATCCGCCGGATCACCCGCTTTCCGCTGGGAGGCCTGCGCACCACCATCGCCGGCACCGTGGATTTCGTGCCGGCAGAGCCGCTCTGCGCGCCGGAACTGTCCGAACGCATGGCCGAGCGCGTCTGCGAGGAGGCGGTGGCCGAGGCGCGGATCGGCGCGCGCGCCGACTTCCCAGGGCCGCTGTTCCTGGCGCTGCCGCCGGTGGAGCTGGAATGGCCGCAGCGGCGGGCGCTGGCGGCGGCGGCCGGGGCCAATGCGGCGGTGAGCTACGACGACCTGCTGGCCGCCGCCGGCACCGGGGCCTTCACCGATGTCTACGAGCGGTTCCTGTTCGGCTCGGTGGCCGAGAACCTGGCGGTGCGGTTCGGCACCAAGGGCTCGCCGGTGGCCATCTCCACCGCCTGTGCCTCCGGCGCCACCGCGATCCAGCTCGCCGTGGAGGCGATCCGCCGGGGCGAGACGGCGGCGGCGCTGTGCGTCGGCACCGATGCGTCGGTGAACCCGGAATCGCTGATCCGCTTTTCGCTGCTCTCGGCGCTGTCCACGCGCAACGACCCGCCGGAGGCCGCCTCGCGCCCGTTCTCCAAGGACCGCGACGGCTTCGTGATGGCCGAGGGGGCGGCCGCCCTGGTCCTGGAGAGCCTGGCCGCCGCCCGCGCCCGTGGCGCCCGCGTGCTGGGCGTGGTGGAGGGCTGCGGGGAGAAGGCGGATTCGTTCCACCGCACCCGCTCCAACCCCGATGGCCGGCCGATCATCGCCTGCCTGCGCAACGCGCTGGCCGACGCCGGCATCACCCCGGACGACGTGGACTACATCAACGCCCACGGCACCAGCACGCCGGAGAACGACCGGATGGAGTGGCAATGCGTGTCCGCCGTGTTCGGCGAACGCGCCGGGCGCATTCCAATCTCGTCCACCAAGTCGATGATCGGCCATACGCTGACCGCCGCCGGCACGATCGAGGCGGTGGTGTCGCTGCTGACCCTGCGCCACCAGTGCATCCCGCCCACGATCAACTACGCCACGCCCGATCCGGCGCTGCCGGTGGACTGCGTGCCCAACGTGGCACGCGACGCGCGGATGGGCCGGGCGATCTCCAACTCCTTCGGCTTCGGCGGGCAGAATGTCTGCCTGGTGCTGAAGCCCGCGCCCGGCTGAGGCGATGGCGGGCCATGCACTGGTGGTCGGCGGCGCGCGCGGCATCGGCGCCGCCGTGGTGGCGGCCCTGGCCGAGGCCGGCATGGATGTCACCTTCACCTACCGCTCCGACGCCGCGGCCGCCGCGGCGCAGGCGGCGGCGCTGGCGCGGCGCCACCCCGCCGGCCGATTCGCCGCCGCACCGCTGGACCTCGCCGAGCGCGGCGCGGTGGAGGCGTTCGCCGCCGCGCTGGAGGACGGCCCCGCCCTGGCCGCCCTGGTGGGCGTCGCCGGCGCCACCTACGACGCGCTGGCGGCGACCATGGACCAGGACCGCGCTGAGCGGCTCATGCAGGTGAACCTGTGGTCATTCACCCGCATCGCCCGCGCCGTGGTGCGGCCGATGACCCGGGCGCGGGCCGGGCGGATCGTGGCGATCGGCTCCGTGCTGGGCCAGCAGGCCAGCCCCGGCAGCGCCGCCTATGCCGCCTCGAAGGCGGCCCTGCTCGCCTATCTGCGCACCCTGGCGATCGAGACGGCGCGCCGGGGCGTCACCGTCAACTGCGTGGCGCCCGGCTTCGTGGATACCGCGATGATGGCGCCGTTCGCCGCCCACCGCGCGGCCACCGAGCAGCGCATTCCGGCCGGCCGCTTCGCCAGCCCCGCCGAAATCGCCGCGGTGGTGGCCTTCCTGCTCTCGCCCGCCGCCAGCTACGTCACCGGCGCCGTCATCCCGGTGGATGGCGGGCTGGGCGCTTCCATCGGCGTGTCCCGCGGTTGAGGCCGGGGGGCTGCGTGTTCCAGGGGTTCCTGCCATGTCGATGATGCGCGCGCTGCAACTCTTCGCCGAACGCGACCTGCGGCTGGTCGCCCTGCCGCCGCCGTCGCCGCCGGCCGCCGGCGAGGTGCTGCTGCGCATCCGCCATGTCGGCCTGAACCATATCGACGTGTGGGGCTGGCGCGGCATGGCCTTCGCCAAACGCAAGATGCCCTTCACCGTCACCACCGAGGCGGTCGGCGAAATCGTCGCAGTGGGGCCCGGCGTGTCCGGCCTCGCCGTGGGCCAGCGCGTGGTGCCGTTCGGCGCGATCACCTGCGGCGTCTGCCGCGCCTGCCGCGAGGGGCGGGACAATCTGTGCGAGGCCATCGCCGGCATTCGCGGCTTCCATATCGACGGCTTCGCCCAGGAGCTGACCAACCACCCCGCCCGCCTGCTGATCCCGGTGCCCGACGGCGTGGCCTTGCGCGACGCCGCCTGCGCCGCGGTGGCCTATGGCACCGTGGAGCACATGCTGTTCGACAACGCGAAGCTGGAGCCCGGCGAGAGCATCCTGGTCCATGCCGGCGGCTCGGGCATCGGCAGCATCGCCATCCGCGTCGCCAAGTCGCTCGGCTGCATGGTGATCACCACGGTCGGCAGCGACGACAAGATGGAAAAGGCGCGCGCGCTCGGCGCCGACCACGTCATCAATTACCGCACCGACCGGTTCGAGGGCGTGGTTCGCCGCATCACCGCCAAGAAGGGCGTGGACGTGGTGTTCGAGCATGTCGGCGCCGACACCTGGAGCGGCTCGCTGCTGTCCTTGCGGCGCGGCGGGCGGCTGGTCACCTGCGGCGCCACCTCCGGCGCCTCGGGCAGCATCAACCTGATGCAACTGTTCCAGCAGCAATACCGCATCTTCGGCTCGTTCGGCGCCTCCAAGCGCAACATCGCCGCCGCCCTGGCGCGCATGGCCACCGGCGTGCTGCCGGTGATCGACAGCGAATACACGCTGGAGACCTTCCGCGACGCCCTGGGGCGGATGGAGCGGCGGGAGGTGTTCGGCAAGATGGTGGTGGGGCTGTAGCCGATGGGCCGGCTGTCGCGGCTGACGGCGCCGCTGGTCGGCGTGCTGGTGGGCGGCCTGTTCGCGCTGGCGCGCCGCGCCGGCCCCGACCGGGCGGCCGATGCCTGCGCCTGGCTGGCCCGCCATGTCGGCCCGCGCCTGCGCGAGCACCGGATCGGCCAGGCCCAGCTGCGGGCCGCCTTTCCCGACAAGGACGAGGCCTGGATCGCGGCGACGCTGCTGGGCGGCTGGGACAATCTCGGCCGCGTCGCCGGCGAATATGTCCATCTGGGCCGGCTGTGGGACTACGACCCCGACCATCCCGACGCCGGGCGGATCGTCACCGATGCCGGCCCCGCCCTGGCCGAGATGCGCGACGACGGCAAGCCGGCGCTGCTGTTCGCGGCCCATCTGGCCAACTGGGAATTGCCGGCGGTGGCGGCGGCGGCGCACGGGCTGCCGGCGGCGGTGGTCTACCGCATGCCGAACAACCGCTCGGTCGCCACCCGCATCATGGCGATCCGCGCCGGGCTGATGGGCCGGCTGATCCGCAGCCGGCGCGAGGCGGTGTTCGAAATGGCGACCGCGCTGGAACACGGCGAGCACCTGGGCATGCTGGTGGACCAGCACTGGTCGCGCGGCGTCGATATCACCTTCTTCGGCCGCGCCTGCAAGGCGAACCCGACGCTGGCGCGGCTGGCGCGGCAATTCGACTGCCCGGTCTACGGGGTGCGGATGATCCGCCTGCCTGGCCGCCGGTTCCGCCTGTCCACCGTGGGACCGCTGACCCTGCCGCGCGACACGGCCGGACAGGTGGACGTGGCCGGAACGACGCAGCTGATCGCCACGGTGGTCGAGGGATGGGTGCGCGAACACCCCGAGCAGTGGCTGTGGTTCCACCGGCGCTGGCGGTAACGAAACACAGCCGCCTGCCGTGAAGGCGCCGCTGCCGGCCAGTCCGCATCAACCCGCCGGCAGCACCCGGATCGCGGTCAGCCCTTCCGCCAGCAGCGCCAACAGGTCCGCGCGCGGCAGCGCCACGCAGCCCTCGGTGGGCGCGAAATCCGGCCGGGCGACGTGCAGGAAAATCGCCGAGCCGGCCCCGCGCACCACCGGCGCGTCGTTCCAGCCGAGCACGCCGATCACGTCGTACACCTCGTCGCGCCGCCATAATTCCTCGTGCCGCGCCGGATAAGGCAGCCGCACCGGGCGGTTATAGGCGGCGTCGGCGGGGTCGTCGCACCAGCCATCGGCCTCCGCCAGCGGCTCACGCGGCAGGGCGGTGCGGGGGATCGCCAGCCGGTCGGCGCGGTAGAGCACCCGGCGCAGCGGCAGCAGTCCCGCCGGGGTGGCACCATCGCCTTCCGCCTTGTGCACGCGCACGCCGCCGCGCCCGAGCGCCGCGCGCAGCACGCGGCCCTGGAACACCAGCCGGCCATCCGGCTGCACGACCGCCTCGGCCATGCGGTCAGTCAAGCAGGTGGCCGAAGCGTTCGGCCTTGGTGGCGAGGTAATGGTCGTTCACCCCGTTCGGCGCGAAGGCGTGCTGCTCGCGGCTCACCACGTTGATGCCGCAGGCGGTCATGGCGGCAACCTTGTCGGGGTTGTTGGTCAGCAGCCGGATGGCGCCGATGCCCAGCGCGTGCAGCATGGTGGCGGCGACGAGGAAATTGCGCTCGTCGGCGCCCCAGCCGAGCGCGCGGTTGGCGTCCAGCGTGTCGAGCCCGCGATCCTGCATGGCATAGGCGCGCAGCTTGTTGACCAGCCCGATGCCGCGGCCTTCCTGGGCCAGGTACAGCAGGACGCCGGAGCCGTCCGCCGCCATGCGCTGGATCGCCCCGCGCAACTGCGGCCCGCAATCGCAGCGCAGGCTGCCGAGCAGGTCGCCGGTGAAGCATTCCGAGTGCAGCCGGGTCAGCGGCGCCTCGGCGGCGTCCGGCCGGCCGACCAGGATGGCCAGGTGCTCGATGCCCGAATCGGGGGCGCGAAACGCCACCACGCGGGCGTCGGGCGCGCCGTCCAGCGGCACCTGCGCCTCGGCCACCCGCACCAGTCCGGCGGCGGCGACGATGGGATAGGCCAGCACCTCCTCCACCGGCACCGTCAGCAGATGCAGGATGGCAGCGCGCGCGGCGGCGTCGGCGCGCAGCGGCGCCGCCAGCGCCGCCGGCAGCAGCCGGGCCAGCTTCACCAGCGCCAGCGCCGCCTGGGCGTCGGCTGGGCAATGCGCGGCAAGCTGGGGTTCCTCGGGCAGCAATTGCTCGGCTGTCGGGTCGGCCAGACCCATCAGCACGGTGGGATCGAGCAGCGCCGAGGTCATCTGCAGCGCCACCGCCGGCACGTTCGGCCCAACCGGGCGGCGCAGCACGGCGGCGGTGCGCACCGGGGCCAACAGCAGCAGCGGCGGACCCTCGGCCAGGGCGGCGAACTCCGCCAGACCGCGCGCCCCTGCCGTCTCGGCCGGCAGCAGCACCAGCGACTCGGCGCCCAGCAGCAGCACCGGCGTGCCCCGCCGCAGGTCGGCGGCCGCCCGATGCACGTCGCGCAGCCGCATCACCGCCGGGTCGGGGGTCGGCGCAGCCCCAGCTGCCGGTGCCACGGCGTCGGCGGGCTCGGCCGGCGTTCGGTCGGCATCGCGCAGGTGGGGGTTGGTCATCAGGGGTACCAGAACTCCGTGTTTCGCGTCTGCACTCTATTTATGGCGGAATTCCAGCTTTCCGAGTCCGATATGGCAAATTCCCACCCCCGGGCGGGGCGGGGCGGGGCAGGGCAGGGTGGCGTACGCCGGTGTGCCACGAGATTGTGAACGTATTGATGGACGCGCGCCATGGATGCACGATACCACACCACATACGCGTTTTTCGTCCCCGGCCGGCCCGGGGGGCGGAGGCGGCAAGGCAGCGGCGGCGGTCCGAACGGGCCGGCGCCGAATGAGCGCGAAGGAATGAGTGCATGGCAGGCGAGCGGCCAATCCTGGTTGTGGACGACGACGACACGCTGCGCGCGATGCTGCTGGAGCAACTCACCGTGGACGGGGAGTTCGCCGCCCATGAGGTGGCGACCGCGCGCGAGGCGGAGGCCCGCATCACCGGCGGCAGCGAACGCTATGACGCCATCATCCTGGACATCGGCCTGCCCGATGGCGACGGCCGCGACCTGTGCGCACGGCTGCGCCGCCACGGGGTGAAGGTGCCGATCATCATCCTGACCGGCTCGGACGAGGAGGCGGACGTGGTGCGCGGCCTCGATTCGGGCGCCAACGACTATATCGCCAAGCCGTTCCGCATGGCCGAGCTGCTGGCGCGGCTACGCGCCCAGCTGCGCATCTTCGAGAACAGCGAGGACGCGGTGTTCTCGATCGGCCCCTACACCTTCCGGCCGTCCGCCAAGCTGCTGCACGACCCGGCGCGCAACCGCAAGATCCGCCTGACCGAGAAGGAGGCGGCGATCCTGAAATACCTCTACCGCGCCGGCACCCGCGCGGTGGCCCGCCAGGTGCTGCTGAACGAGGTGTGGGGCTACAACAGCGCGGTGACCACCCATACGCTGGAAACCCACATCTACCGCCTGCGCCAGAAGATCGAGCCGGACCCGGCCAATGCGCGGCTGCTGATCACCGAGGGCGGCGGCTACCGGCTGGACCCGCTCGGCGTGTCGGCGACGGTCTGAGTCAGCCGCCGGAGAACTCTACCCATCCAGGCAGGTAGCGGGGCGCTCCTTCGCACCCCGGCCCTGCGCCCCTCACCCGGCCTGCTGGCGCGCCCGCAGGCTGCGGCGGCGCAGCCACTCCACGGTGGCCACCAGCAGCACCGCGGTGACGATCATCACCACCGAGGCCGCCGCGATCACCGGCGAGATGTTCTCCCGGATGCCGGAGAACATCTCGCGCGGAATGGTGCGCTGCTGCGGGGCGGCCAGGAAGATCACCGTCACCACCTCGTCGAACGAGGCGGCGAAGGCGAACAGCGCGCCGGTCAGCACACCGGGCAGCACGATCGGCAGCATGACACGGCGGAACGCCACCAGCGGCGAGGCGCCCAGCCCGGAGGCCGCGCGCATCAGCGTATGGTCGAAATTGGCCAGCGCGGCACCCACCGTCACCACCACGAACGGGCTGCCGAGGGCGGCATGGGCCAGCACGATGCCGGTATAGGTCTGCGTCAGCCCCATGCGCGCGAAGAAGAAGTACAGCCCCACCGCGTAGATCACGATCGGCACGATCAGCGGCGACAGCAGCACGGCGGTGACGAATTTCTTGCCGCGGAAATTCGCCCGCGCCAGCCCGATCGCCGCCAGCGTTCCCAGCACCGTGGCGATGCTGGCCGCCGTCGCGCCGATGGCGAAGCTGTTGCGGATGGCCAGGGCCCACCGCTCGGAGGCGAAGAACGTCTCGAACCAGCGCAGCGAGAACCCTCGGATGGGGTAGACCAGGAACTGCCCGTCGCTGACCGACAGCGGCAGGATGGCCAGCAGCGGGGCGATCAGGAACAGCGCCACCAGCGCCGCCACCACCGCCAGCGTCACCCCGGCCACGCGCTCGATCGGGGTGCGCGGCATGCCCGTCCGCGCGCTCATGTGACCAGCCCGCCCCGGCTGGCGACCACGCGGGCGTAGATCGCCGCCAGCACCGCGGTCGCGGCCAGCAGCACCACGGCCAGCGCCGCGGCGAGACCCCAGTTCACCGTCTCGTTGGTGTAGAAGGCGATGAAATAGGACAGCATCTGGTCGTCCGCCCCGCCCACCAGCGCGGGCGTGATGTAGTAGCCGATGGCCGAAATGAACACGAGCAGCACGCCGGCCCCCACCCCCGGCATGGTCTGCGGCACATAGATCCGCCGGAACGCCGTCCACGGATGCGCGCCCAGCGAGCGCGCCGCGCGCACCGTCTCGGGCCGGATGCCGCGCATCACGGCGGCCAGCGGCAGCACCATGAACGGCAGCAGCACATGCACCATGGCGATCACCACGCCGACGCGGTTGAACATCAGCCGCACCGGGTGGTCGATCAGCCCGATCGCCATCAGCGCCTTGTTGATGATCCCCTGGTCCTGCAGCAGCACGATCCAGGCGGCCGTGCGCACGAGCAGCGAGGTCCAGAACGGCAGCAGCACGAACAGCGTCAGTACCGCGGCCACCCGACCGCTGCTGTGCGTCATCACATAGGCCAGCGGATAGCCCAGCAGCAGCGCGAACAGGGTGACGACGCCCGAGATCGAGAAGGTCCGCCACAGGATCGACAGGAAGATGCCGTCGGGCGCCCGGCTGATATGCCCCGCCGCGTCCTTGTGCAGGTCGAGCGCGTTCAGCAGGAAATAATCGGTCACCGGCCCGCTGGCCCGGCGGATGGCCGACCAGGTCTCGGCACTGCCCCAGGCCGGATCGGCGTCCAGGAAGGCCGCGCGCCAGTCGGCCGGCGGCTTGAAGTCGTCGGCCTCCACCCGGCGCGCCATGTTCATCACCAAGCTGCGGCCGCCGGAAATCGGGTAGTTCAGCCGCTGCGCCGCCACCGCGACCCGGCCGGCCTCGGCGCTGGCGCGGATATCGGCGCCCAGGGCCGCGAATGCGCTGTCCGGCGGCAGGCCGTTGCCGTCCCACGCATGCATGGCCGCGGCGGTGCGCGGCCAGACGCCGGCGAGGTCCATGTCGTAGACCGAACGGCGCAGCATGTCGGCGATCGGGCCGACGAAGCTGAACAGCAGGAACAGGAACAGCGGCGCCACCAGCCCGATGGCCTGCAGCCGCCGCCGGCGCTCGGCGCGGGCGTGGTCACGGACCAGGTTGCGGCCGGGTCCGGCGGGCGGGACAACTGCCCCGCCCGCTCCCGCGCCTGAAGCCGCGGCGCTCAGTTCTGCGCCGCCCACTTGTTGAAGCGCTCGGTCAGCCGGTCGTTGTTCTCAAGCCAGAACGCCGTGCTGAGGCTGATCGCGTTCTTGATGTTGTCCGGCGCCGTCGGCAGGTCCGGCAGCCGCTTCGGGTCGATCAGCGGAGTGGCCGCCTTGTTGGTCACGCCATAGGCGATGTATTCGGGCAGCTTGGCCTGGTAGTCCGGCTTGCCCACGAAGTTCAGGAACTTGTACGCCTCGTCCTTGTTCGGCGAGCCCTTCAGGATCACCCACGAGTCGATGGTGTACAGCGCCTGGTTCCAGACGATGCCGAAGTTGCGCTTGTCGTCATGGTTGGCCGCATCGACGCGCCCGTTATAGACCGAGGTCATAACCACCTCGCCCGAGGCCAGGAACTGCGGCGGCTGCGCGCCGGACTTCCAGAACACCAGGTCCTTCTTGATGGTGCTGAGCTTCTTGAACGCGCGGTCCACGCCGGCCGGGGTCTTCAGCACCTTGTAGACGTCCGCCGGCGCCACGCCGTCGGCCATCAGGGCGATTTCCAGGTTGGTCTTGGCGCCCAGGCGCAGGGCGCGTTTGCCCGGATATTTGGTGGTATCGAAGAAATCAGCCCAGCTTTTCGGCGCATTCGCGGCCGGAATCTTGTCCTTGTCGTAGCCGAGCACGAAGTCATAGACGATCGCGCCCACGCCGCACTTGTGCACCGCGTCGGGGATATAGGCGTCCTTGCCGCCGATCTTGGTGAAGTCGAGCGTCTCGTACAGCCCTTCCTCGCAGCCGAGCTGCAGCTCGTCGGATTCCACCTGCACCACGTCCCAGCCGGCGTTGCCGCCCTGCACCTTGGCGCGCAGGATGCCGACGCCGCCGTCCCACGACTCGTCGATCATCTTGTTGCCGGCGGCCTTGAACGGGGTGAAATACACCTTGTTCTGCGCCTGCTGGTAGGCGCCGCCCCACGAGACCACGGTCAGGTCGCGCGCCTGCGCGGCGCCCGCCAGGCCGAGGGCCAGGGCAGCCCCCAACAGCAATGTCAAACGAGTCTTCATGCGTCTCTCCCTTGGCTGCGCCGCCCATTGGCGGGCGGCGCGTGATGAATCAGCCGGCGCCGTGCGCCGGATCATAGGCCCGCGCGGCGGCGCGGTCGAAGCCGAATGCCAGGCTGGCGCCGATGGCCGGCAGGGCCGGGCCGCCGGTGGGCATGCGGCCGATGATGTCGTCGCGGCCGAACGCGGCCAGCCGCACCCGCAGATGGTCGCCGTGGTAGACCACATCGGCCACCTGCCCGGTGAAGCGGTTCTCGCAGGTTTCGGCCAGCGGTCCCAGCAGCAGCTTCTCCGGCCGCACCACCACGGCGGCGGCGGCACCGGCCGCGCCCGCATCCATCGCGGTGGCGGCCATCGCGGTGCCGTCGGCCAGCGCCACCCGCGCCACCGTATCGTCGCGCGCCGCCACGGTGCCGGCGAACACGTTGCTTTCGCCCACGAAGGTGGCCACGAACAGGTCGGACGGGGTTTCGTACAGCACATCCGGCGCGGCCAACTGGCGCACCCGTCCGCCGGCGAACACGGCGATACGGTTGGACATGGTCAGCGCCTCGGACTGGTCGTGCGTCACATAGACCACGGTGACGCCCAGCCGGTCGTGCAGCGCCCGGATTTCATACTGCATATGGTCGCGCAACTGCTTGTCCAGCGCACCCAGCGGCTCGTCCATCAGCACCAGCCGCGGCTCGAACACCAGGGCACGGGCCAGCGCCACGCGCTGCTGCTGCCCGCCGGAGAGCTGCGCCGGCTTGCGCGCGCCGACCTGCGGCAGGCGCACCATCTCCAGCGCCGCCTCCACCCGCTGGCGGATCTCGGCGCGCGGGCGGTGGCGCACCTCCAGCGGGAAGGCCAGGTTTTCCGCCACGCTCAGGTGTGGGAACAGCGCGTAGTTCTGGAACACCATGCCGATGTCGCGCTCGTGCGGCGGGCGGCGGGAGAGCGGCTTGCCGTCCAGGTAGATTTCGCCCGAGGTCGGCACCTCGAAGCCGGCCAGCATCATCAGCGTGGTGGTCTTGCCGGACCCGGACGGGCCGAGCAGCGTCAGGAACTCACCCTGCGCGATCGAAAGGTCGAGGTCGCGCACCACATAGGCGCGGCCATCGTAGCTCTTGGAAACCTTGTCAAACGAAACGATATCGACCACGTAGCGAACGCACTCCCCAAGCCGTTGCTGGCGTGGCGGCATAATGTCGGCTGCGGGCGCCGGTGTCCATGCGCGGAGGCGATTGATACGAAAGGAAAACCTGCCCGGGCGGCGAAACCGCCCGGGCAGGAGGCATCCGGTGGCGGCGGTCAGGCGGTGGCGGACAGCTTGCCTTCCAGCCAGCCCATCGCCTTGTCCAGCACCTCCACAAGCCGGTCGCACTCGCCGCGGGTGATCACCAGCGGCGGGCAGAGGGTGATGGTATTGCTGTAGCGTACGCCGCCGCCGGAACGTCCGACGATCACCCCGTTGTCGCGGCAGAACTCCACCACGCCGCCGATCAGCCCGGCGGGCACCGGCTCCTTGCTGGCGCGGTCCAGCACCAGTTCCACGCCGATCAGCAGGCCCTTGCCGCGCACATCGCCGACATGCTTGCGGCTGTAGAGCGTCTTGAGGCCGTCCATCAGGTAGGCGCCCAGCTCGGCCGCCCGGTCGGCCAGGCGCTCCTCCTGCATGATCTCGATGTTGCGCACCGCGACCGCGGCGGCGGCGGGGTGGCCGCCATAGGTGTTCACCTGGGCGACCTGCCGGTTCTCGGCGGCGTCGCCGTAGAAGGACTGGAACACCTCGTTCTTCACCACCGTGGCGGCGATCGGCAGGTAGGCGCTGACGATGCCCTTGGCGACCGCCATGATGTCGGGGCTGACGCCGTAATGCTGGTGGCCGAACATCTTGCCGGTGCGCCCGAAACCGTTGATGACCTCGTCCACGTGCAGGAGGATGCCGTATTTGCGGCAGATCTTCTCCACTTCCGGCAGGTACTCGTCGGGCGGCACCTGGATGCCCATGCCGCTCATGATCGGCTCCACGATCACCTCGGCCACGCTCTCGGGGCCTTCGCCCAGGATGGTGCTCTCCATGTTCTTCACGCAGGCCAGTTCGCAGCTCGGGTAGGTCAGGCCGAACGGGCAGCGGTAGCAGGCCGGCGGCGCGGCGTGGACGAAGCTGCCGTCCATCGGTTCGAACTTGCCCTTGCGCTCGCCCATGCCGCCGGCGGCCAGCGTGCTCATGGTGGTGCCATGATACGCCCAGTAGCGCGAGACGGTCTTGTAGCGGAATTCGCCCTTGCGCTCCTGCTTCTGGTACTGGCGCGCGATCTTGAAGCCGGCCTCGTTGGCTTCCGAGCCGGAATTCACGAAATAGGTGTGATAGCCGCCGCCCATCAGGCCGTTCAGCTTCTCCGCCAGCTCCGCCGCCGGCAGGTTCATCGCCGTGTGCGGGTAATAGGCGATCTGCTGCATCTGCTCGGCCGCGATGGTGGCCAGTTCGGTGCGGCCATAGCCGATGTTGACGCACCACAGCCCGGCCATGGCGTCCAGGTAGGTGTTGCCGTTGGCGTCCACGATGGTGGAACCCTGGCCCCCCACGATCACCATCTGGTTCTGCTCCAGCGACTTGTGCTGGACAATCGGGTGCAGGACGTTGTCGAGATCCTGCTTGACCACGGCCGCACGGGCCTCAAGGTCAGGCGCGTTGGTGAACGACATCCTGGTCTCCCACATCCGAATTGTTGCAGCGTGGCGGCAGGATTTGCCGCGCCGCCAAGGTAACCACCGATCCGGACCGCCGGCAACGAGGCGTTTGCGCGAGGAAGCGGCGGACCCGGGATTGGTCCGGCGCACGCGGGCGCAACTGGATGGAGCCGCGCGCCCCCGGCGGCCGTAATGGCATGGTCGAGCCTGCCCGCGCCCCGGCCCGGCGGCACGGGCGCAGACAAGCGGGCGCAGACAAGCGGATTCCTGCCATGGACATGATCGCCGACCCCAGCCTTGCTGCCATCGCCGACGCCATGGCGCGCGACGGCTTCGCCTTCGTGCGCGCGCCGGCGTGGCGAACGGTGCTGGGCGCGGCCAGCCTGGCCGACTGGAACGGCTTCGCGGCGAGCTGGAACGACCTGGGCATGGACACCTACATGGCCGATGGCGGGCGCTACCGCCGCCGCCGCCATGCGGTGTTCTCGGTCTCGGCCGAGGGCGCCCAACGCAAGCCGCACCAGCCGCACTACCAGAGCCGGGACTACAACGCCCTCAACGGCGGCATCGCCCGCTGGTTCGCGCCGGTGACCGAGGCGGTCGCCGCGCATCCCGCCATGACGGCGATCCTGGGCGCCTGCCACACCCTGTTCGACGGCCTGACCCCGGCCGCCACCCGCCCGCGCGCCTGGCACGTGGAGCTGCACCAGTTCCGCATCGAGGCGCAGCCCGGCCAGGCGGGCCTGCCGACGCCCGAGGGCATGCACCGCGACGGCGTGGACTGGGTGCTGGTGCTGCTGGTCCGCCGCGAGAACGTCGCCAGCGGCGAGACCAGCATCCACGACCTGCTGCGCCGCCCGCTCGGCAGCTTCACCCTGACCGAGCCGCTGGACGCCGCCCTGGTGGACGACAGCCGCGTCTACCACGGCGTCACCCCGGTCACCCCCCAGGACCCCGCCCGGCCGGCCTACCGCGACGTGCTGGTGGTGACGTTCCGGCGGGAATAGCCGCCTACGGCAGCAGCCGCGCCGCCCGGTAGGCGTCCAGGTGGCGGCGGAACATCGCCTCGGTATCCTCGATGTCGTGGAAGCCGGCCAGCCGGGCGCGGGTCATGCTGCTATGGATGTCGTGCTGCAGGCCGAGCGCGAAATCCATGAAATCCCACCGCGCGATCGCCCCCATCTTCTGCGCCACCAGCCCGTGGCGGGCCACGATCTCCTGCCAGACCGGCTCCTTGTCGGCCATCCAGCCGGCCAGCGGCAGCGGCCGCACGCGCCCCGGCGGCAGGCCGAAATACGCTGCCAGCCGCGGCCACAGCCGCGACCAGCGGAACACGTCGCCGTTGGTGATGTTGAACGCCTGGCCGGCGGCGCGCGGCTCGGCGAACATCCAGCGTATGGCGCGGGCGAGCTGGTCGGCGTCGGTCACCTCCAGCAGCCGGTCATAGGCGCCGGGCGGGCCGGGGAAGTCGAACGGGGTGCCGGTCGCCCGGCAGATCGCCGCATAGACGCCGATGGTGGAAACCAGGTTGCGCGCCCGCCGCGGCGCGAAATCGACGATGAAGCCCGGCCGGCTGGCGGTCCAGCACCACGGCCGCCCGGCCGACCGCGCGGCGACCAGGTCCTGCTGGTCGTAGTAGAAATTCGGCGGCAGGTGGCGCGGGTCGTCCTCCTGCGCCGGGGTCGGGAAGGCGCCCAGATGCATGCCGTACCACTTGGTGCCCTCCACCAGATGCACATGGCGCAGCGCCGGCCCGTCCACCGCGTCCAGCACATTGACCAGGAAGGCGCGGTTGGCCGGCACGTCCTCCACCCCGCCCTCGCCGAACGGCGCCCGCGCGGCATAGACCAGATGCGTCACCGCCCCCGCCTGCGCCGCGGCGGCTCGGCAGGAGGCGGCGTCGGACAGATCGGCCGCCACGTAGGTAACACCCGCGCGCGCCTCGGCCGGCGGATTGCGGCACAGCCCGGCGACGCGAAACCCCGGCGTGCCGGCCAACAGCTCCACCAGTCGCGACGCCGCCGCCCCGGTGGCGCCGGCGATCAGCGCGATGCTCTCGTTCATGGCCGCGTTCCCCTCCCCGCTTCGCGCCCATCCCGCACTGCGATGGGCGGGGGGTCAAGCCACCCTGCGCGAATTCCACGCATCACCCCGCGCGCAAACAACGCCACCCGCCCCGCGCCCCCGCCGCCACCCGCCCCGGAAGCGCCGATCCGGCCCGCCCGGCCGATGGCACACCCCTTGCTAACCCTTGCCCCACGACCACCGGCGCCACCACAGTGACCGCGCCGGTCAACAAGGCGGAATGCCTCACGGAAGGGAGCTTTTCCATGCGACTGAAACGGGTGCTGATCGCCGCGGCCGCGGCGGCCGGGTTGCAGATGACGCCGGTGCACGCCTCCGAGCTGCACATCGGCTTCACGCTCGACCCGCTGACCCTCGACCCGGCCAACCACCGCTCGCGCGAGACCGAGAGCGTGCTGCGCACCATGTACAACGGCCTGGTGGCGCACGGCCCGAACATGGAGCTGGTGCCCGAACTGGCCGAATCCTGGAAATGGATCGACCCGCAGACCATGGAAGTGAAGCTGCGCAGCGGCGTGAAATTCCATTCCGGCGCCACCATGACGGCCGACGACGTGGTCTACAGCTTCACCCGCCTGCTCAAGCCCGGCGCCATCGGCGGCAAGACCAGCCCGCGCAAGGGCCTGCTCGGGCCGGTCACCGACGTGGTGAAGGTCGATGAGCACACCGTCCGCTTCGTGCTCTCCGCCCCCTGGCCGGTGCTGCCCGCCATGCTCACCTTCCAGGAGGTGGTCAACAAGGACTTCACCGAAAAGACCGGCGCCGACGGCATGGCCACCCACGAGGACGGCACCGGCCCCTACACCATGACCCAGTGGCGGCGCGGCGACTCGCTGGTGCTGCAGCGCTTCCCCGGCTATTTCGGCGGCGCCCCGGCCATCCCCTCGGCCGGCAAGGCCTGCGCCGAGCGCGTCATCATCAAGATCATCCCCGAGAACGCCTCGCGCGTCGCCGCCCTGCTGTCCGGCGACGTGGACATCATCAACGAACTCCCGGCGCACGACATCCGCACCGTGGAGGCCAACCCCAACACCCGCGTGGCGGCGGTCAACGGCACCCGCACCTTCTTCGTGGCGCTGAACAACAACCGCCCGCCCTTCAACGACGTGCGGGTGCGCCAGGCGGCCAACCACGCGCTCAACCGCAAGCTGATCATCGACAAGCTGCTGAACGGCCGCGCCGTGGCGCTGAACGGGGTGATGAGCCCGGCCGCCTTCGGCTTCAACGCCAAGCTGCCGGAATATGCGTACGACGTGAAGCAGGCCCGCGCGCTGCTCGCCGCCGCCGGCCATCCCAACGGCATCGACGTGACGCTGGACGCCGACGGCCCGCAGAAGGACACCGCCGAGGCCATCGCCTCCCTGCTCACCCAGGCCGGCATCCGCACCAAGGTCGCGGTCGGCGAAGGCTCGCAGGTGCGCGCCAAATGGGCCAATGGCGGCAAGCGGGAGGGCGACATGTGGATCACCTCCTGGGGCAACGGCTCGCTCGACCCCACCGACATCTTCGAGCCGACGCTGATGACCGGCGGGCGCGGCAACTCGGCCGGCTATTCCAGCAAGCAGGTCGATACCCTGCTGGCCGAGGGCGGCCGCGAGACCGATACCGCCAAGCGGGCGGCGTTCTACGAGCAGGCGCAGTCGATCGTGCATGCCGATGCGCCGTGGATCTTCCTGTGGCTGCCGCAGGATCTCTACGGCACGTCCGCGAAGCTGACCGGCTGGAAGCCGGCGGCCAGCGGCTGGCTGAACCTGCGCGACGCCTGCGTGCACTGACATGACGGCGCTGCGGAACAGACGCGGATGAGGCCCGCCCTGCTGCTGCAGCGCCTGCTGCACCTGGTTCCGGTCCTGCTCGGGGTCACCGTCATTGTCTTCTTGATGATGTCGCTGACCCCGGGCGACCCGGCCGAGATCATGCTCGCCAACCAGAACGCCACCCCCGAGCAGGTGGCCAGCCTGCGCCACGACATGGGGCTGGACCGTTCGCTGCCGGTCCGCTTCGCCAGTTTCGTCGGCAACGCGCTGCGCGGCGATTTCGGCCAGTCGCTGTTCCATCGCCGCCCGGTGGCGGACGTGATCGCCGAGCGCCTGCCGGCCACCATCGAGTTGTCGGCCGCCGCCCTCATCTTCGCGCTGCTGGTGGCGATCCCGCTCGGCGTGGTGGCCGCGGTGCATCGCGGCGGCATCCTCGACCGGCTGGCCACCGTCGGCTCGCTGTTCGGCGTCTCCCTCCCCGGCTTCTGGTTCGGCATCCTGCTGCTGCTCGCCTTCGCGGTGAACCTGCGGCTGCTGCCGGTCTCGGGCGCCATCGACTTCGCCCACCAGCCGCCCACCGTCACCGGCTTCCTGACCATCGACAGCCTCCTCTCCGGCCGGCTGGACAGCCTGGGCAACGCGCTGGCCCACCTGCTGCTGCCCGCCGTCACGCTCGGCCTGCCGATGGCGGCGATCCTGATGCGGGTCACCCGCGCCTCCATGCTGGAGGTGCTGCGGCAGGACTACATCACCTTCGCCGAGGCCAAGGGCCTGAGCCGCGCGCGCATCCTGGCGCTGCACGCGCTGAAGAACGCGCTGCTGCCCACGGTGACGGTGGCGGCCATCGAGACCGGCTCCCTGCTCGGCGGCAACATGGTGGTGGAGACGGTGTTCGGCTGGCCCGGCCTGGGCCGGCTGGTGGTGGAGAGCATCTTCGTGCGCAACTACCCGCTGGTGCAGGCCGCCGTGCTGCTCTACGCGGTGACCTATGTGCTGGTGAATTTCGTGGCCGACCTGCTCTACACCGTGCTCAACCCAAAGGTGCGGATGTGACGCGGTTCCGCCCGACCCCGAATTCACCGGCCCCGAATTCACCGGCCCCGAATTCACCGGCCCTGAATTCAAGGGTGAGGTCCAGGGGCTCGGCCCCTGGTGGGGCCCGGGGCAAAGCCCCGTCCTTGCTTCCCCTTGTCATCGGCCAGCCCTGATGCGCCGTCTCGGCAACCTCCTCCCCGGCAAGCTCGCCAAGCTGGCCGCCGCCGCCGTGCTGGCCTTCGTGCTGATGGCCGCCGCGGCGCCGCTGCTGGCCCCGCACGACCCTGCCGCCACCGACCTGTTCCGCCGCCTGCAGCCGCCCGGCTGGATGGCCGAGGGCGACTGGGCCTATCCGCTCGGCTGCGACGCGCTGGGGCGGGACATTCTCAGTCGCATCATCTACGGCGCGCGGGTGTCCATCTTCATCGGCGTGGTGGTGGTGCTGATCGCCACCGCCATCGGCATCGCCGCCGGGCTTGCCGCCGGCTACCTGCGCGGCTGGGTGGACCGGGTGGTCTCCGGCCTGATCGATATCCTGCTCGGCTTCCCCTACCTCATCTTCGCGGTCGGGCTGATGGCGATGATGGGGCCGGGGGTGCTGAACATGGTGATGGCGCTCGCCTACAAGGAATGGGTGGTGCCCGCCCGCGTGGTGCGCGGCGAAACCCTGGCGGCGCGCGAGACCGAATATGTGGAGGCCGCGCGCGCCATGGGCGCCTCCAGCACCTACATCATGGCGCGCGAGGTGCTGCCCAACATCCTCTCGCCGGTGATCGTGGTGGCCAGCGTGCGCATCGCCCAGGTGATCATCCTGGAGGCGAGCCTGTCCTTCCTCGGCCTCGGCGTGCAGCCGCCCACCGCCTCCTGGGGCTCGATGGTGGCCGACGGGCGCGGCTACATCCTGGATGCCTGGTGGGTCAGCACCTTCCCGGGCCTGGCCATCCTGCTGCTGGTGCTGTCGATCAACGTCGCCAGCCAGGCGGTGCGCGACGCCATGGACCCGCGCTTCCATGACTGATCACCCAATGCCCGAGCCCTTGCTGTCCATCACCGACCTGCGGGTCGCCTTCGCCACCAGGGGCGGGCTGGTGCGCGCCGTGGACGGCGTCAGCCTGGAGGTGCGGGCCGGCGAGTGCCTGGGCATCGTGGGCGAATCCGGCTCGGGCAAAAGCGTCACCTTCGCCAGCGTGATGGGCCTCATCCGCCCGCCCGGCCGCATCGAGGGCGGCAGCATCCGCTTCGGCGGCCGCGACCTGGTGGGGCTGGACCCCGCCGCCTATCGCCGCCTGCGCGGCCGCGAGATCGCCATGACCCTGCAGGACGCCTCCACCTCGCTCAACCCGGCGCTGACCGTGGGCACCCAGATCACCGAGGTGCTGCTGGCCCATGCCGAGGACCTGCCGGCCGGCCACGGCCCGCGCCGCCGCGCCGCCCGCCAGCGCGCGATCGACATGATGCGCCTGGTCGGCATCCCCGCCGCCGAGGGCCGGCTGGACGACTACCCCCACCAGTTCAGCGGCGGCATGCGCCAGCGCATGATGATCGCCATCGCCCTGTCCTGCCGCCCCCGCCTGCTGATCGCCGACGAGCCCACCACGGCGCTGGACGTGACCATCCAGGCGCAGGTGCTGGAACTGATCGCCGGCATCCGCGCCACCCTGGGCATGAGCGTGGTGCTGATCACCCACGACCTCGGCGTGGTCGCCGAATACTGCGACCGCGTGGCCGTGCTCTATGCCGGCCAGATCGTCGAATCCGGCCCCACCGCGCAGGTGATCGCCGCCCCCCGCCACCCCTACACCGCCGGGCTGCTGCGCTCGGTGCCGGTGCTGTCGGACCTCGACCGGCCGATCCAGCCCATCCCCGGCCAGGTGCCGGACCTCGTGGACCTGCCGGAAGGCTGCCGCTTCCTGCCGCGCTGCGCCCTGGCGCATGCCGCCTGCCACGCGGCGGTGCCGATGCGCGGCCTGGGGGCCGGCCGCGCCGCCCGCTGCGTGCTGGCGGAGGCCGCGCCATGACCGCGCTGCTGGAGGTCACCGACCTCGTCAAGCACTACCCGATCGACCAGGGCCTGTTCCCCCGCCTGCTCGGTCGGCCGGCCGGCGGCGTGCAGGCGCTGAACGGCGTCAGCCTGTCCATCCGCGCCGGCGAGACGCTGGGGCTGATCGGCGAGAGCGGCTGCGGCAAGTCCACCCTCGGGCGGGCCATCCTGCGCCTGCACGAACCTACCAGCGGGCGCATCCGCTTCGGCGGCACCGACATCGTCGGGCTGGACGCGCCGGGCCTGAAGGCGATGCGCCGGCGCATGCAGATCGTCTTCCAGAACCCCTACGCCTCGCTCAACCCGCGCAAGAGCGTGGGCGAGATCCTGGCCCAGCCGCTGCGCCTGCATGGCCTGGCCAAGGGCGGTGAGTTGCGCGCGCGCGTCGGCGCCATGCTGGAAAGCGTCGGCCTGCGCGCCGAGCATGCGGCTCGCTACCCGCACCAGTTCTCCGGCGGCCAGCGCCAGCGCATCGCCATCGCCCGCGCGCTGATCCTCAACCCTGAATTCGTGGTCTGCGACGAGCCGGTCTCGGCGCTGGACGTGTCGATCCAGGCGCAGATCATCGACCTGCTGGACCGGCTGAAGCGCGAACTGGGCCTCACCTACCTGTTCATCAGCCACGACATCGCGGTGATCGGCCATGTCAGCGACCGGGTGGCGGTGATGTACCTGGGCCAGATCGTCGAATCCGGCCCGGCGCGGGCGGTGCTGCGCACGCCGCACCACCCCTACACCCGCGCGCTGATGTCCGCCGTGCCGCGCGTCGATCGCGGCGATGACCGGGCGGAGCGGGTGCGCCTGACCGGCGACCTGCCTTCGCCGCTGAACCCGCCGCCCGGCTGCCGCTTTCACACGCGCTGCGCCTTCGCCACCGAGATCTGCCGCACCACGCCGCCCGCCCTGTTGCCGTTGGATGATTCCCGCATGGTCGCCTGCCACCATTTCCCGGTCCGCCCCGCATGACCGCCGATCCCGCCACCGCGCCTGCCGCCGAGCCGCTGGTCCTGCACGGCGACGCCTTCGCGCGCGGCCGTGCCCAGGCCGAACTGTGCCCGGACAGCATCGCCGCGGTGCGCGCCACGGTCGAAGCCCGGCTGCACGGCGCGGCCGCCCTGCTGGCCAGCCCGCGCATCACCCGCTACCTCGACGCGCAATGCGAATTCGCCAGCCAGCACGACCCCGAGGGCATGGCCGAAATGTTCGGCATCGCCGCCGGCTACGGCGTCACCGCCCGCGCGCTGTTCGCCTTCCTGCATGCCGGCCAGCTTTCCGGCCTGCCGGATGACGGCTGCTCCGCCTGGGCCTTCGTGGACCCGGCGCAGGGCGCGATGGTGGTGAAAAACCGCGACCTGCGCGGCCCGGCGCTGCCGTTGCAGCGGGTGTTCCGCCACACCGACCCGGCCTGGGGCGGGCGCACCGTGCTGTGCGTCGGCAGCCTGGGCGCGCCCGGCGCCTATTCCAGCGGCATCAATTCCGACGGCTTCGCCCTGGTGGACACCCAGGTGGTCACCACCGACCAGGGCGTGGGCCTGCTGCGCTACTTCATGATGACCCGCCTGCTGGCCGGCTGCGCCAGCGTGGACGAGGCGATCGCCGCCCTGCACGCCATGACCCATGCCGGCGGCGGCACGCTGGTGCTGGCCGATGCCGGCGGCACCATCGCGGCGGTGGAGATCGGCCATTCCGGCGTGGCGGTGCAGCGGCGCACCACCGGCTGGCTCGCCCGCACCAACCACTTCCTCGCCCCCGGCCTCTCCGACCGCCTCGCCGCCGCCCCCGGCGATCCGGGCCCGGACGTGTCGCGCGCCCGCCTCGCCCGGCTCACCGCCTGGTTCGGCCATCGCCGTGCCGCGCCGGCGCTGGCCGAGGCCGCCGCCATCATGGCCAGCCACGACGACGCGGCCGGCACCGGGCTGTGCCGGCACGGCCAGGAGGGCGGCTCCACCACCGTCTCGTGCGCCATCTTTGCGTGCGGCCCCGGAACACTCTATTTCGCCAGCGGCAACCCCTGCGACGGCGCCTGGTCGCGCCTGGACTGCACCGGGGACGCGGGAGCACCGGATGGCCTACGAGATGGGACTGGTCGGTGAACACCCCTCGGTCGCGGAGACGCGCCGGCTGATCGCCCGCGTCGCGCGCAGCCCGGCGCGCACGGTGCTGCTGTACGGCGAAACCGGCACCGGCAAGGGCCTGGTGGCGCGCATGCTGCACCAGCAATCGGCGCGGGCCGGGCGCGGCTTCGTCGACGTGAACTGCGCCGCGATCCCGGAAAACCTGCTCGAATCGGAGCTTTTCGGCCATGAAAGGGGCGCTTTTACCGGCGCTTTGGCCAAGAAAATCGGCCTTGTGGAGACCGCCGACCGCGGCACCCTGTTCCTCGACGAGATCCGCGAGATGACGCCGGTGCTGCAGGCCAAGCTGCTCACCTTGCTGGACACGCTGTCCTTCCGCCGGGTGGGCGACGTGCGGGCGATCCATGTCGATGCCCGCGTGGTCGCCTCCACCAACAAGATTCTGCTGTCCGAGGTGAAGGCCGGCAAGTTCCGCGAAGACCTGTACTATCGGCTGCAAGTCGTCGCCATCAACATCCCGGCCCTGCGCGAGCGCGGCGACGACGTGTTCATCCTGGCCGAGCATTTCATGCGCAAGTTCAGCGCCCGTTACGAGCGGGTGATTACCGGCTTCGACCCGGAAGTGCGCGACATCTTCCGCCGCTACCCCTGGCCGGGCAATGTGCGCGAACTGGAGAACCTGATCGAGCGCATCTTCATCCTGGAGGACGACCCGCGCATCCTGGTCCGCCACCTCCCTGCCCGCATCCTGCGCGACGCCGCCGACCCGACCGCCGCCGACGATGCCGGCGAGGCAGCGCCGCAGGGATTCGAGGCCGCCACCCAGGCTTTCCAGCAGCGCCTGGTCCGCCGCGCGCTGGCCGAGGGCGGCGGCAATCTGGGGCAGGCGGCGCGGCTGCTGGGCCTGTCGCGGCACGCGCTGCGCCATCAGATGCTCAAGCTGGGAATGCGCTAGAGCGCGAACAGCCGGCCCCAGCCGGTCACCCGCGCCGGGTCCGCGCCGGCCAGGGCCAGCGACTTCCAGACCACGGTGGCGATCGAATCCAGCACCGGCAGCCCGGTTTCCGCCTCCAGCGCCGCCACCAGCGGGGCGGCGCGCAGGTTGGTGCAGACCACGGCGAGCACGTCCGGCCGGGCCGCCGCCACCTCGCGCGCCATGGCGGCGATCCGTGCCGGCGCCACCTCGGCGAAGGCGAAGTTCTCCTGCAGGCCGCAATGCCGCTCCGCCGCGCAGGCCAGCCCAAGCCCGGCGTAGTTGGCGACGATGCGCGCCTGCACCTCGGCCAGGTACGGCGTCACCAGCCCGATTGTGCGGGCGCCGAGCAGGCCGAACGCCTGGTTCATCGCCAGCATCGAGGTGGTGGCCGGGATGCCGGTGGCGGCGGTGATCTGCGCGCACAGCGCCGTGTCGGCATCGAAGCCCAGCCAGGCGGCCGAGGTGCCGTTCCAGGCGATCACATCCACCCTGGCATGCGCCAGCAGGGCGGCGGCGCGCAGGATCTCGCCGGCGTCGAACTGCGCCAGCGCGCCGGGCGAGAGCGCGATCTCGGTGACCGGGAAGCGGGCGAAATGCGCCGAGACCTCGGGCAGCCCGGCCAGCATGGCGCAGGTGACCGGCTCCAGCACGGTGTTGGAGCTGGGGGTGAGGAAGCCGAGGCGGATGGGGCGGGTCATGCGGCGGTCCTTACCTGCGGCCGAACATCCGCTCGATCTCGGCGCGCGACAGTTTCAGGAAGGTGGGGCGGCCGTGGCTGCAGGTGGCGGCCCTGGGGGTGGCCTCCATGCGGCGCAGCAGCGCGTCCATCTCGGGGCCGGCCAGCCGGCGGCCGGCGCGGATGCTGCCGTGGCAGGCGAGCCGGGCGACCACCGCGTCCAGCCTCGCGTCGAGCGCCGTGGCCTCGTCCATCTCGGCGAATTCGTCGGCCAGGTCGCGCAGCAGCGGGCCGGGGTCGGGCGCGCCCAGCACCGCCGGCAGGGCGCGCACCAGCACCGCCCCGGGGCCGAACGCCTCGATCTCCAGCCCCAGCTGGGCCAGCTCGCCGGCCCGCGCCAGCAGGCGCTGCGCGTCGGCCGGCGGCAGGTCCACCACGCCGGGCAGCAGCAGCTTCTGGCTGCGCACCCCGCCGTCCAGCAATTGCGCGCGGATATCCTCATGGGTCAGCCGCTCATGCGCGGCGTGCTGGTCCACCAGCACCAGGCTGCCATCGGCGGCCACCGCGATCACGTAGGTGTCCAGCACCTGCGCCACCGGCGCGCCGAGCGGATAGGCGGTGGCCGGGGCGGCGGCGCTGAAGGGGCCGTGGAAGCGGTCCGGGGCGGGCAGCACCCGCGCCGCCGGGGCGGCCTCCATCGGCAGCAGCGCCTCGGCGAAGCCCTGGGGGGCGTGGGGGCGCGGAGCCGCGTGCAGGCTCAGGCCCGGTCGGCTGGATTGGGGCCGGCCCATCGGCCGATCCGCGTCCAGCCGCACCTGCACCGAGGGCGCGGTGCCCAGGATGGCGCCGCCGGCCAGGGTGCGGGCCAGGGTGGCGATCACCAACCCGCGCACCCCGGCGGCGTCGCGGAAGCGCACCTCCGCCTTGGCCGGGTGTACGTTCACGTCCAGCTCCTCGGGCGGCAGGTCGAGGAACAGCGCCACCACCGGGTGCCGGCCATAGGCGATCACGTCGCGATAGGCCACCCGTACGGCGGTGCGCAGCAGCGGGTCGGTGACCGGGCGGCCGTTGACCACCAGCGCCTGCGCCGCGGCGGTGGCGCGGCTGACCGTGGGGGCGCCGATGAAGCCGGTGAGGCGCATGTCGCCGCGCCCGCCATCCACCTCCAGCAGCGCCGCCGCCGCGTCCGGCCCCAGCAGGGCGGCGACGCGGGCCTGGCGGTCCTGCGCCGGCAGGTCGAAGGCCACCCGACCGTCGCTTTCCAGGCGGAACGCCACGCCGGGCGCCGCCAGCGCCAGCCGGCGGATCGCCGCCTCGGTGGCGTCGGCCTCGGCGCGCGGGGTTTTGAGGAATTTGCGCCGCGCCGGGGTGGCGAAGAACAGGTCGCGCACCACCACCCGGGTGCCGGGCGGGCCGGCGGCCGGGGCCGGCTCGCCGACCGCGCCGCCCTCCACCCGGATGCTCGCGGCATGGTCCGCCCCGGCCGGGCGGGAGGTGATCGACAGCCGCGCCGCCGCCCCGATGCTGGGCAGCGCCTCGCCCCGGAAGCCGAGGGTCAGGATATGCACCAGCGTGTCGTCGGCCAGCTTGGATGTGGCGTGGCGCTGCACCGCCAGCGCCAGTTCCTCGTCGGTCATGCCGCTGCCGTCGTCCACCACCTCGATCCGGTCGATGCCACCGCCGTCGATGGCGACCGCGATGCGGGTGGCGCCGGCATCCAGCGCGTTCTCCACCAGTTCGCGCGCCGCCGCCGCCGGACGCTCGATCACCTCGCCGGCGGCGATGCGGTTCACCGTCGCCTCGGGCAGCATGCGGATGCGGCCCGCCCGCATGGTCAGGTCTCGCCGCGCAGGGCGTGGAAGCGGGCGATCAGCGCCGCGGTGGAACTGTCATGCGCGCCCCCGGCGGTCCCTTTCGTAAGGTCAGGCAGGATGCCGGCGGCCAGCGCCTTGCCCAGCTCCACCCCCCATTGGTCGAAGCTGTTGATGCCCCACAGCCAGCCCTGCACCGCCACCTTGTGCTCGTACAGCGCGATCAGCCGGCCCAGGCTGTTGCCGTCCAGCCGGCGGAACAGGATGGTGGTGCTCGGCCGGTTGCCGGCGAACACGCGGTGCGGCGCGATGGCGGCGATGGTGTCGGCCTCGGCGCCGGCCGCGCGCATCTCCGCCTCCACCTGCGACAGGCTGCGCCCGGCCAGCAGCGCCTCGGCCTGGGCGAAGGCGTTGGCGGCCAGGATGCGGTGGGCCTGCGGGCGGTCGTGGTCCGGCTCGGCGGCCAGGATGAAATCCACCGGCACCACGGCGGTGCCCTGGTGGATGAGCTGCATGAAGCTGTGCTGCGCGTCCGTCCCCGGCTCGCCGAACACCACCGGGCAGGTGGGGCGGGGCACCGGCCGGCCGTCCAGCCCCACCGACTTGCCGTTGCTCTCCATCTCAAGCTGCTGGAGATAGGCCGGGAAGCGGGCCAGCCGCGCGTCGTAGGCCAGGATGCATTGCGCCCGGTGGCCCATGGCGTTGACGTGCCAGATGCCGACCAGCGCCATCAGCACCGGCAGGTTGGCGGCGAAATCGGCGGTGCGGAAATGCCGGTCCATCGCGGCGGCACCATCCAGCATAGCCTGGAAGGCGTCCCACCCGGCGGCCAGCGCGATCGACAGGCCGACCGGCGACCACAGCGAGTAGCGCCCGCCCACCCAGTCGCGGAAGCCGAACATGCGCGCCGGCGCGATGCCGAATGCCGCCACGGCGGCGGCGTTGGTGGACAGGGCGGCGAAATGCGCGGCCACCGCTTCCGTTTCCGGCACCTTGGGCCCCAGCGCCCCGGCCAGCCAGGCGCGCACGGCGGCGGCGTTGGTCATGGTCTCCTGGGTGGTGAAGGTCTTGGAGGCCACCAGCACCAGCGTGCGCGCCGGATCCAGCTCGCGCGCCAGGGCGGCGAAGGCGTGGCCGTCCACGTTGGACAGGAAGCGGGGGCGCAGCCGGGCGCCGTGGGCGAGGGTCAGCGCCTCGCTGGCCATGCGCGGGCCGAGGTCGCTGCCGCCGATGCCGATGTTCAGCACGGTGTCGAACGTCTGGCCGGTGGCGCCGCGCAGCCGCCCGGCATGCACATCGGCCACGAAGGCGCGCATCCGCGCATGCTCGGCGGCGGCCAGCGCGCTGGCGTCGTCGATGCCCCCCGGCAGGGTGGCGCGCAGCCCGGCATCGGCGGGGGCGCGCAGGGCCATGTGCATGGCCGCCCGCCCCTCGGTGACGTTGACCGGCGCGCCGGCGAACAGCCGCGCGCGGAAGCCTTCCAGCCCGGCGGCATGGGCGAGGTCCAGCAGCGCCACCAGGGCCTCGCCGTCGATGGCGGTCTTGGAGAGGTCCAGCGCCATGTCGTCGAGCGTGGCAGTGAAGCGCCGCGCCCGGCCGGGGTCGGCGGCGAATAACGGGCGGATGTTGGCGGCGCCCGGCCGCGCGGCCAGGGTGGCGAGCCGGCGCCAGGCCTCGGCCAGGAGGGAATCGTCGCTCATGCGGCGATGCTACAGCAAAACCCCGGCCGCGTCAGGCCAGGGGTCAGGCCAGGGGGGCAGGCAGGCGGGGCAGGCAGGCGGGGCGCGCTAGAGGATCGAGTCGAACAGCGATTTCGGCTTGCGCTGGATGATCGGGGTCTCGCCCTGGTCCACGCTCTGCCCCAGGGCGGCGTTCTCGCGCAGGCGCTGGCTCTCGCGCTGCGGGTCCACCACCACGCCGGGGGCCGGGGGGGTGCGCCAGAACATCAGCCGGTCGGCGAAGCTGCGGCTTTCGCCGGCCAGGGCGGCGTCGTGGTCCACCTGCTGGCGGATGGCTGCCGGGGCGGGCGGCCCGGCCTCCTGCACCAAAGCCTGTTGGCCGGGGCTGGTCGGCGCGGCGCCGCCAAGGGCGGCCTGCGGCACCAGCGTCGCCTCGGCGGCGTTGGGGGCGCGCAGCTCCTGCGGGCGCGGCGCCCCGGGGTCGGGCGCGCGCAGGGTGAAGTCCGGCGGCATCGACAACGGCGCGCGGGTGGTGACGGTGAATTCGTCCGGGGTGTCGCGCACCAGGCCGAAGCTGCGGGAAAGGTCGCTGCCGCCGCAGCCGCCCAGCGCCAGCACGGCACCGAAGGCCAGGACGGGAACGGCAAGCCGGAAACGGGGGAACGGGACCATCATGGCGCCTGCTTAGCGGGGGGTGACATCGTCGGCAAGCCGTCCGCCGCCGCCCGGGCGGGGCAGCGCGGATTCCAGCACCAATGCCGCGACGCCACAGACGATCGCCGCATCGGCCACGTTGAACACATACCACGACCAGCCCCAGGCATGGGCGTGGATGAAATCCACCACCGCGCCGAATCGCAGCCGGTCGATCACATTGCCGATGGCGCCGCCGGCGATGGCGCCCAGGGCGGCGGCCACCAGCTTGCGCTCGGCCCGGCGCAGCCAGACCGCGAGGGCCGCCACCACCGCCAGCGCCACGGTGGCCAGCAGGGCGGCGCTCCATGGCCCGTCGCCGCGCAGCAGGCCGAAGGTGATGCCGCGATTCCACACCATGGTGAGGTTCAGCACCGGCAGCACCGCCACCGTGCCCAGCTCCGGCAGGCGCAGCCCGTGCAGCACCCAGTATTTGCTGGCCTGGTCGGCGACCAGCACCAGCAGGGCGGCGGCGATGCCGAGCGGGGTATGACGGTGCGGCGTCATCAGGCGGCGGTGCGGCAGACCAGGCCGGACTCCACCGCGTCGGCGCAGCGCAGGCAGAGGCCGGGATGGGCGGCGGCGGTGCCGACCTCTTCCAGCACCCGCCAGCAGCGGGCGCATTTGCTGCCGGGGGCCTTGGCGGTGGCGACCGCCCCGGCCTCGCCACGGTCGAGCCGCACCGCCGGCACGATCAGGATTTCCGCCCATTCCTCGGCGGTGAGCAGGAAATCATCCTCCGCGCCGACGGTCATGGCGACGCTGGCCTGGTTGGAGGAGCCGATCGCGCCGTCCTTGCGCATCTGTTCCAGCGCCAGCGTGGCCACCCGGCGCTGCTCGCGGATGCGCTCCCACTTGGCGCCCAGCGCGTCGTCGCGCCAGGTGCCGGGGATGTCCACGAAATCCTGCATGTGCACGCTGCTGTCCTCGCCGAAGCGGGCGGTCCAGGCTTCCTCGGCGGTGAACACCAGCACCGGGGCCAGCCAGGTGGTCAGGCAGCGGTGCAGGTGGTCCAGCACGGTGCGGGCGGCGCGGCGGCGCAGGCTGTCCGGCCGGTCGCAGTACAGCGCGTCCTTGCGGATGTCGAAATAGAAGGCCGAGAGATCGGTGGCGCAGAAGGCGTGCAGCGCCGGGTAGACGCCGGTCCAGTCGTAGGACTGCACGGCGGCGCGGACCTGCTCGTCCAGCTCGGCCAGCCGGTGCAGCACCCAGCATTCCAGCTCCGGCATTTCGGCCTGCGGCAGGTGCTCGGCGGGGGTGAAGCCGTCCAGGCTGCCCAGCAGCCAGCGCAGCGTGTTGCGCAGGCGGCGGTACAGCTCGGCCTGCTGCTTGAGGATCTCCGGGCCGATGCGCATGTCCTCGCTGGTGTCCGACGACATCACCCACAGGCGCAGGATGTCCGCGCCGTATTTGTCGTTGACCTCCTGCGGCGCGGTGACGTTGCCGAGCGACTTGGACATCTTGCGGCCCTGCTCGTCCATCACGAAGCCATGCGTCAGCACCGCCTTGAACGGCGCCCGCCCGCGCGTGCCCACGGCTTCCAGCAGCGAGGAATGGAACCAGCCGCGATGCTGGTCGGTGCCTTCCAGGTACAGGTCGGCCGGCCAGGGCAGGCCGCGCGCCTCCAGCACGAAGGCGTGGGTGGAGCCGCTTTCGAACCACACGTCCACGATGTCCATCACCTGCTCATAGGCGGCGGGGTCGCGGCCGGGGCCGAGGAAGCGTTCGGGGGGCGAGGAATACCAGCAATCCGCCCCTTCCTCGGTGAAGGCTTCCACGATGCGGGCCACCACCGCGGGGTCGCGCAGCGGCTGGCCGCTGGCGCGCTCCACGAACACGGCGATCGGCACGCCCCAGGCGCGCTGGCGGCTGATGCACCAGTCCGGACGGGCGGCGACCATGCTGCCGATGCGGTTGCGGCCCTGGTCGGGCACGAAATCGGTGTCGGCGATGGCCTGGAGCGCCTGGGCGCGGATGTTCTCCGGCCCGTCCATGCGGATGAACCATTGCGGGGTGGCGCGGAAGATCAGCGGCGCCTTGCTGCGCCAGGAATGCGGGTAGGAATGCGTAAGCTTGCCACGGGCGAGCAGGCCGCCGGCCTCGATCAGCGCGGCACAGACCGGGTCGGCCGCCTTGTAGACGTGGATGCCGGCGAAATGCGGCACCCAGGGGTTGAAAGTGCCGTCCTCGCCCACCGTTTCGGGCACTTCCAGGCCCTGTTTGCGGCCGAGGTCGAAATCCTCCTCGCCGTGGCCCGGGGCGATGTGGACGAAGCCGGTGCCGGCCTCGGTGGTGACGTAGTCGGCCAGGAACACCGGCACGTCGTGGTCGTAGCCGCGGCCGCGCATCGGGTGGGCGCAGACGGTGCCGGCGAGGTCGGCGCCCTTGACCAGCTTCAGCACGTGGTGGGTTTCCACCTTCGCCGCCTCGCAGAGCTGCGGCAGCAGGGCCAGCGCCACCAGCACCAGCTCGCCCGGCCGGGCCAGCGAGCCCTCGGCGGCGCTGTCCAGGCGCACCAGCGCATAGTCGAACTCCGCCCCGCAGGCGATGGCGCGGTTGCCGGGCATGGTCCAGGGGGTGGTGGTCCAGATCACCACGCTGGCGCCCTCCAGCCCCTCGACCGGGCTGGAGACCACCGGGAAGCGCACGGTGACGGTGGTGCTGGTGTGGTCGTGGTACTCGATCTCGGCCTCGGCCAGCGCGGTTTTCTCCACCGGGGACCACATCACCGGGCGCAGGCCGCGGTACAGGGCGCCATTCAGCAGGAACTTGCCGATTTCGGCCTCGATCGCCGCCTCGGAGGGGAAATCGAGCGTGGCGTAGCGCTGCTTCCAGTCGCCGAGCACGCCCAGGCGGCGGAACTCGGCCTCCTGGATGCCCATCCAATGCTGGGCGTAGGCGCGGCATTCGGCGCGGAACTGCAGGATGGGGACGGCGTCCTTGTCGCGGCCGGCGGCGCGGTACTGTTCCTCGATCTTCCACTCGATCGGCAGGCCGTGGCAGTCCCAGCCGGGGATGTAGTCAGCGTCGTAGCCGCCCATCTGGCGGGTGCGGTTGATCACGTCCTTGAGGATCTTGTTCAGCGCGGTGCCGATGTGCAGGTGGCCGTTCGCGTAGGGCGGGCCGTCATGCAGGATGAACTTCTCGCGGCCGTGCGAGGCCGCGCGCACCCGGTCCCACAGGCCCATGCGGTTCCAGCGCTCCAGGATCGCCGGCTCCTTCTTCGGCAGGTCGCCGCGCATGGGGAAGGAGGTGGAGGGCAGGAACACGGTGTCGCGGTAGTCGCGGGCGGCGTCGGTCTGGGTGTCGGTCATTGCATTCTCATGCGGCGCGGGGCCGCTCTGGGGGAGGGCGCGATCAGGGGTATCCCGGCGCTCAGCGAGCGGCCGGGCCGGTAATTCGCGCGATCCGTGCCCCGTTCATGCGGCGGACTATGCTTATGTGGGGTGTGGGAGGTCAAGCGGGGAAGAGGAAGGGGTTCTTTTTTGGAAAAAAGAACCAAAAAACTTTTATTCGTTGGAGCGGTGGGCGAACATGTACCGAACGCCATAGCTTTCCATCAGGACTTCAACGAATAAAGTTTTTTTGCTTCTTTTTGTCCACAAAAAGAAGACTTCCTTCCTTATTTTAATATACTCCGCGCCTCCACCGCATCCGCCCCGATCTGCGCCCGCAATTCATCAAGCCCCCCGAAGCGCCGCTCCCCGCGCAGGAAGGCGTGCAGGGCGACGCTGAGTTCCTGGCCGTATAGGTCCGCGTCGAAGTCGAACAGGTTGACCTCCAGCCGGCTTTCCGGCCCCTCGTTCACCGTCGGCCGGCGGCCGATATTGGCCACGCCCTTCACCACCCGCCCGTCCGGCAGGGTGACGGTGACGGCATAGACGCCGCGCGCCGGTTCCAGATGGCGGCCCAGCGCGATGTTGGCGGTGGGGAAGCCGATGGTGCGGCCGCGCTTGTCGCCGTGGGCCACGATGCCGCGGATCGCCCAGGCGCGGCCCAGGGCGGCGTTGGCGCGGTCGGGGTAGCCGTCCTGCAGCGCGCGGCGAATGCGGGTGGAGGAGAGCGGACCGGCCTCGTCGGACAGCGGCGGCACCACCGACAGGCCGATGCCCAGCGCCTCGGCCCGCGCGGCCAGGAAGGCCACGTCGCCGCCGCGGCGGTGGCCGAAGGCGAAATCCGGCCCGCAGGCGAGGTGCGCCACGCCGAAGCCGCCATGCAGCACCTCAGCGACGAACGCCTCGGCGGTCATCAGGCTGAATTCGCGGTCGAACGGCAGTTCGAACACCGTCTGCACGCCCAGCCTGGCCAGCGCGTCGGCGCGCTCGGCCGAGAGGGTCAGGCGGAAGGGCGGGTCGTCCGGGCGGAACAACTCGCGCGGATGCGGCTCGAAGGTAAGGGCCGCCAGCGGGGCGTCCGGACGGGCGGCGTGGGCGGCGCGCACCACCTGGGCGTGGCCGAGATGCACGCCGTCGAGGTTGCCCAGCGCCACGGTGGCGCCGCGCGCCTCGGCGGGCAGGGCGCGCCAGTCGCGGAAGATGCGCATGCGCTAGGCTTCGGCCGTGGCGGCGGCGGGCGGCAGCACCACCGCCTCGCCCTCGATAACGGTCTTGCCGGCCACGGTGCAGATGGTGCGCAGGGTGGCGCGCTTCTTCGCCGGGTCCAGCGCGATGACCTCGGCCGTGGCAATGACGGTGTCGCCGATCTTCACCGGGCGGCGGAAGCTGAGGGTCTGGCCCAGGTAGATGGTGCCCGGCCCCGGCAGCTTCGTGCCCAGCACCGCGCTGATCAGCCCGGCCGAGAGCATGCCGTGGGCGATCCGCTCCTTGAACGGGCTGGCGGCGGCGGCCTCGGCATTCAGGTGCACCGGGTTGGTGTCCGTCGAGACCGCGGCGTACAGCAGGATATCGGCCTCCGTGATGGTCTTGCCGGTGCTGGCCGACATGCCGATGCGCAGGTCCTCGAAGCAGATGCCGTCGCTCATGTGGGCTCCTTGCGGGTTGCGGGCGGTTATTCGGCCAGGGCGGACGGTCCGTCCAGCCTCTTGAACAGGAAATGCCGGGCGTGGCCGGCCGGATAGTCGTCCAGCCGGCCGAATTCCCGCCAGCCCAGGCGGTGGTAGAAGCCAGGGGCCTGGAAGTCGAAGGTGTCCAGCCAGGCGCCGATGCAGCCGCGCGCGTGGGCCGCCTGCTCAGCCAGCGCCAGCATCCGGCGGCCGAGGCCGGCGCCGCGCCGGGCCGGGGGCAGGATCAGCTGGTCGACGAACATCCAGCCGCGCCCGGTCCGCGCCCACAGCCCGCCCTGCGGCATGCCGGCATCGTCGTGCGCCCACACGGCCAGCGGCCCGGCACGGCCCGGGCCGGGGCCGGCGGCCTGGTCGTTGAAGGCCACCAGTGCCTGGTCGATCGCCGCCTGGTCGGCCGGGTCGATCTGGTCGCTGACCGTGAGGCCCGGCGCGGCGTCCCACGCCCGCAGGGTGGTCCTGGCCATGAAGTGGCGGCGATGGCCGGGCGGGAAGTCGGCCAGTTCCCCGAACTGGCGGAAGCCCAGCCGTTCGTAGAAGGGGCGGGCCTGGAAGCTGTAGGTGTCCAGCCAGATGCCGTGGCAGCCGCGCCGGGCCGCCTCGCCCTCGGCGGCGCGCAGCAGCAGCGTGCCCATGTGGTGGCCGCGCAGGGCGGGCGGCAGGTAGACCTGCTCGACGATCAGCCAGCCGTAGTAGGAGATGCCCAGCACCCCGCCCTCGGCCCGCCCGTCGGCGCCGCGCAGCACCACGGCTAGCGGCCGTGCCGGGGCGGTGAGGCCGGTGGCGGCATCGTTGAAGGCGTCGATGGCGGCGAACAGGCGCCGCCGTTCGGCCGGGTCCGGGGTGTCGTCCAGCGTGATCCGCATGGCGCAGACTGGCCTGTTCCGCGTGGGTTGGACAAGGCCCGGACCCGGTGCGAAGCTTGCCGCAACAGCAAGCATGACGAGGACGCCCCGGGATGACCGACGCCGCCAGCCAGTTCGCCGCCCTGATCATCGCCGCCCGCCGCGACCTGGCCGCGCGCATCGCCGCCCTGCCGCCGGCGCTGGTGCCGGCCGACCGCGCCGCCGCCTATGCGGTGCAGCACAAGGTGGCGGCGGGGTTCGGGGGCATCGGCGGCTGGAAGGTGGGCGCGCCCGGCGGCGAGACGATCTGCGGCGCGCTGCCGGCCAGCGGGGTGCAGGCCAGCCCCACGAAGCTCGCGGCCGCCACGCATCCGTATCGCGGCATCGAGGCGGAGGTGGCCTTTCGCATGGGCGCCGACCTGCCGCCGCGCGCTACGCCGTATTCGCGCGCTGAGGTGGTGGCGGCGATCGCCGGCATGTATCCGGTGATCGAGGTGCTGGAGAGCCGCTTCGCCGACCCCGATGCCTATGACCTGATGACCAACCTGGCCGACACGCAATCGCATGGCGGGCTGATCTATGGGCCGGAGACGCGGGACTGGCAGGGCATCAACCTGGCGGCCGAGCATTGCCAGCAATTCGTGGACGGCAAGCTGCACACCGAGCGCACCGGCTACCCGTTCGGCGACATTCTGCGGATGATGGAATGGATGGCCAATACCGGGGCGAACTGGGCCGGCGGGCTGAAGGCGGGGCAGTTCGTCACCTGCGGCTCCTGGACCGGCAAGGCCTGCGTGGCCGCCAACGCCAAGGTGCGGGTGGTATTCCCGAGTCTCGGCGAGGTGCTGGTGGAGTATTCCTAAACGAACAAAGTTTTTTGCTTCTTTGTTTTCAAACAAAGAAGACTGTTCTTTTTTGAAAAAAGAACCAAAAAACTTTTATCCGTTTGGCCTCGGTATCACCCGGGCCTGCATGAGGGTGGTTATTTCGTCGTCGGAGAGGCCGGCTTCGGCCAGCACTTCGCGGCTGTGCTGGCCGGGGGCGGGAGCGGGCGCGAGGGCGGCCTCCGAGGCCGGCAGGGCGCCGGGGGTGTGGGGCATCGGCACGCGGCCGATGCCCGGCTGCTCGATCGGGGCCGCGGCGCCGGAGGCCCGCACATGCGGATCGGCCAGCCAGTCGGCGAAGTCGTTCACCTTGTCGCAGATGATGTCCGCCGCGCGCAGCCGGCCCAGCCAGTCGGCGGTGGTGCCGGTGGCGAGGATGGCGGCCAGGATGGCGACCAGCTCGTCCTCCCGCGCGCCGCGGGCGGCGAAGCTGTCGAAGCGCGGGTCGGTGGCCAGCTCCGGCCGGCCGAGCACCGCGCAGAGGCGGCGGTACTGGTCCTCGTTGATGAGGGCCAGCGAGATCACCCCGTCGCTGGTGCGATAGGTGCCGGCCGGGGCGTTGATGGTCGCCGGCGGGCCGCCGCCGAGCGCGAATTCGGCCAGCTTGTGGCCGAGGATGGCCGCGCCGCCGTTCATCAGGCTGATGTCGATCCAGCGGCCGGTGCCGGTGTCGCGCCGGGCGTAGAGCGCGGTGGCGACGGCGTGGTAGGCGTACAGCCCGGTCGGCACGTCGCACATCAGCGCGCCGATGCGGTGCGGCACGCCGTCCGCGCCGGCATTCACCGAGACCATGCCGGAGAAGGCCTGCGCCGCGGAATCGGTGCAGGGGCGGTCGGCATAGGCGCCGGCCTGGCCGAAGCCGCTGACCGAGAGGAAGATGAGGCCGGGGTTCTCGGCCTTCAGGCTGTCGTAGCCGACGCCCAGGCGGGCGGCCACGCCGGGGCGGAAGCCTTCGATCAGCACGTCGGCGCGCAGGGCGAGGCGGCGCAGCACGGCGCGGCCCTCGGGCGATTTCAGGTCCAGCGCCAGGGAGCGTTTGCCGCGGTTGAAGGTGAGCGACATCGCGGTCTGCGTGCCGCCGGCGTAGCGCACGCCCAGGCCGCGCGACCAGTCGCCGCCGGGCGGCTCCACCTTCACCACGTCCGCGCCGTACAGCGCCAGCAGCATCGCGCAATAGGGCGAGGCGACGCCCTGGCCGAGGTCGAGCACGCGCAGCCCGCGATACGGAAACTCATGGCTCATTGGCGCGGCTCCCCCGGATTGTTGCCGGGAGTGTAGCAAGCAGGGGCGTGGGCGCCAGATGGACCGGACCCGGGCGCGCCGCCGAAGCCACGGGGCCGGGCCCGAAAGGGCTGGCCGGCGGCGCGGGAGGTGCTATTGCTGCCGCACTCCCACCGCGAGGGGCTCCCGCATGAGTGTTTCCGTCTCCGTCCGGCGCCTGCCGCATGCCGCCGGCCTGCCGCTTCCCGCCTATGCCACCGAGGGCTCGGCCGGGCTCGACCTGCTGGCCGCCGTGCAGGAGCCGGTCACCCTTCCGCCGGGCGGGCGGGCGCTGGTGCCCACCGGGCTGGCGATCGCGCTGCCGCCGGGCTACGAGCTGCAGGTGCGGCCGCGCTCCGGACTGGCGCTGAAGCACGGCATCGTGCTGCCGAACAGCCCGGGCACGGTGGATTCCGACTATCGCGGCGAGCTGCAGGTGATCGTGCTGAACGCGGGGGACGCGCCGTTCACCGTGGAGCGCGGCATGCGCATCGCCCAGGCGGTGCTGGCCCCGGTGGTGCGGCTGGCCTGGCGCGAGGCGGACAGCCTGGACGAGACAGCGCGCGGCGCCGGCGGCTTCGGCAGCACGGGAACCGCGTGATCGTCACGAAACGACCATACGGCGGCTGATGACAGGCCGGGCGGGCCTGGGCTAACACGCCGGCTCCGCCGCATCGCAATCTCCGGGACCACAGATGGCCGGCATCCTCGCCCCCGCCCGCGCCGCCAGGCTGCGCCCGCCCAATGTGTGGGATGCGGTGGCGCTGCTCTGCGTGGTGGGCGCGCTGGTCGCCATCGCCAACGCCGCGCGCGGCACGCTGGTGCCGCTGAGCGCGCCGGCGGCCACGCATATCGAGCTGAACCCCGCCTACCTGCCCGGCTACGCGCTGCGCACCACGCTGCGCATGTTCGCCGCCCTGCTGGCCTCGCTGCTGTTCACCTTCACCTACGCGCCGCTGGCGGCGAAAAGCCGCCGCGCCGGGCTGGTGATGGTGCCGGTGCTGGACATTTTGCAGTCGGTGCCGATCCTGGGCTTCCTCAGCTTCACCATCGCCTTCTTCATGAACCTGTTCCCCGGCCGGGTGATGGGGCTGGAGCTGGCGGCGATCTTCGCCATCTTCACCAGCCAGGCGTGGAACATGGCGTTCAGCTTCCACCAGTCGCTGAGCACCGTGCCGGGCGACCTGGACGAGGCGACCCGCAGCTTCCGGCTGACCGGCTGGCAGCGCTTCTGGCGGCTGGAAGTGCCCTACGCCATGCCCGGGCTGGTGTGGAACACCATGCTGTCGATGTCGGCCGGCTGGTTCTTCGTGGTGGCCAGCGAGGCGATCACGCTGGGCGACCAGAGCTGGAACCTGCCGGGCATCGGCAGCTATGTGGCGCTGGCGCTGGCGCGGCAGGACATCGCGGCGGTCGGCTGGGCCATCCTGGCGATGCTGGCGGTGATCCTGGCCTACGACCAGCTGCTGTTCCGCCCGCTGGTCGCCTGGTCGGCCAAGTTCCGGGTGGAGACCACCCCCGGGGCGGTGGCGCCCGACCCGTGGGTGCTGGCGCTGCTGCGGCGCACCCGTGTGCTGCGGCTGGGCGGCGAGACGGTGGGGCGGGGGCTGGCGGCGATCGGCGGGCTGCGGCTGTCGCTGCCGCCGCCGGCCGGGCGGATGTTGGCGCGGCTGGGCCGCGGGGTGCCGCCGCTGCTGGGCGACGGGGTGTTCGGCGTGGTGGTGGCCGGCGTGGTCGGCCTCGCGCTGTGGAAGATCGGCACCTACGTGTCGAGCGACCTGACCTGGGCGGATCTGGGCGAGGTGCTGCTGCTGGGCAGCATCACCCTGCTGCGGGTGGCGGTGCTGATGGTGCTGGCGTCGCTGGTCTGGGTGCCGGTGGGGGTGTGGCTGGGCCTGCGCCCGGCCTGGGCGCGGCGGGTGCAGCCGGTGGCGCAGTTCCTCGCCGCCTTCCCGGCCAACCTGCTGTTCCCGCCCTTCGTGCTGGTGATCGTGCATTTCGACCTCAACCGGGACATCTGGCTAACCCCGCTGATGGTGCTGGGGACGCAGTGGTACATCCTGTTCAACGTGATCGCCGGCGCCGCCGCCTTCCCCGGCGACCTGCGGGAGGCGGCGCTGCATTTCCGCATCCGTGGCTGGCTGTGGTGGCGCCAGGTAATCCTGCCGGGGGTGATGCCGTACTACATCACCGGCGCCATCACCGCCTCCGGCGGCTCCTGGAACGCGGCGATCGTCTCGGAAGTGGCGTCCTGGGGCGACAAGAAGCTGGCCGCGCACGGGCTGGGCGCCTACATCGCGCAGGCGACCGATGCCGGGGATTTCCACCGCATCGTGCTGGGCGTGGTGGTGATGAGCCTGTTCGTGGTGTGCTTCAACCGGCTGTTCTGGCGGCCGCTCGCCGCCCATGCCGCGCGGCGCGCCACGCTCACCTGATGCCGCCCGCAGGAAAGGGACGCCGATGGACGCCATGAGCCCGCTGCTGGAAGTGCGCGGTTGCCGGCAGGCTTACCACAAGGACAGCAGCGCCGACCTGGTGGTGCTGGACGACGTGAACCTCACCTTGCAGCAGGGCGAGATCGTCGGCCTGCTCGGCCGGTCCGGCTCGGGCAAGTCCACCCTGCTGCGCATCGTCGCCGGCCTGCTGGCGCCCACCGCCGGCGAGGTGCTGTGGCGCGGCCTGCCGATGCAAGGCCCGGCGTCCGGGGTGGCGATGGTGTTCCAGAGCTTCGCGCTGTTCCCCTGGCTGACCGTGCAGGAGAACGTGGAACTGGGGCTGGAGGCGCAGGGCATCGTGCGTGCCGAGCGCGAGCGCCGCGCCGAGGAGGCGATCGACCTGATCGGCCTGGGCGGGTTCGAGAGCGCCTACCCCAAGGAGCTGTCCGGCGGCATGCGCCAGCGCGTCGGCCTGGCCCGCGCGCTGGTGGTGCACCCCGACCTGCTGCTGATGGACGAGCCGTTCAGCGCGCTGGACGTGCTGACCGCCGAGAACCTGCGCACCGACCTGATCGAGCTGTGGTCGGAAGGCAAGCTGCCGGTGCGCTCCATGCTGATCGTGACCCACAACATCGAGGAGGCGGTGCTGATGTGCGACCGCATCCTGGTGTTCGCCTCCAACCCCGGCCGGGTCGCCAGCGAGTTGCGGGTGCCGTTCAAGCACCCGCGCAACCGGCTGGACCCGGCGTTCCGCCAGATGGTGGACGACATCTACGCCCTGATGACCCGCCGCGCCCCCAAGCCGCCGCCCAGCCCGCATGCGCCGGGCGTGGGGGCGCCGGCGGTGGATGCCGGCTTCGCCACCAAGCTGCACCCGGCCAACGCCAACCTGCTGGCCGGCCTGCTGGAAACCCTGGCCGCCGCCCCGTACAACGGCCGCGCCGACCTGCCGGCGCTGGCGCAGAGCCTGCAACTGGAGGCGGACGAGCTGCTGCCGCTGGGCGAAACGCTGCAATTGCTGCGGCTGGCCGAGCTGGAGGAGGGCGACATCCGGCTGACCGAAACCGGCCGGCAGTTCGTGGAGGCCGACACCGACACCCGCAAGGCGATCTTCGCCGCCGCCCTGCGCAGCCAGGTGAAGCTGGCCGCGGCGATCCGCCGCACGCTGGACGAACGCTGGAACCACCGCGCCCAGGCGTTGCGCTTCCGCGACGAGCTGGAGGACCATATGTCCCCCGACTACGCCGACGAAACGCTGCGCGCGGTGATCGGCTGGGGCCGCTACGCCGAGCTGTTCAGCTATGACGAGGAAGCCGAGCAGTTCAGCCTGGAGGACATCGACCCGGGTGCGTAGCGGCCCGCTCCCGGCCCCGTGAACAGGCTTCCCCGCCGCCGCGTGCTGTGTTTATGGTGGCGCCACAAAAGCACAGGGAGCTTTCAACCATGCTGACTCGTCGTACTCTGCTGGCCGCCGGTGCCGCCAGCGCCATCGTGCCGATCGAGGCCACCTGGCATACCGCGGCGGCGACGCCGAAGGGCATCTTCGTGATGGCCAAGCAGATCGACGACATCGTCAGCTTCGACCCGGCGCAGGCCTACGAGTTCACCAATGGCGAGGTGGACGCCAATTGCTACAGCCGGCTGGTGCGGCCGGACAGCAAGGACAACAGCCAGGTGGCCCCGGACCTCGCGGCATCGTGGGATGTCAGCAAGGACGGCAAGGAGATCACCTTCAAGCTGAAGAAAACCCACAAATTCGCCACCGGCCGGGTGGTCAACGCGCATGACGTGGCGTTCTCGTTCCAGCGGGCCGTGAAGCTGAACCTGACGCCGGGCTTCATCGTCACCCAGTTCGGCTTCACCAAGGACAACTGCGAGCAGCTGCTGACCGCGGTGGACGACAGCACCTTCAAGATGACGCTGCCGAAGGTGCAGGCCACCAGCTTCGTGCTGTTCTGCCTGTCGGCCACCATCGGCTCCATCGTCGACCGCGAGACGGTGATGAAGCATGACGCCGGCGGCGACCTCGGCAACAAGTGGCTGACCAGCACCACGGCAGGCTCCGGCTCCTACCAGCTCACCAAGTGGGCGGCGAGCGACAGCGTGATCCTGGACGCCAACCCGCATGCCCTGAAAAAGCCGGTCAACCACCGGGTGGTGATCCGCCATACCCCGGAGCCGTCGGCGCAGCTGCTGGCGCTGGAAAAGGGCGACGCCGACGTGGTGCGCGACCTGACCTCGGAGCTGCTGACCAAGGCGAAGGCGAACAAGGCGTACCACATCAGCAAGTCGGGCCAGGGCTCGATTACCTATCTGGGGCTGAACTGCTCGGTGCCGCAATTCGCCAAGATCGAGGTGCGCGAGGCGTTCAAATGGGCGATCGACTACGACGGCATCGTCAATAACATCGTCCCGAACATCTACGAGGTGAGCCAGTCCTTCCTGCCGGTGGGGCTGCCGGGGGCGCTGAAGGACAATCCGTTCAAGCGCGACGTGGCGAAGGCCAAGGCGTTGCTGGCCAAGGCCGGCTACCCGAACGGCTTCGAAATCACGATGGACCACTTCAACACCGCGCCGTACGTGGACATCGCGCAGGCGGTGCAGGCGAACCTGAAGGATATCGGCGTCACGGTGAACCTGCTGCCGGCCGAGAAGAAGCAGGTCTACACCAAGATGCGGGCGCGCACGCACCAGATGCTGCTGTCCGGCTGGGGCACCGACTACTTCGATCCGAACTCCAACGCCCAGGCGTTCTGCGCCAATCCGGACGACAGCGACGGCTCCAAGCTGAAGATCCTGGCCTGGCGCTGCCACTACTTCGACCCCGAGCTGACGCAGATGGTGGAAGACGCGGTGGTGGAACTGGACGCCAAGAAGCGCCTGGCGATGTACGGCAAGATGCAGGAACTGGCACGCGAGCGCTCGCCCTTCGTGTTCCTGATGCAGCCGATCGCCACCGCGGTGATGGGCAAGGGCGTCTCCGGCTTCGTGATGGGGCCAGTGTTCGACGATACCAAATACGCCGAGGTAAAGAAGGCCTGATGGCTCCGCGGCTTCGGCCGGGTCGCCACGTCCGCCCCCCTCGCGGGGGGCGGACGTGAGCCCGCGTATGCGTGCGTTCGGCGCGGTGCTGCTGAGCGTGCCGGTGACGCTGTTCGGGCTGGTGCTGGTCACCTTCCTGATCGGGCGGGTGATGCCGATCGACCCGATCATCGCCATCCTGGGCGACCATGCCCGCGAGGACGTGGTGGCCAAGCTGCGGCTGGAGCTGGGGCTGGACCGGTCGCTGCCGGTGCAGTTCGTGCTGTATCTCGGCCGGCTGCTGCATGGCGACCTCGGCAATTCGGTGATGACCTCCCACAGCGTGGTCGCCGATATCGGGCAGTTCTTCCCGGCGACGCTGGAACTGGCGACGGTGGCCATCATCATCGGCGTGGTGGTGGGCGTGCCGCTCGGCGTGTTGGCGGCAGTGCGGCAGGGCAGCCGGACGGACCATGCCATTCGCGTGTTCTGCCTGGCCGGGCACTCCATCCCGGTGTTCGTGCTGGGGCTGCTGTCGCTGCTGGTGTTCTACGCCAAGCTGGGCTGGGCGCCGGGCACCGGGCGGATCGACGTGGCGTTCGAGGGGATGGTGCCCTCGGTCACCGGCTTCCTGACAGTCGATGCGCTGCTGGCGCAGGACTGGGACTCGTTCTGGTCGGCGGTCGGCCACCTGATGCAGCCGGCCGGCGTGCTGGGCTATTTCTCGGTGGCGTATATCGCGCGCATGACCCGCGCCTTCATGCTGGACGCGCTGGGCGAGGAATACGTCACCACCGCGCGCGCCAAGGGGCTCTCGCCGCTGCGGGTGATCTGGCGGCACGCCTTCCCCAACATCCTGGTGCGGCTGATCACCGTGCTGGCGCTGTCCTATGCCGGGCTGCTGGAAGGCGCGGTGGTGACCGAGACGGTGTTCTCCTGGCCCGGGCTGGGGCAATACCTGACGGTGTCGCTGCTGAACGCCGACATGAACGCCGTGCTGGGCGCAACCCTGGTGATCGGCATGAGCTATATGGGCCTGAACCTGCTGGCGGACCTGGCCTACCGCCTGATGGACCCGAGGGTGCTTTGACATGAGCGCGCATGCCGAACCGATGTCGCGCCGCGCTTGGCTGCTGAACGAGAGCCCAGCCTCCCGCCGGCAGGCAGCCTGGGGCCGGCGTTACCGGCTGTGGCTGGATTTCCGGCGCAATCCGCTGGCGATGGCCGGGCTGTGCACCCTGGTGACGCTGGGCCTGTTGACGTTGGCCGCGCCGGTGGTCGGCCGCTACGACCCGGCGGCGCAAGACCTCGCCTACCGGCTGGCCGAGCCGTCCTGGGCGCACTGGTTCGGCACCGACGAACTCGGGCGCGACGTGCTGGCGCGCGTGCTGTACGGCGGGCGGATCACGCTGGGCATGGTGGTGGCCGTGGTGCTGCTGGTGGCGCCGATCGGCCTGGTGATCGGCATCGTCGCCGGCTATTTCGGCGGCTTCGCGGACCGTGTGCTGATGCGGGTGACCGACGTGTTCCTGGCCTTCCCGCGGCTGATCCTGGCGCTGGCCTTCGTCGCCGCCATCCAGCCGGGCATCACCAGCGCCATCGCCGCCATCGCGCTGACCGCCTGGCCGCCCTATGCGCGGCTGGCGCGGGCCGAAACGCTGACCATCCGCAACACCGACTTCATCGCCGCCGTTCGCCTCACCGGCGCCTCGCCCTGGCGGATCATCCTGCGCCACGTGGCGCCGCTGTGCCTGCCCAGCCTGATCGTGCGCGTCACGCTCGACATGAGTTCGATCATCCTGACGGTGGCGGCGCTGGGCTTCCTCGGCATGGGCGCGCGGCCGCCCAGCCCGGAATGGGGGGCGATGATCGCCACCGCCCGGCGCTTCATCCTGACGCAGTGGTGGGTGCCGCTGGTGCCGGGGCTGGCGATCTTCGTGACCTCGCTGGCCTTCAACCTGCTGGGCGACGGGCTGCGCGACGTGCTCGATCCGAAGCAACGCTGATGGACGTCATCATCCGCAACCTGCGCATCGCCTTCCCCACCCCGCAGGGCGAAAGCCTGGCGGTGCGCGACGTGTCCATGCATATCGGCACGGAGAAGCTGGGCATCGTCGGCGAAAGCGGCTCCGGCAAGTCGCTCACCGCGCGCTCCATCCTGCGCCTGCTGCCGCATAACGCGCGGATCACCGCCGACGAACTGAGCTTCGACGGCATCGACATCCAGCGCGCCAGCGAGCGGCAGATGCGCGCCATCCGCGGCCGCCGCGCCGGGCTGATCATGCAGGACCCGAAATACTCGCTGAACCCGGTGATGACCGCCGGCCAGCAGATCGCCGAGGCATGGCGCGCCCACCGCCCGAATGGGGCACGCGCCTCCCACCGCGAGGCGCTGCAGGCCGCCGAGGACCTGCTGGCCCAGGTGCAGATCCGCGACCCCAAACGCGTCGCCGGCGCCTACCCGCACGAACTCTCCGGCGGCATGGGCCAGCGGGTGATGATCGCCATGATGCTCGCCCCCGACCCCGAGGTGCTGATCGCCGACGAGCCGACCAGCGCCCTGGACGCCACCGTCCAGGCGGAAATCCTGCGCCTGCTGGAGGATCTGGTCAGCCGCCGCGGCATGGCGCTGATCCTGATCAGCCACGACCTGCCGCTGGTCTCGCATTTCTGCGACCGCGTCGCCGTGATGTATGCCGGCCGCGTGGTGGAGGAGTTGCAGGCCGGCGAACTGGCCCGCGCCACCCACCCCTACACGCGCGGCCTGCTGGACTGCCTGCCCACCCTGTCGCACCAGAAGCTCCGCCTGCCGGTGCTGGTGCGCGACCCGGCGTGGTCGGCATGACCACCGCCGACATGATCGACATCCGCGACCTGCGGGTGCGCTTCGGCACCGTCGAGGCGGTCAAGGGCGTCTCCTTCGCCGTCGCCAGGGGCGCCAGCTTCGGCGTGGTGGGCGAAAGCGGCTCCGGCAAATCCACCGTCCTGCGTGCGCTCTCCGGCCTCAATCCGGCCTGGACCGGCCACATGGAAATCGCCGGCCAGACGTTGACCCGCCAGCGCTCGCGCGACTTCTACCGCCGCGTGCAGATGGTCTTCCAGGACCCCTACGGCTCCCTGCACCCCCGCCAGACGGTGGACCGCGCGCTGTCCGAGCCGCTGGTGGTGCACGGCATCGGCGATATCGAGGCGCGCATCGTCCGCGGCCTGGCCGAGGTGGCGCTGCCGCCCACCATCCGCTTCCGCTACCCGCACCAGCTCTCCGGCGGCCAGCGCCAGCGCGTCGCCATCGCCCGCGCCCTGATGGCCGAGCCGGAGGTGCTGCTGCTCGACGAGCCGACCAGCGCGCTCGATGTCTCGGTGCAGGCCGAGGTGCTCAACCTGCTGTCCGACATCCAGGCCCGGCGCGGCCTCACCTACGTCATGGTCAGCCACAACCTCGCCGTGGTCGCCCATCTCTGCGCCATGGTCGGCGTGATGCAGGGCGGCGAGATGGTGGAGATGATCAGCGCCGACGACCTGCGCGCCGGCCGCACCAAGCACCCGCACACCACCGAGTTGCGCACCCTCTCCACCGAGCTGGAAGAGGCCTAGCCCATGTCCGGCTCCAACACCCGCGCCGCCGGCACCGCGATGGTGCCGGCGCGCGACGGTGTGCGGCTGGCCACCGACATCCACCTCCCCGACGGCCCTGGCCCCTTTCCCGTGGTGCTGGAGCGCACCCCCTACGGCCGCGCCGAACCCAGCCGCAGCGAGCGCACCGCCGCCGACCCCACGCCCGCCAGCCGCTCCGAGCTTGCCCGCGTCTTCACCGCGCGCGGCTACGCCGTGGTGTTCCAGGACAATCGCGGCCGCCACGGCAGCGAGGGCCGCTTCGTCAAATACCTCTCCGACGGCCAGGACGGCCTGGACACCTGCGCCTGGATCACCGCCCAGCCCTGGTGCGACGGCCGGATATGCACCATGGGCCTGTCCTACGCCGCCCACACCCAGGCCGCGCTGGGCTGCCTCGACCCGCCCGGCCTTGTGGCGCAGGTGCTGGACTCGGGCGGCTTCTGCAACGCCTGGCAGGGCGGCATCCGCCAGTTCGGCGCCTTCGAGCTCAAACAGGCCACCTGGGCGCACAAACAGGCGCTGCTCAGCCCGGAGGCGCAGGCCGACCCGGTGCTGCACGCCGCCCTGGCCGCCGAGGACATCCGCGACTGGTTCACCCGCCTGCCCTGGCATCCGGGCCACTCGCCGCTGCGCCACCACGCCGACTACGAGGCCTACCTGTTCGACCAGTGGCGCCACGGCACGTTCGACGGCTTCTGGCAGCAGCTCGGCATCTACGCGCAAGGCTGGCACAACCGCTACAGCCGCGCCGACTGCGTGCACATGTCCTCCTGGTTCGACCCCTACCCGCTCACCGCCACCGGCAACTACATCGGCCTCAAGCGCGCCGGCCGCGGCCCCCAGCGCCTCATCCTCGGCCCCTGGACGCATGGCGACCGCAGCGCCACCTGCTTCGGCGATGTCGAGTTCGGGCCGGACGCCACCGTCGATTCCTGGGCCGGCGACTGGCGCCAGTACCGCCTCCGCCATTTCGACCACGCCATCAACGGCACCCCCAACCCCGAGCCGGCGGTGCGCGTGTTCGTCATGGGCGGAGGCAGCGGGCGCCGCAACGCCGCCGGCCGGCTGGAACATGGCGGAAGCTGGCTCAGCCTGGCCGACTGGCCGCCGCCGGGGGCCGCCTTCATCCCCTGGCACCTGCACGGCGACGGCACGCTGGCCCCGGCCCCGCCCGCCGAAGGCGCCGCCCCGCTCGCCTATGATTTCGACCCCGCCCACCCCGTTCCCACCATCGGCGGCAACCTCACCAGCCTGGAGCCGGTGGCCCGCGGCGGCGCCTGGAACCAGGTCGAATCCCCGGAATTCTTCGGCTGCGCGCCCCCGTTCCTGCCGCTGGCCTCGCGCGCCGACGTGCTCGCCTTCCAGACCGCTCCTCTCGCCGCCCCGCTGCGCGTGGTCGGCCCCATCGAGGCCGAACTCTGGGTCGCCACCGACGGGCCGGACACCGATTTCACCGCCAAGCTGATCGACGTGCATCCCCCCAGCGCCGACTATCCCGGCGGCTACGCCATGCTGCTGACCGACGGCATCTGCCGCCTGCGCTACGCCGAAAACCCCGCCGCCCCGCGCCTGCGCGCGGCGGGCGAGGTGGTGCGCATCACCCTCACCCTGTTCCCCACCGCCAACCTGTTCCTGCCCGGCCACCGCATCCGGCTGGACATCTCCTCCTCCAACTTCCCGAAATTCGACGTGAACCCGAACACCGGCGAACCCGAGGGCGCCGCCCGCCGCCGCCGCATCGCGGTCAACACCGTGTTCGTCGATGCCGCCCGGCCCAGCCGGGTGGTGCTGCCCATCCTGCCGCTCTGACCATCCTGCCGCCCTGAAAGGCCACCCCATGCCCCAGCCCGACCACATCTCCGCCCTCGGCGTGCCAGACCCGGCGACGCTGGACGAGGATCTCCAGGTCATCTGGGCCAAGTGCATGGAAAAGCTGGGCTTCGTCCCCGGCGTCTATTCCGCCTACAGCCTGAAGCCGAAGCGCCTGCGCAACTTCATGGCGATGTTTGGCGAGGTGATGTTCGCCGAATCCGCGCTCTCCAAGCTGGAGCGCGAGATGATCGCCGTCGTCGTCTCCTCGGCCAACCGCTGCTACTACTGCCTGGTCGCCCACGGCGCCGAGGTCCGCCGCCTGTCCGGCGACCCGGAACTGGGCGAGATGATGGCCCTCAACTACCGCGTCGCCCAACTGGTGCCCCGCCAGCGCGCCATGCTGGATTATGCCTGGAAGCTCACCACCACCCCCTGGCTGATCGACGAGGCCGACCGCGAGGCCCTGCGCGCCCAGGGCTTCGAGAATGGCGACATCTTCGACATTTCGGAGACGGTCGGCTTCTACAACCTGTCCAACCGCATGGCCGCGGCGACCGACATGATGCCGAACTGCGAATACCACCGCAGCGACCGGGGCGAGCCGTTCGTGCCGCCGGCGCCGAAGGCGAAGCGATCGTAGATATTCAGGAAAGGAGTTCTTTTTTGGAAAAAAGAACCAAAAAACTTTTATTCGCTTAATTACTATTACCAATCAAAACGAATAAAGTTTTTTTGCTTCTTTTTGTTCACAAAAAGAAGCCTTCCTTCCCCCTGAACCAAAAAAAGAGGCCCCGGTTCGCACCAGGGCCTCGCATCCTTCGCCGAGTCGGCGCCGGTTCAGTTGTTGCTGCTGCGGTTGCCCAGCAGTTGCAGCAGCAGCATGAACAGGTTGATGAAGTTCAGCAGCAGTTGCAGGCTGTCGAACACGCTGCGCTTGGCGGCGACGTCCGGGCCGTAGGCATACACATACTGCACGTAGTCGGCCTTGATCCGCTGCGTGTCGTAGGCGGTCAGGCCCACGAACACCAGCACGCCGATCACGCTGATGGCGAACTGCAACCCGGAACTGCCCAGGAACATGTTCACCAGGCTGGCGATGATGATGCCGAACAGGCCCATCATCAGGAAGCTGCCCATCTTTGTCAGGTCGGAGCGGGTGGTGTAGCCGTACAGGCTCATCGCGCCGAACGTGGCCGCGGTGATGAAGAACACCCGCACGATCGAGGCATGGGTGTAGATCATGAAGATGTTCGTCAGGCTGGCGCCCATCGCCACGCAGAAGCCCCAGAACAGCGCCTGCACCACCGGGGTGGAGAGCTTGTTCACGCCGACGCTCATCACCAGCACGAACACCAGCGGAGCGAACATGGCGAGGTAGGCCAGCGCGCTCGGGCCGCGGAACAGGCCGGCGGCGGTCTGGTGCACCGGGTAGAACAGGTCGAAGATGGCGGGCACGCTGGCGATGCCGTAGGCCACGATGCCGGTCAGCACCAGCCCCGAGGTCATCCAGTTGTAGACGCGCAGCATGTATGCCCGCAGGCCGGCGTCCATGACCGCGGCGGACTCGGCCGCGCGGGTGGCGCCGGGATAGGTCCGATAGTCGGGACTTAAGGCCATGTGTTTCTCTTTCCTTCCAGGCGAGCTTGCCTGCTTGGGGCTCATTTTGGACGCGCGCCCGGCGGTTTCAACAAAATTCGCCGTAATGTCCTGCGCGTTGCATTTCCTCGGTGTTTGTCTTCATTCGTTACGCAGCAACGGCGCCGCTTTCGCCCGCAGGGCCGCTTCTGTCCCAGCATAACCGAACACCAGCATCAGCGCCACGCAGGACAGCACCACCACCGCCAGCGTGCCGGGCAGGAACGCCCAGTCCGCGTGCATCACCAGCACCAGCACCGCCCAGCTCGCCGCCGTGCCCACCAGGGCGGCGATCAGCCCGGCCACGGCGCCCAGCACGCCGAACTCCACCAGCCAGGCGGCGCGGATCTGCGCGCGGGTGGCGCCCAGCGTCTTCAGGATCACCGCCTCGCGGATGCGCCGCCGCTGCCCGGCCGCCACCGCCCCCGCCAGCACCAGCGCGCCGGCCGCCAGCGTCAGCGAGCCGGTGGCCGCCAGCGCCGCCGAAAGCTGCCCCAGCAGGTCGGCCACCGCCCGCAGCACATCGGCCACCCGGATGCCCGAGACGTTCGGCAGCGCGTCGGTCACCAGGCGCAGCAGCCGCGCCTGCGCCGCCTCGCCGGCCTGTCCCGTGCCGGCCACCCGGACCGTGGCGATATGCGTGTGCGGCGCCTGCGCCAGCAGGCCGGGGCTGGCCACCATGGTGAAGTTGATGCCCAGCGTGCGCCAGTTGATGTCGCGCAGGCTGGCCACCTTCAGGTCGATGTCGCGCCCCAGCACGTTCACCCGGATGGTGTCGCCCACCTTCACCCCCCAGCCGCGCGCCAGGGCGGCGTCGAACGAGACCAGCGGCGGCCCGGCATAGTCGGCCGGCCACCACTGCCCGGCCACCAGCCGCGTATCGGCCGGCATGGCGGCGGCATAGGTCAGCCCGCGATCGCCGCGCAGCGCCCAGGCGGTGTCCGGCGTCGCCGCCACCCGTTCCACCGGCACGCCGGCCACCGAGACGATGCGCGCCCGCAGGCTCGGCACCTCCTGCATGTCGGCCACCGATTTGTCGGCCGCCAGTATATGCCGGAAGCGCGGCATCTGGCTGTTCTGGATGTCGATGAAGAAAAAGCTCGGCGCCTGCGCCGGCAGCTGCTCCAGCACCTGGCGGCGCACATTGGCCTGGATCAGCGCCACCGCCGCCAGGGTGGACAGCCCGATGCCCAGGCTGACCAGCAGCAGCGGCGTCGCAGCCCCCGGCCGGTGCAGGTTGGCCAGTCCCAGCCGCAGCCACACCCGGCGCGGATGGCCCAGCCGGGCGGCGGCCATCAGCAGCCAGCCGCCGAGGCGGAACAGCGCCAGCGTGCCGATCGCCGCCACGCAGAACCACAGCGCGAAGCCGCGTTCGGGGGCGGCGGCCACGGTCAGCCCCACCAGGGAGGCGGCCAGCGCCGCGTTGGCCGCCAGCAACCACCAGGGCGGGCGCGCCCGCGCCGGCAGCAGCGCGTCGCGGAACAGCGCCGCCCCCGGAATGCGCATCGCCCGCCCCAGCGGCCACAGCGCGAAGGCGGCCGCCGTCAGCAGGCCGTACAGCGCCGCCAGCGCCAGCGGGGCCGGGAACACGCCGACCACCGGCGGCACCGGCAGCACGTCGCGCAGCAGCCCGAAGGCCGCCAGCGGCAGCGCCGCCCCCGCCACCAGCCCCAGCAGCACGCCCAGCGAGGCCAGCGCCATCACCTGGATCAGCGCCACCGCGAACACCATCGCCGCCGAAGCGCCCAGGCAGCGCAGCGTGGCGATGGTGCGCGCCCGCGCCTCCAGCCAGGCCCGCACCCCGTTGGCCACGCCGATGCCGCCCACCAGCAGCGAAGTCAGGCCCACCAGGGTCATGAACAGGCTGGTGCGGTCGATGAACTGCTTCACCGCCGGCGCCGCCTCGGCGGACTGGCGGATGCGCCAGCCCTGCTCGCCGAACTGCCGCCGCAGCGCGCTCACCAGCGCCGCCGCGTCGGCGCCCGGCGGCAGCACCGCGCGCAGCCGGTAGCTGGCGATCGCCCCTGGCTGCAACAGCGCGGTGGCCGGCAGCGCCGCCGCCGCCACCATGGCGCGCAACCCGAAGATCGAGGGGCTGGACACCCGGTCCGGCTCGCCCGTCAGCACGCCGCGCAGCACCACCGGCGCGCTGCCCAGCTTCAGCACGTCGCCCACCCGCACGCCCAGCCGGTCCAGCAGCACCGGCTCCACCAGCAGGCCGAAGCCTTGCGGGCTCCCGGCCAGCGCGGCGGCCAGCGGCTGCGGCGGCGCCACCTCGGCCGTGCCGAGCAGCGGCCACGCCCCGTCCACCGCCTTCAGTTCCACCAGCACCCGCCCGCCGGAGGGCGCCACCAGCATGGAGCGCAGCGTCACCACATGCGACAGCCGCGCGCCGCGCGCCGCCAGCCAGGCGTCCAGCGCGGAGGGCAGCGCCTGGTTGCCGCCGCTCACCTCGATATCGCCGCCCAGGATGCGCGCGCCGTCCTGCGCCAGCCCGCGCGCCACGCCCTCGCGCAGCGTGCCGACGGCGGCGATCGCGGCCACCCCCAGGGCGAGGCAGGCCAGCACGATGCGCAGCCCGGCCAGCCCGCCGCGCAGCTCCCGCCGCGCCAGCCGGAAGGCGAGGGGCAGCCTCATGCGGCGATGCGGCCGTCGGCGATATGCACGATGCGTTCGCACCGCCCGGCCAGCGCCGCGTCGTGGGTGATCAGCAGCAGCGTGGTGCCGTGGCTGGCCCGCAGTTCGAACAGCAGGTCCATCACCGCCTCGCCGGTGGCGCGGTCCAGGTTGCCGGTCGGCTCGTCGGCCAGCAGCAGGCGCGGCGCCGGGGCGAAGGCGCGGGCCAGCGCCACGCGCTGCTGCTCGCCGCCCGACAGCTGCCCGGGCAGATGGGTCAGCCGGTGCCCCAGCCCCACCGCGCGCAGGCTCGCCTCCGCGCGGTCCAGCGCGTCGCCCAGCCCGGCCAGCTCCAGCGGAATCGCCACGTTCTCCAGCGCCGTCATGGTCGGGATCAGGTGGAAGGCCTGGAACACGATGCCCACCTGGTCGCGCCGCAGCCGCGCCAGCGCGTCCTCGTCCAGCGCCGTGATCTCCCGCCCCGCCAGCCGCACGCTGCCGCCGCTGGCCCGCTCCAGCCCCGCCAGCACCATCAGCAGGCTGGTCTTGCCGGAGCCGGACGGCCCGACGATGCCGATGGCGGCGCCGGACTGTACGTCCATGTCGATGCCGCGCAGGATGTTGACCGGCCCGGCGGCGGAGGGCACGGTCAGGGTCAGGCCGCGCACCTCCACCAGCGGGGGCGCAACCGGGTTCGCGGCGAGTGCTGGAGAGACGGCGATGGCATCCATGGCCACAGGATATGGCCCGCCCGCATGGTTGCGCAAAGCCGCCATCGCATTGGCTTGCCTTATTTTCATCTGCCCACCCGCCAGCGCCGCGCCGCTGCGCCTGCTGGTGCTGGGCGATTCGCTCGGCGCCGGCTACGGGCTGGCGCACGCGGACGCCTTCCAAAGCCAGCTCGCCGCCGCGCTGCGGGCGCGCGGGCATGACGTGGCGATACTGGACGGCGCGGTCTCCGGCGACACCACCGCCGGCGGGCGGGCGCGGCTGGACTGGGCGCTGGCCGATGGCGCCGACGCGGCGATCGTGGAGCTTGGCGGCAATGACGGCCTGCGCGGCATCGACCCGAAAGATACCGAGGCCAACCTGACCGCCATCCTCGACACGCTGCAAGCCAGGCATATCAAGGTGTTGCTGTCGGGCATGTACGCCCCCCCCAATCTGGGCGAGGACTATGGCGCTGCCTTCCGCGCGGTGTTCGCACGGCTGGGCAAGCGGCCGGGCGTGCTGTTCGACCCGTTTTTCCTGCAAGGCGTGGCCGGCGACCCGGCATTGAACCAGGCCGACCACATCCATCCCAACCCCGAGGGCGTGCGCCGCATCGTCGCCCGGCTGCTGCCGCTGGTGGAGCGGCTGCTGGGAGAGGTGGCGCCATGAGGCTGTTTGTCGGGCTGGACCTGCCTTGGGAATTAAAACAACAGCTTGCGCGGCTGGTCGGCGGGCTGCCGGGGGCGCGCTGGGTGCCGCCGGACAATTACCACCTGACCTTGCGCTTCATCGGCGAGGTGCCGCCGCACCGCGCGGAGGAGTTGGACCTGGCCCTGGCGGCGCTGCGTGGGCGGGGGTTCACGCTGTCGCTGGCCGGGGTGGGCACCTTCGCCAAGGCGGGCAAGGCGGTGTCGCTGTGGGTGGGGGCGGAGCGGAATCCGTCGCTGGACCACCTGCACGGCAAGATCGAAACCGCCCTCCAGCGGGCCGGATTACCCCCCGAAAAACGGCGATTCGCACCGCATATAACGCTCGCCAGGCTCGAAAATGTGCCCCAGGAGCGCCTGGTTTCCTATGTTCAGGCGCATAATCTGTTCCGCGCCGCCCCCTTGGAGGTGGCGCATTTCACCCTGTTCAGCTCCCTGCTGGGCAAGGAGGCCAGCGTTTATACCCCCGAGGTCGAGTACGAACTCGGATAAGGTTATGGGTCATCATAATTCATTGTCGAACGAAGTCGCCGCCGCCCGCGCCTGCACCTTGTGCGCCGAGCGGCTGCCGCTGGGGCCGCGTCCGGTGCTGCGCGCCTCGGCCACGGCGCGGCTGCTGATTATCGGGCAGGCGCCCGGCACCAGGGTGCATGCCACCGGCATTCCGTGGAACGACCCTTCCGGCGTGCGGCTGCGCGAATGGATGGGGGTGGCGCCGGCGCAGTTCTACGACGAGGCGCGCATCGCCATCCTGCCGATGGGGCTGTGCTACCCGGGCCGGCTGCCGCGCGGCGGGGACGCGCCGCCGGACCCGGCCTGCGCGCCGCTGTGGCATCCGCGCCTGCGGCCGCTGATGCGCGAGATCCGGCTGACGCTGCTGGTGGGCAGCTACGCTTTGGGGGGTGGGCCGATGACGCCGCGGGTGATGGACTGGCGGCGCGACTTGCCGGCGGTGCTGCCGCTGCCGCATCCGTCCTGGCGGACACTGGCCTGGGAAAGGCGCCATCCGTGGTTCCGGGAAGAACTCCTCCCGGAACTACGGCGGCTCGTTGCCGAAATTCTCGGCACGCCAAACGAATAAAAGTTTTTTGGTTCTTTTTTTCAAAAAAGAGCAACCTTCTTTGTTTGAAAACAAAGAAGCAAAAAAAATTTATTCGTTTCTTCTTATTTTACTGGCGAGAACGCGGTGGGGGCGATGATGCGGTTTTCCATTTCCAGGAGCACGTCGGCTTCGGCGACCGCGCTGAGATAGGCGCCCCAGGCCGGGTCGGCGGCCATCGCCTTACGGCGCTGCTCGCGGTCGCCCTGGTCGGCATAGCCCCACATATGGACCACGCGGTTCAGCGGGCCTTCGACGGTGGTGTACCAGCCGAGGCAGTTGCCGAGGTATTTCTGCTGCAGCGGCCAGGCCTTCTCCTCGTAGATTTTCACGAAGGTGGCCATTTTGTTGGGCTTGCAGGTGTAGATGCGCAGGTCGACGATCATGGGGTTTCCTTCCATCGGCCGGACGGTCCGGCCCGGCCGGCACGCTACCCCGGCCGCCGCGCCGGCCCAAGCCCCCCGCGCTTGCGGCGGCGGCCCCGGCGCGGGAAGCTGGCGGGATGAACGAGCCGGTGCTGCACCTTCGCGGGCTGACCCGCCGCTTCGGCGCCAAGGTGGCGGTGGATGACGTGACTTTGGACATCCCGTCCGGCCAGATGGTCGGCATCATCGGCCCCTCCGGCGCCGGCAAGTCCACGCTGCTGCGCATGGTCAACCGGCTGCTGGCGCCGAGCGCCGGCAGCATCCGCTTCGGCGAGCTGGAGGTGACCGCGCTGTCCGGCCGGGCGCTGCGCGACTGGCGGACGCGCTGCGCGATGATCTTCCAGCAGTTCAACCTGATCCCGCGCCTGGACGTGCTGACCAACGTGCTGATGGGCCGGCTGAACCACCGCCCGGTGCTGACCAGCCTGCTGGGCCTGTTCAGCGCCGCCGAGCGGGCGATGGCCCTGCAGGCGCTGGAACGCTTCGACCTCGCCGACGTGGCGCTGGTCCGTGCCGGGCGCATCTCCGGCGGGCAGCAGCAGCGCGTGGCGATCTGCCGGGCGCTGCTGCAGGAGCCGCGGCTGATGCTGGCCGACGAGCCGGTGGCCAGCCTGGACCCGCGCAACGCCAAGGTGGTGATGGACGCGCTGCGCCGGATCAACCGCGAGGACGGGCTGACGGTGCTGTGCAACCTGCACGACCTGGACGTCGCGCGCGACTATTGCGACCGCATCGTGGCGATGCGCGAGGGCCGCATCGTGTTCGACGGCCGGCCTGATACGCTAACCGAGGCGCGGGTGCGCGGCATCTACGGCGCGGACCATGGTGCCGGGACGGAACCGGCCTTGACATGATGCGGCCCCGGATGGGCACGCTCCCAGCTCGGTCGCGCCAAGCCAGGAGGTTGCCATGCCGACACGCCGCATTCTGCTCGCCGCCACGGGCCTGATGCTCGCCGGGGCCGCCCAGACCGATGACGCCCGGGCCGATGACACCCGCGACATGCCCGCGCCGGGCCGCCGGGCCTGGGCCGCCCAGGTGCCGGTGATCCGCATCGGCCTGCTGGGCGGCGAGAACGACACCGACCGGCTGGCCCGCTATGGCGGCTACCAGAAGCTGCTGGAGGACACCTTCAAGGTGCCGGTGAAGCTGGTGTTGGCGGCCGATTATGCCGGCGTGATCCAGGGCTTCGCGGCCGGGCAGCTCGAAGCCTCGTATATGAGCCCGACCGCCTATGCCGGGGCCTGGATGGAAAGCAAGGGCAACGTGATCCCGCTGCTGACCACGCAGGAGAAGGATGGCAGCACCAGCTACATCGCGGTGATGTATGTGCGCGCCGATTCCGGCATCACCACGCTGGCGCAGATGAAGGGGCGGTCGCTGGCCTGGTCGGACCCAAACAGCGCCTCCGGCTACCTGATCCCGCGCGCCGAGTTCCGCGCCGCCGGGATCGACCCGGAGCCGGGGAAATTCTTCGGGCGCACCGGCTTTGCCGGCGGGCACGAGCAGGCGGTGGTGGCGGTGCTGGGGCGGCAATACGATGCCGGGGTCACCTGGACCTCTGGCCTGGGCGACGAGGCGGCGGGGTTCACCCGCGGCACTCTGCGCATCATGTCCGACAAGAAGCTGCTGAACATGAAGGACCTGCGGATCATCTGGAAGTCCCGGCCGATCCTGAACGGGCCGTTCGTGGTGCGCGCCGACACGCCGGCGGCGTTCCGTGCCGACATGCTGGCGCTGCACCGGGCGATACCGGTGCACTACCCGGACATCTACCACGCGGTGGACATGGGCTCGGGGATGGACTGGGTGCCGGTGACGCATGCCGACTACCAGGTGTTCATCGATATCCGCAAGGCCGAGGCGGCGGCGCGGCGGGCCAGGTGAAGGGAAGTCTTCTTTTTGTGAACAAAAAGAAGCAAAAAAACTTTGTTCGCTGGGGACCCGGCCCGGACTGGGGGACCCCAGCGAACAAAGTTTTTTTGGTTCTTTTTTTCAAAAAAGAACCCCTTCCTTGACCCCTCCCTTCGAAACCGCTTGGCAGATCCGCCGCCGCGCGAGGCTGCTGGCCGGCCTCGGCTGGGGCGGCGTGTTGCTGGCCTGCTTGCTGCTGTCGGCCTGGGTGTCGGAAGCCTATCCGGCGGCGCTGCTGGCCGGGCTGCCGCGTGTGGGCGAGTATTTCGCCAAGCTGGTGCCGACGCTGCACTGGGCGACGCTGTTCGGTGGCACCAAGGCCGAGGGGTCGCTGGCGTACTGGTTCTACCGGCTGGATTCCTGGGCGTGGCTGCTGTTCGAGACCAGCCAGATGGCGGCGCTGGCGACGCTGGGGGGCGCGGTGGGCGGGCTGCTGCTGTGCTTTCCGGCGGCGGCCAACCTGGCGCCGAACCGGGCGGTGTACCTGCTGTGCCGGCGGCTGCTGGAGTTGTTCCGCTCGGTGCCGGACCTGGTCTATGCGCTGATCCTGGTGTGGGCGTTCGGCGTCGGCCCGCTGGCCGGCATCCTGGCGATCGGGCTGCACACGGTGGGCGCCACCGGCAAGCTGTTCGCCGAGGTGGTGGAGAATGCCGACATGCAGCCCTGGGAGGGGGTGCGGGCGGCGGGCGGCACCTGGCTGCACGGGGTGCGCTTCGCCATCCTGCCGCAGGTGCTGCCGAATTTCCTCAGCTACACGCTGCTGCGCTTCGAGATCAACGTGCGCGGGGCGACGGTGATCGGCTTCGTCGGCGCGGGGGGCATCGGGCAGGAGCTGTACCAGGTGATCAGCTTCAACTACTACGAGGAGATCAGCGCCATCGTGCTGCTGATCGTGCTGGTGGTGGCGGCGATCGACCTGGCCAGCGAACGGCTGCGCGGCTGGGCGGCCGGCCAGGGGACGCCATGAGCACCGAGCGCATCGCCGCCGCGGAGGTGGCACGATGGCGGGCGCGGCTGCCGCGCGCCTTCGCCCCCGCACCCGCTGTGCGGGTGGCGCGGGTGCTGGCCTGGGCGGCGTTCCTGGGCTGGCTGGGCGCGGTGCTGTGGTGGTTCGACATCACGCCCGCGCGGCTGTGGCGCGGGCTGTCCGGGCTGTTCACCATCATCCGGCTGATGATCCCGCCCAGCCCGGGCGCGCAATGGGCGGACATATTGAAAGGGCTGGCGCAGAGCGTGGCGATGGCCTTCCTGGGCAGCTTCGCCGCCATGGTGCTGGCGGTGCCGCTGGGCTTTCTGGGCGCGCGCAACGTGGTGGTGAACCTGCTGGCGCATTTCTCGATCCGGCGGGTGTTCGACGGGCTGCGCGGCATGGACCAGCTGATCTGGGCGCTGGCCTTCGTGCGGGCGGTGGGGCTGGGGCCGCTGGCCGGGGTGCTGGCGATCATGGCCGCCGAGGTGGCGGTGCTGGCCAAGCTGTTCGCCGAGGCGATCGAGAACGCCGACCCCGGGCAGGGCGAGGCGGTGGTGGCGGTGGGGGGCCACCCGCTGCTGCGGCTGCGCTACGGGCTGCTGCCGCAGGTGCTGCCGGTGATGCTGGCGCAGTTCCTGTATGCGGTGGAGAGCAACACCCGCAGCGCCAGCATCCTGGGGGTGGTGGGCGCCGGCGGGATCGGGCTGCAGATCGCCGAGCGGATCAAGGTACGCTATTGGGACGAGGTGCTGTTCATCATCCTGCTGATCCTGGCGATGGTGGCGGCGATCGATTTCATCTCGGCGCGGATTCGGCGGCGGTTGATCGGGTAGGGGGGCGAGGCATCGCCTTCATGTCTCATGCTGGATCCTCATGCTCATGCCGCCAGGAGGGCCGCGATCTCGGCGGGGGTGGCGGCGCCGCGGAGGGCGGCGACGGTGGCGGGGTCGCGCAGGCGGCGGGAGGCGGCGGCCAGGATGGCCAGGTGGCGGGCGTGGTCGCCGGGGGGGCTCACCAGCAGGAACACCAGATCGACCGGCCGCGCGTCGATGGCGTCGAAGGGCACCGGGCGGTCCAGCCGGGCGAAGAAGCTGGCCGGGTCGGCCAGCCCCGGCAGGCGGGCATGCGGCACCGCGATGCCGCCGCCGGTGCCGGTGGAGCCCAGCGCCTCGCGCGCCGCCAGCAGGCGGGCGAGGGTGCCGGCATCGGCGCCGAGGATGGTGGCGGCCCGGCGCGCAAGTTCGGCGAGCAGCGCGCCCTTGTCGGCGGCGCGGATGCCGGTGAGCACCACGGTCATGCCTCGGGCCCTTCCTGCACGGCCAGCCGGTAGCCGACGCCGGTTTCGGTGAGGATGTGGCGCGGGCGCTCGGGGTCGGCCTCGATCTTCTGGCGGATCTGGCGGACATAGACGCGCAACTGCTGCACGTCGCCGGACGCGCCCCAGAGCTTGGCCAGCACCATGCGGTGGGTGAGCACCTTGCCGGCATGGGCGACCAGCAGGGTGAGGATGTCGTATTCGCGCGGCGAGAGGTGAACCTCGGCCTCGCCCAGCTTCACGACGCGGCGCACCAGGTCCACGCTGAGGTCGCCGCTGCGGAACAGCGGCGGCGTGTGGTCGGCCTGCAGGCGGTGGCGCAGGGCGGCGCGCAGGCGGGCCATCAGCTCGGCGATGCCGAAGGGCTTGGTGACGTAGTCGTCCGCGCCGAGGTCCAGCGCCGCCACCTTGCCGCCCTCGGCCTCGCGCGAGGAGAGCACCACGATGGGCACGGCGGAGATGGCGCGCAGGCGGCGGATGACCTCCAGCCCGTCGAGATCGGGCAGGCCGAGGTCCAGCACCACGATGTCGGCCGCGGCGGCGCGGGCGAGGGCCTCGGCGCCGGTGGCGGCCTCCTCGGTGCGGTAGCCCTCGGCGCGCAGGCTGGTGCGCAGCAGGCGGCGGATGGCCGGCTCGTCATCGACGATCAGCACGCAAGGGGGGAGGGGCTGGCTCATGCGGGGGGTGGTCCGGAGGGGAGGGTGATGGTGAAGGCGGCGCCGCCAGTGGAGTGGTTGGCAGTAGGCCGGTTGGCGGCCTCGATCCGCCCGCCCATGGCGGCCAGGAAGCCGCGGCAGATCGCCAGGCCCAGGCCGGTGCCGGCGGGGCGGCCATCGGCGGTGCCAGCCGCAGGGGTGGCGGTGGGGGCGCGGTGGAAGGCGTCGAACACGCGGGGGAGGTCGGCCGGCGGGATGCCGGGGCCTTCGTCGAGCAGGCGCAGCACCACGGCGTCGCCCTCGCGGCGGGCCTGGATGGTGATCTCGGTGCCGGCGGGGGCGTATTTAGCGGCGTTGTCGAGCAGGTTGAACAGCACCTGCTCGAACAGCACCGGGTCCAGCAGGGGCAGCGGCAGGCCGGGGGCGATGTCGAGCCGGACGCGGTGGCCGGCGAGGATGTCGGCGGCGCGGGCGAGGGCGCTGCCGACCGCCTCGCCGATGTCCACCGCCTCGCGCGCGGGGGCGATGGCGCCGGCTTCGATGCGGGTCATGTCCAGCAGGTTGGCGACGAAGCGGCCGAGGCGGGCGGATTCGGCGACGACGGTGCCGAGCAGGTCGCGCCGCGCCTCGGCGGGCAGGGCGGCGTCGTACGCCTGCAGGGTCTCGGCGGCGCCGCGGATGGCCGCCAGCGGGGTGCGCAGGTCGTGCGAGACGGAGGTGAGGAGGGCGGCGCGCAGGCGGTCGGCCTCGGCCTGCATGCGGACGCGGTCGAGGTCCTCAACCAGTTGCACGCGCTCGATCGAGACGGCGGCCTGGTCGGCCAGGGCGTCCAGCAGGCGGTGCTGGTCGGGGGTCAACGGCGGTCCGTCGCGGTCCAGGCCGAGCACGCCGAGGCTGCCGCGGCCGGTGCGCAGCGGCAGGAACAGGCGGCGCGCGCCGGGCAGGGTGTCCGAGCCGCTGCCGGCCGGGCGGTCGTGCTGCCAGCACCATTGCGCGGCGGCGAGGTCGGCCTCGTCCAGTGCGTCCTCCGGCGGGTAGCCGGCGCGAGGGGTGACGCGGCTGCGGTCCTCCTCAGGCAGCAGCACGATCACCCGCAGCTTCAGCATGGCGGCGATCTGGTAGGCGGTGGCCCAGAGCAGGTCGTCCAGCGAGCCGATGCCGGCGAGCTTGCGGCTGAAGCCGTAGAGGTCCTCGGTGGTGCGGGCGCGCTGGCGGGCGGCCAGGGCCTGGGCGCGCATGGCGGCCGCGAGGTTGCTGGCCAGCACGGCGGTGACGGCGAAGAAGAACAGCGCCACCACGTTCTCGGGGGCGGCGATGGTGAAGGTGTAGAGCGGCGGCAGGAACAGGAAGTTGTAGGCCAGCACGCTGAGCAGGCAGGCGAACAGCGAGGGCGCCAGGCCGCCGATGATGGCGGTGGCCAGCACCGCGGTCAGGAAGGCCAGCGCGATGTTGCCCACCGCCAGCACCTGTTGCAGCGCCTCGCCGGCCAGGGTGGCGGCGGCCACCAGCAGCACCGCCGCCGCGTAGGGCCGCGCCGAGAGGGGCGCGCGCGGCGTTGGGCGGTCCTGCGACGGCGCGGCCGGGCTGGCGGGGGCGACATGCACCGGCAGGTCGCCGGCGGCCTCCACCACCGCCTTGGCGACCGAGCTGCGCCAGGGCCGCCACCAGGGGCGCGGGCCGGGGTTGCCGAGCACGATCTGGGTGGCGTTGTGCTCGCGCGCATAGGCCAGGATGTCGGCGGCGACCTGGCGGCCGGGGATGGTCACCGCCTCCGCCCCCAGCGTCTGGGCCAGGCGCAGGCAGGCGGCGATGCGGTCGCGCTCGGCCTCCGGGGCGCGGCCGGCCCAGGCGATGGGGGTGGCGGCGGTTTCCACATGCAGCGCCGTCCAGGGGGCGCGCAGCCGGTCGGCCAGGCGGCGGCCGTAGCGCACCAGCGCCTCGCCGGCGCCGCCGCGGGTGACGCAGACCAGCACGCGCTCGCCGGCGGCCCAGGGGCCCTGGATGGCGTGGGCCTGCATGTGGTCCAGCAGTTGCGCGTCCACGCGCTGGGCAGTGCGGCGCAGGGCGAGTTCGCGCAGGGCGGTGAGGTTGCCCACAGAGAAGTAGTTGGCCAGCGCCCGGCTGGCGGTTTTGGGCAGGTAGATGCGGCCCTCGCGCAGGCGTTGCAGGAGGTCTTCCGGGGTGAGGTCGATCAGCTCGATCTCGTCGGCGCGGTCGATGATGCCGTCGGGCACCGTCTCGCGCACGCGGATGCGGGTGATGCCGGCGACCACGTCGTTGAGGCTTTCGACGTGCTGGATGTTCAGCGTGGTCCAGACATCGATGCCGGCGTCCAGCAGCTCGGCCACGTCCATGTGGCGCTTGGGGTGGCGGCTGCCGGGGGCGTTGGTGTGGGCCAGTTCATCCACCAGCACCAGGGCCGGGCGGCGGGCCAGGATGGCATCGAGGTCCATCTCGTCCAGCGCGTGGCCGCTATGGGCGACGTGGCGGCGGGGGATCGCCTCCAGCCCCTCGGTGAGGGCGGCGGTCTCGGCGCGGCCGTGGGTTTCCACCACGCCGATCACCACGTCGCCATTCCCCGGGCTGCCCTCGCGCCGGCGGGCCTGGGCGGCGGCGAGCATCGCCCAGGTCTTGCCGACGCCGGGGGCGGCGCCGAGGAATATCTTCAGCCGGCCGCGCCTGCCCTCCCGCGCCGCCTGCTTCAGCAGCGCCTCGGGGGAGGGACGGCCATAGCGTTCGGCCATGTGCTATCCGCCGGCCGCGTGGTCGAGGGCGAGGTTCAGCGCCAGCACGTTGACGCGCGGCTCGCCGTAGAGGCCGAACAGCGCGCCCTTGGCGAGGCGTTCCACCAGGGCGCGCACCTCAGCTTCGGGCAGGCCGCGCACGCGGGCGATCCGGGGCACCTGGAACAGCGCCGCCGCCGGCGAGATGTCCGGGTCCAGCCCGCTGCCGGAGGCGGTCACCAGGTCGCCGGGGATGGGCATGACGGCGCGCACGGCCTCGGGGTTGTCGGCGCGCAGCCGGGCGATGTCGGCGGAGACGCGGTCCACCAGCGCCTTGGAGGTGGGGCCGAGGTTGGAGCCGCTGGAGTTGGCGGCGTTGTACGGCGCGGCCACCGTCTTGCTGGCGTCGTTCGGGTCGGGCGCGCTGGTGGCCGAGGGGCGGCCGTGGAAGTATTTCGCGGCGGTGAAGTCCTGGCCGATCAGCCGCGAGCCGACCACGTGGCCGCCCTGGATGACGAGGCTGCCATTGGCCTGGTCGGGGAACAGCGCCTGGGCGATGCCGGTCATCGCCAGCGGATAGGCCAGGCCGGTGAGCACGGTCATCACCACGACCATCATCACGGCGGGGCGGATATGGGTGAGCATCGGGGGTATCCTTATCGCGAAGCCGAAGGGAAGAACAGGAAGGCCGGGCGCCGCCCCGCCTTGCTCGCCGCCGTCATGCCAGCCTCAGCGCGCTGACCAGCATGTCGATCAGCTTGATGCCGGCGAACGGCGCGGCCAGCCCGCCCAAGCCGTAGACCAGCAGGTTGCGCCGCAGCAGCGCCGCCGCGCCCACCGGGCGGTAGCGCACGCCGCGCAGCGCCAGCGGGATCAGCGCCACGATGACCAGCGCGTTGAAGATGATCGCCGAGAGGATGGCACTTTGCGGCGTGGCCAGCCGCATCACGTTCAGCGCGCCGAGCTGCGGGTAGAAGGCCAGGAACATCGCCGGGATGATGGCGAAATACTTGGCGACATCGTTGGCGATGGAGAAGGTGGTGAGCGCGCCGCGGGTCATCAGCAGCTGCTTGCCGATCTCCACCACCTCGATCAGCTTGGTGGGGTCGCTGTCCAGGTCCACCATGTTGCCGGCCTCGCGGGCGGCGACGGTGCCGGTGTTCATGGCCACGCCGACATCGGCCTGGGCCAGCGCGGGCGCGTCGTTGGTGCCGTCGCCGCACATCGCCACCAGCTTGCCCTGCGCCTGCTCCTGGCGGATCAGCGCCAGCTTGGCCTCGGGCGTGGCCTGGGCGAGGAAGTCGTCCACCCCGGCCTCGGCGGCGATGGCGGCGGCCGTGTTGGGGTTGTCGCCGGTGATCATCACGGTGCGGATGCCCATGCGGCGCAGCTCGGCGAAGCGCTCGCGGATGCCGCCCTTGACGATATCCTTGAGGTGGATGACGCCGAGCAGGGTGGCACCCTCGGAGACCGCGAGCGGGGTGCCGCCGGCCTTGCCGATGCGCTCGGCGATGGCGGCGGCCTCGCGCGCCGCCTCGGGGCTGTGGCCGTCCAGCGCGCGGACATGCGCCAGCACCGCGTCCACCGCGCCCTTGCGGATGAGGCGGCCGGGCAGGTCCACGCCGCTCATGCGCGTCTGCGCGGTGAAGCCGATGAAGCGGGCCTCGGGCGCGGAGGGGGTGCGCAGGCCGTACCGCTCCTTGGCCAGCACGACGATCGAGCGGCCCTCGGGGGTTTCGTCGGCCAGCGAGGAGAGCTGCGCGGCCTCGGCCAGGGCGGCCTCGGCGATGCCGGCCAGCGGCAGGAACTCGCTGGCCTGGCGGTTGCCCAGGGTGATGGTACCGGTCTTGTCCAGCAGCAGCGTGTCCACATCGCCGGCCGCCTCCACCGCGCGGCCGGACATGGCCAGCACGTTGAAGCGGACCAGCCGGTCCATGCCGGCGATGCCGATGGCCGAGAGCAGCGCGCCGATGGTGGTGGGGATCAGGGTGACGAACAGCGCCACCAGCACCAGCACGCTCAGCGAGCCGCCGGCATAAGCGGCGAAGGCGGGGATGGTGGCCACCGCCAGCACGAAGATCAGCGTCATGCCGGCCAGCAGGATGTTCAGCGCGATCTCGTTGGGGGTTTTCTGGCGCGAGGCGCCTTCCACCAGGGCGATCATGCGGTCCAGGAAGGTGCTGCCCTCGGCGGCGGTGATGCGCACGCGGATGACGTCGGAGACCACCTGGGTGCCGCCGGTCACCGCCGAGCGGTCGCCGCCGGCCTCGCGGATGACCGGGGCGGATTCGCCGGTGATCGCCGCCTCGTTGACGGCGGCGACGCCCTCGATCACCTCGCCGTCGCTGGGGATGATGGCGCCGGCGGCCACCACCACCACGTCGCCCGGCCGCAATGCCGCGGCCGACACCGTCTCGGTGCCGCCGTCGGGGCGCAGGCGCTCGGCCATGGTGTCGCTGCGGGCGCGGCGCAGACTGGCGGCCTGGGCCTTGCCGCGGCCTTCGGCCACCGCCTCGGCGAAGGTCGCGAACAGCAGGGTGAACCAGAGCCAGAGGTTGATCTGGATGGCGAAGCCGGGATGCGGCCGGCCCTCCAGCAGGTCGCGCAGCAGCAGGATGGTGGTCAGCGTGGTGACGATCTCGACGACGAACATCACCGGGTTGCGCCACATCAGCCGCGGGTCGAGCTTGCGGAAGGCCTGGCCGAGGGCCGGCAGCAGGATGGCGGGGTCGAGCATCGCCGAGGGCTGGCGGCCGTCGGCACGGGTTGCGGTGGTCATGTGAATGCTTTCCGTTGGCTCAGAACAACGTGCCGGCGTGCATCGCGAGATGCTCGACCACGGGTCCGAGGGCCAGGGCAGGGAAGAAGGTGAGGCCGCCGACGATCAGGATCACGCCGATCACCAGGCCCGCGAACAGCCCGCCATCGGTGGGGAAGGTGCCGGAGGAGGCGGGGACGGTCTTTTTCGCTGCCAGGCTGCCGGCGATGGCCAGCGCCGGGATGATGACGAAGAAGCGCCCCACCATCATCGCGATGCCGAGCGTGGTGTTCCAGAACGGCACGTTGGCGGACAGGCCGGCGAAGGCGCTGCCGTTGTTGCCGGCGGCCGAGGTGTAGGCATACAGCGCCTCGGAGAAGCCATGCGGCCCGGCATTGGCCAGCGCCCCGGTGCCCACCGGCAGCACCACGGCCAGCGCGGTGAAGCCAAGGATGACCAGCGGCAGGCAGAGCACGGCGAGCATGGTCATCTTGACCTCGCGCGCCTCGATCTTCTTGCCGAGATATTCCGGCGTTCGCCCGACCATCAGCCCGGCGACGAACACCGCGATGATGGCAAACAGCAGGAAGCCGTAGAGGCCGGAGCCGACGCCGCCATAGATGATCTCGCCCAGCATGATGTTGACCATCGGCACCATGCCGCCGAGCGGCATGAAGCTGTCATGCATGGCGTTGACGGCGCCGCAGGAGGCATCGGTGGTGATGGTGGCGAACAGCGCGCTGGCGGCGATGCCGAAGCGCACCTCCTTGCCTTCCATGTTGCCCATCGCGGGGTCCATGCCGGCGGCGACCAGGGCCGGGTTGGCCTGGGACTCGGCATTGTAGAGCACCGCCGTGCCGACCAGGAACAGCAGGCCCATGGCGGCGAACACCGCCCAGCCCTGCTTCTCCTGACCGACCATGCGGCCGAACATGTTGGTCAGCGCCGCGCCGAGCGAGAAGATGCACAGCATCTGCACCAGGTTGGCCAGCGCGGTCGGGTTCTCGAACGGATGCGCGGAGTTGGCGTTGAAGAAGCCGCCGCCATTGGTGCCGAGCATCTTGATCGCCTCCTGCGAGGCGACCGGGCCGATGGCGATGGACTGGTGGGCGCCCTGCAGAGTGGTGGCGTCGATGAAGCCGCCGAGGGTCTGCGGCACGCCCTGCCAGACGAAGAACAGCGCGACGAGGATGCTGACCGGCAGCAGCACGTACAGCGTGAGGCGGGTGAGATCGACCCAGTAATTGCCGATCGAGCTGGCCGAACGCCGGGCGAAGCCGCGCACGAAGGCCACCGCGATGGCGATGCCGGCGGCCGCCGAGAGGAAGTTCTGCACCGTCAGCCCGGCCATCTGCACCAGGTTGCTCATGGTGGTCTCGCCGCCATAGCTCTGCCAGTTGGTGTTGGTCAGGAAACTGACGGCGGTGTTGTAGGCGAGGTCCGGGCCGACGGCCGCCTGGCCGGCGGGGTTGAAGGGCAGCAGGTCCTGCACCCGCAGCAGCAGGTAGAGCGCCAGGAAACAGGCAGCCTTGAAGGCCAGCATGCCGACCGCATAGCCGGCCCAGCCCTGCTCGGCGCGCTCATCGACGCCGCAAACGGCATAGACGGCGCGCTCCAGCGGGCGCAGCACGGGCGTGAGGAAGGTGCGCTCGCCCTGCATGACGCGGGTGAGGTAGCCGCCCAGCGGGCGGGTGAGGGCGACGATGAGGGCGCTGTACAGCGCGATCTGGGCCCAGCCGTTCACGGTCATCTCAGAACCGCTCCGGCCGGACCAGGGCATAGACCAGGTAGGCGAATATGCCGGCGGTGACGACGGCCCCGAGCACGAGATCGAGGGTCATGGCGGCCTACAGCCGCTCACAGAGCAGGACATAGCCGATGCATGCGGCGAATCCGCCGATGCCAAGGGCCAGGAAGACGAGGTCGAACATGCTGGCGCGCTCCTTGCAGCAGGAGGCGCCAGCATGCCCGGCAGGACATAGGGATTCGATACGGTGGCGGCGGCCCGCCTATAGGAATCCCATAGGTGCCGGGATCAGCCGGCGGGCGGCATCGTCCGGGCCAGCGGCGGCAGGGCCACGACCCTGGCGTACCAGGCGTCCAGCTTCGGGTGGCCAGGGCGCCACGGCTCGTTGGCGAAGCGGAAATCCAGGTAGCCGAGCGCGCAGGCGATGGCGATCTCGCCGATGGTGGCAAGCGCCCCGAGCGTGCCGGCCTCGGCCTCCAGCGCGTCGATGGCGCGCGCCACCTTGCCGCGCTGCAGGTCGATATAGCCGGCGCGGCCCTCGTCCTGCGGCAGGGCGATCTCGCGGCGGCGCGGCTGGCTCGCGTCCATGATGCCGTCGCCCAGCGCCTGCTGGCGCAGCGCGGTCCAGCGGGCGGGGCCGGGCGGTGGGAACAGCTTCGGCGCGTCGCCCAGACTGTCGAGGTATTCGCAGATCACCGGGCTGTCGTAGAGCGCCACGCCGTCGTCGGTGAGCAGCGTGGGCACCTTGGAGAGCGGGTTGACCGGGGTGAGCGCCGGGTCGGTGGTGGGCACGCTCCAGGCCTCGATGCGGCCGTCGATGCCGCGGGCGATGGCGCAGGCCATGACCTTGCGGACATAGGGGCTGGCGGCGGAATAGGCGATCTTCATGGCGATCCTCCGGTTGCGCGACAATGCGGGCGCGGACTGTGCGGCGGCGCGGTGGGCGCGGCAAGCCGGGGCGGGGCGGTTGCGCGGCGGCGCGATCTGGCGATGATGGCGCAACGACACCGCACAGGGGAGGCCAGTCCGATGAGCAGCGCCGACGCGAACCGCGTGATCCTGACCGGGGAGAACCCGTTCATCCGGCTCAGCGCCACGGACGGGGGCGATTTCACCAGCAATGCCAGCTTCTGGCGCATCGTGCTGTCGCCGGCCGGGGCGGGGCATGTGCTGTATCTCAAAAGCGAGCTGACCGGCGGCGCCTGGCGCATCTATTCGGACAACATCGCCATGGCGCGCTGGCTGCAAGCCACGGTGCAGGGGATGCTGAACGGCGAGCTGGCCGACCAGGCGATCCCGGTGACCGACGCGCAGTTCAGCCGCACCGGCGATGCGCGCGATTTCTGGACCGAGCGGGTGGACACCAGCGAGGAGGAGATCGCGCTGACCTGGTACCGCATCGGCGACCCGCTGCTGCTGCACACCCAGCCCTTCGAGGACCCGGCGCGGCGATACGGCCTGTGCACGGTGCTGATCCCGGCGCTGGGGGCGCGGCTGACGCGCAACGGGGTGCAGGCGGCCGGCCAGGCTTGGCCGCGCGAGCGCGAGGGGCGGCCGTTCAGCACCTGCGCGCTGGCCTTCTCGGAAAGCTGGACCGAGCGGCGTTAGGGCCCTGGCACAGCCGGCGGGCGAGGGGCGGATCGGCGGGCCGGCGGAGCGGCGCATCCTGCTGTGGATGTGCCTGCTGGCGGCGGTGAACCAGCTTGGCTTCGGCGCGGTGGTGCCGGTGCTGCCGCTGTATGCGCGCTCGTTCGGCGTCTCCACCTCGGCGATCGGGCTGTCGATCGGGGTGTACGGGCTGGCGCGGATGCTGGTCTCGGCGCCGGCGGCGCAGATCTCCGACCGGCTGGGGCGGCGGCACGCGCTGGCGCTGGGCGGGCTGGTGACGGCGCTGGGCAATCTGTGGTGCGGGCTGGCGGGCAGCTACCCGGAATTCGTGCTGGCGCGCTTCCTGGCCGGGGCCGGCGCGGGGCTGATCGTGACCACCGGGCAGATCGTGCTGGCCGACATCACCACGCCGGAGCGGCGCGGGCGGGTGATGGCGATCTACCAGGGGGTGTTCATCTTCGCCGCCGGCATCGGCCCGCTGCCGGGCGGGCTTCTGGCGGAATATGGCGGGCTGGCGGCGCCGTTCGCGGCCTATTCGGTGGCCGGCGTGCTGGCCGGGGTGCTGGCCTGGGCGGCGGTGGGCGAAACCCGCGAGGCCGGGGGCGGCGCGCATGCCGCGTCCCGGCCGTCGCTGGCCAGCCAGGTGCGGGTGCTGGCCGGCCACCGGGGGTTCGCGCTGGTCTGCCTGGTGTCGCTGGTCAATGCCGCGGCGCGTACCGGCGGGCTGTTCAACATTGTGCCGCTGGTGGGCAGCGGGCTGGGGCTGACGGTGGCGGCAATCGGCTTCGCCATGGCGATGGGCAGCGTGATGGGGCTGCTGGTGGCCTATCCCTCGGGCATGCTGGTGGACCATTTTGGGCGCAAGGCGGTGATCGCGCCGGCCACCGTGATTACCGGCGCGTCGATGCTGCTGTTCTGCGTCGCCCCCTCGTTCGCCTGGTTCGTCGCCGCCAGCCTGGTCTGGGGGGTGGCCAGCGGCATCGGCGGCGCGGCGCCGGCCACCTACGCGGCCGATTCGGCGCCGCGCGGCATGAACGCCACCACCATGAGCATGTTCCGCATGGTCGGCGACGCCGGCTATGTCGCGGGGCCGCTGGTGCTGGGGCTGGCGGCCGATCTCTACGGCGCGCAGGCGGCGCTGATCGGGGTGGCGGCGCTGCTGGCGGCCACCGGCGCCGGCTTCGCGGCGCTGGCGCCGGAGACCTATCGCGGCCGAGGGCGCTAGCCGCGCGCGCCGCACGCAGGCCCGCGTGGATTCCGCGCCATCGCCGCCGAAATCCGCGGTTTCCGGGCAGGACCACCCTCGCCGCGGCGCTGGCATGACGGATGCATTGCCCCCGAACAGGCGTTCACCGACGAGAGACCCGCATGCAAACCGCGCGCATCATCTGCCCCAACGGCCATCTGGGCTTCGCTCCTCTGAAGCCGGAAAGCTTCGCCCTGGGCGTGGCCGCCGGCCCGGACTTCATCGCCGCCGACTCCGGCAGCGACGATGTGGGCCCCGGCCCGCTCGGCTCGGACACCAGCACCAGCCCGCTGGCCTGGCAGACCCACGACCTGGAGGCGATGCTCCTGGCCGCCCGCGCCCGCGGCGTGCCGATGATGATCGGCTCGGCCGGGGACACCGGCACCAACAGCCGGGTGGACCTGTACGTGGGCATCATCAAGGAGCTGGCCCGCAAGCATAAGCTGCCGAAATTCCGCCTCGGCTATTTCTATTCGGAGGTCGATCGCGAGGTGCTCCGCGCCGCCATCCGCTCCGACGAGCCGATCGAGGGGCTGGAGGGGCGCGGCGTGCTGACCGAGTCCGAGCTGGACGCCACCAGCCGCGTGGTCGCCATGGCCGGGGTGCACCCGTTCATGGCGCTGCTGGACCAGGGGGCGGACGTGATCATCGGCGGGCGCAGCAGCGACAGCGCCATCTTCGCCGCCGCCGCCCTGCATCGCGGCCATTCGGAGGGCCTGTCCTACTACCTGGGCAAGGTGCTGGAATGCGCCTCGTTCTGCGCCGAGCCGTATGGCGGCAAGGAGACGGTGCTGGGCGAGATCGTCGATGGCGGCGTGCACGTGACCGCCATGCACCCCAACCAGCGCTGCACCATCGCCTCGGTGGCCGGGCACGCCATGTACGAACGCTCCAACCCGTACTACGAATTCGTCGCCGGCGGCATGCTGGACATGAGCCAGTGCCACTACGAGCAGATCTCCGAAAAGACCACCCGCGTCACCGGCCCCCGCTTCGTGCCGGCCGGGCGGGTGCGGGTGAAGCTGGAGGGTGCCGCCAAGATCGGCGAGCGCTATGTCGGCCTGGCCGCGGTGCGCGACCCCTACACCATCGCCCATATCGACGCGGTGATCGGCTGGGCCCGCCAGCAGGTGCGCGACCGCTTCGGCGAGACCGGCTACGAGCTGCACTACACCGTCTATGGCCGCGACGGCGTGATGGGGCCGCTGGAGCCGGTGAAGACCCCGGCGCACGAGCTGTGCATCATGGTGCAGGCGGTCGCTCCCACCAAGGAGATGGCCGAGGAGCTGTGCATCACCGGCACCCGGCAGATGTTCTACGCCCGCCTGCCGGACGTGAAGGGCACCGCCGGCTCGGTCGCCTTCGCGCTGGACGAGGTGCTGCCGGCCAGCGCCGCCTATCGCTGGAGCGTCAACCACACGCTGGCGGTGGACGACCCGCTGGCGCTGTTCCCGCTGCACCTGTGCGACGCCGGCATCTGAGGATCACGCCATGCAGACCCTGAAGCTCAGCGAGCTGGCCAAGACCATCCGCAGCAAGAACGCCGGCGTGGACCGGATCACCTTCGACATCATCTTCCGCGACGCCCGCACCTACGAGGCGGTGCGCCGCAGCGGCGCGCTGTCGCGCGAGGCGGTGCTGGCGCTGTACGGACTGCCGGAATCGCGCCTGACCGATTTCGTGGAGTTCGAGCCTGCGCTGGCGATCAAGTTCACCATCGCCCGCCTGCGCCCCAGCGGCAGCCCGGGCGACCCGGACATCTTCGGCGCCCAGCAATACGCGCCGCTGCTGGACGTGCTGGTGAACCTGCCGGACAACGAGGCGATCCAACCCGCCGCTTGACCTCGCGGCGGGGGGGCGGTTCTCTCCGGCGGCGCACACCGCCGGGGAGGCCCCAATGACCGAGACCGCCGCACTCAGCTATCCGGACGGCAAGATCCGCGCGATCCTGCAGCGCGTGCAGACCATCGCCATGGTGGGCGCCTCGTCCAACTGGAACCGGCCCAGCTACTTCGTGATGAAGTACTTGCAGTCGAAGGGCTACCGGGTGATCCCGGTCAACCCCGGCACCGCCGGCCAGACCCTGCTGGGCGAGACCGTCTACGCCAGCCTGCGCGACATTCCCGACGCGGTGGACATGGTGGACATCTTCCGCGCCCCCGCCCAGGTGCCGCCGATCGTGGAGGACGCGATCGCCATCGGCGCCAAGGTGGTGTGGATGCAGCTTGGCGTGCGCCACGACGCGGCCGCCATCCGCGCCGAGGAAGCCGGGCTGGACGTGGTGATGGACCGCTGCCCGAAGATCGAATATGGCCGCCTGGGCGGCGAGCTCTCGCGCGGGGGCGTCAATTCCGGCCTGATCCGCAACCGCGCCGCCGAGCCGCCCACCGCGCGGCGCGACAAGCCCCGCCCCGCCCCCGGCCGCGCCGCCAGCTATGGCTTCGAGACCTTGGCCATCCATGCCGGCGCCGCGCCGGACGCGGCCACCGGCGCGCGCATCACGCCGATCTACCAGACCACGTCCTACGTGTTCGACGACGTGGACCACGCCGCCTCGCTGTTCAACCTGCATGATTTCGGCCATGTCTACACCCGCCTGTCCAACCCCACCGTGGCGGTGCTGGAGGAGCGGGTGGCCAGCCTGGAGGGCGGCCGCGCCGCCGTCGCCGCTGCCTCCGGCCATGCCGCGCAGTTCCTGGCGTTCTTCACCCTGCTCTCCCCGGGCGACGAGTTCGTGGCCAGCCGCAACCTCTACGGCGGCTCGCTGACGCAGTTTTCCCAGTCGTTCAGGAAGCTGGGCTGGACCTGCCATTTCGTCGACCCCACCGACCCGGAGAATTTCCGCCGCGCGCTCACCCCGCGCTGCAAGGCGATTTTCGTGGAAAGCCTGGCCAATCCGGGCGGCGTGGTGGTGGATTTGCAGGCGATCGCCGACGTGGCGCACGCCGCCGGCATCCCGTTGATCGTCGACAACACCCTGGCCAGCCCCTATCTGTGCCGCCCGTTCGAGCATGGGGCCGACATCGTCACCCATTCGATGACCAAGTTCCTCGGCGGCCATGGCAATTCGCTGGGCGGCGTAGTGGTGGAGTCCGGCAAGTTCGACTGGTCCAAAAACGGCCTGTTTCCGGGCATGAGCGAGCCGGAACCGGCCTATCACGGCCTCAAATTCCACGAAAACTTCGGCGATTTCGCCTTCACCACCAAGGCGCGCGCGGTCGCGCTGCGCGATTTCGGCCCGACCCTGGCGCCGATGAACGCCTTCCTGATCCTGACCGGCATCGAGACCCTGCCGCTGCGCATGGAGCGGCACGTGGCCAACGCGCAGAAGGTGGCGGAGTTCCTGGCCGGCGACCCTCGCGTCGCCTGGGTCTCCTACGCGGGGCTGCCGGACAGCCCGTACCATGCACTGGCAAAGCGCTACATGCCGAAGGGCGCCGGCTCGGTGTTCACCTTCGGGGTCAAGGGCGGTTTCGCGGCCGGCACGAGGCTGGTGGAATCCGTCCGCCTGTTCTCCCACCTGGCCAATGTCGGCGACACCCGCAGCCTGGTGCTGCACCCGGCGTCGACCACCCACCGCCAGCTGACCGACGAGCAGCAGATCGCCGCCGGGGCGGGGCCGGACGTGGTGCGGCTGTCGATCGGGCTGGAGAGCGCGGAGGATCTGATCCGCGATCTGGATGAGGCGCTGGCGGTGTAAGAAAGGAAGTCTTCTTTTTGTGAAGAAAAAAAAGCAAAAAAACTTTATTCGTTTAGGCAGAGGCTCAAACGAATAAAATTTTTTTGGTTCTTTTTTCCAAAAAAGAACCCCTTACTTCGCCTGCCTCGCCTTCCGTGCCCGCACCTCATCCGGCATCCCGTCATGCTCGCCCATCTCCCGTGCCGGCGGGTTCTCCCACCAGTCCTGGCGCAGCGGTTTGCGGTCCGGGTTGCGCGGATAGGAGATTCGGTTCTCCGGCTTGGCGGTTTCACCGACCACCAGCAGCCGCACCTCCGCCTCGCTGTTGTTGATGAAGGTGTGGGCGATGCCGGTGCCGGCCGGGAAGCCCACGCCGTCGCCGGGCCGCAGCCGATGCAGGTGGCCGTCCAGCCACACATCGGGCGTGCCCTCGATCACGTAGACGAACTCCTCCTCGGCACTCTCGGCGTGGGGGAAGGAGGTGCGCCGCCCGGGCGGCAGGCGCTCGTGATGGATGCCCAGGCGCGTCAGCCCGAAATGCCGGGCGAACGGCGCCCCGATGCTCAGCAACTCGTCGTCGCCCTTGTAATGGCTGTTATCCGGCCCTTCGATCCGCGTCCAGTGGGCGATGCAGGACGGACGATCCATCGGCGCCATGTCGGTCTCCCTGCAAAATGTTACCGCGCGATGCTAGCCCGGCGCCGGCCATCGGCGCCACCATGGCATCGCGCCGCTTCCCGTCGGGGCGGCGAGTGGGTTATTCAGGATGCCCCGCGCCGGCGCGGGGCAGGAGAGGACCATGTGCGGGCTCGCAGGCATCTTTCACCAGGCGGACCAGCGGCCGATCGACAGCGCGGCCCTGCACCGTATGACCGCGGCGCTGGCCCATCGCGGCCCGGACGGCGACGGCTTTTATATCGAGCCGGGGGTCGGGCTGGGCCATCGCAGGCTGGCGATCATCGATCCCACCGGCGGCGAGCAGCCGATGTACAACGAAGACCGGTCGGTGGTGATCGTCTTCAACGGCATGATCTATAATTTCCAGTCGCTGTTCCCCCGCCTGCGCGAGGCCGGCCACGTCTTCCGCACCAAATGCGACACCGAGGCGATCATCCACGCCTGGGAGGAATGGGGGCCGGATTGCGTGGGGCACCTCAACGGCATGTTCGCCTTCGCCATCTGGGACCGCAACCGCGAAACGCTGTTCCTGGCGCGCGACCGGCTGGGCAAGAAGCCGCTGCATTACGCCCATACCGCCGATGGCAGCCTGGTGTTCGCCTCCGAGCTGGGGGCGCTGGCCGGCGTGCCGGGACTGGCGCGGCGGATCGATCCGCTGGCGGTGGATGACTATTTCACCTTCGGCTACGTGCCCGACCCGGCCACCATCTACACCGCCATCCGCAAGCTGCCGGCCGCCCATACGCTGCTGCTGCGCCGCGGCGGGCCGGTGGAGGCGCCGCGCCGCTACTGGGCGCCGCAGACCGCCACCCACAAGATCGGCGAGGCGGAGGCGGCGCGCGAGCTGGTCACCCGCCTGGGCGCCTGCGTGGGCGAACGGCTGGTGGCCGACGTGCCGCTGGGCGCGTTCCTGTCCGGCGGGCTGGATTCCTCGGCCGTGGTGGCGCTCGCCGCCGGGCTGCGTACCTCGCCGCTCGATACGTTCACCATCGGCTTCGAGGGCGAGCAGAACGAAACCCCCTACGCCGAGCAGGTCGCCACCCGCTACGCCACCAACCAGCACAGCGACACCACGACGCTGGACTACATCGCCGCCGCCGCCGCGCAGGGCCGCATCTACGGCGAGCCGTTCGGCGACCATTCCTCGGTGCCCACGCTCGCCGTCTGCGCGCTGGCCCATCGCTACGCCAAGGTGGCGGTGTCGGGCGATGGCGGCGACGAGGTGTTCGCCGGCTATCGCCGCTACCAGTGGCACCGGATGACCGAAGGCGTGCGCGCCTGGCTGCCGGCCGGGGTGCGCCGCCACGCGCTGGGGCAGCTCGCGCGCGCCTATCCCAAGATGGACTGGGCGCCGCGCTGGCTGCGCGCCAAGTACACCCTGACCGAACTGAGCCTGGACAGCGCGCTGGGCTATATCCGCATGGTGACCAAGCTGCACCACGACCAGCGGCGCGCGCTGTTCGCCCCGGCGCTGGCGGCCGGGCTGGACGGCTACGACCCCGGTGCCCGCATCGCCGCGCTGATGGAGGAATCCGGCAGCGAGGACCCGCTGGTGCAGGCGCAATACGCCGACATCAATACCTACCTGGTGGGCGATATCCTGACCAAGGTGGACCGCGCCTCGATGGCCAACTCGCTGGAGGTGCGGGCGCCGCTGCTGGATGCCGGCATGGTGGACTGGGGGCTGGGCCTGCCCGCCGGCCTCAAGCTGCGCGGGACGGAGGGCAAATACATCTTCAAGCGCGCCATGGAGCCGTACCTGCCGCGCGAGATCCTGTATCGCCGCAAGCAGGGCTTCGCGACCACGCTGGCCCCGGTGCTGCGCCAGGGCACCGCACGGGTGCGCGCGGCGCTGCTGGGTCCGGCGATGCTGGACAGCGGGTTGTTCCGGGCCGACACCATCGCCGGCCTGATCGACGCGCATGACGCCGGCCGGGCCGACCACAGCCAGGCCTTGTGGCAACTGCTGGTGTTCGCCGGCTTCCTGGCGGGCGACACCGCCACCGCGACCGGTGGGCCGCCGGCGATGGCATCCGCCGGCCGCGGCGATTGAGTTCCACCGCGTTGCCGCCGGAGCCCGGGGCCGCGCCGCCCCCCGTCGTGCCGCCCCCCGTCGCACCGCCCTCCGTTGTGCCGAGGGGGGGCGGGAAGGCGACCGAGGCGATCCTCGCCAAGACCGCCCGCGGCGCCGGCTGGGTGGTGGGCTGGCGGCTGTCCAGCCGGCTACTCGGCTTCGTCAGCACGCTGCTGCTGGCGCGCATCCTCACGCCGAGCGATTTCGGCGTGGTCGCAATCGCCATGAGCTTCGTACAGGCCATCGAGACGTTGTCCTTCCTCGGCGTCGAGGAGGCGCTGGTGCGCGAGAAGGCGCCGAGCCGGGCGATGTACGACACCGGCTTCACCCTCAACGTCATCCGCAACGTGACGATGGCGCTGCTGCTGTGCGCCGGCGCCATCCCCTCGGCGCAGTTCTTCGCCGAGCCGCGGCTGGCCAATGTGCTGTTCGCGCTGGCCGCCGGCGTGGCGGCGATCGGCTTCGTCAACATCGGCACGGTGGAATACCGGCGGGACTTCGCCTTCGTGATGGAATTCCGCATGCAGATCCTGCCGCGGCTGATCAGCGTGGCGCTGATGCTGGTGGTGGCGTTCGGGCTGCGCAGCTATTGGGCGCTGGTGGTCGGCGTGGTCTCCATGCGGGTGACGGCCGTGATGGCGAGCTACATGATGCACCCCTACCGGCCGCGCCTGTCGCTGCGGGTGTGGCGCTCGCTGCTCGGCTATTCGCTGTGGACCTGGGCGCAGACCACGGCGGTGGTGGTGCGCGACCGCAGCAACATGTTCATCATCGGCCGGCTGCTCGGGCCGCAATTCGTCGGCATCTATTCGGTCGGCGCCGATATCGCGCTGATGCCGAGCACCGAGCTGGTGGCGCCGCTGGCGCGCGTCGCCTTCTCCGGCTTCGCGGCCAACCGCAACGGCGAGGGCGACGCGGCGCATACCTATCTGCGCGTGGTCGCCAGCATGGCGCTGCTGACCATGCCGATGGGCTTCGGCCTGTCGCTGACCGCCGACGCCGTGGTGCGCCTGGCCTTCGGCCCGGGCTGGGAGGCCGCGATCCCGGTGATGCGCGTGCTGGGGGTGACCGGGGCGGTGATGGTGTGCGCCTATCTGGGCTCCACCCTGTTCTTCGCGCACTCGCAGATGTCGACCTGCTTCAAGGTGACCTGCGCGGCGGCGCTGGCGCGCATGGCGCTGCTGGTCGTGCTGATCCCGATCTACGGCCTGACCGGGGCGGCGCTGGCGACGGCCGCCTCGCTGGCGGTGGAGACGCTGTGCTACGTGGTGCTGATCGCCCGCCATTACGGGCTGCCCCCCTCGGCCCTGCTGCGCGAAACCTGGCGCTGTTTCGCGGCGACCGGCGCGATGGCGGCGGTGCTGTGGGCTGCCGGCCTGGGCTGGACGCCGGCCGTCGGCAGCTTCAGCGTGGTGGCGACCAGGCTGGCGGCGGCGGTGGCGCTGGGGGCCGTGGTCTATTGCGCGGTCCTGCTTGGCACCTGGCTGGCCTCCGGGCGGCCGGCGGGGGCGGAGGCGGATTGGCTGCGCGTGGTGCGCCGCGCCGTGCCCGGCCGGGCCTAGCCGCATGCAGGCCGCGCCGCCGCTGCTGCTCAGCGTGTTCTCCAGCTTCACCATGGGCGGGGCACAGAGCCGTTTCATCACCCTGGCCAATCATTTCGGGCCCGCCTTCCGCCACGCCATCATCGCCATGGACGGCAAGCTGGACGCGCGCAGCCGGCTGGAGTCCGGGCTGGAGCCGCACTTCCCGGCGGTGGAGATCCGCAAGGGCGACACGCTGGGCAATGTCCGCCGCTTCCGCCGCCTGCTGCGCGCGCTGCGGCCGGACGTGCTGGTGACCTACAACTGGGGCACCATCGAGTGGGCGCTGGCCAATGTGCTGCCTTTGGCCCGCCACATCCATATCGAGGACGGCTTCGGGCCCGAGGAGCGCGACATCCAGTTGCCGCGCCGCGTGCTGGCGCGCCGGCTGCTGCTGCGGCGCAGCACGGTGGTGCTGCCGTCGCGCACGCTGCTGGCCATCGCCACCGGCATCTGGAAGCTGAACCCGCGGCGGCTGCGCTACATCCCCAACGGCATCGACCTCGACGGCTTCGGCGCGCCGCCCGCCGCGCGCCTGGACCCGACACCGGTGATCGGCACCGTCGCGGCGCTGCGGCCGGAAAAGAACCTGGCCCGCCTGCTGCGCGCCTTCCGCATCGCCTCCGAACGCCATCCGGCGCGGCTGGTGGTGGCGGGCGACGGGCCGGAGCGCCCGGCGCTGGCGGCGCTGGCGGCCGAGCTGGGCATTGCCGGCCGCGTGGAGTTCACCGGCTATATCGCCCGCCCGCAGTCGCTGTACGGCGGCTTCGACATCGTCGCGCTGTCGTCGGACACCGAGCAGATGCCGATGGCGGTGCTGGAAGGGATGGCGGCGCGCCTGCCGGTGGCCGCCACCGATGTCGGCGACATCCGCGCCATGCTGGCCGCGCCGAACGCCCCCTTTCTGGTGCCGCGCGACGATGCCGCCCTGGCCGGCGCCCTGGCCACCCTGCTCGGCGACGCCGCGCTGCGCCGCAGCCTCGGCGAGGCCAACCGCGCCAAGGCCGAGCGCGACTATGCCCAGGCGACGATGTTCGCGGCCTACGACGCGCTGTTCCGCGGCACCGCCGGATGAGCGGGCCTGGCTGGACGGACTCCCGCCTGTGGTTCATGGGCGCGTTCGGCTTCCTCTCCGGCCTGGCGCTGCCGCTGTCCGGCTTCACGCTGACCCAGTGGCTGGCCGAGGGCGGCGTTTCGCTGGCGGCGATCGGGCTGACCGCCAATATCGGCCTGGCCTATACGCTGAAATTCCTCTGGGCCCCGCTGCTGGACCAGACGCCGCCGCTGCCCCGGCTGGGCCGCCGGCGCGGCTGGCTGGTGCTGATCCAGCCGCTGCTGGCGCTGGCCGTGGTGGCGCTAGCGCTCGGCGACCCTTCGGTACGCCCGCTGCCCACCTTCGCCGCCGCCGCCGCCATTGCCTTCCTCTCCGCCAGCCAGGACGTGGCGATCGACGCCTGGCGGATCGAGACCTTCGCACCGGCGCAGCAGGGCGCGGCGCTGGCCGCGTATGTCATGGGCTACCGCATCGCCATGCTGACCGCCGGCGCCGGGGTGATCGCCGCCGCCGGGCCGCTGGGCTGGCACGCGGCACTGCTCGGCATCGCCGCCCTGTTCGCGCTTGGCCTGCTTGTGACCCTGGCCGCCCCCGAGCCGCCCCGCCCGGCCGCCGCTTCCTCCATCGCCGGGCTGGCCGCGCGGGTGGCCGAGGCGGTGGGGGCCCCGCTGCGCGACTTCCTCTCCCGCCCCGGCGCCTGGACCGTGCTCGGCTATGTCGCGCTGTTCTACCTGGACGAGGCGCTGGCCGGGAAAATGCTGGCGCCGCTGTATCGCCACCTGGGCTTCGACCGCGCCACCGTGGCACTCGCCACCGGCCCGCTCGCGCTGGCCGCGACCATGTCCGGCTACGCGGTCGGCGGCTTCCTGGTCGGCCGCCTGGGCATGAAGCGCGCGCTGATCGCCACCGGCTTCATCCAGATGGGCTTCATGGCGATGTATGTGCTGCTGACCCGCATGCCGGGCAGCTACCCGATGCTCTACACCACGGTGATCGCCGAGGCGTTCGTGCAGTCCATGGCCGTGGCGGCCTTCGTCGCCTACCTGTCCTCGCTCTGCGCGCTGCGCTTCACCGCGACGCAGTACGCGCTGCTGAGCTCGGTGGCGGCGCTGGCCTCGCACACCGTCGGCGGCCTGTCCGGCTTCGCGGCGCAGGCGCTGGGCTGGACGGCGTTCTATGCGGTGGCGATGTTCTCCGCCGTGCCCTCGATGCTGCTGATGCTGCGCATCCTGCGGCGGTTTCCCGAGCCGGTGGCGGAGACCAAAGGGGCGGGCGCATGACCGGGCCAGGGGCCGAGCCCGGCCTTCCTTTCCGCGCCTGACGGCCGACCATGGACGAACTCGCATTCCACCGCGCCCTGTTCCGCCCCGGCACGCTCGTCGATGCCGGCGCGCATGACGGCGCGCTGACCCTGCCGCTGGCCGCTCTGCCGGGTGCGCGCGTGCTGGCGTTCGAGCCGCTGCCGCAGGCCTTCGCCCGGCTGACCGCCGCCCTCCGCGCGGCATATGGCGGCGCCGTTCCGCCGCAGGTGGAACTGTACCCGCAGGCATTGGGGGCGGCCGCCGGGCGGATGGCGCTGAGCGTTCCGGTGGTCGGCGGCGTCGCGCAGGAGCAATGGGCCTCGCTGGCCAAGGACTACCAAGCCATTCGTGCCGCCGACCCGCGGGTGGAGGCGATCCGGCGCGTGGAGGTGGAGGTGCTGGCGCTGGACAGCCTGGCGCTGCCGGACGTGACGGCGATCAAGGTGGATGTGGAGGGGGCGGAGGCGGAGATGCTGCTGGGGGCGGCCGACACGCTGCGCCGCTGCCGCCCGGTGCTGTCGGTCGAGATCGAGGAGCGTCACCGCGCCGGCAGCACGCGCGAGGTGCCGCGCCTGCTGGCCGGGCTGGGCTATCGGGGCTTTTTCGAACTGGATGGGGCCTGGCACGACATCGCCGCCTTCGACGCGGGCACGATGCAGCGCGCCTCGCCCTCGCCGGCCAGCTTCGAGGCGTCGGACCCCTATGTGTTCGTGTTCTTCTTCGTGCCGCCGGAGCGGGTGGCCGAGTTGGCCACCCTCGCCCGCCTCGACGCGCCGCCCGGTCTGCGGCCATACTGAACCCCCGACGCTCCACACCAGGAAGGCCGCCGATGTCCGACACGCCAGCCGCACCCGCCCCCGCATCGGCCCCGCTGCCACAATTCTACCACCGCGTCGTCGGCGTGAACCCGGCGCTGCATGGCGGGCTGCGGCTGGATCGCTCGGTGGGCTATGCTTTCGCGGCACGGGCGCAGTCGGTGCCGCTGGGGCTGGGGGAGTTCGACGTTACCTCCCGCCACTACCCGATCCTGTTCACCACCGGGGCGCACCCGGCGCCGGTGGCGCTGCTGGGGCTGAACGAGGTGGGCAACCTGTTCGTGCTGCCCGATGGCGGCTGGCGGCCGGACACCTACATCCCGGCCTATATCCGCGCCTTTCCGTTCATTTTCGTCGAGGATGAGACCGCCCGCACCACCTATGTCGGCATGGAGGAAACCGCGGCGTGCCTGCGCCGCGACACCGGGACCGCGCTGTTCGAGGACGGGCAGCCGACGCCGGCGCTGAACGAGGCGGTGAAGTTCTGCTCCGCCTACCGCGACAACCTCACCGCCTCCAACGCGCTCGGCCGGGCACTGGCCGATGCCGGCGTGCTGCAGGAGGAGGAAGCGACGGTGAACTTCACCACCGGCGGGTCGGCGCGGGTGCGCGGCTTCCAGGTGGTCAAGCCCGAGAAGCTGGACGCGGTGTCCGACGAAACCTTCCTGGACTGGCGCCGGCGCGGCTGGATCGCGGCGATCTATGCCCACCTGCATTCGGCCGGGCAATGGGGCAGGCTGATCGACTTGGCGGCGGTCGCCGGCGTGCGGCAGGAGGCGGTGGGCCACGCCTGAGGCACGCGCCCGCCCACCCGCCCTTACCGTCCCGCCGACCCAAAGCCCATCACGGCGCCCAGCACCCCCAGGCCGAGCATCCCCGGCGCCAGGATGCCGGCGGCCCACAGCATGGCGGAGGTGAGGTTCGCGATCTGGAACTGCCACAGGGCCATGGCGCACATGCCGGCCACCAGCGGCACCACCGCGCGCATCGGGCCGAAGAAGCGGCCGAGGAAGATGCTTGCCACGCCCCACCGGCGGAAGAACGCATGGCCGCGCGGCAGCAAGGCGGGGTAGCGCGACAGCGGCCAGATCAGCCCCACCTTGTCGTGCAGCCGCGCCCCGATCCAGTAGGACAGGGTATCGCCAGCCGCGGCCCCCAGTGCGGCCGCCAGCCAGACCGGCCAGAAGCCGATGCCGGCCGCGCCCATCGCGCCGCCGAGCGCCAGCAGGATCACGGTTGCCGGCAGCAGCAGCGAGACGAACGCCACCGACTCGCCAAAGGCCAGCAGGAACACCACCGCCGGCGCCCAGGCGGTATGCGCCTCGATGAAGGCGAGGGTAGCGGCAATCACGTGGCCGCGCCGCCCTAGGCGATCATGCTTTAGTGACCGGCACGCTTCAGCGGCCGGTTAGGATGCGTTCGACCAGTTGGCGCACGGTCGGGATGAAGCCGTTGCCGTAGAATGGGTCGGTGGCGAAGCGGAAAGCGTTGTGACCGCTGAACATCAGGTTGTTCTCCACCGCCGATTCCTGGTCGGACTCATGGGCGATGTCCTGCAGCGTCTTCTGGATGCAGAAGCTGCGCGGGTCGGCTTTCTTGCCATTGCTGTAGTCGGGCTCATGGTGCGCCCAGTTGGAGAAGCGGCACTGGCTGAGGCAGCCCATGCAGGCCACCTGGTCGTCCTGGATTTCTTGCGCCGATTGCGGGGTGACGAAGATCAGCGTGGAGTCGGGGGTGCGCAGCGCCTCGGTGAAACCCTGGGCCGCCCAGCCCTGGGCGCGCGCCAGATCGGTGGGGGTGAGGTAGACGATGCGCCGGCGCGGGCCGACGCCGTATTCGGCCTGATGCTCGCCGACCGGCTCGCTGGCGAAGGCCACCTGGCGGTCGTTGCGGTCGCGCAGTTCCTTGATGAAGTTGTTGTTCACCGCCGAGGAATAGAAACCGGTCGGGCTGAAGCGGTTGAGGAAGACATCGCCCTCCTTCAGCGTCAGCAGGCGGCGCTTCCAGGCGTCGCCGATGGGGCTTTCCTTGGTCAGCAGCGGGCGGGTGCCGAACTGGAAGGCGATCGGGCCCAGTTCGGGGTTGTCGATCCAGCCCTCCCACTCCTCCAACCACCAGACGCCGCCGGCCATGATGATCGGGGTTTCGCCCAGGCCGAACTCGCGCATCAGCTTGCGCAGCGCCAGCACGCGCGGGAACGGGTCTTCCGGCTTGGTCGGGTCCTCGCTGTTGGACAGGCCGTTATGGCCGCCGGCCAGCCACGGGTCCTCGTAGACCACGCCGCCCAGCAGGTTGGCGGCCTTGTGGTAGGCGCGCTTCCACAGCGCCCCGAAGGCGCGGGCGGAGGAGACGATGGGGTAGTAGTGGACGTTGAACCGCGCGGCGATGTCGGACAGGCGATAGGGCATGCCGGCGCCGCAGGTGATGCCGTGGATCAGGCCCTTGGCGCCTTCCAGCACGCCGGTCGCGACGCGCTCCGCCCCGCCCATCTCCCACAGGATATTGGCGTGGATGCGCCCGCGGCCGCCGGAAATCTCGTGGGCATGCTGCGCCTGCGCGATGCCGCCGCTGATGCCGTAGGCCACCAGCTCCTCATGCCGCTCGCGGCGCGTCTTGCCGTGATAGATCTGGCGGATGACCTTGCCGTCGGCATCGTAGGCGTCGGCGTTGACCGCGCTGAACGTGCCCGCGCCGCCGCCCGCGGCCCAATGGCCCGCGGTGGTGCCATTGGAAATGGCGACGCCCTTGCCGCCCTCGACCAGGGGCAGGACGTCGACGCCGCCCATACGGATCGCGTTGATCGCCTTCATCGTCCGGTTTGCCTCGTTTCCCTGATAGCTGGCGTTGCGACGGCACAGGCCGCGCCATCCATCGACCGTTTAGCCCGCTGCCTGTGGCCGCGCCATTGTAGAATCACGGCTTGGCGCCGGCCACCCGCCCCCATCGGGGACGGGTGGCCGGCCCGGATCACTCGGCGGCCGACTCGGAGTGGCGCTCGCGGCCCCGGCCTTCGCGGCCGCCCTCGTCGCGGCCGCCCTTCGGGCCGACCTTGTCGCTGATGTCCTCGCCGGTGGCCTGGTCGACCACACGCATGGACAGCTTCACCTTGCCGCGGTCATCGAAGCCCAGCACCTTCACCCGCACGGCATCGCCCACATTGACCACGTCGGTGGTCTTGTTGACGCGGCCCTGCTGCAGTTCGCTGATATGCACCAGGCCGTCGCGCGAGCCGAGGAAGTTCACGAAGGCGCCGAAATCGGCGGTCTTCACGACCTTGCCCAGGTAGACCACGCCGATTTCCGGCTCGGCCACGATGCCGCGGATCTTGTCGATCGCGGCCTGTGTCTTGTCGGCGTCGGCGGAGGCGATCTTGATGGTGCCGTCGTCATCGATGTCGATCTTGCAGCCGGTCTGCTCGACGATCTCGCGGATCACCTTGCCGCCGGTGCCGATGACTTCGCGGATCTTCTCCTTGGGCACGGTGATGATGGTGATGCGCGGCGCGGTGGCCGCCACATCGTCGCGCGCGCCGACCAGCGCACGGGCCATCTCGCCCAGGATGTGCATCCGCCCGTCACGCGCCTGGCCCAGGGCCACTTCCATGATCGCAGGCGTGATGGAGGTGATCTTGATGTCCATCTGCAGGCTGGTTACGCCCACTTCGGTGCCGGCGACCTTGAAGTCCATGTCGCCGAGGAAATCCTCGTCGCCCAGGATGTCGGACAGCACCGCGAAGCCGCGATCTTCCTTGATGAGGCCCATGGCGATGCCCGCCACCGGGCGCTTCAGCGGCACGCCGGCATCCATCAGCGCCAGCGAGGTGCCGCAGACGGTCGCCATCGACGAGGAGCCGTTGCTCTCGGTGATCTCGCTGACCACGCGCATGGTGTACGGGAACTTGTCCTTGGCCGGCAGCAGCGGGTGCAGCGCGCGCCAGGCGAGCTTGCCGTGGCCGATCTCGCGGCGGCCCGGGCTGCCCATGCGGCCGGCCTCGCCCACCGAGTAGGGAGGGAAGTTGTAGTGCAGCATGAAGTGCTCGCGGTACTCGCCCTCAAGCGCGTCGATGATCTGCTCGTCCTGGCCGGTGCCGAGGGTCGCGACGCACAGCGCCTGCGTCTCGCCGCGGGTGAACAGGGCCGAGCCGTGCGCGCGCGGCAGCACGCCCACTTCGGCGACGATCGGGCGCACGGTCTTGGTGTCGCGGCCGTCGATGCGCAGGCCGGTGTCCAGGATGGCGTTGCGGACGATGTCGGCCTCAAGCTCCTTGAACAGGCCCTTGGCCTTGTCGGCCTCCAGTCCCTCGGCGGTCAGTTCGGCATTGGCGGCCTTCTTGGCGGCCGAGACCAGCTCCTGACGGACCTGTTTCAGCGGCTCCTTGTAGGCGGCGGTGATGCCGGCGCGGGCCAGCGCGTCCACGCGGGCGGCCAGGGCCTTCTCCTCGTCGCTCTTCTCCGGCAGCGCCCAGGGCTCCTTGGCGGCAACCTCGGCCAGTTCGATGATCGCCTGGATCACTGGCTGGAAGGCGGCATGGCCGAAGTTCACGGCGCCGAGCATCACGTCCTCGGGCAGTTCCTGCGCCTCGGACTCCACCATCAGCACGCCTTCGATGGTGCCGGCCATCACCAGGTCGAGCGTGCTGTTGGCGAGTTGCGCGGCGGTGGGGTTCAGCACATAGGCGCCGTCGATCACGCCCACGCGGGCGGCGGCGACCGGGCCGAAGAAGGGGATGCCGGACAGGGTGAGGGCGGCCGAGCAGCCGACCATGGCGACCACATCGGGGTCGTTCTCCAGGTCATGGCTCAGCACGGTGGCGATCACCTGGACCTCGTTGCGGAACCCCTTGGGGAACAGCGGGCGGATCGGGCGGTCGATCAGGCGGGAGGTGAGCACCTCCTTCTCGGTCGGGCGGCCTTCGCGCTTGAAGAAACCGCCGGGAATCTTGCCGGCGGCGAAGGTCTTTTCCTGGTAGTTCACGGTCAGCGGGAAGAAATCCTGGCCGGGCTTGGCGGTGCGGGCGCCGACCGCCGTGCACAGCACGATGGTGTCGCCGTAGCTGACCAGCACGGCGCCATCGGCCTGGCGGGCGATCTTGCCGGTTTCGAGGACGAGCTTGCGCCCGCCCCAGTCGAGTTCCTTGCGGAAATAATTGAACATCGCGTCTTTGTCCCTCTCGGTGGCCCGCGCGGCGGAGGTCAGGACGGCGATCCGAAATTCCGGGTCGGGAGACGGCGTCTCGGGCGGCATGGGGCGGTCTGCATCGCTGCAACCGCGTGGCGGGGCGTTATCCGGCGCCGGTGCCGGTATCGGCTCGTCCGCGACCATGTGGCCGGAGGCGCCGCCGGTTCGCCCGCAAGCGGGGTGCCGGATCGGCCATCTATCGATCCGCCGCGCGAGGCGGCGTCCGGGGCCGTTGCCCCGGGGTCGGCTTGGCCCCACGCCACCATGGCGCGGGGATGCGCCGACGCCCTCCCATATGGGGACGGCGCCGGCGGTCGCAAAGCCGGAGCCTGCTAGCGGCGCAGGCCCAGGCGCGCGATCAGAGCCTCGTAACGGCCCTGGTCCTTCTTCTTGACGTAGTCCAGCAGGCGACGGCGGCGGCCGACCAGCATCAGCAGGCCGCGGCGGCTGTGGAAGTCCTTCGCGTGCGTCTTGAGGTGCTCGGTCAGGTTGCCGATCCGTTCGGACAGCAGCGCCACCTGAACCTCGGGGCTGCCGGTGTCGGCCGGCTTGGTGGCATGCTCGGCAATCAGCGCCGTACGGCGCTCGGCGGTAATCGACATCGGGGATACTCCTGAAAAAAGGTTGAAAGGACCGCGTGGGTCCGGCTGGCTACAGGAGCCGTTCGGGTTTCAGCCAGCCATCTTCCAGCCGGCACAGCCCGAGCACGCGGGCCCCCGCCATGGCGCGGGCCAATCCGCCGTCGGGATTGGCCGCCCGTGGAATGCGCCCCATCAGATCGACCAGACTTATTGCCTGTCCGTTCTTGAGGGCGAAGGCTTCCGCCTCGGTCAGGGCCAGCGCCGGGATGTCGGCCAGCGCGGTCGCGACCGGAAGCAGGAAGTCCGGGGAAGTCGGCGGGGTATCCTCCGCCCGCTGTAATTTGTCCAGAGGAATCGCCTGCGCCTCGGTGAACGGGCCGACGCGCAGCCGGCGCAGGGCGGCGACATGGCCGACCGTGCCGCAGGCCAGCGCCAGGTCGCGCGCCAGGCTGCGCATGTAGACGCCCTTGCCGGACTGCACTTCAAAGATGGCCGTATCGGCGTCCGGGCGCTCGACAAGTTCGAAACGATCGACCCGAGCGGGTCGGGCCTCCAGCACCGGGGCGCGGCCCTCGCGCGCCATGTCGTAGGCGCGCTCGCCGGCCACCTTGATGGCCGAGAACACCGGCGGCACCTGCATGATGTCGCCGGTGAAGGCGGGCAGGGCGGCGCGAAGCTGCTCGTCGGTGGGGCGCACGTCGCTGGTGGCGGTCACCTGGCCGTCAGCGTCGTCGGTGTCGCGCGCCTCGCCGATGCGCAGGGTGAAGCGGTACAGCTTGGTGCCGTCCATGATGTAGGGCACGGTCTTGGTGGCCGCCCCGAAGGCGACCGGCAGCAGGCCGGTGGCCAGCGGATCGAGCGTGCCGCCGTGGCCGGCCTTTTGCGCGTCGAACCAGCGACGGACGCGGTTGACGACATCGGTGCTGGTCAGGCCCTGCGGCTTGTCCACGATCAACCAGCCGTCCAGGGGACGGCCGCGAGGCTTGCGGTGGCGCATCTTCAATCCGGATTCAGGTGTTGGGTTCGTCGTCATCCGGCGCCGGGTGCGGCGCCAGGTCGCGCGCCACTTCTGGCGCGCGCAACAGCTCGTCCACATGCATCGCGTAGTCGATGCTGGTGTCGGCCTGGAAGGACAGGTCGGGGGCGACGCGCAGCCGCAATTCCTTGGCCACCTGGGCGCGCAGGAACGGCGCCGCGCGGCGCAGCGCCGGCAGCTTGGCGGCGATGTCAGAGCGGCCGAGGCGCGTCACGAAGGCCGTGGCGCGCTTCAGGTCGGGGCCGATGCGCACCTCGGTGACGGTGACGTTCACATCGGATAGGTCGGGGTCGCGAATTTCGCCGCGAAGGAACACGCCGGACAGCACGTGGCGGATTTCCTCCGCCACGCGCAACTGGCGCTGCGAGGGCGGCCGGGCGCCGACATGCGTCTTGCCGCCCGGCTTGCCGCCACTCTTGCCCCCGGCCTTGCCGCGCCCCGCGGGTGAAGCGGTCTGCTTCACCCCGGCACCATCTCGACCTCGAAGCACTCCACGACATCGCCTTCGCGCAGGTCGTTGAAGTTGGCGAAGGACAGGCCGCACTCGTAGCCGCGCGCCACTTCGCGCACATCGTCCTTGAAGCGCTTCAGCTGGGTCAACTCGCCGCTGTGCACCACCACGCCGTCGCGCAGCAGGCGCACGCCGGCGCCGCGCTTCACCACGCCCTCGGTGATCATGCAGCCCGCGACCTTGCCGGTCTTGGTGATGTCGAACACCTTGCGCACCTCGGCATAGCCCAGGAACTTCTCGCGCGCCTTGGGGGCGACCTTGCCCTTGACCAGCTTTTCGATGTCGTCCGCCACATCGTAGATGATGCTGTAGTAGCGGATATCCACGCCCTCGCGCTGGGCCAGCTCACGCGCCTGGCTGGTGGCGCGCACGTTGAAGGCGACGATCACCGCGCCCGACGCCTTGGCCAGCTGCACGTCGCTCTCGGTGATCTGGCCGACCGCGGCGTTCAGCACGCGCACGCGCACTTCCTCATGCGCGAGCTTCAGCACGGTGGCCTGGATGGCCTCGCTGCTGCCCTGCATGTCGGCCTTGATGACGATCGCCACCTCTTTCTGCGCGCCGGCCTGGATGCGGGCCAGCATCTCGTCCAGCGTGCCGCGCGCCGCGGCGGTGACGCCGGCGGCCTTATCGCGCAGCTTGCGCTGGCGGAACTCGCTGATCTCGCGCGCCCGGCCCTCGTTCTCCACCGCCACGAACGGCTCGCCCGCGGTCGGCACGCCAGCCAGGCCAAGGATTTCCACCGGCGCGGACGGGCCGGCTTCCTTGATCTGCTGGCCCTTGCCGTCCAGCATGGCGCGCACACGGCCCCATTCGGCGCCGGCCACCACGATGTCGCCCTGCCGCAGCGTGCCCTTCTGCACCAGCACGGTGGCCACCGGCCCACGTCCACGATCCAGCCGGCTCTCGATCACCGAGCCTTCGGCCGCCCGATCCGGGTTGGCCTTCAGGTCGAGAATCTCGGCCTGCAGCAGGATCGCCTCCTCCAGCTTGTCCAGGCCGGTCCGCTTGGTGGCGGAAACCTCCACGTCCTGGGTTTCGCCGCCCATCTCCTCCACCACGATCTCGTGGCTGAGCAGCTCCTGGCGCACCCGGTCGGGGTTGGCGTCGGCCTTGTCCATCTTGTTGATGGCCACGATGATCGGCGCGCCGGCGGCCTTGGCGTGCTTGATCGCCTCGATCGTCTGCGGCATCACGCCGTCATCGGCGGCCACCACCAGCACCACGATGTCGGTCACGCTGGCGCCACGCATACGCATGGCGGTGAATGCCTCGTGGCCCGGCGTATCGACGAAGGTGATCGCCGCCCCGGAGGGCAGCTTCACCTGGTAGGCGCCGATATGCTGGGTGATGCCACCGGCCTCGCCGGCCGCCACGTCGGTCGCCCGCAGCGCGTCCAGCAGGCTGGTCTTGCCGTGGTCGACATGGCCCATCACGGTGACGACGGGCGGTCGCGGCAGCAGCTCCATATCCTCGTCGACCGCGCCATCCAGCCCGATCTCCACGTCATCTTCGGAGACGCGTTTCACCCGGTGCCCGAACTCCTGCACCACCAGCTCGGCGGTGTCGGCGTCCAGGCTCTGGGTGACGGTGGCCATCACGCCCATCCGCATCAGCGCCTTGATCACGTCCGGGGTTCGGGCGGCCATACGATTGGCCAGTTCTTGGACGGTGATCGCGTCCGGCAGCACAACCTCTCGCACGACTTTCACCTGATCGGAGCGCAACCGCTCCAGTTCCGCCTGACGGCGCTCGCGATCGCGCTGGCGACGCACCGAGGCAAGGCTGCGGACACGATCGTCCTCCCCCTCGATGGCGGCCTGCACGTCGATCCGACCCGCGCGGCGGCGGTCGTCGGGGGCTTTCTTGGGGGCCGAGACCGGGGGCTTGCGCGCCGGCACCGCGGTTCCGGGGCGGCGGGGGCGGGATTCCTCCTCGTCCTCGCCGGCCCGCGCGGGGCGCAGCCGCAGCGTCTCGGCGGGCACGCTCGGGGCCGCCGCCGGAGCGGCCGGCGCCGGACGGGCCGGACGACGCGCCTCGTCGGTCTGGCGGGCCACCGGGGTGGCCACGCGCGCGGCGGCCTCGGCGGCCTCGGCGGCCTTGCGGTCCGCTTCCTCGACGCGGGCACGGGCCTCGCTCTCGATCTTCTGGCGCGCCTCTTCCTCGGCGGCCTTGCGGGCCTCCTCCTCGCGGCGGCGGGCCTCCTCGGCGGCGGAGAGGATGGAAATCTTCTCCTGCTCGCGGCGCTCGGCCTCGCGGCGCGCGTTCTCACGGCGCTGCTCCTCCAGCACGCGGGCACGCACGGCCAATTCGGTCGCGGTCAGCGCGCGGCCGGCACCGGCCGGCGGGCGCGAGGGCGGGGCCGCCGGGCGCGGCACCGCACCGCTGCCCGTGGGCGGCAGCGGGGGGGCGACGGCCGGGACAGGCGCGCCGGTACGCTTCTTGCGCACCTCGACCTGCACCACCTTCGACCGCCCGTGGCTGAAACTCTGTCGCACGGATCCGGCATCCACGGTACGGCCGAGTTCCATGCGGCCCGCGGGTCGCAGAGAAAGCCGGCCCTTGCCCGCGTCCTGATCGTTGCCTTCGCTCATCTACCCGCCTGCACCTTACTTCCCGTCCGGCCGAGCCGGAGGTCCAACCCTGCCGGCGGCGCCGGCGGGGGAATTCCTGTCGCGACGGCCTGCACCGGGGATGCCGGGGCCTGCCGCCGTCGTCTTCGTCACCTCATCCGCGGGCATGCGCAAGCCCGCCAGCCGTGTCGCCTCGCTGGCCAGCCGTTCGGCCAGCCGCCCCGGCGCCACCGCCACATGCACCACGTGGTCGCGCCCGAAGATCGCCCCCAGGGCGGCGCCATCCAACGGCGCCACCACCGGTATCCGCACGCCGCCGACAAACCGCGCCCGCTCGTCCGGACTGCCGTCGCTGGCCTGCACCACCAGGGCGGCACGGCCGCCCGCCAGCCATTCCCGCGCCTTGGCGAAGCCGCAAACGGCCTGCCCCGCGCGACGGGCAAGCCCCAAAGTATCGCCGATCCGACGCGCCAGCGCCGCTTGCAGACCGGACGCAAGATCGGGGGGTACCGTCACCGGGCCGCGGGCCGCTCTGGCGAACGCGCCCCGGATGCGAGCGGTTTCTACCACATCCCCCCGCGCGCTCAACCAGATTCCCCGTCCGGGCAGGTTTGCGGCCAGGTCGGGCACGACGATACGATCCGGCGACACCACGAAGCGGATCATCCGCTCCTTGGGCAGCCGCTCGCGGGTGACCACGCAGCGCCGCAACGGGCCGGTTTCCGGCCCATCGTCCTCGTCCTCACCGGCCACATCCTCAAGATGGGTGGCCTCGGGCGGCGTCGCAATGGGCTGCGCCTTGTCGGACGGGCGATCGGCGGGCTGGAGATCGGGGGGGCAGGGCGCGGTGGGGTCAGTCGTGGCCGGCCTCCTCGGCGTCGCCCGCCGCTTCCTCGCCCGCCACCTCGTCCGTCGTCTCGCCAGCAGCCTCGTCGCCAGCAGCCTCGTCGTCGAACCAGTGCGCGCGGGCGGCCATGATCACGTCGTTGGCGGTGCCCTCGTCCATCGCCGCCTCGCCGACGATCTCCACAAGCTCGTCGCTGGCCAGGTCGGCCAGGTCGTCGAGCGTCTTCACGCCCTTCTCGCCCAGCGCCACCAGCATCGCCGGCGTCAGCGTCTCGATGGCGGCCACATCGTCGGTCACGCCCAGCGCCACGCGGCGCTCGCTCAGCTCGTTGTCGCGCTTGGACAGGAACGATTCGGCGCGGCGGATCAGCTCCTCGCCCACCGTCTCGTCGAAGCCCTCGATGCTGGCGACCTCGTCAAGCGGGGTGTAGGCCAACTCCTCAATGGTGTTGAAGCCTTCCTGCACCAGCAGCCCGGCGATCACGTCATCCACGTCCAGCGCTTCCACGAACAGGCCGGTGCGGCGGCGGAATTCCTCCTGCCGGCGCTCGCTCTCCTCGGCTTCGGTGAGGATATCGATGTCCCAGCGGGTGAGTTGGCTGGCCAGCCGCACATTCTGGCCACGCCGGCCGATCGCCAGCGAAAGCTGATCGTCGGGCACCACCACCTCGCAGCGGCCGGCATCCTCGTCCAGCACCACCTTGGTCACCTCGGCCGGGGCCAGGGCGTTCACCACGAAGGTGGCCAGGTTGGGCGACCAGGGGATGATGTCGATCTTCTCGCCTTGCAACTCCTGCACCACCGCCTGCACGCGCGAGCCGCGCATGCCGACGCAGGCGCCGACCGGGTCGATGGAGGCATCGCGCGAGATCACCGCCATCTTGGCGCGGCTGCCCGGGTCGCGCGCCACCGCCTTGATCTCGATGATGCCATCATAGATTTCCGGCACTTCCTGCGCGAACAGTTTGGCCAGGAAGCCGGGATGGGTGCGGCTGAGGAAAATCTGCGGGCCGCGCGGCTCCTCGCGCACGTCGTAGATGTACGAACGCACGCGGTCGCCGTTGCGGAAGCTTTCGCGCGGAATCAGCTCGTCGCGGCGCAGCAGCGCCTCGGCGCGCCCGATCTCGATCATCAGGTTGCCGTATTCGGTGCGCTTGACCACGCCGTTGACGATCTCGCCCACGCGGTCCTTGAACTCGTCATACTGGCGCTTGCGCTCGTATTCGCGCACCCGCTGCACGATAACCTGCTTGGCGGTCTGGGCGGCGATGCGGCCGAAATCGATCGGCGGCAGCGGATCGACCAGATGGTCGCCCACCCCCTTCTCGGGCGCGAACTTGCGCGAGATGGCGACCGGGATCTGCGTCTCCTCGTTCTCCACCGTCTCGACGATCTCGGTCCAGCGCGACAGGCGCACATCGCCGGTCTTGCGGTCGATGGTGGCGCGGATGTCCTTCTCATGGCCGTACTTGGCGCGGCCGGCCTTCTGGATGGCCTGCTCCATCGCCTCCAGCACTTCCTCGCGGTCGATGGATTTCTCCCGCGCGACAGCGTCGGCGACCAGCAGCAGTTCGGGGCGGGCGATGGCGGTGTCCATGGACGAGACCTTTCTCTGGGTCCGGGTCAGGCAAAGAAGGGGGTCAGTTGGGCGGCGGCGGCACGGCGGTCGCCGCGATCAGCGCGTCGGTCAGCACCAGCTTGGCGCGGCGGATATCGGAGAATGGCAAGGCGACTTCCTGGCCGTCGTCCAGGCGCATGCGCACCGTGTCGCCCTCGGCGCCCAGGGCGATGCCGGAGAAGCGGCGGCGGCCATCGATCGGCAGGTTGGTTTCGGCCCGCGCCAGATGGCCGGCGAAGCGGTTCCAGTCGCGGCGGCGCGTCAGCGGGCGGTCGATCCCGGCGGAACTGACCTCCAGCGTCCAGGCGCCGGGGATCGGGTCGTTCACATCCAGCACGGCGCCGAGCGCGCGGCTGATCGCCTCGCAATCCTCCACCGCGATCATCGCGCCGTCGGCACGGTCGGCCATGACCTGCACGGTCGGCCGCTCGCGGCCCAGCACGGCGACGCGCACCAGCTCGTACCCCATGTCGGCGAGCGTCGGCGCGACCGTGTCGGCGATGCGCGCCTCCAGGCCGGTGTGGATGGGCAGGTCGGTGGTGGACAGATCAGGCCCCAAAGCAAAAAAGGCGGCCGGTTAAGGCCACCCCCCGTAACGGATCGGAAGATGTCGAAGGACTGTCATGTAGCCCCGTGCGGGGCCGTTGGCAAGTACAAGCGCGCCGAGCGACCGGATAGGCTGGGCAGACGCGGCGGAATGCCGCTAGAAAGTCGGAATGAACCAGCTCCCGGCCCTGGCGCACGCCACCGCACCGCAGCTCTGCGTGGTCATCCCCGTGCTGAACGAGCGCGACAACATCGCCCCGCTGGTGGCCCGGCTCAACGAAGTGCTGGCCGGCATCGCGTGGGAAGCGATCTTCGTCGACGACGACTCCACCGACGGCACGCGCGAGGCGGTGCGGGCGGTGGCGCAGGCCGACCCGCGCGTGCGCCTGCTGCACCGGATCGGCCGGCGCGGCCTCTCCTCGGCCTTCATCGAGGGGGCGCAGGCCAGCCTCGCCCCCTATATCGCCGCCATGGACGGCGACATGCAGCACGACGAGACGCTGCTGCCGCACATGCTGGCGGCGCTGCGCGACGACGGCTACGAACTCGCCATCGGCAGCCGCTACGTCGCCGGCGGCGGGGTGGGCGACTGGGACGCCACGCGCGCCGGGCTTTCCACCCTGGCCACCCGCGTCTCGCAGGTCGTCCTGCGCGTTCAGCTGTCGGACCCGATGAGCGGCTTCTTCATGATCCGCCGCGAGACCTTCGACCGCGCCGCGCGCCGCCTCTCGGCGATGGGCTTCAAGATCCTGCTGGACATCGTCGCCTCGCTGCCCAGCCCGCCGCGCCTGACGGAGCTACCCTACAAGTTCCGCTCGCGCGTGCATGGCGACAGCAAGATGGATGCCGGCGTGCTGCGCGACTACGCGCTGCTGCTGCTGGACAAGCTGGTCGGCCATATCGTGCCGGTCCGCTTCGTGCTGTTCGCCGGCGTCGGCCTGCTTGGCATCGCCGCCCACCTGCTGGTGCTGCGCATCGGCCTGCTGGCCGGGCTGGACTTCGCCGAGGCGCAGAGCGTCGCCACCGGTGTCGCCATCGTCGGCAATTTCGTGCTGAACAATTTGTTTACCTTCCGCGACCGTCGTCTGCGCGGCTGGCGCTTCCTGCGCGGGCTGGTGACGTTCGCGCTGATCTGCAGCGTGGGCGCAGTGGGTAACCTCAGCGTATCGATCTTCCTGTTTGGCCCCGGCCATTCGTCCTGGTGGGTGGCGGGGCTGGCGGGCGCGGCGATGAGTCTGGTGTGGAACTACGCGGCGAGTTCGGTGCTGACCTGGCGGAAATAGCCAACGCTTCGCGGCATCACGACACAAGCGGCCGGCAGTAGCGGCTATGGCCGGCCGGCGGTTCATCCGGTTCCAGCGTCATCCGGGTGGCGTCGTCGAATGGGTGCGGCCAGACGCCATGTATGCCCATGCGCGCAAGCTGGGCCTGCGCGGCCCCGCTGCCCAGTTCCGCCGCGCGGCGCAACCATGCGATCCTCGATTTCTGGCCGTTCTCCAGCAATGACAGACCCAGGTTGACCATGCTGTTGCTATGCCCGGCCTCCGCCGCCTGCCGCCATAGCGAATGCGCTTCCGATAGATCCCGCGCCGCACCTTCCCCGGCCGCGAACAGCAGGCCGAGGTTGTTCATCGCGCGCGGATTTCCCCGTTCTATCGCCCGGCAATACCAATATACCGCGGTCTCGATATCGCGTGGCACCAGGGTGTTGCCATACTCGTAGTTGTAGCCAATCGCATTCATCGTCTCGCCGTCGCCGCGCTCGGCTGCGGCACGATACAGCCGTAATGCTTCGGCTCGATCTGGCTTGACGCCCTGGCCACGCACATAAAGATAGCCAAGATTGACTTGCGCCTGCGGGTCGCCCCGTTAGGCCGTCGCACCGAGCAGCGCGAACGCAGCCGCATAATGCCCGGCGTTGTACGCGTTTATTCCGCTGATCAGGTCCGGGTCCGGCGACGGCCCGGCCGACATCAGCACAACCGCGATCGCCGCGGCGCAAAGCGCCCCTGCGCCGCCGGTCATCGGCGGGTCGCCGTCCAGTACAAGGGCCTCCGCCCCGCCGCCAAAGCCTTTGCTTCGTAGCGCGTCGGCGGCCATCCCTCCGGCCGCGTGATCGCCGGCGGCGGCACATCGAACAGGCTTTGCGCCGCCAGCACATCGGCCACCCAGGCCTGATAGGTCGGGTCGTCGCTGGCGATCCGCCACAGCGCGCCGGGCTTCAGCACCCGCGCAAGCTCCGGCAGCAGCGCCGGATGCACGAAGCGGCGCTTGGCGTGGCGGGTCTTTGGCCAGGGATCGGGGAACATCAGGAACAGCCGGTCCAGGCTGCCATCCGGCAGGGCCCGCAGCAGGTCGCGCGCGTCATCGTCCCACAGCAGCAGGTTGCCGGGCAGCGGCGCCGTCGCCTCGCCGCCCTCGGGCACCAGCCGGCCGAGCAGCGAGCACAGCCCGTTCTCGAACACCTCGCAGGCGATCAGCCCGGCATCCGGGTTGGCTGCGGCCAGTGCCAGCGCGTGCTCGCCGCCGCCGAACCCCACTTCCAGCCATAGCGCGGCCGGGGGTACGGGGAACGCGGCCAGCGGATCGCCCGCATGTTCGGCCGGAAAGCGCAGCCGGGGCAGCGTCACGTCCAGCAAAAGCTGCTGGCGCGGGCGCAGCGGATGGCTCCGCTGCCGCCCGTACAGCCGATCCGGCGGCGGCTTGAGCGGCGCGCCGCTCAGCGGTTGAACGCCGCCTTCAGGGCCGGCACCAGGTCGGTCTTTTCCCAGGTGAACGTGCCCTTCTCCTCGTCCGGGTCGCGGCCGAAATGGCCATAGGCCGAGGTGACGGCATAGATCGGGCGGTTCAGGTGCAGGTGCTCGCGGATGCCGCGCGGCGTGAGGTTCATCAGCTCGCGCAGCGTCGCCTCCAGCTTGCCTTCCTGCACGTCATGGCCGGTGCCATGCAGGTCCACGTACAGCGACAGCGGGTGGGACACGCCGATCGCGTAGCTGATCTGCAGCGTGCACTTTTCCGCGAGGCCCGCGGCCACCACGTTCTTGGCCAGGTAGCGGCAGGCATAGGCGGCCGAACGGTCCACCTTGGTGGGGTCCTTGCCGCTGAACGCGCCGCCGCCATGCGGCGCCGCGCCGCCATAGGTGTCCACGATGATCTTGCGCCCGGTCAGGCCGCAATCGCCGTCCGGGCCGCCGATCACGAACTTGCCGGTCGGGTTGATGTAGATCTCGTTCTCCGGCGGCATCCAGCCGGCCGGCAGGCTGCTTTCGATCAGCGGCAGCAGCATCGCCTTGATCTGCGGCTGCTCCAGCGCCTCCTCATGCTGGGTGGACACCACCACGGAGGTGGCGCCGACCGGCTTGCCGTCCACATAGCGCAGCGTGACCTGGCTCTTGGCGTCGGGCAGCAGGCCGGCCACCGAGACGTCGTTGTTACGGCGCAGTTCGCTGATGCGGCGCAACACCAGATGTGCGTAGTACAGCGGCGCCGGCATCAGCGAGGGGGTTTCGGTGCAGGCGTAACCGAACATGATACCCTGGTCGCCGGCGCCCTCGTCCTTGTTGCCGGCCGAGTCCACGCCCTGCGCGATGTCCGAGGACTGCGCGTGCAGGTGCACCTCCACCTTGGCGTTCTTCCAGGAGAAGCCCTCCTGGTCGTATCCGATGTCGTGCACCGCCATGCGCGCCAGATGCGCCAGATGGTCATGCGTCACCGTGTCGGGCCCGCGCGTCTCGCCGGCCAGCACGATGCGGTTGGTGGTCACCAGCGTCTCGCAGGCCACGCGCGAATACGGGTCGGCGGCCAGGAATGCATCCAGCACCGTATCGCTGATGCGATCGGCTACCTTGTCCGGATGCCCCTCCGAAACCGACTCGGAGGTAAACAGAAATTCGCCCTTGTCGCGCATGTACAGTTCCCGATGGCGGAGAGTGGCTGGGATCGAAACGAACTCACCCCGGCGAAATTCTGGGGCAGGGGTGTTTGGCCGAAAGGGGGGCGGGGGTCAAGCATCGCACGTCAGGCGCCGGACATGCCCAGCACGTCCAGCATGCCGTACAGCCCGGCCGGCTTGCCCCGCACCCAAGCGGCGGCGCGGATCGCCCCGGTGGCGAAGGCGCGGCGGTCGAAGGCGCGATGGCTCAGCGCGATGTGCTCGTTGGCGGCGGCGAACAGCACCGTGTGCTCACCTACCACCTGGCCGCCGCGCAGGGCGGCGAAACCGATGGCGCCGGTCTTGCGCGCGCCGGTATGGCCGTCGCGCCCGCTCTCGGTCACGTCCTCCAGCCGCACGCCGCGGCCCTTGGCCACCGCCCGGCCCAGGCCGACCGCGGTGCCGGAGGGCGCGTCCACCTTCTGGCGGTGGTGCATCTCGACGATCTCGGCGTCGTAGCTCTCCGCCGGCAGGGCGGCGCCCAGCTTCTCGGCCAGCGCCATCAGCAGCGTCACACCAGGGGAATAATTGGGCGCATACACCACGGCGGTGCGCCGCCCGGCCGCCGCCACCGCCGCCTCCTGGCCCGCATCCAGCCCGGTGGTGCCCAGCACCCAGCAGCAGCCGGCATCGGCGATCGCCTGGGCGTGGGCGACCGCGGTGCTGGCATGGGTGAAGTCCACCACCACGTCGCTCGCCGCCGCCAGTGCGGCGATATCGGGGAACAGCACATGCCCGGCGGGCGACGCCGCGCGGCCGATCCCGCCGACCAGTTTCAGCCCGGCGGCTGCGACCTCCTCGGCCAGCAACTGCCCCATGCGGCCGGCGATGCCGGCGATCCCGATGCCCTTGTTCATCCGGCGATCCTGTCGCCCGGCCGGGAGCGGCGCAAGAGGGGGTGCCCGCCCTGCCTCAGCTTCTGCCCGAACTGTCGAAGAATTCCCGCACTTTGGCGAAGAATCCCTCGGATTCTGGGCTGCCTTTGGCGTGATTCTTACCCTCGGTCTCGAACTCCTCCAGCAGTTCGCGCTGCCGGCGGGTGAGGTGCTGCGGCGTCTCCACCGCGACCTGAATGAACATGTCGCCGCGCTGGGCGCTGCGCAGCACCGAGAACCCTTTGCCGCGCAGGCGGAACTGCTCGCCGGTCTGGGTGCCGGCCGGGATCTTCACCCGCGCCTTGCTGCCGTCGATCGCCGGCACCTCCACCTCGCCGCCCAGCGCCGCCTGGGTCATGCGCAGCGGCACGCGGCAGAACACGTTGGCGCCGTCGCGCTGGAAGATCTCGTGCGGACGGATCGAGACATGCACATACAGGTCGCCCGGCGGCGCACCGGGGCCGCCGGCCTCGCCCTCGCCCTGCAGGCGGATGCGGGTGCCGTCCTCGACGCCGGCCGGAATGGCGACCTGCAGGCTGCGCTCGCGCTGCACCGTGCCGGCGCCGCGGCAGATGCGGCAGGGGTTGCGGATGGTCCGCCCGGCGCCGCCGCAGGTGGGGCAGGTCCGCTCGATCAGGAAGAAGCCCTGCTGCGCCCGCACCTTGCCGCTGCCCTGGCAGGTGGCGCAGGTGTCGGCCGTGCGCTCCTTGCCCTCCGAGCCGGTGCCGGCGCAGGCTTCGCAGGCCACCCGGGTCGGCACGCGCAACTGCACCTTGGTGCCGGCGAAAGCCTCAGTCAGCTCGATCTCCACGCCGGCGCGGATGTCGTTGCCGCCGCGCGGACCGCCGCGACCGCGCCCGCCCATGAAGTCGCCGAACATCTGGTCGAAGATGTCGCCCAGCCCGGCGCCGCCGCCGGAGAAATCGAACCCGCCCGCGCCCTGCCCGCCATTCTCGAACGCGGCGTGGCCGAAGCGGTCATAGGCGGCGCGCTTCTGCTCGTCCTTGAGGATGTCGTATGCCTCGTTCAGCTCCTTGAACCGCGCCTCGGCCGTCTTGTCGCCGGGGTTGCGGTCGGGGTGGAGCTGCATCGCCAGCTTGCGATACGACTTCTTCATGTCGTCGGCGCTGGCGTCGCGCGCCACGCCCAGCGTGGCGTAATAGTCCTGCTTAGCCATCTCAGCCCTCTCAGGTGGCGCTGACCATCACGCCAGGCGGCGTGCCGACCACAGAGTCGCGCCCGCCTTCATGCGAAGCGCGGGCGCGACCGGGTCTCAGTGTTTCGCCCGAAGCAGTCCTAGCTGGACTTCTTCTTCTTGTCGTCCACTTCCTCGAACTCGGCGTCCACCACCTTGTCCTCGCCCGGGGCGGCGCCGCCGGCCGGGCCGCCCGGCCCCGCGGCGGCCGCGCCGGCCGCCTGCTCGGCCTTGTAGACGGTCTCGCCGATCTTCATCGCCGCCTGGCTCAGCCGCTCGGTCGCCGCCTTCAGCGCCTCGGCATCGGTGCCCTCCATCGCCGCGCGGGCGGCGGCCATGGCGGCCTCGGCCTCGGTCTTGTCGGCGTCGGCGATCTTGTCGGCGTGCTCCTTCAGGGTTTTCTCGACCTGATGGACGGTGGCATCGGCATGGTTCTTGGCCTCCACGAAGGCGCGCCGGGCCTTGTCGGACTCGGCATTGGCCTCAGCCTCCTTCACCATGCGGTCGATGTCGGCGTCCGACAGCCCGCCGCTGGCCTGGATGCGGATCTGCTGCTCCTTGCCGGTGGCCTTGTCCTTGGCCTGCACCGACACGATACCGTTGGCGTCGATATCGAAGGTCACCTCGATCTGCGGCATGCCGCGCGGAGCCGGGGCGATGCCCTGCAGGTCGAAATTGCCCAGCAGCTTGTTGTCCGCCGCCATCTCGCGCTCGCCCTGGAACACCTTGATGGTGACCGCGGTCTGCCCGTCATCGGCCGTCGAGAACACCTGGCTCTTCTTGGTCGGGATGGTGGTGTTGCGGTCGATCAGCCGGGTGAACACGCCGCCCAGGGTCTCGATGCCCAGGCTCAGCGGCGTCACGTCCAGCAGCAGCACGTCCTTCACGTCGCCCTTCAGCACCGCGCCCTGCACGGCGGCGCCGATGGCCACCACCTCGTCGGGGTTCACGTTGCGGGCGGGGTCCTTGCCGAAGAACTGCTTCACGGCCTCGATGACCTTGGGCATGCGGGTCATGCCGCCGACCAGGATCACCTCCTCGATCTCGCCCGCCGTCACCCCGGCATCCTTCAGCGCCGCCTTGCACGGCTCCAGCGTGCGGGCCACCAGGTCCTCCACCAGGCTTTCCAGCTTGGCGCGGGTCAGCTTCATCACCAAGTGCTTCGGCCCGGAGGCGTCGGCGGTGATGAAAGGCAGGTTGATCTCGGTCTCCTTGGAGGAGGACAGCTCGATCTTGGCCTTCTCGGCGGCTTCCTTCAGGCGCTGCAGCGCCAGCTTGTCGGTGCGCAGGTCGATGCCCTGCTCGCGCTTGAACTCGGCGGCCAGGTAGTCGATGACGCGCAGGTCGAAGTCCTCGCCACCCAGGAAGGTGTCACCGTTGGTGGACTTCACCTCGAACACACCGTCGCCGATTTCCAGCACGGAAATGTCGAAGGTGCCGCCGCCGAGGTCATAAACCGCGATGACGCCGCTCTTCTTCTTGTCCATGCCATAGGCCAGGGCGGCGGCGGTCGGCTCGTTGATGATGCGCAGCACTTCCAGCCCGGCGATGCGGCCGGCATCCTTGGTGGCCTGGCGCTGGCTGTCGTTGAAATACGCGGGGACGGTGATGACCGCCTGGGTCACCGGCTCGCCGAGATACGCCTCGGCGGTCTCCTTCATCTTGCCCAGCGTGAAGGCGCTGATCTGGCTGGGGGAATATTTCTCGCCGCGGGCCGAAACCCAGGCGTCGCCGTTGTCGCCGCGCACGATCTCGTAGGGCACCATGCCCTTGTCCTTGGCGACCAGCGGATCGTCGTAGCGCCGGCCGATCAGGCGCTTCACCGCATACAGCGTGTTGGTCGGGTTGGTGACCGCCTGGCGCTTGGCCGACTGGCCGACCAGCCGCTCGCCGCTGTCCGAGAAGGCGACGATCGAGGGCGTGGTGCGCGCGCCCTCGCTGTTCTCGATCACGCGCACATCGCCCTTGCCGGACGGGCCTTCCATGATCGCGACGCAGGAATTGGTGGTGCCGAGGTCGATACCGATGACCTTGCTCATATCAGTCTCCTTGTTAGCGGATCCGGGGCAGCCCGTGGCACCGCCCCCATCCCCATGATTGATACGTCCCGGATGTATTCACACGACGGCCCCGGGGCAAGGCCGGTTTGCGCAATTTTTGGGCAGACGGACGATTATGCCGTGGTATCCAGCCGCGGGCCGGCCGCTCCGGGCAATTCCGGCGCCGGCTGCTTGCTCACCACCACCATGGCCGGGCGCAGCAGCCGTCCGTTCAGCGTCCAGCTCTGGGTCCAGGCCTGCAGCACCGTGCCGGGCGGGTGCTCGGCGCTCTCGTGCTCGGCCATCGCCTGGTGCAGGTTGGGGTCGAAGACCGCCCCGGTGGGGTCCTGGCAGACGATGCCGTTGCGCTCCATCAGCGCCACGAAGCTGCGCTCGATGCCCTGGAAGCCCTCGCGCAGGCGGCCGACGATCTCCGGCTCGCCGTCGGCGGCGGGGGGGATGGAGTCCAGGCCGCGCTTGAGGTTCTCGGCCGCCTCCACCACGTCGCGGGCAAATTTCTGCACGGCGAATTGCCGGGCCTCCTCCACGTCGCGGCGGGCGCGGGCGCGCACATTGGCCATCTCGGCCTCCGAGCGCATCCAGCGGTCGCGCATTTCCGCCAGTTCGCCTTCCAGCGTGGCGATGCGGGCGCTGGCCGCCTGCATCAGCGCGTCCGGCGCAAGCTGCGGGTCGTTCGGGTCCATCGACGGCTCGGCGGGCGTTTCCATTGCGGGCTCCGTAGGCACGGCGCCGGGCGCGGCCAGGTCGGCCGAGGGGTCGGTCGGGGTGCTGTTCTGCGTGCTCATGGGCGTTCAGTTAGTCGGGCGCGCGGCCGCAGACAAGACGTTGCGGCGACAAACCCCGTGCGCGGCGGGCAAGGCTGCCCATGGGCGTGGCAGTATTATACTGGCCGGCTGCGTGATTGACCGGTCGGGGGAAGCAAGGCTGGGCGCCGCCCAGACCCGCCAGGGGCCGAGCCCCTGGACCTCGAAATTTTAAAATATAATGATTCCAATATAGTGAGGTCCAGGAGCTCGGCCCCCCGCTGCTTCCTCGATGGGTCGATCATTCCGCCGACCGCCGTTACCCCAGCAGCCGGCCGATCACCCGCGCCGTATAATCCACCACCGGGATGATACGGCCGTAATTGATCCGGGTCGGCCCGATCACGCCGATCGCGCCCACGATCCGGTTGGCCTCGTTGCGCGCGGGTGCGACCACCATCGACACGCCGGAGGCGCCGAACAGCCCGCTCTCCGAGCCGATGAAGATCCGCACCCCCTCGCTGCCTTCGGCGAGGTCCAGCAGGCGCAGCATGGTCTCCTGCGTCTCCAGCCGCTCGAACAGCGTCTGGATCGCGGCGAGGCGCTCGATTTGCGTCACATCGGCCAGCAGCCGGGCCTGGCCGCGCACGATCAGGCTGCCGCCGCGGCCCTCGCTGGTCCAAGTGGCGAGGCCGGCGGCGACCACCTGGGAGGTCAGCGCGTCGAGCTGGGTCTGGTTGGCGGCCAGTTCCTCGGCGACGACGCGGCGCAATTCCGCCAGCGGCCGCCCGGCCAGCCGCGCGTTCAGGTAGTTGCCGGCCTGCTGCAGCGCCGAGGCGGGCACGCCAGGCGGGATGTCCAGCACCCGGTTCTCCACATGGCCGTCAGCGTTGACCAGGATGACCAAGGCGCGGCCGGTGCCGAGCGGGACGAATTCGATATGCTTCAGCGCGCCGTCGCTTTTCGGGGCGAGCACCAGGCCGGCGGCGGCCGAAAGGCCGGAGAGCATGGTGGAGGCCTCGGCCAGCGTGTCTTCCAGGCTGCGGCCGGAGGCGGCGAGCGAGGCGGCGATGGCATCGCGGTCGTCGTCCGACAGCTCGCCGAATTGCAGCAGCCCGTCGACGAACAGACGCAGGCCGAGATCGGTGGGCAGGCGGCCGGCCGAGGTGTGCGGCGCGAACAGCAGCCCCGCCTCGGTCAGGTCGGCCATCACGTTGCGGATGGTCGCCGGCGACACGTTCATCGGCAGCCGGCGCGACAGCGTGCGGCTGCCCACCGGCTCGCCGGTCTCCACATACTGCTCGACGATCTCGCGCAGCACGGCGGCCGAACGCGCGTCCAACCCACCCGGCAACGGCGCGTGGCGCTGGCCGGGGCGGGGTGGAGGGGGAGTCAGCGGATGATCCATTGCCTTACATCGTGACAGAGTTTCCCTCACTTGGGAAACGCCGCGCACGGGTCAACCGCTGCCAAGATCACCCCGCCAGAATGCGCTCCACCGCCATCTGCACCTCGAACGCCTCCTGCAAGGTCGCCAGATGGTGCGGCTGGCCGGCGGTCATGCGCGCCACACCTTCCAACTGGCGCTTCAGCACCACGGGTCGCATCCGCTCGTTCGGCATCGCCGCCGGGTCGGGCTGCCAGGTGCCGTCGGGCAACTGGCGCTCGGCCACCGACCAGTCGCGCAGGCGGATGGCGCCGGCCTCGCCGGTCAGCGCCCAGGTGTTGTGGTCGTCCTTGTCGGTGGTGCCGACGCCGCCGGACAGGCTCACCGGCAGGCCGCCTGCCTCCAGCGTGGCGCTGATCGCCCGCTCGCTGCGCCCCGCCTCGGGGAAGCTCGCCTCGCGCGCCAGCAGCGTCATCGGCCCGCACAACCGCCGCGTGAGGAACAGGAAATGCGAGACCACCTCGCGGGTGAAGCCGCCCTGCGCCCGCCCGTCCAGCCAGCCCACCGCGTCGCGCTGCCACGAGCGCGGCCAGTTGGCGAAGGCGACCTCGATCGCCAGGCTGCGTGGCGCCCCGATCAGCCCGGCATCGAGCCAGCCGCGCAGGGTGGCGACGGCCAGCGAGGAGGCCATGGGGAAGTTCACCGCGGCGCGCGCACCGGCATGCGCCGCCACGAAGCCGGAGGCGGCGGCCACGTCCACCGCCAGCGGCTTCTCGCAGAACACCGCCTTGCCGGCCGCCAGCGCCCGCGCCGCGTGCTCCAGGTGGGTGGCCGGGGGGGAGGCGACGTAGACGCAATCGGCCGCCGCGATCAGTGCCTCCGGCGTGGCGGCGTGCGGGATGGCCGGCAGTTCGGCGCCCATGCGCGCCATCGCCCCGGCGGCGGGGTCCCAGATGCCGCTGACGCGCACGCTGTCCGCCGCCTGGTCGAGCGCCGCGCGCGCCATGCGCTCGCCCATGATGCCCGCGCCGATGATACCGAGAGTGATCATACCGTCCTCCGTTCGAATCGGCGCGCACTCTTGCGGAAGCGGCCGGCGGACGCCATAGCGAGGGCCAATCAATCAGACGGATTTCCGATGCGCCCCTCCGGCCGTGCCCCCGACGCCCTGCGCGATGTCTCCATCACCACCGGCTTCTCCCACCACGCCGAAGGTTCGTGCCTCATCCGCATGGGCGGCACCGAGGTGCTGTGCGCGGCCAGCGTGGAATCCCGCGTGCCGCCGTTCATGCGCAATTCCGGCCTGGGCTGGGTCACCGCCGAATACGGCATGCTGCCCCGCGCCACCCACACCCGCGGCGACCGCGAGGCCGCGCGCGGCAAACAGTCTGGCCGCACGCAGGAGATCCAGCGGCTGATCGGCCGCTCGCTGCGCGCCGTGGTGGACCGCGCGGCGCTCGGCGAGATGACCATCACGCTGGACTGCGACGTGCTGAACGCCGATGGCGGCACCCGCTGCGCCAGCATCACCGGCGCCTGGGTGGCGCTGAACCTGGCGCTGCGCCATCTGGTGAAGATGAACGTCATCAAGACCATCCCGCTGATCGGCCAGGTGGCCGCGGTGTCCTGCGGCCTGGTGGAGGGCGCGGCCGTGCTCGACCTCGACTACCAGGAGGACAGCAGCGCCGAGGCGGACGCCAATTTCGTGCTGACCGACGGCGGCATCGTCGAAATCCAGGCCACCGCCGAGAAAACCGCGTTCGGCGAGCCGCAGTTCCACGAGCTGCTGGCGCTGGCCAAGCTCGGCGCCGGCCGGCTGTTCGAGATCCAGCGCGCGGCGGTCGAGGCGGCGTGATGCCCCGCCGCCTGCCCGCCGGCGCCAGGCTGGTGCTGGCCACCCACAACCCGGGCAAGCTGCGCGAGATCGCCGCCATGCTGGCGCCGCACGGGGTGGAGGTGGTCTCGGCCGGCGCGCTCGGCCTGCCGGAGCCGGAGGAGACCGAGCCGGACTTCATCGGCAATGCGCGGCTGAAGGCGCTGGCGGCGGCCACCGCCAGCGGCCTGCCGGCGCTGGCCGACGACAGCGGCTTCTGCGTGGCCGCCCTGGGCGGCGCGCCGGGCGTGCTGTCCGCCCGCTGGGCCGGCCCGTCCAAGGATTTCGCCGCCGCCATGGCCCGCGTGCACGCCGAGAGCGCCGGCAACCCCGACCGGCATGCCTGGTTCATGTGCGTCCTCTGCCTCGCCTGGCCCGACGGCCATGCCGACTGCTTCGAGGGCCGGGTCGATGGCGCCATGGTCTGGCCGCCGCGCGGCGGCCAGGGCTTCGGCTACGACCCGATCTTCGTCCCGGCGGGCGGGCGGGAGACCTATGGCGAGATGGACCAGCAGGCCAAGCACGCCACCAGCCACCGCGCCCGCGCCTTCGCCGCGCTGCTGGACGCATGCTTCGGCTGATCGCCCTGCTGCTGCTGCTCGCCGCCCCGGCCGCCGCGGGGGCGCCGGCGGCCGCGCCGTTCCACCCCTCCCCCGCCTTCACGCCCGCCGGCCCCGCCGCCGCGCGCGGCGCGCTGGTCTGGCTGCACGGCGCCTACGACACCGACCAGTTCCCCACCCCGCCGCCCGAGCAGGGCTGGGTCCGCCACATGGCGGCACTCGGCTACGACATCTGGCGGTTCGACCGCACCCCCGACCACGACCCGCTGGACCCGGGGGGTGCCGCGCTGCTGCGCGGGCTGGCGGCGCTGCGGGCCGACGGCTACCGCCGCGTGGTGGTGGCCGGGCATTCGCGCGGCGCCTTCATCGGTCTGGCCGCCCTCGCCCGGCCGGACCTCGCCGACGCGGTGGCCGCGATCTCCCCGGCCGCCCATGGCACCGACCCCGCACGCCGGCCGGCGGCGGTCGCCGCCTTCGCCGCCCGCATGGCGGCAATCCCGCCCGAGCCCGCCCACCCCGCCCGCTTCGCCTTCGCCACCCTGCGCGGCGACCCGCTGGAGCCGGGGGCGGACCAGCGCCTCGCCCTGGTCCGCGCGGCGGCTGCCCGCACCGGTCTGCGCCTGCTGCTGATCGACCGCCCGGCCGACCCGGTCGGCCACATGGGCGGCTACGAGCCGGCCTTCGACGCCAGGTTCGGCGCCTGCCTCGCGGCATTTCTTGACGGAACTGGAAATAATTGCCCAGGCGGATAATACGCCTGATGGTATGGACGCATCCCCGGCATGCGATAGTCTCATGGCAGACTCGCATGTTTTGAAGGAGCGCCCCCATGCCCGCCGCGCATCGCCTGCGAACATCCGCCCTCGCCGCCGCCGGCCTGCTGGCCGGCCTGGCCGCCACCCCCGCGCCCGCGCAGACGCTGAAGATCGCGCTCCGCCAGGACGCCGACATCCTCGACCCGACGTTGGCCCGCACCTATATCGGCCGCATCGTGTTCGCCGGCCTGTGCGACAAGCTGTTCGACATCGACGCCAACCTCAACGTCGTCCCGCAGCTCGCCACCGGCTACAAATGGGACAACCCGACCACGATGACCATCACGCTGCGCCAGGGCGTGACCTTCCAGGACGGCGAGAAGATGGACGCCGCCGCCGTCGCCTACAGCCTGGACCGCCACCGCACCATGCAGGGCAGCTTCCGCCGCGGCGAATTGTCGCCGGTGCAGTCGGTCGAGGTGGTCGACCCGCTCACCGTCCGGCTGCACCTGAAATCGCCCTACTCGCCGCTGATCTACCAGCTGACCGACCGTTCCGGCATGGTCCTGGCGCCCGACGTGGCCAAGAAGGAGGGCAAGGATTTCGGCCTGCACCCGGTCTGCGCCGGCCCGTTCAGCTTCCATGAGCGGGTGGCCCAGGACCATGTGACGCTCGACCGCTTCCCCGGCTACTGGAACGCCAAGGACATCCATTTCGACCATGTGACCTACGTCGTCCTGCCCGACAGCTCGGTGCGCCTGGCCAACCTGCAATCCGGCACCGTGGACATGGCCGAGCAGGTGGTGCCCAGCGATGTCGCCGCAGTGAAGGCCGACCCGAAGCTGGAGGTGGTGGCCGGCGACGGCCTCGGCTACGCCGGCATCGCCATCAACCTGGCCAACGGCAAGCGCGCCGACACCCCGATGGGCCATGACTGGCGGGTGCGCAAGGCGTTCGAACTCTCGATCGACCGCAACGCGCTGATCCAGGTGGTGTACAACGGCATGTTCACCGCCACCGCGCAGGGCGTCGCCGCCAACTCGCCCTATCACGACGCCGGGCTGAAGCCGCCGGGGCGCGATATCGCCCGCGCCAAGGCGCTGCTGAAAGAGGCCGGGGTGACCACGCCCTACACGCTGGAACTGACCGCGCCCAACCAGCCGGACGTGGCGCAGACCGCCGAGGTGATCCAGTCGATGGCCAAGGATGCCGGGTTCGACATCAAGATCCGGCTGATGGAATTCGCCTCCTCGCTGAAGGCCGAAGTGGCCGGCGACTACGAGACCTACCTGATCGGCTGGTCCGGCCGCGCGGACCCGGACGGCAACGTCTATGGCGGCTTCCACAGCGGCGGGCCGTTCAACACCTCCCACTATCTCAACAAGGATATGGACGCACTGCTCGACAAGGCCCGCGCGGTGTCGGACGTGGCGGAACGCAAGGCGCTGTATTCCAAGGTGTTCCGGCTGGCCGAGAACGAGCTGCCCTACATGTATCTCTGGACCACGCGCAACGTCATGGGGCTGAACCGCAAGGTGCAGGGCTTCGTGATGGTGCCGGACGGGATGATCCGCCTGCAGGGCATGCATTTCGCCCAGTAGCGTCGGACGAAGAACCACATGGAGGCGGGGAGAAGAAAGGGAGAGCAAGGCGTTACCTGACTTCTCCCCGCCGCCCCCTCCCCGCCGTCCCGTCTCGTCGTGAAATCGCTTCCTGGCGACAGGCCGCCGCTCAGCCGTCCTGGCGGATATCCGCCACCACCGCGCCGGTGATGCGCGCCAGTTCCCCAGCCTCGCTGCGGAACACATGGCTTGGCGAGCCGGCGGCCGCCCAGATCGGGTGCAGGTCCAGCAGGTCGCGGTCGAACACCAGCAGCGGCGCGCCGCCATCCTGGGCCGCGTGCCCCAGCGGCGCCACGCCGCCGATGGCGAAGCCGGTGGCCGCGCGCACCCAGTCGGCATCGGCGCGCCCCACCGTCACGCCGAGGGCGGCGGCGACCTTGCGCGCATCCACCCGGTTGGCGCCGGAGGCGATCACCACCACGGCGCGTCCGTCCCCGCCGCGAAACACGATCGATTTGGCGATCTGCGCCACCGTGCAGCCGATCGCCGCGGCGGCGTCGGCGGCGGTGCGGGTGCCAGCGGGGAATGCGGCGATGCTGTCGGCATGCCCGGCCGCCAGCAGCGCCGCGCGCACCCGCTCGACGGAGGCGCCACCGCTGTTGACCGGCCCGCTCATCCGGCGATCAGGGCCGGGCGCGGCGGCAGGCCGGGCTGGCCCCAGGTGACGCTGCCGGCGGTGTGGCAGGCGGCGCAGGCCGGCTGCCAGGCGGGCTGGCTGGCGCCGCAATGGCGGCAGTGCCAGCCGGGATCGGGGGCGGCGCCGGCGGCCTGGCGCAGCGCCTCGCGCTGGGCGGCGCGGCCGGCCTCGGTGCCGCCGCGATCGGTCTCCTCCAGCTCCGCCAGCATCAGGAACAGGCGGCGCTGCGCCAGCCCGCCGGCGCGGGCGCGCTCCAGGTGGCGGCGGGCCTCGCCGGTCAGCCCGGCATCCAGCGACAGCCGGGCGAGCAGCAGGTGGCTTTCCGGGTCGTCCGGGTTGGCCTGCACGAAGGCCGTTGCCTGCTTCACGCGGGCCAGCCGGTCGGTGGTGCCGGCCAGCGCCAGGGCGGCGAGATCGGGGTGGGGGGCGGCCTGCCAGGCGGTGCGCAGCACGTCCTGCGCGCGCGATTCCTTGCCGTCCTGGCGCAGCAGCCGCGCATAGGCCAGCGCCGCCGGGGCGAAGCCGTTATCGGCCTTCCAGGCGCGGCGGGCCAGCCGCAGCGCCTCGCCGGGGTCCGGTTCGGCGGCCGCGGCGGCGGCGGTAAGGGCGGCCAGCGGCGCGCCGGGGCCGGCCAGGGACAGCGCCTGCGGCCAGTCGCCGATGCGCACCGCGAGGTTGAGCCGCGCCTCGCGTAGCCAGGCGGCGCCGGGATGTACCGCCTCGGCCTTGCGGGCCAGTTGCGCCGCCTCCGCCCAGTCCTCGCGGGCGATCGCCTGGCGGAACAGGCCGCGCAGGCCCAGGAAGGCGGCATCGTCGCGCGCCGCCAACTGGCGGTAGATGCCGGCCGCCTCGGCGTCGCTGCCGGCCAGCCGGCCGGCCTCGGCAGCCAGCAGCAGGGTTTGCGGCGTGTCGCCCAGCAGATGGCGGGCCCGCCCGGCCTCGCGGCGGGCGCCGGTCTGCTCGCCGGCGGCCAGCGCCACCAGGGCGTGGGTGACGGCCGTATCGCCGGCGGCGCGGCGGCGGTGCAGCCGCCAGCGGCGCAGCCGCGGCCCCAGGCCGGCCAGCAGCAGCAGCAGGCGCAGCAGCACGGCCAGCGCCACCACCACCGCCGCGCCGAGTACCGCGGCGACCGGGGTGGCGGTCTCGATCGACAGGCTGCCCACCGCCAAGGTGACGCGCCCGGGCAGGGCGGCCACCCACCAGCCCAGCGCCACCGCGATGGCGCCGGCGGCGATGATCCACAGGATGCGGCGCATCAGTCGGCCGCCAGCAGCGCGGCCAGCGCCGCGCGCGCTGCCAGCAGGGCGCGGGCGCGGTCGTGCCAGTCGGCCATGGCGTGGGCGGCGGCGGCGTCCAGCCGCTCCACGTCGGCCACGGCGCCCCCGAGGTCGCCGGCATTGAGCCGCTCGCGGGCATGGCCCAGCACCACGGTGGCCGGCGCGCCGGACAGCACGCGGTCGCCGTCGCGCACCGTCACCAGCGACTGGATCTGCAGCCACATGCGCTGCGCCAGCGACTCGGACTCGGTGGCAGGCCGGCTGGCCTCGGCGGCACGGCTGGCGGCGGCGTCGAAATCCAGCCGCAGCGCGGCCTCGGTGGGTGGGGCCGTGGTGGCGAAGCGGGCCAGGGCGGGCGGCGCGGCCGGGATGTCGCCCAGCGGCTGGCCGGCGGCCAGGGCGGCGGCCGCGGCCTGCAGGCGGGCCAGCCGGGCGGCGCGGGCGGCGGTGGCCTGCTGCGCCTGCTCGGCCTGCGCCACGCGCTGCTGCAGGGCGGCCAGCGCGCCTTGCAGCTCCGGCGTCAGGGCGGTGGGGGCGGGGGCAGCGGCCGCGGGGCGTTGCTCCAGCGCGGCTAGCCGGGCCTGCAAGGGTTGCAGGTTGGCGGCCGGGCGCTGTTCCAGGGCGGTCAGCCGGGCATCCAGGCGGCCGAAGTCGGGCGCCTGGCGCTGCTCAAGCTGCGCCAGGCGCTGTTGCAGCGTGCGCAGCTGGATTTCCAGCGCCGCCACCCGCCCCTCGTCGCCGGCCGCCGCCAGGCGCTGCTGCTCGGTCCAGACCCAGGCGAGGCCGGCGGCCAGCAGGGCCAGGGCCAGCACGGTCAGCACCGGGCCGGCGCTGCGCCGGGGCGGCGCGGCCGGCTTCGGCTCCGGCGGCGGCGCGGGCTTGGGTGCAGGCCCCGCCGGGGGCGCGGCGGGGGGCGCGGCCGGGGGAGCAGAACGGGGCGTGGGGTCGGGCTTCGGCGGAGTTTCGGTCATGCCATCAGTGCCAACATCGCATCCTGGTTCGGGGCAGAAGCAACACGGATGCGCCGCCACGGCAAGGGGGTCAGTGCCGCGGCGGTCGCGGGGGAGATCGCCAGCGCCTCCACATCGGCCAAGCTCGCGGGCGGCAGGGCGGGGCCCAGCAGGGCGGCGAAGGCGCGGGCGGTGGCGGCCGAATAGAACAGCGCGGCGCGCACCCGCCCCGCCGCCAGGGCGGCGCGGGCCGCCTCCGGCAACCGTTCGGGCGGGCAGGCGGCGTAGACCTCGCGGCGAACCACCGCGAAGCCGGCGGCGCGCAAGGCGGCGGCCAGGCCGCGCCCCTGCCCGGCGCCTGCGGCCAGCAGCAGGGGGCCGCCGGCCGGGTCGCACAGCGCGGCGGCGAGCGTGGCCAGGGCGGCGGCGTCGCGCCCGGCGCTGTGCACGTCGGTGAAGCCGCCGGCCCGCGCCCGCGCGGCGGTGGCATCGCCGACCGCCAGCAGCCGCACGCCGCGATGGGCGATGGCCAGCGCCGGCAGCGCGTTGCCGCTGGTGGCCAGCACCGCCTGAAGGCCCGCCGCCGGCGGCAGGCGGGCGGATTTCGGCACGATGGTCAGCAGCGGCGCCACCAGCGGGCGCAGCCCCAGCGCGGCCAGCCGGCTCGCGGTCTCGGTGGCGCCCGGCTCGGGCCGGGTGACCAGCAGCAGGTCGGCCGTCCTGTCCTCAGGCAAAGATGTCGCGGGGCGAGTCGGCCCGCAGGCTCGCCCCCAGCTCGGCGCCCAGCCGGGCGGCGTCGGCCGCCGCGCCGTGCAGGCTGCGTCGCAGCAGGAAACTGCCATCCGCCCGCGCCACCAGCCCGGTCAGGTGCAGCAGCGGCCGCTCGCCGGGGGCCGCCGGCAGCAGCCGGGCATGGCCGCCGATCGGGGTGCGGCAGGAGCCGTCCAGCTCGGCCAGCAGCGCGCGCTCGGCGGTGGCGACGGCCTTGGCCTCGGGGTCCTCGATGCCGGCCAGCAATTCCAGCAGCTCGGTGTTGTCGGCGCGCACGGTGATGCCGACGATGCCCTGGCCGGCCGAGGGCACCATCGTCTCCGGGTCCAGCACCACCGAGGCGGCCTCGGCCAGCCCTAGCCGCTTCAGCCCGGCCAGCGCCAGCAGCGTGCCGGCACAGGCGCCCGCGCGCAGCCGGTCCAGCCGCGTCTGCACGTTGCCGCGCAGGGTGGCGGTGCGCAGGTCGGGCCTGGCATGCAACAGCTGCGCCTGCCGGCGCAGCGAGCTGGTGCCGATCAGCGCCCCGTGCGGCAGCGTGGCATAGGGGTCGCCCGGCTCGGCGGGGGCAAGGCCGGGGCCGAGGATCAGCGCGTCGCGCGCATCCTCGCGCTTCAGGGTGCAGGCCAGCACGATGCCGGGCGGCATCTGCGTCTCCAGGTCCTTCAGGCTGTGCACCGCGAAGTCGATCCGGCCATCGGCCAGCGCCTCGTGGATCTCCTTGGCGAACAGCCCTTTGCCGCCGATATCGGCCAGCCGCGTGCCGGCCGCCTGGGTGGCGTCGCCGGTGGTGCGGATGGCATGCTCCTCGAACACGTCCAGGCTGCGCAGCACCGGGCAGAACGTGGTCAGCAGGTGCAGGAAATGCCGCGTCTGCCACAGCGCCAGCGGCGAGCCGCGGGTGCCCACGCGCAACGGCAGGCCGTGGCCATGCGGTCTGGGATGCGCGGCCGCGCGGGGATGGGCCGGCGAGGTGTTGGTGTCCGACATCCGCGTCCTCTATTACCAGACGCGCCCGAAGGAAAGACGGATGATGCCAGACCGCGCCACCGGCCCCGTGCTGGGGATCGAAAGTTCCTGCGACGACACCGCCGCCGCCGTGCTGGCGGCCGACGGGCGCATCCTCGCCGAGGCGGTGGCCAGCCAGGCCGACCACGCGGCATTCGGCGGCGTGGTGCCGGAAATCGCCGCCCGCGCCCACCTGTCGCACCTGCCCGCCCTGGTCGCCCGGGTGATGGCCCAGGCCGGGCTGGGCTTCGCCGACCTGGCGGCGGTGGCGGCCAGCAGCGGGCCCGGGCTGATCGGCGGGCTGATCGTCGGCTCCGGCTTCGCCAAGGGCGTGGCGATCGCGCGCGGGCTGCCGTTCGTGGCGGTGAACCACCTGGAGGCGCATGCGCTGACCGCAAGGCTGCCCGAATTGCAGGCCGGGGCCGCCTTCCCCTACCTGCTGCTGCTGGTCTCCGGCGGGCATTGCCAATGCGTCGCGGTGGAGGGCGTCGGCCGCTACCGGCGGCTGGGCGGCACCATCGACGACGCGGTCGGCGAGGCGTTCGACAAGGTGGCCAAGCTGCTCGGCCTGGGTTGGCCCGGCGGGCCGGCGGTGGAGCGGCTGGCGGCGGGCGGGGACGCGCGGCGGTTCGCGTTTCCACGGCCATTATTGGGCCGGCAAGGCTGCGATTTCAGCTTTTCCGGGCTGAAAACGGCGGTTTCCACCGCGATTTCCGCCTATCAAGCCGGCTCCCTGCCGGCGCAGGACGCCGCCGACATCGCCGCCGGCTTCCAGCAGGCGGTGGCTGATACGCTCGTCGACCGGGCGGGGCATGCGATGGCTATGTTCACCGCTGCCCATGCCGGGCCGCGCCTGCTGGTGGTGGCCGGGGGCGTGGCGGCGAATGCGACACTGCGCGCGGCGATCCAGGTTGCCTGCGACCGGCACGGCTTCCGCTTCGCGGCACCGCCGCTGCGGCTGTGCACCGACAATGCGGTGATGGTGGCCTGGGCGGCGCTGGAGCGGCTGCGGCTGGGGCTGGTGGACCGGCTGGACCATGCGCCGCGCCCGCGCTGGCCGCTGGATGCGCCGGACATGCTGCTGGCGTAGCTCTCAGGCTTGCAGGAAGCCGAGGGTTTCGCCCTCCAGCACCAGGCAGGTCAGCGCGCCGCCGAACACCGCCCCGGTGTCGATGCCGATGCGGTTGTGGCGCACCACCGGCGCCTTTTGCGGCGTGTGGCCGTGCACGACGACCGCGCCGAAGGCCGCGTCGCTGTAGAGGAAGCTGCCGCGGATGCTTAGCAGGTCGGACGGGGCCTGCGCGTCCAGCGCCACGCCGGGGCGGATACCGGCATGGACGAACAGGTAGCCGCCGGCCCGGTGGCGCAGCGACAGGGCGCGCAGGAACGCCATGTGCGCCGCCGGCACATGCGCGGGCCAGCTCTCGCGCGGCGCGTCGGGGTTGCCGCCCCAGCTGGCCAGCGCCTCCCGCCCGCCGGCGATCATCCAGTCGGTGGCCGAGGCGCGCTCGCCGGAGAGGGCGTCGACCATGGTCCTTTCGTGGTTGCCCATCAGGTTGACGGTGGGCATGCCGGCCAACGGGTCGCCCGCCGCCAGCAGCGCCACCACGCCGGCGCTGTCCGGCCCGCGATCGACATAGTCGCCCAGGTGCAGCAGCAGGGGGGCGGCGACCGGGCGACGCGCGAGGTCGGCGGCAATGGCGGCGTGCAGCGCCAGCAGCCGCTCCGCGCAGCCGTGGATGTCGCCGATGGCGTAGATGCGCTCGCCCGGCGGCAGGCTGGCGGGGGCGGGTTGCAGCTCGATCATGGCCGCGCCGCCCGGGCATGGCCGCGCGCCTCGCGCCGGGCGATCCAGGTGGTGGAGACGAAGATCACCCCGCCGCCGGCCATCGTCCATTCGCTCGGCGTGTCGGCGAACACCAGGTAGCCGGCCAGCGAGGACCAGAGCAGGTCGAGGAACTTGATCGGCTGGGTGGCCGAGATGTCGGCCACGTGCAGCGCCCGGTTCATGCAGTAATGCCCGGTGCTGCCCAGCATGCCGCAGGCCAGGAAGGCCAGCCATTGCAGCGGCGAGGGCCACAGCCAGCCGGAGATGGCGAACGGCAGGGTGAACAGCGAGACGGTGATGGACTGCCACACCACGATCACCTCCGGCCGGTCGCGCTTGGTCAGCGCCTTGGTGATGAGGAACGAGGCGGCGAAGAGCGGGGCGGAGCCGAGCATCACCAGGTGGTAGAAATTGGCGCCACCCCCGCTCTGCCACGGTGCGACCACGATCAGCACGCCGGCGAAGCCGATCGCCGCCGCCACCCAGCGCGCCGGTACCATGCGCTCGCCCAGCACCAGGGCGGCGCCGATCATGACGAAGATGGGCGAGGTGAAGCCGATCGCCGTCATGTCGGCCAGCGGGATATTCGGCAGGGCGATGAACCACAGCAGCAGGCCCGAGGTGTGCACCACGCCGCGCCAGAGCTGGCCGGCGAGGCCCTTGGGCGAATAGGCCGCCGCCCCGGCGCGCAGCACGAAGGGCAGCATGACGGCCAGCCCGCAGGCATAGCGCAGGAACTGCGTCTGGAACGGCGCCAGTTCCTGCGTCAGCAGCCGCATGATGGTGTTGAGGAAGGTGAACACCAGCCCGGAGGTGGCCATCCACAACATGCCGCGCAGCACCGGCGGCAGAGACAGGATGGCCGCCGCCAGCGGCAGGGCGATGACGGCCGCGCGCAGCCGGCAGAGGCCGGTCATGCCCGAATCGCCCGTGGTGGGGGTGCCGGTGGTGGGGGCGCCGATGGTGGGGCAATGGTGCGGACGGCGGGGGTCGAACCCGCAAGCCATTGAAAGGCGTCGGGTTTTAAGCCCGATGCGTTTACCAGTTTCGCCACGTCCGCTCCGCGGTGACGGCTTGCGCCATGGATGCAGATGGTAATGTGTCACACGTGAAGGGGGAATGGGCGCAGCCGAGTTTCGTCTGTTGGCGCTGCGGTGGTGATGGTCTCGCGTCGGGCGTCCCGCGTGTCTAGGGCCTCGGCCATGGCGTTGGCAAGCGGGGTATTGGCAAGCCGGGCCGTCGCGCCCGCCCGCATGGCGCGGTCGGCCTTACACGCCGTTCGCCGGGGCCGGGCGCATGCGGCGGGCCGGGGCGCCCCGCCGCCGCCCGGCCAGCCGGCGCAGCAGCGCCACCGCCAGCGCAGCGGCCCCGGCCAGCGCCACCTGCCAGGCGGGCCGCCAGGCGCCCAGGTCCAGGTTGGCCGCCAGCACGCGCAGCGCCGGGATCTGGGTGGCGCCGCCATACCAGGCCGCCTCGATCACGGCGGTG